>CAVQDE010000001.1:597500-1687907 GCA_963711205.1 uncultured Gammaproteobacteria bacterium
AGCATGGCTTAGGCTGTGTGACTGCGTACCTTTTGTATAATGGGTCAGCGAGTTACTTGCAGTGGCAAGCTTAACCGAATAGGGGAGCCGAAGGGAAACCGAGTCTGAATAGGGCGATAAGTCGCTGTGAGTAGACCCGAAACCGGGCGATCTATCCATGGCCAGGGTGAAGGTCGGGTAACACTGACTGGAGGCCCGAACCGACTACTGTTGAAAAAGTAGCGGATGAGGTGTGGATAGGAGTGAAAGGCTAATCAAGCTCGGAGATAGCTGGTTCTCCCCGAAAGCTATTTAGGTAGCGCCTCGTGTAATGACTGCTTGGGGGTAGAGCACTGTTTCGGCTAGGGGGCCGTCATGGCTTACCAAACCGATGCAAACTCCGAATACCGAGAAGTGTAATCACGGGAGACACACGGCGGGTGATAACGTCCGTCGTGAAGAGGGAAACAACCCAGACCGCCAGCTAAGGTCCCCAAGTGATAGTTAAGTGGGAAACGATGTGGGAAGGCACAGACAGCCAGGAGGTTGGCTTAGAAGCAGCCATCCTTTAAAGAAAGCGTAATAGCTCACTGGTCGAGTCGGCCTGCGCGGAAGATGTAACGGGGCTAAAACTATACACCGAAGCTGCGGATGCATACGCAAGTATGAGTGGTAGAGGAGCGTTCTGTAAGCCGTGAAGGTGAATTGAGAAGTTTGCTGGAGGTATCAGAAGTGCGAATGCTGACATGAGTAACGATAATGCGGGTGAAAAACCCGCACGCCGAAAGTCCAAGGTTTCCTGCGCAACGTTAATCGGCGCAGGGTGAGTCGGCCCCTAAGGCGAGGCTGAAAAGCGTAGTCGATGGGAAACAGGTTAATATTCCTGTACTTGTGATAGTTGTGAAGGGGGGACGGAGAAGGCTAAGCTAGCCAGGCGATTGGTAGTCCTGGTTTAAGCGTGTAGGAAGAGTGTCTAGGCAAATCCGGATGCTCATTAATTCTGAGACGTGATGACGATGTCTGTCTTGGTACAGGAGAAGTAGCTGATGCCAAGCTTCCAGGAAAAGCCTCTAAGCATAAGATATCATTGAACCGTACCGGAAACCGACACAGGTGGACAAGTAGAGAATACTAAGGCGCTTGAGAGAACTCGGGTGAAGGAACTAGGCAAAATGGCACCGTAACTTCGGGAGAAGGTGCGCCTCTGTTAGGTGAATGCTCCTGCGACTGGAGCTGAGAGAGGTTGCAAAGAATCAGGTGGCTGCGACTGTTTATTAAAAACACAGCACTCTGCAAACTCGAAAGAGGAAGTATAGGGTGTGACGCCTGCCCGGTGCCGGAAGGTTAATTGATGGGGTTAGCCGCAAGGCGAAGCTCTTGATCGAAGCCCCGGTAAACGGCGGCCGTAACTATAACGGTCCTAAGGTAGCGAAATTCCTTGTCGGGTAAGTTCCGACCTGCACGAATGGCGTAACGATGGCCACACTGTCTCCACCCGAGACTCAGTGAAATTGAAATCGCTGTGAAGATGCAGTGTACCCGCGGCAAGACGGAAAGACCCCGTGCACCTTTACTATAGCTTTACACTGGACTTTGAGCTTGTCTGTGTAGGATAGGTGGGAGGCTATGAAGCGTGGACGCTAGTTCAGGTGGAGCCGACCTTGAAATACCACCCTGATATGCTTGAGGTTCTAACCTAGGTCCCGTAATCCGGGATCGAGGACAGTGTATGGTGGGTAGTTTGACTGGGGCGGTCTCCTCCTAAAGAGTAACGGAGGAGCACGAAGGTACCCTCAGCGCGGTCGGAAATCGCGCAATGAGTGTAAAGGCAAAAGGGTGCTTGACTGCGAGACTGACAGGTCGAGCAGGTACGAAAGTAGGTCTTAGTGATCCGGTGGTTCTGAATGGAAGGGCCATCGCTCAACGGATAAAAGGTACGCCGGGGATAACAGGCTGATACCGCCCAAGAGTTCATATCGACGGCGGTGTTTGGCACCTCGATGTCGGCTCATCACATCCTGGGGCTGAAGCAGGTCCCAAGGGTATGGCTGTTCGCCATTTAAAGTGGTACGCGAGCTGGGTTTAGAACGTCGTGAGACAGTTCGGTCCCTATCTGCCGTGGGCGTTGGAGATTTGAGAGGAGCTGCTCCTAGTACGAGAGGACCGGAGTGGACGTACCTCTGGTGTTCCGGTTGTCACGCCAGTGGCATTGCCGGGTAGCTAAGTACGGAAGGGATAACCGCTGAAAGCATCTAAGCGGGAAGCCTGCCCTCAAGATGAGATCTCCCGAGTCTGTAAGACTCCTAAAGGTCCGTTGAAGACTACAACGTTGATAGGCTGGGTGTGGAAGCGCAGTAATGCGTTAAGCTAACCAGTACTAATTGACCGTGAGACTTGACCATATAACACCCAAGTGTGTTCTGTAAGCTTTCTTACAACCAGTTATTGCCTGGCGACCAGAGCAAGTGGGTACCACCTGATCCCATCTCGAACTCAGAAGTGAAACCATTCAGCGCCTATGATAGTGTGGATTTAACCATGCCAAAGTCGGTCATCGCCAGGCGCTTCTTCTAAACCCTCGCTACTTCTTAGCGGGGGTTTTTTATTTGGGGGATCAAACTTGGAGGATAAATGTCACGGGTCCATCATTACAGAGCGATACCTGCATGTAGGCACCAAACTCTCCACTGGCTACATGTGAATATTTCTTTTTTCCATATTCAACTAAATAGTCAAAAAGTTTCTTGCCTTCATCAGGCGGCATGCCCCTAGAAAATCCTGGTCGGGTGCCTTTGTGTGTTTCTGCAACAAGGGTAAATTGTGGAACGAGTAACAAGCCACCTTGGATTGTTTCTAGACTCAGATTCATTTTCCCATAGGTATCAGGAAAAATACGGTATTGAATAATGCGATCAAACAACCTTTCGGTCAGTGGTGGGGTGTCACTTTTTTCAATCCCGATAAGTGCAAGAATGCCTTGTTTAATAGATCCGATGCTATGATTTTCAACATTCACACTGGCGTGGGTAACCAATTGAATGAGGCCTATCATAGGATGATTTTCCGCAATTCATTATGAGGGAGGTTAAGTTTAATAAATTTGTCGACAAATTGTTAGCATTTGCGTTACAAAATCTTGAAAAAAATTGCTTGCGAATAAGGCATGAGAATCAGATAGAATACCCCATCATTAAAAGGGGCCTGCCATGACAATTAATCAAACCGATGAAGTTATTCTTTCTGATAAGCGTCACTTAGATAAGAGTGGACAAGAACACGTAATGAAGTTGCTGAAAAACCACGAAGCCGAGTTTGTGGATTTACGTTTCACTGATCTCCGTGGTAAAGAACAACACGTCACATTACCACAGAATAAGATAGACGATGCTTTTTTCAAATACGGGAAAGCATTCGATGGATCCTCCATTTGTGGTTGGCAAGATATCAATGAATCTGATCTCTTGCTTATTCCTGATGCGTCAACAGCTGTAATGGATATTTTTACGGAAGTACCTACCCTCAATATTCGCTGCGATGTATTCGATCCCATCACTAGAGCACCTTATATCCGTGATCCTAGAGGGGTGGCAAAACGAGCAGAGCAATATTTAGCGAACAGTGGCATTGCCGAGGTTTGTAATTTTGGCCAAGAAGTAGAATTTTTTATTTTTGATGATGTGCGCTGGGATGTGCAAATGAATGGCAGCTTTTATGAAGTGGATTCCGAGGAAGCAAGCTGGAATTCAGGCCTCATTATGGATAATGGCAATCTAGGTCATAGACCCCGTGTTAAAGGCGGCTATTTTCCTGTTCCACCTGTCGATTCTTCTCATGATTTACGCAGCGCGATGTGCCATGCATTAACGACAATGGGATTAGTACCAGAAGTCCATCATCACGAAGTCGCGACTTGTGGCCAGAATGAAATTACGACACGTTACAGCACCTTATTACATAAGTGCGATGAAGTATTAGTATTTAAATATGTCGTCCATAATGTGGCTCACGCGCATAACAAAACAGTGACATTTATGCCTAAGCCGCTAGTGGGAGATAATGGTAGCGGGCTCCATTGCCATCAATCATTAGCAAGAAATGGTAAAAATCTCTTTGCGGGTAAAGAATATGCCGGACTTTCTGAAATGGCGTTGTACTATATTGGTGGCATCATTAAACACGCACGTGCATTGAACGCCTTCACTAACCCAACCACAAACAGCTATAAACGTTTGGTTCCAGGATTTGAAGCCCCGGTTACCATGGTGTATTCAGAAGGCAATCGCTCAGCGGGTATTCGAATTCCGCGAGTGTTTAATGATAAAGAAAAACGAATCGAAGTGCGTTTCCCCGATGCAATGGCAAATCCTTATCTAGCTTTCCCCGCGATGTTGATGGCGGGATTGGATGGGATCAGAAATAAAATTCATCCAGGCCAAGCAGTGGATGAAAATTTATATCACTTACCTGAAGAAAGGGTTAAAACCTTCCCCAATTTGGCTTCCTCTCTTGAACAAGCATTAGATTGCCTTGAAGAAGATCAGGAATTTTTACTCGAAGGCGGCGTATTCAGCAGAGAGCTTATCAAGGCTTATATTGCTATCAAGCGTGAAGAAGTCACCCGAGTGAATATGACGACTCATCCAGTTGAGTTTGATTTGTACTATAGCTTGTAGAGACTTTTTGCTGCGTTTTCCCGGGCCTGGGTTTATTTAGGACCCGGGGAGCGCTAGCACATGAATGAAGTGATATGACTACACCTTTTAAAATTGCGACTTGGAATGTAAATTCTTTACGTGTGCGTTTGCCACATGTGCTCGCGTGGCTTGATGAAGTCAAACCAGATGTTTTGGCATTGCAAGAAACAAAATTGCTTGATGCAGATTTTCCGTTTGTAGAGATTCAAAAAGCGGGTTATGAAGCCATTTGCTCAGGGCAAAAAACATATAATGGTGTGGCCATCTTATGCCGCAAACAAATGGTTGATGCAGTAATGGATTTTCCGGGATTTGATGACCAACAGCGCCGTGTGTTAGGCATTACAACTCATGATATTCGCATTCTCAATTTATATGTGCCGAATGGTGAAAGTGTCAGCTCAGCTAAATATCAATATAAATTAACTTGGCTGCATAATCTGGATTTGTTTTTAAAAAGCGAATTAACTCGGTACCCTGGCATGATTGTTTTAGGCGATTTCAATATCGCTCCTGAAGAAATCGATGTGTATGACGCTAAATTTTTGGAAGGACAGTTACTATTCAGCCATCTTGAGCGCAAAGCATTTCGTGAAATGCTACAAGTCGGATTTAATGATTGCTATCGACAACTTCATCCTAGTGAAAAAAAATTTTCATGGTGGGATTATCGTATGAATGCATTTAAGCGCAACATGGGATTACGCATAGATCATATTTTGGCAAGTTCTGCGCTTGCTACGCAGTGTGTGAAATGTGAGATCGACTTATCGCAACGCGCAAAAGAACGTCCTTCTGACCATGCACCCGTTATCGCCGAATTTCATTTTTAGTATTCGCTCCTAAGGCATTGCATTAGATTGTTCATTTGCTACAATGCAAGCTCTTTTTAATAAATAACAGGAAGGAAAATAACAATGAGTAGAAGTAATCGGCCTTTTACCACAGCAGCTCTCTTATTTGCAAGTATGGGTGCAGATCCAGAAGAACTGGCAAGAGAGATAAAAGAAAAGGAAAAAAATGCGGCGGCTTTAAAAGAAACCAAGAATAAGCAAGCAGAGGAACTAAAACGGCAAGTACAAGCTCAACAGCCTACGCATGACAATCGTCCAGATAATCATCAACATGGGCAAAGAAGCGGTTTTAGAAGTAGATAAGGTACCTTCTAGTACTAGTGGCAATCCGCGTCCTGGTAAATATAAAGAATTGAAAAATAGCTATTTTTTATCGAGCTGGCGGCCGAGTCCCGCCATTTTTTTCATCACTCGTCTATACTTAATAATGAGTGTTTTTTTAAGTCAATAGCGGGTTGTCTTCTTGATTAGTAAGCCATTCTTAGTATATGATTGCCCGCCTAATTTATAGGGGTTTGAAGGTCATGAAGCCAAATATTCATCCAGAATACAAAGATGTTAAAGTCGTCTGCAGTTGTGGCAGCACATTTGTGACTCGCTCAACCTTTGACAAAGAACAGTTATCACTTGAAGTCTGTGCTGTTTGCCATCCTTTTTATACCGGTACGCAAAAAATTGTAGATACTGCAGGACGTGTTGATCGCTTCCGTCAAAAATATGGTATGAAAGGCAAAGAAAAAGCGGATGATAAACAAAAATAAACAGATGCGATAAAACATCATCATAATTATAACTATAAAATATCAGAATAAAACATGTCAGATGTGTTGCGCAAAGCGGCGTTAGATTATCATTCTCATCCTATTCCAGGAAAAGTTCGCATTGCGTTGAGTAAACCTACTACGACGCAATACGACTTATCTCTCGCTTACACTCCTGGTGTGGCAGAACCCGTGAAAGAAATTGCTAGTGATGCACAAGCTGCTTATCGCTATACCAATAAAGGTAATTTAGTCGCTGTCATTAGTAATGGAACAGCGGTATTAGGTTTAGGTAACGTGGGCGCCTTGGCAGGAAAACCTGTGATGGAAGGGAAAGCCGCGTTATTCAAACGATTTGCAGATATTGATGTATTTGATATTGAAATTGATTGCAATGATCCTCATGAACTCGTTGAGACTATTGTACGCATTGCTCCTACTTTTGGAGGCATTAATCTGGAAGACATTAAAGCGCCAGAATGCTTTTTTGTCGAAGCTGAATTAAGAAAGCGTCTCTCCATTCCTGTTTTGCATGATGATCAACAAGGTACAGCGATTGTTGTGTCAGCTGCACTATTAAATGCATTAGCCTTGCAAGGCAAGCATTTGTCCCATGTGCGTATTGTCTGCTTAGGAGCAGGAGCAGCAGGCATTGCGACGGTGCAACTGTTATTGAAATTAGGCGCGACCAAAGAAAATATTTATCTCGTTGACCGTGAAGGGGTGATTCATGTCGATAGACCTTCGCTGAATGCACAAAAGCGGGAATTCGCTCAGCCTACGCATCATCGTACGTTAGCAGATGTGATGCATGCAGCAGATGTATTCATTGGTGTGTCTGGACCTAATCTAGTATTGCCTGAGCATGTGCGAGTTATGGCAAAAAATCCGATTATTTTTGCCTTGTCTAATCCTATTCCTGAAATCATGCCGGATATTGCTTTTAGTGTACGTAAAGATATTATTCTTGCCACAGGACGAAGTGATTTCCCTAATCAAGTGAATAATGTGTTGTGTTTTCCTTACCTTTTTCGGGGAGCGCTGGATGTGCGTGCGACCACGATCAATGAAGCGATGCAATTAGCAGCTGTTCATGCGATTCAGGCGTTAGCAAAAGAATCTGTGCCAGATGAAGTGCTCGCTGCTTATGACATGGAGGAACCGCTAGAATTTGGGCCTACCTATTTAATCCCTAAACCAGTCGATCCACGTTTAAAAGATCGCGTTTCCCATGCAGTTGCGCAAGCGGCTATCGCAACAGGCGTGGCAAAGTAAATGCATCCTTAGCTACTTTTCTTCTTTGTTTGAACGCTGATCGTGCCATCTTTTTGCTGAGTGGCAATCGTTTCATTGCCGTCGGCGTCAACGGTATCTGTCACAATAGTGCCATCGGGGCGTTTAATTTGTTTGACGGTGGTGCCATCTGGGCTGGTATAGTCCAACTCTGTACTTCCATCCGGTAGTGTTTTTTGTTGATATTGCGCTTGGGGTTCGGAGAAGGCAGCGGTAGTGTAGAGATTGGTAAATAATAAGCAAATGATTATCGTGAATAATTTTTTCATGGCGACTTTCCTTGTCAATGAGATTATTCATATTTATAGCTGACTTGGGTTAAAAACACAAAGAGGTGTAAGTCACTATATCCAGACACAGTTCAGTACACATTCTCTAAGAGGTATATAATATTTATATCTCATCATGAATGATGATTCATTATGAAAAATTCTGCTTTTCAATCTCTTCATATTAATGCATCCGAAGATGATATAGCAGGTAATGAAGGTATAGGACGTTATATCTTTTTCCCTGGGTCTGATGGTAGAGCAAAAAAAATTGCAACCCACTTTAGTAACCTCATCGTGAAATCTCATTCACGCGGACACCATCTCTATCTTGGTACACTGAATCATAAAGGATTAACTATCGACGTGGCTGCGATTTCAAGTGGAATGGGTTGTGCCAGTATGGAAATTATTTTGCATGAATTGTTCCAACTGGGTGGAAAACGTTTTTTACGCATAGGCACCGCAGGTTCATTACAAGAGCAAGTTGAAATTGGTGATATTGTGAATGCCACGGCGTCAGTTCGTGATGAGCAAACAACGTCAGATTATATGCCAAAGGAAATTCCTGCACTTGCTTCGCTAGATGTTGTTTTTGCTATTCTGCAAGCAGTGAAAGTACGAAGATTAGAAGATCGTGTCCACACAGGTCTGGTGCATTGTAAAAGCTCATTATATGCACGTGAATTTAGTGCCGGCCCCAGAGTAGTAGAAAACGAACAATATCTACGCATGCTCACAAAATGCGGTGTGCTTGCGTCAGAAATGGAAACAGCTGCTTTATTTACGCAAACTCAACTCTATCATTATCAACTGAGTCAACAAGGGAAAGGACCGCAATATCAAGTATTAGCGGGAGCGATTTTAGGTATAGCCTCGCGGTCAATCAGCATGGCGACATTTAAACAAATGGATAATTTAGAGGATCTTATTACTTCGCTAGGATTAGAAACGACAGTCACATTAGCAATGCATGATAGAGCGAAATGAGAAATAAAGACTCTGCTTTATTATTCACCTGGCTATGGGTGGGCTCGAACCACCGACCTCAGCATTATGAGTGCCGCGCTCTGACCAACTGAGCTACATAGCCTGATCTTGCATGCTTACAATGGTCGCATATTCTCGAAGCATTAGGCGGGTTTTGTCAAGGAAAGTATATTTTTTTCCGAGTGAAAGAATTATAGTTCAATGAGCTGATTCAAGGAGATAAATGCGTGATAGATTTTTATACTTGGAAAACACCAAACGGGCAGAAAATTGCGATCATGTTAGAAGAAGTAGAACTGCCTTATCGAGTCCATCCTATTGATATCACCGAACAAGAACAATTTAGGGCAGAGTTTTTAAGACTCAATCCCAATAATAAAATTCCCGTTATCGTGGATCATGGTGGCCCGCATCATCAGCCGCTTACTCTTTCTGAATCTGGCGCCATCTTAATTTACTTAGCCGAGAAAACGGGCAAATTATTATCGACCGATCCCAGGAAGCGCATTAAAACCATTCAGTGGCTCATGTTTCAAATGAGTGGAGTAGGCCCTATGCTTGGCCAATTACACCATTTTCTCCATTATGCAGCAGAAAGAATGCCTTACTCCATTGAGCGTTATATCAATGAAGCCAAACGTATTTATCGTGTAATGGATGAGCATCTTGAGCGCGAATCTTTCTTTGCAGGAGAGTATTCTATTGCGGATATAGCGATATTTCCGTGGGTGAATTTACACGAAAGACAACACATTGATCTCGATAATTACCCGCACCTTAGGCGCTGGCATTGGATAATCACCCAACGCCCGGCTGTTCAAAAGGGCTTGGCTTTAATTTAATCTCCATACGAGTCTTTCGTTGGTATGAGCTTGCATACTGTTGTTATCTTCCGTAGAATTAAGCCCCTTAAAAATAGGTTAACTCCTTGCTTTCACCAATGGTGGTGAAAGCTACTAAATCCGAGAGGAGCATTTATGAAACGCAATACAGAAAACTTGCGGCATTATGAAGTCGTATTTCTTGTTCATCCTGATCAAAGCGAGCAAGTGCCTGCCATGATCGAACGTTACAGCAACGTAATTTCTCAGCATAAAGGCAAAATCCATAGACTTGAAGATTGGGGCCGCAGACCACTCGCTTATCCCATCAATAAGATCATGAAAGCGCATTATGTACTGATGAATATTGAATGCGATCAAGCAACGGTAGATGAATTAAGCGAAAATTTCCGCTACAACGATGCGGTGATCCGAAACATGATCTTACGCGTCAATCACGCAATTACCGAACCTTCTCCTATCTCTAAAGAAAAAGAGGGGCGCGGAGAGACAGAGTCTGGTCATGATTCTCACGAACGTGGAAAACATGATGCAGGATCTTCTTATTCTCATGATAAGCATGATAAACATGATAAGAAAGAATCAGAACCTGAAGAAGCGCGTGATAAATCTAACTAATTGAGCGGAGCAGTGAATCATGGCTACCTATTTTCGTCGCAAAAAAATGTGTTACTTCACAGCAAATAAAATCAAAGACATTGATTATAAAGATGTTAATTTGCTGAAAAAGTTCATTATGGAAAATGGCAAGATTGTGCCAAGTCGTATCACTGGTACAAAAGCTGGATATCAACGTAAATTAGCAAGGGCAGTGAAATTAGCACGTTACATCGCTTTATTGCCGTATTGCGACAGACATTAAAAACTGAACTGCAATGTGGCTACAACGGCTTACACATTATCTCCTAAGGCATCGTTGGCAAGCGCTAGCTCTGACCTTTATTAGCACATTTATCCCGGTGATTGGCATCATCGGGATTTTGTATGCTGCTTTCATTACGCTGGTCAAGGGAGTGGTGGAAGGCGCGATTTTCACGCTGGCTTCAATATTGCCTTATATCATCACCTTTGCCATCACCGGTACGAATGAATCAACATCACCATCTTTGGTGGCTTGGGCTGCGGTAGGTGTGGCCATATTAAGCAACGTGTTAACCTGGATATTTGCTGTCATGTTGCGCCGCAAAACCAGTTGGAGTCTCATTCTTCAAATTGCTGCCTTGGTAGGGGTTTTGGTTATTAGTGTCATACACTTAATTTACCCTGGCGTGACCGATTGGTGGGGTGTTGAGCTTCAATCGTATTACAAACAAGCGGCAGCGGTGACGACAGGTGTTTTAAAAAGTGGACCCTCTATTCCGACAGAGGCACAGTTAGAAGCCATTAGTGCGACTAAACAATATGCAACTGGCTTAATGGTCGCTGCTATTTTATTTAATGCTTTGTTACAACTGATTGTTGCCCGTTGGTGGCAAGCACTTATCTATAATCCAGGAAGCTTGCGTCGGGAATTGCATAATATCCGACTGAGCACATTGGCAGGGTTGTTGTTTCTTGTCAGTTTTGTACTTTCTTATTTGGGTAATAGCGTTGTTTTAGATATAATGCCTGTCCTTTATATACTATTTGGCGCAGCTGGGCTTAGCCTCATCCATTATTTCTTTGGATTAATTCGCTCGCCGACCAAGTGGTTTTGGATGTCAGTGTTTTATGTCGCATTGATTATTGCATTACCGACGAGCCTATTTTTAATCTCTATTTTGGCTCTCTTAGATGTATGGTTCGATGTGCGGAAGCGAGTTCGAAAAGTTTAAAGTTTATTAGCAATTTTTTATTAAGAGGGGGTAAGAAGGTGGAAGTTATCTTACTAGAGAAAATGCGCAATTTAGGCGCTTTGGGTGAAAAGGTAAAAGTGAAATCAGGGTTTGCTCGGAATTATCTGATTCCACAGGGTAAGGCAGTTTATGCAACCAAGGAAAATCTGACTAAGTTTGAGCAACGTCGTACTGAGCTTGAAAAATTAGCAATCGAAAGACAAGAAAAAGCAATCGTAAGACAAAAGGCGCTTCAAGCATTACCAACCATCACTATCGCCGCTAAGGCGGGTGAAGAAGGTAAGTTATTTGGTTCCATTGGCACACGTGATATTGCACACGCAATCACTGAAGCTGGGGTGGAAATCGAAAAGCGTGAAATTAGATTGTCAGAAGGTGTATTACGATTAGTTGGTGAATACGAGATTGCAGTTGAGCTTGAAGGCGATATCACCGCGATTGTTAAGGTTAAGGTTGTTTCCGAAGGCTAGTTCTTTTTAGTTTGAGTTTGATCGTCGCGTCATGCCAGCGAAAGCTGGCATGGCAAATTGTCCGGACACACACCTATCCTTTGGACAATTCCACGCGTTAATGCGAAAATTCGCTGTAATATCTTATAAACGGCGATAGATAGCCATGGCTGATGCCTTACTTACCAAGCGACAATCTTCTACCCGGTCAATGAACCTCAATTCAGTTAAAGTCCCACCTCATTCTCTTGATGCGGAGCAGTCTGTGTTAGGCGGCTTGATGTTAGATAATCAAGCTTGGGATAAAATAATTGATCGCATACGTGGAGAAGATTTTTATCGTAATGAACACCGACTGATTTTTAAAAGTATTTCCCGCCTCGTTGAGCAAAATAAACCGATTGATGTTTTAACTGTTTCCGATGCTTTACGCGAAATCCATGAGCTTGAGCAAGCGGGTGGTGAAGTCTATTTATTTGAGTTGGCAAATAATACGCCTAGTGCTGCCAATATCACTGCTTATGCGGACATTGTGCGCGAACGTTCCGTGCTGCGCCAATTAATTGGGGCGGCAAACGATATTGCTGATCAGGCCTTTAATCCCCAAGGCAGAGATATTGTTGAATTACTGGATACTGCAGAGCAAAAAATATTTTCTATTTCTGAACAGGGATCGCGTGGGAGCGGCCCGGTCAATATCAAAAGTTTCTTAGCTAAAACCATGGATAGGATTGACACGCTTTTCCATTCAAACAGTTCTATTACTGGCGTACCAACGGGATATCATGATTTTGATGATATGACGTCTGGGCTGCAAGGATCAGATCTCGTCATCATTGCTGGTCGTCCG
Source organism: uncultured Gammaproteobacteria bacterium (assembly GCA_963711205.1). Taxonomy (GTDB): domain Bacteria; phylum Pseudomonadota; class Gammaproteobacteria; order DSM-16500; family DSM-16500; genus Aquicella. The sequence continues at coordinate 610,317 of CAVQDE010000001.1, forward strand.
TCTATGGGTAAAACCACTTTTGCTATGAACATCGCTGAGCATGTAGCTATTAAGAGCCGTTTACCCGTCTTGATCTTCAGTATGGAAATGCCGGGTGAAGCGATAGTCATGCGTTTGTTATCTTCACTGTGCCGCATTGATCAATTGAAGATTCGTACTGGAAAATTAGCGGATGAAGATTGGCCGCGCATTAGTTCTACGGTTAGTATGTTGTCGGATGCACCGCTTTATATAGACGATACGCCGGGATTAAGTCCTGCTGAAATGCGGGCGAGAGCAAGACGCTTAGCAAAAGAACAGGGTCAGCTGGGATTGATCGTGGTCGATTATTTACAACTCATGCAAGTACCGGGTTCTAACGAAAACCGAACCGCAGAAATTTCAGAAATATCGCGTTCGTTAAAAGGCCTAGCAAAAGAATTAAAAGTTCCTCTGGTTGCCTTATCGCAATTAAATCGTGGGTTAGAACAACGCGCAGATAAGCGTCCCATCATGTCAGATTTACGCGAATCAGGCGCGATTGAACAAGATGCAGATTTGATTGTCTTTATTTATCGAGATGAAGTCTATAATGAGAGCACGCCCGATAAAGGTACCGCTGAAATCATTATTGCAAAACAGCGTAATGGCCCCATCGGGAAGCTTCGATTAACGTTTATGGGACAATATACTTGTTTTGAAAATTTTGTTCGTCAGCCAAACTACTAGGTCGCGTATGAGTCGTCCCACTTACATGAAAATAGATCTTGCCGCACTGAAACATAATTTAGAGTGTGTCCGTGTTTTAGCGCCCGGTCGGTCTATTATTGCGATGGTGAAAGCCAACGCCTACGGTCATGGCATTGTACGTGTAGCCCAGGCATTGACGACCGCTGATGCTTTAGGGGTCGCCTCGCTGGAAGAAGGCATGATATTAAGAGATGCAGGCATTACCCAGCCTATCGTTTTGATAGAAGGATTGTTTTATCCAGAAGAAATAGAAGAAGCAGCGAAACGTCATTTTACATTAGTAGTGCATCATTTGCCGCATGTGGAGATGTTGGAAAAAGCTAAAGTCGATAAACCATTTACGGTATGGCTGAAAGTCAATACAGGCATGCATAGGCTAGGTGTGGAGCCATCACAATTAAGTGAAATTTATACTCGCCTCATGGCTTCGCCTGCAGTGAAAAAACCGATTGGTTTGATGACGCATTTTGCTGAAGCCGATATGGTGGAGAGTGTTGCTACTTCGCAACAGCTGAATTTATTCAGTAAAGTCACTGCACCCTATCCTGGGCCGCGTAGTTTAGCCAATTCGGCGGCAATTATTGGTTGGCCACAATCGCAAGGGGATTGGGTACGTCCAGGGTTAATGTTATATGGCGCGTCTCCTTTTGCAGGTAAAACAGGAATCGACCATGGGTTACAACCTGTTATGACCTTGTGGTCGCGTTTAATTGCAATTAATCATGTCAAATCAGGCGGCAAGGTGGGTTACGGCGGAACGTGGGAAGCTCCGCAAGATATGATGATAGGTGTTGTTGGTGTTGGTTATGGTGATGGCTACCCGCAATTTGCAAAAAATAGCACGCCTGTTCTTGTTAATGGAATGGAATGTCCATTGGTGGGTCGCGTATCTATGGATATGTTGACAGTGGATTTGCGCAATATCCCTCATGCTAAAATCGGTGATCCAGTCGTGTTATGGGGTGATAATCTGCCTGTAGAGCGGGTAGCGCAATTTAGTCAGACTTCCCCTTATGAAGTACTAACACGCATGACACCCCGACCAAAAATTGAAGTGATTAGTTAATCGTTTTTTTTAGAATCTTGTGCACGATAGATTGCAAGAAGCATAGAGATGGAGCAAGCAAGATGAAACATTCCCTAAAAGTGATATTTTGTTTTGCTTTTACTTTCTTTTGTCCTTTTGTCGCCTATGCTTGGAATGCATTCGGTCATATGGTGGTGGCGAGTATTGCTTATCAACGATTAACACCCGATGTGCGAGAAAAAATAGATTATCTGGTTACTTTTCTCCGTCAAGAATACCCAAGCATGAATTCGTTTTTGGAAATTTCTTATTGGCCTGATGCGATACGCATGCAAAAAATTGAGGCGTATACCCATTGGCATTACATTGATAATGGATTTAGCAATGACGGAACGCCTGTTAATTTGGTACTTGATACGGATAATGCAGTATGGGCGATTAATACAATAGAGCCGGTAGTAAAGAATAGCCGCGCGAATCCATACGAACGAGTCCGTTTTCTTTCACTACTAACCCACATTGTGGGTGATTTGCATCAACCTTTGCATACCGTCACTTATGTTTCTGCCAACACACCGAAAGGCGATATGGGTGGGAATTTATATTTTATCCGCTATCACGATGAGAAAATTAATTTACATAGATTATGGGATGGCGGAGTAGGGTTATTGGAAAAGAATCCAGTACCTGAAGAAGTGAACGCAGCGGCAAATTTGATTATCTCTCATTATCCAGAAAATTTTTTTGGTAAACGAGTGAACGATTTGAAGCCTGAAGATTGGGTCAGAGAAGGAATGGATCTCGCTAAAACATCTGTTTATAACACACCTGAAAATCAAACACCTTCTCCTGATTATATAGAGGCAAATCAGAAATTGGCTGAACAACAAATGGCATTGGCTGGTTATCGATTAGCAAAGATATTGAATCAGTTAGTGCGGGAGTAATCATCGTTTTGCGGTCATTCTGGATCCTGCGGACAAGCCGCGGGACGACGCATGAGAGCTACATCATCTCAAAACAATCCATGGCATCTTTCATTGTTTGTACAGGTAATAATTTCATCCCTTCTATCGTTTTTTTGACAGCATTGCCATGGGGGATAATGGCTGTTTTAAATCCATGCTTCGCTGCTTCTTTTAATCGTTCTTGTCCTCCGGGGACAGGGCGAATTTCCCCCGCCAGTCCTAGTTCTCCAAACGCAAGCATATCGCGAGGTACAGGACGGTTACGAAAACTAGAAAGAATTGCAAAGATAATGGGAAGGTCGGCCGCCGGTTCAAAAATCTGCAATCCTCCCACCACATTTAAAAATACATCCATATTGTGAGTTGAAATGCCAGTATGCCTATGCAAAATCGCGAGCAACATAGACAATCGTTGCGTTTCTAATCCCACGGAAAGACGGCGAGGATTCGCAAGATGGCTTTGATCTACGAGCGCCTGAACTTCGACCAGTAAGGGACGGGAGCCTTCTTTGGTCGCAGTGATAATACTGCCAGACACAATTTGTTCGTGACGTGAAAGAAAGAGAGCTGATGGATGGCTGATTTCGCGCAAGCCTTTTTCCGTCATTGCAAAGATGCCAAGTTCATTCACTGCGCCAAATCGATTTTTAATCGCACGGATAATGCGATGGCGATTATCTTGTTCGCCTTCAAAATATAAAACAGTATCGACCATGTGCTCCAATACACGTGGTCCGGCTAAATTACCTTCTTTCGTCACATGTCCTGCCAAAAACAAAGCAGTCTCGGTTTGTTTAGCATAACTGACCAGTTGCATGGCGCTTTCACGAACTTGCCCGACAGAACCAGGAGCAGAAGAAAGCAAAGAAGTATGCATGGTTTGAATAGAGTCAATGACAATCACGCGCGGTTTTTCTTTCTGTACATGATTGAGAATGCTTTCAACGTGAGTATCAGCCAGCAGCCACAATTGATTTTCAGGCAGTCCTAGGCGTCTTGCACGCAGCGTAACTTGCTGAAGCGATTCCTCACCAGTCACATATAATACATTGAGTGTTTGACTGAGATGCGAAATTGCTTGTAGCAAAATGGTAGATTTGCCTATGCCGGGATCACCGCCAATCAAAATGGCTGATCCCATAATAATTCCGCCACCCAAGACACGGTCTAATTCTTGTGAGCCAGAAGACAATCTCACTTCATCATGAAGTTTGACATCTGCCATGCGAGTGATAGCAGCTTCTTTGCCGGCATATCCTTGATAACGTGCTTGTGGTGTTGTGGCTGTTACTTCTTCGACAATCGTGTTCCATTCACCGCAACCGGTGCATTGTCCTGACCATTTAGGGTAAAGTGTGCCACAGGTTTGGCAACAAAAAGTCATTTTATTTTTTGACATGGGTGTGAACTTTTTGTTTCATCCCCCCTCTCTCTGCTTACGAAGTTGCAGAGAGAAGAGGGAAGAAGGGAGGAAAGAAAAAAACTAATCCGTTAGCTTACTGCTTGCCAGCTTCCATCTGGTTGACGACAGGCTGTGCCATACATTTGTTGTTTCTTACCACCAATGTTGGCAACAGTACGATATTCACGGCAGTACTGGTTACCTTGATAAGTCACATTTTTAACTGGAACGACCTCATAATTTGCGCCTGAACTTGCATTATGCCAGTAAGCAGGTTGACCAAGCTGATTATCTTCTAAAGCTCGGTTCACTCGCGCTTTATCATTTCGATCCATGTTTTTACCAATTGCACCACCAATCACCGCACCTGCAATGGTACCTGCGGCTATTGCTAAAATTCGTACCATTGCCACCACCAATAGTGCTGCCGAGCAAGCCGCCCGCGACGCCGCCAGTGACGACGCCCATATCTTGGTTGGACATATTTTGACAACCAACTAAGCTGGCGCTGCATAATAAGAACAAGAAACGCTGTAAATATTTTTTTCATGAAATAATGCTCCTCAAATAGTGATTCTTAAGAATCGCTGCGATATTCTATACTGACAAAATAACGATGCCAAATATTCTGTGAAGGGTGTAGTGATATGATTGGAAAGAGTTTGACGGTCCTCACTATCACATCCATAAATGAAAAAGAGCTGACGCACATGACTTTTAGACCAGTTTACCCTGATGGCGCTTTTGGAGAATATGTTTTTACTGCTGATAAGAAAAGGATTGATTTAGTCTATTTATACCAACTCTTATGTGTTCCCTCTCGCTATTCTACAGGTTTACCGCCCGAACGGTTTTCATTGGTAATTGAACATTCTTTGTGTTTTAGCGTATTTTATCAAGGAAACAAGTGGGATTTTCGCGCGTCATCAGTGATCAATCTGAATTTGCTTCCTTGTGGGATGTTTTCATTGATGAGCCGCATCGTGGCAAAGGAGTAGGCAAAGCCTTGCTGAGGTATATTTTTGAACATTATCAATTCCGCGGCATTTTCCGTTGGTTCTTAATGACCGAAGATGCGCATGGGTTATATCAAAAGTTTGATTTTAAAACCGAGATTTATAACCCCTACATCATGATGAAAGTGAATGTTTAGTTTTTTAGTGCGTCATCCTCAGGCTGAGGATGACGTTATCCGCCCATCTTTAATTCTTCCCAGTATTTTTCATAAAGTGCGAGCGTCTCTTCGCCTAAATCGGTTTGAAATTGCCCGCGTTTTAATATTTCTTTTGCAGGATAAATAGAGGGATTGTTGCGAAGCTCATCAGGTAAAAGTTTTTGCGCGGCTAAATTAGCCGTAGGAAAACCGGTATAAATGGCAATTTCTTTGCCCATATCGGCGCGCAAAACAAAATCAATAAAGGCATAAGCAGCCTCCTTGTGAGGCGCACTGCTAGGAATAGCAAAGTTATCTACCCAAATCACAAAACCATCTTCAGGGAAAACAAAGTTTACGTTTTTATTATCTTGATGAGCTTTGTACGTATCCCCATTCCAAGCCATTCCGACAGTCGCATCTTCATCGATGATGATGGAGACAACGGTTTCTGTTGAAAACACTTTCACATTCGGCATCAATTCTTTTAGCTTTAAATACGCAGCGTTGATATGCGCAGGATCACGATCATTGGCAGAATAGCCCAGTGCTAATAACGCCATGGAAAAGACTTCGCGTGTATCATCCAATAACATGAGTTTATTGTAGAAGCGCTTATCCCATAGATCAGACCATTTCTTGATACTGTTGGGAGGATAATAACTCGAATTATAAAAAATGCCTGTGATGCCGGCTACGAAGGGCACACTATAATTATTTTGCGGATCGTAAGCAGGATTTAAAAAGCTGGGATTTAAATTTTTCCAGTTGGTTAATTTGCTTTTATCTAATTTCTCTAACATCCCCAGCCGGCCCATGCGATCAACAAAATAACTGGATGGTATCACGACATCATATCCGGGATTTTTTGTCGCACGTAATTTCGCATACAAGACTTCATTATTTTCATAAGTAGAAATGTTTACTTTTATGTGGGTTTGTTTTTCAAAGAGGCGAACAACGAAATCGGGAATTTCGCCAGTCCAGGCATAAACATTCACAATTTTGTCTGCAGCATGAACACTGAATGAGAATGAGAGAAGGAACATCCATGCTATCCAGCGTTTCATGCTTTTTTCCTCAAAGCGAGTTGTGACAAGATAATAAGTGTGAATGTTAAACAAAATAACACGCTACATAAGGCATTAATTTCGGGTTTCATACCGGCACGAACCATGGAATAAATTTGCAGTGGGAGAATTTGAAATTCAGGTCCAGCGACAAAATAACTAATGATCACATCGTCCAATGAGAGCGTAAAACTCAAGAGCCAAGCAGCGAAAAGAGCTGGCCATAGTAGCGGAACAATGATACGCGCGAAAATCAGCCAATCATTTGCGCCTAAATCTTTTGCTGCTTCAAAAATATTTTTATCGAAACTCACTAATCTGCTGAAGACCGTGACAACAACGAAAGGCAAACAAAAGCTAATGTGAGCGAGCAATAAACTGATAAAGCCAAGATGTAGATGTATAGAAGTAAAAAGTATTAAGAGGGCGGCACCGGTGACAATCTCAGGGGATAAAATAAGAATAAAGACAAGTGAATTTAAAAAATTGTGCCCAAAAAAACGATAACGATATAAACAAACAGCGGCAAGCAAGCCGATGAATGTTGCAATGGTGGCAGAAAACAATCCTAATACGAAAGAATGCCAAGTAGAAAGCCATAAGTCACTATCTGAAAATAATTCGACATACCAACGCCACGTAAAGCCATGCCATAACAATGAGTACTTACTCTTATTAAACGAATACACAATCAAAATGATAATGGGGATATAAAAGAATAAATAAATTAGCGTTAGGTAGCTCTTTCTCATAACCACACTCGCTTTTTATCTCTACGAGTTGCAAATACATAAATCAGAAGCAAGGCGGCTAACACAAGCGTGAGGACGGTGCTGAATGTGGATCCCATTGGCCAATTGTCAGCGATGAGAAATTGATTTTGGATAAGATTGCCTAGCAAAATGGATTTGGCTCCGCCTAAAATATCGGAGATATAAAATAAAGTCATGGCGGGTAAAAAAACTAATATGGACCCTGCAATAATGCCAGGCATAGTTAAAGGAAGAATAATTTTTGTAAAAGTCGTGAAATGACTTGCACCCAAATCACGCGCCGCATCAACTAATCGAATATCTAATCTTTCAACATTCGTCATGATAGGCAAGATCATAAACGGCAGAAGATTATAGACTAAGCCAATCATCACGGCGGTATTCGTAAAGAGAATTGGCAGGGGATGCTGAATTAATCCTAAGGCAATCAAAATTGAATTCAAAATTCCTTTTGCTTTGATGATAGCAATGAGAGCGTAACTGCGTATGAGGGAGCTGGTCCAAAAAGGAATAATGACCATGAGAATCAAGACATTTTTCCAACGGCTTTGCATGCGCGCAATAAGATAAGCGAAAGGATAACCTAATAAAAGACAAAACAAAGTCGAGAAACCCGCAATCACGATCGAGCGTTCGAAAATGCGGAGGTAGATGGCGTTATTTAAATGTTGATAATTTTCAAGCGTAAGGGGGAATTGCATGAGGCTGGTTTCACTGCGTCCCATAAAACTGGCAGTGATCACAAGGCAGAAAGGCAGTAAAGCAAATAAAAATAGCCATGACCAAACGATAGTTAATGAAATGTATTTAAATCCATGATCACGCTTCATGTGGCAAGATCACCTCCCATCCTGGTGTCCAATTCACCCAAACTTGTTCGCCCATTTTGTATTCCAGGCGCTCATCGTCTTCATCAAAAAACTCAGTGGCTGACACGACTTTGTTGTTAGAGAGACGCACGATGAGATCGACAGTTGTTCCTTTGTAGATGACTTCTTCGACAGTCCCAGCAAACATATCACTCGTATCCTCTACCTCATGCTGATTCCAAACGCGCACGTCTTCAGGTCGGATTAAGACGTGCACTTTTTCTCCTATCGTGAAAGTGCGAGCGGTTTTTGCTAGACGAGGTTTATTAAGAATGCTCACTATAACTTGCTTGTTACCGTTTAAGCGCAAAATCTCACCTTCAAAAATATTGACTTCGCCAATGAAGGTGGCGACGTTGAGATTCCGTGGTTCTTCATAGACTTCGCGGGGGGTGCCAATTTGTTCTATCCGCCCTTCTTGCATGACTACAACACGATCGGACATAGACAGCGCTTCTTCTTGATCGTGAGTCACAAAAATAAAAGTAATACCTAATGTACGCTGCAATTGTTTCAGTTCGATTTGCATGGCTTTGCGCAACCGATAATCGAGTGATGAGAGTGGTTCATCGAGTAATAACACTCGTGGTCGGTTCACCGCCGCTCGTGCAATAGCAACGCGTTGTTGTTGTCCACCACTTAATTCGCTGGGTTTACGCTCGGCAAATTTTTCAAGCTTAACCATTTTCAAGACATTGATGACACGAGTTTTAATATCGGAAGAAGGGACTTTTTGGCAGCGTAATCCGAAAGCAATATTTTCGTAGGCAGTCATGTGTGGGAAAAGTGCGTAACTTTGAAAGACGGTATGAACGTGTCGTTGATGAGGAGGTAAGCCGCACACTTCTTTGCCATCAATAGAGAGGCTGCCGCGGGTGGGTTCTTCAAATCCTGATATCAGACGTAAAAGGGTTGTTTTGCCACAGCCGGAAGGGCCTAGCAGAGTGAGAAATTCGCCTTCACGGACGTGAAGATTGATGTCATGTAAGATCTCATGATCACGTATCGACTTATAAACGCCGTGTAATTCAACAACGTTCTTAACCAATGCATCATCCCCCCACGAAATAGTTGTTCAAAAAAGAAGGGTGCAAATTATGGGACTAATGTGACGTGATGTCTAGCTTTTTACAAGGTTTTTTTGGTATCACATTTATTAACGGGTCTTAATACTATACTAATCTAGTTTTGTTATACTTTTTAAACAAAAAAACAAATGAATAAGTGCTAATAAAAAATTATCTTATGCGGAGTGGAAAAATGCCAGGCATCAAAAAATTAGGTTACATCGATGTAGTTGCTTTTGATCGAGAAACTGACGATTGGGGAAACCTTTCCAATTACGCACTTATACCCATTCGAATGGAGACGCCTTTTGGGTTGATAGAATTTCTGACGGTGGAACATTATTTTCAATACAAGAAAGATCCCGAAAATAAAGCATATTTGGAGCAAATTCTTAATTGTACAACAGCTGGAGATGCCAGAAGAGCAGGACGAAGTTGCAGCCTAAATAAAGTAGCCTGGGATAATGGAGGGGCAGATGCTGCCATGGACGCAGCCCTAACCGCTAAAGTGAAGCAACATCCAGAGGTGGTTGCTACATTAATGCAAACAGAAAACGCTTGCCTGATAGAAGATACAGGAAGTCGATCGCCTGACAATCAGGATGGACATTGGGGTTGGAAAACAGGTGGCCAAATAACCGAAACAAATACCTCTAAAGGAAACAAGCTGGGCATATTGTGGATGAAAAAACGGAATCAGATTTATGCGCAACTTGGGAAGAAAGCCTTGATGGTCAATGACCCTCAAGGTTTATCAGAAAAGGCGCGGCAAATTATGCGACCTAAGCATCCTAATCAAAATCTTATTTCTCTTCCTTTGCCGACACGAGTTCCAACTGAAACAGCAAAAGATAGAGTATTAGGAAGGTTATATTGTAAAGGGGCAGTTAATCTTGAGGTTGTTAATAATGCAATTAAAATCAGTTTTAACAATGAAGCTGCCGCTCAAAAATATGAGTCAGGTGCCACACGTGAAGGTTGCGCTATTATCATGGAACGCGAGAAAGCGCAAAATTTTTTTACAGGACTTAACATTGGGCATCATGGGAAAACAAATCGGTATCCTATGTTTGATGCCTTGGTCTATGAGCATCAACAACAAAAAGCTCCATCTAAAACCAGTACCGCCAATTTGTTAAATGAACTAAACCTAAGTGAAGGAACAAAACCGGTTAACACCGGAAAAAAATCCGTTGCGAGACCAGAAGATAAAGCAAAGGGAACAACAGAACCAAAACTTTTCAAACCGTCTTCATTTGAAACTGAGAAACCATCTGATACACCAAAAGATTCAGACAAATCAATGGAGCATCAATTACAAGAATTGCTGGTCGTATTAACACAACTCAATACTGAGCTCAAAAAGATAGTTGGAGTGTTGACAGAGATAGATGAAGCATTAAATAAAACGCATGTTCATCAATTTCGCGCCATGTCCATCAAATAATCGCACATATCTCTAGCGACGTCTTTCTGTCAAGGGAAATCGTTTTACCCTTTTCATTGATTATATTTAAATTCATATTTATGATGCAGCCTCTAATTTACACAAAAATAAAGGAGTGTAGGTTTTATGCTAAGTAAAAAAATAATATTAGGGGTGGCTGCTTTAGGTCTTTCAACCGTAGTAGTAGCTAATGCAAATGCGGCAACACCCGGATTTTATCTCGGTGGTCAATTAGGTTGGGGAAAAGTTCATCAAGCCAATATTTCCAGCGGTGACATGAATTCAATTCTTGCCCAAGGATTAGGCACCAACAACTTTAAAATGAATTCTTTCGGCAATAACGGAAGTGATTCTGGTTTAGCGGGTCGTCTCTTGGGTGGTTATCAATTTAACGAAAACTGGGCAGCGGAATTTGGTTGGTCTAAGTTTAAGAATATGACCACTCGTGCTAATGCTACAGCTATAGACAATCGAACCGGTCTTCCTGTTTCCTCTAGTGCGTCTGGCACAGTGAAGACAGATGCGTTTGATTTAGTGGCCAAAGGCATTTATCCAATTTATGACAAGATCAATGTCTACGGTAAATTGGGTATGGCTTATTTAATGCAGCGTACCCATGTCAATGCGACGATCTCTGAACCAGGTGTTGGGTACACAGCTAATGGCCGTGGCAGTGACAATGAACACAAGGTTTATCCCACCTTTGGTGTAGGCGCAAGCTATGAATTCGCACCTAATGTGGCTGCGGATTTATCTTGGAACCGTATCCAGAAAGTGGGTAGTTCAAAATCTATGTCTAGCACCGACTTAGTGGGTGTTGGATTGACTTATTCTATTGGCTAATCTTTTTTTCCTCTCTCGTGTCATCCTCGGCCAGAGGATGACGATGGGGAGAGGGCAAGTAGTTTTTTTTATCAAATCCGATTAAGCTCACTGATTAGGAAAAATAGAAAAAAAGGATTTTGTATGGTGAAAGTTGTCTCTTTGTCTAGAGTAATTATTCTTTCTTTTTCTGCGCTCATTACTTTAAATGCTAACGCTGCGTTGCCAGGAATTTATTTAGGCGGTCAAGCAGGCTGGGGTTATGTGAACGACAGCGGTATTTCCCAACAAGATATGGGTGATTTAATCACGTCAGCTTTAAATTATTCCAACTTCACCATCAATACGATTAGCGGGACAACCAGTGGCGGTGGTCTTGCAGGCCGAGTCTTTGGTGGTTATCAATTTGGATGTAACCTGGCGGTAGAATTTGGCTGGACTAAATTTAATAGTTTGCCAGTTAAGGCAACAGCATCAGGAAATGATCTTCAAACGGGTGACAATTTCGTGGCGAGCACGTCAGGGACCTTAAAAGTGGATGCATTTGATTTGGTTGCAAAAGGTATTATGCCGTTGCGATATGGTTTCAATGTCTACGGTAAATTAGGTATGGCGTATCTTGAAAGTAAGTCAAACGCCTCGGCTGTTGTAACAGAACCCAGTCTAACAAATGCCTCTGCATCTAATATGGATAATACAAATCGATTTTTTCCCACTTTTGGCATAGGCATTGCTTTAGATGTGAGGCCTGATATCGAATGGGATCTATCCTATAATCGCATTCAGAAAATTGGGCACTCTGAAGAGCTAGGCAGCACGGACTTTATTAGTCTGGGTCTGCAGTTTCATTTTGATAAGTGGGGTGTGTATAACTAGCAACCCTGACATCGCCCCGCAGCTGAGTGTCGTCGTCCGGCGGCTTGTCCGCGGGATCCAGGTAATGATCCCTGGATCCCGCGGACAAGCCGCCGGACGACGGTTGGGGTGAGGAGGTAACGAAAATCCAATAACATGCGCGTTGCTTTTACCTCTAAACACCGCTATCTTAGGGCCAAATTTACTACTAGATTAGGGCCTGGGCCTGTCATGCAGCAGACACCTGACATCATTGATTTTTCTAAGCTTTCACGCGATGAGATTGAGAAAGTCCTTCAACAGTATCACCTTAGCCTGACAGTAGACGAAGCTCTTACTATCCAGCACGCTTTGTTAAAACGGCCGCCTACCTTTGCGGAATGCGTGTTGTGGTCCATTCAGGGATCAGAACATTGTTCTTATAAAAGTAGCCGCAAACATCTCAAACAATTCGTTACCCAAGGGCCGCATGTCATTTTAGGGGCGAAAGAAGATGCTGGGATTGTGGCGGTTGCAACCGATGATCAAGGTGTGCGTTATGGTGTAGTGGTGAGCCATGAATCGCATAATCATCCCTCGCAAATTGTCCCCTATGAAGGCGCAGCGACAGGTGTCGGTGGTAATGTGCGTGATGTTTGTTGTATGGGTGCCGAAGTGATTGCGATAGCAGATAGTTTACGTTTTGGTGAAATCGATAGGCCAAAAACGCATTGGATACATGATGGGGTGGTGAGTGGTATCGCAGGATATGGCAATCCTATCGGCGTGCCAAATTTAGCAGGCGATGTTTATTATGATGCTGCTTATAATGAAAATTGTTTAGTAACAGTCGTGACACTTGGCGTTGTGCGCGAAGATCACGTGATTCATTCCTATGCGCCTCTTCATGCTGATAATTACGTATTTATTCTCGTCGGCAAGCCTACGGACAATAGTGGGTTTGGTGGAGCGGCGTTTGCTTCATCGACATTGCTTGAAGAACATAAAGAAAGAAATAAAGGTGCAGTGCAAGAACCAAACGCCTTTTTGCAACGGCATATCTTGAAAGCCAATTATGCTTTATTCCGTTTACTCCGCGAAAAAAAGCTGCTGGATAAAGTCGGCTTCAAAGATTTAGGCGCAGGTGGAATTGCTTGCGCGAGCGTGGAATTAGCGGAAACAGGTGGTTATGGCGCAGAGATTGATCTTGAACAAGTGCCAACCAGTATGGCAGATTTGTTGCCGGCAGTGGTGTTATGTTCTGAAACACAAGAACGGTTTATGTGGGTAGTGCCGCCAGAATTAGTGGATACCCTACTCACTCATTACAATAAAACGTTTGCTTTACCTGAAGTGTCTCAAGGTGCATGTGCCGCTGTTATTGGTAAAATTCGCACGGATGGCATGTATGTGGTGAATTACCGTGGACAAGAATTAGTTCATGCTAAAGCGCATGATGTTACCAAAGGCATTCTTTACGATCGTCCTTATCACCCTGCGACACAGGCACTTACTGAGCCAGTGATTGCCACACCCACAGATTTTAATGCGGTGTTATTACAATTATTAGCACATGAAAATATTGCTTCCCGTGCACCCATTTTTGAAACCTATGATAAACAAGTTCAAGGGCGAACAGTGATAGAAGCAGGTTGGGCTGATGCGGGTGTCATGGCGCCTTTTAATGACGATAACTATCCCAATGAAATTCGTAAAACTGGGATCGCATTATCACTCGATCAAAATCCCCGGTATAACAAAATCGATGCCTATTGGGGTGGTGTGAATGCGGTAGTTGAATCCGTACGCAATGTCGTTGCGGTTGGCGCAACACCGCTTGCGATTACCGATTGTTTATGTTTTGGAAATCCAGAAAAACCGGAACAAATGAATCAGTTTGTTGAATCTGTACGTGGAATTGTTGATGCTTGCCGTGCAGTGAAGGTGAAAGATCATCCCAAGGCAACTTTACCTGTCATTGCGGGGAATGTTTCTTTTTATAACGAGTCAGCGCAGGGCGCAATTCCTCCTAGTCCCATGATTAGTTGTTTGGGTTCATTGCCAGATGCGACAAATGTTGTGACCTATGATTTGAAACGTTCGGAATCCCAGTTGGTATTAATTGGCGAACGTAAAGATGAATGTGGTGGCAGCGTCTATTATCAGTTACATCATGAGTTAGGAATGCAAGTCCCTAAACCGGATTTATCTCTTTTCGCTCGCGAAATCGACGCGGTTCATGCGGCGATACAATCAGGTTTTATCTTATCTGCCCATGATATTTCTGAAGGTGGTGTCGCAGTCGCTCTAGCCGAGATGAGTTTTAAACGTCAAATTGGCGCCAAAGTTGAAATTCCGGGTGACTTGTCCACAGAGAAAAAATTATTTAGTGAGACAGGCGGGTTTGTGCTTGAAGTGGCACGCGACAAAATGAAAGCACTGAGAGCATTGTTTGCAGAACAGGGTGTCTCTGTTATTACGTTAGGCGAAACGATGGCTGAACCGCGTTTGCAAATCAATGGTGTCATTGATGTGCAGATCAGTGAAGCAAAACATGCGTGGGAAAATGGATTGAGAGCGAAATTGTTGTAACCTCCTCACTCCAGTTGTCATCCCGGAAAGCGCGGTGGTTTTTACTTAGCGCTTGTCCGGGACCCATCCGTGCTCTTGTGCAAAAGTCGGGATGGGTCCCGGACATTAAGCGCTGTTAAGCTCGCAAGCTCGCTAAGCAGCGCTAAATTCCGGGATGACAGGGTGGGGCGCGACTGCTAAGGCTCGCAAGCTCGCTAAGCAGCGCTAAATTCTGGGATGATAGTTGAGGTTTCATTAACAAAGAGGTCATATCATGGCGGGTGTTGATTACAAGTCAGCGGGTGTTGATATAGAAGCGGGTAACGAAGCGGTGCGTCGTATTAAAAAAGCGGTGGAAAGCACATTTTCTTCGCACGTTCTCACTGACATTGGCAGTTTTGGCGCGATGTTTGATCTCAAACCGCTTATGCAGGATTACTCCCACCCTGTTTTAGTGCAAAGCATAGATGGCGTTGGAACTAAAATGATGGTGGCAAAGATGATGCAGAAATTTGACACCATAGGAATGGATCTCGTCAGTGCAACGACAAATGACATTATTGTGTTGGGAGCAAAGCCTCTTACCTTGCTTGATTACATTGCGAATGATCGTTTAAAGCCCGAAGTGATTGAGCAAATCGTTCTGGGAATGGTGCAAGCTTGTCGAGAGAATGACATTTCTTTAGTAGGGGGTGAAACCGCCGAAATGCCTGGTACTTATCTTCCCGGTGAACATGATTTAGTCGGTGTAATCACGGGCGTCGTTGAAAAAGATAAAGCGATTTTAGGCAAAGATATTGACGTGGGTGATGTGGTGATGGCATTCCCCTCTAGTGGATTGCATACCAATGGGTATTCATTAGCGCGTAAATTATTTTTCGAAGTGGGTGGTTACACGGTAGATTCAACATTACCCGAACTCAACCAATCAGTCGGTGAAGCATTGTTAGTCCCACATATCAATTACACCAAACCCGTCTTACATTTGTTAGCGAAACATATCCACATCAAAGGGATGGCGCATATTACAGGCGGCGGCGTGCTTGAAAATATTCCTCGCATTCTTCCCGCCCATTGCGCTGTTGAGATTCGAAAGACGGGTTGTCCTGTGTTACCCATTTTTCAGGTATTGCACAAATTGGGTCAATTAAATGATGCGGAAATGTATCGCACTTTTAATATGGGTGTGGGTCTTATCATGATTGTGTCGCCTAATGAAGTGAGTGCAATGAAAGCAGCATTGCAAGAATTCCCTGCTTTCCCACTTTACGAAATAGGCAAAGTTATCAGCGGCAAACCTGAAGTGAGGTTAGTCTAATGCGTATTGCGGTGGTTCAATTCCCAGGTTCGAATTGTGAACGAGAAACCATGCTTGCTGTAAAACGAGCTGGTATGGAACCGGTCGAATTTTTATGGAATGAATCGCGAGAAAAATTGCGCGAGATGGATGGTTTTATTATTGTCGGTGGATTTTCATATGAAGATAGATCGCGTGCCGGCATCATTGCGGCACTCGATCCCGTCATGCAAGAAATGCAAGCGCAAAGTGAGCTGGGTAAGCCTATATTAGGCATTTGTAATGGCGCACAAATTCTTGTGGAAACAGGATTAGTTCCCGGTTTAGAAAATAATAAACTGGGAATGGTGTTGACCGAGAATAAACGCACGGCGCACGGCAAAATTCTCGGAACCGGTTATTACAATGCATGGGTGACTATGCGTCTTTCTGATCAATATCAACGTAACGCATTTACTCGCCATCTCTCACCCCAAACTCTTTTGACTGTTCCTGTTGCGCATGGGGAAGGTCGTTTTGTCATGACAGAAGTTTTGCTGCAAGAAATCGAACAACAAGGATTAAATGTATTTCAATATTGTGATGCGGAAGGCAAGATCATTGATCATTTCCCGGTAAATCCCAATGGATCACTGCGTAACATCGCAGCTATTTCCAATAAAACAGGAAATGTAATGGCCATGATGCCTCATCCCGAACGTACGGTGAGTGGCGATCCCATTTTTCAATCCATGCGCGATTATATTGTGGAAGGCCAACGTGTTGAGACGCCTCCACTTTACTATTACCCACGCCGGACAGCGACACCGCATTATCAAAAACCGGATCAGAATTATGAGTGTGTGGTTGAACTCATGATTACCGATAATCATGCACTGACTGTGCAAAACACGCTTCGTCAACTTGGTTTTCCTGTTACTGTAAAGCGACAAATCCACTGGGAAATTCAATGTGATTCTTTTGCTGTTTTTTCGCAAATAAAGCAAAGTGGTGTGCTTTATAACGAACGCAAAGAAATTGAAATTAACCCCTCATCGCAAGATCGAAACGACCATGCCGCGGCTTTTCTGGTACGTGCACGCGAAGATGTCATCGGTCAACAAAAACGCCAAACCTTGAAAGATCATTTTGCAATTCAAGGAGTTAGCAATATTCAACACGGTGTGTTGTGGCATTTTTTTAGCGAAAAGGGTAATATAGCGGACCAACTAGACAAGATTCTTTCAACTAATATTATTTTTAACCCATACGCCCATGACTACTACCAATATATTTAATCATTATTCCGACGCAATCCGTGCTGGATTGCCTTATTGTTTAACTGAAACCAATTTTTCATTTGGTCAAAAATATCAAGGGAAAGTGCGAGATACCTATGACTTAGGTGACAAGATCATACTGGTGACCACCGATAGACAAAGCGCCTTTGATCGCGTGATTGCTGCTGTGCCTTATAAGGGCCAAGTATTGAATCTCACGAGTGCTTGGTGGTTTGAGCAAACTGCCCATATCGTGCCTAACCATCTCATTGCCGTGCCTGATCCCAATGTCGTGATTGGTAAAAAATGTCGTATTTTTCCTATCGAGTTTGTTGTGCGTGGTTACATCACTGGTACCACCAGCACATCACTTTGGACGCAATATAATAAAGGTGTGCGCAACTATTGCGGTATTCAATTCGAAGAAGGGTTGCGAAAAAACCAACGCTTAGCGATGCCTGTTTTAACTCCTACGACCAAAGATAAAGATCATGATCGTCCTATCAGTCCAAAAGAAATTATTGAAGAAGGATGGTTGACGCAAGCCGAGTGGGATGAGGCAAGCGCTGCTGCACTCAAACTTTTCCAATTTGGTTCTGACATCGCTGCCAAACACGGATTGATTTTAGTCGATACGAAATATGAATTTGGACGTGACGCAGAAGGCCGCATTGTGATCGCCGATGAAATTCACACGCCTGATTCTAGTCGTTATTGGTTAGCGGCGAGTTATGCTGAACGTTTTGCACAAGCGAAAGAACCTGAGAATATTGATAAAGAATTTTTACGCTTATGGTTCGTAGATCATTGTGATCCTTATAATGACAAAATATTACCTGAAGCGCCGGAAGATTTAATTGTGACATTGTCCTCACGTTATATTCAGCTATATGAAATGATTACCGGCAAGTCATTTTCATTTGCAGCACAGCCTGGTCCGATTGATAAACGCATTATGAAAAATATAGCGGGATGGTTGGGATGATATTTCTACACTGTCATCCCGGACAAGTGCTTCGTAAAAAACACTTCGCACTTTCCGAGATGACAGTTAAGTATTTAGGAGAAACATAACTTACTATGTGCGGTATTGTTGGTATTTACAGTCATGAACCCGTTGCAGCAGAGCTGTATGATAGTCTTATTCATCTACAGCATCGCGGACAAGATGCAGCGGGTATCTTAACCTGCGAGGAACGTTTTTATCCAAAGCATGGGTTAGGTTTAGTGCGTGAGATTTTTACACGCGATGATTTGTTGCCGCTCAAAGGAAATATGGGCATCGCTCATACGCGTTATCCAACGGCAGGGGGTTATAGTGAAGCAGATATTCAACCACTTTGGGTGGGCAGCCCGCGAGGAATTGCGCTAGCACATAATGGTAATTTAGTGAATTACCAAGCTTTAGCCGATGACATTATTTTAAAACAACACCGGCATTTAAATTCATCCTTAGATTCGGAAGCATTGTTGCTTATGCTGGCTGATAGTCTTGCTGTGGGATCTTATGAGGATCATGATGATGCAGCATTTTTTCAGCAGCTTTGCCGTGCGGTTAAGCATATTTTTGATAAAGTGGAAGGTGCTTATTCGATAGTGAGTTTAGTGATAGGTAAAGGATTAGTTGCGTTTCGTGATCCTCACGGCATTCGACCTTTAGTTTGGGGTGAGCGTAAACGTGAAGATGGAACCAGCGATTATATATTTGCATCGGAAACGACGGCATTTTATGCATTGGGTTTTGAACCGCAAGGTGATTTACAACCGGGTGAAGTCGCTTATGTGAATAAAGCGGGAAAATTATTTCGCCAGGTGGTCGAGACAAGAGAGTTCAGACCATGCGTTTTTGAATATGTTTATTTTGCTCGTCCTGACTCTACGCTAGATGGAGTCAGTGTTTATCGATCCCGTTTACGCATGGGACAAAATCTCGCGCGGCTATGGAAGCAAACTTATCCCGATGTTGTGCCTGATGTGGTGATTCCCGCGCCGTTTACGGCCAATACCGCTGCGCTTTCTTTTGCGCATGAATTAGGTGTGCGTTATTCCGAAGGGTTGTATAAAAATCCTTTTATTGGCCGTACTTTTATTATGCCAAATCAAAAAGCACGCTCACGCAATGTGCGTTACAAATTAACTCCACAAAAAACAGAAATCGAAAATAAAAAAGTATTGATTGTCGATGACAGTATTGTACGTGGCACGACATCGCGTGAAATTGTCAAAATGGTGCGTGAGTTTGGAGCAAAAGAAATTTATTTTGTGTCTTCCTGTCCGCCAATTAAAAATCCATGTTTTTATGGTATCGACATTCCCTCGCGTCGAGAATTAATTGCCGCAAATGATACAGAAGAACAAATCCGTGATTATTTAAAAGTCGATTTGTTGTTGTATCAAACTCAAGATGATTTAGTGGAAGCGGTGACACGTCGTGGACAACATCACATTACCCGGCCTTGCATGGCGTGTATGGACGGTGATTATGTTTGTGGCGGCATTACAGAAGATAAAATACAGAAATTGGAAAAGCAGCGCGAACAGGAGAGAGGGAAGGGTTAGATAATTAAATCCCTGGAAAAGAGGGGTGATTAGTCGTCATTGTCATCCCGGAAAGCGCGAGTGTCTTTTCGAAGCGCCCACTGTCATCCCGGAAAGCGCGAGTGTCTTTTCGAAGCGCCCACTGTCATCCCGGAAAGCGCGAAGTGTTTTTTACGAAGCGCTTGTCCGGGACCCATCCATAATCTTGTGCAAAAGTTGGGATGGGTCCCGGACATTAAGCACTGCTAAGGCTCGCAAGTTCGCCGAGCAGTGCTAAATTCCGGGATGACAGAGATGGGCGACTGCTAAGCTTGCCCCGTTATGTTTTTAAACGGGGGCTCGCAAGCTCGCCGAGCAGTGCTAAATTCCGGGATGACAGCAGGTTCAGATAAAGTATTTTTTCTAAGTGCGCTAGGATTTTCACTAAGAGGAACGCAAATGACTAATGTATTAATCATAGGATCGGGCGCACGCGAACATGCTATTGCAGTGGCATTACATCGTTCTAGCAACCAACCCGCTATTTTTTGTTGCGGTACGACATTGAATCCTGGGATTAAACAAATGGCCCATCAATATTGGGTCGGAGATATCATGGATACCGCTGCTATGACGAAGCTAGCCAAAGAATGGCAAATCGATCTTGCTATCATTGGTCCGGAAGCGCCACTCGAAAAAGGCTTAGCTGATGCATTGTGGGCCATCTCAATTCCCACCGTAGGTCCTAAAAAGAAATTAGCACAAATTGAAACGAGCAAAGGATTTGCCCGTGAACTCATGCAAAAATATCGCATATCAGGATTGCCGCGTTACAAAACATTTCATGATATGCACGGCGTTGAGGCATTTCTCGAAGAGCTTGGTGAAGGTTGTTATGTTGTTAAAGCAAATGGTCTCATGGGCGGTAAAGGAGTCAAAGTGGCGGGTGATCATTTGCATTCTTTTTCTGCAGCAATGCAATTTTGTCAGGAGATTCTTGCTGCGGGACAGTCATTTGTCATCGAAGAAAAATTAATTGGGCAAGAATTTTCGTTCATGTGTTTTTGTGATGGAGAACACGTGGTGCCTATGCCGATTGTGCAAGATCATAAGCGAGCTTTTGTGGATGATAGAGGACCCAATACGGGAGGCATGGGGAGTTATTCTGACGCGAATCATAGCCTACCGTTTTTGACAAAAGAAGATGTTAAACAAGCATTACAAATTAATAAAGCTGTGATTCGCGCTTTGACGACGGAATTAAAAGAAACCTATATTGGCATTTTATACGGTAGTTTTATAGCGACTAAACAAGGCGTGTATGTCATCGAATTCAATGCACGGTTTGGTGATCCTGAAGCCTTGAATGTGCTCACTATCTTAGAATCTGATTTTCTTTCCATTTGCCAAGCATTAGTAACAGGCCATTTATCAACGAATCAAGTGAGTTTTTCGCAACAAGCCACCGTGTGTAAATATGCTGTGCCAGAAGGTTATCCGGATGCGCCTCGCAAAGATGTGGTTATCGATATCAGTGCCGTGAAAAATAAATGCCGATTGTATTTAGCCTCAGTGCACGCAGTCGATGGAAAAATTTATGCAACAGGATCACGTACAGCGGCTTATGTGGGCGTAGCGGATTCCATCTCGGCAGCAGAAGAAATTGCTGAAAAAGAAGTGTGCGGCATCAGTGGTCCTTTATTTCATCGCAATGATATTGGGACTGATAGATTGATACAGCGTCGAGTGGATGATATGCGCAGGCTAAGAGACCAATGATACGATTAGGCATATTAGGTTCTACTCGTGGAACCAATTTAACCGCTATTGTGGATGCCATTTTACAGCAACGTTTAGCGGCTTCTATTGAAATTGTGATTAGCAACAAAGTAGAAGCAGGCATACTCGAACGTGCGAAATCTTATACACTAGCTACGCAATTTGTGAATCCTCAAGGTTTAACGCGTGAACAATACGATCATCATCTTTCTTTATTGCTGAAGCAGCATGCTGTCGATCTTATTGTCTTAATTGGTTATATGCGCATACTCTCAACTGATTTTGTCACCACGTGGGCAAATAAAATTATTAATGTTCATCCTTCATTATTGCCTGCTTTCGCGGGAAAAATGGATTTAGAGGTGCATCGTGCGGTGATGGCAGCGGGTGTGAAAGAAACCGGATGCACTGTCCATTATGTTACGGCTGAGGTAGACGCAGGCCCTATTGTCATACAAAAAAAATGCGCAGTGCTTGATGGAGATACACCTGAAAAATTGAAAGCGCGGGTTCAACAATTAGAAGGCCAGGCGTTAGTTGAAGCCATTGCTATGATTGAAAAAAAAGTTGAAACTTCTTTTTTCCCTTCCTAGCCGCCGTCATACTCGGGCAGAGGATGGCGTCGCACTACATTGGGGTCACTAAACTTATATACATAAACGAGTATAATTATGCGAGCAAAGCTCCTTCTAGGAAATCAGAGCAATAATAGGCTAATCATTAATCAATTACCACAAGGCATAACCTTATTAAAAGAAAATAAACTTGATGATGACAATGTTATTTATTACTTTGGAAAAAAGATTGATGTAACAGATTATCGCGTGCACATGTCTGATAGTGGTAGTGAAATAAAAAAAAGGCGGTATCGCTTTAGGCAGAACCTAAAATTATGGAAATTACTCTTCTCCTGCGATGATGAATTAACTTATACAAACCATGGTATAACGATAAAAACATCATTTTTGCCTCATATTGACACATTCAGTAATCTATTAAATCAGGATGAAATTTATTTCCCTGTAGCATTTTTGAATCAAGAACGCCCTACTGGCGGCGCCTATATATATTTATGGACATGCAATAAAGATACACATAAAAATTATCTCCCCGAAGCTGATAATTATTTACCGGTCGCTGTATTCCATACAGGTGCATGTATGTTTGGTAGTACACGTTATGGCATTGATGAAAAAAATCAGAAATATTCATTAACGGATCCTAAGGTCACGATTCCTGAAACTTGCATGATTGAGCATATACAAATTGATCATGAATTGCATCCTGATGAATTATTATCAAGACAATCATTTATTAATTTGATCCCATGGATAAAAACACTTTCAAAAACAATTAAACCAATCATCAAACATCAAATTCCATTACCGAATTATATCATCTATGGTATTGCACAGTATTTAAAAG
The DNA here is from genome assembly GCA_963711205.1 of uncultured Gammaproteobacteria bacterium. Lineage (GTDB taxonomy): Bacteria > Pseudomonadota > Gammaproteobacteria > DSM-16500 > DSM-16500 > Aquicella. The sequence continues at coordinate 633,326 of CAVQDE010000001.1, forward strand.
GTACCTTATCTAAACAAGCATTAAAAGTTTATGTTAGAGCGATTAAATCACGTGCTAAAAAACATGAATTTGAATTAACACAAATTGCTAATCAATATGATATTGATATTCAATTTATCTCTACTTTGCAATGCCTCAATTTAGATCAATTCCATGAAGATACGCTCGTCGAGGATTTATTGAAATTAGTTAATGTAGATTTTAATACAAATCATAAAGAATCTTTAAGTGATGCTATACCTTTATTATTTAATGGCATTACAAATTATCTGAGTAGCCAACCTAATCACATAGGAGAGCTTTGGCGCATTGTAAAAAAATCACATCAAAACTATTCTCTAATCAACAAAACTGATTTATTACAATTAAATTATATTGATTATAGTGCAACGTTAGCTCTATGCAAAAAAATTGCAAATGGCAATAATGTCTGCTCTATCATGCCATCGCATGAAAAACATATAGCTTTAGGATATAAGAATATTTTTTCTGAAAAATTAGCTGGCATATTGTGTGCAAGCTATCTCCCCGCATTTCATATATCAATTGCCAAATATAATCATGCGGTGTTTTATTTAACTAATCATATCGATGAAATATGCTCTTTATTGCAAACTGATTTAATCAAGCTATCATCATTACAAACTGCTGCTACTGCACTTAATTCAATAGAATTATCAGAACATGCCGCCCAACATATTAATTTATTGCTATCAAAATGGTGGGCTCGAACCCCCTTATGTGGGGATATAAGTTACCTATTTTGAAATAAGTATTTTTGCATTTCCTCATTATTTTTCTTCCAAATAACATTATCAATAAAATAATGGTGAATATTCAAAAAAATAACAAAATAAAACATCACGACAGTGGGACCATAAAGATCAAAATCAAAAAAATTCATTTGGTCAAGATACTTAGGTAAGAAATAAAATAAAATAGCACCCAAAACAACAGAAAAAAACAAATACCCATAATGACGAATGAAATAGACCTTGCTTCGCACTTCCGGATTTAATTTAACAAGTTCATTTTTAATCTTATTACGGCGTACAGCACACACAAAAGGGAGATATTGTAGTGAATGAAAAAATGCAATGCAGGGGAAAAATATGGGATTATAAAATAGAGGTATAAACCAAAAATAAGACGCAATAAAAGCGATTAAAGCAGTCAAGGAAGGTTTACTTCTTTCTTTAAGATGTTTTTTTAAATGAGTTATAATGACAAGAACCAAAGTTATAATAATTGCCCCAAAGCAATATAGCATATAACGCCCAGGAAAATTCAAACCACTATAAATAATTCCCTCAAAAATTTGTGGGTAACTATCTATATTGGTCCATACCCAAGAAATACTCCAAAGCATATAAAGATTAGCTTGCAAACACCATCGTTCAATTTTGTTATAAAAGATTTTTTGTAAGGCATTTGTGACTATGATGGTTCCAAATATTTGTTTGATATAATGCCATCCGACAAAGAAATATAAGGCATTAACAAAATATCCTAGAGATGAAATAGGATTAAAATAAGAAGATAAAATCAACGAGCCAATAAGAAGTAGGGGTACGATAATCCCAGCCCAAAAAAACGATAACTTAGAAAAAATAAAATGACGAAAATCGATATATAGCAATTGATAAGAAAGCAAAAAATGCGGAAAATTCACCAGAAAGCTCAACAAAAATATAAGCTTTGCAAAATAGGGGTGGTTATGTTGCTTGACGAGAATTATTGAAGCGAAAAAAAACAGAATGGATGCTCCTCCCATAAAAAAAGCATCAAAAAAACCTGTGAGCAAATAGAGCGTCTTTTCACTATGTTGTTTCGGTTCAAGGGATTGCTTACTATCAATGTAATATGTATCTTTGGCTAAAGAGAGCCTAGATGACGACACAGACAATACCACCTAGTATCAATACCATTGCAGCTATGGTGGGGAGAGTAATGGCTTCCTGCATAGAGATAGCAGAAACAATAAGACTAAACACGGGAACTAATAAAAAACCAAGTGAAACAACGAGAGTAGGTAATTCTTTATTAATGATTAGTCCCACCCAATAAGAAATTCCTGTGACTAAAATCCCTGTGTAAACTAGCGACAATACTAAAGGCATATTCCAGGTGATGTTCATCGCAGGTTCTTGCCACCAAGCTAAAATCACGATGGGGATAGTGCCAATTAATAATTGCCAGGGTATGAGTTCTAACGGTGATTTTGTCCATTGCATATAGCGGGCGCATAACATGGAGATAGCCCAGCAAAGTGAAGCGAGCAAGAGCATGGCGGCACCAAATAAAACATCTGAGCTTGCCCAGTTTAACTCCCAGGGACTTAATAAAATGAGAAGTCCTCCGACGCCTAATATAAATCCTAACCAACGTAACCATCCCGTTTCTTCGTTAAAAAACAAGGTGGCTGCTGGCATGATCCATAAGGGGGTAGTGTAAGCAAGCAAAGAAGAACGGCCGGCGGGTAGATGTTTTAAGCCGATGTTTGCCAATAAAATATAAATACTGATTTGCAATAAACCAATGATCACAATGAGGGGATAATCTTTGCGTTTAGGCAGCGCAAATTTTCCGATGGCAATGACAAGCAGCATCATTGTCGCAGTACCTACGATTAAGCGTATCGCAGTATACCAAGTGGGTGACATGTACATTAAGCCAATTTTATTGATGGGCCAAGCCATTCCCCAGCTAAGAATGATAAAAATAAACAGTCCAAAAATACGATAATTGAATGTTTTCATGGTATGGCCTTGCTCTTTGTTGGACTTGCTTAAAGATGATGCAACCGTATTTCTAAATTTTTACGAGACGCTATAATAGGCCGATTCAATTAATCTGTCGATTTAATATAAAACGAGGGCCTCATGACTATCACCCCCATTAAGCGCGCTTTACTATCAGTCTCGAATAAAAGCGGTATTGTTCCTTTTGCCCAAGCACTCCATCAATTAGGCGTAGAAATCATTTCAACTGGCGGTACCAGCCAGATGTTGCGAGAAGCAAAAATAATCCATAAACAAGTGGAAGACATTACCGGCGTCCCTGAGATACTAGATGGGCGTGTGAAAACATTACATCCCCATATTCACGGCGGCATATTAGGCCGGCGTGATCAGCATGCAAAAGAAGCAGCTAAACGCAACATTGATTGGATTGATTTAGTGGTGGTGAATTTTTATCCCTTTGCTGAGGCCAGCAAAAATAAACGCATGACATGGGACGAGGCGGTTGAATATATCGATATTGGGGGGCCTACCATGGTGCGGGCGGCAGCTAAGAATTTTGCCTGGGTAGGGGTAGTCACAGACCCTCTCGATTATGAGCTTGTATTAGCAGAATTACGTGAACATAAAGGTTTACAGTTTGATACTCGTGAACGATTGGCAGAAAAAGTGTTTGCTTTAACTTCACAATACGATGCCATGATTCATCATTATTTTCTTCAGCAAAGACAAATGACATCAAAAGATCACCACATGTTTGGCAATCATGATCCTGAACCTATCTGCCCCGAGCATCTTGATTTGCAATTTAAAAAAACGATTGAATTAAGATATGGCGAAAATCCACATCAAAAAGCCTGTGCTTATCAATTTAGCCAAGCTCAATCCGGAGTTTTGACTGCGCATCAATATCAAGGTAAGCCGCTTTCTTATAATAATATTCTCGATACCGAAGCCGCTTTAACTTGTGTGAATGAATTTGACGAACCCGCTTGTGTCATCGTCAAACATGCGAATCCTTGTGGAGCAGCAACAGCGAACACGATTGAAGAAGCTTTTGAGCAAGCCTATCAAGCCGATCCACGGTCTGCGTTTGGCGGGATTATTGCGCTTAATCGCCCTTGTACTAAGCATATCGCGGAAGCCATAGCGAAGATTTTTTTTGAAGTGGTTTTAGCGCCTGAGTATTCTGCCGACGCCTTAGCGATATTAGCGACTAAACCTAATTTGCGCGTCCTCGAATTACCTAAACAAACCTCTGCTTCCTGGGAGATGAAATTTATCTCGGGAGGCCTGTTAGTGCAGGAAAAAGATGGCCAAGTAATTAAGGAAAGTGATTTAAAGCTGGTGACTAATGCTGCGCCGACTCAAGAAGATAAAGAGGCCATGTTATTTGCGTGGCGTATTTTAAAACATATTAAGTCAAATGGCATTTTGATTGCAAAACACAATGCGACGGTAGGCATAGGTGCAGGGCAAGTATCACGTATTGATGCGGTGGATCTGGCTGTCCGTAAGGCAGGTGAAAAAATTCACGGTACGATTTTGGCGTCAGATGCTTTTTTCCCTTTTCGTGACAGTATCGATCGCATTGCAAAGACGGGTGTGCGAGCTATCATTCAGCCAGGCGGGTCTATGCGTGATGAGGAAGTGATTGCTGCATGTAATGAACACGGAATTGCAATGGTCTTTACGGGAAAGCGGTGTTTTAGGCATTAATTTCTCCCCTGTCATCCCGGAAGTGCGCAGTGTTTTTTACTGAGCGCCCACTGTCATCCCGGAAACGCGAAGTGTTTTTTACTGAGCGATTCCGGGATGACAGAGGTGGGCGACTGCTAAGCTTGCCCCGTTATGTTTTTAAACGGGGGCTCGCAAGCTCACTGAGCAGTGCTAAATTCCGGGATGACATGGGAGCGCTCAGTTAAATCACTGAGAAGAGGTTAGAAGATGAACCGACCTAAATATTCTGCTATGATGCCGCCCATCTTTTATTCATTAACTTAGCAGGAATTTTTTATGGCAAAACCGCTAGTTTCTATCATCATGGGATCAAAATCAGATTGGGCAATCATGGAAGAAACGAGCCTCATGCTCGAAAAATTAACTATTCCTCACGAAGCCCGGGCTTTATCTGCACACCGCACACCAGATGCTTTGTTTGAGTATTTAAAATCAGCAGAAGAGCGTGGGGTAGAAGTCATTATCGCTGCTGCCGGGGGTGCTGCTCATCTTCCTGGTGTGGTCGCAGCAAAAACATTGTTACCCGTGTTGGGAGTTCCCATGCCTTCTTCTACGTTTGCCAACGGATTAGATGCTCTTTTATCCATTGTACAAATGCCAGCGGGCATTCCGGTCGGCACACTCGCTGTGGGTAAAGCGGGCGCCATTAATGCCGCAATTTTTGCCGCCAACATACTAGGAAATAAATATCCTGAATATCGTGAGGCAGTTCGTAAACACCGCGAACAACAAGCTCAAGCCGTTTTAGACAATTCACAATTAAAAGGGTAACACTTATGTTTCCTTCTCAATCCTTACGCGAGTTTGATCCTGCTATTTGGCAAGCTTTGGAAAATGAAAAAGAACGTCAGGAAGATCATATTGAATTAATTGCATCGGAAAACTATGCGAGCCCTAATGTATTAGCAGCGCAAGGATCAGTGCTCACGAATAAGTATGCAGAAGGTTATCCAGGAAAACGTTATTACGGTGGATGTGAATTTGTTGATATCGCAGAAAATTTAGCGATAGAAAGAGCAAAGAAATTATTTGGCGCCCATTATGTAAACGTGCAGCCGCATTCCGGTTCACAAGCAAATAGCGCAGCGTATGCTGCGCTGATTCAGCCAGGCGATGTGGTGCTGGGAATGAGTCTTGCCCATGGCGGTCATTTAACGCATGGTTCGCCAGTCAACTTTTCTGGCAAACTTTATAAATTTTATTCTTATGGTATTCATCCTGATACCGGTGAGATTGATTATGATGAAGCGGAACGTCTGGCAAAAGAACACAAACCCAAGCTCATTGTGACGGGTTTTTCTGCTTATTCACGCATTGTCGATTGGCAGCGTTTCCGTGACATAGCAGATAGCATAGGGGCTTATCTGATGGCAGATATTGCGCATGTCGCAGGACTCATTGCCGTTGGACTATATCCTTCGCCAGTCAATATCGCCGATGTGACTACCACGACCACGCATAAAACATTACGTGGACCACGTGGCGGCATGATTCTAGCAAAAGCCAATCCTGATCTAGAAAAAAAGCTGAATTCCGCAGTGTTTCCTGGCGGACAAGGCGGACCACTCATGCATGTGATTGCGGCAAAAGCCGTGTCTTTTCATGAAGCCTTGTTGCCAGAATTTAAAACCTATCAGCAACAAGTATTGAATAACGCACGCGTCATGGCGAAAACTATGATACAGCGTGGTTATAAAATCGTGAGCGGTGGAACGGATGATCATTTATTTTTGGTCGATTTAATTGACAAAAAAATGACGGGCAAAGAAGCTGAAGCCGTATTAGGTCAAGCTAATATTACGACTAATAAGAATGCTGTTCCCAATGATCCTCAATCACCTTTTATCACTAGCGGCATACGTATTGGTACACCGGCTGTGACAACGCGTGGATTTAAAGAAAAAGAATGTGAACAAGTCGCCAATTGGATGTGTGATGTATTGGACGACATAAAAAACGAAGCGACGGTTGCACGTATTAAAAAAGAAGCTATGAACTTATGTCAGAAATTTCCTGTGTATCATTCTACACTCGCACCAACTCGAGTGCCTTAGCAAGCCATGGTGTGAAATGCTCTGGGTGAGCACTCAATTCTTGCTGTAAATCAGCTAAGGTAATCCAGCGGTAGGTGTGCACTTCTTCCAGATTAGGCTCAATGGGCGTCTCAAGGTCCATCCTACCTACCAACACATGATCAATTTCGTTTTCCGATAAGCCATTTGAGAAATGCGCATTGTATTGAAACCAGCCATTGTCAGCGAGGGGGGTGACTACCCCTAATTCTTCACGTAGTCGGCGCTGACCAGCCTCAATCACCGTTTCACCGGGACGGGGATGTGAGCAACACGTATTGGTCCAAAGTCCGCCCGAATGGTATTTATGCAGCGCGCGCTGTTGTAGCAATAATTCCAAATGAGAGCCTGGGGATTGACGAAAGATAAAAACGGAAAAGGCGCGATGGAGTAAGTTTTTTTGGTGTGCAAGGAGCTTTTCAGCTACGCCAATGTCTCTATCTTGCTCGTCGACTAAGATGACTTGCTCGAGAGCGATGCATTCTGTTGCTGTCATAGCGCATTTTCCAGTAGAATGGGTGCCCTTTATAGCCCTTAGATTGACTTATTTCAAGAAAAATATGCGCTGGCGGACTAGCTATCAAAATGGCACAGAATCAAGCGAGACTCAGCAAATCGCCGCTATTCCTATGCGTGTGGTGGGTCCGGTTAAGATCGTGAGCCACGAAGTCAATGACGAAGTGCCCCTGCCCTTAGCTACGCTTGAAACCCCTTTATGGCCTTCCACCCACCGTGGTGCTCGGGTTTGTACCCAAGCAGGTGGTATTCGAGCCACGCTTATCGATGAGCGCATGACACGCTCCGTGCTGGTTGAAGCGGATAGTGTGGAAGAGGTGTATCGTGCTTATCGTGATATTCAGCAACAAAAAGAAGCCTTACAAACTGTCATTAGTGCATCGAGTCGGTTTGCCAAATTAATCGATATGCATGCGCAAATTGTCGGATCCCTTTTGTATTTACGCTTTGAATTACTGACGGGTGATGCAGCAGGACATAACATGGTGACACTGGCCAGTGATCGCATGCTGACCTGGATTTTAAAGACGTATCCCGCTCTTCGTTATGTGACTGTGACAGGTAATTTTTGCATGGACAAAAAAGTGTCTGCCGTGAATGGCATTTTAGGCCGGGGTAAAAATGTTGTCGCTGAAGTGACGATCTCACGCGAACTATGTAAACGTTTCTTGAGGACCACACCTGAAAAAATCGTTGATCTTAATATCAAGAAAAATTTATTAGGTTCTATTGTGGCGGGTGGTTTGCGAACTGCCAATGCGCATTTTGCTAACATACTTCTCGGTTTTTATCTTGCCACCGGTCAAGATGCAGCGAACATCGTTGAAGGTTCGCAAGGCATCGTGCACGCTGAAGTGCGTGGAGAGGAATTATATTTTTCTGTGACGCTACCTAACGTGATTGTCGGTGCCATTGGTAGCGGAAAAACCATGGATTTTGCCCAAGAGAATTTACGCCTACTAGGTTGTTTAGAAAAACGCGACCCTGGCTATAATGCGCGGCGTCTTGCCATTATTGCTACATCAGCGGTGTTGTGTGGCGAGTTATCATTGCTTGCCGCTCAAACTAATCAAGGCGAATTGATGCGTAGTCATTTGAAATTAGAGCGTCTAGTCAAAAAAGAGGGATGAATCGTGATCAAAGTGGGAATCGATACATTAGCTATCTACACATCACGTTATGCACTGGATCTTGCCACACTGGCAGAAGCAAGAGGAATCGACCCTGATAAATTTTATTCGGGTTTAGGTCAACACATGATGTCTGTTCCGCCACCAGGTGAAGATATTGTGACAATGGCAGCGAATGCTGCTCTAAAAGCGCTTGCCAATGTGGATGTCAATGACATTGAAATGCTGCTCTTTGCGACGGAATCGAGTATTGATCAATCGAAAGCAGCAGGAATTTATATACATGGTTTGTTGGGATTACCTCCGCGTTGCCGTATCGTTGAATTAAAACAAGCTTGTTACAGTGGTACAGCAGGGCTCCAATTAGCGTTGCCTTATTTGCGCGAAAATCCTAATAAGAAAGTGTTGTTAATTGCATCCGATATTGCTCGCTATGGATTAGCGACTCCCGGCGAATCGTCACAAGGATGCGGAGCCGTTGCCATGGTGTTATCCGCTTATCCACGTTTGCTTGCATTGGAACCAGAATATGGCGTGGTCACAGAAAACGTCATGGATTTTTGGCGACCAAATTATTCTCATGAAGCAGTTGTTGATGGAAAGTATTCCAGCAAATTATATTTAATGATGCTGGAAAAAAGTTGGGAACAATACCGATCTTTGTCAGGCCGCAGCTTTGCCGATCATGCTTACTTTTGTTATCACACACCTGTTCCAAGACTGGTGGAAAAAGCACATCAACATTTATTGAAAGTAAATGAAGTAACACGATTGCCGGAAGAAATTACAGCAAAGCAAATTCAATCCGCTTTAGAATACGGACGTCGATTGGGTAACAGTTATTCTGCTGCGTTATACATTAGCCTTGCGTCTTTATTTGATAGAGCAAAAGAAGATTTAACTGGCAAACGTATTGGTTTTTATAGTTATGGATCGGGTTGTGTTGCCGAATATTTTAGTGGTGTTGTGCAGCCCGGGTATCGTGATGTGTTACAGACGAAGTATCACGCTGATTTGTTGGCGAATCGTACTCTCTTATCCTATGACGAATATGAAACATTTTATCGCTTTCATTATGCAGAAGACGGCAGTGAGCAAGTGGTTCCTGAATATCAAACAGGCGCGTTTCGTCTTGCGAAGATGCAACAACATAAGCGTGTGTATGAAAGCGCAGAGTGTTCTATTTCTGCTGAACCTCAGAGAGAGATGAAGGATGGGTCCCGGACATTAAGCACTGCTAAGCTCGCAAGCTCGTTGAGGGACACTAAATTCCGGGATGACAGTGTTGATAACAACACCGTCAAAGTTTTTGCACCAGGAAAATTAATTTTATCGGGTGAACATTCAGTGGTGTATGGACAACCTGCATTAGCGATGGCAGTGAATCGTTATGTGACAGCAACGGTAACACGGGAAGCAGTCCCACAAGTCTTGTTTGATTTATCTGATCTTGCTCATCATAGCCAATTAAGCTTTGACGCGTTGCGTCATTTGAAAGCAAGAATTAAACAAAAATATTATCGATTTATTCGCGGTGATTATAGTATTCGCGATGTCTTGCAAAAGCCATTTGAATTAGCACAATTTACCCTCGGTGTGTTAGCTGACTCATTGAATGTATCGTTGCCGCATGGGGTGAAGTTACATGTGCAATCAGATATTCCCATAGGCTGCGGCATGGGTTCTTCTGCTGCGACTATCTTAAGTGTGATGCAAGCGGTTTCGCATTATTTACAAACTCCTATTTCAGCAGAAACCTTATTTCAACTGGCATTGGAAGCGGAAAATATGCAGCATGGTCATTCCAGTGGGTTAGACTTGCGCATTGCCATGAATGGCGGTTGTCTTTATATGCATGGATCAGAATTACAAACACGATCTGTGCCTACACTGCCTATGTATTTAATTAATACTGGCACACCCGCTACGACAACGGGACAGTGTGTAGAAAAAGTTGCAACTCATTTCAAATCCACGCAATTGCAGAGTGAATTTGCTGCTGTCACCCAAGCGATGGATGAAGCACTTAACCTGCAATCATGGACACGTATGCAAGAAGCCGTTCGTCGTAATCATGAATTATTGGTGATGATTGGTGTCGTACCCGAGCCGGTACAACAATTTATTTCTCAGATTGAATCATCAGGCGGTGCGGCAAAAGTATGTGGTAGTGGAGCAGTGGCAGGCGAATCAGCGGGAGCAGTGTTGGTGATGTTAGAAGATTATGCTGCCATTACTTCTCTGTCATCGCGCTTTGGTTATAATGTGATTCCGATTTCCGGCGAAACACGAGGCGTACATGCAGCTTAAAGCAAGTGCACCTGGTTCCCTGATATTATTGGGTGAATACGCGGTATTGTATGGTAAGCCCGCTTTGGTTTGTGCAGTCGATAAACGTATCACCGTTACGCTTACTCCACGTGATGATAAGGAAATTCACATTCAATCAACCCTTCATGGTCATCATGTGACGACAGTGACTGACCTCACGATAGAAAAACCTTTTCATTTTGTTCTTGGTGCGCTTAAGTTGCATCAATCTAAGTTAAAGCGTGGTTGTGATATCCATATCGAATCAAATTTTTCTGACAAAGTGGGATTAGGTTCATCTGCTGCGGTAACTGTTGCCACACTTGCAACGCTGGTGACGTGGTTAGATAAACGACTCTCTCCATTGGATCTTGTGCGTCAAGGACGTCAGGTAGTGCGTTCAATTCAAGGAGTGGGATCAGGTGCAGATATCGCAGCCTCTGTCTATGGTGGTATCGTGGGCTATCAAGCGCAATCACTGGTCGTGGAAAAATTTTCTGTCACTCATCCATTAGTCGCATGGTATGCCGGTTTTAAAACACCTACTGTGGAAGCGATTAAACAAGTGCAAACACAATTTGCCCCTTATCCCGAGCTTTTCCGCCACCTTTGTCAAAGCATTGGGCAATGCGCCCGCGAAGGTATCCAACTTGTTCGTAGAGAAGAATGGGGAAAGTTGGGTGAAATATTTAATTATCAACAAGGTTTAATGGAAGCATTAGGGGTGAGTATGCCTCTCTTGCACGATACGGTAGAAATATTGCGTCAACAACCTGAGATAAAAGGAGCAAAAATTTCCGGTTCTGGCTTGGGTGATTGTGTCATTGGATTGGGATCATTATCTAATCCTTCAGAGCTCAACTTTCTCATTGAACAAAAAGCAATGAAAGTGAGGGAACCATTTAGCTTCATCCCTGTCGCCATGACATTACAAGGAATTCAGTGTGAAAAAATCTGACATCGTGGCCAAAATCATTCAAGAGCGATACCAACCTAAGCATGAGAAAGGATTAGCATTTGCACCCACTAACATTGCATTATGCAAATATTGGGGAAAACGGGATAGTGAACTTAATCTTCCTATGACATCCAGCTTGTCGGTTGCATTACCCGATAAGGGAGCTATGACAAGTCTTATCCCGCATCAAGATCAGCCTGACGTGGTTACATTGAATGGCAAAGAGCTTCCGAGTGATACATCGTTTGTTGTTCGTCTCACTGACTTTTTAGATTTATTTCGTCCACAAAAACAATGGCATTTACAAATTGACATCATGATGAATATTCCTGTGGCTGCGGGTCTTGCTTCATCAGCTTGTGGTTTTGCTTCAGTCATTTCTGCAATGAATGATTTGTTTGATTGGCAACTGCCTAAACATGATTTATCTATCCTGGCTAGATTAGGCAGTGGCAGTGCGGCACGATCTTTTTGGACAGGGTTTGTTGAGTGGCGCGCGGGTGTGCAAGCGGATGGAATGGATAGTTATGCTGAACCACTTACTTATGAATGGCCTGAATTGTATGTCGGTATTCTTTCTATCACTGAAAAAGAAAAAATGATTTCATCCCGTGATGCCATGCAACGAACCGTAGACAGCAGTATTTTATATGGGAATTGGACAAAAAAAGTGGCGCGAGACATGGTGATTTTACGACAAGCAATTCATGCGAAAAATTTTTCTTTGCTGGCAGGAACTGCAGAATCAAATGCGCTCACTATGCATGCGACTATGTTGAGTAGTTGGCCGCCGATTTGTTATTTCTTACCTGAGACCATTGCTGCCATGCATAAGATTTGGGAGTTGCGTCGTGAAGGATTAGAAATCTATTTTACAGAAGATGCGGGACCGAATTTAAAATTATTATTGTTAGAAAAAGATAAAGATAAAATCAAAGAACAATATCCGAATATAGAAATCATTCGATTATTTGAATGAACATGTTTTCTTATCTTCGCTATTATTAACAACCATCCTGGCAATATCCCTATCTTTTATCAGAGTGTCAGCTTTTTTTTCAATGCCAGATTGATCGCAAATATCTACATATTCATTCATTATTTTTTCCAAGTTGATCAATTGTAATTTATGCAGCGGTTTATTCTCAGCCTTCTTGGCGTATTTTGTGTTTTGTTCGGAAAATTCCGTGAGAATATGTTTAAATGCTTTATCACCATTGTCTTTAAGAAATTGTTTGAAGTGAGGTATTTTCAATAATTCTTCCTTAAATACGTTGATGCGATTTTTCAGATGATCCGCAATGGTGGTAGAAATATTTTTTGATTTATTATAAAGGAAAAGTTCGTCACGCATATGTAGCGGCATCAGATTTTGATACATTTGTATATCTGTGAGTATGAATTTTAAGAGCGTCACAAATTTGTGATAAATAAACACGGGATGTGTCGCCAATTTTTGATAGATGAGATTATCTTTTGATTTGAATGGATTTTGGGTAACGTTAGTTATCAATGATAACGCTGTGAGCACAGATTCTGGAATGTAAGGCGCAGGTTTAGTGGGCCAATAAAACGGATCAGCTACAGTGAGATTCGGGAAATTAATAATATCTTCAGCAGCGATCTTAAATCTATCGTATGGATTTCTAAATGTCCCATCAATAGGTCCCGTTTCTTTGAAATCAAACAAAATGGGCCATAACGACATATCAAAATCAATGCGCTTGCCATCTTTAGACATATTGCCGGTATGTAAATCATCTTCTTCAAAGAGGTAACTAGTCGTTAACCCAATGGCCAAACCTTTTACCGTGCGATAATTTTTTAAATCTTTCGCGGTGACTTGGTATTTTATGTAATCACGACCCGATCGGTTTTCAACCATACCTTCCCAAACAATATGAGAGTCGTCATTTTTCTCAAGTGGATAATTTTGCTTTCTCATCCTCTCATCAAGCGCCTCCAATTGTTCAATGCTCATGTAAGCTAAAGCATTTATGGTCAAATCTTCTTCTTGTAACGGATCTTCTCGCGTGGATTTAAATCCTGGAAATTCCTTAGATATGATAGCTACATTTTGATTTGTTTTATTGTAAACAGCTCTTGAGGTGGAACAATGGTGAGGCGCGATTAATCGATAAAAAGCATTACAGGTTTCTTCTAATTCATACATGAAGGAGTCTAAATAATTAAACTTATTTTGTTTGAAGAAATAAATATGAGAGATATTTTTCGGACTTATCTTCCGAACCTTATAAACTGCATGAAAAGAAGCCGAAATATTTTCGGTTATTTTTTTATAAATATTTGCTGGGCGATGTTTTATTGGAATAGGCGCTGGCATTATTTCAGTAAATTTTGATTCTGCTAAATCAAGAGCAAGCACAGAGCGTTTTACTGGTGGTGGAGCTTCATCAATCTGGATTAGAACAAACTCACTCTCTTCAGAGGGGGTATCAGGATTCTCTGGGGTATCCAATTGATGAGGAATGTAATCATCTAGAAAGGTAATTTTAAAATCACCCTCTTTTAATTTCAAAGACGCTTTAGAATCCAATTCTTGGCTCAGTCGCGTGGTGGTTGATAATCCCTTTTTATCTGGTCGACCCCCGCGATTGGATTCCATGCGCGATTTTCCTTGTTATTTTTTTTCTCGGTTTTTTTAACCATAACAAAGAAATGTTAAGAAAATCTTATGGCGAGGTTTTGTGTCTTAGCTGCAGTCAAAATTAGGATGACATTAAAAAAATAGCGGCCAATGCAAGCAGGATACCTATGCACTGTTTAATGCTAATTGCTTCATTTAAAAGAAAATAAGAAAGAATGATGGTAATTAATGGATAAAGTGCGGTGAGGGTGACGACAGTAATAATTTTACCTTTATCAGCGGCAATCAAATAAAAAAGGCATCCTACGCCGTAAGCAATGCCGGTTAACATGCCAAAGCTTAACCCCTTCATGTCAGTCGCGGGTTTGAAATTCAGTAGGCCTAAAGTAAAGATGCCGACGATGAGTACGCCTACGGTTTGAAAGATCAAAGCGCTTTTCGAATCAATATGGACGATAGTTAGTTTTGAAAATAAACCCCATAAACCGAAACTAAAAAGGGCGAGAAGAGCAGCAGGTAACCATTGAGCCATGACTATAGCCTCGTTTATATATATAGGGTCAATAGACCTTAGCAAAAGCAATAATTTGTATCACCACCATTGCAAATATTCCAGCGACTATATCATCGAGCACCATCCCAAAGCCACCCGGCACTTTCTCATCGAGCACATGAATGGGCCAAGGTTTCCAAATATCAAACAATCGAAATAAAAGAAAACCCAACACGACCCAAACAAAGCCGTGAGGTGCATGAATCATAGTCACAAAAAATCCCGCAAACTCGTCAATACACATGCCAGGATGATCATGGATATGGATATCACGGCTCACCCGCTCAGATATCCATGCACTAAATACGATAAAGACAATGACAAAAATGAGATAAGCAACCAGCGATAAGGATTGTAATAACAAATAAAACGGAATGGCAAAGAGTGTACCAAAGGTTCCAGGTGCAAAAGGCATGGCGCCGCTGCCTAATCCAAACGCGATGAAATAGAGTGGATCTCGCCACAGCTTATCAGGAAGCTCAGGCGAAGGTTTGGAGCGCGGCTGCATTTTTTTAAAAATGTTGGTAACCGAAAAGGGTGCCATGATAGATTTTTCCATCTTGATAACGTAACACTAATCCAGGTTGCTGGGTGATTTCGCCAATACAAGTAGTGGGACACGCAAGATGTGCCAATTGCTTGTCTAGTTCACTTTGTTTTTCTTTTGGCACTGTAAAACATAATTCGTAGTCATCTCCTGATGTTAAGGCAAATTGAATCGCTTCCTCTGGAGTGAGAGTATGGCGTAAGGCGGTGGATAGTGGGAGCTGGTCAACATAGACAATAGCGCCTACCTGACTTTGTTTGAGAATATGACCTAAGTCTGCGGCCAATCCATCTGAAATATCAATGGCGCTACTTGCGAGCTCGCGTAACCGTTCGCCAATCGTCACACGTGGCTCGGGGCGGTTAAGCCGTTCTAATACATCGCTCTGATACATTGGATCTAGGTGCTTCTTATTTAGTAAATAGTGTAATGCCAAGCCTGCATCGCCCAGATGTCCTGTGACATAAATAAGATCGTGCGCTTTAGCTTGTGAGCGTAACAGAGCTTGATGGGGGGATGTGAATCCAATGGCTTGCACGGTAATGGATAAAGGACCGTGGGTTAAATCGCCGCCAATAAGCGCAACCTGATACCGGCTAGCTAATGAGAAAAAACCATGACAAAAGGCTTGTATCCATTTTTCATCAGCATCTGGCAGTGTCAGCGCTAAGGTAACCCAAGCGGGTGTTGCCCCCATGGCTGCAAGATCACTCAAGTTCACTGCAAGTGACTTATGGCCAATATCAAAGGGTGAGGTAGAAAGAGGGAAATGAATACCGGCTACCAAGGTATCGGTTGTGATGGCAAGTTGCTGTCCCATGGGAGGGATGACAACGGCTGCATCATCGCCAATCCCCACGATAACGTCGGATCTATGCTCGGTTTGAGAGGCGAAATAATGCTTAATAAGGTCAAATTCAGTCATAAGTTGTTATTGTAACTGGATTTTATTTCTAATCTACCTCTTAGTATTGTCTTCATGACAATCCAGATAATGATCCCTGGATCCCGCGGACAAGCCGCGGGGGATGGATGCCAAATCTCAACACGCCCTAGGCTTGCTTAAGCTTAAAATATAAAGAAAAAATTTAGTCTATACTTTATGCGGTGAAAGATTGCTAAAAATTGATTATAATGTATAATAAATGTACTAAATTTAACAGAGAAATGAATAAGCATATGAAAAATAGAACAAAAATACAGACCCACGCAAAGCATTTAACCGCAAGCCATCTGGGAATCCTAACTGGTGATGATATTAAAGCATTGCTTAAAGATACTAAGAGCTGGTTATTTAAGCTTTATGCTGATTGCCTGTTAGAAGCAGCGATCACTAAAGCACAATTTAAACACTTTGTTGAAGCCTCTATGCTGGAATTGAAGCAGGCTAGGGAAGAACTGGACGCGTATGAGAAAAAAACAGCTGCGGAAAGAGAAGCCTATCAAGAGCAATTATTGCAGCAAAAACAGACACTACGAACTGAAGTTCTTGCCTTACGAGAACCCGTAGTAGAATCATTATCCGTAATGCAAGTATTGAAAACAGAATTACAAATATTATTGTCATTGTCACAACAAACCATGACACCTGCTCAACTCAATGTTTATAACCAACAGTTGACGACTAATTTCAATAATCAAATAGCAGCGACTTTCATAGCAAACAATAACGGTAGTCAAACATTTGCAACAACATTACTACAGAATGGTATTGCTCAATCCATTCCGATGACTATTCCTCAATTTGCTGCAGTGCCTAGTGCAACTCCCCAACAGGTTTTGCAAGCTAATCCAGGATTGGCTAGCTTTATCGCTAACAGTTCCGTTGAAGTGAAGAAAGGATTTGCTGCTGATCTCACTAACCGTCAAACGGGTGTTAACGCATCTATTTTTTCATTTCGCAATTGGCTTGATGCGAATAACGAACAATTTAAAAATCGTGGACAAGATGTAGATCAAATTACTCTTCCTATGATGCAAGAATTCTTGAAGAAAATTGATGCGGCAACACAACAATGTCGAGATTCGAATAAACCATTGCGAGTGGCTCTTGCTGAAAACAATATGCGTTTAACCAATGAGCAACTGGTTAAGATGATTAGTGATAAGTTGAAAAATGGAAATGTAGCCGTTCTCTTTTCTCAAGGCTTACCTACTGTTTCGCAACCACCCGCTTTCTTTTCTCCCTACACAATACGAGTGTCAAAAGTGCCTTCTCTAACGCCAGGACCGATACGAAAAAAAGAGGAAGAAGAGCAAGCAAGACCAGGATATGGGGCGGCTAATCGAAAAAAAACAGGTAAATAATATTTTAGGTTATAATTTTAATGTTGGGTAGTTCTCCGTTTAAGAGAGAAAAACCCAACAAAACAAATTCTACCTTCAAAAAAAGGAATTTTATTTTGAACACACTGGAATGGCTGGCGCGTTTAATTTCATTTGATACCACTTCGCGAAATTCTAATTTAGCATTGATTGATGACATCAAACACTGGTTTTCAGGTCATCAAATCACTACACGGTTGACTCACGATGCCACTAAGCAAAAGGCAAACTTATTTGCCACGCTTCCTGCAGCGGATGGAAGTACGCAAGGGGGGCTTATTCTTTCTGGTCACACGGATGTGGTACCGGTGGATGGTCAAGAGTGGTCAACCAATCCCTTTGCAGCCGTGCAAAAAGACGGAAAAATGTATGGGCGAGGCACCTGCGACATGAAAGGGTTTATCGCCGTTACATTGGCATTAGTGCCTGAGTTTCGAAAACTTTCCTTACCGCAACCGCTGCATTTTGCTTTTACTTATGATGAAGAAGTGGGTTGTGTGGGCGCTTCTTTACTCATTGCTGATTTACAACAAGCTGGCATCAAGCCCAATGCGTGTATTGTCGGTGAATTCACCGATATGCGTCCGGTAGTTGCACATAAAGGGATACAAGTATTTCGCTGTCGCGTGAAAGGACTTGCTGCTCATTCGTCTTTAACGCCTAAAGGCTGCAATGCCATTGACTATGCTGCCAAGCTGATTTGTCATATTCGTAGTTTGGCTGAGAAGTTGCGGCAACAAGGTCCTTTGGATGCGCATTTCGATGTTCCTTTTACTAGTGTTTCAACCAATGTGATTCAAGGAGGCACGGCGCGAAATATTATTCCTGCAGAATGTGAATTTTACTTTGAGTTTCGTTATCTGCCTCACGTTGCACCCCACACAATTATTGATCCGATAAAAGATTATGTGCAAAAAGAATTATTACCGGAAATGCAGCGCGACTATTCAAATGCCAGTATTGAGATTGAAAGAATAGGCGCCGCGCCTAGCTTTGAATCAGCAGAAACATCGACAATTTATCGATTGTTACGTGACCTGACCCAGGAAAGTGACATTCGTAAAGTGCCTTATGCAACCGAAGCAGGATTATTTCAACATGCCGGTATTCCTACCATCATTTGTGGTCCAGGAAATATAGAACAAGCCCATCGTCCAGATGAGTTTGTGACTCTTGCTCAATTAGAAAAATGTGAAACGGTGTTGAGAGGAGTGGTGCAAAAGATCGATGTTTTGTAAGACTTAGGCATTATTGTCGGAGGTCATTCAGCCATAAATCGTTTTGATTCATGGCTATTCCGACGGCTTTTTTTTCCCCATGTTGACCTCAGCGGGGCGATTTTTTTTCGCAATGCGGTCAAGCACACCATTAACAAATTTATAGCCTTCAACAGAACCAAATTTTTTGGTGAGTTCGAGAGCTTCATTAATGACGACACGATAGGGAACATCGGGACGCTTAATCAATTCGAAGATAGCTAAGCGCAGAACAGCGAGTTCAACCGGGTCGATTTCATGTATAGGCCTATCGAGAAAGGATTGCATTTCCTGATCGATCTCATGTTGATGTCTAGGCACGCCATGAAGCAATTCTTTGAAATAATCAAGATCAAGCTTTTTATCAATGTGATAATGCAAGAATTCAGCTTCAATTTCATGAATAGGCGTGCCAGCTAGCTGCCATTGATACATCGCTTGCAAGGCATATCGGCGTGCGTTATGCCTAGCGATAGGATTAATTGCGCTCTTTTCTGGTGTAATTAGATTTTGCTTTGGTTCGTTTGGCATAGCGTGTCAGTTTACTAATTTCTCGTCGGAACTCATCAATATCTTGAAAACAGCGATAGACTGAAGCAAATCGAACATACGCAACTTGATCGAGTTGATGTAATTCTTCCATGACCCATTCCCCAATTTGAGAAGAAGGGATTTCTCGTTCTCCGCTGGTCATTGCTTTTCGAATAATGCGAGCAATCGCTATTTCAATCTGTTCTGTACTTACAGGGCGTTTTTCTAAAGCACGTAACGTGCCTGCCCGTAACTTATCCTCACTAAATGGGGCCCTGCGCCCATCACGTTTGATAACACGAGGCAGAGATAATTCTGCCACTTCATAAGTGGTGAATCGTTCTTTACAATCAGGGCATTCACGGCGTCTACGAGTTTGGTTACCTTCCCGGATTAGTCGTGAGTCGATTACTTTCGTATCATCGGCATTACAGAATGGGCAATACATCGTTAATCAACCCAATATTTTAATGTGCAAAGCTTATACGATTTAGCCAGTAAATGATAGATGTATAGTGTTTCATCAGGGCTGACGTTAAAAAAAGCCTGCAAAAAACGCAGGGCTCGCAATGACGGCTCTTTATTTCTCCCTCAGCAGCATATATCCCGTCAGCTCACGCAGTAACTGTGCTTTGTACCCCAAATAGTTAATAGCTTCTAGGGCCTCTTGATATAAGTGATCTACTTTTGCTTTGGCTTGATTCATGCCTAACAGTTTGGGATAAGTGACCTTTTTGTTTTTGGCATCTATTCCTTGCGATTTTCCGAGTAAATCCGTGGGGGATTCAATATCTAGAATGTCATCCTGGATTTGGAAAGCGAGGCCAATACAATTGCCAAATTCACTCAAAGCGCGTTGGTTAATTTCATCATCATCTTTAGAAGCTAACCTGCCTAGTTCTATACAGGCAGCAAAAAGAGCCCCGGTCTTTAGCCGATAAATATCGAGAAGAAGATCAGATGAGATGGTTTCATCATTCATGACCGTAATATCAAGCGCTTGACCTGCTGCCATGCCAAAAGGACCGCAGGCATAGGTTAAGTTTTTCATCATTTGTAAGCGTCTATCTGCTTTCAATGGCGCTGGATAATCGCTGATAAGTTGCATGGCCAACGTATGTAAGGCATCACCCGCTAACACTGCAATTCCCTCTCCATGCATTTTATGCGAAGTAGGTTTACCGCGGCGTAAATCCGCATTATCCATACAGGGTAAATCATCATGAATAAGGGAATAAGTATGGATGAGTTCTACTGAACAGGCGGGAATATCCAGGTTTTCCAGCGGCGCATCAAAGATGAAGCCGGTTGCGTAGATTAATAAGGGGCGTATGTGTTTGCCGCCATTAAATAAGGTATATTCCATCGCTGTTTTTAATTCCAGGGAGGGAATATCTTGTAAAGAAGAGGAAAATACCGTTTTCAGTCGATTTGAGCAAAGCTGAAATAACTCGTCTAAGGTCAAATCAGATGTCTTTGTTTTCATTCGTTTGTGGCCCTTCATCATTTTCATCTTCTCCATAAGTGGAGAGTTCTTCTTGATTGTTATTTTGAATAAGGATTTGAACTTTCTGCTCAGCTTCTTCCAGGATTTTCTGGCAATGTTTTACTAGCATAATGCCGCGTTCGAAGTGATTGAGTGATTGTTCTAGCGTGAGTTCACTATGTTCCATTTTGTCAATAAGCTGAGAAATTTCAGTTAAGGAAGTTTCAAGATTGGGTAGTGTATTGGGATTTTTAGTCACGCATATGGCTCCATTTTTTACTTGCAAAAAGGTAACTGATATTTTTGCTAGATACAACAGATAAGTTGAGTTGGTAAGCCTCTTTTACCGAGAATGTTTTCTATAGATTGGCATAATAGGTGTAAATAAAATCAGTATTGATGCCATGGCAGGAACTGGTGATTTGAAAGTGTTTATTGGTCACTAATTTTCCCATAATGGAAGTACACACTTTTGCCGGCGTAGCGGGCAAAGTTACGGTATAAGAATTGGGAGTCACTTCGCTCAATGTAATGTCAGTCCCCCACGGGGTAGTGAGTATATGCTCAGGCAACAACGAGGCTAATATGGAAGTATTGACCCCTTCATATGTAAATGTACCGGCAGTATAGTGATCGATAGACGCAGTGATCACTTGGACTTGTTCTAAAATGCTATTAGCTTGCAATGAATTAGTAGCTGATTCGTAATAGCGAATCGATGAAATCAAAATAACAGCGGAGATGGTTAACACCATTAAGATTTCTAGTAGAGTCACACCTGACATAGGCCGATAGTTAAATGGTATCGCTTCCTTGCTCATAGGGTTCCCTGAGATTAATTTTTTTTATTGTCCTTGTGCTAGCGTGAATCCTAGTTGCCCATCAAAAGTATACAAATTTTCAGTTTTAATGGTATCTATGCTTAGTGCATTCAATTTTACAAGGAGTTGGATGATATCATCATGAGTAATGGGTTTCAGCTTATTAATATCGCTTGCTGATTGAAATCGGCAGCAGCAATGACGCAAATAAGGAGATTCAATGCTGCTATTAGGCCATATTTTTAAGCCGCGGCTGCTGATGACAATTAATTCAAGCGGCCCTTGCAATTGAGATAACTTTTTCGCGAGTTCTTCTGCTGCAATATCAAAAGGGTTATCAATATAGACATCTACGCCGATTAATTCTTTTTTACTGGGAGATGTTTTAGATTCGCCGTAGCATTCGATTTTTGCATAGCTGCCAGATTTATAATTAGCAACTTTAAAATGATTTGGCAGTTGTCCTAACCGGTCTATCACTGCATTGGCGAATTCTTGTGTGCCCACTTTTTTCTTGCTGAATTGAGAAGAATAAATATCGCCAGTATGAATTCCATCTTCTAAGGTTTTTAACCAAGCATTCTCAATGGTCGCGGCTATGTCAGGTTGATTAATATGCACTAGCATTTGTACGGCTGCATTTAATAATCCAGATGGATTTGCTATATCTTTGCCTGCGATATCTGGCGCAGATCCATGAATTGCTTCAAACATCGCGACTTGATTACCGATATTTGCAGAGCCTGCTAAGCCGACTGAACCTGCGACTTGCGCTGCGACGTCAGAGATAATGTCACCATATAAATTCAATGTCACAATGATATCAAAGCGCTCAGGCTGAGAAGCAATGAGGGCCGTGCCAATATCTACAATCATATGTTCATGTTGAATTTCTGGATATTGTTCCGCTATCTCATTGAAGACACGATGAAACAAGCCATCGGTCATTTTCATAATGTTATCTTTACTGAAGCAGGTGACTTTTTTGCGATTAAATTTGCGCGCGTATTCAAAAGCATACTGGACAATGCGTTCACAGCCAGGTCGTGTGACGATTTTTAAACATTCGTACACTTCATCTGTGCTGCGATATTCTATGCCTGAATAAAGATCTTCTTCATTTTCACGGATGATAACAAGATCAATAGCAGGAAATTTGGTGGGTACATAAGGATAATACGAAATACAAGGACGCACGTTGGCAAATAACCCTAATGTTTTACGTAATGTCACATTTAAGCTTTTATATCCGCCGCCTTGAGGAGTAGTGATAGGGCCTTTTAGTAATACTTTATTACGTTTTAACAAGTCCCAAGCTGGGTCGGGGATGCCAGAGGTATAACCTTGCAGATAAACTTTTTCACCGATTTCAATGACATAGGGTTCAATTTGAGCATTCGCTGCTGTCAGGATATTGAGTGTTGCTTGCATGATTTCAGGGCCAATGCCATCACCATATGCAATAGTAATGGGGGTTTTAATTGCCATGTGTTCCACTCCTCTGTTTCATTTTTTTATTATAACTTATTTAATTTAAATACTTCTCCGAGAATGAACTTATTCCGGATGCACTTCTGTGACTAAACCACGAATGACATTTTCCATGTGCATGGAGCGAGATCCTTTCACAAGAATCGTAGTCTGATTATATAAAAAAGGTTTGAGTGCATTCACTAATTTTTCTTGTTCATTAAAATGATAAGCGCCTTCACCAAAGGCGGAGGCTGTACTTTCACTTAACTCACCAAAGGTGAAGAGATAATCGATGCCTGCCTGGCGAATTTTTTCGCCCGCTTTCTGATGCAATGTTTTTGCTTCTGCCCCTAATTCTTTCATGTCGCCAAGCACAAGAATTTTTTTGCCAGCAAAATGGGAGAGAGTGTTAACGGCAGCTTGCAGAGAAAAAGGATTCGCATTGTACGTATCATCAATGATGTTGACGCCATTTGCGAGTGTATGCAGTTGAAGCCGTCCGGGTGCTGGCTGAACTGTTTCTAATCCCATTTTAATCTCGTTAAGATGAATGCCAATGACGAGGGTGGCAGCGGCAGCAGCAAGTGCATTCAAGACATTATGATTTCCCAATAAAGGCAACTGTACATCAATATTGCCTTGAGGCGTCCACAAGGTAATGTGTTGTGACTGTGTTGTTTCATGCATGATAACTTTGATATCGGCATCAGGATGAAACCCAAATGTTAAATAAGCATGCTTTCCAATGACTTCGCGCCAGAAGGGAAAAAATGCATCATCCCGATTCAAAACAGCCACGCCATTTTCTGGCAGGCCAGAAAAAATCTCAGCTTTCGCGCGTGCTACTCCTGCAACATCACCTACCCCTTCGAGATGCGAAGCAGCGGCATTGGTGATGGCAGCAACACGTGGTCGAGTTAACTGAGTGAGATATTCAATTTCGCCGAAATGATTCATGCCCATCTCAATGGCGGCATAACGATGTTGTCGATTTAAACGAGCAAGTGTCAGTGGTAATCCTAAATGATTATTGAGCGTGCCTTGAGTCGCGAGGACCTGAGTGTTATCGCCATGGCAAGCGGCCACCATGATGGAGGCAATCATATTTTTAAGTGTGGTTTTTCCATTACTTCCAGTGATGGCAATGATAGGGAGATCAAATTGATCACGCCAAGCGGAACTTAGTTTACCAAGAGCTGCAACAGTATCTTCTACTTGAAGTTGAGGAAGCACTGACTCGACTGGATGAGTCACGAGGGCGGCGGCCGCGCCTTTTTTCATAGCTTGTTCAACAAAATCATGGCCATTGACACGGGTGCCAGGAATAGCAATAAAAAGATTACCGGGTTGTAACGTACGCGTATCGATGCTAATTCCGTGAAATTCAATGTCAACAGAGGGGTGTGTGAGTCCTAATTTTTTAGCAACTTGTGTCAGCGTCATTTGTATCATGAGAGGATCCATTTCGATAATAAATTAATTGAGCCGTATGATATCATTTTTGCAAGCAGCATAACATTTGATGCGGGAGATACCATGCACGGATTGAAAATTGGTCATTTTACCAATCACGAAGTGGGAACAGGAGTGTCGATATTTTTATTTGAAGAGGGGGCCGTTGGCACCTCGATGATTGGGGGGGCAGCCCCAGCGACTCACGAGATTTCCGCATTAGATCCTGATAACAGTGTTCCTGAACTCCATGGCTTAGTATTCGCGGGAGGAAGTGCTTATGGACTTTTCGCAGCGAAAGGAGTCATGACTTACTTAACGGAACGCGGCATTGGTCATCCCACTCCACATGGTGTAGTACCTATTGTACCTGCTGCTGCCATCTATGATCTTAATTACAAACGTCCGCTCGCGCCTTCCGCAGAGGATGCTTATCAAGCTTGTCTTCACGCAAAAGAAAATAATCATGATTCTGGACGTATCGGTGCTGGCACCGGGGCGACCGTGGGCAAATTGATTTTACAAGCTCATCGTATGACCGCAGGATTTGGTTTTGCGGAAATAACTTTATCAACGGGTGTTCAGGTCATAGCATGCGCGGTAGTCAATGCGGTGGGAGATGTACGTGATGCAACGGGTCGTATTATCGCGGGTGCGCGTTATGATAATGGCGAGTTTGCAAATTGCGAACAATATTTATTATCGGGTAAAGCGGAAATTGATTTATTTGCGCATGCAAATACCACGCTCGTTGCTGTTTTCACCAATGCAAAATTTTCCAAAGATGGTTTGAAACGAGTTGGAAAAATGGCTCTTGCTGGTATGGCACGCGCTATTTCGCCGATTTTTACTCGTTATGATGGCGATATTATATTTTGCGTTTCCCTTGGGAAAGAGGTTGTTTCAGAGTTAACCATAGGTAGCATGGCAGCAGAAGCGGTAAAACAAGCTATTTGGAATGCAGTGAAAGACTCGGAGATCGTATGACAATTGCATTAATTTCACACCCTGATTGCATCTTGCATGATGTGGGTGAGCACCATCCTGAGCGGCCAGAGCGCGTGCTAGTGATACAAGATGCATTAAAGCGATATAGTTTTAAAACGCCAGTTGAATTTTATCAAGCACCTCTTGCAACGCGGGATCAGTTAATTACGGCGCATGATCCAGATTATGTGGATTGGTTGATTTCTATCGCGCCTAAGGAAGGTTACATTGCCATTGATCCCGATACCGTAATGAATCCGCATACATTACAAGCCGTTTTGCGTGCGGCAGGTTCAGTTCCTTTTGCTGTCGATAAGGTCATGAAAGGTGAGGCGCAAGTAGCATTTTGTAATGTGCGTCCACCAGGTCATCATGCGGAGCGTGATAAAGCCATGGGCTTTTGTTTTTTTAACAATGTGGCTGTTGGTGCGATGCATGCAATGACTCAGCATGCTATCCAGCGATTAGCAATTATTGATTTCGATGTGCATCGTGGTAATGGCACTCAGAATATCTTTCAAAACGATAAACGGGTTTTGTATTGCTCTAGCTTCGAGCATCCTTTTTATCCTGGTTATGACGCAGAAATGGATAATGAACATATTCTTAGTGTGCCTTTACACGCAGGGACATCGGGTGATGAATTTCGAGAGAAAGTGCAGTCAGCATGGTTTGAACAGCTTGCTGCATTTCAACCGCAATTTATTTTTTTCTCTGCTGGATTTGATGCGCATATTAATGATCCTCTCGCAGATTTAAAGCTTCGAGAAGAAGATTATGTTTGGCTCACCACCCACATTGCAAAAATTGCAACGGTGCATTGTGGAGGCAAAATGGTTTCGGTACTAGAAGGTGGTTATAACTTAGATGCATTGGCTCAATGTGTTCCACCCCATGTTGATGCGATGATAGTGTGAGTTTCTTATTTCAAACGTTTTCGTATGTAAATTAATCTTCCCAAATAAAGCCCAGTGATTAACCCTCCGATTGCAACTGCGAACATAGCAAACTTTTCTTGTTGCAGAACAGAGGTATCAAGAAGAATTTGACGTCCTAAGAAATAAAATTTTGCAAAGATAACAATGACAACAGTGATAAAGGCAATCCATGAACCTGGAAGATGGAGTTGAGATTTTTCTTTGATGATTTCCACTTTCATCGCACGAAATTGCCACCAGCCCAAGAAAACCCCAACAAGAATCATACCCAACCAAATAGCGATGTTTTTCAGAGTGAAAGGAACAAGATAAGCTAAGCAGCTAAGAAATAAGACAATAAAAATGGCGGGGTAAAGGATAAAACTTCTAAGAGATACTGTACGCGGTTTTGTGATCTGGAAGGAAACATACAAAATATAAAGTATGAGCACATAAAACCACCACGGTGTGAGTGCTAACGTTTCCCAAGTAGTATCTGTCATGAAAAAAATCATCCTTAGGCCTGTGAATGGTGGGCGATAGTGGTTTCGAACCACTGACCCCTACCGTGTGAAGGTAGTGCTCTCCCGCTGAGCTAATCGCCCGTGAGTCGTGAATTTTAGGGGTGTGGGTCATAAAGGTCAATGAATAATAGTCAGTACGTATATACCCATTACACTTCGAAATGCGAAGTTTTAACGCCCAGATTGCGAGAAATTTAAACGTTTTTCAATCGAAAAACCGCAGCAATACTCTTTGTATTGTGAGGTTTTTCGATTGAAAAACGTTTAAATTTCTCGCAATCTGGGCGTTAAAACTTCGCATTTCGAAGTGTAATGGGTATAGAAACTATTTTTTCTTGAATATACAATTCCCGTCATTTTGAAAATTAAAACGAGGAGCCACGATTGGGAAAGCGCACTTTTTTCTGGTTTTTTTTATGCCTAAGTATCAATGCAGTTGCTGCAGATAGTACAACCGTGATTCCTGAAGTCAACACACATTCGCAGCAAGTGGTTGTAAAAAAACAAACTGCTCCTGTGCAGACTACTCATATCACACGTAAACAGATCGTAGACAGTCCTCAAGTCGCCCTTTCTGAGTTGTTAAGACAAGAGCAAAGCATTGTGCGCGTCACGAATAATTCCGGGGATAGCAGCCAAGCCGTTCTTAGCATACGCGGATTTGGTGACAATGCGGTCGCAAACACCCTCATTTTGATCGATGGTTTTCCGTTAACGAATCCGACTTTATTGGCTCCTAATTTTAATTCCATCGCATTATCTGACATTGAACGAGTGGATATTTTGCAAGGAAGTGAAGGGACATTATGGGGCGATCAAGCGGTGGGAGGCGTCGTGAATATTATTACCCGACATCCTGAAAAAATGGTGATGGAAAACACCTTGGGAGCGGGCAGTTTTAATAAAGATTTTTTTAGTACCTTTTTAGCGAACAAATTAAAAAATGGATTTTACTTCAAAGCTTTTGGATTTGTGAATCAAACAAATAATTATAGGCAGCATAATCGCCAAGTGGATGGCAATATTTCCACGCAACTGGGTATGGATTATGCGCGTGGAACGATAAGTGTTAATTTGCAAACTTATCATGACACGTTTCATTTTCCTGGTAGCCTCACACAAACACAGTTTGATGAAAATCCACGTCAAGCAACTAACTTTCGCAATGTCAGTCATTTAACAACCAATGTGTATCAGTTGCTTAATAAACATGCGATGACTAACGATTGGATGCTTGAAACCAGGTTACAACATCATGATATTCATGGAGACGGATTTGTATTTTTCCCATTCAATAGTGAAGAATGGATGAATAGTATTAATCCACGTTTAATGGGTAAATTCCGTAATAATAAAATTATTCTCGGCTATGATGGGATAGCAAGTCATTATCAAAATGTAAATACTCGTACGCAGATCAACGCAGATGCCCAACAAAATAATCTTTATGCACAAACAATAATTCCTATCTTCAGTCAAGTCGATCTCACGCTAGGAGGTCGTTATGCTAAGCAGCACAATCGCGCGCACCAACTAAATGGATTAGATGTATCTTCCACCGATAATGTATTTGTCACTGAGCAAGGTTTATCTTTCACGCCTAATCAGTCATGGCAATTTTTTATTAGAAGAGATGGTAATTTTCGTTTTCCCAAAGCGAATGAAGAAGTTTGGACGCCAACCAATACAACTATGCTGCTGACACAGCAAGGTGTTTCATACGAAGCAGGAACCACTTGGCACACAGAGCGGCAAACAGCAGGTCTTAATATTTACCAATTACACATCCACAATGAAATTGCTTTTAATCCTACGCAAACACCCAGTCAGCCATTTGGTTCTTTCCAAAATTTTGATCGTACGCTGAGGCGTGGTGTCACAGTGATTGAGAGCTATCATATTACTTCCAACTTAAATTTCGACACGCAATTAAATTATGTTGATGCGCGATTTGCTTCAGGACCCTTCTCTGGAAATTTTATTCCTGCTGTTCCTGCATTTAATGGAAATATGGGTCTAAGTTATCAATTCACATCCAGATGGAAAACAAGATGGGACGCAGTTTATACGGGAAGTCGTTATGCCTCGGAAGATGAAGCGAATGCAGGCTCTAAGTTGCCTGGCTATTGGTTGAATTCAGTGGCTGTTCAATATATGCTGAAGCCCATGGATGTTAGTGTTGAGGTGATTAATTTGTTTAATAAACAATTTTCAACTTATACCCTTTTTAATCCTGTTAGCGGGAAAAATAGTTATCATCCTGGCCCTGGCAGAAGTTATTTATTAACTTTTAAATTAAACATAGAATAGTGTATTCCATTAAAAATAAAAAAACGTGTTATCTCACTTCCGCGCTATGTCATCTCATCTTATTCGTTGCGGTGGGTTTGTCTGTGAATTTTTCAGCTAAGACAATCGTATTAGGTAATGCACAAAATCAATGGGTGAAATCCTTTCTTTATCAAGAAAATGTGTTAGAGCGTAATGAATCTCAACAAAAATTGATTAAAACAAATAATCAATTGTCATCCCGGAATTTAGCCGTGCTTAATGTCCGGGACCCATCTCGAATGTTGTACGAAACCAAGAATGGATCCCGGACATTAAGTGTCCCTAAATCCGCAGACTCGTTGAACCGCACTAAATTCCGGGATGACAGCAAATCTTCAGCAGCAAAAAGTAGTGGTCAGCAAACGGAAGCTTTGCTCGCGTTATTGCATGATGCAATTCAAAAGCAACAACATTATCCAACCAGTGCGATGGAGATGGAGCGTGAAGGTCGTGTGACGGTGAAATTCATGTTATTTGCTGATGGAACAATTCGTGAAGCTCGAGTTGTTAAATCAAGTGGAACAAATAGTTTAGATGAAGCGGCACTCATCGCTGTTCATCAAGCTGCGCCTTTTAATGAAGCCAATCGTTATCTCAATGCACCGCGGGAATTTAGTATTGATGTGGTATTTGAATTAGCTGGTTAAACTATAGTATTTCAGATAAATATTTTGGAGAAAACCGTCATGCTTCGAGACGATGAAAATTAACAGTTCGCCCTGAGGAGGCGTGTGCTGAGCTTGTCGAAGCATTGCGCCGTCTCGAAGGGGAATGGTTAATTTTCATCTCCTCAGCACGAACGGTTTCTCCAAAATATTTATCTGAAATACTATAACTTCTTGTATATTGATAATAGTCTTGAATAGTGAACTAACTTGGAGTAGATTTTCGTCCCAATTAAGATAAGGAGTTGCTATGACTACTCAATCTACAGAACAAAAACCAATGACTTCTTTGTTAGACGAAATATTTATTGCCCCTTCCAATCGAACACAAACCGAACGTTTTTCTTCTGAGGTTGCTGCTGCGCCTTGTCGAGAAAGTTGCAGCGGAGATTGTCATTCATTGTGTTAAGCATGGCTAAGGATTTTTCAACTTCTTCTAAGCCTGTTAGCTTAGAAGAAGCGCGTTTGTATCTTGTCCAGCTTGATCTTGGCTATATTATTGAATCTATGTGCGGTGATCGTTATCCCCTGCCGCGTTGGACGCAAGCTGATGCAGTCTATTGCTGTCAGTTATATAAAAATTTTTTGTTATTACAAAAAATGCATGCCCCCATTCCTATGGTACCGACACGCGAGATAGATGAGTTTTGGCATAATCATATTTTATATACGCAGAATTATTTACGCGATTGTGTATGCATTTTCGGCCATTATTTGCACCATTTACCCGCGTCACCTGCGGATGATCCGCAACAACTTGTAGACGGTTTTCTCCGCACTAAGCAGTTATATTTAGAAGCCTTTCACCATCCTATGAATGTGATGATAAGGTAATACTTCTGATACAATACGCCCCCTGTAAGATAAGAATAGGTGATATACCATGACTCAGGTTCGCACCCGTTTTGCTCCTAGCCCTACGGGGTATTTGCACATTGGCGGAGCACGTACAGCATTATATTGCTGGTTATATGCCAAAAAAATGCAGGGTACATTTATTTTACGTATCGAGGATACCGATCTTGAGCGTTCAACGCCTGAATCGGTACAAGCCATTCTCGATGGTATGGCGTGGTTAAACTTAGATTATGACGAAGGTCCTTATTATCAAACTAAACGTTTTGATCGTTATCATGAAGTTGTTGAACAAATGCTCAAGGAGGGCTATGGCTTATCGTTGTTATTGTTCGAAAGAGCGATTGGAAAAGCTACGTGAAGAGCAAATGGCGCGTAAAGAAAAGCCGCGTTATGACGGTCTTTGTCGCAACCGAACAGAACCTGGTGAAGGACCCTATGTCATCCGATTTAAAAATCCACTGGAAGGGATAGTTGAGTTTGATGATTTGATTCGCGGCAAATTGAAATTTGCGAATGCAGAGTTGGATGATTTAATCATTGTCAGCGAGTGATGGGACACCCACTTATAATTTTACTGTGGTGGTGGATGATTGGGATATGAAAATTACCCATGTGATTCGTGGTGATGATCATATCAATAATACGCCACGACAAATTAATATTTTGCGCGCGCTGGGAGCTACACCGCCGCATTATGCGCATGTACCCATGATTTTAGGCAGTGATGGAAAACGTCTTTCTAAACGTCATGGTGCAGTGAGCGTGTTGCAATATCGCGAAGACGGATTTTTACCTGAAGCCTTATTAAATTATTTAGCACGTCTTGGCTGGTCGCATGGCGATCAAGAAATTTTTTCTATAGTGAATTAATCGATTATTTTGATATTAAAGATATCAATCGCGCGGCGGCTGCATTTAACCAGGAAAAATTACTATGGTTCAATCAGCATTATATGAAGACGGGTGACCCTGAGCATGTCGCAAAAGAATTAGCATGGCATATGGATAAGTTAGGTGTTGATGTTAGTCAAGGTCCTTCTTTAGAACAAGTTATTAAAGTGCAGGCAGAGCGTACTAAAACCTTGCGTGAGATGGCTGAACGCAGCCGCTATTTTTATGAACCGGTTCCATTAAGTGATGAGATGAAAGCCCATGTGACGAAAGAAATCATGCCAGCATTAAAAATGGTAACAAACCGATTATCTGAATTGCCTGAATGGATCAAAAGAAGTGATTCATGAAGTGCTAACGAATACAGCAGAAGTGCATGGTCTCAAGCTGGGTAAGCTCGCACAGCCCATTCGTGTTGCTATGACGGGCGGTACGATCTCTCCGCCAATAGATATCACAATGGTGTTGATTGGGCGAGAGAGAGTGATAGAGAGATTAAATCGTTTGATTGATTTGAGCATGATTCACGAATAGGTTCTAGAAACGTTAATCCTGTGGTTCATATGAAAATTAGTTCGATAAAAGTGTTCGACAT
The DNA here is from genome assembly GCA_963711205.1 of uncultured Gammaproteobacteria bacterium. Lineage (GTDB taxonomy): Bacteria > Pseudomonadota > Gammaproteobacteria > DSM-16500 > DSM-16500 > Aquicella. The sequence goes on from CAVQDE010000001.1 coordinate 665,613, forward strand.
CTGTTGACAAAAGACAGCTTGCTTCATAGAATCGCGCTCTCTCAGAGCTTAACGGGGCTATAGCTCAGCTGGGAGAGCGCTTGCATGGCATGCAAGAGGTCGCCGGTTCGATCCCGGCTAGCTCCAATAGTTATGTGACGTCTATAAACGTCCCCATCGTCTAGAGGCCTAGGACATCGCCCTTTCACGGCGGTAACCGGGGTTCGAATCCCCGTGGGGACGCCAGGTTGTATATATAGAAATTATTCATACGAAATTGTCTTAGCTTTTTCATAAGTTAAATCCATTTTTAAAGGAACCAACAAATAGAAGCAGCGGATTAATTTTTGCGACGTAGTACTTAAGTGTAAATTCAATATAGCCTGCTTAAGAATTCCATTATCATTATTCTGATAATACTCATCATAAAATCCAAGCCCAAAATGCAGCGTCTCAGCTGCCTCATGTATTAATTTTTCAGGAATTTCAAACTAGTACCGCCATCACGCCTGACCACCAATCATGTTTATCGGTACGATGTGAGTGGATGGTCAGGCGGGATGGCGGCGGCAGAGCTATCATCAAATAGTTATTAATATTGATTTTGTTGTCGGAAAATGTCCGGAATTCATTTCCGGACATTTTCCGGTTAATGTCGAGAAGGGTTTTAGCAAACATTCCTGAGAAAAAGAGAAAAAAGTGAACCTTGTCATCATTATTATGTGCTATATTACAACGTATACGTTGTATACTTATAAGGTAGAATTTATGCCACATTCACGCCACGAATCACAACCAGCTGTTACGCTAAGCGTCAGGGTGCCATCAAAAGCTCGTGATCAACTTGAAGAATTAGCAAATGCTACAGGCCGCACTAAATCTTTTTTAGCTGCCGAAGCGATTGAGTACTATTTAGAAACACATGCATGGCAGGTAAAGGCAATTGAAAAAGCTATTAAAAAAGCAAACAGTAAAAAGGCTAAATTTATTGAACATCAAAGTGTTTCTGATTGGTTAAACAGTTGGGGTAATGACAAGGAACAGGAACCACCTAAATGATGATCAAGTGGTTAGATGATGCAATATATGACTTGCAAGCATTACGACAATATGTTGCCCAAGATAAGCCGACAGCCGCAAATCGTGTAGCAAAACGAATACTAAGCACTGTTAATCTCTTGCCAGAGCAGCCAAGCATGGGGAGGCCTGGTAGAGTACCAGGTACCCGAGAACTCATTGTCTCAAGTATGCCCTATATCATTCCTTATAGAGTAAAAAATAATTCCATTGAAATATTGAGGGTACTTCATGTTGCCATGCAATGGCCGGAAGAACTTTAGGATCTCTATAAGCGGCAAGCTTTAAACGGCAACGCGACAATAAAATTAAACATCAGAAGAACAGCAAGAGCGTAGCAAATCATTTTATAAATATTTCCAGCTTGAATGTTGCTATCCGACATCATGGGCAAGCCATGCAGAGATGATAATAATTTAAATCCACCCACTGCGATGACCACGCCTAAACCAATCGAAAATTGTTGAATAATCGATCCAATATTACTCGCATTCGACATTTCATTATTTTGGAGGGTGAGAAACATGACTGAATTCATGGAAGTGTATAGCAATGACATGGTGAATCCGAGGAAAAAGCATGCTATCCATAAATAATTATTATGCGCTAAAAAATCGAGGGAGAGATAAAGAGAATATGGCGAATGACGTTAAGATAGAAAAAATTACGACTGATTTGCGAACCCCAATTTTGACAATGAATGATGATAAAAATTTAGCGAAAATACCTGCACAGGCAATAATCGCAAGATACCATCCTGCTTGAATCACGGTAAAGCCATACGTTTGTTGCAGCACAATGCTAATGAGCACAGGGACACCGCACATAGCAGATCGCGCAATCACGTTAGCCATGGCGCCAAACAAGAAATCTCTATTTTTAAATACATATAAATCTAAAATCGAATTCTTCTTTATGAGGGTTGTTTGATTTCGTCGTCGCTTCCAAACCAGCGCATAAGAAGCACCTAATACCGCGCCTATCAATATGAGCACACCATTCAGTAATTTGAGCGCATGACTCAGTTGTTCAAATCCTATAGAAAGCATTATTAAACAACTCGACATTAAGATGAGGCCCAACCAATCAAAATGACGATGGGGTAATTCCTGACGTAGACAAAATTGTGGATTGGATTTTAGAGGCATGAGTGCAAAGACAATGAGCATTCCTATGGGAAAATTGATGATGAAAGCAATTCGCCATGAAATATAGTAAGAAAATACCGCGCCAACAAAAGGTCCGATGGCAGTTCCGAACAGCGCGGGAATGTTAATAGTACCCATGACTTTTACTATTTCGTTAGAGGCGCAAATAGTTAGCAGCGTGGTAATGATGGTGGCTGCGCAAATTGAAATGGCGATACCCTGCAAAAACCGAAAGAAGGTAAAGGTAAAGAGTTCAGGAGAAAGCCCGCAGAAAAGTGAAAAGAAAGAAAACGCAGTCAATGAAATAAGAATAATCGTTATTTTATTATATTTATCGGATAACCAAGAAACAGTAGGGACAAAAAGACAGGTACCCGTAATATAAGAAAGAATAGGCAGGGACATGTTTGAAGAATCGATTCCAAAATCATTCGCAACAGGAATGAGACAAGAATAGAGTATTGTCGTGTCTAATAACTCGATAAATAAAATAATAGAGGCAGCTAAGATCAATATTTTTTTCATGCCGAAATTTGCTCGGGAAGATAAGTAGAAAGCTCTTGAACAAATTGTTTGGTTAACCCTGTTAAATTACGTCCGTATTGATAATAGTTGACACCCATAATGGTCGAAAAAATATTCACAACACTTTCTATATTGGAGAGTGAGACTTTATATAATTTGCCTAATGCCAATAATGGAACTAAGCCATAAGCAATATCTTCAGTGACGAATCGATGATCGAGTGTTGTCGGAGCGGTGATATTTTCATGAACAATTGAGTTTCGACTAAAATCATAGCTGCTGACAAAATTGGTTCCATAATATTTATTGTCGTCATCCACACAGCGACTTAAATTGTAGCCCATTGTTCTGCCCAGGAGAATACGTTCACCATCTAGTGCTTCATGCAACAACGCAGTTCGTTTTGATATACCTTCTTTGTAAAAAAGAAAAGAACTGCCTGAATCAATGAGCCTGGCATTGAATAATACCGTTGCTGGATGAAAGATTGCATTGGTTCCCATTAATCCAAGTTTAAATGAATTTTCTATCATGTTTAATTTGATAGGTTTCAAGCAATCGGGCAATAAATCGAGATAACCAACATCTGAAGGGAAGAGCGGCGCGATAGTTAATTCAGATTTTCTTCCCAAAATAAAAACATCATTACTGTTTCCAGCGCGGCATGCGTAAGGAAATGTTGAAGTATCGAAGACTTTGAGATGATTAAAAATTGTTTGAGGTGCTGTTTTAAGAAGTTGATCGATACCAGAAAAAACCCCTGAATAATTGATAAGAATTTTTATCGTTTTGGATTCTTTTAAATAATTAAATAATTTATGAAAGAGAGAAGTGTGCGCTATCATCGGAGTGCAGTTATAAATCACATTACCAAATTTAAGCACTTCAACAAGGTCTTGAGAGATGAGATCTAATTTGACAGGCGTAGTTTTTTCGCCATCATGTAAAATAATCTCATGTTTTTTTTCGCGAATTTTTTTAAATTTGTTAGAATGATTTGGATCAGACCAAAGTGCAACTTTTGCACCTTTCAATTTTAATTCTGATGCCAAAGCCATACCACCATGACCACACCCTAGAATGACCAGCTTATTATCGTTTTTTATCATGTTTTCCCTCCCTGTTTTGATGTTTCGTGATGAGACGCGCAATACAATGTTGGGTTTACGGAGAATTTTTTATTATTGTTATGTAAACACTGACCACAACTAACATTGGACGATTTTAAGAGTCAGTATGCTAATAATTATGCTCAATGAGTGCAAGTTTTTTGTGCGACATATACCCATAATACTTCAAGATGCGAGTTCTAATGTCCAGCTTGCTGCGAACTTTAAACGTTTTTCAATCGAAAAACCTCACAATACAATAAGTATTGCTGCGGTTTTTCTCAATCAAAACGTTTAAATTTCTTGCAATCTGACGTTATAACTTCGCATCTTGAAGTATTATGGGCATAGGAGAAAAGATTATTTTTTTTGACTCATTTTTACACAGCGCAATTCACTCTGTTTCCTGTTAAAATAACGTGACTTGAGAGGGCTGCCAATCTATGCAAAAGAAACTAGATAAGTTGTTTATTCTCGCTGTGACATTGCTTGCTTTAGTTATCATCTATTTGCTCTCACCTATATTGACACCTTTTTTGATTGGTGCGTTTTTGGCTTATTTAGTGAATCCTTTAGTCAATCGCTTAGTTGCAGCACATTTACCACGGCTTTTGAGTGTGACGCTCGTTTTCTTATTGCTTTTTATTGTTCTCGTTTTGTTGATTGTATTGCTCGTTCCACTGGTGGGAAAACAAGTGGATTCTTTCGTCAATGCTATACCAGCCATGTCTGCATGGCTACAAGATACAGTGATTCCTTGGTTAAATGACATGGGTGTGAGCACTGAACAAATTAATATTGCGACCTTAAAAGCGGTATTAATCCAAAATTGGAGTAAAGCAGGCGGTGCAGCCGATGTGTTTTTGCGAACCATGCTGCATTCGAGCGTGCGCGTCATAGAATGGTTAATGAACTTAATTTTAGTTCCTGTGGTGACATTTTATTTATTATGTGATTGGAATAAGGTGGTACAGGGCATACGTGATTTATTGCCACGCCGCATTGAACCTACGGTCGTGAAACTCGCCAAAGAGTGTGATGGAGTCATGAGCGCATTTTTTCGCGGCCAATTGTTGGTGATGTTAGCCTTATCTACTCTCTATTCAATTGGTTTAACACTCATAGGGTTAAAAACAGGATTGCTCATTGGTTTAATTTCAGGTCTTCTTAGTATTGTGCCTTATCTTGGATTTGTGGTGGGAATAGTCCTTGCAAGTCTTGCTGCATTTATTCAATTTGGTTCTTTCATCTCAGTTTTATTAGTTTGGGTTGTGTTTATCATTGCTCATATCATTGATAATATTTATTTAACACCTAAATTAGTGGGTGATCGCATTGGATTGCACCCAGTAGTGGTAATTTTCGCAATTCTTGCGGGTGGAAGTTTGTTTGGATTTCTAGGCGTGTTATTAGCATTGCCTGTCTCAGCGCTGATTATGGTACTCGTTCGTCACCTCCATCATTATTACCATCAAAGTGAACTTTATCGTAAGTAGTGGTTTACTGAGCGTAGAGAAAAAAATCGAAGTAGATTCATGTTCCTCTGATCATTCAGTTCATTTCTCTTATCTTAACTTAATGAAATCTGTTTTTATTTATAATAAAAGAATGAAGCACGAGAAGGTGACTATGATCACACAAAGAGGGCTAAACCCAGGTCAGTTTACAAAACCAGAAAATATCAGAGAAACTTTTTATAATTTCTATGGTTTAGTAAAAAAGATGAATCTGATGTATGGTGAATATCCCTCCCTGCAACGTATGACAGGGAGGATATCAGTGCAAAAAACGCTTTATTTTTGCTGTTTAATATAAGTCACAATTTCTTTATTGGTGATGAGACCTGCTTGTAGAGCTTGTTCATGCATACCAGATAATGCAAGTGCGGCTTGATCAACGAAATCTAGCCCACGCTCTTTTTGTAGTTCTATCATAGTGGACCATCCCCACCAATCACTTGTCCAATGTCTATCATTTACATTAGTCATGTCACTACGACGCATCAATTTACTTGTCGAGCTATCCCAATAAAATAAAGGCGAAATATCTTGTTGACTATGATTACCCGTTTCATCTGGCTGAGGAATCAGTTTAGAAACCGTGTCATCAACATTGATGGAGCCTGATTGATAAGCAGCAAAAATTTGATTGGCAGACGCTTGCAATGTTTCATTGATAAGATTGCGATGTTGCGCATTGATTGGATTGAAATAAGATTTATCACCATAGGCAATCCAATGATCACCACGTTCATTATGCACGTGAATGCTACGTGCATTTTCCTCAGAGTGCATATACCCGGCTAATATGGAACCGATAGTTCCCGGCGTCACGTGATCGAGCAAGACTTGGTGCGGTGTGCGTATATGTCCTGATGCAAATCGATCTGAAAGGAAGTGAGAAGCAAATGCATCCATAGCATAAGCGATTTCAAGTTTCTTGAGATCATTTGTTTGGTGAGCAAGAGCGGCTTGTTTTAAGGCAAGATCATGGCCTGTTTTATAAGTGATCCAAGCATTATCACCAAAATGGTCATAGCCTTGATTCGCCAGTGAGAGATATCTTCCAGGGTATAAAAACCAAGTGAGTGAATTGCAACCGCCACCCGTAATGCAATTCAATTTACGTTCATTGTCGTTACCAATTTTTTTATAAATCTCTTCCGTTGTTTCGCCTTTTTTGATGCCTTCATTGAGAGTATTCATTTCATCGTGGACGACACCTAGAATTTGATTCACTTCTGAGATCACAGCTGCTTCTTCTGTGAAGGAAAGGAATGCGGCGAGGAAGCGGGCTTTTCTTTCTGTGTCAGATTGAACTTGCGAGACAGGGGAGGAAAGAATTTCATAAAAATCACCCATGGAAACAATTTCGCCATACGTTAAATTGAGGCCGTTAGGTAAATGTAACACGGCTCCTTCTTTACCCGGATCATTTGCAGAATAATAAATTTTAACCTTGTCACCTAAAATGACATGTTCAGCAGATACAAATTGTGGTTTTAAGGGAGAAGCAGTCGTAGTGGAAAGAGGGGAAAGAAAAATTAAAGCGCACAGCGGTAACATCGTTCGTCGTAGTAATGTCATATACAATTCCTTTAAATTTTGCCAATTGAAAACGTATCAGTTTAACTGACAGCTCTCAATTTTGACATGAAGATGTGTCGGAATCATGTCAGAGTAGGAGCTAGATGACGAAAGTATCGTTAGTTCATCATCATCTTAAATAATTTTTCTTTAAACATATTTGCCGCAGAAGATAGTTTGCTGAGAAATGGCTTCTTTGTAACGTAGATAATTTCATAGAGATTAGCTTCTTTACTACGTTCAAGAAGATAATCATCGCTGGTTTTAATGCCATCCACTAGCTTTAAGTCAAGTGCTTGCAAGCCTAACCAATGCTCACCAGTAGCCACTTTTTTTATGTCAATTTGTTGGCGGTGTTCCATAATCAAATTCTTGAAAAGCTGGTGCACATCGTCAATTTCATGTTGTAACTTTTCTTTTCCTTGTTCTGTGTTTTTGCCAAACATAGTTAATGTGCGTTTGTATTCACCCGCCGTAATTTGCTCAAACTCAATATTATTTTCTGTTAATAGACGATTAAAATTGGGAAGTTGAACGATAACGCCAATAGAGCCGATGATGGCAAAAGGGGCGGAATAAATTATATTGGCAACACTTGCCATCATATAGCCACCGCTCGCAGCTACCTTATCCACCATAATCGTGAGATAAAGTTGCTTGGCACGAATACGCATGAGTTGTGCAGCGGCTAAACCGTAACCGTGGACCATGCCCCCCGCGCTTTCTAACTTCAACACTACTTCATCTGAAGGTTTGGCAACACTCAAGACGGCATTGATTTCTTCACTAAGAGAGGAAACAGCAGAGGCTTTAATGTCGCCTTGAAAATTTAAAACATAAATATTTTTAAGGTTTTTCTCTTTCTCTGATTTTTGTTTGGCTTTTTCTGTTTTCTTTTTTTCTTTTAAAAATTGTTTGAATTCTTTTTTGGTGTTGGTTTCAGCAAGAATAGATTCGGTTATTTCGTCATATTTTTTATTGAGATTTTTAATGATTAATCTGCCTTTTGTTTTTTCTTTGCTTTTCGCCAGCAGCGTAAAAAAAACAATGAGAACGATTAAGATTAAGCAAACGATAACAAGAGATTTTGCGGTAAATAAAGAAAGTTCAATTAAAGCTGGCAGCATAAGATATTCCTATTTTTTCTTATGAACGGATTTATTTTCTCGAACTAACATGATTTTTTGATTAATCATTTTAGTATTACGAGTAACTTGATTTATCAACGTCATCTTCCATTGCCAAGCATTCGCACTCGTTTTCTTTGGAAATATTAGAACGGGATCAACTCCAATGAGTTCCTGCTGTGTTTTATATAGCCAGCTATAAGTACGTGGAATGACGGCAATTATCCCTACCCATAAAGGAGAATTGTTTTCTTTGACGATACAATTTGAATCCCACAAGCGTAAGACAAGTGGATTTTTTACGCCATCACTGCGGCGTATCAAAATGAGTTCAGGGCGTTTATCAAGATATTGAGGCGAGACCATGGGTAAATATTGGGTGCTTTTGATATCCGCAATGCGATGCAAGGTACTAATCCAATCACGAGCAGGAGGCTCGATCCATCCTTCTTCCAATAATGTTTCTTTAATTTTATCTATGTTTCCCACCCATTCAATATTAATGGCTTGCCTAGGCATGCCGAAGAGATTGACATGATAAGTAGGCAAAATATCGTTTCGTTGCCACCATTCATTCATAGAGATATAAAATGAAGGCTGGTTAAGTGAGGCGTAATTAAGTTTAAGCTCAGTAAAATGTCGGTAATGATAAAAACCATAGGCTATGACAAGCATGAAAAAGCCAACGAAAAACGTACCGACAGGATTAATGGGTTTTTCTTTTTTTCTATCGTACGAGATGATAACGAAAATTAACACGGAAGCACTTAATAGCCATGCTCCCAAGACATCCGTGAACCAGTGTGCGCCTAAATACATACGCGAAATACCAACCAGAAACGAGATAGTGATGCCTAATGTGTAAATGGGCCATCGGTATTTAGGTCGTAGCGAGCCGGCTATTAAAAAGGCAAACCCCATGAAAACCGTCGTAGAGAGAGTCGCATGACCACTGGGCATGGAATAAGATTCGGGATTAAAGTAAATTCCCCATGGGCGGGGAGATTTCAAAATGTGTTTAATCACGAAAATGCCGCCCGCGGCTAAAACAGCTAAGGCGAGCGCATGAAAAGCCAGTCGCCAACGCTTTAAGAAAATTAACCATCCAAAGAAAACCAATACCACTGGGAGTAAGACTTGTTTCTGTCCCAGGAGGGTAAGGTTAATCATGATGGTGTCTAAACCATGTGTGCGTATTCCTCGGAAAAAGTGGTAGAGCGTGTTGTTAATTCTGATCTCGGCCGGCCCATGCCAATTGACATAAGCAGCTAAACTTAAAAATAACAAAACGAATAACAAAAAATAAAACGCTAAGTTTAATTGCCCATGCGTACGTTGCTTGTCGTGATGTTTGAGCACAAAGGTGATGGGCCTAAGCTGTTTCGATTTTTTTAACCATTGCCAAATTGAATTCTGGACTTGATCGATTTGCGAGCTAATCAATTGGAGAAGTTTGTAGAGAAACCATAGACACAGCATGATAAATAAAGTGATGAGTAATAAGACCAACATGACATGGACTGCAATGTCAGGCGGTAATTCAAGTGAGGCTGCGCCTAATAAAATACCAGGAAGCATGTACACAGGAGCCCAGAGAATGGCAGAGGCGATATTGGCGATAGTAAATTGCAGCGGCTTCATTCCCAACATACCTGCAGTTAAAGGAACGAGCGCTCGGACTGGACCGACAAATCGACCAATAAAAACACTCATTGCGCCATATTTATGGACGAATGTGTCTCCAGATTTGAGAAGACCCGGATAGTCGCGGAAAGGCCACATTCTAGGCAGACTGTCTTTAAAATAATATCCCAGCCAATAGCTGATACCATCGCCAACAATCGCTCCTACTATGGCCCAGAAAATAGTGCCCCATAATGGAATAACGCCAGCGCCCGCAAGTGTCCCTAATGCAGTCATCATGATAGAGCCAGGTACAATCGTGCCAAGAATAGCAACAGATTCACCTGCTGAGATGATGAAGGTAGCAAGACCCGCTAATTCTGGATGCGTGTTTAGCCATTGAAATAAAGGGCTAATAACGTCCGACATTAAATCACCTCTTCTCCTGCAGCTTGTTTATCAGCATGATAGGAGGATCTGACGAGGGGGCCGCTAGCAGCATTTTTAAAGCCTAACTCCCTGGCCAATTCTCCAAATCGTCTAAATTCTTCTGGGGTTACATAACGCGCAACCGGCATGTGATAGCGGCTGGGTTGTAAATACTGTCCTAAAGTTACCATGTCTACATCGTGTTGACGCAGATCTTTTAAAGTTTGTTCAGTTTCTTCGTTGGTTTCGCCCAGGCCTAGCATGATGCCTGATTTTGTTGGGATAGCAGGAAATTGTTTTTTAAACTCTTGTAATAAACGCAAAGAATGCGTGTAATCAGAACCAGGACGGGCTTGCTTGTAAAGACGCGGCACAGTTTCGATATTGTGATTAAAGACATCTGGCAATGCCTTGCCTGTGATCTCAAGAGCAATGTCCATACGGCCACGATAATCTGGTACGAGAATTTCAATCTTGATATGAGGATTGTGTTTTCTAATAGCTTCAATGCAAGCCGTAAAATGGCCTGCACCACCATCACGCAGGTCATCTCTATCCACTGACGTGACTACGACATAGCGCAATTTCATTTTTGCAATGGTATGAGCAAGGTGGATAGGCTCATTGGGATCTAACGGATCGGGTCGTCCATGGGCCACATCGCAAAAACTGCAGCGACGCGTGCATTTATCACCCATGATCATGAAAGTGGCTGTTCCGTGAGTGAAACACTCGGGTAAATTAGGACAAGATGCTTCTTCGCAGACGGTGACAAGATTATTTTCGCGTAATAGTTTTTTGAGATCATTCACTGCGGGTGAAGCGGGAATTCTGACACGTATCCAATCTGGTTTACGTAAAGGAGTCACAGTAGCTTCAATTTTCACAGGGATGCGGGATAACTTATCCGCTCCGCGTTGTTTAGCCTGATTGGTTGGTTTGGTTTCCATCATTTATCTCGAGTTATGTTCACTTATGGGTGGAGTAGAGACCTTTTCAATATGACGGCGCATTTTCTCCACCGAGAATCTGTTTAATATGTTAGGTAACATTGCCATTCTCTACCAGAAATGACGAGCTAGTATACCCTAAATTTGTGATTAAAAAATTTGTTAATTTCATTCCTGTTTCTCGGAGATTTGTTAAGCCGCCTAGTTCGACAAGTTGGGTCATTTTAAGACTGCTAAAACCGCAAGGATTAATTCGTGTAAAAGGAGTTAAATCCATGGCGATATTGAAAGCGATACCATGGTAAGCGCGGCCACGACGGATGCGTAATCCAATGGAACAGATTTTTTTTTCATCGACATAGACACCTGGTGCTTCTCGCTTGGCATAAGCCTCAATATTAAGCTCGTTGAGTAAAGCAATGACAGATTGTTCAAGCAAGGTCACCAATTGACGGACATTTATTTTCTTGCGCTGAATATCAATGAGCGTGTAAACCATGAGTTGACCCGGTCCATGATAAGTGACTTGTCCCCCGCGATCCGTTTGTACCACAGGGATTTCGCCTGGATTCAGGATATGTTCCGTCTTGCCATTTTGCCCTTGCGTAAACACGGGATGATGCTCAAGTAGCCAAATTTCATCCAGCGTCTCTTCATTTCTTTGCTGAGTAAACTGCTGCATGGCTTGCCAGCAGTCAGTGTAATCTTGGCGTCCCAACCATCGGATGAGAACGGTTTGAGTCATCATATGGTCATCAGTACATGGGGTGAGGATGAAAGATCGCGGTAAATATTGTCTAATTGTTCTTTAGAGTCAACATGAACAGTGATAGAGAGAGCTAGGTATTTACCATTTTCACTGTACCTAGATTGAATAGCCCGACCCGATAAGTTAGGAACATGTTTATGTACGATCATGAGAACAGCAGATTCAAATTCTTGTGATCCTAAGCCGAATACCTTAATGGTAAAATCACAGGGAAACTTGATCAATGACTCATTGGATTGTGTTGGTTCATCAGCCATATATAAAAATCACCTCGTTTTTTGAAAAATCGTCTCGAAGGGTGAATGGTTAACATGCATTTTTCTAGCCTGTATTCACTTGTTCTTCAGTCTTAGAAAAGTATTTATTGAGATTAAATCGAACCGTATCAGAGGCTCGCTGCCAGAAACCACCTAGCCCGATGGAATCTAAAGCAATTAATGGTTTGGAGGCAACGACCTGGTTATTTAAGGTGATATTTAGCGTTCCACACATTTGGCCTTTTACAATAGGTGCTTTAATGGGGTTATTTAACACAATTGCAACTTGTAGTTTTTTGTACTGGCCGGAAGCAACGGTCACATACCAATCATCTTGTAGACCTAAGGGAACTTCGCTCTTTTCACCTTGCCAAACACGTGCCTGAACGACGGGTGTTTCGGCGCCGAATAATTTATGCGTTTCATAAAATCGAAAACCATAAGTTAAGAGGCGGATGGAATCTTCTGTTCGTGCTTGATCACTCGGTTCACCGAGTACCACACTAATTAAGCGCATCCCGTCTTTCTTTGCAGAACCCACTAAGCAGAAACCTGCTTCATTGGTATGCCCAGTTTTGAGTCCATCAGCATATTGATAACGCCACAAGAGACGATTACGGTTAGGTTGTTTAATGCCATTGTAAGTAAACCATTTCTCAGAATAAAAACTATAATCTTCCGGGAAATTTTTGATATAGGCTTGAGTCAAAACAGCCAGATCATGGGCGGTAGAAAAATGCGCAGGGTTAGGCAGTCCCGTGCTATCTATAAAATGGCTGTCTTTCATGCCAAGCACTTTTGCTTGCTGGTTCATCATCGCAACGAAAGAGTCTTCACTACCTGCAACGAATTCAGCTAATGCGACCGTTGCATCATTACCAGAAGCAACAATAACGCCTTCGAGTAATTCTTTGACTGGCACGACATCGCCCACTTTGACAAACATGCGCGATCCTTCTGTTTTCCAAGCTTTCGTGCTTATGCGGACTTCATCATCCATTTTAATCACGCCGCTTTTGATCGCAGCAGAAATAATATAGAGAGACATCAATTTAGTAAGACTGGCGGGCGGCATATGCGAATTTGAATTTTTTTCGGCGATGATTTTCCCACTGGTCGCATCCATCAGAATGTAGCCGGTTCCAGCTAAGACAGGGGGCCCAGGCGTGTAGTTGGGTTGTAGAGGTTGAACAGGAACGGGAATGACTGGATTAGCAAATAAAGGAGCGCTTAATACAAACGTAGTAAGCAGAGCAATCAATAATAAAGTCACTTTCTTCAATAAGTTTACGTGCATGCAGCAATCCTTCTTTTGTCTAAGTATGACTTGAACTCAAGCAATCCAAGCGATCAAAGTTTAACAAAAAAAGGGCAGGATGGGCTAGTACAACGATGACGATGCCAGCGGGTCAGAAAAGGCAAAAAGGAGTCTAATTCACCCCGCCTCCAAGAATAAACGTGAATTTGGCTGCAAATTCACAATTTCAGGCATAGTACCTATAGATTTTTTTGTAACAAAAAAGTAATATCTCGCGCAACGGATTCATAAAAATGTTTTCTGCGAGGAAAACAGCCATGATCACCGTAAGCAATCTTTATTCTAAGATTGAAAAAAATGCATGTTTTGACTCTAGTCTTACGCATGACCCTGTTTTAGGCGATGCGTTAACCTGAGTCGTATTTATTTAATTAGATGTGGAAATAGTAACTACCAATAAGGAGAACATCGATGTCTTTCTACCGTACCGTCCTCGCTGCTGTTGCAGCTATTGCTATCGCAAGCCCAGTGTTTGCTCAATCTTCTATGTCTGCTCCAGCAGCTCCATCTGATATGGGTAGCGCACCAGCTGCTACGTCCAATCAAAATGGCAGCAGCATGACAGCTCCTTCTTCTTCTGACCAAAGCAGCGCTGCAATGGAATCTAAAGTGAACCTTAACAAAGCCACCGCTAAGGAACTGATGAAGGTGAAAGGAATTAATGCTTCTAAAGCAAGAGCTTTAATTGCTTGCCGTAAGAAACAAAAAGGTCATACATTTAGCGCAGTTGAAGATATTGCTAAATGCAAAGGCTTCACCAAAATGAAAGATGAAGAGATCAAAAAAATTGAAGATCAATTAACAGCTGAGTAATTGCTCTAGCGATATAAAAAGGGCGCTTAGGCGCCCTTTTTTATTCTTCCTATTTTCTCTTTCCTATAAGCACAAAAATAGGGCGTGTTGACAATTTGGCAGCAACCTCTTGTTTTTTTAAAGTAAAGCGCAGGAGGGCGGAGCCCGACGAGCCATTAATAAAAACAAGGAGTTGCTGCCAAATTGTCAACACACCCTAATGCAAAGTAATAGTAATGTCATGATAACTTATTTAAAATAAGCCAAATTTAACCTTTCAGGATCCACCTTAAGCAAATGAATTCAGAAGAGTATTGTTGTCTTCAATTACAGAAACGAATCATGATTCTCGATGGCGGTATGGGAACCATGCTGCAACGCTATCGTTTACAAGAAGCAGATTATCGAGGCGAGCGGTTTCGTGATTTTCCTTACGACTTAAAAGGCAATAATGATTTATTGTGTCTCACCCAACCCGATATTGTGCAAGCGATCCACTCGGCTTATTTAGATGCGGGTGCTGATTTTATTGAAACAAATAGCTTTAATTCGACAGCCATTTCACTTTCCGATTATCACATGTCTGATCTTGCTTATGAGTTGAATCTGGCTGCCGCAAAGCTTGCGCGGGCGGCAGCAGAGGCTAAGACTCGTCAAACACCTGAGAAGCCGCGGTTTGTGATTGGCATTCTGGGTCCCACAAATCGTACGGCTTCTATGTCGCCTGATGTCAATGATCCTGGATTTAGAAACATTCGTTTTGATGATCTTGTTACTGCTTATAGCGACGCAGTCAGAGGGTTAGTCGATGGGGATGTTGATTTCCTCATGATTGAAACCATCTTCGATACACTGAATTGCAAAGCAGCCATTTTTGCGGTTGAACGCTATTTCGCAAATCAGGGTGTACGCTTGCCAGTGATGATTTCAGGTACGATTACCGATGCAAGCGGTAGAACTTTATCCGGGCAAACACTCTCGGCCTTTTGGCATTCTGTTGCTCATGTAAAACCGTTTAGTATGGGTTTGAATTGTGCTTTAGGCGCTAAAGCATTGCGTCCTTACACACAAGAATTATCACGCAGTGCGGATACGTATATCAGTTTGCATCCTAATGCCGGTTTGCCGAATGCGTTTGGTGAATATGATGAAACGCCTGACCTCATGGCAAGTCTGGTTCATGAGATGGCAAAAGAAGGTTATTTGAATATTGTTGGCGGTTGTTGCGGCACGACTCCCGAACATATCCAAGCGATCGCGGATGCAGTGGCATCTCTCTCACCGCGCAAAAAGCCAACCATTGCAAAAGCCTGTCGCTTAAGCGGCTTAGAATCGCTAACCATAACGGGTGATTCTCTTTTTGTGAATGTGGGTGAACGTACCAATGTCACTGGTTCACTGCGTTTTGCTGAATTGATCCGCAATGAGAATTATATCGCTGCGCTTGACGTCGCGCGTGATCAAGTCATGAATGGCGCGCAAATTATTGATGTCAACATGGATGAAGGGATGTTAGATGCAGAAGCAGCAATGGTGAAATTTTTAAATCTCATTGCATCAGAACCTGATATCGCCCGTGTTCCCGTGATGATTGATTCATCTAAATGGTCAGTGATTGAAGCGGGTTTGAAATGTATTCAAGGCAAAGGCATTGTAAATTCCATCAGTTTAAAAGATGGAGAAGAGGCGTTTCTTGAAAAAGCAAAGCTGGCGCGCCAGTATGGTGCTGCCATTGTTGTGATGGCATTTGATGAACAAGGTCAAGCAGATTCAGAAGAACGAAAGGTAGAGATTTGTCAGAGACAATATCATTTACTCGTTCAGCGTATTGGTTTTCCTCCAGAAGATATTATTTTTGATCCGAACATCTTTGCTATTGGCACCGGCATAGAAGAACACAATCGTTACGCACTCGATTACCTTCATGCCACTCGTCGTCTCAAAGAAGTCTTGCCTCATGTCTTAGTGAGTGGAGGTGTTTCGAATATTTCATTTGCCTTTCGCGGCAATCAAGGCATTCGTGAAGCCATTCACGCAGCCTTTCTTTACCATGCCATTCTCGCTGGTATGGATATGGGCATTGTGAATGCGGGCAGTTTGGCGCTTTATGAAGATATTCCTAAAGATTTATTGCAAGTGGTGGAAGATGTGTTATTCGATAGACGGCCTGATTCCACAGATCGATTACTTGAGATGGCCAATTCATTTAAGTCGCAAGCCAGAACAAAAGGAGAAGATCTCAGTTGGCGTGAAAAATCAGTCCAAGAACGTCTCTCACACGCATTGGTGAATGGACTCAATCAGTACATTGTTGAAGACACAGAAGAAGCACGCGTGTTGTTAGGCCGCCCGTTAAAAGTGATTGAAGGGCCGCTCATGGATGCCATGAATATTGTCGGCGATTTATTTGCCGCAGGAAAAATGTTTTTGCCGCAAGTGGTTAAAAGTGCACGTGTCATGAAACAAGCAGTGGCTTATCTCACGCCTTATTTAGAAGCGGATAAAACAGCTGATCATAGAGTGAAAGGAAAAATTTTATTAGCGACGGTGAAGGGTGATGTGCACGATATAGGAAAAAATATCGTTGGCGTTGTGTTGCGTTGTAATAATTATGACGTGATTGATTTAGGCGTGATGGTTCCTTGTGACAAAATTCTCGATGTGGCAATCAAAGAACAAGTGGATATCATTGGTTTGAGCGGGTTAATCACGCCTTCACTAGAAGAAATGATGCATGTAGCGACAGAAATGCAAAGACAACAGTTTTCTCTGCCTTTATTGATTGGCGGAGCGACAACGTCACGTGCTCATACCGCTATTAAAATTGAGCCTCATTATAATGCGGGTTCGACAGTGCATGTGGTGGATGCATCAAGAGCAGTGGGGATGGTGAGTCATTTGTTAAGTGACGAAATGAAGCCTGGCTTTGTCAATAGCATACGTGATGAATATGAGAAACTGAGGCAATTACATAGACAGAAAAAATCTGAGAATGAAATCGTTGGTTTAGTAGACGCGCGAAAAAATAAATTGAACATCAATTGGACCGGATATTGCCCGCCCAAGCCAACCTTCTTAGGAACACGAAAATTTTTCAATTACTCACTCGCTGAGTTAACTCGTTATATTGATTGGACGCCATTTTTTCACACATGGGAACTTGCCGGCAGTTTTCCACGTATCTTTGAAGACGAATTGATAGGCACCAGTGCAAAACACTTATGGGCCGATGCGCAAACCATGTTACAAAAGCTGGTGGCAGAAAATTGGTTGCAGGCAAATGCGGTAGTGGGATTTTTTCCGGTAAACAGCGTGGACGATGATATTGAAATCTATACTGACGACAATCGTGACACAGTCTATGCAACGTTTCACATGCTTCGCCAACAAACACGTAAGCCGGTTAATAAACCTAATCTATGTTTAGCTGATTTTATTGCACCCAAGTCCACAGGCATTGCGGATTATTTAGGTGGCTTTGTAGTGACAACAGGTCTTAATATCGAAACACATTTAACCAGATTTGAAAAAAATCATGATGATTACAGCAGTATTATGTTGAAAGCGTTAGGTGATCGTTTAGCTGAGGGCTTTGCTGAATGTTTGCACGAGCGAGTCAGAAAAGAATTATGGCATTATGATCCTAATGAACGTTATAACAATGAAGAATTAATTAAATCTCGATATCAAGGTATTAGGCCTGCGCCTGGTTATCCCGCATGTCCTGATCATACAGAAAAGCCATTGCTGTTTTCATTATTAAATGCTGAAGAAGCCACCGTGACCTTGACTGAAAATTTTGCCATGTTGCCCGCTTCTTCCGTGAGTGGTTTTTATTTCTCTCATCCACAATCACAGTATTTTGGAATCGGAAAAATTGGGGAAGATCAGCTCATTGATTATGCGGAAAGAAAGCAAATGGCGGTTCCCGTCATCAAGCGTTGGCTTTCTACGCATTTATAATTGAAGCAGGACATGCCGTACTGCCGTGAAGAAAAGGAAAGCTCATGAAATATCTAAAGCCGGTTCAAATTAGTTTTGAATTTTTTCCTCCTAAATCTCAAGAGGGAAGTGATCGTCTCATGCAATCAGCAGAACTCATTTCTGCGTTATCACCGACATTTTTTTCTGTCACATTTGGGGCGGGTGGCTCAACTCGCGAAGGAACCATTGAGACGGTGAAAAAATTACAACGATACCATAGTATTCCTGTTGCTCCGCATTTATCTTGCATGGGTTTTAATCGCGATGAATTAATTGTCATATTGAATGTTTATAAAGCAATGGGACTAAAACGAATTATCGCATTACGGGGTGATTTGCCGTCAGGCATGGGATCAGCGGGTGAGTTTAAACTGGCATGCGAGTTAGTCGCATTAATTCGTGAATGCGCAGGTGACTATTTCCACATTGACGTAGCTGCTTATCCTGAGTGTCATCCTCAAGCAAAAAATGCCATGTCAGATGTATTGAATCTCAAACGCAAATATGAAGCAGGAGCAAATAGCGCGATCACGCAATATTTTTTTAATCCAGATGCTTATTTTTATTTTTTAGATCAATGTGCTAAGCAACAAATTTTTATTCCCATTGTGCCAGGTATTATGCCTATTGCTCAATTCAGTCAATTGACGAAATTTTCAAGTAATTGCGGTGCGGAAATTCCACGTTGGTTAACGAAACGGTTAGAAGCCTATGGGGATGATGTGGAATCAATTCGCGCATTTGGAGCGGAAGTGGTTTACAATCTTTGCGAACGTCTATTAGTTGGCGGTGCCCCTGGATTGCATTTTTATACGCTCAACCATGCAGAATTAAGCGTGCAAATACTGACGCAATTACAGTTAGATAAAGAACAAAATGCCAAGCTTCATTATGATGGACGGTTGCAAAAACAAAACGAATTGTTGAATTAATGCGCCTGTCATCCCGGAATTTAGCACTGCTCAGCGAGCTTGCGAGCCCCGTTTAAAAACATAACGGGGCAAGCTTCGTAGTGCTTAATGTCCGGGATGACATGGTTTAAGCAAACTATGAAATCATAAATATGAAATCATAAATAGGAAAGTAAATGATGTACGAAACAGAATTTCTTATTGTCGGTGCGGGTATTATTGGTCTCACCCTGGCTAAAGAATTGCTTGAACAAGGTGTGCAAGACATTATCATTCTTGAAAAAGAAAGTGGTTTAGGCTTTCATGCTTCAGGCCGTAATAGTGGCGTTTTACATGCCGGCATTTATTACCCGCCTAATACTCTTAAGGCGCAACTCTGTTTGAAAGGAAATTTACTTTTGCAAGACTATTGTTTGCAAAAGGGACTGCCGCTGGTCAAAGCCGGGAAAGTGATTGTGGCGCGCGATGAATCTGAATTGCCGACCTTATTACAATTGTGCGATCGTGCCAGGGAAAATGGCGCGAAGGTAGACCTCATAGATGAACAACATCTCGCAACCCTCGAACCCAATGCAAAAACGTACCAGAAAGCACTCTATTCCCATTACACAGCGATGGTCGATAACAAAGCGATTTTAGCTGCTCTTCAACAGGATTTATTGCAATCTGGTCGAGTCAAGATTTGTTTTAGCACCGCGTTAGAAGGACTGGAAGATGATTTTACCGCTAAGACCACACAAGGATTCATGAAATTTAAAAAATTAATTAATGCAGCAGGGGCTTATGCAGATAGAGTCGCGCATCATTTTGGTGTTGGCAAAGACTATTATTTTATTCCTTTTAAAGGGATTTATAAGAAATTAATACCGGAAAAAGCGCACCTTGTGAATGGTAATATCTATCCTGTTCCTAATTTAGGAAATCCTTTTTTAGGAGTGCATTTCACTAAGAATATCAACGGCGATGTTTACGTAGGTCCAACGGCGATACCCGCGTTTGGCCGTGAAAATTATGGTATTTTGCAAGGCGTGGATAAAGAAATCATAAGCATTGTAAAGAATGAAATGATGTTATTTTTCTTAAATAAAGAATTCAGAAAAGTAGCGTTAGAAGAACCTAAAAAATATTGCTCGTCTTATTTTTATCGGGATGCTAAGCGATTAGTGAAAGAGCTAGAACCAAATTGGTTACTGCCCACGGCTAAAGCAGGCATTCGCCCCCAGCTCATTCATTTGCGCGACAAAAAGTTGATTATGGATTTCCTAGTCATTAAAGAAAGACATTCTTTGCATGTGTTGAATGCCATTTCACCGGCATTTACCAGTTCAATGGCGTTTGCGAAATATATTGTGAAAGAGTATTTAAACTAGCGCTCCCTATCCCTGTCATCACACCCTCGTCGTGTCATAATTGCTTTTTTAATCAGGGAAGGTAATAATCTGCTCAGTTTCTAAAGCCATAAAGAGTCTAAGATAGCCTTTTGCCAGGGGGATAATATGTTTACTCAGCACGATTTTTACACTGATCACGAAAAAGAACTCACGCAGCAATTTTTGCAAGATAAACATATCGTAGTGCCAGCTGAAGACATGGAAGCGTTAAACCAAATAAGAAGAAAAATCGCTGACATAGCCGCTACTGCGATTGGACATAAAATTATAAGCGAAGATGAAGCGGGTCCCTTTCTTGACAACATTCATCAAATGCTTTCTGGTAAAGAATTAAACGATGTGCGTGTCAAAGTGATAGCTGACATGAATCGCGAACCTTGGTTCAGACAGGCTTATTTTAAAACAGCCCGCAATAGTTTAATGGCTCTGGTGGGGAATGAATTGGCTATGCAGCGCCGGATTAATCTCAGCATCCAGTTACCCAATGATGACAGTTCACTCTTACCCGTTCATGCAGATGTATGGGCCGGTGATTCACCCTATGAAATTGTGCTCTGGATTCCCTTAGTGAATTGCTATAAAACAAAATCCATGTACATTGCGAATGCTGAAGTCGACGCCAATGTACAAAAAGATTTTGGGCCTTTCAAAAACAAAAGCAGTGAAGATCTTTTCCAACACATTAAGGATGATGTGAAATTCCTGGATGTGCCTTATGGATCCGTTTTGTTATTCTCCCAAAATGTAATGCATGGTAACCGCATCAATATAGAAACAGAAACCCGTTGGTCAATGAATTGCCGATTCAAGAGTATTTTAACCCCTTATCATGGTAAGAAAATGGGCGAATTTTTTGAGCCCATTACGCTGCGCGCCTTAACCCGTTTGGGTCTTGATTATCAATTACCAGGAGGACTCCATGAGCAGCAATAATGTATTGGGTTATCGGGGTTACATCGGTAGCCGTCCTTATTCTGGATTAGATTTCCCTCAGAACGTGCAAAACTTTTGGATTAGAAGTTATTGTCAAAAGCATCAACTGACTTATCTCTTAAGTGCCACCGAATATAAAATGCTTGGTTGCTACATGATTCTTGAAGAAGTCATCAGTTCCATTGATACTTTGGATGGGATTGTTTTATTTACGATTTTTATGCTGCCTTCCTCAGCTCGTGAAAGAAAGCGTATTTACGAAGCTGTCTTGAGTAAAGGTCGTACACTGCATGGCGCTCTTGAAGATATTAGAATACAAAAACATGACGATATTCAAATGGTGGAAGATATATTACGCTTAAACGCAATTGCTTTAACTGATGACCATGCAGAAACTTTGCGCGAATTTTGCATGGATTAAACATTTAATGTATCTTTGCACACCAAGATTTAAATAATTTAGGGAATCTAGTGATGAAAGAAGTTTCGGCCGTTCATGAACAAGAAGAAAAGTCAGTTGACGTTGCGGTTCCACTCACTGTTTTACCTTCTGATGCTAATTCTGAGCACCCCAAGGTAGCCCAAAAAATCATCAGTTTGGGAGACATTAATCGTAAGCTTTCTGCCCTTCGTGCGAATAAACGTGTTGTGCAATGCCATGGCGTGTTTGATTTAATGCATATTGGGCACATTAAACATTTACAGTTAGCGAAAAGTTATGGCGATATTTTAGTGGTGACCATTACCGCAGATCGTTTTGTGAATAAAGGACCCGGCAGACCACATTTTACAGAATATCTTCGTGCTGAAGCATTAGCCTCTTTAAGTTGCGTTGATTTTGTTGTGATTAATCACCACCCAACCGCTATCGAACCCATAGGGATTATTCAGCCTGATTTTTATGTGAAGGGAATCGAATATCAAAATGCAGAAAGCGATATCACTGGAAAAATTTCTGAAGAAGAAGAGGTCGTGAGATCTGTTGGCGGTCAATTGATTTTTACTAAAGATATCGTGTTTAGTTCTTCATCACTATTGAATCGCTATTTTTCTCCTTTCTCTCAAGAAGTCATGAAGTATCTGGATCAATTTAAAGAAAGATTTCACGTCAATGATATCCTTGATTATTTTGAGAATAGTAAAAAATTAAAAGTATTGCTTATCGGCGAAGCTATTATTGATATTTATCATTATGGCGAAGCCATTGGTAAGTCCGGTAAAGAACCTATTTTAGTGACAAAATACCATCGTGAAGAAGTTTATATTGGTGGTGTGTTGGCGATCGCGAATCACTTGAGTGATTTCTGCGGTGAAGTCACTTGCATCACCTCATTAGGTGAAACGGGTGAATATGAAAAATTTGTTAGAGATAATTTGAAAAAGAATGTCAATGTTGTTTTTCATTACAAAAAAGAAGCACCAACCATCGTCAAACGTCGTTATATTGAAGAATATACTTCTCAAAAACTGTTTGAGATTTATGAAATCGACGATTGTTATTTCAATGATGAACAAAAGCAAGAATTTGCAAACAGTATTGAAAAGCAAATTGCAGACCATGATGTTGTCATTGTTGCAGATTATGGTCACGGCTTGCTGGATCCAGATTCGATAGAAAAAATTGAAGCGAAAGCAAAATTTTTGGCGATTAACACACAAGCCAATGCAAGTAATCATGGATTTAATTGTGTTTCCAAATACAAAAAAGCAGATTATGTTTGTATCGCAAATCGTGAATTACAACTCAACTATAGACAAAAGCATATTTCAACCGAAGAACAAATCAGCAAATTGATGAATGAATTTGATTATAAAAACGTCGTTGTCACCAGCGGTGTCAAAGGATCTTTTTCTTGTAAGCAACGCGAATCAATTTATGTGACACCAGCGTTTGCCACGTCGGTGAAAGATCGTGTCGGTGCAGGTGATGCAGTACTCGCTGTGACGAGTTTATTCGTTGCACAAGGCGCGCCATCAGAGATGATAGGTTTTGTCGGTAATGTAGTAGGTTCTCAAGCTGTCAATATTATGGGTAATAAGAGCTTTATCGAAAAAGTTCCATTGATGAAGCATATCGTGCACTTGTTGAAATAGACGTCTTCAACAAACAAATTTATGAATAATGGAGCTTACCGTGAACGAAATTAATTTTCTAGAAAAGTACCAAAAAAGCACCAAACGTGATTACGTTGAAAGAGTTGTCAAACATAGCAAAGCAGATTGTGCAGCCAAAGCAAAAAACTGGGGTTATGACTACTGGGATGGTGAAAGACAATATGGTTATGGTGGTTATCATTACGACGGGCGTTGGCGCGCGATTGCAGAAGATATTGCTAAACATTATGGGTTAAAAGCCGGCGATAAAATTTTAGATATTGGCTGCGGCAAAGGGTTTTTGCTGTATGAATTTACGCAAGTCGTTCCTGGTATTGAAGTAAGCGGCATTGATATTTCTCAGTATGGAATTGAAAACGCGAAAGAAGAAATCAGAGATCGCTTGAAGGTAGGCAGTTGTACAGAGCTGCCCTGGGCAGATAAGACATTTGATTTTGTTTATTCGATAAACACGTTCCACAATCTTAGCGTGGAAGAATTAGAAAAAGCCGTACGCGAAATGGAAAGAGTCGGTAAAAATTCTAAGTGGTGTTGTGTTGAGTCATATCGCAATGAAAGTGAAAAAGCTAACTTGCTTTATTGGCAGCTCACTTGCGAATCATTTCATAGACCCAGCAGTTGGACATGGTTGTTTAAGCAATGGGATTATCAGGGAGATTATGGGTTTATTTACTTTACCTAATCGATAATGAGTCATATGAATATTCCCCATCATCTTGTTGTTGGTATAAACGGCACCATAGGCTCGGCGCTATTCAAACGGTTACAACAGAGTGGTCACCCCGTATGGGGGACCACCCAGCGTCGAGAAGCGGTTAAACCTGGCTCCGTTTTTTATTTAAATCTCCTCGATGATCCCCTCTCTTGGCAACTTCCCGAAGTGAAATTTGACGTGGTATACCTTTGCGCAGGTATCTGTCGAATGGCATTCTGTGAAGATGATCCGGCAGGAACCAGCAAAGTGAATATTGATGGGATGAGTCGGTTGGCGCGGCATTTATCACAAACAGGCGCTTTCATTGTTTATCTCTCCACAAACCAAGTTTTTTCCGGACAAGTTTCTTACGTGCCAGAAGAGGCTGCTTATCAACCACTCAATGAATATGGCCGACAAAAAGCGGTGGTAGAAAAATTTATCAAAGCAGAGTGCAAGCCAAGCGCGATCGTTCGACTCACGAAAGTAGTCGAGCCCAATATGTCCTTAATCCAAAATTGGATTGATCGTCTTCAGCAAAATCAGCCCATAGAAGTTTTTCATGACATGATGTTAGCGCCGGTCTCGCTAAGACAAGTGGTAGATATTCTCATTCAACTGGGCGTAAAAAAGAAGCCGGGTTGCTATGCTATATCAGGTGATAAAGATGTTTCTTATCAAGAAGTAGCGACTTATTTGGCGCATCATTTGACTGTGTCGCCGGATCTGGTTAAACCAGTTAGCGCCCTTGAGAAAGGGGTCAAAAAAAACTTCTTGCCGCAGTTTACAACTATGCTTTGTTCAAGCACAATCGCCCTTTGCGGCCAAGAGCCGCCTAATGTTCAAGACGTATTACATGAATGTTTCAATTTAAATACTTAGGTATCTGTATGAGTAAACAATCATTGGATGTGGTCACAGGGGGAGCGGGTTTTATTGGCAGCCATTTAGTAGATCGGCTGATCGCTGAAGGGCGTCGTGTGAGAGTGATTGATAATCTCGCCTCTGGACAAGTCAGAAATATCGAACAGCATAAAAATAATCCTCATCTTGAACTCATTGTAGGCGATGTGTCGGATTACGAATTAATGCAGCAGTCTTGTAAAGGGGCTGAACGCATTTTTCATCTGGCTGCAAGAGCAGATATCGTTCCCTCTATCGTCAATCCATTAGAATATTATCGTGCTAATGTCGATGGCACTTTTGCTATGTTAGAAGCGGCACGATCTAACGATGTAAAACGATTTATTTATATTGCTTCTTCGAGTAGTTATGGATTCCCAGAAGTTGTCCCTACGCCGGAAACAGCAAAGATTGCTGCTCAATATCCTTATGCGCTGACCAAACGCTTAGGCGAAGAATTAGCTATACATTGGCATCAGGTGTATCAATTACCCGTCGTATCATTGAGATTTTTTAATGTTTACGGACCAAGAGCTCGCACCTCAGGCAGTTATGGCGCGGTTTTCGGTGTTTTCCTTGCACAGCTTTTGGCAAACCAACCTTTGACCATTGTGGGCGATGGCAATCAAACCCGTGATTTTACCTTTGTCAGTGATGTAGTGGATGCCATTGTTTGTGCAGCCAATAGTTCCGTCAGTGGAGAAATTTTTAATGTGGGAAGTGGACGTGCCCCTGTGTCGGTGAATCGCTTAGTTGAATTGCTGGGCGCGAAAGAAACCGTACACATTCCAAAACGTCCAGGTGAACCGGATGTGACTTGGGCAGATGTCAGTAAAATTCAAACTATGTTACAGTGGCATGCCAAAGTGCCTATTGAAGAAGGCGTCAAGATAATGTTAGATAATATCGGCTACTGGCGTGATGCACCCGTCTGGACACCCGATTCTATCGCAGATGCGACACGCGTGTGGTTTAAATGTCTAGCTCATCAATCAACTTAACGAATTTTTTTTCATCGAGGGTAACTATTTATGCTTAATTGGATAAACAATTACTTTAATACCTTGCGTAACCTGCAGCTTAACACCCGCGTGACTGATATGCACGGTCATGAAATTTCCCTTGATGAGGGATTTAAACAGTATATCGATTACGCTAAAGCGACGCGACAGCACCATACAAAAATTATGTTTATTGGCAATGGCGGAAGTTCAGGTATTTCTAGTCATATGGCTATCGATTATTCAAAAAACGGGCATCTTCCTTCCATGGTTTTTTCAGACGCCGCCGCCATTACGTGTTTGAGTAACGATTATGGTTATGAGCATGTTTTCGCAAAACAAATCGAATTTCATGCACGAAGAGGCGATCTCTTGGTAGCCATAAGCAGTTCTGGAAAGTCTATTAACATTTTAAATGCGGTTGCTGTTGCGCGAAAGATAGGCTGCCAAGTTGCTACTTTCTCAGGGTTTGATCCAGAAAATCCATTAGCCAAATTAGGCGATGTGAATTTTTACGTGGACTCCACAGAATATGGCTTTGTTGAAGTGGCCCACTTATCTTTAGGTCATTCTATGCTTGATTATATTATTGAAGAACAACGTGGTGAAGCTCATCAAAACATAACATTAGCAACAGGATAGGAATTAAGACCATGACAAATCAATTTAAGCGAATTATGGTGACAGGCGGAGCGGGCTATGTAGGCAGCAAGTTAATCCCTGTCTTGTTAGAGAATGGTTATGCTGTGAACGTGCTTGATCTTTATATCTATGGCAAAGATGTGTTTGGTTCTTATCATGGTCATCCAAATTTAACCGAAATTTGTGGTGACATTCGTAATCCTGAAGCAGTTCGCAAAGCAATGACGGGTTGTGACGCTGTCATTCATTTAGCTTGTATTTCCAATGATCCTTCTTTTGATTTGGATCCTGAGTTGGGTAAATCCATTAACTTAGATTCATTTCGACCTATGGTTAGGATTGCCAAAGAATTAAAAGTAAAACGTTTTATTTATGCTTCTTCTTCCTCTGTATATGGCATTAAAGATGAACCCAATGTCACGGAAGAATTAAGCTTAGAACCATTGACCGATTATTCTAAATACAAAGCTGAATGCGAAGAAATTCTTAAAGAAGAATTTGCGCCAGGTTTTGAAGCAGTGATTGTTCGTCCTTCCACTGTGTGTGGTTATTCAAGCCGTTTGCGCTTAGATTTAACAGTAAATATTTTAACAACCCACGCTTATTTCAACAAAAAGATCAAAGTATTTGGCGGCAAACAATTACGTCCTAATATACATATTCAAGATATGTGTGATGCGTATCTTTGCTTTTTAGCCGCTCCTAAAGAACAAGTCGATGGTAAAACATTCAACGTGGGTTATCAAAACTTAGCCGTAGAAGATATTGCAAAAATGGTGAAAGACACCTTTTCTGAAGATATTGCCATTGAAGTTCAGCCTACCAATGACAATCGTTCTTACCATGTTTCTTCCGAGAAAGTGAAAAAAGAACTTGGTTTTACACCTAAGTACACTGTGCTCGATGCCATTAATGATTTAAAAGCTGCTTTTGAACAAGGCTTAGTAACTAATCCATTCAATAATGAAGTTTATTACAATATCAAACAAATGCAGCAAATCGGTCTTCGTTAATGAGTACAGACGCTTCAAAAAAAGATAATGTTCAAATTTTGCTTGCAGTATGGGGTGAGAAGTTCATCACGGACTTCTTACGATATGGACTACTAAGTTTGCTAGCACCGGGGAATGTTCCGGCGTTAGCAAAGGCTTACCCCACAAAATTTATTATTTTAACTCGATCAAACGATGTAGATGTATTTGAACAAAATCTTGCTTTTCAAAAGCTGAAATCAATTTGTGAAGTCGAATTTATTCCCATTAATGATTTGATTGTGGTGGGTAATCATTCCACTACCTTAACCTATGCCTATGATCGCGCCATACGTCTAACCAAGGATGCAATGCTGCACACTTATTTTGTGCTGCTTAATGCGGATTACATTATGGCAGAGGGATCGTTTCAGGGATTAATGAAATATATGGAAAAGGGTTACAGTGCTATTTGCGCTGGTAATTTCCAAGTCATAGAAAATGAAATCAAACCTTTTTTAAAGCACCATACTGATTCTGTTAATCAGGTCATGAAGATTCCACCGCGAGAATTTTTGCAAGAAAGTTTTCAACATTTTCATCCCGTTACTCGCGCAAGCATTATTCAAGATAAAAATAATTTACATAACTATCGAGTCAATCGGTTCTTCTTCCAAGAAGATCGCCATACGCTGGCCGGACGTTTTTATTTATTGCACGTACTCTGCATTAAACCTGAAACAACCGATTATCAAATTGGTTCTTCTTTTGATTATTCGTATGTTCCGGAGATGTGTCCCTCTGGAAACATGGGTGTCATCGATGATTCTGATGATTATTTAGTCATTGAAATGCAGCCTAAGAAGCATGAGCTGCAATCTGTTAATCTTGGACCTTACAATTTAAAGGTGTTGGCCATGGCCATGGCTGAATGGACCACCGAACAGCATCGCAAAAATGCTGAGCATATCATTTATTATCATTCGAATGATCTCTCCACTGAAACGAAAGACAGAATTAAAGCGCGATCAGATCAATTTATAAATAAGTTAATGCTTGGCTTACAAAAATATAAAATACAACCTTATCGTCAGCATCCTTATTGGATAGGGGCTGTGGATTCTTTTGATACGGCAAAGACTGTTATAAAAGAAAATGATGCTTCTCAGTATCTTGATTTATCGCTTTTAGATTATGCGAGCAAATGGCGAAAATTATATTATCGCTTCTTAGGTTATCCTCCTTCTACAAACCGCTTTCATTATCGGTGGCGAGAATTTCGGTCGGTAAAAGAAACCCTGCATCGATTTATTTCAAACCAGCCAACTGACAAAACGATAGCGCTGTATAGTGCTAATGAGCGGGAATTAATGGGTTATTGCGGCTGGTTAAAGAATGATTTAAAAGTAGAGCATCATTACCATGTACGTGGTTTGACACACAAAGACATATTTAAAACTCTACAAACAAAACAATTTGAAAATTGTTTGTTTTTTATTAGATTTCAAGACATCAAAAAAATTAAATCCTCTTTGGCGGTCATTAAGTCAATGCTTGCTCCCCATGGTAAGGTATTACTATTTATTTGCAATGCTCATAATGATTCCCCCATCTTTTTGTACAATTTTGAAAAAAGATTTATATTTAAAATGAATCATCTTGGTCCTGATTATTCTATTTCGGATATCACAACTATCCATAATAATTATACGTTTTTAGGAACAGCGATGATTAAATGGATTAATAGTAAATTTGATTACAGCAAACAATTACGTTTCTTGTTTTATGTTCTAATCGGCATGCCAGGCATGTTTCTTACTTTTGTAAGAAATAGGTTGATAGGAAACACTTCATTAAAAAAAGGACATTGTACAAATATTCTTGTTTCATTGAGTCCTGAGGGTGAGGAAACTCACTAATGGATTCATCTCCCTCAACAGAAAATAGCGTCCACATTTTACTTGCAGTGTGGGGGGAGAAATTCATCACTGATTTCTTAGAATTTGGTCTTCTCAGTTTGCTTGCGCCAGGCAATGTGCCAGCCATCGCAAAAGCTTATCCAAGCAAATTTATTTTTTTAACCCGATCCAATGATATTAATACGTTTGAACACAACCCTGCTTTGCAAAAACTGAAAACCATCTGTGACATTCAGTTTATTGAGATCAATGATTTACTAGTTATTGGTAATCACTCGACAACGGTTACGCTCGCTTACGAAAGAGCGATTAGACAAGCCGGCAATGCGATGTTGAATACTTATTTTGTTTTTCTCACGTCTGATTACATCATGGCAGATGGATCGCTTGAGGGTTTAATGCGGTACATGAAAAAAGGGTATAGCGGTATTTGTGCGGGTAACTTCCAAGTGATTGAGGAAGAGATTAAACCTTTTTTAAAGCAGCATATTGACGCAGACAAGCAAGTCATGCAAATCAAGCCACGCGAGTTATTGGGGGAAAGTTTTCAACATCATCATACTGTTACCCTCGCAAGCATGTATGCAGAAAAAAAGCTTAATAATTATCAAGCGAACCGTTTTTTTTTGCGTTATTCCCAAAATACATTGCTGGGACGATTTTATTTACTACACATGTTATGCATTAAGCCCGAAACAGCGGATTATCAAATTAGCTCATCCTGTGATTATTCTTTTATTCCTGAATTGTGTCCGTCAGGAAATATTGCCATTATTGATGACTCTGACGATTACCTAGTCATTGAAATGCAGCCTCAAGAACATGAGGTCAAGCATGTCAATTTTGGTCCCTATGACTTTGAAAGATTGGTCGTGAGTCTGGCTGAATGGACGACTATCCAGCATAGAGAAAATGCCAAAAAGATGATTTATTATCATACGAATGACATGTCAGCAGAAACAAAAAGTAAAATAGAAGCGCGGCCTGATCCATTCATCAATGCGTTAACCCAAGCATTAGAAAAACATGAAACGCAGCCTCATCGCAATCATCCTTATTGGATAGGTGCGATCAAGGCATTTAATCAGGCGAGAAACATTATCAAAGAAGAAAAGACGTCGAATTACTTTGATTTATCTTCCTTAAGTTACAACAACCGATGGATGAAGTTAAGTCAACGGTTTTTAGGTACGCCGCCTTCTGTGAATCGTTGGCACTTCCGTTGGTTGGAATTTCAATCTACAAAAGAAGTGATGCAAAAATTTCTTCCACTACAAAACCGCGACAAAATAATCGCACTCTATGATACGAATGAATTGGAATTTATGGGTTATTGTGGCTGGTTAAAAAAAGAATTAAAAGTAGAACAACATTACCACTTGGCAGGAGTTGCGAATACAAAATCGATTTTTCAACAAGTACAAGCAACCCAATATGAAGCTTGTATTTTATTTATTAGATTGCATGACATAAAAAGAATTAAGAAATCATTATCAGTGATAAAATCAATTCTTGCTCCGAAGGGAAAAGCCTTAATTTTTATTCACAATACAAATCACGATCATCCTGCTTTTATTTATGATTTTCAGCAAGATTTTGCCGCTCAATTATATCGCTTCAATGATCCTCATTATCGTATTGAAGATGTCCATTCCATCCATAATAATTTTTCATTATTGGGTTCGGTCATCATGAGATGGATAGAAAAACACTCTGATAACAGCAAACTATTTTTGTATGCTATTGCTGCACTGAGTCTGCCAATGACGTTCATCAGGAATAGTATTATACGAAGACCCTCCTCAAGGAGGAATTTTTGCACAGGTATGTTAGTCACATTTTCTCCTGACACAGACTAGAGGAATGATCATGGCATCAACTTTTAACAAAGTCTCTGCTATCTTACCTAATTATAATTCTTCTGAGTTTCTTTCTCGGTCTATCCAATCTTTGCTTGATCAAACGATTCCATTTGATGAAATTATTATTGTTGATGATGGTTCTACAGACGAAAGCGTGGCCATCATTACCTCGTTTATGGATGTTCACAAACATATCCATTTGGTGAAGCATGATAAAAACCAGGGCGTCAATGCTGCTTTAAATACAGGGATTAAACAGGCAACGGGAGACTATGTCTTGCTGTGTGCGGCGGATGATTTTTACAGTCCGACGATAGTCGCATTGGCAAAGCCGATAATGAATCAATTTCCTCATGTGGGTATCATCTGCGGAGATGCAATAATACATCGGTTTGATCTTAACAAACCCTTTTACCGAATGCTTCCCTTTCCCTCGAATCGATTGATAACGCCGGAAGAGTTTAAAGCGATCACAAAAAAAAGTTATGTTGGTTTTAACAGCGGCGGTGGTATGTTTATCAATCGCCAAGCGATTCTAAAGGCTGATTTGATACATCAAGCAACACGTTGGCATGGCGATTGGTTGTTATATTTTGTTGTTGCATTTAGACAAGGTATTTACTATATCAACCAAGTTTATATCCACATTAATATGCGCAAAATTAGCTATTCAGAGGGTAAGCAAAATAAGAAAATACAAGATCAAGTCATGCTTGACACAATTGATGTCATAGATAAATATTATTCTGATTTATGGGAAAATTTTAGGGAAGCTGCGTTGCTCCCGCATTATTCAATACGGTATATGATATTATTTTTAACTAGTGGAACACCGCGCAGGTTTTTTACTAAGAAGTTAGGTTGGAAGTTTCTAATTAACAATGCTGTTACTGTCCGGATTGGACGAGTATTTCCTTATCGTTTCATTCTAAGTGTAAGAAAGTTTTTAAGGTCTTAACATTAGGGATGTGGTATGTCACTTAAAACTAGTACAATCGAAATTCAATATAATGATTCTCTTGAGATTATAAGAAATCAAGGATTGACAACGTTAGGTGTGATGTCTAATCAAGTGTGGCATGATGATCCGCGTCGCCTTGCCATTATGTTATCTCGTTATAAATTTGTGGCAAAAATATTAAGTGGTAAAAAAAAAGTAGCTGAAATTGGATGCGGTGATGCTTTCGGCAGCCGCATCGTAAAACAAGAAGTTGACCAATTGCATGTTTATGATATCGACCCTATTTTTATTCGTGATATTCAAAGTCGGCATAATGAGAAATGGCCGTTAGAGGCAGGAGTCCATAATGTTTTAAATGGGCCTTTGCAAGAGAAATATGATGCAATCTTCAGCTTAGACGTGATTGAGCATATAAGCTCTTCACAGGAACATCTTTACGTTGAACATATCATCCAATCACTTAAGCCTCATAGCATTGCCATCTTCGGATCGCCGACGTTAGAATCACAAGCCTATGCTTCTCCTCAAAGCAAACTAGGGCACGTTAATTGCAAAACGGGCATTGATTTTAAATGTTTTTTTCATGAATATTTTCATCATGTGTTTGTATTCTCAATGAATGACGAAGTGGTTCATACCGGATTTTATCCTATGTCACATTATTTATTTGCATTGTGTTGCGAAGCCCGAGGATGAACTTTTGACTAGTCAAATGGGTCTTTCCCATGTAGATTATGCGACTAACCAAAAATGAAGCCAAAAACCATGCGTATCGGGATTGACTTTGACAACACTATTATTTGTTACGACGATGTCTTCTGTCAGTTAGCAAAATCGTGGCAATTAATTGACTCTGATTGGCAGGGAACCAAACAACAGGTAAAAGATGCCATTCATGCTCTTCCTGAGGGCGATATTCTGTGGCAACGGCTGCAGGGTAAGGTATACGGCGAATTCATAGACCAAGCCAATCTCTTTGCTGGCTTTAGAGAATTCATTAGCATGTGTAATTCCAATCGCAACGTTGATATCTTCATTGTGAGTCATAAAACTGAATTTGGTCATTTTGATGAAAAAAGGATTTCATTACGAGATGCTTCACGGGGATGGCTGCGTCAACAAGGATTTTTCAATCAAACCATACCCTATATCAAAGAAGCGCAAGTGTTTTTTGAAACAACACGTGAAGAAAAGATTGAGCGTATCAAATCCTTGCAGTGTACCCATTTTATTGATGATTTACCGGAAGTGCTTGATCACCCTCAATTTCCTAGCTACGTGAAACGATTTTTATTCCAGCCTAAGGAATTGAATCCAGTTGGCGAGAACGAAAGCTATCATAAACATGGCTCACTTTTGACTTATTCATCATGGGATCACATCCAACATGCTATCTTCCCAAATTGAACATTTATCCCCTGAACATTTATCCCCTGAATATTTAACCCTTGAGCAAGTCATCAAGCTAAAACAATTATTCGCCTGCGATGACATACGCATACTCATCAAAGCGGGTGGAGGGAATAGCAAAGTATTTTGTGTTGAAGCACAGGGTAAAAGATGGGCAGTAAAATCCTATCCTCCTTATGCGCCTAATCAACGTGATCGTTTAGCCGCTGAGTGCATGGCTTATGAGTTTCTTAATCAGCACCAGGTGAATGCGGTACCTTATTATAAAACCTCGTGTCTAGCCGAGCGCTGGCTAATCATGGATTGGATAGAAGGCAGCTTGCCTGATAATTATTCCCACGCAGATATTGAACAAGCGATTGCGTTTATTCGCCAAGTCGCTCAATTAAATGGATCTTCGGCAGCAAAAGCTCTGCCTCTCGCGGCAGAAGCCTGTTTATCCTTGGATGGTCTGATTCTGCAAATAGCTAAGCGATTTGAACGTCTAAATGCAGTCTCGGAAAGTGAGCCTGTCTTACACGGTTTCTTATCAAACGAGTTTTCACCTCTTTTTGAAACCTGCCAACGAGAGGCACGAGAGGGCTATCTGCAACAGCATATGAATCCTAGTTGCGAATTGCTGGATGTCAATCGTTCCCTCATTCCAGCTGATTTTGGATTCCACAATGCGTTACGTGATCCATCCGGCCAGCTATATTTCTTTGATTTCGATTATTTTGGCTGGGATGATCCGGTTAAATTGCTGGCTGATATCTTATGGCACCCAAAGATGAGCTTATCGGCTGCACAAGAACAACAGTTTATCGATGGTATAGCAGCGATTTATGGCTCAGATCCTTTATTTTTAAGCCGATTCCGTTATACTTTACCTCTGTTTGGGTTGAGGTGGGTTTTAATTTTACTAAATGAATTTATCCCTGCCTTTTGGCAAAACCGACAACACGCTGAAGCACATCAAAATGAAGCGGAAGCAAAAAAGAAACAACTAATACGCGCGAAAGACTTACTAAAGAAAGTACAGCAAACCGGATAGAACTATGAACTCACTCATTCAAGAATCATCTGATATCAAACTGGATTCTCGTTCCATTTACTTACGGCAATTGGCTTGCCGAACCCTGGAAGGGGGTGGTCGTGGGCATATTGGCTCAACGCTGTCCCTAATTGAAATTCTCAGGGTCCTTTATGACGACATCCTGAAATATGATCCTAAAAATCCAAAATGGGAACATAGGGATAGATGCATCTTGAGTAAAGGGCATGGCTGTATTGCGCAATATGTTTTATTAGCAGATAAAGGGTTTATTGATCATAGCCACCTGGATACTTTTTGTCGGTTTGATTCCATTTTGGGCGGTCATCCTGAAGCGAATAAAGTGCCGGGTGTTGAAGCTTCAACTGGATCGCTTGGTCATGGTTTATCTGTGGGTTTTGGGATTGCTCTCGCTTCGCGTATGAAAAAGCGTGATAACAGAGTGTTTGTCGTCATGGGTGATGGTGAAATCAATGAAGGCTCTGTGTGGGAAGCAGCCATGACTATCGGTAAACATAAATTAGATAATCTAGTTGCTATGGTGGATTACAATAAAATTCAATCAGCCGGCCCCACAAAAGAAATACAAGATCTAGAACCTTTAGCCGATAAATGGCGCAGTTTTAATTTCGCTGTCACTGAAGTGAATGGTCATGATGTCGAAGCCTTACAGCGTGTTTTGCGCTCTGTTCCGCTTGAGAAAGGCAAACCGTCAGCGATTATTTGCCACACGGTCAAAGGCAAAGGGATACATTTTGCAGAACACAATGCCAACTGGCATCACAAAGCAAAATTAAGTCAAGAAACGATTCAAGAAATGTATGCAGCATTGGAGAAGAGCCATGCGTGAAACATGTATCAAAATGGTTTATGAGTTAGCTAAACAAGATGAACGTGTTGTTTTTATCGGCTCTGATTTAAGCCCTGGACTATTGAAAGAGATGAAAGCAGATTATCCCGATCGTTTTTATATGGAAGGGGTATACGAGCAAAATATTATCGGTATGGCGGCAGGACTCGCGATGGATGGTTATATTCCCTACGTTAATACGATTGCCACATTTATTACGCGGCGTTGCTACGAGCAAATCGCAATAGATGTTTGCATGCATAAGTTGCCTATTCGCTTAATTGGCAACGGTGGTGGTGTGGTTTACGCGCCATTGGGGCCTACGCATCTTGCAACCGAAGACATTAGCCTGATGCGTGCATTACCTAACATGACCGTAGTTTCCGTTTGCGATGCTAATGAAATGGTGCGTTTCATGCAAGAAACTATCGATTGGCCACATCCTATCTATATCCGCTTAGGCAAAGGCTATGATGAAGTCGTGAGCATTGAAGGGGTGCCTTTTGAAATCGGCAAAGCCATTAAAATGCATCAAAGCACAGGTCATGGCAAAATGAACATTCTCTTAATTTCTACGGGTGTCATGACGCAGCGCGCATTAAAGTTAACCAAAGCATTAGAAGAATTATCTGTGAATGTCACCTTATTACATTCACATACTGTGAAACCCTTAGATGAAGAAGCCATTCTACATCATGCAAAAGAATCTCAGTTGATTGTTACGCTTGAAGAAAATACTTTGATTGGTGGATTAGGCAGTGCTGTGAGTGATTTCTTAGTTGAAGAAATGGAAACACAAATGCCTTTATTAAAACGCTTTGGTCTGCCTGATAGTTTCCCCGAAAAATATGGCAGCCAAGAGGCGATACTCGATTATTATGGATTAAGCCCAGAAAAATTATTTAATGAAATATCGAATGTATTGCATACGCGTTTTGCGGCTTATTTACGCAACGAGAAATCGGTGGCTTAGTAAGCTAATAATTTGATTCCAACAACTCGGAATTCTCTATGAAGAGTCTTCGGTTGATAGGGAGAGTTTAATGGGCATTGGCTTGCAAGACTTAGGTATTTTTATCAAGCTCAAAGAAGATGGTTACCTTCCTGAACACTCATCGGTTATGGAGATTGGTGCTCAACAGCTTGCAAATACGTTTCTTTCGAGCAAAGTAGAAATAGAGAAAATGGGTCGTCTTTGTAATATATCATCGACTGCTCCTCTTCCTCCTCCCCTTCCTTCTAAAATCGTTCAGGGTGCATTAGAACATCAAGAAGCTGCTACACCTCCAGCACGCGATTTCTGGGAATGGTTAGGTTTTACTTATGCTTCTATCGATATAGATGGAAGTCCTGGCAGTATTCCGCTTGATCTTAACTACGATGAAGCTCCCGAACAAGAATGGAAGAAATACCAATTAGTCACCAATTTTGGCACCACAGAACATATTGCTAATCAGTTAAATGCGTTTAAAGTGATCCATGATTTAACAGCGGTAGGCGGTATTATGATGCATAATCTACCTGCCCAAGGCATGTTTAATCATGGCTTAGTCAACTACAATCTAAAGTTCTTTTGGATGCTGTCCCGCAGCAATGGCTATAAATGGCTTCATGCAGATTATTCAAGTGTCATGGATTATTATGAGCTTCCTCAAAACATTGTAGAACATGTTGCGCTGTTTAATCCTCATATTTCTTCACGCGCAAAAGAATTTAAAGCGACCGATTGTTCAATTCATGTCGTGATGCAAAAAACCTTTGATACACCTTATGTGCCGCCGCTGGATGTCGGTACGGGAACTAAGACGGATAGTGAAATTCTTAAAAAGCGTTACTGGAGTGTGTTTAATGAGAATGCTTTTGAAACATTCCAGCAGAATGCTGAAGCTAATACTGACAAAACAACCAATATCAGTTTAATGCAAAAGATCAGAAATTTCTTTTCTGTGCATTAGCTGGAATAGTTATATATTAAGTCATACTTTATAAATTTGGCCAACGCTCAAAACTAGGCACTTCCTCTTTTCATCCTAGGATAATACAATTGCTATCATGATAAATAATCAACGTAAAATTCGGCGGCCTTTATTCTCGATTGCGAAAATTTTAATCGCGATCATTCTGCTTTGGCTGCTCGTTCACTCATCTCAAATAAACGTTAAATTATTCATCACATTAATTCAGCAGCCATTTATATTTTCAGCAGTCATTTTATTTTTCCTTCTAATGGTATGCTTAGGGGCCTGGCGTTGGTCTATTTTAAATTCGGCACAGGGGATTTATCTTGGATTTTATAAAAGTGTTTTTGTCTCGTATGTCGGTTCAGCATTTAATAACCTTCTTCCTAGCGCACTGGGTGGTGATCTCATACGATTATTTTATGTCTTTAAACAAGCCCCGCAGAAAAAAAATGAAGCGCTCCTTGTCATGTTTTCCGACCGCTTTCTTGGATTTCTTGCCATTTTTATTACTATCTCTTTAGTGGGTATCACTGACATACACATTTTTAATCGCCAACCCCGGGTATTTTATTTATTCCTATTTTGTATAGCATTTTGTATAAGCACATTAATCATGTTTGTCTTTTGTGTCTGGTTATCTCATCGAATTCAACTTGACGCTTGGTTAAATAAGAAGTTAGGTCATAAAACATGGTCTAAACCAATCATTGCGTTTTTTAAAACCTTAAGTATGTTTAGATTAGAAAAATGGGTCATCGTAAAAGGCTTAATGATATCTGTTGCCTTACAGCTCTTAATGGCATTCATCATCATGGTGATATCAAACATGATGGGCTTAACTGCTCTTGCGTTTCCTAATTTTATCATTGCAATGGGAGCCATCCAAATTGTTAACTTAATCCCTATCACACCAGGAGGAGTGGGCATAGGAGAAATAGCATTTGCAAATATATTATTGATGCTTAACCCTGGTGTGACCGGTGCATATGCCACCGCACTGCTTGCCTATCGATTAATTAGCATGCTGGCATATTTACCAGGCTTAATGGGGTTCATTTATAAATTTAGGCTCTCAAAGGAGTCATTATTACATGCTTAAAATGATAAAACGTAAATTGAATAAGTTTCGTGAAGTTCCTGAAGTTATTCCTGACGTTCCTAAAGTGGATGAATTTGAAATGTTATATTCAACACTTAAAGAATCTGTATTGCCTGAAAAGCAGGCATGTAAAATAGTGGATATTACGATTGAAAGAATGGTGACTCCTCATCAACATTCTGTTTTCTGGGGTGATCGTCTTTTAACAATAGATAAGAGCGCAGGCTTTCTCTCTGACCCGTCCTTCCGTGATGCTTATGATGCTGTTCGCGGTTCCCATGAATATGATCAGTACGCTTCACCACAGACTATTTCCTGGCGGTTGCATACACTTGTATGGGCTGCTAAATGCGCGCTAGCAGTTGAGGGTGATTTTGTTGAGTGTGGTGTATTCAAAGGAGATATGTCCTGGGTTATTTCACAAACAGTTGATTTTGCCGCTAAAGGTAAAAAGTTTTATTTATATGATACGTTCGAAGGTTTTTCTGATAAGTATTCTACGCAGGACGATTTTCCAGATAATCCAAATTTCTTTGATTTTGTACAAAATATCTATCAAGACCCGTCAATTTATCCTCATGTTTGTGCGCGTTTTCAGAATCGTCCAGAAGTAAAAGTAATTAAAGGTGTTGTTCCAGATGTTTTGTTAACGGAGGCGCCTGAAAAAATTGCTTTCCTGCATATTGATCTCAACTCAGCGCCCGCTGAGATTGGTGCGTTAGAAATCCTGTTTCCTCGTATGTCACCAGGAGCAATTTTAGTATTTGATGACTATGGCTGGAAGCAATTTTATAAGCAAAAAGATGCGGAAGATGAATTTATGCGTAAGTTGGGATATCACATTTTGGAATTGCCAACAGGCCAAGGATTGGTGATTAAATGATGACTCACCGCGTATCGCCAATTAACTTACTAAATCAGATTTCCATTCCTGCTTATATTATTTTTTTCATCTTTTTAGCAGATTTAATTTTTTTTCGTGTAGTTGATGTTTACCACCAGCATTTTTTTGGCACGGGATTAATTGTACTCTTATATCATTTGGCCCGACTCATCTTTATTCCTGGTTTGATTTGGATTTTGTATTTTAGTGGTAATAAGCTGTTGCAGTACATTTGTCATAAAAGTGATGCAGCACCTGAACCTGAAGAACACTTAGCAGCAATATTTACAGGAATAGGTATTTGGCAATTGGGTCTTTTTGCTGTTGGGCTGCTCGGTCTTTATCATTATTTTTTCATTAGTGGACTCACACTACTTTTATTTCTTTTTTCGTTACCGCATCTTTCGATTGTCCTAAAAAAATTTAATCCAACCATGCTTATCAAGTATTCGCCCGCCATCGCTTTTCTTGCTGTACCTGTTTTTTTATTCTTGCTTAGTAAGGGTTTATATCCTGCTGGTGGACATGATTATTATAATCATTATTTTCGGTTTTATCGCAAAGTGATTGACTCAGGCAGCATATTACCGAATGAGGTTTGGTATCATTTTTTTTATTCTAAAGGCGCAGGTTTGTTTTTCATGAGTATGTTGTTAACTGATCCTTTAGCCCCACAGCTCGTTTCGACCGGTATCTTATTTGCTGGTGCAGCGCTGATTTTTGCCATCTTACGCGCAGGCTCTTCGTGGCGAATACTTCCCTGGCTAGGCACTTTTCTGTTCATATTATTTTATATATATACACCAGGTCCTTATGACTGCCTGCGTGAAGGCGGGTGGGGAGATTTGGAAAAATTACATGAGCCTTCCGCTATCTTTATTTTAGCTATGTTATGGTCCACGATTAAAATCATGCAAGATCAACATTTAAGATTCTGGGGAATCACATTACTGTTTTCGACCATTAGTCTTGTGCTGATGAGTCCGCTCGCATCAGTTATTCCTAGTTTTTATTGTGCTTTAATTTTTTTATATTTATTTTTTCAAAAAAAATACCGTGCTTCTGCCTGGTGCTTGGCAAGCATTATGGCAGCAGGCGCGGGATTATTATCCATATTCATCATCAATTATTTATATACCGGCATTCCGAATGATCAAGGGTTACTCGTTTTTTGGCCTATTATCAATTTCGATAAAGTAAGATCTTGGGGCACGATGTTTGAATTAATCATGCTTCATAGAGGTAGAACCGCACAATTAGCCAGTCAAGTTAGCTTCTCTCCAGAAATGTTTTTTAATATTGCTAGCTATTTACGCATCGATGTATGGGGTTTTCTTTTATTTATTGCTGCATTATTGGGTTTATGTTGTATGTTTTTTAAAGGGTGGCGAAAAACGACTTTTCATTCTTATAGGAATTCCGCTTTTTTTGCTCTAACTTTATTTATTTCAACTGTTTTTTTTGTTAGTCTGATTATGAACAAGGGTCAGAGTATTTCAATTTATCGTTTTACTTCTTTTACCTACGGTCCAATGTTATGTTTCAGCTTACTTTTATTAGCAGGTGTTTTGCCAACATTTAGCAAATGGCTCATCGTGCCTTTGTTGATAGGATTGGTTTTTTATGGCTTTTCCTTTAGTTATACGCTTACTTCCGATTTTTCTTTAGGTACGCCTTATCTACACAATTTTAAAAATAAAGTGCGAGAGACTCAACAGAACTTTACTTCTAACGTACACGAAATCTTTAAAAATGCGGCAAAGTTTGCAATAGGTCGTTACAGTTTGAAAGATGCTTACCAAAATCAACAAGGTTGGCCAGGGCGAATGCCATGGGGAGGGATTTATCCTCCTTTAGAAACGATATGGAGAATGCTTCCACCAAAAACTCGCATTTGGAGTATGCATATTCACAGTTATTGCATGTTGCCTGATTGCCATATGGAAGGGTATATGTCATTTAAATTATCTTCACATCCAGATATTGTGTATTATGGAAACCCACAAGATGCTAAATACGTATTACAAAAAGAAGGTCTTAATTTTTTCTTTATTTCACCATTACTTAAGATGACAGATGCGCTACCTTTGAGTCCTTTGTTTAGTCCTGATAACATATCAAATTACCTTGGAATTTTTTGGACTGATGGAGACAATGCTTTGTTAACTTGGAAAGAAAATGCAAGACAACCCATCAGTGCTGAGTGGCTTTTAAAATACGCCACCCAAGTAGAAAGCAATGATATGATCAAGTCATTTCCATACAAAGACTTCAAACCACTTCTGATAAACGCACAAAAATCAAGGAGCAAGATTTTAGAAAAGGATATACCTTGGTATCATGCAGGTTGGCAATAATATTTGCTTCATATCAGACCTGATTGGTTGATAGTCTGGATTGATTTGTCTTAGCGGGATTTATATAATGCGATCAACTAGCAGTAACGTTAACAGGAAGAAGTCTTAATTTATTTGAAGGAATTTACAATCTTGCTGATCACAAATTTTAAATTAAAATATACGCT
This sequence comes from uncultured Gammaproteobacteria bacterium, assembly GCA_963711205.1. Taxonomy (GTDB): domain Bacteria; phylum Pseudomonadota; class Gammaproteobacteria; order DSM-16500; family DSM-16500; genus Aquicella. Next base: position 707,849 of record CAVQDE010000001.1, read on the forward strand.
TTATAAAATTATTCTCCCCTTTTTTCAAATGTTCGATATTGGTCGAATGCATCCTATGCGTGAACGCGCAGTACGTGCGCTCAATCAGAGCGTTGACTATATTGAAGCAAATATGCCTAAAGCAATGGGTTTTGAAACCCAAAAGGAATTAACTTCTTATTCCTTGAATCAAATCAATGTATCTGGTTCTTACCTGGAATTTGGTGTGTATACGGGCGGTACTATACGTTATATGGCAAAGAAGAAGCCACAAGTCATCTTTCATGGTTTCGACAGCTTTGAGGGTTTACCAGAGGATTGGTTTGGTATGCCATTGGTGAAAAACAGCTTCTCAATTAAAGGCAAATTACCTAAAGTTCCTGCGAATGTTATTTTGCATAAAGGCTGGTTTAGTGAAACTTTACCTAAGTGGAGTAGAGAATATCATGAGCCGATCGCATTTATGCACATCGATTGTGATCTTTATTCATCTACGGTGGACATTTTGGAAAATCTGGTTAAGCACTTGCAAGTTGGGACTGTCATTTTATTCGACGAGTATTTTAATTATCCCAACTGGGAAAATCATGAATATAAGGCATGGAATGAATTTACGGCAAAATATGCCATAAAATATGAATATATTGGCTTTGCTCGTCAACAAGTGACAGTAAGAATTACAAATATAGGAATGCGATAACAATTAACACGACTGATAAAGAGACACCGCTTGGAACGTTTGAAGAATCAATTACCGGGATTAACAGGGCTTCGTTTTTTTGCTGCCTTGCTTGTTATTATTTGTCATATTGAACAATTCAAGTGTTGGTCCAACATTGCACCATCAGTGATGGTGGTGAAAGATGGAAATCCCGCAAAAATCTTTCCTGGTTATTATCCTCTTTTCGGCCAACTAGCAGGGGATGGTGTTTTCTTTTTCTTTAATTTGAGTGGATTCTTAATAACGTACCTGCTTTTTAGAGAGGAACGCATCTACGGTGATATTTCGATTAAGCAGTTTTATATCAGAAGGATGCTGCGAATCTGGCCTTTGTACTATCTGATGGTATTTATTGGTCTTATTTTATGCCCTATCCTGAACATTACCTTGCCTGATTATTTTTTTAAGGGGTGGGAGGATTTTTGGCCACGCTTGTTTCTTTTTATGATCATGCTTCCTCAGCTGGTGCTTTATCCATCAGTTGCAGCGACAGGCCATCTTTGGTCGATAGGGGTGGAAGAAGCGTTTTATTTGATGTGGCCACCTATCTTAAGAGCTACTAAGAAATACTGTGTGTTATTTGCTGTTTTCATCATAGTGGGAACTTTTTACGCCCAGAATTATTCCGCAGTCAATAATTTTACGATACATCACGTCAAAATATTTCAGGTTGCTGATAAATATCTGCGGATTTTTTGCTTCCAATATATTGCAATCGGAACAGTGGGTGCTTGGGTAGCAGTTAATAAGCCCAATTGGTGCAAATTTCTTTTCAGACCTGAAATACAGGCTATTACCTATTTTCTTGTGATTAAACATCTTGTTTATTATTCAGACTATGGTAAATGGGACGCACTAGCTCGCGGGATTCCGAATTTGTTGCTGATTATGAATGTTGCTTTGAATCCCAAAACTTGGATAACTTTTGAAAATAAAATCTTAAAGTATCTAGGTGATATTTCATATGGAATTTACGTATATCATATTCTTTGTATTCATCTCATGGTGTTAATGCTTTTGTGGCTAGGAAAATTTGAGAATCAATATTTAAATTCAGTTTTTCTCTATGCGACATCAATTCCGCTAACAATTTTTTGTGCGGCTATCAGTCATCACTATTTTGAGAAACTATTCTTAGCGATGAGAGAAAGATTTAAGCCAGAGAAAATAGATTCACTCAAAGCAGAACCTGCTGGTGATTTGGCTGTGAACACAAGTCTCTAAGTGTAACAGCTCAATCTCCGTTCTCACGCTCTTTATCTAGCTTGAAATCCCCACAAATTATCCGTGCATAATGCGCGTAAAACTGGCGTCTGTTCAATGAAAGGTTCCAGCGGCTTCAATAATTTATATACGAATTCCGGTGTAAAGTTAGGAAACAGATTTAACCGCTTCCACACCACAGGATAAAATCCTGCATCCTTAAACAGTTTTTCCATTTCGCGGGTACGGAAACTCTCTTCCCCCATCGCTTTGTACGGCGCTGTCTTTTCTAGTAATTTGCGGAAGACATGATTGCCGTTTGGTTCCAGGATGACAATTTTCTTCGTGACCTTAGCCAACCCATGCAGAATTGAAAGCGTTGCTTCTTTAACATGATGCAAAATGCCCCATAAATAGGCGCCATCATATTGCGGCAGACGCTCAAAATCTAATTGGGTGATATCACACGCTTCAAAATGCATACCAGCATGTGCAGCTAATTTATTTGCTCGGGCAATGGCTGGGATGGATAAATCAAAGCCATCAATCCGGCGATAATATTTGGATAACAAAAGATTTGCCAACGCGCCATCCCCGCAGCCCAAATCAAGTATGCGTGAATCGGCGTTGAAACCGAGCTGTCTGCCAATATCAACGCCTAGTTCCCACAAACGCTGATTCACATGTCGCTCAACAAAGCTGCTAGCAAACATGGCCCCAGCATATCCTACGTCACCCGCTTTATCCCAAAAAGCTTCCGCTTTAGTGTATTTCGATGTCATGCTGACTCCTAATCCTTTCTCGCTCGCGAGATGATGATATTGCGTAATGTGTTAGACACAATCACAAATGGCAAAAATTTTCTGGATTGCAGTCTGAACCTGTTTTTCTCATGCGTGATATGTTTACTGGCCGCCAATCGCTCAATACGGCGATTAAATGCCTCTTGCGGAGAATACTGGAAGGCGAGCCTGGTTCGCTCCAGGCCATCATGACTTATCAATAATTCGCGGATAATGCGGATTCTGATGGAAGTAATATTCAGATTCAGGAATGCCCAGAAACAAAATGATAGCGCGAGATAGGTGAAGAGGTTGATGACACTATCTTCGATACTCACAGTGATCTGATTCTGCTGCAAAACTAACAGCAGATAAATATTCATAATAAAACCAAAACAAAGACCACTGACAATGGCTTTTTTAGTCGTTGCAAAAAACCAGCCAGCTAAAATTTCAGCGAACACATTGCACATCAAAGCCGCGATGGGTGATAACACGACTAACCAATGTAAAGACATTGCTTCATCCTCCTAGGTTCAAGCCGAATAATCTGGCTGTGCAATGAAACACACGGGCAATCAATTCTCCTTTTTGCGTTAGAAAAATCCGGTCCTCTTTGATGGCCACCCAGTGACTGTTTTCCAGTGATTGTAAGCGCCGTTCGGTTTCTTCTGTTACGGCAAGTGCACGATATAACTCTGCTTCTGCACATCCTGCTTTTCCTGCGCTATGTAATTTATCAATAATGCAAAGTGTAGGGCTCTGATGTTCTATTGCCGTATATAAAATAATATATACCAATGCTGAACTGAAATAGAACAAAGCAAATTGCACAATCCGGTCAAGTGGAACGTGCTGTGTGTATGCAATGATGCTGATCATTAACATCACGGAAAAAAACAAGGATAATAAAGCCACAATCGTGCGCACCGGCATGTTCACACGCCACCAGAAAACGTGTATGAGAAACGTAGCCAATAATAAAAATCCGGTGATGAGGATCATAAATCAGTGTCTCTGACATGAACGCGTTTGTAAGCGATGAGTTTCTCGCCTTCGCCATCATAAACGAATTGCTTATGCAAATCTGGCAGTAGAATATCATGCAGCGGCCCATCAATTTGCGGTTCATGGTTGGATCCTTTCGGTAAAAAGAGATAGGGTGCTGAATCCAATCTTGCTAGTGTCTGCTGTAATTGATCACGGGTAAAAATATCATTCGATGGCAAAAAGGCCATGAGAGGAGGCCGCTTTGCACCAATCAAATAAGTCCAGTCATACGGTCCGATAATTGCCACCTGTTCACCCGGGCTGGTACGCGCAGTGATTAATGCAATATCTGAGTCTGCTGGTCGGTTTTCTACGCAAGACATGCTACGACAAACATTTTCGTGGTGGCGGAAAACCGCGGTGATTAATGATGGATATCGTATCCATGATCGAAAAGCATATTCGCTCTCGTTACGTCTATCATGCGTATGAGTCGCAATATATAAAGCACAAATCGTTGCAATACCGAAGATAGCGCAATCAACTGGCATGGGTTGCATGCGAGGCAGCCGAATGACATCAAGCTGATATTCTTTTGCGAACCATACTATCCACCAGCCGATTGGAATAAGTAGACCAAGTGCATTCATCTGCCACACGGAGATGATGGACATATTGATAAATTTCGCCATCATGAAAAGTCCGGCTGTCGTGAAAAATGCTAGCACCGCTAATCTTGGCTGATCATCCCGTGTATTCCTGGAAAGAATGGGTATGAGGGCAAGTGTTGCTAATGCAATGCCTGGTGTGACGATATTATAAAACCAGTTTAAATCTTTTAGGCTCCAGTTGATGAGCCATCCGGAGAATCCTATCCTGCCATAAATGATTAATGGTTTGATGAAGGCATTGAGAAAAGCCAGACTTAACACCTCCCTGCCAAATAGGATGGCTAACATCATTAAAAAAATGCCAAGTGTGTAAACACCAATGGATAGAATAGGCAATAGAGTTGATAAGGGTTTTCGGGAGGTGAGCAGGGTGGAAATCGCAAATGCGGCACACATGATGAAGCCAGTTTCAGTATTCAAAAATATGGATAACGCTAATATCGCGGCCAATATAACTGATGCAAGCTGCGATGGCTTCTTAATCCAGCGGCTGATCATCCATGCGCAAACACCTAGTAATGGATAACGCAAAATACTGGAACTCGGATCATGGAAATGTCTGGTGGTGTGAAATAACAAGATGAGGGACAGAATTGCCGTGACACTCGCCGCAAACCATGAACGATATAACCAGGCGAGCACATAGGTTAATTGAATATAAAACAGCCATAAAGCAACAAGAACGAAAACAGTATAATGGATGATCGTTGTTTCCGCGGTGTTTCCCATAAAATAAGAAAACACATAACCCATACCTATACTGTATTGAGTAAAATAATCCAGATAGGGTACGAGATGTGAGCCAAAAAAATATAATGCAGGCCCTATGACAAATGAAACGACATGCATTTCCATGCCAATTTTCGCCGCGATGGCTTGGATGGATGAAGGTGCGATAATCAGTGTGATAATCGTTGCCGGAATGAGAAATGGTTTCCAGTGCAAATGAAAATTATTGTTTAATGGCATACTCATGCTAGGGTTTTTTTTGCGTAACACAGACCAGGCGAGAAGCATGATCAGTAAATTAACCAAAAGAAAAATCCACGATCTGTTACTTGACAACATTGTCTTAGCAATGAGATTTACTAATGGTACTGCGATCAGTAAAAAAACGAGTAATAGTGAAAGTGATAAGCTCCACAATTGTCTGACGGAGATACTCGCAAAGAAAAAGCCCAGCATGAGTGTCAATAAGTAAAATGTTTTTTCGCGCGGCTTGTCTAACACATTGGCCATTGCCCACGGCAATATGTCGCTATTTTTAACACTGCCAGTCAGTGGAATAAAAAGACGCGCAATTAATAAAGCAATCAGGGATCCAAATAACACGCCAATGCACGCCTGTGCTAGCAAGCGTGCATTCGTATGTGATTCCATATTCATTCCTTTGTATTATGGTGATTAATTTTAATTCGAGTCATCTTACTGAATAAAGGTAGGCATTTCAACGATGTTGATTTCATGTAAATGGCGCACGAAACTGAATTTCTTATTGTGGGAGTCGGACTGACGCTTGGCAAATAATGGTTAATCTTATTGACGTCTAAACCGAATACTTACTGCGCAGTATCTAAGTCAGTCGCCACAGAGGCAAATTTAGGAATAAATCCAATCACGCCAGGTAAGTAAGCTAACATGCTGATTAATCGATACGCAAGAAGAACGGTGGCATACGCAGCGTTCGCACCTGGGTTGAGTATTAATAAGATGTTCGCGAAGGCGATTTCACCTACACCTACGCCACCTGGTGTGAGTGGTATTAAATTAACTATCTGGGTGATTCCCATGGCAATGATATAACTTGAAAAGGCGACAGCTGGTAAGCCCATCATATTTGCTATCATCGTAATAGCGACCGTCATCAAGAGTTGTACGACAACAGAAATCATTAAGCCTTTCACAACAACCATTTTTTCTACTCTGAAGATACTTAATGTTTCAAAAAATGAAATGATAGGTTTGGACCATGAATGATTCCCTAGGCGCTTATAAAGCCACGCGCTTAGCTGAATTCGATTCGACAGCCATATACACAAAATAAAAATAGTTAATGTGCCTATACAAAATGCCGCACAAAATAAGAATAAATAAAATACCCGAGGTTGATGGCTAATGAAGTGGATATTAGCAATGCCAACAAAACAGATAGTGATAAAAATAGCAAGAAAACCGAGAACACGGTCTGAAAACACGGTAAGTACAGCTTCATTTTTTTTCTGAGGCGCTTGTTTGAAGACATAAGATAATCGCACCACATCTCCGCCAACTCCGCTGGGTAGAAGATTGTTAAAGGCTGCACCTACATAAGTTGCGAAGACACTTTTATAAAATCCGAGATGAATGCCTTGGGCTGAATTTAAAATATACCAACGCCATGCTCCTATTACGATCATGAGAAGGAACAGCAAAATTACTTCAAAAAATAAAATAGGTTGTTGAATTAAGGTAGCAAAAAGATCCATTTTTATTTGCGCAGAATGAATGAGCAGCCATAGCAAAAGAATAGAAATGGCTATCTTCGCCAGTGGCAACAAAAAACGCTGTCGTTTCTTATTTAACATTATTCTGCCTTTACTAATCGAGATTTAATCAATCTAAGATATTGGTTACGCGCTTGTGTATCAGTAAAGTCAAATATTTTTTTGATGTCATTATAACGCATTTGATGTTCTGCATTTCCATTATTTTTTTCGTACAAAGTTAACCACTTCTTATCAATAGGTATACGCGCTTGTTCTTTCCAGGTCAGCAAGGTGTCTTCGCCATTTGTCCATACGATACCAAGATAATCTGCTATATGTTTTGCGGAAAAAAGAGGTGCGAGAATTAATGGGTCTCTAGTGTCTAGTTGATTGGAAAAGAAAAAATAATTCAGATGGTCTTTTTTAAGTTGTTCTTTGGCTTTTTGTGGGTCGCCAAAGAATATCACTTCTTCATGGCTAGACATTTTAAAAGAGGTAGCACCTTCTATGTCACAATCAGGCAACATGCAGTAAGAATGTATATGCCAACTCCAAATTCTTGTTTTCGGAGGCAATTGATGCCAAATGGTTTCTAATGGAGGATAAATGCCACCCCAAGGCATTCGACCCGGCCAGCCTTCTTGGTCTCGATAAGCATGTGCAATACTATATTTTCCGATGACGAAGCGTTTTCCATTTTTAATCATGCGAAATAAATTATTGTTCTCAAGAGAGAAATGATCTAATGCCATCCAAATAAAAAAAATTCCTAAAACTGGAAAAAAATAGGTTTGAATTTTTGCATGATAAAAACTGAATGCATATAAGAGAGAGAGCAATAGTAAAAAACAAATGATTATATAGCGATGATGAAACGAAAAACCGTGATCTCCTATCACTAAATAAGCGGAAAGAAATCCTAAAATAAGAATAAATGAAGCCCATTTTTTATGATCAGATAAAAATGTTGATATTAACAGTAAGCAAAAACAGAGTGTCGGTGCATAAGTGAATGACGTAAATCGATAAAAAGAAACGGGTTGATCGCGTCCGATAAACAAAGAAAGACAAAAAATCAATAATAAAAAACCACCACAAGCGAAGAGAGAGGGTTTAGCCTGCTGTATTGGTATAAGTTTGCTACGCTGCTTGTTTAGGGTAAAAAACGAGCTCATTACGGCCATGAATAGAAGCGGTCCCCATATATCTAATCTAAGATAAGTGATAATTTTTTTGATGTAGTCAAAAGTAATCGGTACTTTACTGGCAGAACCCGCGATTCTTCCGGAACAAAGATTAAATACTTGAATGAGACCGCCCCATTCATTCACCTTATCAAAATTAATAATAGGCCACCAAAATAATACAGTTTGTTCATCAGGCAGGCCGGTGATTAAATAATTTATTAGCAATGAAAAAGCAAGCCATAGGCTGATAGCAACGAGACCCCAGAAGACACTGATTGCAGCAGTTTTTTTCTTATAAACAACGAAACATAGAAAGGTGATAGCTAAATATACACCGGCGAAGACGGCCATGGCTAAGCTCATGATCGCTAAAGCACTTGCATTGAGTATTAAAGCGATTCTCCAAGTCTTCCATTGAGAAGTTTGTGCTAAACCTATGGTGATCCATAGGATGGAAAACATTAAAATGGTAGCCGGTTCATGCGATTTTTCCAGATCGCCCCAGCCTGTTTCTAACCTTGCTTCGGGGGAACCGGGAGTATAAATAAGAAATGTTATGTAGAGTGCAATAGCTATCCAAGGCAATAGACGCCAAGAAGTGGTTTGACGAATCAATGAGAATACTACTCCGGCCGAAGCAAATATCATGGTGGTCGTAACGAGTTGAGGAGCAAGTGGGTCTGTTAATAACATGGAAAGAAAAAATAAACCCATACCTTTATCGTAATAGAAATGATACCAAAGACGACCAGGCCAAATACTGCCAGATTCTGTGACTTCTCTGTAATAAGAAAAATAATGCGTGAAATAATCATGCCCACCGGCGGGATATAAGCCTTTGGTAACCAGAAAGAAAAAAGTGGGTATTAAGAATAATAATAAACCTGGCCAATAAAGGGATGAGCGATGAGTTTGTAAGAAACGTATCCATTGGTTGAGTCTGGGGAGCGACAGCGCGAATAAGACTAAGGTCATGACTGACATGAATATTCGCGTATACCATCCGGCAAAGCCGATACCGAGTAACACGATGTGCCATATGCTGAGACCGGTAAAAAAAGCTAATAAGGCGGACTCTAAATTGATTTCACGCTGTTGGATATTCTTTGTTAAGAGCGATAATACATAGTCACCGATCAGGTAACATAACCACATCAAACAAAGCATGAAAAAAACGCGAAAAATATTGTATGCAAAGATGAGAAAGCCGGTTGAAAAAAAATGATCGTGATACACATCGATCTTATTAAAAAATAAGAGCAATAACATGTAGCCAATAAAAAACAGCCAAGTAAGAGGAGAATACTTCAGTTGTGGTGAAGATAATGTTTTTTCCAAAATGACATCTCAAGTATTATTTTTTCCAAGCAGGGTAATTTAGCATCAAGTGGGGCAATTTTTCAATTTTCTATGCAATTTTCTATAAAGAAACAAAGGGGGTGCGTAGCGAGAGCGGGCGAGGAACCGATGCCCGATCCGAAATCTAACCTCATATTCCCGCAGTAACGATAATTATGGTAATATGAAAATAAGCTATTTTTTTTTCAGATGATCTGGTATAAACCTATGATTTTTGATGTAAAAAACCTTGCTTTGCCCAAGCATTTAGCGCCTTTTATCTGGCGGCATTTTGCTTTACCCGTATCCGTAGGTACAGTCGTTATTTTTCCATATAGCATATAGATAGAGAAGGAACACATAACATGGATAGGAATTATTTTTCTCGCTTGATCTTCACTCCGGTTAGGCTGCTATTCCCAACCAATCCTCTCTCTGATATAGAGAAATTGATATTTTTGACCACGCTGGTGGGCGGCTTCTTATTATTTACTACCAATTATGTCTTTGACACAGATGGTTATCTATTTGTCAGCTATGCTGATGCTCTCATTCATGGTGCAAAAGGTCTTGATTCAGGTGTTGCTCGTTATGATATTGCCTACCCCTTGCTACTTTTGTTAAGTGGCTATCCTTTGCATCACTCATTAATTGGCATTGCTATTATCAATATGATCATGGCCATCTTAATGCCAGTATTAATTTATTTCACTATTAGGCCGGTTTTTCCCAAAGGTGCTTATTATGTTGCCTTAGCGTCTATTCTCTCACTGGTTCCTTTTTATTATATGAAATGGATTCGGCCTGATCATGCCTACGTATTTTTTTCTGTCTTGAGTGTTTGCTTCTTAAGTCTATTTATTGATAGCAAACGAGCTGTTTATCTTTATGCAATGACATTGGCTATAATTGCAGCAAGCTTATCACGCGCTGCTGGTAATATCTTTTTCCCCTTTTTCCTTTTCATGGCGTTTTGGTTTGTGCGCGGATCTCTGACGAAATATGTTATTAGCGCCATGCTAGGTTTATGTATCTTTTCCTTATATGGTTATCACAGGAATCAATTTTTTTCACAGTTTGGAGAGAGCGCTAGTTTTAATGGCGGACAAACATTTCTAAATTTATATGTGAATTCGAAAGAATACGGCATTCATTTATCTCCAGATCTAGGACCCAATTTTAAAAAAATAACGGATAATTTTTATCAAGCTGTCTTACCGCATCCATCTTTAGCATCATTTATCACAGCAAAAAAGAACTTCCCGAATGAGGCATTTCTTAAAGAACATGTTTATCCCTATAGTCCGGAAGAATTTGTTAAACATATCTATGAAGTGCCCAGTCGCGATTATTATATTCTCTTATATGAAGCCACCCCTAGCGATGCCACCTTCTTAAAAGCTTCATGGGAAGTGATACGAAAATACCCATGGTATCCCATTGCATTTGCAACTAGGAACATGTGGCATCTTCTTTATGATCCGGGGTTTTCCCACTCGCGCTACAATGTTAATCCCTACGGAAGAACAGGCATCCACGGTGCTTTTCCTTTTGATGTCAAACTAGATGACTATGTCATCATTCCTCCTCTCCATCTTCATGCCTTGCAAGAAATACTATTTGATAATTTTTCCCATAAGCCACCTATTGTGGAAAAAATGATTCGTCATTTAAAAAATATATATTGTGACCACTATTTGCAAATCACCAAAATCGGTTTCTTTTTGATGGCTTGCGCCTGGATAGCCGTTCTCATCGATTTAACAAATCGAATATATCCTTCTGACAAATTAGGAAACATCGTCTATCTGTTACCAAGAAAAATGATGCCACTCGTCGTCGCTATTTCTCTTTATTTATTTTTGAACATGCTTATCATTAGTGTGTTTGTGGATCCTTTGCTGCGTTTTCATAATCATTTGCTGCCCTTTAAAATCATGCTGGCAGGATTGGGAGCAGGGGTGATACTGCATGTGTTATCACAACTGGTGCATCCTTTTTTCTATGGAATTCTGTTGGATCAAGAGGATATACATTGGGAGGAAGAAGCTGTGGTTTTCAAAGAGCATAGAGGCAGGCTGGCCCTTCTTGTGTTGATGATCGTTACTTTGTTGGTGGGTTGGGGCATGTATATTGTCTGAGGGCTAGTTATGTGGCCCCCATTGGATATAGTGTAAACAATCCCGACTAGAAAAATCAGATATGCCCTGGTATAAGATGAGCTTCAAATGATTTTTATGCGGGAAATATCTGATGGCAGAAAGAAATTTTTCTCCTTTTTATTTACTTGTTTCCACCTGTTCCTTATCGGACATCCAGAAATTATTTTTTATTGCGACTATTTTTACTGGATTTTTTCTATTTGCGGCTAATTATTATTATGATCCAGGCGGTTCTCTCTTTCTTAAATATGCTGAAGCACTGGTTCATGGCAACCAAGAGCTTACCGCTAATGTGGGTGAGCGAGACATTGCCTATCCTTTGTTATTAGTCTTGAGTGGCTATACGCTGCATCATTCATTCATAGGTATAGCGATCATTAATGCCATGATGGCGATTTTAATGTCTATACTTATTTACTTAACCATGAAGCCTTTTTCTCAAAAAGCGGCTTATTATATAGCGCTTAGTTCTATTTTTTTGCTCTTCCCATTTTATTATGTCAAATACATTCATCACGATCATCCATATGTCTTTTTTAATGTATTGAGTATTTGCTTATTGAGCTTATTTATTGATAGCAAAAAATCATTCTATCTTTATGCGATGACCTTGTCGGTGATTGTAGCTAGTTTAGTACGGCCTGCAGGAAATATTATGTTTCCTCTGTTTCTCCTTCTCGCCTTTTTATTTGGTCGAGGTAACCTCCGGCACTATTTAATCTGTGTAATGATTGTCTTATGCACTTTCTTTGCATACAAATATCATAGGCATCAATTTTTTTCTCAATTTGGGAAAGTACAGAATACAAGTGGTGCTCAAGCACTTTATAATCTCTACCTCAATTCAAAAGATTTTGGCATTCGATTGTCGCCTGATCTTGGTCCCGGCATGAAAAAGATTACGGATGACGTTTACCGTTATAAGATTCAAACATCAGCGCGATTGCCTGATCTTAACTATCGACTAGGAAAAAATCTTCGCGTTGAAGAATTTTATAGGGATCATGTTTATCCTTTTAGTCCAAATGAATTTACCAGCAAAATATATGAAACACCTTGCTGGGATTATTGGCGTCTTATTTGTGAAGATGCAGTAAAGGATGACTCATTACTTTTAAAAGCATCATGGGAAATTGTTAAACACTATCCATGGTATCCGTTTGCCTTTACTGCCAGAAATATATGGCATCTTTTATATGATCCTGGTTACGCTTTTACACGATACAATATCAATTCTTATGGGCAAACGAGTATACAAGATTCTTTTCCATTTGATATTAGTGATTCATTTAACATAGATAAAGTACCTCCCCGCGCGTTTCGCGAATTGCAATTTGATACGCTTGAAAATAAACCGAAGATAGTGAGAGATCTCATGCAGCGTATGAGAGATAAGGATGAATTACATTATTTACGTGTCATAAAGATCATTTTTTATTTGATGACGTTTGCTTGGATAGCAGCAGGTCTTAAGTTATTTAGTCAAATATTGCCTTCCAAGAAAATGCAAAAGATAAGCAATTTATTGCCAAAAAACATTACCCCACTGGTGACCATTTTAACTTTGTATTTATTTCAGAATATGCTGATTATTAGTTTATTCGTTGATCCGATGTGGCGTTACCATAATCACTTGATGCCATTTAAGATCATGCTGGCAGGAATGGGGGCTTGGGTGTTAATTCATATGGCTTCTCAAATGATGGGTTTTCATTCTGCAAAAATCAATGTGCAGCAAGAGAATCAGACAGTGAAAAAAAGTAATGTCCAAACATCAGACCACCTCATCACACTTGTTCTTGGGTTGTTAATGATTAGTGTATTCGCTGCGTGGAGTGGGTATATATTGATTCATACATAAACATACTGAAAGCTACTAATGATAACGCAAAAGATTTTTACACCAACAACTGTCATCCTATTTTTAGGTTATGTTTTATTACTAGCCTATTTTAATTTCATCGATGTTTATCATCATGATTTCTTTACCACAGGATTCACGGTCGTTGCTTACAATTTATTTCGATGCTTTTTCATCTTCTATTTAATCTGGCTATTTTATGCTGCGGGAGACTTATTTTTAGGATTAATGCTTGGCAATAGTTATCGCACAGCAATGACCCTGGAAAATACACTATTAGCTTTTTTTCCGGTGTGGGTTTGTGGCATATCGTATTGCTCTTTATTGGATTTGCCGGATTTTACACGCGAACCCTGATGGCTTTAATGACATTACTCGTGTTCGCAGTGTCACTTCCAAGGCTTACTCAATGGGTTCAATGGGTTCGTTTTAGTCAATCTAAGCTAACCCCTTTTTATTGGCGAGGTTGGCTAGTCTTACTCATCCCCATGGTTTTATTTCTTCTGACTAAGGGTCTTTATCCAGCTGGCGGCCATGATTATTACAATCACTACTTTCCTTATTACTTAAAAGTGGTGGAATCCGGCAGTATTTTACCCAACGAAGTGTGGTATCACTTTTATTACTCCAAAGGGGATGCTTTATTTTTCCTTTCCATGTTGCTTACCGATCCATTAGCTCCTCAATTGGCAACAACCGCGTTGATGATCGCAGGAGCGGCTATGATTTTTTCGCTATTAAAAAAATCAGCGCAGAATTGGCCGTTATTACCTTGGATAGGTGCCGCCCTTTATATTACTTTTCTCATTTATACACCTGGACCACAGCGTCAAGAAGGGTGGGCAGATTTGGAAAAGGCACATGAACCCGCCTCTGTGTTGATGTTGGCCATGCTCTGGGTCACCATTGGCTTAGCGAAAGCCCAAGCATGGCGAAAATGGGGTCTAAGCTTAATTTTCTCCATGAGTGCACTGGTTTTGATTAACCCATTTCTCGCTCCCATTGCAGGCGCTTATTTGTTCTTGGCGACATTGGTCTTTTACTGGCGCAATAAAAAAACAGCAGCGTTATGGTTATTTGCAGGTATGGTGGTGACAGGCGTCTGGTTCATCTTTTTATCTGCCATTAATTATTACTTAACCGGTGTACCGGATGAACAAAAGCTGCTGGCTTACCTGCCTTTTATAAACTTCCAAAAAGTGAATCACTGGGGTGTCGTAATGGAAATATTAAAGTTCCATTGGGATAGGACGGGCATGGTTGCGAATCAACTGCATCTGATTTCTGGCCATTTTTTACATGTTTATTTTACTTACATTCGATTGGATATCTGGGGACCCCTGCTTTTATTAGCCTGTGTGTTACTAGGTTTTAATTACTATTCACCAACCCGGCGTGTTGCGATGTTTGCAGCATTAGATAAGACGACCCTCTATACCTGTGGTGGGTTTTTGACATTGGTTCTATTACTCTCCCTAGTGATAGGGCGTGATCAAGCCTTTTCCTATTACCGATTTACGATATTTTCTTATGCACCCATGTTGTGTTTTAGCCTATTACTCATAGCAGCAGGACTGCACCAGACGAAATTCGCCACAGGCGTGCTTTTAGCCGGTTTTATCATAGCTTGGTTAGTATTAAAGCCTTTCATGAATTTCGAGATAGGAAAAATTCAACAAGTCATGAC
Source organism: uncultured Gammaproteobacteria bacterium (assembly GCA_963711205.1). Lineage (GTDB taxonomy): Bacteria > Pseudomonadota > Gammaproteobacteria > DSM-16500 > DSM-16500 > Aquicella. The sequence continues at coordinate 722,895 of CAVQDE010000001.1, forward strand.
CAATACGCTGCGATTTGCCACAGGACAATATAGCCTGGCAGATGGCTATCGGAATCAACAAGGCTGGCCAGGGCGCATGCCTTGGGGGGCCATTTATCCAGGAGCAGAACAGGTGTGGGCTCAATTGCCTCCTGGAACACGTATTTGGAGCATGCATGAGAATAGTTATTGCATGTTGCCTGGGTGTCGCATGGAAACTTATCCCTCCTATCGCTTTTCTCCGCACTCACCTAGTATCTTTTATAGTCAACCCCAAGCAGCAAAAGATTGGCTTAAGCAGGAAGGACTGAATTATTTCTTCTTTTCCAGATCCCTGAATTTGACTGATCCATTGCCCTTAGCCCCACTCTTTTCACCTACTCATATCGCTGATTATCTGGGCATCGCTTGGACGAATGGCAAAGACACCTTGTTGACCTGGAAAGAGCAAGCACGATACCCCATAGATGCCTCATGGTTAGAGCGATACCAACAATCGATGCATGATTCGCGTATTATTCAATCTTTTCCCTATGATCAAATTCACACGACATTAGAAACACTGGCAATAAAGTCTCGGCTAGAAAAATCTGACATACCTTGGTACCATTCCGGGTGGAAATGAACCTAGCGGAACATTGTCAGGAGTAAATATGCAAACACAACAGCCATTAGCATTGACTCATTCTGGTAAAGCTTACTGGGATGCGCCTATTACCTTATCGACAGCCGCGCAAAGTTACCACGTTCCTGAGCGTATTACCTCCCCATACGAGAACAACCCGATCGATATCACTCTTTTTGTCTCTTGCTACAACGAAGAAACATTCATTATCAATACGTTGAATACACTCGTTGAAGCCATGAAAAAATTAAAAATCACCTATGAGATTCTCGTGATTGACGATTGTTCTAAGGATCGCTCATTAGAGCTTGTGCAAAATTTTATTGCTCAACAGCCTCATGTGCCGATTATTTTGCGCGCGAACATGAAAAATAAAGGCCTCGCACAAAATTTTATTGATGGTGCTTTTATTGGACGAGGAAAATATTATCGGCTGTTTTGTGGCGATAATTCCGAACCCGTTGAAACCATGATCACGGTACTGAGCAGGATAGGAGAGGCGGATATCATTGTTCCTTATTATGTGGAATTTCAGGATAGAGTTTTTTATAGGCAATTTATGTCTAAAACCTATACTAAAATTATCAACTTGATTAGTGGAAACAAAATTCATTATTACAATGGATTACATGTCCATCTTCGCTATAACATCATGCGCTGGCATCCCAATACCCGCGGTTTTGGATTTCAGGCAGCATTATTATGCTCATTAATCGGTCTCGGTTTTACTTATGTAGAAGTACCGACTATCACGATTGAACGTAGAGGGGGGCGTGGCAATGCTGTTACTTGGAAAAATTTACGATCGGTTGTACACACTATGTTTAGCGTTCTCATGCACAGAATAGCACCTTGGGCATAGTGAATTACCCCATTTTAATAAGGAAAATGAAATGAAAGTCATTGAGACTATCAAACGATATCTTCATCACACTTTTGTGATGGCAAAAAAAGCTGAAGACATATATGAAGGAATGAATAATCAAACCGAGCTCTTCAATCATAAGATCAATGCATTACATCAAGGTATAAAAAATCAATCGGAATTAATTAACCGAAAAATGGATGAACTCATTAAAGCCACGCAACAGCTGACAGCAGCAGTTTCTTCTCATGGTGGAGTTTTTTCAACGGCGGGTGTACCGTCAGAAATGACTGTATCATTTCAAGATATCATGAAGCGTCAGCCATTAATGTTAGCGCCAAAAACTTTCAACACAAACCATCCTGACTATGATGCGGTGACGGTACGCAATTTTCCTGGCAAAATTTTTCATATGGATAAAGATCCAGGAAATCCAGTGTATGGTGAATTAAAAAATTTAATAAAAAATAATGAAATTGCCGATATTCAATGGGAACAGATTTTAAAAGAAGCAATGGAAGAAATAAAAACAGTTCCTCATGCAGACCAACTTTTTGAACGCAAAGCCTATGTTGATAAATATGTCGCAGATTTAAATATGAAATATGGTGCTTATTATCAACCAGGTTGGGTTAATGTAGAAGATGCAATCTTTTTGTATTGGGTCGTTAGAAAATTAAAACCCAAGACGATAGTACAAACTGGTGTCTGCAATGGATTGTCCAGTGCATTTATGATGTTAGCACTCGCTAAAAACGGTCTTGAAGGAAGCTTGCATGTGATCGATTTACCTTCTGTCTTTGACCCAAATGATCCAAATTGGACAAAGAAAGGAAATGTCTATGGAGTCATTATTCCAGAAGGTAAAACATCTGGTTGGTTAGTACCCGATGCATATCGCGATCGTTTCGAAGTATTAAACGGAGATGCGAAAGATTTATTGCCGGGTTTATTAAAGAAAGTCGGTAGCTTAGATATGTTTTATCATGATTCGGATCATTCTTATGATCATATGATGTTTGAATTTACTGAAGTAAAGAAATATCTTACGAAAAAAGGTGTTATTGTTTCTGACGATATTTCTTGGAATGCCTCACTGTGGGATTTTGCTGATCAGTATCAAGTGCCCGCATACAACTATCGAGGTTCAATGGGTATCGCTTGCTTCTAAGTTGAACTTATCATCATCAACGGTGATGGTGCAACACCATCACCGTGGTCTGTGTCACTCCGCAAGTAATTCCGTATCACCCCTGTGACGAGAAAAATGAACTTCTAAGGATCCCAATGAAATTCATACTCGATGGAAAAATCTTTTATCTTTTTTATCTGAGTATCAGTCAATACGTCCTGCCATTCGTTATGTGATGCTTTACGAAAATTATATTGATTTTTCGCTGTTTCTGGATTAAGACTCACTAGTATTTCCATTAATTTACTTTCATCGTAAGGCACATCATAAAATGAAAGCATATGCTTAAAAAAGGCTAATTGATTTTTCTTCATATCAGCATATTGTGTTTCAAAGATTTCCAAGTTTCCAACTTTAGCTTCATTTCGCCATATGTTTTTCCATAGGGCAAAATGTTCAAAATAAAAATCAATTTGACTATCGATATAATCCCTTAATAATTTCGTTCGCATGATTTGGTCTGTAAGAATACTCTTATCAATAACAATATCATTATCAAGATAATGATTGGCCGCGGATACGAAAGTTTCTACGGGATGACGACTATGAATGATGCATTTTTTGATTCCAGCGTCGTAAAGTAATTTTAAATTTTCAGGGGTGGGAAAGTAATGATCATGTGTGATGCCACCGCATTTAGCTAATGTATTTACCCAAGCTCTAACTCCTTTCCTGTGCTTGAAAGAAATAACGCTAGGACGCATGTCAAATAATCGATGCATGACGGTGTTTATGAAAGAACTTCCACTCTTTGCAATTGAAATAACAGGGACTTTTGGCAGTACTTTGTTTCTGGTTAAAGAAAAATAATCACAAACAAAATGGACATGTGCAAAAAAATCGCCTTTTCCCAAATTATGGTAGCCAGGGAAAAGAGGAAAGGTATCAAGCAATTCTAATATATGGATAATGCTATCTTCTTTTTGATAACACTCGAATAAGAGAACAAGATCTACGAATACTTCAGGGGATGGCTTCTCTAAAAAGGGAGATAAATGCTTGCTCCACTGGTTAAATAAATCGAAGTCAATTTTATTTCTGCTTTTTTCAAACGATGAATTTAGGTAATGATCAGTCACGTCTTTTAACTTCCAAATACCTCGCGAAGATAAACAAAACTCAGAAAAATTGCAACACTGTTCTGGAGCCAGGAGTGGGTTATTATTTTTTTACATCTCAAAACACAATTGATTTAAATTATTTCCATGATACTGTTTGAAGGCTTCTTCTGTGTCGCCGAAAAATTTAACTTTACCGCCTTCAAGTAATAATGACTTGTTACAAAATTCTCTGATGAGTGCATCAGCGTGAGAGGCCATTACCACTATGCTTGATTGTTCCAGCAATGACACCATTTTTTGTCTGGCCTTTTCCATAAAATCAGAGTCGCCTGCACCAAAGACTTCATCGATCAAGAGAATGTCAGGTTTGATACTGGTGGAGATAGCAAAAGCAAGTCGTACAAACATGCCATTAGAATACGTGCGTATGGGCATGGAAAGATAATCACCCAAGCCGCTAAACTCAGCAATTTCATCGACTTTCGCTTGAATTTGATCTCGTGTTAAACCTAATACGGTTCCGCGGACGATGATATTTTCTTTGCCAGTAAACTCAGTTTCAATGCCGTGAGTGAGGCCTAGCAAGGGAGAAATATTTCCCTCAATTTTGATGTCGCCTGAGGTGGGTTCATAAATCCGGGCGAGTAAACGTAAAAAAGTACTTTTACCCGATCCGTTATGACCAATGAGGCCTACGCGATCACCTTCTTTGAGTGAAAGAGAAACATCTTCTAAAGCATTCACAATGACATGATTTTTGACATCTTCAACGACAGACCCACCTGTTGCCATGCGTAAAAATTGTTTTTTAAACGAACGCGCATTCACGTTGTAGACGGGAAATTCGACGGAGACATTATTTAAATCTATGCTTGCCATAGTGATCTCTATAACCAATAAATGATTCGGGCTCGATAAGGAACAAATAAGCGCGCACAAATCACAACACCAATGAGGGTAATAAATAAAACGACAGTCAAGTTGAATAAGGTGGGTGCATTTCCTAATAAAGGCGCGCGGATAATTTCTAGATAGGAATAAAATGGATTGGCATCAACAATAAAACGCTTTTTTTCTGACAATATCGAGGGATCCCACATGACAGGCGTAAGAAAGAAGACGACCTGGATTAAACTCCTGATGATTTGAGATACATCGCGATAGCGTGAGCTGAGCATGGCTAGGATGAGACCATAAATAAAAGAATTGACATAAATGAGAAATAAACCGGGTATCAGTAATAACGTGTATAAATTAATTTTTGCCGTGTCATAAAAAATCACGTATACCGGAAGCATGACTAAAATGTTATGAAAGAAGATGATAATGTTTCGTGTGGCAATACGATGAATGTATAAGCTATAAGGTAGCTTAATTTGTTTGATAAGACCTTCTGAGTTCGTGAATGCATCAGTTTGTTCAACCAACACGTTAGAGACAAGCGCCCATGCAAGCATGCCAGCGACTAGAAAGGGGTAGTATTGATTTAAATCTGTGCGGAACAAATGCCCGTACAAAAATCCCATGGAATAGACAGTAATCGCCATACTCAACGTCAGCCAGAACGGACCTAGCACAGACCGGCGATAACGCAGTTTAATGTCTTGGTAGGCAAGCAACCACCAAATGCGCCAGTTTATAAACCCTTCTTTGATATCATTCCAAGCGAGTTTCTTTTGATTAGGTTGTTGAAAAACGACAGAATTTAACGCCCCTGTGTCTTCGAGCGAAATATCAGTTACTTTGGATGTTAACTCAGCTTCTGTTGACATAAATTTGTATAGTTTTAATTAAATTAACAGCGCGAAAGGATAGCATGCAGATAAAAATCAAACAACCGGTAGGCTGCGCAGGAGAAAGAGAGACGCTAGCTTTGCACAGGACAAAATTTAGATTATCCGTTCATGCTTCGAGACGGCGCAAAAAACGCGCTCGCGCATCCTGAGCTTGTCGAGGGACTCAGCACGAACGGGTTCAGAAACTTAGCAACTGGCCGTTTCCCTGAGGAGGCGCGTTTTTTGCGCCGTCTCGAAGGGTGGCTAACATACATTTTTTGTCCTGTGCAAAGAGACGCTAGGCCCGAGATAACAATTTCTCTTCAACAAACTGCTTAAACTCATTACGAAATCGCTGTACGCCAAATCGCGCCGCGTTTTCTGCACAATCATCAGCAGAAAAAGCAGCGGCGCGGTCTGCAAATTTGTTGATCGCCTGGCAAATAGCATCCGTCGTTTGTTCGGGGAAAAAAAGGCCGGTGGGTTTTTCATGTTCCAGTCCACGCACGCTTTCTAGCGCTCCTCCTTTGCCATAAGCAATGACAGGTGTGCCGCAGGCCTGTGCTTCCAGGGGGAGAATGCCAAAATCTTCTTCAGCAGCAAAAATAAATGCTTTTGCGCGTTGTAAATAGTCCACCAAAACAGGGTTGGGTTGATAACCTAGCAGAGTGACATTAGTTCCAGATTTTGCTTTGATTTTATCAAAATCGGGTCCATCACCGAGCACGACTAATTTTTTATCAGGCAGGTGTCGGAAGCTTTCCACAATCAAATCAATTCGTTTATAAGGAACGCAACGGGACGCCGTAAAATAAAAATCTTCTTTTTGTGAATGAGACACAAACTGTGATGTATCAATAGGTGGATAAATGACGTGTGACTCACGCCGGTAGGTTTTCATGATGCGACGCGAAATATAATGCGAGTTTGCAATAAAATAATCGACACCGTTTGCAGCGCGTAAATCCCAAAGACGGAGTTTATGTAAAAAATAACGTGCAAAATAACCACTGAATTTTTTATCTAGACCTGTGTCGCGCAAATATTGATGTTGTAAATCCCAGGCATAACGCATAGGAGAGTGAATATAACAAATATGCAATTGATCGGGGCCGGTGATAATCCCTTTCGCAACCGCGTGGGAACTTGAAATCACTAAGTCGTAATCAGACAAATTAAGCTGCTCAATCGCGAGCGGCATGAGGGGAAGATAACCGCGGTATTTTGTTTTAGCCCAAGGTAGTTTCTGGATAAAAGAAGTCTTGGCGGTTTTATTTAGGATAAATTTTCGTTGGTCATTTTCAAGAAAGTCGATGACAGCAAAAAGATCGGCTTCGGGAAAACATTGGAACATTTCTCCCAATACTTTTTCTGCTCCCCCAAGGGTCACTAACCAATCACAAACAATGGCAATTTTCATTTGGTACGACCATAGGTATCTTCGAGCCGGATGATATCATCTTCGCCTAAATAAGTCCCAGTTTGGACTTCAATGACAATTAAATCGGTTTCAGCTGGGTTTGAAAGTCGATGCGGTGTTCCCATGGATACAAACGTAGATTCATTTGTTTGTAATAAATAGTCTTTATCTCCATTAATGACTTTTGCTGTGCCTTCCACAACGACCCAATGTTCACTGCGCTTTTCATGCATTTGTAATGACAGCGAGGAACCTGGTTTGACAACGATACGTTTGATTTTAAAGCAAGGTCCTTCTTCTAGCACCGTGTATGAACCCCAAGGTCTTAACACAGTACGATGAGTCAAATAGCTTTCATGGGCCTTGTTTTTCAGTGTTTGCACAATTTGTTTGACATCTTGTGCTCGATCACGATGAGTGATGAGTAAGGCATCAGGCGTATCAACAATGGTAAGATGATTGATACCAATCGAAGCCACCATTCTATTTTCACTATGAATAAAATTATTTTCTGAATCGATTAAAATGGCGTCACCCAAGACAGTATTGCCGTGTTGATCTTCGGGATGTAATTTTTTATACGCTTCCCACGATCCCACATCTTGCCAATCAAAATCACAGGCAACAACGGCTATGTCCTGAGATTTTTCCATTAACGCATAGTCGATAGAGATATCTTGAAGGCTAGTAAAACTGGTTGCTTCAATCTCAAGCACAGTGGGATTTGCATTCTGTTTTTGTGATTGCGCGAGACAAGCTTTTGCTCCTGCAAATAAGTCAGGCGCATGGATTTGAAATTGTTCTAATACCAACCCGGCTTTAAAGCAAAACATGCCTGAATTCCACAGAAACCGTTGCGAGTTAAGATAAGTGTGCGCAACCGTCAGGGAGGGTTTTTCGACGAAGCGTGCCACGTTAAACCCATGTGACGTGGCAGGGTAGGGCGATCCGCATTCTATATAGCCAAAACCAGTTTCGGGCGACGTCGGTGTGATGCCAAATGTCACCAATTTATTTGCTTGGGCAAGAGAAAAGGCTTCTTGGCAATAGTGGGTAAACGTATCTATGGTTTCGACCAGATGATCGGCCGGTAGCACTAATAAAATAGCCTCTTTGCCATAACGCGCCACAATGCTTAATGCCGCCAGGAGAATGGCTGGTGCCGTATTTCTTCCACAGGGTTCCAAAAGAAAGCTTAAAGGTGGCAGCGCATGATAGGGGGCGCATTTTTCATATTCGGCTTTGCTTTTTAGGTAATATTCCTTGTTGGTGACAGTCATGATTTCTGCAATATCAGGAAAATGACAAGCCCGCAAAAATGTTTTTTGCAGCAAGCTCTGACCATCCGGTAGATGGATAAACGGTTTTGGATGGGATTCCCGGGAGATGGGCCACAACCGTGTTCCTGCGCCGCCAGCGAGAATCACTGGAACCAAGATAGTCTCTGCCTCTCTGTCATCCCGGAATTTAGTATCCCTTAGCGAGCTTGCGAGCTTAGCAGTACTTAATGTCCGGGACCCATTCATGCTCTTATGCAAGGGCTGATATGGGTCCCGGACATTAAGTATCCCTAAGCTCGTAAGCTCGCTAAGGGATACTAAATTCCGGGATGACAAGCTTGTTTTCATAGATAACTTGCTGCTATTCAAATAAAATAACGCGAGATTTCGCGTTATCCCGGAAATGACGAAGTCATTATCAGGGATCCAGTAATAAGATTAGCCGTAGGATACCACACACAACATGCTGCCTAAAGGTTTGTTAAAAGAATACTCGCGTGCCATTTCCATGCTGACCCGAGTGATGGACATGACTATTCTCTGTTTTGCCGGATGGCTGGCTTACATTGTTCGGTTTAATGAAATTTCTGTCCCTTCCTCGTACCTGGGTGCGATGATGGTGGCGGTGCTTTTAACGCCTCTTACCTTTTCATTTTTTAATATTTATGCCTCTGTGCGTGGTGAAGGCTTTGTCAAACATATCATGACCTTGTTTCAAGCAGTGTGTTTGCTGGGCATGATGATGGCGGGTTTGTCCTTTTTTACCAAGTCGGGAGATACCTTTGCTAGAACCTGGTTTATTTACTGGATGGGATTATCTTTCCTGTTGTTGGTTTTGTTTCGTTGTAGTCTGTTACTGTTTCTGCGCTTCATGCGTTCGCGCGGCTTAAATGAGCGCCGCGTTGTGATTTTAGGTGCGAGCGACTTGGGCATTAAATTTGCTGTTACCGTACAACAAGCGTTATGGACAGGCTTTCGTATCGTGACTTTCATGGACGATCAAGCAGCCAGCAAGCCGGCTGTTATTCATCAAATTCCCGTGATTCAAACTCCCACCCAACTAGGCCAATACCTCATCAAAGAAGCCATTGACGAAATTTGGCTTGCGTTGCCTTTAGGCGCGGAAGAGCGAGTGAAAGCAGTGTTATTTGAGTTGCGGCATCACACTATTACGACTCGTTTTGTACTCGATATTTTTGGTTTGGATTTGCTGAATCATTCTTTGACCGATGTGGCAGGGTTCCCCGTGTTAAATATTCGCTCCACTCCTATGATGGGAATGAATCGTCTGATTAAAGCCATTGAGGATAGAATGCTTGCTGTTCTCATACTCATCCTGATTAGTCCCCTCTTATTCATCATTGCTGTCGTTGTGAAATGCAGTTCAAAAGGCCCCATTTTTTTCAAACAAGAGCGAATGGGTTGGGATGGTCGTGTTATTAAAGTTTATAAATTCCGTACCATGATAGAGCATGCGGAAGAAGCGGGACGGGTGACGCAAGCAACGATTAATGACGCGCGGGTCACACGGGTAGGCCGATTTTTACGACGCACGAGTCTTGATGAATTGCCCCAATTCATCAATGTCTTGCAAGGTCGTATGTCGATTGTCGGTCCTAGACCCCATGCGCTGGCTCATAATGAGTTATACAAAGAAGCCATTCATACGTACATGCAGCGTCATCATGTGAAGCCTGGTATTACAGGGTGGGCGCAAGTAAATGGTTGGCGGGGTGAAACAGATACTCTCACAAAAATGCAAAAGCGCGTTGAGTATGATTTGTATTATATTAACAACTGGTCACTAGGATTTGATTTGAAAATTATTTTCTTAACTTTCTTACGAGGATTTTTCAGCCGAAATGCCTATTAAACCCCACTCAATTCTCGTTGTAGGCGGTGCCGGTTATGTGGGCTCTCATATGCTCTTAACCTTACGCCAAACGGGTTATGTGCCTATCGTTCTCGATAATTTAAGCAAAGGTCATCGCGAAGCAGTGGGAGACGTTGAACTTATCGTAGGTGATATAGCAGATACAGACTTATTGAAACAATTGTTTGCGCAACATCAATTTACCGCCGTTATGCATTTTGCTTCCCTTATTGAAGTCAGTGAATCAGTAAAGTTTCCCGCCAAATATTATCGTAATAATGTGGTCGCTACACTGAATCTACTGGAAATCATGCTTGCACAGGGGGTAAAGAATTTTATTTTTTCATCTACAGCCGCCGTATATGGTGAACCGAAATCTCGAACCATTCCAGAAACACATCTACTCACGCCGACTAATCCTTACGGCCGCAGTAAGTGGATGGTGGAGGAAATGATTAAGGATGTCGCAAAAAGCGATGGACTGAATTTTGCGATATTACGTTATTTCAATGCTGCTGGCGCAGATCCTGAAGGGCGGGCAGGAGAGCGTCATGATCCTGAATCGCATTTGATTCCGCTTGTCTTGCAAGTAGCCGCAGGGAAACGAAAAGAAGTGATTATTTACGGAGATCACTATCCAACTGCAGATGGAACCTGTATACGCGATTATGTGCATGTGGTTGATCTTTGCAACGCCCATTTGCTGTCATTGCAGGCTTTACTTAAAGGTAAGACCAATTTGATTTATAACCTAGGAACGGGAAACGGCTATTCAGTGTTACAAGTCATTAAGGCAGCCAAGCGAATCACAGGAAAAGAAATTAAGTCAGTCCCGGGTTCGGTTCGTCCCGGTGATGTGGCGATTTTAGTGGCGGATCCTTCCCTTGCCAAACAAGAATTAAAATGGGTACCAAGATATCCTGATCTAGATACGATGATTCAGCATGCATGGCATTTCATGCAGAAATCAAATTCATCATCTGCGTAATGTTTCGAAAGTAAGAATTACACTCTTAATTTTTCCTTAAGATTTACGTGTTAAAACATTATATCCGTTATAAATAAATTAATAATGTACAAGGAGTGTTGCTATGCAGCTAAGACGTTTGCAGATCAGGGAAGTAATTAACCAACAATGCGGTTTTTATACCCTATCCTTTTCCCCTTACGACGATAAAAATTTACTTAAACTACCCAAAGACGTTAAAAAGGCTTTTGTGTTGCATAAGGGTTATCTTTATTACATTGATCAAGATCTTCCAGAAAAGAAAAGTACTTATATTAAACTCGATAATACAAAGATGAGTGATCTTAAATCATCGTTAGGAATCACAGATAGGCCGTTTAAATCAGGTGAAGAATGTCAGGTTCACATTGCGAATTTGTCTTCAGAGGAATTAGAAAAAATTATTCTCATCACAGATCATAGTCTCGATTGGATACAAAAAGTCGTCGCATTAAATAATCAATGGGCGGCATTACAAACGTTGGTCTGGCAGAGCGAAGCAAATTTGATTGCTTTGGAAAAGCAGATTGCCGAATTAGAAGAACATTGCACAAAAAAATGGGGTTCAAATGATTTAGAAGAATTGTATCCATCTAAATACAAAAAATCCGACTTGCGTCCTACCGATTTTAAAGAAATCAAATTAAAAGAGCTTAATAAGAGGATTGAAAATTTAGAATCAAAAGAGAATAAAGAAGCGCTGAATAGTGTATCACTGCAAGTGAAAGACTTAAGAAACGCATTTAAAGAGATAGAAAAAACCTATTTAGAACAACTTTGGGAATTACAAAAGTATCAAAGCCAACTGAATGAGTATTGTAATAAAACATTCAGTGATGAAAAAAGCCGTTCTGATTTACTTGTTAGTCTCGCTCAATTACCTATGGAGCATCAGCTTCAAATCATTTCCATGATACCAGGCTCAGTGTCACTAGGAATTTTGATTGATACTTTCGCTCAACTCAAAGGAAAATATGAAAATGCATTGCGTGCTGGAGCAACGATAGAAGAGATTTTCTCTCATACATTCGAAGAAACAATCAAGGATCATTTTAAGGAATTTGCAAAAAAACCGACCGAGGAAATCTCAAAGATAATAGAAGACATCGATAAAATTACCACTAGATTGTTGCAGTCGCTACCAGAATCAGAAGAAAAACAAAAAAATGTCGATCGCCTCGCTGCCTATCTTAAAACATTAATTTATCTCTCATGCACGTTAGAAACATTTCGATTTACAGATCAAGTACAAAACATAAATGGGATGATAGGGATTTTATCGAATGCTTTTGTTATTGGTGAATTTGCATTACTCACTGTGTGTCAAATGCAAAACTCATTTGCTGCGATGCCTATCTCCGCAACTCAGATAATCCCGCTAGAGTCAGCAAATCTTTTGTGGTTACAAGCGGCACTCTGGTTGCGCGGATTATATCAACGTTCTTACCAACAAATTCCTCCCTATTTAAAAGAAGGAGGCGTGGTCAAGGAGGCTGTATTTCAGCATATAAATGATAGTGAGGATAGAAAATTTTTCGATATCAAACCGCCATTAGTAAAGTGGACGCTGGCTCAATATCACGATCAACATGGTAAAAATATATTGGATATCTTGCCTGCAAGTATATTGGAAAAGGTGCTTCCTTTTTTCAAGGAAGAAACTGAAGTGAAGAAACAAAAGCCAGTTCAGCAAGAAAACAGACAAGAGGAATCAAAGGAAAAGGAAAAAGAATCAAGTCAAGTGGTTGAGCAAAATGAAATAGAAACAAAGAATCAAGTCCCTCAACAAAAAGAAAAAGAAGAAGAAGAAAAAGTTCAACTCATAGAAGCCAATACAATAGAAGAAAAAACACAACTTCAACAACAGCCGAAAAAAGAACCTGTGCAATTAACCTCAACGGGTTTGGGAACGACACCTTGTCTCTTTAAGCGTTCAGAAAATCCTCCGGCTTCTCCTCCATTATTGCAACAAAAAGATTTAGATGACATACAGAATAAAGTCAATCTCGCCAAATTCACGAAGCTCAAGATGTTATTAGAAAATTCTAGACTGACTGACGAACAGAATGCATTGATTAAAGACATAAAAGAACAAATACTTGGACTCTTGAAAAAATATAAAGGCGCGTATTTTACTTCCAATTGGATACCTACCGTGTTGGCCGACAGAAAGCATCTTCCGCAAGTAAAAAAGGCTTATAAGGATATTACGCAATCACAAGAACCAGTGCAGTACATCTTAGCTCTCCTTGAGGTATGGAAAGCTGCCACAGCAGATCGAAGTCCGGATATTGGTCCGAATGCAGAAAAACTGTTGCAAGCTATTTTTGATCTTTTGCATTCTGGAAAACCAGAGGAACGACTCGAAAGAAAAAATCATATGTAAGGGTAGAGCGGATACTTTTTGTCGGATCAGCACCTGGGTAAATCTGCCTTAAGCTTCTTCTAACCTCTTCAAAATTTGCTGTTATTTTTCGCAGTGAATACTGTTAATCTTTCTTGGTCCAATTGCACCTATAATATATAGAAAGATTTATCATGGAGTGCAGTGACTATGTCTAGGAATGAAGCATTGCAAGCCGAGTTAATCAAAACACTAGAGAAGATAAAAAAGGAGTTAAAATCTCAGGGTAAGATGATTTATGAAAAAGAATTAAATGAATTATCAGAGGCTATCCACAAATCTTTAACCAATACGCATAAAAGTTCCTTTTTTGAAAAAGAAAAAAAGATGTCATGAAATGTATCATGGCTATCATCTATGAAATAGATCAAAAAACGGTAAGCGGTGAAATAGAAATGCATGGTGTGGACTTATATCCTGCTTATTCAAAGCAAGACCTCGCTCTCATCCAAACGCAACAAATGTTAAAAAATGCATTGAAATCCATGCTGATAAAAATGGCTAATGCTCGTCCAGAAGTGAATGATCCCCGCATCAATCGAATGATACAGCGTATGAAATAATCCCATTCATTATTTTACTGCTTGCATTAGCGGTAATTGCCAAAACTGTTGATAAAAAGCAGGGAGGGTAAAATGATCCAGCATATGTTGATAAGCGATGTCGCCGTATTGCTGCCGCTCTAAGGATGATAAGTTAGCTATTTTTTGCATCGCATTAGCAAGCTCCATAGAATCACTGGGTTTGACTAATATTCCCGTATCAGCCATGACTTCAGGAATACCATGCACGCTTGTCGCGATGATAGGCACTTTAGCTAGCATGGCTTCGAGCAAGACCCGTCCAAATGCTTCTTGAATGGAAGGTAATACAAAACAATCAAAGGCTTTCATGTAACGAAAACCGCCAGCGAGAAAACCAGTAAATAAAATATCATCATTAAGTTGATAGGCTTTGACTTGTTGTTTAAGTGCGGATTCTAATTCGCCGGAACCAACGATGATAAGCTTAGCATTGGGACAATAAGGTTTAATCAGTGAAAAGGCGTGGATAAGACTTTTTTGATCTTTGTTTCGTACAAGACGACCCAGATGGCCGAAAACAAACGTATTCTCCGGCAAATTCAGTGAGGATCGTGCTTCTTTTCTTGATAATAATTGAGGTTCAGTGAGTTCTTTATCCATCACGTTGTAAAGTGTCACGACGCGTTCTTTAGGAACACACCATAAATTTTTCCGCATATCATCTCTAACTGCATTAGAGACACCGGCAAACAATACATTTTTATTCGCAAGACACGCGATTGATAATTGTCTGCGTAGTGATGACATGGTACGTAATTCATGCATCACTGCAACCAGCGCAAGTTTATGCAATCTGGCTACACACATCATGATGTAACTGGATTTATACCGATGGCAGATGGCAAGCTGAAATTTCTTTTCGCGCGTTAGAGCGAGAAGTTTTCTGATAGGCTGAAATTTAAGATTGCGAATACTTTTTTTGGATAAATTTAAAAAGACAATATGTTCAGCAAGAGTACGTTCTCTTACTGCTTCGTTAGGTTCACCGGTTAAATAAGCCACCGTGACTTCATATTTTTGTTTGTCAAATAACCGCGTGTATTGATTGTATATATCAACAAACTGGGTAGCATAATCATGCCCAAGGATGAGAATGTTTTTACGCATTAATCAGTCTCACATTTTCAAGTCCGTCATTTATATCAAGTAAAGATTCGATCGACAAGCTTAGCAGTCCGTCTGCTCGAAGCACAGACCGGTTAGGGAGAGGAGTCACATGACGTTACAATTCCTTCCTCATTTGTTACAATGCAAAGCTATTTAATGCCTTATTAATTTTCACTATGAGAATTATTTACTACTGCAACAATCCCAAAAAGCCAGCTGGTGGTGCAAATGTTATTTATCACCATGTAAAACAACTGAATCTGATGGGAATGACCGCCGCAGTTTTGCACGCGCGACAGGGCTATCGATATCATTGGGCGCAACATGAAATACCCTCACTCTTCGATCAAGAGTTGCGAGAAAATGATTATTTTATCATTCCAGAAATTTCAGCCGCTGAGGTAGCCCGCAAACTGATTCCTTGCCATATTTCGTATTCCATTTTCGTTCAGAATGGATATTACTTGCCTTATTCCGGCCGTTCTTTCACTGAGAAAGACATTGATGTTGCCTATCAACATGCAAACCATATTCTTTCAATTTCGGCTGATACAGCGCAGATGGTGAAACTGCATTATCCACAATTAGCAGATCGTTTGATGAGAATGTATTGTTCTATTGATACCAGCCAATTTCATGACGATGAGCCCAAAGACAATCTCATTAGCTATATGCCAAGAAAAAATGAATTGCATGTGAATTCTTTAATGTTTGCACTCAAAAAAAACTTACCCTCTCATTGGAAAATCATTCCTATCGATAATCTTTCTCAGGCAGAGACTGCGCAGATACTTAGAAAATCACGGATTTTTTTATCTTTTTCCAATCTGGAAGGGTTGGGCCTGCCACCTCTTGAGGCTGCCTTATGTGGCAACTATGTGATTGGTTATCACGGCGGCGGCGGACTCGATTATTGGCAGAAACCCAATTTTGAAAACGTAGAAGTGGGTCATATTGTGGATTTTGTCGAAAAAATACAGCGGCGAATTTCATTGATTGATAAGAATCCTTGTTTGGATGGTTTAAAACCTGTGATTGCTCAGCTTCAGCGCACTTATTCGCAAGAAAATGAGAAACAACAGTTAACGCAATTGGTCGAATCTGCGCGAGCCCAAGTGGCTAAAAAATCTTCAACAGTGGTTCCTATTCAATTACAAAAACGGCTGAGTTTTATGCACTCTATCCTGGATAGGTTAGGGCTTAGGAAGTGACTTCGGGATGACGCTGTCATCCCGGATATTAAGCGCTGCTTAGCGAGCTTGCGAGCTTAGCAGTGCTTAATGTCCGGGACCCATTCAGACTGCTGTACAAGGGTATGAATGGGTCCCGGACAAGTGCTCAGTAAAAAACACTTCGCACTTTCCGGGATGACAATGACGCGTAGGATGACTGTTGTTATGTATATCTACTTCAGAGATAGGATCAGTTATGGTACCATTCCCAGCCTTTAATGGAGGCCGATCTTTATGATGAAGATTACGAAAGCCATTTTCCCGGTTGCAGGATTGGGAACACGATTTTTACCAGCGACAAAAGCCAATCCTAAGGAAATGTTGCCTATCGTCGATAAACCGCTTATCCAATATGCCGTTGAAGAGGCAGTGGCGGCTGGTATCACAGAACTCATTTTTGTCACTAGCAGTAGTAAGCGTGCGATCGAAGATCATTTTGATTCCAATTTTGAATTGGAATCTGCGCTAAAAAAGCGTGGACAGCAAGAATTACTAGCTATCGTCAAAGGTATTTTGCCGGATGGTATTTCTTGTGCTTATATCCGACAAAAATCACCGCAAGGCTTGGGTCATGCCGTGTTATGCGCTAAACCACTTGTGCTAGATCAACCTTTTGCTGTGTTACTGGCGGATGACTTAATCGACGGGGGAGCGCATCCCTGTTTGAAACAGATGGTACAAGAATTTGCTAACTTGCAGTCCAGTATTATCGCCGTTGAAAAAATAGCGCATTCTGAAACAAAAAAATATGGGATTGTCGATGTGCCTTCTTCTGAGGAAAAGCTGATGGCCATGCGCGGTATTATTGAAAAGCCAGAACCTGAACAGGCACCCTCTAATCTTGGGGTGGTAGGACGTTATATCTTAACCCCGAAAATTTTTGCACTGCTGGAAACGACTAGCCATGGCTCCCATGGCGAAATCCAATTAACCGATGCGATTGCGCAGTTGCTGCAAAAAGAAGCAGTGTATGCCTATCAGTTTGATGGCAAACGCTATGATTGCGGAAGCAAGCTGGGTTACCTAGAGGCGACTGTGGCTTATGCGTTAAAACATCCTGAGCTGGGTGAGGATTTTAGAGCTTCTCTTGAGTCATTTATCGAATGAGAACACTATCTGCTTTATTTCAGCGCCCTTCTTCCCTCTATGTATTTGCCATTAGCGCGAGCCTCTTGCTGTCATTCTGGATAGGTTTTCGTGAAACGGTTATTAATCCAGATGGTATTTGCTATCTCATGAGTGCTCAGATGGTGGGAACGGCGTCTCTTAATGATGTCATACATCTTTGCCCACAATCACAATGGCCTTTTTATTCGATCTTAATTTATGGTCTGGCACAGCTGAGTCATTTCTCTTATACCGTGTCAGCGTATGCGGTGGATGGCTTATTTTCATTAATATCTGTCGTCGCGTTTATCTTAATCGTAAAAGAATTGGGCGGGACGCAACGCGTCTTATGGCTGGCCGCGCTCACAATTCTTTTATCGCATCAATTTAACAGTGTTCGTGAATATATTATTCGCGACCATGGCTTTTGGGCTTGTTATTTAGTTTCTCTATTACTGTTACTCAATTATTTCCGCACACCACGATTGATAACAGCACTGACTTGGAATGCGAGCTTATTGATGGCAACCTTGTTTCGCATCGAGGGTGCTGTTTTTCTACTTATTTTACCTTTTTTATCCTGGTTTTATTTTCGCGTTATCTTCAAACAGCGCGCGATTTATTTTTTCTCGCTGCATGCTCTGACTCTTTGCATAGGGATAGCCTTGAGTGTGTGGGTGTTATTCCATCCTCAGCATCTCGTTAAATTGGGACGTCTTAGTGAGGTGACAAATCACCTTCAACATGGCATGAGCATGTTAGCGGAGCGTTTCGATACCATGAGAAGAGCGTTATCAGAACATGTGTTAACGCAAGAATCCGCAGGAGATGTTGGGTTAGTATTATTCTTGGTCTGGGTTTCATGGTATGTCGTCAATCTGCTAACCACATTGTCTTGGATTTATGGCGCACTCGTTATTTATGCATGGGGGAATAAAGCCGCCGCATTGACTGCTCGCTCGGCGTTCATTGTATGGGGATACCTAGGCGTGAATTTTCTGGTGACCTTTCCATTTTTAATTGAACGATCATTCCTTTCTAAACGGTATTTAGTGGCAGAAGTCTTGGTGTTGATGGTATGGGTTCCTTTTGCACTCAATAGTTTATTGCAAAAAACCTCTGAATTACGTCAGCGGATTTTGTTAAGTATAGTCGCATTATTTATTGTTATTTCATCCTTGGGCGGCATCATTGATTTTGGTTATTCTAAATCTTACATTCGTGCGGCAGGAGATTGGATCACTGAAAATGTCCCGCAAAAAGCCTCTCTTTATGTCAATGATTTTCAATTAATGTATTATTCACACCATTTTGGTAATCGTCTCTTTGAAGATCTCAATCATTATTTGGCAGCCGGTACAATTGCGCATGGTCAATGGAAGCAATATGATTATCTGGCCCTTAGATTAGGGGCAAAGGAAGAGAGTGAAATGGCTGCTGTATTAAAGGAGATTTCTCCATCGCCAATTCGTGTATTTAGTAACAAGCGTGGGGATAGAGTCGCTATCTATCAAGTTTCACAAGAGGAGAAAATCCGTTGAATATCACAGTGATTGGAGCAGGATATGTTGGGCTTGTTACAGGGGCTTGTTTTGCAGAGCTCGGTAACCACGTGACGTGTGTCGATGTGAATGAGCATAAAATCGCAAATCTGAAAAATGGCATTTTACCCATTTATGAGCCTGGTCTTGAACCCATGGTGATTTCTAACATGAATGAAGGCCGCTTACACTTTGTGACCTCATTTGCAGATGTCACTAGTGAACAGCAAGTCATCTTCATAGCTGTAGGAACGCCGAGTGATATCGATGGGTCAGCAGATATTAAATATGTATTAGAAGCCGCACGTAATATCGGTGCCCACATCAATAATTATTGTGTCGTGGTTGACAAATCCACGGTGCCGGTAGGGATGGCTGATCAAGTTCAAAGCGTCATTCAAAATGAATTAAAACAGCGCAAAATGGCTGTCAAATTTGATATCGTGAGTAATCCTGAATTTTTACGTGAAGGAGCGGCGATAGAAGATTTTATGCGTCCAGACCGTGTCATTATTGGTCTTGAATCAAATAACGCCAAGAGCATCATGCTGGATTTATATCTGCCTATTTTACGCAGCCGCGAGCGCATTTATTTCATGAATGTCAAAGATGCGGAAATGACTAAGTATGCAGCTAATGCCATGCTAGCAACGCGCATTTCCTTTATGAATGAAATGTCCGTGTTGTGTGAACGTATGGGAGTCGACATTGAAAATGTGCGTATTGGTATTGGTTCGGATTCGCGCATTGGAAATGCTTTTCTAAATCCAGGTTGTGGTTATGGGGGTTCTTGTTTTCCTAAAGATGTAAGAGCGCTGATTAAAATGGCCGAACGATACGATGTGGATCCCATGATTTTATACTCAGTGGAAAATCGTAATTTTCTTCAGAAACAGCATTTATCTGAAAAGTTGACGCGCGTGTTTGGCAAAGATTTATCAGGCGTGACACTGGGGGTGTGGGGACTTTCTTTCAAGCCGGGTACGGATGACATGCGCGAAGCCCCATCGTTGGTCTTAATCGACGATGCTATTAAACGCGGTGCGCGAGTACAAGCTTATGATCCTGCTGCCATGCACGTTGCTTGTGAAATGTTTCCAAGCGAATGGTTTGAGTCAAATCAACTCTCATTGACGGAACACCAATACGATGCATTGAAAGATGCAGATGCGTTGATCTTAGTGACAGAATGGAAGCCATTTTGTTATCCAGATATCGCTGCGATGAAAAATTTCATGCGTGGCCGCATTATTTTTGATGGCCGTAACCAATATGATCCAAACCATATCCGTGCCGCGGGATTTGACTACTACGGCATAGGAAGAGGGCAAGTGCCAGAGAAAAGAGAGCAGGAGAGAAAAGAAGCCGCGAATGCGGGTTAACCAACCCACCTGTCATCCCGGAATTTAGTGTCCCTCAGCGAGCTTGCGAGTTTAGCAGCAGCTTTTATCTGTCATCCCGGAATTAAGTGTACCTTAACGAGCTTGCGAGTTTAGGTACACTTAATATCCGGGACCCATCCCCAACTTTTGCACAAGGTTATGGATGGGTCCCGGACAAGCGCTCAGTAAAAAACACTTCACGCTTTCCGGGATGACAGTGGGGCGCTCAGTAAAAAACACTTCACGCTTTCCGGGATGACAGTGGGGCACTCAGTAAAAAAACACTTCGCGCTTTCCGGGATGACAGTGCGAGATTAACTTAGCTTTTCTAACACCTTCGTCAGTGATTCTTTTGTGACTCCATCATTTAACTCATCGGTATTAAATTGCTTTCCATTTTTGTCATAGAAAATAAGTGTTGGTGTGTAATAGACTTGATAGAAATCAGCAATTTGTTCTGAATTATCATCTCTATTGGTGAGATCGACACGCAGTCTTTCAAACGGTTGCATGTATTGTTGTATGGTTTTATCAGAAAAAACATCTTGGTCTAATGCCTGGCAATAAGAACACCACGATGCAAAGAACTCTATTATCACCGGTTTATGTGCGGCTTTTGCCACTTGCAACTGTTGTTGTAAATCCGTTTGATTTTTGATAGTTGAAAACAAAGCTGCATGTCCTGCGATTGAAATCAACATTAACATCATTAGTAAGATTAGATTTAATTTAAATTTCATAGCTGATACCTCGAAAACCCAGATAAGAAACGATATTAGCAAATGAGTGATTAACAGACAACTTAACCAGGGTGACATCGTCCCAGGATGACTTAATCACCTTAGTTGTCCTTTAGTCGATCTAGCATCGCGCAATAACATTTCCAAGCGTTCTATTTCGGTTTTTTTCATATACTCTCGTTGCGCTACTAATTGGGGTGGCATCATAAGCAAGGCTTCTCCGCGCACAGAGATAAGCGCTGTTTTTTCTTTTAATTCATTCGCAATGCTTTCAGAAAATCCAAATCGTAATTCATAATCTCGTACCTCAAAGAGCAGACCATGAGATGAAAATGAACCCGCTGGAAAAGCTAAAATACCACATTTATCACCCACTTCACCTGACATCTCAACTTGTTCGTCCTTCGCAAAACGCAAGGTTTGTTGTTCAGTGTGTAAAAGAATGGGCCGGTCTTTTTTATATTCAGTACGTAAGGAGCGAAGGGCTGCTTCATGATGATCTAAGCGTCCGCCCACTGCGCAAATGAGAGTGATACTCTTTGCTTGTTGTTCATCACAATAATGAATCGCTTTAATGAGATCAGTATATTGTTGATTTTTTCTTGGAACCAAGGTGACACCATGATTTCCAGGATAAGGCATTGCATTATCCTTTAATTCCTCAAAAGATGTGTGTATGCCCCAATAGCGCGTGTGAATTTTATCGTTAGTATCAAAATCACCGAGGATGATATTAGGCAGGATATCAAGGCGTGCCAGTTTATCTGCAGCTGCATCCAGTGCAACAATGATTTTATCTTTTATGGCCTCGACGATGATTTCTTTAACTAAGAGATTTCCGTTCGCAACCAGGATGAAATGTTTGTTATTCACTGCTAAGACCTAACCGCTTGACAGCATAATATCCACTGCCAATCAACGCATGTTCATGATTGCAGAGTACGCCTAAAGGATATTCTTCACGCTGCATTAAATAAGCAGGAGTGGCATAAATTCCCGCAAAAAAATCCGGTCTATCAAATATTTCTAAATGATTAAGGGCGACACCGCCTGTCATCCAAATGCCGCCTTCTGGCATAAACATTAATTGCATAGTGCCAATAAATAATCCCAAATACCAGGCAAAAGCATCGAGTAGTTCGGGTGTCAGCCCCGCACGCATCTTCATGCCAACTTGTTCGGGCGTCGATTTTTTTTCCTGAGGATAAAAAAATTCGAATAAATTTACTGTTCCTTTGCCAGTGAGAATTCGCTCAAAGGTGATAGGTTGATTGGATTGTTCGATAAATTTAGCGTGCAAAAATCGCATGATCTCTTTGTGTCGATTAAGATGATGCAAATCTGCAAAAGGCGGAAGTGTTATCCCTATGTGGCCCGCTTCATTATGGCCTAACCAAAAATCACCATTGTCAAATAACACACCATCTTTCAAGCCTAAACCTGTTCCAATTCCCAGTGCAACACGACGTCCATGTGTTTTCATCGCGCACGTATTTAAACGTTTAATGTTGTTAGGTTGATCCATATAAGAAGTGAAAGTAGCGCATACAATAGAAGCGTAGTCATGTATGACGGCGAAAGTGGGCCAATGTTGTAATTGAGCGGTGTTGGCAAAATGCATGGGATAAGGGTAGGGGTTAGTATGTAACAAATATTTCCCATCATAATGTCCCGCAGCACCAATACAAATAGCATCTGCTTTGCCCATGGAAAATTGCAATCCAGCTTCTAATTGACTGATTAAATCTTCCAGTGAGGTAGCCTCGGAAAGTTTCACCGTATGATGGCGATGACAATCCAATGCTTGTAATACTGGGTCATATTCCACAAGACCTGCTGTACATTTAGTCGCGCCTAAATCCCATGTGATAATTGTCTTCATATTTTTTCGGCCTGATAACCAGGTGCTTCAATAACGGGTAGCTTTGTTTTGACTGGTTGGCCAATGGCGCGCAAAGGTAAACGTTTACGAATATTTTGCTCGATTTGTTCGAGGGTCACCCCTTGCGTTTCTGGTACCTTGTAATAACAAAAAATAAAACTCAGGACGCACATGAATCCATAGATTAAAAAGGTAGCGCTGGGTCCCATAGCGTTTAATAGCGTTAAAAAGGTAGAAGAAACCACAAAATTCCATAACCAACAGCTAAATACAGCGACGCTCATCGCAGTTGCACGTACTTCAAGTGGAAATATTTCAGAGACCACTAACCAAAGAATCGCTCCTAAGCTAAAAGCAAAACAAATGATGTAAAGAAAAGTGCAAACAATGGAAATCCAAGGTAAAAAGCTGGCGTTTGATCCAAATTGAAATGCAATGCTTAATCCCAGAAGAGTGATACACATGCCAATTAAACCCGCGAGAAGCAAAGGTCTTCTTCCCCATTTATCGAGATAATAAATGGCGAAAATAGTCGCAAGAACATTGACTACACCTACGCCCACTGTCGCCAAAATGGAATTGGAGGCATCGGGAAAGCCGGCTAACTGAAAAATCGTTGGTGCGTAATAGATGATGGTATTAATACCAGTGACTTGTTGAATAAATCCAAGCATAGCGCCAAGAAATAAAACAGGAAGAATCCAAGGAGAAAAAATTTCATGAAAAGATGCTTGTTTCATTTGCAAACTTTCTTTTATTTCTTTTATCTCATGAGAAACGTCAGAAGTATTTCTGAGACGCTTCAAGGTCTCAATCGCTAAGTCGAGTTTATTTTGTTTCACTAACCAACGCGGACTTTCTGGTAAAAATATCATACCAAAACTAAGCAATATCGCCGGGAACAAACCAATACCAAACATAAAACGCCACGAGCCATCAATATTAGTGAAGGCATAATTGATGAGAAAAGAACATAAAATACCAACGGTAATGGCTAATTGATTTAATGATACTAAGCCACCACGTAATTCATAAGGAGAGACTTCCGCAATGTAGAGTGGTGCTGTATATGAGCCTATGCCTATAGCAAAACCAATAAAAAGTCGTCCCAATAAAATAGCGAAGACAGAGGGGGCGCAGGAAGCAATCAAGGTGCCAATAATGAAAAAACCGGAAATGATTAACATTAAGCGGCGCCGTCCGAAGCGGTCAGTCAATCGGCCACTGGATAATGAACCCACCATGGCGCCTAATAAAACACTACTGACAATTAATTCTTTCATTGCTGTTGAAAGCACAAAATCTTTTTCAATGAATAACAACGCACCGGAAATAATGCCGGTGTCAAACCCAAATAATAATCCTGCGATGGCAGCGATTGCCGAGACAACATAAATATAAAAATGCGATGGTTTGTTTGATTTCATAAGGCAACGTCCTAGTTGATGAATTTATATAACCTGTACGTAACATGATTTATGCGTGAGCGCAAGTCTCAGCCTTGTCATCCCGGAATTTAGCACCCCTAAACTCGCAAGCTCTGTTGTTAAGCTTGTCCCGGCATGCTTCTAGCCGGGAGGACACTAAATTCCGCAATGACAGCTACGGCTTGCCACTCTCATTTTCCTCCTGTAAATTATGCAGTGATCTGACCTGTCATGGGCAGAGACACGAGATGAACGATTTAGTTATATTTACCTATAGGACTTGATCATGAGACAGGTACCTCGCTATCTACTGATTGGAGATGGCCGTGTTGCAAGGCATTTCCAGCATTATTTCACACTCTTGCAACTTTCTTTTGTGTGTTGGCATCGAAAACAATCTGTTACCCAACTTGAGCAAAAACTGCATGATTCATCGCATGTATTAATCTTGATTTCGGATAAAGCGATAGAAGAATTTATTGCCACTTATCTTAAAGATACCAAGGCTTTTCTCATTCATTTTTCAGGCAGTGTGATAACAGATAGCGCTTACGGTGCTCATCCTCTATCCAGTTTCAGTTCTTCATTATGGGATGTTAGTCAATATCAAGCGATTCCATTCATCCTGGATGAAGATGCTCCTCTGTTTGAAACATTATTGCCCGGCCTTTCCAACCAACATGTGCGTTTAGCGAAATCGTTAAAACCAAAATACCATGCATTGTGTGTGTTAAGTGGTAATTTTAGCTGTTTATTGTGGCAAAAATTGTTTGCTACTTTTGAGCAGGATTTTCACATTCCAAAAACGATGGCGCGTCCTTATTTGCAACAAATCATACAAAATTTGTTAGCTCATCCTGAATCAGCACTCACAGGTCCTTTGGTACGGAATGATCAAACTACCATAGCAAAAAATATCGAAGCGTTGGCGAATGATCCCTTTCACGATGTGTATCTAAGTTTTGTTAAGTGTTATGAAGCGATACAAGGTAATCAAAAGAGGAGTTCATATGAATAGTCTCGACTTTTATCGGAAAAAACACTTGGGCGAAAAGATTAGCATGATCACGTGTTACGACTACACGAGCGCACGTATTTTGGCAGCCACATCCATTGATTGTTTGTTGGTGGGGGATAGTGCCGCCATGACTATGCATGGCCATAAAGATACCCTATCAGCGACGCTTGCAATGATGTGCTTTCATACGCAAGCGGTTGCTCGCGGTGCAGGCGATAAATTTATTGTCAGTGATATGCCTTTTCTAAGTTATCGCAAATCATTAAGCAAGAATGTGTCTTCAGCGCAAGCCTTAATCCAAGCGGGTGCCCATGCGGTGAAATTGGAAAGTGCTGCAGGTAATACGAAATTGATACGGCACTTAGTAGAATCAGGCATTCCAGTGATGGGACATCTTGGTCTCACATTACAATTAATGCATGTGTTAGGTGGATTTAAAGTACAAGGTAAAACAAACGAAAGCGCGGCTCGTATCAAAGAAGATGCGCTTCAGTTACAAGAAGCGGGTTGTTTTGCTTTGGTGTTGGAATGTATTCCCCCTTCATTAGCGAGTGACATTACGCAGTCTTTGTCTATTCCTACGATTGGAATTGGTGCAGGTTCCGATACAGATGGTCAGGTCCTCGTGTTTCAGGATTTACTGGGAATGAATACCGATTTTAAACCCAAATTTGTCAAAGTATTTTTTAATGGCCAAGAACAAATAAAAAATAGCGTGGAAGAGTATATCAATGCTGTCAAAACAGGAGAATTCCCTCATGCTGAACACTGTTACCAAAATTAGTGCATGGCAGCGAATTCGAAAACAGCTAGTGGGCAAACGCATAGGTTTAGTGCATACGATGGGAAATTTGCATGATGGACATCTTAGCTTGTGTGAACGTTCTCAATTAGAGAATGATATAACAGTAGCGGCTATCTTTGTTAATCCAACGCAATTTAATGAAGTGCGAGATTTTACATTGTATCCACGCACACTTGAGCAAGATAAAGCATTATTATTGTCACGCCAGGTGGATTATTTGTTATTGCTAGATGAAGAAGCTGTTTATCCCGATCATTACCAAGTCAAAATTTCAGAACATGAGATTAGTCAGGAACTAGAAGGCCAATGTCGACCAGGTCATTTTACTGGAATGATGACAGTGGTATTAAAATTTTTAAACTTAGTGCAACCCACACACGCGTATTATGGCGAAAAAGATTTTCAACAATTGCTGCTGATAAAAAAGATGGCCAAAGCTTTATTTTTACCGTATGAAATCATAGGTTGTCCTACTATTCGAGCAGAAGATGGTCTTGCGTTAAGCTCAAGAAATAGCAGGATGACACCCGAACAACGACAACAAGCGGTGCATTTCCCCAAGTGGTTGCAAGCCGCTTTAAGCCCTGCGCAAATCACTACACAATTACAAGCACTGGGATTCAAAGTGGATTACATCGCAGATAAATGGCAGCGTCGTCTCGGTGCCGTTTGGATTGATGATATTCGTTTAATTGATAACATGACACTCGACGAAGGAGTTTGATATGCAAATTACTGTGCTTAAATCGAAAATCGCTTATGCCACTATCTCAGGCAAAGAATTATATTATGTTGGCTCGATTACTATAGACGAAGACATTATGCAGCAAGCTAATCTTCGTGAGAATGAAAAAGTGCAAGTGGTGAATTTGAATAATGGCGAACGATTAGAAACTTATGTGATAAAAGGAAAAGCAGGAAGTAAAATATTTGCACTGAATGGCGCGGCAGCACGAAAAGCTGAAGTTGGCGATAAAGTGTTTATTATCTCCTATGCGCTAATTGACACGACAGAACAATTGAAGCCGATTATTGTGGATTTAGAGCATACATTGTAGGTTTGCACTGTCATCCTCGTGTGTTGTGTTGAGCACTGTCATCCCGGAAAGTGCGAAGTGTTTTTTACTGAGCACTTGTCCGGGACCCATCCATGACCTTGTGCAAGAGTTGGGATGGGTCCCGGACATTAAGCACTGCGAAGCTTGCCCCGTTATGTTTTTAAACGGGGCTCGCAAGCTCGCCAAGCAGTGCTAAATTCCGGGATGACAGGGGAGCGATGCTTGACGCAACACATGACGATGACGCAAGTCATAAAGGAGGGAGTCCATGTTATTATGTTTAGATGTTGGTAATACCCATATTTTAGGGGGTGTATTGGATGGGGATAATTTGATTGCACGATTCCGTTATTCAACTTCTTTAATTGGAACAGCAGATCAATTTGGAATTTTTTTAATAAACATTTTACAAGCCAATCACATTGCACCTGAATCGATTTCAGCGACAGCAGTCAGCTCAGTGGTCCCGAGTTGTGATTATACCATCCGACACACCATCTCACTTTATTTGAAATCACACTATTTTATGCTGCAAGCGGGTGTGAAAACGGGTCTTAATATTAAATATAAAAATCCAAATGAAGTGGGAGCCGACCGAATTGCCAATGCCATAGGCGCCATGGATGCTTTCCCCAATCAGAATCTCATCATCATTGATATGGGAACGGCCACTACATTAGATGTCATTACCAAAAAACGTGATTATCTGGGCGGAGCCATTTTTCCGGGCATGAGATTGAGCATGGAATCATTAAGTACCAATACCGCAAAATTAATGGAAGTGGATATTGAAGCACCGTCTTCATTTGTTGGTCGTACCACTCGAGAAAGCATTCAAGCAGGCTTATATTACGGGCAATTAGGCGCATTAAAAGAAATCATTAATGGAATTAAGCAAGAGACATTTAATCAAGAACCCCCGCTTATCATAGGCACAGGTGGCTTTTCACAATTATTCAGAGATAAAGCGTTGTTCGATGTCATTCTGCCTGATTTGGTATTGCAAGGTTTGAGTAAGGCCTATGAATATTCTATAGAGAGTGAACATTAAAAATGAAAGAATTAAATTTTTTTGCCACCACCCCTAAAGGGTTGGAATTATTATTAGTCGATGAATTGCGGTCCTTTGGCGCAATTGAGCCAGCTGAAAAATTAGCTGGGGTATCTTTTCGCGGTGATATGTCTATCGCCTATCAAGCATGTTTATGGTCACGTTTAGCCAATCGGATTTTACTTCATTTAGCGCAAGCGGAGGCTAAAACACCGGAAGAATTATATAAAGGCGTACAAACTATCGATTGGAGTCAACATATTCATCCTGAAGGAACATTAGCGGTTCACTGTGTGTGTTCACAGTCTCAAATCACCCATTCGTTATTCGCAGCACAAAAAGTGAAAGATGCGATTGTTGATCAATTACGCGAAAAATTTGGCGTGCGGCCAAGCGTTGCACGTGAGCGGCCGGATGTGAGTATTTATGTGTATTTGCATCGTGATAATGCTGCCATTCATATCGATTTGGCAGGAGAAAGCTTGCATAAGCGTGGCTATCGTTTAGCGTCCGGATCTGCGCCATTGAAAGAAAATTTAGCTGCCGCCATTTTATTGCGGGCGGGTTGGAAAGCCATTGCAAAAGAAGGCGGTACGATCTTAGATCCCATGTGTGGTTCAGGGACATTATTAATTGAAGCTGCCATGATGGCAGCTGATATCGCGCCGGGTCTTGCGCGTGATTATTTTGGTTTTTTAGGCTGGAAACAGCATCAACCTACTCTTTGGCAAGGCTTGCTTGACGAAGCCAAGCAGCGTCAAACACAAGGTATGACATCATTACCCACTATCGTTGGTTATGATCATGATCCTGAAGCCATCAAAATTGCTTTTGCTAATCTTGAACGTGCGCAGTTATTAGGCCAGGTGCATGTGGAAAAACGTGAGTTAATAGCGTTTGTCCCTAAACCCAATGCCAAGCCTGGATTAGTCGTTGTGAATCCACCTTATGGTGAACGCTTAGGTGAAGTCGAGGCACTACAACCGCTTTACACATTATTAGGTGATAGATTAAAGCAAGCGTTCACAGGCTGGCATGCCGCTGTTTTCACGGGTAATCCCGATTTAGGCAAGCAAATGGGATTACGTGCTAATCGCTATTACGCCTTATTTAATGGCCCTATTCCATGCAAGCTATTATTGTTTGATATACAGCCAGCGTATTTTGTAGATCGCAGTCCAGAAGCGGCCAATGAAAAACGCATTCGTGCGGCTCAGCGTGCGATAAGTGGAAAAGATCATCAAGCCGTGCAAATGTTTGTTAATCGCTTACGAAAAAATCTCAAGCATTTGAGACGCGAGGCTAAGCGGAAAGGGCTCACGTCATATCGTGTGTATGATGCGGACCTTCCCGAATATGCATTTGCAATTGATTTATCCCATGAAGGGGCGCTAGTACAAGAATACGAAGCGCCTAAGACGGTTGATGAACAAAAGGTGTTATATCGACGAAAAGAAGTATTAGCGGTATTGCCCGAGATATTGGAGCTTTCTTCTGCACAAATTTCTTTTAGTGTGATACCGAGAAAGAAAAAAGAAAAAACCAGGGAATAATCCCTGGTT
The DNA here is from genome assembly GCA_963711205.1 of uncultured Gammaproteobacteria bacterium. GTDB lineage: Bacteria > Pseudomonadota > Gammaproteobacteria > DSM-16500 > DSM-16500 > Aquicella. The sequence continues at coordinate 752,871 of CAVQDE010000001.1, forward strand.
TCACAGATGATCGCTATCCTCTTACCGGCTGATAATGTTGGGTCATAAAATCGATGATGATTTGCGATATCATCTTATGTATCACAGCAGTGGGATGTATTTGGTCCCAAAACATATAGTTGTCTGGATTGGCGCAAGGCGTAATACCACTCGCTGCTTCTTCACTGACTCGGTAGGTTTCCAGTAAATCCGGCGTGGTTGCGATATAATGCGCATACCCTGCAACATCCAATTTATTTGTGTTAATCGTTGTGAATGTTCTGGATTGTTGTTGAAGATGCTCGTCGATTCGCTTGGCGATGGAGGCTTCATCCAGAGGGATTTCTTTGCGGGTATAACCTCCTTGGAAGCAAGATGTCGTGGTATTAGTGATGTGAATATTATATTTGCGATTGTATACGTCCGGATTTTTGGTGAAATCAGTGAACACATAATTGAAATCAAATAGATTGATATTAACGTTTTTATAATTATTTTGGATGTCTGTCACTGCTGCATCGAGTTTTGAATTATGCAGTAGCGACACAACATTTGCCAGATCATGATCCTCGCGAATTAAGCCTCTAGGCGTCAAGGATAAATTGGGCATATTGATGATGAGGAAATTCATTCCGCCATGATAGATTAAATTCTCAATGTCTGATTTGAGACTGTTCACGACCTTGGTTGTGATTTGATCCGTGTCTGAAATACCGGAATAATAATCATTTGCTCCTAACCAAATCACAAATAAAGTAGAGGATCTCTCGCTAAAAATGCTGTGGAGTAAATAACTATTTAAGGATAATGTAAAAGTATAAGGATTATAGCCATCGAAGGGATTATGGAAAATGATAGTTTGACCACCAATAGCATAGTTATCCAAAGTGACAGCATATTGATGGAGATAATATTGCATCACATAATCTGACCACGCGATGCCATTTGAAAATCGTCCGTTAAAATAAGGCGGTGATTTTGGTAAAAATCCAAAATCAAATAAATAAAGATTGCCGTTATCCGAGAGACTATCACCAAAAAGAACAATGCGATTAAACGGTGAGCCTGGGCCAGCATAGAGAGGTGTTCCTATCATGAGAATGAGTAGAAAGGAAAGAAGTTTGTAACAAAGAGCTTTCATAATGACCTCGTGTTTTTTCTAAATGCCCTGAATGGAAAAATGTTTCTATACATCTATCATTAATAAACAAGCTAAGCAACGATTAGAATAATTGTAATATCGGAATCAGAGAGACGATGATAATGAGAGCAATGAGTGGTGCGAGCGGAATAATGAGCATAAGAGAGGCGAGGGGTAATTTTTGCATGACACGTTTTGCGCATACAAAAATAACAAATAAATACAATAAAGCCATTAGAATGCCAGAGCTGATCCAGTTAGTTCCTCGATGTGTAAAAAACATCGCTATGCAAAATGTCGCAAGGTAAAAAGTGAGCAATGACTCTATCGTGACAGACACATAGTGTTTCCAAGGTATTAAGCTCTGATCATCGTTGGATTGAATTGTGTTCATTGCGCAGCACCTAACTTGGAATTGTGTAGTGTACACTGACAGTGAAGCTGCGTCATCTCGGGGGTGAGGATGACGCAACGTATAGTATTCAATGAGCTTTATCCCTATAATGTCTGGCATGAATCATTAGATGGCTGCATGGAAGAAAAGCTATGTATCATGATTATTATCAACTTCGAGAAAACCCATTTAACGTGACGGCTGACCCAGATTTTTTCTTTTCTAGCCAATGTCATAGGGAAGCGATTTCCAATCTTATTTATGGCATAGAGCAACGCAAAGGCATTCTGGTAATGACGGGTGAAATAGGGACTGGCAAAACAACGCTTTGCCGCAAATTATTGAAGCAATCTGATAAAAAAATTAAATTTGCGTTGGTGTTAAATCCTAAATGTTCTGAACTACAATTGTTACAAATGATTAACCATGATTTGGGAATCCAAACAAAAAAACCAAATAAATTTGGTTTAGTGTATGTACTCAATGAATTTTTAATCTCTGAATCACGACAAGGCGGCAATGTGGTTGTCGTGATTGATGAAGCACAACATTTGAGTGTGAATCAATTAGAACAAATTCGTTTGTTATCTAATCTGGAAACGGAAAAAGAAAAATTAATACAAATTATTTTGGTGGGACAACCTGAACTTTATAAAAAATTACAATTGCCAGCACTACGTCAGCTTCGTCAACGCATCGCCATTCATTTTCATGTTAAGCCGCTCAGCAAAGAGGATATCAAAAGCTACATTCACCATCGACTCTCTATCGCTGGTATGGATGTGAATTTTCATCACCCAGTCATGTTTACTGATCAAGCCATTGAAAGCATTTATCGCTTTACCCAAGGATCGCCGCGAACCATCAATATTATTTGTGATAGAGCGTTATTAGCAGGTTTTGTGGCGGATACATTTTCCATAGATGAAAGAATCATTGAAAAATGTGCAAAGGAGATATTGTACTGTGAGCATCATTAATGAAGCATTGCGAAAAACACAACAAGTTCGTCAGAATGAATCCAAAGAATCTATCTCAGTGGTTTCTCCTCCCGTGATTCCCTTAAAAAAGACAGTATTATTAGCGGTCGCTGGCGTCGCAATGATGGTTATCTTATTGGTTATATTATTGCCCAACCGGTATTTTCAAGCGCATAAATCGTTGCCATCTAATAAACCTGTAGCGCTTAAAACCAATATTGATGCTCCTAAAATGAAAATAATGTTAAATGGTACTTTTGTATCAGAGCACCTTAAAATGGCGTATATAAATAATGAAGTCTTGCATGTTGGTGAAACGATTAATGGAATGAAAATAATAGCAATCAATCTTGATTCCATTATATTGCAGCGTGTGAATGGATCAACCATTGAGTTGCGTATGGGAACTACTTATACATTGTGAAAATCTGGTCGCTAGCCTACGCTCTACATGTCATCCCGGAATTTAGCACTGCTCGGGAGCTTGCGAGCTTAGCAGTGCTTAATATCCGGGACCCATCCATGCACTGGTATAAGGTTTGAAATGGGTCCCGGACATTAAGTGTCCCTAAACTCGCGAGCTCGTTAAGGGACACTAAATTCCGGGATGACATGTAGAGCGTAGACTGGCTTAATATCTATTTTCTTTCACAAAAGTGATTTGAACAAATCATTTTAAGCTCATCTAACGTCTGACAAGTATTCACTGCAAAACAAAATTCAGTTCGATTAGTTAAGCCACGCGCATAATATTTTGCTAATTTACGCGCCTGCAAAAGAGAAAATTTTTCATTCCCCAATAATATCGTTAGCTGTTCTATGTGTTGAATAAACATAGCGCTGATGTCAGTCAGCGTGGGTAAAGAAAAGGAGGTTTGAGTAACTTCAGCTATTAATTTTTTTATCAGCCAGGGTTGGCCTACTCCTGCGCGAGCAATCATGACGCCTGCGCAACCTGTTGCAAACATTTTTTTAAGCGACGTGATACAGGCGATATCCCCATTGCCAATCACTGGTATGTTAAGGGTTTCAACAAAGAATTGAATATCATCATGATGACAAGGTGTTTCATAATGCTCTGTCCAATGCCTTCCATGTACGACAAGAAAATCTGCACCTGCATCATTCACGACTGTTGAAACTTCACGATGAAAGGTATCGTTACTTTTGCCTTGCACGCGGATTTTTATGGAGATGGGCACATGGGTATGCGCTTTCATCGCGCTAATTAACGCATACAATTGGGTAGTATCTGTTAAAAGACTGGAACCAGCTCCTTTACTACGAATTTTTTTAACCGGACAGCCGCAATTTAAATCAATCAGATCAGCCCCATGATCTGTCACTCTTTTTACTGCCTCTGCTAATTCCTTTGGATCATTTCCGGATAATTGAAAACACACAGGTCCTTCATCAGGATCTTTTTTGATAAAGCGTGTTGCGAGATGAGGTTGATGAATAATCGTTTTGCAAGAAATCATTTCTGTGCATGAAAAAGCGGGTTGACTGTGTTGCCAAGTTAACAAGCGAAACGGCGCGCAACTCACCCCTGCTAATGGGCCTTGAATGATATTCACTGGAAATGTTTTATTGCCTAGTGTTAAAGGTGTGATCACTTTCATTGCTGCTCTATTCGGGGGAGTGACTATATCGGCTCTTTTTGGATTTGTCACCTTCGGCTATGGGTTAGGGAGGAACAATACTAATCAAAAACAAATCCTACGACAAAACGAGTTGGCTCTGATAAAAACCGATTGGCGCCTTGGACATCAGGGGCTGTATTCGCTGCATAAAGTGCAGCTGCGTCAAGATTTGCATTGGTGCTTGATTTGAGCATACGAATATCAGTGAAATATCCTTCAGGATGCAGCACAACTTCAACAATGACTCTGCCTTTAATTCCCAACATGCCTTCAGTTTCTGGATATCTAAAGTGTGCTGAAAGTGATTGTGCTAATAATCTGATAATGGGATCAGCAGGTTGGTTTAAATCGCCAATTAATAAAACGGGCTTATCATTATTGACGCGTTTGAGAGAATTCATTTGCTGTTGTTTTAATGAAGTCAGAGAAGCTGCCAGCATAGACATAGCAGACATAGGTTGTTGTCTATTGGCCATAGTTTGTTTTGGTTTATTTTTTTTCTTAGCAGCGAACTGAGATTTACGCTCGGTTTCTTTGACAGCGATGGCATTCTTAGGCGTCTCGATTTCTTTTTCATCTTGCGCCATGTGTTGTACATTTTGCCGCTGTGTTTTCTGAGTGTGGCGCGGCTGTTTGAAAGCTGTCGTGGTAGATCCAGTGTAGACATAAGAAGGAATGTATAAATGAGGATGTTTTTTTTCTTCATCTGCTGGTTTAATAACAATAACAACCGTGAACAGTAATAACAACAAAAGATGTAATAGGATTGATAGCAAAAAACTACGCTGTTGGATAAATCCCTTTGTTCTGTTTTTCTCCATGCCATCCTATCCTTTGGAAACGCAGAACGACGTCAATGTTATTTTTATATCTTATCAGAATTATGTTGGTTAGGTCCTCTTCTCGTGTAGCTAAAAAAATGCTAGGAGAGAGGAGGACCACCACCATGAGATCCCTCTCTCGCGTATGATTGCGAGAGAGGAGGATCGTGTTACTTCCTGTATTTTGCGAGTGAACCAAACTGCCAGATCTTTCCATCTATTACAGTGATATTGCTAGAAGCGGAAAGACTGTTGTATTGGTCTGCAGGAACGGTAAAGGTCATTTCTTTTAATGTCTGAATGTCAGTATACCGACTCAATTTGAATTTCTTATTACCGATGTTCAGTACGGGAAGCCTATTCATCGCTGGGAAAGGTACTTGACTGCTGACGGTAATTTCTACTGCTGCTTTACCTGACGCTAAGCGGCTCTTAGGCGCTACTCCTATGCTGCGAATCGAGTTGAGATTTGCCGGCACAATCACGGGCTTCATTTTGTTCATGGTTGGCGTGACAAACGCGGCTTGCGCGAGTAATGGCGATCTCATGAATGTCATTTTTTCATTTCTGCCTAGACCCAGTTGTCGATGTGCTCTGATATTTGCCAGATAAATGGCGCCTGTCTCCGTTTTATCAAAGACAAATCTAACACCATGAACTTTAGCAAGATCTATACCTTGGAAAGCACTGAATGGAATTCTCACTGTTTTCAAGATGGAGTTTCGATTCCCAGGCCCATTGATCAAGGCGTAATCGCTGACATCCACTTCTTGAGAAAAATGACCAGTGGTATCTTCGAGCTGAATACCAAAATTAGTCGACGGTGCTTTGTTCAAGCCATTGGATAGACGGCCGATTCTGAAATCAAGCGTAGCATAATCATGAATATCTCGGCCTTGTCCCGCGCTTGCCCAGACTGCTTCAAAAAATGTACCTTGTCCCGTTGTTTCCCAAGATACTTCTCCTACACGCTGAGGCTTTTCAAGATAATGATGTTTCATCGAGATTTGCCCCGAAAGATTGGCATTACCTGAACTATTTGTACCCGTTTCTTTATCAAAATCTTCAACGATGTTGATCTCACTCGCTGCAGGCGAAGCAGTGAAATCTCTATCTATTTGGGTAATGCTAGTCACTACATCAGGTAAATAATCCATTGGATTGAAATTTTGATTGAATGCAGGATCAGCCCCTGCGCCGAGATGGCTTCTAAAGAAAGCAGGAACACTGGCTAATGCTACTTTTTGTTGTAACTCTGAACCAGAGCTTTGCGTATCAAAGATGGGGGTTCCAGATGAGCAGCCATAGGAGTCACTTTCTTGCCATTGTGTATTGAAGAAATTGTGATTCGCTCCCCAGACTTCATACAAGGATTTTTGCGCGTTAGCGGGTTCGTTTGGATTAAGCAACATACGTTCAAAAGGAAAGCGTCCTTCTAAATCGGATACATCACCATCGCACATGGGTAATAACTGGTTCCATACCGTTCCATTTGCGTCTAAGACACGTGAGGTTTGACCATCCACAGCGCCAATTTCAAAAATAGCTTTCACATGTAAACCTGGGATTTTAGCTTGCCATGGACTGTCTTTGTCTAAATACAAGTTATAAGCAGCTCGTACGCCTTCTCCACCGCGAGAATGGCCGAATAAGCCGACTGACGTGAAATCAATTTTGTTTTTGAGACCAGTTGGACCCAATCCAAGTGAAGCGGGAGCATTGCCAAGCGTTGTCCATGTATAAAGTAAGCTAAGATGTTTTAAGACTAATTTACCGCGCGCTAAGTTTAATCCCCAATCCTCATCAACACTGCCACCGCAAGTAATGCCGCGGTTTGCATTGATAGAGACGACCCAATAACCCCACGAAGCTAGATTTTCCGCGAGGTAATTGTAGCCTTCATGGTTAGGGGTGACGACGAAGCCAGCTGGGCATGTGCCATCTTCTGTATAACGGCAGCTGGTGTCATGACGAGGATTTGCACCTGTACCGCAAGTGGCGTGATTTCCGTGTAGTAAAACAATCAACGGAGCTTTTCCCGGAATATTGTTGATATCTTGCGGATAAAAAACTTTTGCCCATACTTCAGTCATACGGTCAGATAAGATATCGTCATCGATTTTAGCGGGAAGACGATATTCGCTAGAGGCCACTGGATGAGGTCCCGGTAGAGTGGCATCAGGAGCTGGTTTTGAGATGACAGCAGGATTTGCGACAGCTTGAGGTATAGGCGCCATGACAAAGGTTGAAAGAGCGCATGAAAGCAAAAGAGTAATTTTTTTTAAGTTCATAACGTACCTGTAGTGAATGATAAATTAAATTGTGACTTTTTTAAAAGAACATGCAAATGTTCCGCTGAAAAAGACGGAAATTTGATTCGCTGAATGAGATTAATGAAAGTGAATAATGAGGTCAAGTGGATGTTATTGAAGTTATTCAGAGCCCCACATTTTTTTGTGGGATGTGTCATCACACTGTCAATCTGTCAATACAGCTCGAAATCTTGCCTTGTTGGTAATCATATGATTATAAGCGTTGGGTGCATCGTCTAACATGAATTTTTCTATCACAGGTCGAATGCCTGTTAACGCGCAAAATTTCATGGCTTCTTCGGAATCGGCAGCAGTACCTGAGGGCCAACCGAGAATAGAACGTTTTAATCGAATGAGTTGAATAGCAGTGACTTCGATAGGATCATTTGAAGCGCCGACAATGACAAGTTTGCCGAGGTAACTCAATCCTTCAATGAGAGGTGTGATAGATTTGCCACTGGGCGCAGTCGCTAATATCGCGCGAGCTCCGCCTAATTTTTGTAATCCTGTCGCGATATCTTCTTTTTCTGTGTTGAGATAAATATGTGCTCCTAATTCTTGTGCGAGTGATTCTTTATCCGCACCATGTGAAATTGCAACAGTTTTAAATCCCATTTTATTTGCAAATTGAATAGCTAAATGGCCTAAGCCACCAATCCCTTGAATCGCGACGAGATCACCAGGACGAGCTTGGCTGTTACGTAGTGCGTTAAATGTGGTAATTCCAGCACAAAGAATGGGAGCTGCTTCAGCAAATGATAATTCATTAGGGATGGCAGCTAATGCTTCGACAGGCGCGATCATATATTCAGCATATCCGCCATCATAATGTATCCCCGTGATTTGATGATTTTCGCAATTAATAAAATCACCACGACGACAAGGTAAACATTGTCCGCAGCGTTTCCCCGCCCAACCCACGCCTACGCGTTGACCTTTTTTAAAGCGCGTCACTTCTGCGCCCACTTCATCTATCATTCCTGCTATTTCATGACCGGGAATGCGTGGAAATTGAATACCAGGCCAAACGCGATCTTTAACATAAGCATCACTATGACACACACCGCATGCGTGGATTTTAATTCTCACTTGATTTGGACCAGGTGTGGGAATTTCTTTATCTACTTTTTCCCAATCGCCAGATTGATTAACTTGAATTGCTTTCATGGTGGCCATAGTGTTAACTCCTGTGGAGCCTACTAGTCTTTCTTATATTATATCATGCCTATTTTCCCTACTTTCCATTTTACTGCCGCAATCGTAAAGGGAATGATTTCATTTTGAATTTGTTTAGATTCACGTAATGCACGTGCGGCTTCATTCATTGTTGCGCCTGAACCTATATAATCATCAATCAATAACATGGCTCCTTTCGGTAGTTTTACATTTTGTTTTATTATCATGCGGTTTTCAACATTATGACGGCGTTGATCATTATTTAATAACTCACCTTGTCGTGCTTCGGGCAAGGCTTGCCAAGCTAATAAATCAGTAAATAAAGGTAGATCAAGATAAGCTGAAAGCATATCTAAGATGGATATTCTCGCACTCCAAGTACGCGAAGGGAGAGAGACAAGACAGCCAATGCGATGATGTAAGCGAAGATCGTGAAGACAAGATTTGATGTTAGTGAGAAGTTCATTTGATATGCCGAGTTTGCCTACAGTATTTGCGCGCTCTCGCATGAACTGAATAAATTCTTGAGAACGTAATTTACCATCTAACACAGCCATGCCAGCTTTGATATGCGTTATTTTTTTGGAAAGTAAAATGGGAACGGTGCGTCGGTTGAGCCAAGAAGAAATAGTAATTGTAAGAGGATGATCGTCATATTGATGAAACGATGTATTAGCGCAGACACTGCAGTGACAGCACGGTTTTGCATCATGATCTCCCAATGCAATACGTAACATTAACATCAGACACTGATCTGATTGTTCAGCATAATGTTGAATTGCTTTTAGCTCAGCTTCCTTAATTTGTCGTTGTCTGATGTAGCGTGTGAGATGTGGTTTGCTGGTTTGATGTGTAAGTTTATAGACCTGAGAGCGATGGTGCATTTTCTTTTGCAAATGGCCTTGATCAATGAGTTCTGCCAAAATGACAATGAGTTTTGTTGGATGTAAACCGGAAAGACGTTTCAAAGAAGATAAATTTAATAATTCGTTTGAAGTGCTAATGAGAGTCAAGACTTGTAAAAATTCATCTGTGTCGGGTTGAGCTGATTCGATAAAATGTTTTTGAATTTTTTTATCAGCAGAATGATAAAGCAAAATGCCATCCGCAAGCAGGCCATCACGACCAGCGCGTCCTACTTCTTGATAATACGCTGTAATAGAACCAGGAAAATCAAAATGTATGATATAGCGTAAATTGGATTTATCAATGCCCATTCCTAGTGCATTAGTTGCAGTGATAACGGGATAATTATCTTGGATAAAATCTTGCTGAATTTTCTGTTTTAAAATCATGTCTAATCCCGCATGATAAGCAATCGCGTGAATACCTAATGTTGTTAAATAATCTGCGACTAATTCTGTATTATCGCGAGTTGCACAATAAATTAATCCTGAGCCTTTCAATGAAGAAATTAAATGGGTGAGTAGAGCAAGCTTGTGAGCGGTGCTCGTGACAGGAATAACGGCTAAACGAATGTTAGGTCTATCCATGCTTTCGCGATGGATGTGAATGGGTTTGGCGTCAATGGTGAGTTGCTGTTTAATGTCTACTTCAGTTTTATCATTGGCAGTAGCAGTGAGACCTAGTAATTTGATGTCAGGATGTTTGTCAGCTAACGCTTGAACAAATTTTACGATGTTGCGATAAGAAGGACGAAAGTCATGACCCCAAGTCGAAATGCAATGTGCTTCATCGACAACAACTAGACGTATGGGTAATGCAAGTAGAAATTGAAAGCGTTCTAGATTGTCTAATTGCTCAGGCGCGATAAATAAGATGCGTATCTTTCCTTCTTGCGCGGCAACTCGCGCGGCATAATTCTCTTCATCACTTTGATCTGTGTTAATGCTAGCCGCTGCGATAGCAAAGCGATGATGAAGTTGCGTGAGTTGATCACGAACCAGAGCAAGAAGCGGCGAAATGACGAGAGTAGTACCTTCGAATAGAAGAGAAGGTAATTGATAGAGGAGTGATTTACCATGTCCTGTTGGCTGAATGCAGAGTAATCGTCCGTGAGTCATTAATGAGATGAGGGCATCGAGTTGTCCGGGTCGAAAGGTTTGAAAACCAAATTTCTTTTGCAAGGTGAGTTGTAATTGTTGTGCTAATTCATTATTCATTGTTAATCCTTTGATTTGTCGTATTTATACCCGGCTCGTCGTCCCGCGGCTTGTCCGCGGGAGCCAACTATATACAAATTTCATCGTATAAATCTCGCCATATAGGGTTAAACTGCTCAATTAAATTTGTTCCATTTTCTGCACCAGTTCTTCAAGCGCCTTTCACGACGAACCATTTCAACGATAGTTGGATGTTCTTCATAATACACAAGTTGATGAACTTGATATTTTGATGTGAAGCCAGAAAATGCACCATTCTTATGCTGCCAAATACGCTGTATTAAATTAGACGTCGAGCCGACGTATAATGTGCCATGACGTTGACTTGCAAGAATATATAGTTGTTGTCGTTGTTATGAAAGTAGGCAAGAAAAAACCTCATGCTTGTCACATGAGGTTTTAAGAGAGAGCAATCTTTTAACACTTACATGTGGCAGAATCAGTACCGTCTTTGCACTTCATAAAACCAGTCGCAGTATTGCATTGAGCGACGCCACCGTGTCTAGCACAACATCCTTTTGTTTTTGACTTGCTAACAGGTGCAGCGGTGGTAGAAGGCTGTTCATTGGTGGTTGTTGGAGTCGTATTTTCATTCATAGTGTTAGACGTCGAGCTAGTAGAGGTGCTGGTGCCAGTTTGCTTTTTATGTTTTGGCTGAACAGTATTTGCCGTTGTTCCGCCGCCACACAGACAAGTTGGAGAAGTGGTTCCATCATTACATAGCTCATGGTTAGTAGCTGTATTACAGCCTTTAACTCCATGATGATGAGAGCAGCATCCTGCTGTTGCATAAGAAGCTGTAAATGGGAAAACCATAAGGAAAACGCATGCTATTTTACTGATAAGGCTGATTTTTAATGAGGAATAATATTTCATACATAATCTCTCCATTCCATTGGATAAAGATTAACTTTAGCACATCCAGCATCAACAGCCAAATGATTGATTTTTCTGTGCTAACTTAAAATTATTCCATCGTTAATCATTTAAACAGGTTACTAATTTATAATGAACTATTACCATAATCATAATAAAGAGGAGGCGATTTATGTTAAATCAATTTGAAAACATGTTATTAGCGCCTTTGATTGAAAAACTTAATAGTCATGGTATTAAAGTTGATGAGGATATGATTAAAAAAGCTGTTTCAAATTCTCCTCAAATAGTAGAGCAAATTGAACAGATTTTGTTAGCTTCAAGTCCACAAGAAAAATTGCAAAAAATTCAGCAAATAATAATGCAAGCTTCACAAGGTGGATCTACTACGTCATCAACTACGACTACCAATGGTACGCCAACAGGATCTACAAAAAAATAAGAGTAGCAGGGAAAGCATTATGTTTAATAATATGGATAGTTAATATTCTTTCGGCAGATGAGTTGAAAACTATAAGATCAAAGTAGTTTTTAACATTTGCCGATTTTCATTAGTACTATGGTATGATGCACTCATTCAAATTTATATTCATACACCACACATTCCACCCCTTTCATGATATCTTTTCTGACAAACTTCATTCCGGCTTTTTGCATGACTCTTTCTGAAGCCAGGTGATCAACGGGTGTGTAAGCAATTATTTTATTTTTATGAATATTATCCTTTGCCCAGGCTAATAACGCCTTGAGTATGCGAGTGGCATAGCCTTTGCCCCAATATTTTTTCAAGAGCAGATAACCCACTTCGATTTCACCTGATTCAATATCGCCAAATCCAGCACGTCCAAGAAACTCACCGGAATTTAACTCGAAGATGACAAAGACGCCATATTGTTTTTCCTGAAAGCTTGTTTGGTAGCGTTTAATTTTATCTTTTATTTCAGCATGAGTTTGAATGCCGCCCGGAAAGAATTTTTTTACCTCAGGGTTTGCATCTAACATGACAAGATAATCAAAATCTTCTTCAGTAATTTGTCTAAAGCCGAGATTGTCAGCTTCAAATAAATATACTTGTTTCATAAGAGTTCCTCGTTCATATGGTGCTATAGTGTTTCAGATAAATATATTGGTTAATCCGTTCATGCTTCGAGACGATACATTTTTCTGTTCGTCCTGAGGAGCGGGCGTCTCGAAGGGTGAACGGAAAAATGTATCTCCTCAGCACGAACGGATTAACCAATATATTTATCTGAAACACTATAGATAACTAGTTAATACTACCACCCCTGTGCTTGTTACTCCTACCATACATAGTCTAGTCAATGGCCAAGAAGCGTTTGTCAAACAATGCTGATTATGTAAAAGTATAAGGACGCTTATCCCATTGATAGGATATTTAACCATGACAGGAGGTTATATGAATAAGGTTCGTGTTTTTTTAATATTAATGGCTATGTTTTCAATGCAATCCGTGTTTGCTCAAGATCAAGGCATGATGCCATCAGATGCTGCTGAAGGAAAACCTTGCGCTACTATTGCTAAGGCTTGTTTGGATGCAGGGTTTGTTAGAATGGCAACCCAAGGCAAACAATTCTGGCATGATTGCATGAAACCTCTTATTTTAGGTCAAACTGTTTCAGGTGTCACAGTGGATCCCTCTGTAGTTCAAACTTGTCGTGCTAATAAGATAGATCAATTAAAGAAAGAATTGGATGAATTTCAAAAAGCCAGTTAATCTTTATTGAATCAGGCACAAAGAAAAAGCTTGTTCCCGAACAAGCTTTTTTTTATAAAAAAATCCAAGAAAAATAATTAATCTGCTTATTTTTGAGGTGCGAAGAAAGCACTAGCTCTTAAACTCTATCGTATATTATGATAACCAACAATTAAAACGATGGAGAAGAGAATATGAAAATAAAAAAAATAGCTTTATTGTGTGGTTTATTATTAACGCAGCCACTTTTCGCAACAACGTCCCATCAGATTGTCACTGATCCCTCCCGGCGCTACATTATTGTTCACAATGATTTGCCTATGACGATTTATCCCGTGGTCGAAGTACCTGAGGATGGGAATTGTGTTCCCAAATCCACTGCCGTGAATCGCATCGTAGTGCCAGCAGGTGTGCAATTTAGACAAACAATCAAAATCTATGTGCCTGATAAGTGTTGGTATAATGCCGGTCGGGTCCTGCTCTTTACTCCACCCATTGAGACATTTGAAACCCGCATTGACAGCGCACAACAAACTCAAAAAGGTTCCGCCTCGGCTTGTTATGACATTAGTCAGGGTCAAGATAATGAAAAAGGAATTACTTGTTACACCGGTAAAGCGAAGGCCAGTTATCCGCTAGATAGCCCTGCTCAATTAACAGAATATACCTTCGATGCTGATGATCCGCTGACAGGTAAAAAATCGTCTGATCCTGATCAAGGCCGTTTGATGACAGATATAGATATTTCATATGTCGATGAAACATTTTTACCAGTGACTATGGCCATTGATACAGGCGGATTAGCAGGATACATGGGAACTAATTTTTCTTATGCAGATTTTAAAAATCGCATAATGACCTTTCTTCAGACTAATAACTGGTCTTCATTTGCTGCTTATACACAAAATAACTGGCCGAATAATACTTTTCATGATCTGATTCCATTTTCTTATCACACTATGGGTGGCTACAATCTGCTGAATAGTGTTAATACCAAAGCAACATCTCTTCTATACAAACCTGATGCGGGTGCAGCTTATTTGATTGAGAAGCTGAGCATAAACCAGAAATATCAGCCGTCAAATCCTGCGGTGACAGCGCTAGCCGCACGATGGAAACAATGGCTATCGCCTAATAATCCATGCACATCTGGAAACATCCCAGCTAATCTTGCCGTCGATCAGAAAGGTTTTTGCCAGGATTTTCAAGCAACCGTCAAATGGGTGTGGGAGATCTATAATGGATTTAAATCCAATGATCCCAATTATTGCAAATTTATTGCTGGCGATGGCAAAGCTTATGAAATTGATGACACTGTTTGTCTGATGGAACATATTCTTGGGTATAAGAAAGGTCCGGATGGCGGACGATTGCCAGAAAGCGTGCAAGCAATATTAAGAGGTGTGCCATGGAATGATGAGAAAAGCGGCAAACCGCTTTACCAATATAATAAATGGTTATTATTTTGGGCGCCTACAGACAGTGCATACAATCTCAACCCATTTACACGCTTAATTCATAATGAGACTGATGGTATCAATGCCGTTGCTTATTCTTTTTCAATTGATGACAAGTACGGCAATTTCAGGGATGAAGGCACAGGTTTCATTATCAATGCTGGCGGAGATAGCTATTTATCCAATAAATCCATGTATGATCCCTATCAGCAATATTTTGTCACATGGGCTGCCAATAATTGGGATCATGCCACCATTTGTGGGAGAAATGTGAATATCAATATGCGCGCGGGGAATTCACGTGTATCCATGTGGCAGAATGGCAAGAAGATGGATTATTGCGATGTGACGCTTTATCGTTCTAATCAGACTGAACCTCACTTGGATTTTAGACTGTCTGAAGAGGCCAAACGGATTGTGACAGATTCGTATACTGGAAAACAGCATGAAGTGCAGGGATTAAAAATGGATGTTCAGTATTGCAAGGAAAATTCCAGTCCAATATTGGCAGCATATTGTGATCGAGCTAATCTTTCGCCCGTTTACAAAGGCGACATAGCTTATGTCAGCTTGAAAAATGAAGCGAAGCCAAGCACCACTTTAAATATGGCTGCGTTAGTGACAGGCGGACGATTGAATCTAGCGCCCGGATGGCTGTCGGCAACGGGATGTGGTTTCCCAGATAATGCTGGAAAAATCGATCCTAAAAATGGATCTTCCTTTCCATTTGCGTCGGGAAATGCCTCTTCATGTACTGCAATAATTTCTGGCGCTGCGGTGAAAGTGAATTTGAATGTCACATTCAATGCAGACGGAGAAATTATTCCGCAATCGGTAAAATGCACAAAAGCTGATAGTCAGAGTGCTTGTGCCGGTGTGGTAGTGGACCCGAATAATGTCAATTTTCCGCCACCAAATGCAATTTAAACAGTAAGATAATTTAAAAGGGAGACACTGAGGTGTCTCTCTCTTTTTTCGAGGTTTGATCAATATTGGTTTTAATCACATTGATTATTTTATCAATAATGGGATGATCAATCCCCTTAGCTTGCAACTGTTCCTTTTAAACCATCCTCAATCAGATAGAACCATGATTTCTCCGAATTTTTTACCATGAGACATGACTTTTCTTCTCTAAAAAATCCCTGCTTTGCATAATAATAACCAACCATTTCAAATCCTGCTTGTTCATACACATGAAAAGCGCGAGGATTATTTGTGTTGGGATCAATAAAAAATGTATCTGCATTTGCATCAATTTTATTTTTATAAAATTCAGTAAATGCTTTCAATGAGCGCACTTATGCCCGTATCTTTGGAAGAGCTAAACGGATCGATAAATTGAGATAAAACGTATTCGTTTTTTTCCAAGGAAATTTTTTTTTTATGAATTTTATGAATAAATAATTCATTTTTATTTGTTATATCGTTAACAAATTTTTTATTGAGATAATATAAGTATATTGCCACGAGTGGAGAGACTAATGAAATCAACAGTCCAAAGAGTGCAAGCATTGTTGAGCTTCCTTATGTAAAGATATTGCTGATTAGTTAGTCCTTTCTATTAAGTTCTTTTATGGCTTGCTCACTTATATTTTCGAGCATTTGAATGGAGTTGTCATAGTCGTGCTTAAATGATTTATCATATACCATCGATTCAATAAATTTATGGTATCTTTCTTTCCAGATCAATTTGTTTTTCAAAATAGCTAATGATTGGCGAATTTCTGATTCAGGGTTAATAAAATATTCTGGATGCTGATTTTTAAATTGCTTTGCATCTGAATTAACAATAGATTTTGCTAAGTTAAAAAATATGTCATTGATTCTGTCAGCTTCTTTGACAGCATTTAAGTCATAAACATGGCGGACTAAGGTTTCATCATCATGGTGATATTGGCGTTCAATCGCAGCTATACGACGAGTTAAGCCAACCCATTTTTCAATTGCAGTTTCATCTGACGAAACGCAATCAATGGGTAATGGTGAAAATATAGTATCCATTGTAATAACCTCTTCAATGATTGTGTTGATCGTTAGACTTTCTGTTGCAAGGCGGACATCTGCAAAGGTGAATTCTAATAAAAGATGTGGCCTTAAGGTGTCATTACCTACAAATAAAGCAGGATATGTTAATTCTGCCCGTAAATATTGACCTTCATTGCGCACCGCAGAATCGCTAATGGTTAAGTTGGGAAGCGCGAGTGATGACATGATTTGCGTTCTAAATTTTTTCAATTCTTTTAACAAACGGCTTTTGCTGAAAATTTTATCTGTTTTTTTAAGTTGAATCTTGAAATCTACATCTTCTGACATGCGTTTAACTATTTTGTGTGCTTTAGCTAAGCAAGTGCCGCCAGCGAAAATTAATCGAAAGTATTCGTTTTCAATGCCAGATAGGGAGTGGATAGCATGGGTAACATAATAATCCTTCTCAATGATGAAGGGATATTTTATGCGTAATTTTTCTGCTGTGACAGATACTAATTCTTTTAATTGTTCTTGGGTAGGAAGCTTATCCACGTGTTAGCTCCATATCACGATAAGACAGTTGTCGGCGGAATCTATTTTTTAGTCTTGTGGTCGGATTGACGGGAATCTGTGTTGATCGCCCTGCTTGATAATCTTGTTCTTCAGGGGAGGGCTCCCACTGAATGTTAAGCCTGTTTAAGGCTGCTCGCATTGTTGGAAGCACGCCTTCCTTAAGGTAGGTCGTTTTAGCGATCTCAGAGCGAGCTAATTTAGCGTACACCCCATAGCCCAGTTTCGCCAAGCGTCCACTTTTTACGAGGCGCTCTAGTGCGCGACTGATTTGGCGTGAGCCAGCAATGTTCGCAACATCTGAACGTAAAACAACCTCCCCAGAAAGTCTATTAACACGCTTTAATACTCTGAATGTAATACTTTTTTTATATGATACCTTCATGATTAACCCCTTGCCAACAATGGACATATAAATTATTATAGCAGTTTTCTATGGTATTTCCAAAGACAGTTTTGTCAGCAGAGCGTTAGAAGGATTATGGGTATAAATAATGTTGAGTTTACTAGGTAAGATATGGTCATTGATAAAAAGACGTATACAAAAAAAGGGGCTTGTTGTGGGGACGGCAAAAAATACTAATTATGATCAGAGTTTAACAGCTCAAGAGATAAAAGAAAAATATTTAGAGAACCAAAACAAATTTGAACTCCTGAGGTCAGAGGTTATTGGCTGCGCTCGTCAAATAAAAATTTGGCTGGCTATTTCGCACGCAAAAGAAAAATTTAAAATATTGAAATACGAATCTGTTTTTGGCTGGATTCAAGTGCATTCCATTCTAAGGTCGATTACGATTGATGGATTGAAAATTACACAGGACACAAATAATTATCTTAAATCTGTATTAGGAGAAATTCTTACTTCCGAACAATACAAAAATCTAATAAAGAATAGTCGCTTGTCAGCCCGGGTCAATGCTTTAAATAAAATTATAGGGCCATTAAAAACATGGCGTAATAAACGGTATGCCCATCTTAACAATGAAGAGGTTGCAATTGTTGCCTGTAATTTACAAGAGTTATTTTTTTCACTGGCTAGCTTAGATAGCTCTCTGTATTACATTTCCCATTTGTTATTGAATCCCAGACATATATTAAGCGATGAATGGAACTCATATAAGATTCATGATGCTAAGGATGCTGGTTCTAGTTCTATATGTTACTTAGAGAGTTATTTTGAAGATGACCCAACGTTTCAAGAATGTATTGCAATGCTAGCAGCTTTAAATGAGCCAGCGCTAATTTCTGGCTAGCTTTAGTTGAATAAGTCTCAATCAAATCTAACGCTTACAAAAAAGCCAACAAAACCTACCCAATATACGCCCTCGAAATAGACTTCCGACTATGCCCCGCCACTTCTGCAATTTCCTGACGAGCAATCGCATCATTTGTATCTCCCGCCCCAGCCTTAACCGGACTCGGTTGCCCCATCATCTCTTGATAAATTTCATTCAGCCTCTCATGCCGCAATCCATGGCTAGTAATACCATCCTTGCGACTGATACCTGCTTGCCGACAAACATAGTAATAATGATTTTTCCATTGCTTAAAATTAAAGTCTTTCGGCGTCATGGAATCACTAGGATTGTGTAAGAATAACTTTGCTCGCGCAATCACATCGCGTTGATAATCATTCTGTATCGGCACCACTCGATCACGGCCACCTTTTGTTCCCCAATTAACAGCCAAATAATTTCCTTTATCAGCCATATGTGGTTTTAATAATGCCGATTCTTTCATGCGCAGCCCAAAAGCGCGTTGCAACTCAAGCTGTATAGCAACACATTTATCCAGCTTTTGAATTGCTTCTAATATTTCAGATAAAATCCGCGCGATTTGAGCTACTAAATGTCGCTCCACACTTTTTGCATTTTTGACGTAATGCTCCGAGCCACGAATCATCCCAGTCTTACCAATCCATTCAGCAAAAATACGAAAAATACTGATGCGGTTTTGGATGGTAGAAGCAGACAAGCCTTTTGCTTCCCAGGCATTTCCCAGTGCTGTCATGTGTCTTTCTTTAAATCCGCATACATCAGGCAATTTAAATCCCAATAAGCGCAGCTCCTTAAAACCTTGCTCTAAGATTTCTCGCCTTGCATCTTGCGTCGCAAAACTGACAGCTTTCCCGCCAGAAGCTGCCGCCTTGTTATGCGCCTTAAGCACTGCATTTAACGTTTTTATCCAGCTCATTGCATTCCTATGTTGTTAATCATCATGGCAATACTTGAATGTTATACTGACACTTGCTTACAACATTTCTGCCATACTGCAAGTCCTAAAAATCAGGCAGAGCTTTCACTCTAGTCAACAACTTTTTTAAACCATGAAGATAATCTATCGCTGCCATCACGAAAGTCTTCACGCCATATTCAAAACTTTTTTGTAATATTCAGAAAAGAACACTGCCAAAAAAGTAGACAGGAACGGTCTAGCGAATACAGAATTCATTCTAAGAAGGTGAATGAAAACCCAACTTACTGTTAAGCTTCCATTGCATTATTTGAAGCATCCATGAATTTTAGATTATATAAAGAGAAATGGTTGCTATTTTATATATCTAAATTTTTAAACAAACATAAATTTTGAAGCGAATATAAACTTATGCTGAGCAATAACTTCCGCTAAAAAATACTTACAAATATCCGTAAGCATTGAACGTGAACAATCTATTGATTGCGATCAGCGGTTACATCACGATGACTGACCTTTCATTCTGTCTTTAGAGTCGGACAGAATAGCGACTAATAAAATTAAATTACAAGAGAGAATGAGAAAAAGCAATCCTTTGTTACGTTAATATTACTTGAAATATTTTCAACTTTTTATTCAGGATGCAAATCACAGTTGAGTGTTGCGTGGTTTTTTATTTCTATCAACCTGTTAGGGATGTAATGCGCGCACTCTCTGTTGATTTCGCTGCGCTCATCAACAGAGAGTGCTACATCCAAAGTGTTTCATTTTAATTTGGCACAATACAAAGATGATATCCACCTAAATATAATCCCATACAACCACCAATTAAAAAAAGCCCAAATAACTCTAATGCTTGCATAAAACCAATAAACGCACCTGCCATCGCTAAACATATTTCCAAATCATCAGACATAATTTTTCCTCTCGGAATTAAATAATTTTGCATCTTACCAAAATTATTTTCCAAACGTAACACCGTCACAACAAGCATGAATAATAATTTTTCTTGTTCCGTTTTTGTTACGCGTTACAAATAAGAATGTAACGCGTAACAAATCAGTCACATTAAATAACCGTTACATCCTAGCTTGTGACGGTGTTACGTTTATCAAGAGTAAGGTAGCGCGTAAATGCATCCAAAAATTGAGATTTCGAATATCCTTTTGCTGTCATTATTCCAATCCGAATCGTATTACTAATAATTCCAAATTCCCTTAACCGTGTTGCAATTTGCCGTGGCTTGATTGAAGTACCACGATTATAAGATGCCCACGGTTTTTCTTCATCAATGCAGAGTGCCTTAATTAATTCAGCAGAAGAAATCCTATCAAGAAATTTACTCTCGAAAATTTCTTGAATATCAGCCAGCAACTCAACACCCATACTTTGCGATTGCTCATTATCTCCAGATATTTTAGTGGCAGCCATTCGTGCTAGCTTAGGCCATTCTTCTCCAGCAATATCTGCAATCGCAAGCAATGGCTCCAATTATCCTGGGCTCGATCATTCAAGGTATCAGGTAGCTCTGGTTTAGCTTGCAAGATTTGATTAGCATAGTCCTGAGAAAATCTTGCTAATTTAGCCGAAATATTTTTAAACAATCTACTGTCAGCATATCTCAACCTCTCCACTTTCTCGTGAGTGAGTTTTCGTCTCAATTCCAGCGCAATAGACCTATCCATGATGGTATCCGGCAAATGTCCAATCCCAGCCAATGCTTTCGCTCCCCAAACATTAAATACCGTAGGAGTAAAATTTTCGCCCACCACACGGATAATTTTTGCTGAATCTCTTGTATGCCCACAATTGATAATCCCGCGCAACTCCTCATTTTCGCTCATGAAGGCATCCGCCTCATCAATCAAAAGAGTAGGTTGCCAAGCATCAATCGCCCGAAACAATGCAGCAGGAGTGATATTAGATGCTGATATTGCGCGATTGACTAAATGTCCCAACAAAAAAAGTAATTGGCTTTTGCCACACCGCTTTTCTGGTGCAGTGATGACAGCAAGTGGTGCAACTTGCACAACATCAATAAACCAGGTCATGGCTATCCATAATGTTGCCGCATGAACAGTTTCCTGTGGACAAACAATATAACGCCTAATCGTATTCGAAATAGTATTAAGTAAATCAGGTGGTGAAACAGGCTCATGCCAAGGTTTAATTTCTTCATAAGGAAGTTTATTGTCATTTTGAGAACCTCGTTGTACGCGGCATTTTTTGCTTTAATTCAGATAGCGTTTTAGATAAAAAATCTTCTGTTAATTGAATGTCGCTTGATATGTCAATGATAGGATTCAGTTCAATTTTTGCGATAGTATTATCAACCAAATCAATATCTGTTTCATACAAACCTATATCATATTCGTAATCATCCTCACGTAGTCGCTCAAATGCTAATTTAGTATTATACCGAATGAATAGTTGCTCATACCATGCTGCTGCATCTAATTTTCTTGCTTGATCATATTTATTTAATTGAAACCATTCCGGCAACTCTGAGACATGTTTAATTCTTTCTGTCATGTATTTTTCTCATGCAATTTTAAAGGTAAGTGGTGTTCCTGTCGCAAGGCCATCAAGATAATCCGCCCAGTGCTGCATCATTTTTCTTCTTTCGGGTAAATATTCAGCGTAATTATAAGCTGCTCTGATATTGTTTCGTTCCGCATGAGCAAGCTGTCTTTCAATTGCATCTCTATTCCAACTTTGCTCATTCAAAATGGTTGAAGCCATGCTGCGAAAACCATGTCCTGTCATTTCATCTTTGGCATAACCTAGTCGTCGCAATGCGCCTAACACTGTATTATCTGACATTGGCCGTCTCGATGTGCCAATGCTAGGGAAAACATATTGCCCATCACCGGTCAATTTATGTAATTCAAACAATATGGCGATTGCTTGTGTTGATAAAGGCACAATATGCATTGATCGCATTTTCATTTTATCAGCAGGGATACGCCACTCAGCCGTTTCAAAATTAAATTCAGACCATTCAGCGCGGCGTAACTCACCCGGTCTAACAAAAACAAGTGGTGCAAGCTGTAACGCACATTTTGTTACAAAATATCCTTCATAAGATTTTATAGCACGCAATAATTCCGCAATTTTCTTAGGATCGGTAATGGAAGCCAAATGACGCTTTTTTACAGGAGACAGAGCGCCACGAAGGTCGCTGGAAATATCACGCTCAGCCCGACCAGTTGCAATGGCATATCGAAAAACTTGCCCACAGTTTTGCAATGCGCGATGAGCGGTTTCAACAGCTCCCCTATCCTCAATGCGCCTTAACACTGATAATAGTTCGGGAGCTTTAATACTGGAAATTGGCTTGTTCCCAATCCAGGGGAAAATATCTTTTTTTAATCGAGCAATCATTCTTTCGCCATGACTAGGCACCCATTTGGCAGAAAAACGGGCATACCATTCGCAAGCAATATTTTCAAAGGTATTTTCTGTCGCTTCGATAACCGCTTCTTTGGCGATTTGTTTAACGATGCCAGGGTCAGTGTGATTGGCTAACAATTTGCGCGCCTTATCACGCTTATCTCTAGCTTCCGCTAGGGTCACTTCTGGATAAACCCCAAAAGCAAGCTGCTTTTCTTTCCCGCCAAAGCGATACTTAAGTCGCCAATATTTTGAGCCGTTTGGGGAAATTAATAAATGCAGCCCTTTCTCATCGGCGAGCTTATAAGCCTCTCTCTGGACTTGGCTGTACGTATCTGAGTGTTGGTCAAAGCCATGGGGGCATCTCCATCTGAAAATGAAAATATGCCCGCAATTCTGCCCCCAGATGCCCCCGGATTCAAGTGGTTTTGGTCGGAATATGTCGGAAGGCTAAAAACAAAAAACCCGCATTTTACGCGGGTTTTTTGTCGATCTTGGAACATCTCGGAGCGTATTCTTATGGAGGCGGCGGGAATTGTATTTGTGAGTTTTTTGGCTTTTTTGTAGGGTTTTATTGAAATTTGGTTGGAAAATCAGCCCCTGTTGAAGCCCCAATTTATGCGTCACTGGCGCGGGAATTGTACCGGGGTTCGATTAAATTTTTCTAGCATTCACGAGATGCCAGTAGAATTTCCCTAACGGCGTAAGTTCGCAAGTGCATCTTTCAATGCAGGCCCAATAAAGATCGGGATCTGGTTCTCGATTTACTTTAACTAGCCCTACAACCTGTATCTTTTTTAAAAGTTTGAACTTTGCAACATTTTCTGGTTTCGCTAATTCAGTTTGGGTGTGCTCATAAGAAGGATCCAGATTAATGATCGTATCTTGCGCTGAAAAGAGCGATGTAATCGTTCTCAATGTTTCCAAGCCCACTTTTGGTATTGTTTTGCGAAGCGCAGTAGAGCGAGAAACATAGGACTTAAAAAGCGGTCGCTGCTCCCATGCACCGAAGCTTTGTTCTACATGCGAGTAGACGCCAGCTGGAGTGATAATGCCAAGTAGGTCAGCAGCGCTCCCTGAAAGTGCATCACATACTAGAGATGTGAAAATACCAGAGCCGTTAATTTCAATAGAACTTTCATCTTCGCGACTAGCGGTAAGAATAGATGTGCCTTCTTTAACTACTGTTATGCCTGAGCTTAGAGCAGGAATTGCGCCTAGGCTGCCACTTTGACAGCAGTCTAGCATAACTATAATTTCTTTGATGGGCGACTGATTAATTAGCACAAGAAGTTCTTGCACTGGGAAGCCTTCATCGTATTGATCAGCTTCATATGTGCATAGATAGCCACCTAGATTTGTACATGTGCCGTGGCCCGAAAAATAGAAAAAAGCCATATCAGCAGATTTAGTGAGTAAGTCAGTGAGCAATGACTTCATTATTTTTTTTGTTATTTGCTTGTTGTCTGATGTGACAATTTTGGTATCAAAATTTGGACTGCCATCTTCATGCTTGGAAATTAGAGCGGCCATTTTCTCGGCATCATTTACTGCGCCGCTTAGTGGAGAAATTTTTTCGTAATGGTTAATGCCAATTGCTAGAGCTCTTTTCATTATCTTCTATTTTTCCCTTCTTTTGATACCTGCTCAATTGCGTTTGATATAGTATCCCAAGCCCACTCTACAACTCGGTTACGTTGCAACCCAATGGGGAGTGCTGTGCCTGAATGTGCGTCATCGACATATACACCAAAAAAAGGGACATTATGCGCAAGCGCCATATTGATTTCCTTTATTACACCGATTGCCCCTGCGGAGCTTTTTCCAACTAGCACGACCATGATGTCGCACATGGCGATTTTTGATGAAATCAGCCTTTCCCATTCGGTTTGTGGCAGTTCCTGCTTTGATGACCAGTCAGCAATGTTGAATGGAGTTTTGCTGTTTTTTGATTGGCCCACAAAAAGCACTTTGTGATTGTGGTTGTTGTCATAGTCAAAGCTAATAAATGTTCTCGGTAGTTGGTTTGCCATTATTCTTCCGTCTCATCAGTCACTGGTTAAAAATTTTGAGCATCTTAAGCTAAAATTTTTCCAAGTCAAACTCAAGAATATTGTAAATGTAGATTTTATTTAACAGTGACCATAAAGCAATCATAAGTATTATAAGAGAATTTATTTAGATCATTTTATGGTGAGATTCCGCAAAATCTCATCCTACAAACCAAGAATGGGTTGTGATTTTTGATGTGAAGGTTGGCAATGCTATATTATCCGTGTGTAAGAAAAAATATTGCATGCATGATATGTCAATTGTACAGGCTTAGCCCCTTCAGAAGCATTTGTGGTATTAATTAATAGCGGCATAGGGAATTGTTATATTACATATATGGATCAATTACTATGATTTTTGAATACTTAAAAATCAATTATTTTATTATCTTACCAACCAAGGATTGCGATTTAGATAAAGATCAATCCTTTTTTCAAAGATTTTCACGAAGAATTTTTGAAGTAACTCCGCTCTTAACATTCCTTGAACATGCACCAAATAACATTTATGAATTATTCTGTGCCCGAGAAAATATGATAAAAAGTCGAACTTGCAATCCATCTCTATCTATAAATTTTATAGACGATAAGTCAATAAATGTAGATCGACATAAAATAGAATCAAAATTCACAGTGGTCATGTATATAGAAAACAAGACCGAAAATTATAAAAAATTTATAAGTTATTTTGATTCAAAACCTATCGTAATAAGCGTAAATATTACAAAAAAAGGTAAGATAGTTTGCGGCTATGATCATGACAGACTGAATAGTGAGTTAAGATTAATGGCAAAGAGAGAATTACAAGATTCTCAATACAGTAACGAAAAGCGCCTAGTAAATCAATTGCGCGAATTCAGTATCGATGAAAATATCGATATGAATAAAGATACAACATCATATGCTCATAATGTATTTGAACCACTGTCATTAGTTCTATATGAATGTGGTTACCATATAAATTTAGAAAATCTAGACTTAGTTGACAATATTGAGTATTACGCAAATAAAATGATTCCTCTCATAAATACAATCAAACAAGAAAGAATGAATTTGAATATAAACAGTGACGAATTTTCTAATGACACTGTAGTGTATTGCCCATCTGTTTGTGGTTATCTCTATAACTTCAAATCTGATTATTGGAAAAGAATAAAGAAACAGGCAAACATGACCGAAAGAAATTGGAAAATATTAAAATCAATTATAAGGATAAAAAATTTTTCTACAGCGACAATAAAGTTGAAAAATACAGAAAAAATTAATTTATATGAAGAGAAAGATATTGCTCCATTTATTGTAGATAGGCAACGCGAATTAAGTTTGTTTACCACAATAATGTCTATCTTTGCAAAAAGCCAGTTGCTTCCTTGTATTAGACTTCCGCACTCAATCATGTTGCATCAAGAGATTTTAGATCAAATCGCATTAATGATTAGTGATAACAAAAATAGATTAAAAATCAACAATAAATTGATAGCTTATTCAAAATCTATTCGGGAAGATGTTGGAAAAACATTAATTAACAGTATATTTTCAAAGAGCAAAAAAATTGTAGCAGTCTGTGATATTCCTATTGAGTGGGTTTCGATTAATCATATTCCTATCATGTTTACCCATGAAATCTCTAGGATACCTACATGTTACGCCTCGCACAATTTAAGACATAACTCTTCAATTTGTCCCGCAGTATTTTAGTCTTTAATATCTGACCTGCACTCAACTATCTTGAGACAAACAGATAAAAAAATGACTGATCTTCCTTTAGTATTGTACGTCTTCTAAAACAACAAACTAAAAATGGATCAGTCATGCAAGGTATTCTCGCAGGGATCATGTCGTTAATGCAACACAAGGAATCACAAAAATTAAAACAGCAGCGCCTGGAACGCTGTCTTTGCTGTGGCAGGTCTTTCCCTTGGTTACACGGATGCTATCCTCGCAAAGCGGATCGTTCAAGCAACCAGGAGGAATCTCTGAATCCTATTTTAATTCAACGTTATTACTGCCCTGGTTGTCGCAGGACCTGCTCTGTGCTTCCGGAATGCCTGCCGCCGCATCGCTGGTATTTATGGGAGGTTCAGCAGATTGCTTTGATACCCGTGTTAACGGGAACAAGCTTTGAAGCTGCTGCCAAAGAAATCATGCCATCGCGCCACACTATCAGTCGCTGGGCTGAACGCCTTGCTGAGCAATTTCATTTACACAAAGATATTTTGTGCGGACATTTTATTGACCTTGGCCGCAAAATTGGCCTTGCTGATTTCTGGCAAGCCTGCCTGAATAAAATCCCGTTGGCACAAGCCATGCGTCTTTGCCATGTCGCAGGGGTGCCTGTTCCATGAACGCTGAGCTTGCCAAATTTTGAGATGGCAATATTTGCGCAAGAAATTGACCCCACACAGTTTGCCCATCCGTGTCGGAACATTTTTTATGGTTCACTCCTCTCTTCCAATTTTTAAATTTAGGAGAGATCAGATGAGTAAACCGTTACATCCTATTGCTTTGTTTCGCTTGATGGTACTGGGACCGCTTGCAAGCCGTGGTGAACTAAAACGTGGCGAAGTCAAAGCGGTGATTCGTGAGCTGGCTTCGAAAACACATAACATTCCTGGTTCGCGTCGCGTGCATTTAAGCGAGCAAACTATTTTACGCTGGTATTACGATTGGAAGCGTGGCGGGATCGAGGCATTAAATCCATCACAACGCAGCGATAAAGGAAAGACAAAATTACCAGAAGCAGTTCAAGCTGCATTATTGCAGCTGAAGCAGGACAATCCAGCGCGCTCCATTAATACCATGATCGAGATGCTTGAGAGGCAAGGTGTCATTGCTAAAAATAAATTGGCACGCGCCACTGTGCATCGATTTTTGCAGCGACAGAAATTATCTAAACGTGTTGTCGAAGATCTTCACACCATCGAGCGACGTTCTTTCGTGGCCGATCGTGCCGGTGACATTTGGCATGGTGATGTTCTGCATGGCCCCAGTATTCAAACAGCTAACGGAATGAAGAAAACCTATCTTGTATCGCTGCTAGATGATGCTTCACGCTTGATAGCGCACAGCGCTTTTTGTTTAGGTGAAACAGCACTTGATATAGAGGGTGTCCTCAAACAAGCCATTTTAAAGCGTGGGTTACCGCATAAAATCATTATTGATAATGGCTCTGCTTATCGAGCAGGATCATTACAAACCATTTGTGCGCATCTTGATATCAGGCTTGTTTATTGTCGCCCATATGAGCCTCAGGGAAAGGGAAAGCTCGAAAGATTTCATTCTACTTTTCGCGGACAATTCCTGAATGAAATTGACATGAATAAAATAGCATCGCTTGATGAGATGAATTCCCGTCTGTGGGCGTGGCTGGAGCAGGTCTACCATCAGCGCACGCATACTGGACTGGGTGAGCAGGCACCCGTTGATGCTTGGCGTGCGGATTTGATTCATGTGCGGCCCTTGACTGCTTTTATCGCAAATAAAATCGATGACATATTCTGTCATCGGTTTGAACGTAGGGTTCGCAAAGATGGAACAGTCAGCTGGAATGGCATGCACTTTGAAGTGTCCTATCATCTCTCCGGTGAAAAAGTAACGCTGGTTGTTGACCCGCATACTAAAAAAGCGATCAGAATAGAATCTGCGTTTGGTGATGATCTTGGGCCCGCTATTCGCCTTGACTTAAAAAGCAATCTTCATCGAAAGCGACAACGACCACACAGCGCTCCAGAAAAAGCCATAAAACAAGGCGAAAATGCCGTTGATTTGGCCCATCGTGAATACAGTGAGCTTTGCAGTATTTCCATATCATCATCTAACAAGGACAAATAATCATGTATCAATCATTCTTCGGTTTAACACATGCACCGCTCGGGAAAGATAGCACTCAATTGTGGGACAATGGTCAACTGACTGCTCTCACACAACAGTTTAATTGGTTGCTACACTCACCTGGCATCGGTTTGCTCACTGCAGAACCCGGGCTTGGAAAAACAGCAGCACTTCGTCAGATTACACGTGGCTTAAATCCACACCAATATGGTGTTTATTATATTGCGGATACCGATTTTGGACGTCTGGATTTTTATCGTCAGCTAGCTATTTTATTTGGTCTAACACCTTCCTGCCGGCGCTCGCAGTTATGGCGTGACATAAAAGAATATGTCACACATCTCACGACACAAAAAAATATTTTACCTGTCCTTATTATTGATGAAGCACAAAATCTACCGCACGAGTTCTTTCGAGATTTCCCGTCATTCATGAATTTCGTTTTCGACTCAAAAGATTACATGACAGTTTGGCTAGCCGGTCACCCCGAGCTTGCTCGTGAGATTGACAGGCCAGCGCATACCGCCCTCACTTCCAGAATACAAGCTCGCTATGAATTTAAGCCGATCATTGAACGTGAAGCATTCAGGCAATTACTGACGCACGGTTTTACACAAGCTGGATGTACTCACAATCTGCTGTCAGATTCCGCAATCGAATTAATTCGTATGTCATCACAGGGTAATCCACGTTTGGCACATCTCATTATTGTTACATCATTGCGACTTGCGACGGATAAAAAAATGAATCATCTTGCTGATGATGTGGTGAAGGAAGCAATTAGCATAATTAATAAGAAGGGCTGATCGCTAAAAAACCCGTGGTTATACGATCGCGGGTTTTGATGAAATTGAATTGTCTCATCTTGTTTATCTTGAGACGGAGTTTATTAACTAGAGCGAGACGTAACACTACAACGCCAGGGAATTTGCTTCAAACTATACTGATATCTTATCCACGAATATATTTAACTTATAAAAGTATATGCGACATTTTAATTATTAGATCATATAAGGATAATGATAATATAAAAGATGTATTAAAAAGTGCAATTAAACATAAAACTCAACTATCTGGATTGCCCAATCTAAATATTACCTGGAAGGAAGTTTCAACAAAAAATGAGCTTATAGATGCAATAAATAGCTTTAATGGCGGCATAACAATCTTTGATTGCCATGGTGGTCATGGCGGCATAAAAGAACATGCCTACCTTCAAATTGGTGATGATTCAATTGATATATGGGAATTATCAAAACATTGTAAGACAAGCCCCATTGTAATACTAAGCTCATGCAGCACACATCCTATTAATGGCTCGCATGCTTCAGTTGCTAATGGGCTATTTACTTGCGGATCTTTGAGTGTACTTGGAACCTATGCGCCAGTGAATGCGATACATTCTTCTGTAATGATAGCTAGAATTTTACACAGAATATCAAGCTACCTCAAAATTGTGCTAGATCACACCGGCAGCATCACATGGAGAAAATTAATGAGCGGATTTTTTAGATTATCATATATAAATGATATTCTTCGTGATATGCAAAATAATAAATTTATCAATAGCGATGCATCTAATGATATTGAAATTAGAACAGCCATGTTAATTAATTATTATAAAGAAGATTGGTATGATAGTTTTATTGGCAATCTCTCAGGGGCGATTAACAAACCTGTTGATGAAGTCAAAAAAATGATTGACGCTAAATATCAATTCACAGAAACCATGCTATATGTCCAACTTGGTAGGCCAGAAAATATAATCATCTATGATGATAGTGATTCGCAATTTAGCTGAAAAAAGGTTAGCAAGTAGCCTAGATAAAATATGTAAACACGTTTTATCCAGGAATTATTTTTTAACGCCTCTAATTATTTCCGGACTTGATGTCCCTTTTATAAAAGTAATGAAATTTCAAAGAGAAAAAAGAATTCGCCGCCTGGACATTTGGCATATTGTAAAAATCGAAGAAATTTAACTACTAATTGGAATAGAAAGCCTTTGCCCTCCAGGGCTTCAAAATCTCAAAACTTAAATCCTCCATAGCTGCTTCACATATCTGATTGTTCATTCTTAATTCTAGAATTAAGAATGAACAATCAATACTAAATTCCCAGATAGTTTATATAAATTGTATAGAATCTAGTTAAGCTAGATTATTTTCAATATTATTAAACTACAAATAGCCAAAAGTTTATAAATATCCTATAATATCTAGTATGACTAGAAAAAACGAAAGAAAATTAAACCATTTTATGGTTTCCACTCCTTCCAAAGTGGTTTTAACAACAGAGTGGCTTGAGGATCAAGGTATCTCCTCAAAGCTAGCATGGTGGTATGTCCGTTCTGGATTATTAGAACGAGTTGGAATGAAAGCATATAAAAAGCCCGGCGATACTATAACCTGGGCTGGAGTTATTGCAGCACTACAAAGCCAAATGCATCTACCCTTACACGTTGGCGGTAAAACAGCGCTGCAAATATTAGGGCTCTCACATTTCATAGCCATGCAAGGCATAAAGCACGTCATGATATTTGCTGACTTAAATACCAGAATGCCTTCTTGGACAGGCAAAGAGAATCCATGGGATGTCGAGTTTGAAATATTTAGAACTTCATTATTTTCTAATGATGATAAATCATTAGGAATAATAGAGAGATCGGTGGAAGGATTAACCCTAAAAATAGCTTGCCCAGAAAGAGCTGCCATGGAATTACTGTATTTATACCCCAAACATCAATCTCTAGATGAGGCAACATTATTAATAGAAAATCTCGGTCAATTACGACCAGCGGTAGTTCAATCATTATTAGAAAAATGTAATTCCATAAAAGTTAAAAGACTTTTTTTATATCTCGCCGAAAAATTTCAACATCCCTGGTTATCTAATTTAGATTTCAAAAAAATAAATTTAGGACATGGTAAGCGTGTAATGGGTGCTGGTGGAAAATATGACTCTAAATACAAGTTATCGCTACCAGAGATAAAGGAGTAGTAAAGTGAGCTTCGATTCAACTTATACACAACAAGTAGATTTATTACTTGATGTATTACCAATTCTTAATAAATTTGAATGTTTTGCCTTAAAAGGCGGCACAGCCATTAATTTATTTATCCGAAATATGCCTAGATTAAGTGTAGATATTGATTTGGCATATCTTCCGATAGAGCCAAGAGATATATTTTTAACCAATCTCACTTCTCAATTACTTCAAATGAAGAAGTTAATTGAGACACAAAATTTAATTGTTAAGCCTTCTTATACCAAAGAGCAACAACTCGCTAAGTTATACATATACAAAGATGAAACCGTCATTAAAATAGAGCCTAATTTGGTTATCAGAGGCTCAGCATTTAATTGTGAAGAATATGATTTATGCCAAAAAGCACAAGATCAGTTTTTGAAATTCTCCCGCCTTAAAACACTTTCTTTTGCCGATTTATACGGCGGGAAAATATGCGCTACCTTAGATAGACAACACCCGCGTGATTTATTTGACGTTAAATTATTGCTAGAGAACCAAGGATTAACTGATGATGTTAGAAGAGCCTTGATTATCTATCTTATCAGTAGCCCTCGACCTATACATGAATTGCTTAATCCAAATCCTAATCTGGGAAATTTTGAACAAATATTTAAAAAAGAATTCGCTGGCATGACAGATGAGATATCTGTTACTCACAGGGAGCTAGCTGATATTAGACATCGCTTAATTCAGTTAATTCTTGATGGCTTTACTGAAAATGAAAGACGCTTTTTAATATCCTTAAAGATGGGAGCACCTGATTGGTCGTTAATGCCTATTCAGGGAATAGAAAAACTTCCAGCTATCTTATGGAAGCTAGAAAATATCAAAAAGATTCCTGAAAATAAGAAAGAAACCTCCCTTGATAATCTTAAAAAAATATTAAAGTTGTGAACAACCTATATCCAACATAATAATTGAATCATATCTAGATAAAAATCATTTCTACAACTCAATTCATAACTCTCCAAATTCGCGCCCTGACCAACCAATAAGTCCCCCAGGACGCTTTTATTGGTTGGTCAGGGCGCGAATTACAAAGGAAGTAGAATTTAACAATATGTTTTACGACGAAATATCTTCACAACAGCCTCTCTGATTGAATCAGAGAATCGTTCAGAGGGTTAATCAGATAGGCAAAATAATAAAAAATCACATTTAATTCTTTAATTTCCCCTACCAATAAATAAAGACGCCCTCTTCAAATGCTCCATAGATTGACGTTTTTTCCGTAACACCGTCACAACCCCGATCACAATTACGTTATACCGTTACTTCGTTGTTACGTGTTACAGATACATGCGTAACACGTAACACTCACGTCACGCTTGCATTACTGTCACTACTAGCTTGTGACGGTGTTACGCTTGAATTACCTGAACTGAGGTATCGTGAAAACGCATCTGCGAATTGTAAAAATAAATATCCTTTAGCCGTTGTTGTGCCAAGCCTGATTGTGTTACTAGCAATACCAAAATCTTTTAAACGACCGGCCACTTGTCTTGGCGAAATAGGTCTCCCACGATTAAAAGTTGCCCAAGGTTTTTCATCATCACGACACAGATCGGAAATCAAATCAGCCGTTGAAATGCGATCCGCCTTTTTACTTTCCATAACTTCCTCAATATCAGCAAGCAACTCTACACCTAGACTACGAGATTGATCAGCATCACCAGAGATTTTCAATGCTGCTGCACGAGCTAATTGTGACCATTCTTCCCCTGCTAAATCTGCAATTGCCAATAAAGGCTCCCAATTATCCTGCGCTCTATCATTTAACACCTCAGGTAATTCTGGTTTGGCGAATCGAACAATATTGGAATAATCATTCGAAAAACGTGCTAATTTCGCGGCTAATTTTGCAAACAAACCGCCCTCTGCATGCCGTAATCGCTCAACCTTTTCATGAGGAAGCTTACGACGTAATTCTAAAATAATAGCTCTATCCATGATAGTTTCATTTAATTTTCCAATACCCGCTAATGCTTTCGCGCCCCATAACATAAACTTAGTA
Source organism: uncultured Gammaproteobacteria bacterium (assembly GCA_963711205.1). Lineage (GTDB taxonomy): Bacteria > Pseudomonadota > Gammaproteobacteria > DSM-16500 > DSM-16500 > Aquicella. Next base: position 786,541 of record CAVQDE010000001.1, read on the forward strand.
GGAATATGATCCTCACCAACAACACGATAAATATAGGCTGATAAACGCGTATGACCTGCATTAATTAATCCGCGCAATTCTTCATTTTCTCTCATGAAAGTATCTACCTCATCAATTAATAAAGTAGGTTGCCAAGCATGAATAGACCTGAATAATGCTGCGGGTGAAATATTCGAAGCTGCAAGTGGGCGATTTACAATCTGACTCAACAAAAAAAGTAACTGACTTTTACCACACCGTTTTTCAGGCGCAGTAATGACAGCAAGCGGAGCAACTTGTATCACATCAATGAACCAAGTCATTGCAGCCCATAAAGTAGCTGCAATCACCGCTTCCTTTGGACAAACAATAAATCGAGAAATTGTTGCAGCTATAGCATTAAGTACCTCAGCAGGTGAAACCGACTCATGCCATAATTCAACTGGCTCACCAAATATTGACTTATTATTTTTTGTACCTTGTTGCATATTTTTAACTAGCTTATCCAACAATGCTGGCCGTATATCTAGACCTTTAGCACTCGGAACCCTAACACGTTCATAAGCTATGAGAGGCAGCTCAGCTAACTTTTGAATAATATCTTCATCATGTGTATTCATCGCACACCTCCCTTAAACATTGCTTCGACTGAGGTTAATACGCTCTTGAATCCAAGCATCTATATCAGATGCAAGCCAACCCACTGCCCTGCCACCGCCTAAATCTATAGGAGGAGGAAAATTTCCAGCAGCGATGCGAGCGTAAATTGTGGAGCGTGAAAGACCTGTACGTGATTCGACTTGTTTGCGGCGTAAAACGATTAATGGTGATTGGATTTCTTTAGTCATAATTTGCTCTCCTAAGAATATAAAGAGCATGTTAAGCAACTGAAAAAACCATTACGAGGCAACTAAAAATTTATTATTTTTCCGGAAAAAATATTCTTAATTTTTTTCCGCAATCTCAAGCGATGCCTGTGCCCCAAGCTGATTAAGTGTTACTGCGGTGGTGAGTTCAGTTAAAAGTGGATAAGATGTTTTCCTGACAGTTTCCTCGCCTCTATCACCATTAGGATAAAGCGCGTCCGCTATAACACGATAAGGTATGGTTATCGTAAATTCGAATTCCCAAAGTATTAAATCAATAAAAGGAAGAATCCCTAACTTTGCCCAGTTTTGAAAATCGGATTGACGAAAATGCTTGGGAGAAATGCTTTTTATTCTTTTTCGTTGAGCAGATAAATATTGCTTGAAGCTTTCAATTAAAAAAGTATCTGGTAAATGCAAATTTATATTTAATGTATCAGTTAAAGTGCCAACATCTGACTGATAAGAGTTTCGTAATGGCTCATTCAACCAAGCTGGTTCTTTACTAGTTTTTTTATCTCTTGCATCATACCACTTCTGAGCCTGTTCCAATCTTTTAGGGTCAATAAAAAATGGCTGGCATATGTATTCTTTCATAGTAAGTGAGCTAACCCCTAATAAGGGCTGAGGGTTTTTAATTTGTTTTAACCAATACAAAACCCCACCAAGAGAGTAACACTGAGATAATCGCTCATTATTTAAGAGATCAACCTGTGGATTTTCACGAATTGAATTAAGAGAGCCTTTAAACAAATCAAAATAACCATCTTTATTAAAATCAGGATGATTCACTACTTTCATTGCACGAGTTAAACACATAGTACGTACGTAGAGTTGCTCATACCAGCCCAATGCATTCAGTTCATAAGCAAATTGATATTTTTCTAAGTTAAACCATTCTGGTAAGTCTGAGACATTTTTTATTCTTTTTCTCATTTTATTCTTTTCTTTCTATTACTAGTGAATCCAAATAATCCGCCCAATGCTGCATCATTTTTTTGCGCTCGGGCAAATACTCCGCGTAATTGTATGCGGCACGAATATTATCTCGCTCTGCATGTGCAAGCTGACGCTCAATCGCATCTCTATTCCAGCCTTGCTCATTGAGCAAAGTAGAAGCCATGCTGCGAAATCCATGACCTGTCATCTCATCCGTTGTATAACCCAAACGGCGAAGCGCACCGAGTACAGTTGTTTCAGACATGGGTCTATGGCTTGACCGCAAGCCAGTAAACACATATTTTCCATGACCAGTCAGCGGTTGCAATTCCCGCAGAATCTCAATTGCCTGAGTTGAAAGAGGCACAATATGCACTGTACGCATTTTCATTTTTTCTGCCGGAATACGCCATTCTGCTGCATCAAGATTAAATTCCGCCCATTCCGCTTTGCGTAATTCGCCCGGACGCACAAATACCAGTGGCGCTAAACGTAAGGCACACTTGGTTATTTCAAACCCCTTATAAGCGTGGATGTTTCTCAGCAACTTCCCCACTTCAACAGGATCAGTAATGCTTGCATGATGTTTCTTCTTGACTGGAGCAAGTGCGCCGCGCAAATCAGCTGAGGGATCGCGCTCAGCACGTCCTGATGCGATGGCATAGCGAAATACCTGACTACATATTTGGTGAGTCCTGTGTGCAGTTTCAATGGCGCCACGTGCTTCAACTCTACGCAGCGCTGCAAGTATCTCTGGCGCAGTAATTTCTAAAATAGGTCGCCTTCCAATATAGGGAAAAAGATTTTGTTCAAGGCGAATCAAAATACGCTCAGCATGTCCTTTCGTCCATTTTGTATAAAAACGGGTATGCCATTCACGTGCAATTAATTCAAAACTATTTTCGGCTGCTTCTCGCAGTGAGCGCTTTTTAGATTGTTTCAACAAACCCGGGTCAATATCATTCATCAGCAATCGTCGCGCATCGATTTGCTTTTCTCTCGCTTCGGCTAGCGTAATTTCAGGATAAGCACCTAATGAAAGTTTTTTCTCTTTTCCCGCAAATCGATATTTCAACTTCCAGAGTTTAGAGCCACTTGTACTAATTAACAGGTATAACCCTTTTTGATCGAATAGCTTATAAGCCTTCTCACGAGGTTTTGCATTATTCACTTTAAGTACGGTTAGCAGCATGGGGCCTCGCAACAGTTTTGATTGAATTGGCCCACACGAGGCCCCAAGGAGCCCCGGATTTTACGGGTTTACCTCAGTCATTACCGGAAGGAGAATAAACAAAAAAGCCCTTGTTTTCAAGGGCTTCTGGAAGGTATTGGAACTCTTAGGAAGTTAATTTGGTGGAGGCGGCGGGAATTGAACCCGCGTCCGCGAACCCTCTACTATCGGGTCTACATGCTTATCCAATCTTTAAATTTAACTGCCTCATCCCTGATTGGAAAGAGATTAAGTCAGCGAGCCCTCTTTTTTTAGCAGTTTGATCCAGGGCAGATCATTCCGCGAGCTTGTATGCTATGACCACCCGTCATTTACTTTCGTAAATTTCCGATCGTACAAGCACAATCGGTGGATGGCCGTTTGCCGGTGTTTAGGCGGCTTGTGCTAATTCTTCTTCTGCGAAGAAGAGGTCATTAGCAGCAACGGAGTTGCGATTTTTGTTGGCAACTATATGGTTTGTAACATTTTTTACGAGGTTTAGTTACGTCCTCGGCATGCACTTCAAGCTTCGCAATCCACGTCGAAACCTGGTCGCCCCCAATTAAAGTATAATGGATTAAAAGAACATTTGATTAACACAAGATTAGCGATCTTAACACTCTTTGCAAGAATAGCAAGACCGCACCGAACACTATCATTGGTAATGATATTCTGTACAAGAATTATCTTGCTCCCTTCAATAATCTCTGTTTTTGTCGTTGCCAGTCGCGTTCTTTTTCGGTCGCGCGTTTATCATGTAATTTTTTACCCTTAGCCAATCCAATTTCTATCTTCACGCGATTGTTTTTCCAATAAAGATTCAATGGAACGACGGTATAGCCTCGTCGCTCAACATTGCCAATGAGTTTGTTGATTTCGCGGTGATTCAATAATAATTTTCGACTGCGCTGGGGCTCGGGATGAATATGGGTAGAGGCGGTTTGAAGTGGCGTGATCAAAGCGCCAAATAGCCAGGCTTCTCCATGTTTTAAAAGAATATAACCTTGATCTAGTTGCACACGTCCGGCACGCAGACTTTTCACTTCCCAACCTTCTAGCACTAATCCTGCTTCGAATCGGTCTTCTATGAAATAATCGTGATTAGCTTTGCGGTTAGTCGCAATGTTGGTATTGATTTTCTCTTTCATGTCCATTCATGTTATCAATTTTAAGCGACCCATTTTGCGTGATCTTCGAGCGTTCTTCAATGACAACTTGTATAATCATCGTTTTTTCTTGGGACCGATTATGCACACGCTGAAAAGAAATGCTCTCGTACCTTATTCATCACGCCAGATGTTTGAGCTGGTAAATGGTATTGAAGATTATCCTCGTTTTCTGCCGTGGTGCCGCAGTAGTCAAATTATTCGCCGTACTGATGAAGAAGTTATTGCTTCATTGGAAGTGAACTGGAAAGGGATACATAAAAGTTTTACGACTAGTAATCGACTCTATCCTTATGACCGAGTAGAAATCAGTTTAGTTAAAGGTCCGCTTCATCGGTTAGATGGTATCTGGACGTTTCAAGAACTCGATGAACATGCTTGCAAAATCATATTGGATTTAGAATTCGAATTTACAGGACATTTTATCGATAGATTTTTTCAGCCCGTTTTTCAACATATTGCCAATACGTTGGTTGAGGCATTTACACAACGAGCCACGGAATTGTATGGCAATAAATAAGATAATTAAGGTAGAAGTAGCTTACGCAAGATCTGATAAACAATGGTTAATTCCAATTGAGGTTGAGGCAGGATCTACCATTGAAGCAGCCATTTTATGTTCAGGCATTTTGCGCGAATGCCCTGAGATCGATCTGACAAAGCAAAAAATAGGTGTTTTTAGTCAATCCCGACACCTCTTCGCTGAGGTCAATGAGGGAGATAGAATCGAAATTTATCGTCCACTACTCATTGACCCTAAAGAAGCACGCCGTGCGAAAGCAAAGACTAGGTTGTGACGCTCTGGAATTTAATGCTTCATCCGGGCTAACTTCGTTGTATCTCTCTCAAACGCCCATTTTGGAATAGACAGGTAAGGCGTGATTTAGTGCGTTGGCCGTTTCCATTTTGGTAGGTGTAAATATATTCCATGCGATTAGGCGTGAGAATATTGGTGAGTACGGGTGAGCCCATTACTGCAATGACCTCAGGAGGTGTCATGCCCGTATGCAATCTGCTAATCATCTCTGGCGTCATGATATTGCCTTGCTCAATTTCAGGCTTAGTAATGATACCGCAGCTTGTGATAAGCAGCGTCATGAATACACAAATCAGGCTTTTTATATACATCCTATCTCTCCAATTAATTTTTATTTATCTTTTAGTGGCTGTTCACTCTGCGGGAGTATAGGCACGATAGGGATAAAACTCTAGCTCACTTTTCATTGTATGATTTAAGAGAATGGAAAAAATGCTATATTAGCACATAAAGGACTTCACGCATCTAAGGAATTGGTTGTATGGTTTTTAAGCAGCTCAGTATCAACATTTCCATGAGGAGAGATACCAATGAAATCATTATTATGTAAAACTGCAATTATCGCTTTAAGTCTACTTGCAATCACATCAGTTAATGCGTGGCAATGTAAAATTCATAATGCGCGAGGACAAGTGTGGGTTGGAAGAGGACCCACTCGTGCAAGTGCGTCTGCTCATGCAATGAAGTTTTGTGTGCATCACTCCGTTTATGCTGGTAACTGTGTAATGGATTATTGTTCACCAGAAGGTGGTGGCGGTTACATGCCGCAAAGCCAAGGTGTTTGGCAATGTAATGTCGCCAATGCGCGTGGACAACAATTCATTGGAACCGGTATGACACGAGCTAAAGCTGCAGCACGTGCAATGGGATTCTGTGCGGCAGGTTCTAATTATGCTCATAATTGTATGGTCCGAGCTTGCTTCATGAAATAGTATGTTCTTACATCCCGTGTTTCTGAGAACACGGGGTGTTTTTATTGAGTTAATTATTCCGGGAGATCATGTTGAGCAACGATAAGGATTTAAAAAAAGTTGGGTTAAAAGTCACGTTACCACGCTTAAAAATTCTAGAAATTTTAGAAAAATCTAAAGAACATCATTTAAGTGCGGAAGATATTTATCGCGTATTGTTAGAATCGAATGATGATATTGGCCTTGCAACAGTTTATAGAGTATTAACCCAATTTGAAGAAGCAGGGTTAGTCGTACGGCATCATTTTGAAGGCGGACAATCTGTGTTTGAAATGGATCATGGCGCGCACCATGATCATTTGGTATGTGTGAAATGTGGTCATGTAGAAGAATTTGTTGATGACGTTATTGAGAAGCGTCAAGAAGAAATTGCGAAACAAGCAGGTTATACAATTACTGATCACAGTTTAAATATTTATGGTATTTGCGGAAAATGTCAGAAGAAAAGTTGATTGTACTTAGGCAAAGCTATTTTCAATAGGAAAGGAGATTCTATATGGACAAGCTCAAACCACTATTTACCGCAACAACAAACGTAATTGGTATAACCATCTCAGCATTCTCATATGCTCTTTTTTTTGGCTCCATCAGCTTTGCACAGACCACTTCAATCACTGGTGCCCAGACTGCCAATATTAGTATTAGTCAGCAGAACGCTAATCAAACCGCAGCAGAAGACACATCCATCCATCCCTTCCACGTTCATTTTCCGGAGGCGCAGCTCATCGACATGCGCAAACGCATTGCAGCTACGCGGTGGCCGGACAAAGAGACAGTCACTGATCAATCCCAGGGTGTCCAACTGGCGAAGCTAAAGGAGCTTGTGCGCTATTGGGGAACGAGCTATGACTGGCGTAAAGTCGAAGCTAAGTTGAACGCGTTGCCGATGTTCGTGACCAAGATTGACGGGATCGACATCCAGTTTATTTGGGTCAAATCCAAAAATAAGAACGCACTACCGCTGATTATCACCCATGGTTGGCCTGGCTCCATCTTGGAGATCGTGAAAGCCATTGGTCCGCTTACTAATCCTACAGCCTACGGTGGTCGTGCAGAGGATGCCTTCGATGTCGTCATTCCATCGATGCCCGGGTATGGCTTTTCCGGCCAGCCAAAAAATCCTGGCTGGAATCCTGATCGCATTGCACGTGCCTGGGACGTTCTCATGAAACGGCTTGGGTACAAGCGTTACGTTTCTCAAGGCGGTGACTGGGGTTCAGTGGTAGCCGACGCTATGGGGCGTCAGGCACCACCGGGACTACTTGGCATCCACGTCAACATGCCCGCAACTGTGCCACCTGATGTGGCGAAGGCGTTACAAGATGGCGATCCGGCACCGGCCGGGCTGTCCGCCAAAGAAAAAGCTGCGTTCGATTCATTGAACACCTTTTTCACGAAGAATGCTGCCTATGGTGCCATGATGTCCACCCGCCCACAGACCCTCGGATACGGATTGACGGATTCGCCCGCTGGCCTTGCTGCCTGGATGTATGACAAATTCGCCCAATGGACTTATAGCGGTGGCGATCCCGAAAAATCACTCACTAAAGATGAGATGCTTGATGACACCACGCTCTACTGGTTGACGAATAGCGCTGTCTCTTCCGCACGGCTCTACTGGGAAAATAACAACAACAACTTTAACGCCGTGTCACAGAAGACGGCAGACATTTCGGTCCCTGTTGCCGTGACAGTATTCCCCGGTGAGATCTATCGCGCACCAAGAAGCTGGACCGAGCGCGCCTATCCCAAGCTCATCTATTTCCATGAGGTGAACAAGGGTGGTCACTTCGCGGCGTGGGAACAACCGCAACTCTTTGCTGAAGAACTCCGCGCGGCGTTCAGATCTTTGCGCTAAAGTGGTTAGAGCTTGATGGCGCATCAAGGTGCACGCCAATCAAACAGGATAGATTATTTGTTAGATGCTGGATAAGTCACGCAGAGTTGCAGAAAGGAAACCATAAAATTGAGCGGATCATTAAGCGCCTTGGAGTAATTCTTCCGCATGTTCGTATGTTTTTTGTGTGATTTTCTCACCACCCAACATGCGGGCTATTTCTTGGGTTTTTTCTTCCGTATTGAGTAAACGTAAGCGCGTATGCGTGCTATTAGCAACAAAATATTTTTCCACCAATAAATGATAATGACCACAAGCAGCGACTTGTGGTTGATGTGTCACACAAAATACTTGATACGCATTACCTAATTTCCGCAATAATTTTCCAATTTTTTCGGCTGTGGCACCACTTAATCCCGTATCGACTTCATCAAAAACGAGTGTCGGTATGCTGGTTTGATTAGCGAGAGCAAGATGCGCTGCCAAACTTAATCGCGATAGCTCACCACCCGAAATGACTTTTGCAAGTGGCTGCAAGGATTGATCCGGATTTGTTTTGATTAGAAAAATGACTTTTTCATTGCCATGCAAGGAGAAAGGAGTTTGATCTTTCTCTAGCGCAATTTTAAATTCAGCATGAGGCAAAGAGAGAGAACGAATGGTGGCGGTGATTTCTTTTTCTAATCTAAGTGCTGCTTGTTCGCGGCTTTGACTCAATTTTTCCGCAAACATTTTATATTCTTGTTCGAGTTCACTTTGTTGTGCTTCCAGTGTTACTAGTGTTTCATCGCTTGCTTCTAATGTATTAAGCTCATTGCGTAATTGTTTTTGCAATTCACTTAAATCATTGCGGAGAAATTTTATGTTTACGCGATAAATTAAAAATTTGACTAACTCGTTCCTCGATAAGCCGCAATCGGTCAGGATCAAGATCAGCACTTGAGAGATAATTTTGTAGTTCGGAGTCTAAATCACTTAACTGAATCAAAACAGAATTCAGTGTATTCATCCATTCATTTGCTTTCGGTTCCATCGTATGGATGACATCAAATAGTTTGCGTGCATCGTTGAGCAAAGAGAGGATATTTTGATTTTCATTTTCTCGCCATGAGCTGCACAACTTGCTGGATGTGGCGCATCAATTCTTCTGCATGAGTTAATCTATGATGTTCAGCTTCCAATGTCTCCCACTCTCCCGGCAGCAATTTCACAGTGTCTAATTCATCGAGCTGAAAGCGTAAGTAATCAAAACGATTTTTCCGTTCAAGCGTCTGGGTGCGCAGATGTTGTATTTGTTGATCCCTCTCTTTCCAGGTTTCTGCTACTCGTTTTACACGTAGAGCCAAAGGCAAATGATCAGCGAAACGATCTAGCATATCGCGCTGCGTATCTGCTTTCAGTAAAACTTGTTGCTCATGCTGACTGTGAAGATGGAATAAGAATTCTCCTAGTTCTTTGACTAGTTGCAAAGGTGAGGGAGATCCATTGACATAACTCCGTGACCGTCCGTCACTTCCAATGACACGTCGTATTATACATTCGGGATGATCTTGATAGAGGTCTAAACTGCTTAACCGTTCGATGACATGGGGAAAGTCGGTGATATCAAAACTAAGACTGATGTCCGCTTTGTCTTTTCCTGGGCGTATCATGTTAGGTGATGCGCGTCCACCCAATGCTAATTCGATAGCCTCGATAAAAATCGATTTGCCCGCGCCTGTTTCGCCTGTAATCATAGTACTGCCCTCATTAAGAGTGAGGTGCAATTCTTCTATGGTAGCGAGATCACGAATATGGATTTGATTTAACATATGACATGCCTACTCTGAATAGTGTAATTTGCGTCCCCAATGAAGCTTACTGCGTAATGTTTCGTAATAATCATAATCCAACGGATGAATTAAGTGTAAATGCTGAGGTTTTTTTAAGATGGTGATATGACTCCCCGGGGGTGTACTAATGAATGATTGGCTATCGCAGGTCAAACGTGGTGTAGCCATATTATGGGGACTAATGGAAATCGTAATGCGGCGATGCCCGTCAATGACAATAGGCCGCATGTTAAGCGAATGGGGAAACATAGGCACAATCACTATGGCATCGAGTTGAGGATGCAAAATGGGTCCGCCTCCCGACAATGCATAAGCAGTCGATCCAGTGGGTGTCGCAACGATGAGCCCATCTGAATTTTGGCTGCACACAAAATGATCATCGATGTAGATTTCAAATTGATTCATATGAGGAACAGAATCAGGAATCAGTGCGACTTCATTTAACGCATCATCTTGGCCCAGTATTTTTCCTTGAGCATCCTCAACAGTTGTGGTCAGAAGAAAACGTTTTTCAAGAATATAATCCCCAGCCAAAATCGCTTTAATCTTCTTAAGTTCAGTGGGAAGAATGTCGGTGAGAAAACCAAGACGTCCACGATTAACTCCCAGAACGGGAATTTCATCATTGACAATAGCATGAACCGCATGCAGCAAGCTGCCATCACCACCTACCACAATTAATAGTTTGCAACGTTTACTCAATTCATCCCGTGAAACAGAGGTAAGCGAAGCATCTTCTATTGCGTAGGCTGTTTCTTCATCAACGAGAATGGTTTGGTTGAGGCTGCGTAAATAGCTCACCAAGGCTTTCAATGTCTCAGTAACACCAGGATTTTTGGCCCGGCCATAAATTCCAATGACGCTAAACTGTGATACCATAATCAAATCCTCGGATCCCTTTGATCTATCAAGAAAATTCGTCATTCATTTGCTAACCTACCTTGAATCTTACCACTTCGTCCATATATTCAGTAAACAGACGAAATGTGAGGGAGAATGAGTCATGGCAAATGATACACCTGATAATGAATTTGAAAGCAAGCCGAAAAAAAATAAATCTGAGAAATCCAATGAAGACCATCCTCAAGAATTATTGACCCATCCTGATTATGAAGAAGTGTTACAAAAGCTCGATGAAGCTGAACAAAAATCGAATCAATATTGGGAGCGTATTTTACGGATGCAGGCAGAGAATGAGAATACCGCGCGTCGTATGGAGCGTGATGTTGCAAATGCGCATAAATATGCATTAGAAAAATTTATGACGGAACTGTTGCCTATTGTGGATAGTCTCGAGCTATGTGTTACCAGCACTCCCGCTGATACGGATAGCGCAACGCAATCTATCGTTGAAGGGGTGAATCTCACCTTAAAAATGTTTTATGCGGCTTTAGAGAAATACGGAGTAAAACAAATTAACCCGATTTCAGAGCCTTTTGACCCAGAATTTCAGCAAGCCATTTCTATGCAATATCAGCCTAAGACTAAACCGGGCACGGTCATCTCGGTATTGCAGAAAGGCTATACTCTGAATAATCGTTTGCTAAGACCCGCCTTGGTAGTGGTGGCGAAGGCAGAGGAATAGATATTAAAGATATTGAAAAATGATGAATTGCCCTTATGTACAATAAATAGATAACGTTAGCGGAGAGCATTATGGCTACAAATAAAATCATAGGCATAGACTTAGGTACCACTAACTCCTGCGTGGCTGTCATGGAAGGAGACAAAGTAAAGGTCATTGAAAATTCGGAAGGTGCTCGTACCACGCCTTCGATTGTTGCCTACTTGGATAACAATGAAATTCGCGTTGGCCAGCCCGCCAAACACCAAGCGGTGACCAACCCAAAGAATACAATTTATGCTGTTAAGCGTTTGATTGGCCGTCGATTTGATGAACCCATGGTTCGTCGTATGCAAGAAACCGTGCCTTACAAAATTATTAAAGCAGATAATGGCGATGCGTGGGTGGAAGTATTAGGCAATAAAGACTTAGCGCCGCCTCAAGTTTCTGCTCAAATCTTAATGAAGATGAAAAAGACAGCTGAAGATTATTTAGGTCATGAAGTCACAGAAGCGGTTATCACCGTTCCTGCTTATTTCAATGATTCGCAACGTCAGGCCACCAAAGATGCAGGCAAAATCGCAGGACTTGAAGTCAAACGTATTATTAACGAACCCACAGCAGCTGCTCTTGCATATGGTCTGGACAAAAAGCCTGGCAACCGCAAAATTGCTGTTTATGACTTAGGTGGCGGTACTTTCGATATTTCTATTATTGAAATTGCTGAAGTGGATGGTGAGCATCAATTTGAAGTGTTATCTACCAACGGTGATACTTTCCTTGGGTGGTGAAGATTTCGATCAACGCTTAATGAATTATCTGATTGACGAATTCAAAAATTCAACCGGCATTGATTTGCGCAAAGATCCGCTTGCATTGCAACGTCTCAAAGAAGCCGCAGAAAAAGCGAAAATTGAACTATCGTCAACCCAACAAACCGAAGTCAATTTGCCATACATCACGGCAGATGCAACAGGTCCCAAAGCACATGAACATCAAAATTACCCGCGCTAAATTGGAATCATTGGTTGAAGATTTGGTACAACGCACTGTCGAGCCTTGCAAGATTGCACTGAAAGATGCGAATATGGATGCCGGCAAAATTGATGATGTCATTCTTGTCGGCGGTCAAACGCGTATGCCTATAGTTCAGGAAACGGTGCGTAAATTCTTTGGTAAAGAACCACGTAAAGATGTTAATCCTGATGAAGCTGTTGCCATTGGTGCTGCAATTCAAGGCGCGGTATTATCGGGTGCGATCAAAGATGTGCTCTTGTTAGACGTGACACCACTTTCTTTAGGTATTGAAACCATGGGTGGAGTGATGACTAAACTGATTGAGAAAAATACAACAATCCCAACACGAGCAGCGCAAGTTTTCTCAACAGCTGGAGATAATCAAACAGCTGTGACCATTCATGTATTGCAAGGTGAACGTGAAATGGCATCTGCGAATAAATCATTAGGTCGTTTTGATTTAACCGACATTCCGCCAGCACCACGCGGCATGCCGCAAATTGAAGTGACATTTGATATCGATGCCAATGGTATTTTGCATGTATCTGCAAAAGATAAAGCCACCGGTAAAGCACAATCCATCAAGATTCAAGCTTCCTCAGGATTAAGTGAGGCCGAAGTAGAAAAGATGGTGAAAGATGCTGAAGCGAATGCAGCGGAAGATCGCAAATTCCATGAACTTAGTGGGTGCACGCAATCAAGCGGATAACATGATTCATGCAGTGACAAAATCTATGAAAGAAGCTGGCGATAAAGTAACAGCTGATGAGCGACAAGCTATTGAGCGTGCAATAGAAGCATTGAAAGAAGCTATGAAGTCAGACAATAAAGATCAAATAGAAGCAAAGACCAAAGATTTAACCGAAGCTTCAAGTAAAATGGCGGAACGTCTATATGCGCATAGCCAGTCAGAACAAACGGCATCACAACAACAAGCACCAGGCGATCAAGGGCAGGGAAGTGCCGAGAAGAAGAGTGATAATGTTGTCGATGCGGAATTTGAAGAAGTGAAAGATGACAACAAACGTGATTCATAATTAAAAGACTGGATCATTCCTCCTCACTTGCTTTCTCCCTATCAAGGCAGGGAAAGAGAATGGGGAGGATGTATGTTTTTTGGAAGAAACCATCATGACGAAGCGAGATTATTATGAAGTTCTAGGTGTGTCACGCAATGCTAGCGAGGAGGAAATTAAAAAAACCTATCGTCGATTAGCAATGAAACATCACCCAGACCGTAATGCAAATGACAAACAATCAGAAGAGAAATTTAAAGCAAATAAAAGAGGCTTATGAGATACTCTCTGATAGCCGTCGGCGGTCTGCCTATGATCAATTTGGTCATGCTGCTATGGAAGGAGCCGGGGGATTTGGTAATGCGGGCATGGGAGGCATGAATTTTGGTGATATTTTCGGCGATATTTTCGGTGACATTTTTGGCGGGGGACGTGGTGGGCCGCAACGAGGCTCTGATTTATATTACACGCTAGAAATTACTCTTGAAGATGCTGTATTTGGCAAAACTGCTGAAATTACGATTCCAACCCTGATCTCTTGTACAGATTGTCATGGTACGGGCGCTCGTCCTGGGACATCACCTGTGACTTGTTCAGATTGTGATGGACATGGTCAAATACGCATGCAGCAAGGTTTTTTTACTGTGCAGCAAACCTGTCCGACTTGTTATGGTAAGGGACGTGTGATTCAAAGTCCCTGTCTGCATTGTCATGGTCGAGGACGACGCAAGCAGAATAAAAAACTGTCTGTTAAAATTCCTCAAGGGGTGGATACAGGTGATCGCATACGACTCAGCGGAGAAGGTGAAGCTGGTGAATCTAACGCTATGTCAGGTGATCTTTACATTCAAATTCAAGTTCAGCCGCATTCTCTTTTTGAACGAGACGGTAAAAATTTATATTGCGATGTTCCTATAAGTTTTGTCATAGCAGCTATGGGTGGTGAATTTGAAGTCCCTGCCTTGCATGGCCGGGTGAAGTTAAAAATTCCACCAGAAACACAGACGGGTAAAGTTTTTCGTGTTAAAAGTATGGGAGTGCCTTCAGTTCGTGGAGGAGATCCTGGTGATTTAATGTGCCGAGTGCAAATTGAGACACCTATTAATTTGACGGCAAAACAAAAAGAATTATTGAATCAATTTGAGAAAACAATGTCAGCTAACAACAAGCACAGTCCTAAATCAAGTTCATGGTTTAATAAAGTCAAAAAGTTTTTTGAAGATATGAAGTTATAGTGATTAGAGTGAGGCGTAATGTTTGTGTAGATCAAATGGAGGAGGAGTGATAGGTATGCAAAAAGTACCCATGACAGTAAGCGGCGCAGAAAAACTGCGTGAAGAATTAACTCGGTTGAAGCAAGTTGAACGTCCCAAAGTGATTAATGCTATTGCAGAAGCGCGGGCACATGGAGATTTAAAAGAAAATGCAGAATATCACGCTGCTCGTGAACAACAGGGCTTTATTGAAGGACGGATACTCGAAATTGAATCTAAGCTTTCTGTCGCGCATGTTATTGATATCACGACAATAGAAAACTCTGGCCGAGTGATTTTTGGTGCGACTATCACACTAACGAATAATGATGGGTCTTCCATTTCTTATCAAATTGTCGGCGAGGATGAAGCGGACATCAATAATAACAAAATTTCAGTGACATCCCCAGTTGCCCGAGCTCTTATTGGCAAATATGAGGGTGACACGGTAGAGGTCACTACACCTGAAGGGATGATTGTGTATGAAATCGTTGAGGTAGCCTATATTTAGGTCACTATGCCTACTAAAAGCAGTCGTAGATGGTTAAAAGAGCATTTTTCTGACACGTATGTTAAACAAGCTCAACAAAGAGGTTATCGCTCTCGAGCCGTTTATAAATTACTTGAATTACAGGAACGATATCATTTATTTAAATCAGGTATGACTGTCATAGATTTAGGTGCTGCACCCGGTGGCTGGTCGCAACTGGTTGTTGATCTCGTTAAGCCAAAAGGACGTGTTATTGCGCTAGATTTGTTGCCTATGGAGCCTATTGATCATGTTGACTTCATACAAGGTGATTTTTCTGATGAGGCTATTTTGAGCATGCTGCTGCAACAATTATCAACAGGTAAAGCAGACTGGGTCATATCTGACATGGCGCCTAATATGAGTGGTAATGAAAGTGTTGATATTCCCCGTTCTATGTATCTTGCTGAATTAGCATTGGATTTTGCTCTGCAAGTCATAGATCAAACCGGCGGATTTTTGATTAAGGTTTTCCAAGGTGAAGGATTTGATGTGTTTCTTGCTGATTTAAAAAAACATTTTAAAAGCGTCACAGTTTGTAAGCCAAAAGCATCACGAGGCCGATCACGCGAAATATATATTTTAGCGCGTGGTTTAAAGGAAAAGAGGAGTTGAATTAGCGGGTCTTGTAGTTTATAGCCTCCAGATTAGGTATGATTATCTTATACTTAATGAAAAGGATAGAAAGTAAGGATTACGCACCTATTATTATTGTCTAAGCGTAATCGATGATTGTGCTTAGACAATATAACGTCATTGAAATGACGTTTTGAAAGAGGTCAGCCGACGTGAACGATGCAATCAAGACGATACTTTTATGGTTGGTGATAGGGATTATTTTAATCTCTGTGTTTAATAACTTTGGTCCAAAACGAGAACCAGAAAAGCGGATTAGTTATTCTGAATTTGTTAACGATATTAAAGAAGGCAACGTCAAGTCGGTTACTATCACGGATCAATACGTGAATGGAACCTTGCAAAACAATCAGACCTTCACTACCTATCTCCCTATGCCTCAAGATGCTGCTTTGCTGCAGCAGATGATTAGATAAAAATATTGTGGTCAAAGGTAAGCCACCAGAACAACCTGGTTTATTAGCCCATCTCATTAGTTTACTTCCATGGATTGTTATCTTTGCAATTTGGATATATCTCTTACGCCAACAAGCTGGTGGAGGAAAAGGTGGTGCGTTTTCATTTGGTCGAAGTCGCGCGCGATTGTTGAATTCAGATCAAGTAAAAATCACGTTTGCCGATGTAGCAGGATGTGAAGAAGCGAAAGAAGAAGTAAAAGAGTTAGTGGATTTCTTAAAAGATCCTGGCAAATTCCAACGCTTAGGTGGAAAAATTCCTCGCGGGGTATTGTTAGTAGGACCTCCTGGAACGGGTAAAACCTTGCTAGCGCGAGCGGTGGCAGGCGAAGCAAAAGTACCGTTCTTTACCATATCTGGATCTGATTTTGTGGAAATGTTTGTCGGTGTAGGTGCTTCTCGTGTTCGTGACATGTTTGAGCAGGCGAAAAAGCAAGCTCCTTGCATCATTTTCATCGATGAAATTGACGCAGTGGGTCGTCATCGTGGCGCAGGATTAGGCGGCGGTCATGATGAGCGCGAACAAACTTTAAATCAATTATTAGTTGAGATGGATGGATTCCAAGGCAGCGAAGGTGTCATTGTTGTGGCAGCAACCAATAGACCGGATGTATTAGATCCTGCTTTACTTCGTCCTGGCCGATTTGATCGACAAGTAGTCGTTGGCTTGCCAGATGTGCGAGGTCGTGAGCAGATATTACGTGTGCATAGCCGCAAAGTGCCTGTGTCAAATGATGTGAATGTGGCTGTCATTGCACGTAGTACACCAGGATTTTCTGGGGCTGATTTGGCGAATATCGTAAACGAAGCAGCCTTATTTGCCGCTCGTGCCAATAAGCGCACGGTCGAGATGGAAGATTTTGAGAAAGCAAAAGATAAGGTGATCATGGGGGCGGAACGACGCTCTATGGTCATGTCAGATGAAGAGAAAGAAACTCACTGCTTATCATGAAGCAGGCCATGCTATCGTCGGTCTTATGATGCCATCACATGATCCGGTGCATAAGGTAACCATTATTCCTCGGGGTAGAGCATTGGGCGTTACCATGTTTTTACCTGAAGGTGATCGTTACAGCTATACAAGAGAATATCTTGAAAGCAAGCTATCAAGCTTATTTGGTGGTCGATTAGCCGAGGAAATTATCTTTGGCGTCAGCAAAGTGACAACTGGGGCTTCTAATGACATTCAAAAAGCGACTGAAATCGCACGCAACATGGTCACTAAATGGGGCTTGTCTGAGAAAGTGGGTCCATTGACCTTGGGTGCTGATGATGAAGAAGTATTTCTCGGGCATTCAATAACACGCCATAAAGATGTTTCAGAAGCGACTTCAAGTTTGGTCGATTCAGAAGTAAGGCAGATTATTGAACACAACTATCAACGCGCAGAACAAATCCTCAGGGAAAATATCGAAAAATTACATACTATGGCTCAAGCGCTCGTTAAATATGAAACATTAGGCCAAGAGCAGATACAAGATATTATGGCTGGAAGGCCTGTCAGGGAACCCAGTAGCTGGCGACAATAAGGATTCTGATAAATCCAAGAAAGCAGAAGATGAAAATGGAACAGATGAGAAGCAAATAGAGCTCAAATTGGGCAGTGAAAACGAAGGAACAGGTACGGCCTCAGCAAATGGTACAAGCATCAACTGAAATGACTACTCCAGCGCATAAAACTCGCCGCTATTTTGGCACCGATGGCATTCGTGGTCGTGTGGGCGTATGGCCTATAACGCCTGAATTCGTGTTGAAATTGGGATGGGCAGTGGGAAAAGTGCTTGCTCGACAAGGAAATGGTAAAGTACTCATTGGTAAAGATACGCGAATTTCTGGCTATATGTTTGAGTCAGTGCTTGAATCGGGATTATCTGCTGCTGGTATTGATACTCACTTACTTGGGCCTATGCCCACGCCAGCCATTGCTTATTTGACGCGTACCTTACGTGCGCAAGCTGGTATCGTTATCAGTGCTTCTCATAATCCCTATTATGATAACGGGATTAAATTTTTTTCTGCTCAAGGTACCAAATTACCCGACAGCATTGAATTTGCTATTGAAGAACAGTTAGAGCAACCTATGACGACAGTCGATTCAGCTGAATTAGGTAAGGCTGTTCGCGTTGTTGACGCTCCCGGCCGCTACATTGAATTTTGCAAAAGCACCGTTTCTTCTGACATTGTCTTAAATGGTTTCACGATCGTTGTAGATTGCGCTCATGGTGCTGCTTATCACATTGCTCCGAATGTGTTCCGTGAATTAGGTGCTGAAGTCATCGAAATTGGTGTTGAGCCGAATGGTTTGAATATTAATTTCGATTGTGGTGCTACTCATCCTGAAGTGCTAAGACAACAAGTGCTTGAGCATCATGCTGATTTAGGGGTTGCTTTGGATGGTGATGGTGATCGAGTTGTGATGGTCGATCATCAGGGGACATATTCTTGATGGCGATGAATTACTGTATATCATCATCAAACATAAAGTCATGCGTGGTTCACTTAAAGGCGGTATAGTTGGTACGGTTATGTCAAATCTTGGTTTTGAGCATGCTATTCACAGACTTAGGACTTGAGTTTGTTCGAATGCCTGTAGGTGACCGATATATCATAAGCGAATTATCTAAGCGTCAATGGCATTGGGGTGGTGAACCTTCAGGCCATATCGTTTGTATGGAAACAACAACGACGGGTGATGGGATTATTACTGCTTTGCAA
This sequence comes from uncultured Gammaproteobacteria bacterium, assembly GCA_963711205.1. Taxonomy (GTDB): domain Bacteria; phylum Pseudomonadota; class Gammaproteobacteria; order DSM-16500; family DSM-16500; genus Aquicella. Next base: position 805,343 of record CAVQDE010000001.1, read on the forward strand.
GTGCTTGCTGCTTTGCGACAAGAACATCTGATATTGGCAGAGGCGCGTCAGGGATTAAAAAAATATCCTCAAGTTTTAGTGAATGTGAAAGTAACCCAACAGAATGAATCTATCAATGAGGCAGCTATTCAGCTCGCTGTTAAAGAAATTGAGCACGAACTCGGAGATAAAGGACGTGTTCTTTTGCGCCGTTCTGGAACAGAGCCATTAATTCGTATCATGGTAGAAGGCGAAGACGAATCACATGTAAAAGAATTAGCTGAACAACTTGCGAGCCGAGTGAAAACAGTGCTGGAGAGTCATTGAGTATGTCTCTACCATGCAGAAAAGGCTGATATCTAGGACGTGTTGACATAATTTGGCAGCAACTCCTCCTTGTTGTTATTAATGGCTCGTCGGGCTCCGCCCTCCTGCGCTTTACTTAATAACAACAAGGAGGAGTTGCTGCCAATTATGTCAACACGTCCTAGAATAAACCCATCAAAAATATTCTCAGACAAAAAAATCCCCACTTTTCTATACAAAAAGTGGGGATTTTTGTTTAATTAGAAATGACGCTTAAGCAACCATTTCCTTTAATTTTTTGAGCGCTTTGATTTTTACTGCCTTGTAAGCAGGTCTGGCTTTGATCATGATTTCTTCGCCAGTGAACGGGTTAATACCTTTGCGAGCTGGTCGCGCTGGTTTTTTGACCACGCTAATTTTCATTAGACCTGGCATAACGAATATGCCTGGACCGCCTGATTTAACGTGTTTCTCGATCACTTGAGTGAAGCAATCAAGCACTGCAACGACATCTTTTTTGCTAAGGCAAGTGACGTCGGTGATCGTCTTGATCATACCACTCTTGGATAGTGGCTCTTTTATTGTGGGCATTTTTTTCGCTGACATTTTAGCAGCAGCGCTTTTCCCATTTCCTGACTTCCTTTTCATTTTAGATGCAGATTTTTTTCCAGCCATGATGATTCCTCAGAAAGTAAAAGACATAAATAAAATAGCATTTTTATAAAATTTTGCGAGAGTTTTTTATAAAAAAATACAGAAAAACACGGCAAAATGGCTTTTTTTGCAGAATAAAGTGCTCTTGAAACGAGAGTAAGTTCACTTCAACTCTTTTATTTTGTGGTATAATGCGATTTCTTTATACTGCTTTGAATCATGCAGAGAGAACGCAATTAAAGAATGGATTCTCGCTTAGGAGTTTTAACATTAGGTTTGATGCGTCTGGATGGCACGTTTTCTAGCGAGAAAACCAGCATAGAGATTCCTTCTGGAATGCCTGAAATAAAGACCTGCTACTTGCTTGTTTTAGTGGGTTACTATACAATTCTGGCGCTTTTAGGGCTTTAGCATATCATTCATAGGATTAACGATGAAAACGTATTTTGCAACCGATGAAAATGTAGAACATAAGTGGTATCTCGTTGACGCATCTGACAAAATTTTAGGTCGATTGGCGACTCAAATAGCGAAATATTTACGCGGGAAACACAAACCAGAATACACACCACACGCTGATGCGGGTGATTATATTGTTGTTATCAATGCTTCTCAGATAAAAGTAACTGGAAACAAAGCATTAGAAAAAAGGTATTATCGTCATTCTGGTTATCCAGGTGGCTTGAAAGAAACGACATTTGAAAAATTAAAAGATAAAGATCCTACCAAAATTATTGAACTCGCAGTGAAGGGCATGTTACCTAAAAATCCTTTGGGCCGAGCTATGTTGCGCAAATTGAAAGTATATGCTGGCGCTGAACATCCTCATAGTGCACAACAACCTACTGTGATTAATCTTGAGAAATCTGAATAGGAACCTGGATATGGCAGAAAAAAATTATTATGGTACAGGGCGTCGTAAAACTTCTACAGCCCGTGTTTTTTTAAAGGCAGGAAAAGGGAATATTATAATTAACGACAAGACTCTTGAAGAATATTTTGGTCGTAAAACATCCCGTATGGTTGTTCGCCAGCCATTAGAAGTGACTGAGTTGCAATCTAAGTTTGATATATTAGTCACGGTAGATGGCGGTGGTATTAACGGCCAAGCTGGTGCTATTCGACATGGTATTGCGCGTGCACTCGTTAAGTTTGAGGAAGATGAAGATGAAAGCGGTGCAGGTGATGATACATCAGGCGGCGGCCCCATAAAAAAAGCTTTGCGTAAAGCAGGGTATATGACACGAGACGCGCGAGAAGTCGAGCGTAAAAAAGTTGGCAAACATAAAGCTCGCAAGGGCACACAATACTCCAAGCGATAATTCGTATTGTTCTCATCTGCGTGGGGGATCGTCTAGCGGCAGGACTGCGGACTCTGACTCCGTTAACCTAGGTTCGAATCCTAGTCCCCCAGCCACCTTTTTTCTTTTTCGCGCGAAGTTCGTTTTTACGTTTGCATTTTGAGGTAAGCCTCCTTGTGTGAGGCAGAGGTTAGCAATGGCAATCATTACAAATAAGCGATCCGTCATGACACTGTATTCAGGTGCTGTTGATATCCTCAGCCACCGGGTGCGTATCGTTCTTGCTGAAAAAGGGGTGTCTTACGAAGTCATTAATGTTGAATCACGTGGTAAACCAGAGGATTTATTCGAGCTTAATCCTTATGGCAGTGTTCCAACCTTAGTCGATAGAGAATTAGCATTATATGAGCCTAATATTATCGCTGAGTATCTCGATGAGCGTTTCCCTCATCCACCGTTAATGCCTGTTTACCCAGTTGCTAGGGCAAAGGCTAGATTGCTTATTTATCGATTTGATCGTGAATGGGGTCCTCTAATTCGTAAACTGGAATCAAGTAAGGTTACCGACAGAGCAGCCTCTGCAAAAGAATTAACAAGCTACGTCTCACAACTCGTTCCCGTTTTTAGTTCGTTTCCTTATTTTATGGGAGATGAATTTACATTGGTTGACTGTTGTCTTGCTCCTGTTTTATGGCGTTTGCCTATCTGGGGAATTACCTTTTCTCCAGCTGAATCAAAAGTAATTAATAAATACTTGGATCGTGTTTTTCAACGCGATTCATTTCAAGCTAGCTTAACTGAAGCAGAACAGGAATTAAGAAAATTAGCTAAGAGTGAAACTGCATAAAGGAGATGGTTATGCTATCAAATAGACCGTATTTATTACGTGCATTTTATCAATGGATTGTCGATAGCCAATGCAATCCGATTTTAGTGATTGATGCAAATAACCCTCGTAGCAAAATACCTCAAGATTATGTTGAAGGCGGTGAAATTGTCTTTAACATTTCACCTACCGCAATTCGAGATTTGAAAATTACTAATGAATCAATTGAATTTAAAGCTTCTTTTTCGGGCGTTATCCACATTATTTCTGCTCCCATCAAGGCTGTTCTTGCTATTTATGCAGAAGAAAATGGTGAAGGAATCTTTTTTGACGCTGAAGAAGAAAGCGGCGGCACGGATGATATTATTCAACTGAAAGGCATAGAAGGAACGGCTTCTCTTGACAGGTTAGATGATCAGCAGGCTCCATCGGGTGAAACACCTACCAATAACAAAAGTAAGCCGGTTTTAAAGCTGGTTGAATAATAGTTTACTGTCTCACTAAAAGGTGGTACTCAATCTTAGATTTTAATCAGCATTGAGAAACCTTAATCATCAAGGATAATTTATTTTGTTCCAAGCCTGGCTGTTGTTTAGAGTCTTCGTTAATAACAACTGTGGATTGAGGTGTTCCAGTTCCAGAAAACATAAATGATGGAAAGCTATTTTTGTACAGGCTATCTTTTGCTTTGAGTGGTTTTGGTAATTTTTTATTTTTCTTAGACTTTGATGTCATTATTTGCTCTTTTAGCATAACTTCATATTCTTTTATGACTTCGATTATTGTCGCACACCTCTGGATTCGTTGATCTTCTGCTTCAGATCTTCTTCAATTACGTAAAGATCCCACATTTTAGAATTACCTATTGTCGCTATGACAGCTCATATTTTGGAGCGTGATAAGCAGCAAGCATTCTGTTCGGGGATGAACCGAATTATTGCAAAGCCCATCAGTTATGAAGAGCTTTCCCAAGTACTAAAAGCTTATTCGAAGTGACTTGCTTGCAGGCTGTTAGAACTCGCATTTTTGAATTGTAATGGAGATGTTATTTTTTTAGATATTCAACTAGAATCTTTTGTAAAACTCCGATTGATATGGGTTTGCTTTTAAACAAATTAGCTCCAGCGTCTAAGCAGGCTAATCTTTCATCTTTGCCGTTATACGCAGTCAATGCAATAATTGGGAGATTGCCTATAGTCGCGAGTTTTCGAATAGATTTGATCACCTCAAAACCGCTTACATCTGGCAAACTGATATCAACAAAAATAAGATGGTGACGATTTAATTTTTGCAGTGCTTCTTTTCCGGAGGAAGCGATTTCCACTTCACAGCCTAAATCCTGTAACATTTTTTGATGGATATATTGAATAATGGGATCATCTTCAATTAACAGAATTAACGGTTGATAAGAGAGTAAATCGGGATAAATGTGTTTATTCTCCCAGATTTTTTTCCCGGTTTGATGGGGAGAAAGCTGCATAGAGACTTCTTGCTTTTTAAGAATAGGCGTAGTGTCAAATTGGGCGATAATGGAAAAAATAGATCCAGTCTCCAGTTGGCTTGTGACTGTAATTTCGGCTTCAATAAGTTGAGCAAGTTTTTTGACTATAGCTAATCCTAATCCTGTTCCACTGCGACTAGAGGGTTTTGTATAAGCATTTTCTAATTGTTGAAATGGTTCAAATATCAAATCGACTTTATCTTTCGGAATGCCTAACCCTGTATCCACTATATCTATTTTTAATTGAGCTTTTTGATTTGTTTGGGCTAATTGCTGGAATCGAATAGTTACACTGCCTTTCTCAGTAAATTTAATCGCATTTGTAATTAAGTTAATAAAAATTTGTCGTAAAACCCGTCCATTGGCCAAAAGATTATAGGGGAGATGATTTTTCTCAAGAATTAATTCCAGGCCTTTGTTATAAGCTAATGGTTTAAGCATATTATAAATTTCAAGCAGTAAGGCGTTTAGATTAACTGGGCTCAAGCGTAAATTAAAATTGCCAGTTTCTAATCGGCTAAATTCGAGTACATCATCAACCAGACTTAATAGATGCTTGGTGCAATGTTCGATATTTTTTATGATTTCGTTTTGTTCTTTGGCGGATAAATTTCCGCGGTCGATAAAACTTAGCAGTCCTAAGATACTGGCAAGAGGTGTACGTAATTCATGATTGATGACGGCAAGAAATCGAGATTTAGCAAGATTTGATTCCTCGGCTTTTTCTTTGGCCAGCTTTAACTCTTCTTCCATCTGTTTTCGTTCAGTGATGTCGAGGGAGACACCTAAAAGGCCCACTACTTCGCCTTTTAAGTTATGTAAAGGTAATTTTTGGGACAAGAAAATGGCATGCTTACTATTCTCATCTATTCCATACTCCTCATAGTATTGCGCAGTTCCTGAATACATTACCGCTAAATCGTTTTTTTCTACCGCCTCAGCGATTTCCGGATCGAAAATATCACTTAACCGTTTACCTATGACTTCTTCTGGTGATGTAAAATTACACATGGCAGCTAAATAATTATTACAACCCAAATATCGGCCATCAAGACCCTTCCAATAAATATTGCCAGGTAATAAAGAAATAATTTTTTTGAGTGAAATGCTTTCTGAATATTGATCTGTTACAACGTAATGGATGTTTGCATCTAACGAGGGAATAGATTCTTCTGATGCAAGAGTTAATAATTTTTTTATCATCTGTTACCTCGTATGTTTATCTTCGAAAGCAGGGTGAGAGATTATGTACATAACATCATTGTTAGCATTGTCTGTATTTTATGTTGAGGAGCGGCAAATGGAGAATAGATTTTTACTCCATTGTGATTAGTTATATTTTAAATGTATAGTAATTAATTGAATTTGTGTATCATTATCTGCTGCCATTAGGCTTAAAACAATTTATTAAAACAATGTCAGAGGAGAGTTATAAAATGTTTACCCATGGACCACAATCATCCCCAACTCAAGAGGAAATACTTTCACAACTAGAAGTGAAAGGGACTCAAGAGCAAGAACAAAACAAAGTTTATCAAACTAACTTCACCCTAGAGCTGAACGGGAAAAGGGGGCCTTTTCAGAAAACAAAAGGCTCTGTCACGATGGGCCATTGTATCGGTTTTGATGGTGAGGAAATCGAAGATTCTGTCGTTCGCGGCCAATTTATAGCTATTTTAAATTCTTTAGTTCAACTTGCGAACGAAGGCCGCAAGGCAACAGTTATTTTGCATTTTAATCCCCAAAATCAGGAAAGAGTGAATAAATGGATAGCTATTAATAAAGACTTATTGATCCTGCCTGAATTTAAGGGAATGATTTTCTGTGTTACTAAGACAGATGAACCTTTAGATAAGAGTAAACTAGGTTATGAGGGTCAGGGAGTGTTTATTCCGGACTTTCGCCTGCAATGTGAAGATTGGGATAACAAGTATAAGTTTGTTAAAGGGCTGATGACTACGGATCATGAATTTAATAAAAGAGTGACAAAAGATTGTGAAAGAATCGCTAATAAACATATCCAAGCATTAGGTGATGATGCTATCGAAGAAGAGGTAAATGCTATCAAAGAAAAGGCAAAAGCAACCGTCATCACAGAAGTCGTAGAATTGATTTTTTTGCAGGCACTTAAAGCTGATATTAATGCAAAGGTCAATGTATTATTTTCTACCGATCAAAAGATGTTTTCATCATTCTACTATTTAGAAGATCAATATGGTAAGGATACAGAAATAGCTAAAGAAATAGGAGGCCGCAGGGCAGGCAGTCTTAAACTTTGTCCAGTAAAATTTACAGAGTTACCAGAGCCTGTCATGTTATCTTTTCCTAATATAAAAACTTCATCGCCAAGCGCTTCTCAAGCCTTTTCACCTTTGCCCGAAATTTCAATCGAAGCAATACCCAAAGAAACACCTGATAAATCTAAGCAACATTCAACGACTTCGCGGGTTGCAAAAGTGTTGCAGGCCAAGTCGAAGAGTCCAAGCCCAACCTCTTCACCTAAATTGTCTCATCAAAACGGGAGTTCTATAGAAGAAAATAGAAACGTTGACCTTCAGATAGCTCTAAGTTTTTATGGGTTAGCGGTTGGTTCTTATATAAAATCATCAGTTAATGCAGATCGCGTTGCTGCTTGTACTGTAGCACTAGCAAAGCTACTAGACATACCACGGCTAGTAGCAGAGCAACAACTAGCAGAGCAAGACCCAGCGGGTTTGTATAATTCGCAAAATTTGGGTACAGAAAATGTCACAAGCAGCAGAGTTCAATTAAATCAACAACGATTTAATGATAATGATGTAACAACGCCAGGCCTAGCAAATCAACCCTATCCAGCAAATAGTCGTGCAAAGCCGCTAGGAACACGAATAGGAAGCCTGCATTGCGGTTTTATGAGTGAGAAAAAACCCCAGCTGGAGCGTGTACCGCAGCTTGTTGACGAGCCTATCCGTCCTAAGCTCAATAGATTATCTTCCTCTAGTAACGACTAAAGAGTTTGCTTTCATTTTGAGAGAGTGTGCGTGAACAACGCTGCGCAATCTGGCACAGTTCATCTAACACTCTCTTGATTTTGTGAATTTTTTCTAGCTATTCGTATATTGAAAAATCTTCACCACCTTCTGTACACCAGACACTTGTCTTGCGATGTCTACAGCAGTATCTGCTTGTTGACGAGAGACTATGCCCATGAGAAAAACAACGCCATTTTCTGTCACGACTTTGATGCTGCTAGATTGCAAATTTTGTGTTGCTAACATCTGACTCTTTATCTTTGTCGTGATCCAGGAATCACTGGTACGAGTTAATGATGATGTGGGACCTTGGATAGCAATTTGATTGTAAATACGAGTGATACCTGGAACAGATCTTGCTATCTCTTCCGCTTGTTGCTTTACGGCTGGATTTGCTGTTTCGCCTGACAGGAGGACGATGCGATTGAATACTGTGACCTCAATATGGCTTTCATTGTAGATGCTTGGGTAAGCTCGATATTTATCAACTATTTTATTGGCAAGGTCCGTATCTTCTATCGTTTTTTGAATGGTGCGGTGATCATAGACCACAGCAATGGCAGCCGCTCCTGCAGCTGCTCCAGCAACAAAAATGCATCCTTGTAAGCTGAATGCTAAACAAAGAATAAATAAGGTGTGTTTAAAAATTCGATTCATGTTGTTATTTCTCCGTGACCGAATAACCTAAAGTCAACAATGTCGCATAGGCAATGGATGATTAATATATGTGTTTCTTGGATCCGCGCAGTATCGTGGGCGGGAACGCGTATTTCAATGTCTTTCTCATTTAAATGGTCGACTATTTTACCACCATCATAGCCAGTTAATGCAATAACCCCCATGTTTTTATCATGGGCCGCTTTGACGGCATTCACCACATTAGCGGAGTTACCACTGGTAGAAATGGCGAGCAGTAAATCGCCTGGATGGCCAATGGCGCGTATTTGTTTCGCAAATATATCACTGAAATGGTAATCGTTGGCTATGGCGGTAAGAGTAGGAATATCTGAGCTTAGCGCGATAGCGGGCAATCCTGGACGTTCGTGTCGGAAACGATTCAGCATTTCTGAGCTAAAATGAAGCGCATCACAGGCCGAGCCTCCGTTACCACAGCTTAAAATTTTATGCCCCTCGAGCAGAGCTTGCACGATTTCCTCGCTGGCTTCAGCGATGATAGTGAGGAGAGAGTCGGCTGAATTAATTTTCGTCTGAATGCTGTCAGTGAAATTACTTTTAATACGCTCAATAATACTATTCATAAGTGTGGACTCATTCTCATCTGTTAACGGCTGACCTTGTGTGGGCAACATTATAAACCTGATTGGTCATTGATTGAAAAAGCATTTTTAACCCATTCAAATTCAGATTTTCCACTAAGAAAATGAATGCCGATGATATCAAAGCGGCTGTTGACTTGATATAACCACTTTTTCTTCTGCAGGAAATGGGCCGCTGCTTTGATTAATTTATTTTGTTTGCGTGTATTTACCGACTCAAGCGCGGTACCATAATCAACACGGCTACGCCAGCGGACTTCTACAAATACGATGCTATGCTTATCTTGCATAATTAAATCAATTTCACCTTGGAAACAGCGATAATTTTGTTCCAATAATTCCAATCCCTGGGATTGTAAAAATTGACAAGCTTTTTGTTCTGCTTGCTTACCCATGATTAATCTATTAGGTACAATACTTTTTTCCATGATAAAGATGAGTCTCTATGCAAAATGATAAAATAGGCACATTGTATGTGGTTGCAACACCCATAGGTAATTTGCAGGATATAACGTTACGAGCCATTGAAATCTTAAAATCGGTAGATAGAATTGCGGCTGAAGATACAAGACATGCTGCGCCTTTATTAAAGCATTATTCAATTCATAAACCTATTGTTTCTTTGCATGAATTTAATGAACGCGAGCGTCTTGCTGCCATTTTAGATCTTTTAGAGCAAGGGGAATCTATAGCATTAATTAGTGATGCTGGTACACCGCTAGTGAGTGATCCAGGGTTTCATTTAGTCAGAAAGGCAAAAGCTCTTGGCATGACAGTGGTGACTATACCAGGTGCTTGTGCTGCCATTGCGGCTTTAAGTGTGGCTGGCTTACCGACGGATCGATTTACATTTGAAGGTTTTTTACCGGCAAAACAAGAAGCTCGCCGGCATCGATTAGCCTTGTTATTGCATGAGCCACGAACCATGATTTTTTACGAAGCGCCACATCGATTATTATCCACCCTACAAACCATGGCAGAAGTATTTGGCCCGTCACGACAAGGGGTTGTTGCGCGTGAATTAACTAAAATACATGAATCAGTTTTGCCAGGTCGTTTCCAAGAATTGATCACTCATTTTGAAAGACATCCTAATGAATTACGAGGTGAGTGTATTATCTTGATCCAGGGTGTCGAGGAAGAAAAGAGTCCAACTAAAGAAGTTTTTCCGGAAAATGTATTAGACATCCTCCTAGATGAGCTACCCCTAAAGCAAGCCGCTACCTTAGCTAGCAAGATTACTGGTGAGCGAAAAAATGTTTTATATGAAATGGCCTTAGCGAAAAAAGCAGGCCAATCTGAAAGCTAAGACTCACCTTAGTGAAAAGAAGCGGTATTTTTAGAGGTCTTGCTTTATGCGAGACTAACCATCTATACTGCTTGCGCTTAAAATAATGAATGAACCGTACATGATTGATATTTCAGTTATTATCATAAATTACAATACTGCTGAACTCGTTAAGAAGTGTGTTGAGTCAGTGTTGAGCCAACGCAATCTTAATATTGAAATCATCGTGGTAGATAATAATAGTCACGATAACAGTGTTACGGTGTTGCAGCAATTTGGTTCGAAGATTACGTTAATTACCAATCATGACAATAAAGGATTTGGCAAAGCGAACAATCAAGCATTTCGAGTGAGCCATGGGCGTTATCTTTTTATGTTAAATCCTGATGCCGTGTGCTTAACTGAGCTTGATATGTATCGTGCCGCCCAGTTTATGGATCAACATCCTAACATTGGATTGATAGGTACTCGAATTGTGGATGGCGAGCACAAGGTAATGCCATCCGTCTTTCCCTATTATCCTCGCCAAAAACAAACAACGACTTCCTTTACTCATTTACCCGGCAAAATTGCGACCGTATTAGGCGCCTGTATGGTAGTTCGTCGCGATATATTTGAGCAAATAAATGGGTTTGATGAAAACTTTTTTCTATATGCAGAAGAAACCGATCTCTGTCTTCGCATTCGCAAACATGGCTATATGATTGGATATTGCGAACAAGTTACTGTTCAGCATGTGGGTGGGGCGAGTGAGCGCGGTAACCCACGGGAAGAAATCGTACGCAAAAAAAAGGCTGGAAAGTTATTATTTTATAGCAAACATTATCCCTCGGTCGATGTCATCAAAATTGTGAAGCGCGATCTGATGCATGCGAAATTGCATTTATTCCGTTTATCCATTCTTAAATTATTTTTAGGATTGAATAAATCTCAAGAAATCAAATACAAACAATATAAAGTGGCATGCGAATTGGCGAGAAGCTTTTTAACTCACCAATGCTAATGATGTTAATATGGTTTTGTTTATAAGATTATGTTACTAACATCGCGTATTGAATGTTGTATTATACTGTTTTTGTGGGGCGTTTTTTGTTTTCATGGAGATAATGATGGACCCCAAAAAGCTTGAGTTTTCTGATGATGTCACGCATGTTGTATGTGATATGTGTAAATTAATTTATAACCTGAATTCAGAAGTCGATATTAAACGTGTGTTTGGTATGACACATGAACAAATGAAAGCGGTAATCAAAAGAATTATTGATGCTTTGCCGGATAGTATTTTTGAGAAAGCTTATCCGAAATTATTGGATGACATTAAAAATATTTGCGCACGCGAATTTATTTTTTTTCAAGTGCAAGAAAAATGGGATGATCCTCGGTATCAAGACGATTTAACAATGTTTATTAATGTTTTTTCGAGAGATATACAACAGCGAATTGGTGTGCAAGCAAAATATCAACCCAATCAAAGGGAGAAATGATATGGCACATGAAGATGATAGAGAAAAGGTGGCTCTGCTTGAAAGAAGATTAAAAGAGAGTAATTTCCAATCTATTTTGAGAGTAACCATACAGGGGTATGAAAAAGATAAACAAACTCCGCTAGAAGGGGAAGAGTTAAAAGAATTTGTCAGCAATTACGCAATGATACGGGATGTTCTTCAGCTTGCTTTTTCTTTTCCTGATGAATTTAAAAAATACTCTATTAGTTCATTTGATGTAGGAAAATGCATTGACCTAGTTAATAGTTTTGAGCCAAGCCTAATATCAAAGAAAACTCAAACAACGGAGTTTTTTCAAGGTGTTTCTTTTTCTATGGACAAGAATCAACCCAGTCAAGAATTCGCACTGCATTTTGCGCGCCGACAGGGTCTCTCCCTGAATAACAATTAAGAATATCTCCCTATCGGACAAATTGTGCTAAAATTGCCTCCGAGTCAGTCAGGCAATCGCTCTAAATTTTTTAGAGAGGAAAGTCCGGGCTCCCCAGGGTAAAGCGCCAGATAACATCTGGGAGGCGTGAGCTTACGGAAAGTGCCACAGAAAATATACCGCCTTACAGTCTCTGTGAGGTAAGGGTGAAATGGTGCGGTAAGAGCGCACCGCGTTACTGGCAACAGTGCCGGCATGGTAAACCCCGCTTGGAGTAAGGCCAAATAGGAACTCAATAGTGTGATCCGCACTGAGTTTGGGTAGGCTGCATGAGGTGTTTGGTGACAGACATCCTAGATGAATGATTGTCCGCGACAGAACCCGGCTTATCGACTGACTCAAATTATTTTAAAAACCTCCTCTAGCTCCCGTCATCCTCGGTTCCTCGCATGCGCTAGTCCCGAGGTGGCGGAGTGGAAAATTGTGGTAGAAAGTGTTGTCTTGTGGAAAATTGTGGTATATTTAATCTTACCCCACAAGGATTCTATGGCTGCTTTATTTAATTCAATTGGGAGAAAGGCCTTGTGGGTTTTCTCTCGAGGAGAATAATGCAGTGTTTCGCGGTATTAATGGCGTCAACATAGATGGAAAAGGCAGGATCGTGATGCCAACTCGATACCGCGAGCGCTTGCAATTAGACAGCCAGAGCGCAGTAGTATTAACCATTGATACGGAAGAGCGTTGTTTATTGCTTTATCCTCTACCGGAATGGGTAGAGATAGAGAAAAAACTAGCTGCACTTCCTAGTTTTAACCCTGCTGCTCGTCGGATTCAACGTTTATTGATAGGGCATGCGACAGATGTAGAAATGGATGGTCAAGGACGGATTCTTTTGCCACCCATGTTACGAGACTATGCAGGCCTCAATAAACGTGCTGTGTTAGTAGGACAAGGAAAAAAGTTTGAGTTATGGGATGAAACGCATTGGGATGAAAGCCGTGAACGTTGGCTGAAAGAAGAATCCAATTCGAATGAATCCGCATTACCGGATGAAGTGAAGTCCATTTCATTGTGATATACAGGGAGTTTATTTATTAACATGGCAGCTTGCCGTATGAGCGAAATTTTTCACCAACATATTCCCGTTCTGCTCGAGGAAGCAGTTACTCATCTATTGACTGCGTCTGAAGGAATTTACATTGATGCTACTTTTGGACGGGGTAGCCATTCTCAAGCCATATTAAATCGTTTAGGTCAGCACGGCAGATTAATTGCATTCGACAAAGATCCTGAAGCCATAGCTTATGCAAAAAAACATTTTGCTCGAGATAAGCGTTTTACTATTTGCCATAGCTCTTTTTCACGTATGCAAAAGCACCTCCAAGAGGAACAAGTATTTGGTAAAGTTCATGGCATTCTATTTGATCTTGGTGTGTCTTCTCCTCAATTAGACAATCCTGAGCGAGGTTTTAGTTTTAGCCAAGAAGGCAAATTGGATATGCGTATGGATACTAGCCAGGGGATGAATGCTATGCAATGGCTGGCGGAGGCAGAAGAAAAAGAAATTGCAACGGTATTATGGAATTATGGTGAAGAAAAGTTTTCACGGCGTATTGCCCGTGCGATAGTTGCTGCGCGCGATGTTGCACCCATTATGACAACGACGCAACTCGCTAATATCATCCTGCATGCGATTCCTAAACCGAAAAAACCCCATGACAAGCATCCAGCAACGCGTAGCTTCCAGGCAATTCGTATTGCCGTTAATCAGGAACTTGAAGAAATCAAACAAGGTTTAGAACAAGCTTTCAATGCATTAGCAGTAGGGGGAAGATTGGCAGTTATCAGTTTTCACTCTCTAGAAGATAGGATTGTTAAACAATTTATTAGACAGTATGAAAAAGGGCAGGAATTGCCCCGTGGCTTACCTATTAAAGGGAATCATTTCAAAGCAAAACTTCAATCAGTAGGAAAGCCTATTAAACCCGGATTTCAAGAAATTAATCTCAATCCACGGGCACGTAGTGCCATTTTACGAATAGCGGAGAAACTATCATGAACGCGGCAGCTCGCTTAGTTCATCAAGGTGTATTATCTCGACATCTAGTGTTAGCTCATCTATTAACTCGTCGTCAAATCATGGTATTTCTATTGACGCTTGGTCTTTTACTCTCAGCATTAAGCACTATTTATGTCACGCATGTCACACGTATTTTGCATGCTTCTTATCAGCGCCAATTGACTGAACAGTATCATTTACATGTGCAACGTAGCCAATTACTATTAGAGCGAAGCACATTGATGGTGCAATCACGCATTCAGCAAATGGCTGAAAATCAATTAGGAATGATTCTTCCTAATCATAAATCAGTGGTGATTATTCACGAGTGAAAAGCGAAAACACAATCTCTTTTATTGCATGGCGTTTTTACTTAATTTTATTTCTCATTGGTCTTGCCGCGACAGGACTTGTGTGGCGTGTTTTCGATTTGGCTATTCTCGATCAGCATTTTCTTAAACGACAAGGTGATGAACGGGTATTACGCATAGTTAGCGCTCCTGCTTTGCGGGGTATGATTGTCGACAGAAATGGATTTCCATTAGCTGTTAGTACCACCGTCTATTCCGTGTGGATGAATCCTCAAGAATATTTACCATCAGAAGAAACCATTTCTATCCTCGCAAGTTTATTAGGGATGAACGAGAAAGAGATAAGTGCTTTGTATAATAAAAACCTCAAAAAAAAGCGCGAATTTGTTTATCTTAAGCGGTCACTTTCTCCCGAAATAGCAAGCCAAATTAAGTCGCTCATGATACCCGGTCTTTACTTGCAACAAGAGTATCGTCGCTATTATCCCGAAGGAGAAGTGATGGCTCATGTAGTGGGATTAACTAACATAGATGATCAAGGCCAAGAAGGATTAGAGCTGACTTATAATGACTGGCTACAAGGTGAACCTGGCAAAAAGTGGGTAATTAAGGACAGGATAGGCCGAGTTATTTCAGATGTACAAACCATTCAAGATCAAAAGCCGGGAAAAGATATCGTATTGAGTATTGATAGGCGAATTCAGTATCTCGCTTATCGTGAGTTATTATCCGGTGTTCTTTCTAATAAAGCAGAAGCTGGAACCGCCATTGTATTAAATGTTAAAACAGGCGAGGTGCTTGCTATGGTGAATGTTCCTTCATTTAATCCGAATAACCGACCTGCTGGAAAGGGTGAGAATTTTCGTAATCGTGCTGTGACAGACACATTCGAGCCTGGATCGACAATTAAAGCATTCACTGTTGCGAGTGCATTGGAGTCAGGACGCTTTCAACCTAACTCAGTGATTAATACCTCTCCTGGATGGATGCGGGTAGGCCACAACATGGTGAAAGACGAAAAAAATAATGGTCTTCTCAGCATTTCACAAATCTTGCAGCTTTCAAGCAATATGGGCGCAGCTAAAATGGCTTTGACATTGCCGCCCGATCAATTATGGAGTGTCTTACATCGCGTCGGCTTTGGAGAAGACACAGGCATTAGCTTTCCAGGAGAACAAGCGGGTGTATTAGAGCATAAACCATGGGGAACTTTTCCCTTAGCGACGCTTTCCTTTGGTTATGGTCTTTCAGCCACGACATTGCAAATTGCTAGAGCCTACTCTGTATTAGCTAACAATGGTTTGAAATTACCTATATCTTTACTGTACTTAGATAAACCGCCTGCAGGTCAGCGTGTCCTTGATGAAAAGATTACTAAAGAACTGCTGACCTTGCTGGAAGCCGTTTTTGCAAAAGGGGGAACAGCGGCAAACATATCGATACCAGGTTATCGTGTGGCCGGTAAAACGGGAACCGCATGGCGAGTAGGAGTAGGTGGATATCAAAAGCATCGTTATACTTCTTTATTTGTCGGTATCGCACCGCTCACTGATCCTCGCTTAGTGGTGGTGGTTGTGATACATGACCCCCTAGGTAAAAATTATCTTGGTGGATTAGTATCAGGTCCTGTATTTCAAAAAATTATGGAAGGGACATTGAGGTTGCTGGATATTCCTCCTGAACCAACAGCGCAAGAAAGTAGTATAACTAAGCCCAACACGGATCATTTTTAGAATTTACGAAAACCAATATAGGAATTTGCCAATACATTATGTGGTTGTGATTTTTTAATCACAATATTTGGTGTTCCTGATTCACCTTCATTGGATATAAATTGTAAGTTTGTTTGTTTAATTAAGTGTTGAAGATAGGAAAGTTTATCATCCATCAATTTTACATTACTTAAAATAACTTCTTCTATAGTTGGATTCGATTGAAGTAAGGAAATTATTTTTTCAACATGATGTGCTTGAAGTCCAACATTTTGAAGAGAAAGTGTTTTTAATGGAGTAAAGGTATTTGAACCCAATGAGGTAACAAGGGTATTCAATGTATCATCACCTACACAAAGAAAATTATTATCTAAAATCAATGTTTTTAAAGTCTTGTTTGTTTCAAAAAAACGAGAGATGACGTTTGGAGATATCGAATCAATTTTAGTATCGGAAAGATTAAGAATCTCAATCTTAGTATCTGAATTACCGGCAATAGCATTAAGTAATAATTCCACGCCCTTATTGCCCAGGTTATTTCCTGAGAAATTAATAGAAATAAGGTGTGAATTTTTAGAGATGATGTCTGTGAGAAGTAGAATTCTATTTGAATTTATATCACTATGACTTAGATTTAATACAAGAATTCCAGTATCAGTTTGTAATTTACATAGCATCTCATCTGATAAATTTCTATGTGATAGAGTTGAGGCAGGCTCTTTTTTTATTGAAAAATAGAGTCTAGATGGCTGATTAAACATGGAATTTATGGCCTTTTTTTTTCTTAATAATTCATTAATAAGTTTATTATATAATGCGCCGGCTTATCGCATCTAAATAATATTGAATATTATTTCTAGCGTTTTTTGCAAAGATATCAATAATAGCTATAAAAAAAATAAAAACAGTACTAACACATACAACGACAAAACTTAGCAAGACAAGGAAAATCTATTATGCACGGTCATTCTCAGGCCTCTATCAATGATAGCAGTAAGGATGTTTCCCGTTTGAAATTTAATATAGGGGAACTTCTCAGTCAACAGGAAAAATTAATTGAATTAATTTTGTTAACGCGTCAAGCAATTGGTCTGTATGATTATTTAATTAATTCCAGTTTGACGGAAGAGGCGTATTTATTAAAATCACAAGAAAATGAATTAGAAAAAAAAGCAAAAGAGATTTCAAACTATAGACAACAATTGTTACAGATGATAGTGGGTGATACCTCTGAAATCGAAAAAGAGGTCGAAGTATTAGATAAAATCATCGCCCTAGTATTAGAAAACCAAAAAAACATAATGGAAAAGAAGAAAGCAAAACAACAAAGTGCAGAAAATAAATCGGAAGAAATTAAAATATTAAACAAAAAAATAGTAAGATTAAAAAAGATATCAAATAAATATAGGCAAACGCTTGAGGAAAAATCGGTTCTTTCCAATCGCGATCAAATTAAATTAGCTGACTGCATGGGGTGGAGCGAAAATCAGATAAGGGCATGCTCAGCTGTTTTAAATAAAAGTAATGAGAAAAAAAGTTTTTTATTCGGGCTCATCGAGTACTCTGGAAGTTCGTTTTTTTCGAAGCTAAACGAAAATGTGTTAAAAAGTCATATTAAGATAAAAATAAAATCTATTAAGTTTGAAAAAGAAATTTTTGAAGAAAGTGTAAAGGATAAACACAAAACAATTGAAGAGATCGAATTTGATATTCAATCAAACGCCGCAGTCTTTGATGCGTTTTCTTTTCTTAAGCAAGATTATGAAAGGCACGATGAAATCAATAAGGAATTGGAAATCATCAACCAGCAAAAACGTGATTTTAAAGAGTTATTCAAAGGAATGAATGATGGAAATATGGATCATTTACAGGCTAAGAAAAATCCTAAGAAGAATTTTTCACGATCAAACATTCCAGCTAATGATGAAACGATTGATATCGAAAAAGAGCTAGCTCTATATAAAGAAAAAAATCAAGCTAATATTAACTTTCTAACTTCATTGGAAAGAGATCTGCAGTTATTTGAAGAAAAACTCCATGTAGAGACAAAAGGCATAACATCTTTTAAGCCTATAGTAATAAATATGGTGTCTGAAATACAAAAGAAAAAAATGGAAATAGAAACGGCAATGCGAGTGTTAGTTGCCGGGAATCGATGTTTAAGTAAGTTAGAAAAATATATAAAAAAATCGAGAGAAATGACTGCTAAATGCGACGCTTGTTTAAGTAAATCTCTTTCCACTTCCTTTCATTGGGACGTCAATGATAATTTTTCATCTCAAGAGAAGAAATTAAAAAAGATAACTAAAGAAGTCGCTGTATTCAAGAAAGAAATAGTTGATAGAACAAGTGACATCGTTATATTGTTAAATGATTTAAGTTTGCTAAAAGAAGAGCTGTCTATTAACGTAGTTGCGGATAATGGCAATGACCTTGTTAGTAAGATAAATAAAGAGCTTGATGCGATAGAGAAAAGATTGAATGTAAAAAAAACCAAGTTAGAAGAGAAAATTGAATCTTCAGAGAGACATGTAAATAATCTATATGATGAAAGAAAAAAACATGATGATTTAATCAGAGTAAAAAAAGCCACTGAAAATTTTTATAAAAACCTCGAAAGCTTTGAGAACCTAGAAACGATTTTAAACGATTTGTCAGTAGTTCAAGTTAATATTAAACCTGATGACCTCCTGACTATTTATGGCAAAATTTTTAATCGTGTTTCACAGCTTAATTCACTTAGTATAAATAGTTGCAATCTTTTGCTAGATTCATTTGAAAAATTTATTCAAGACTATATTACACAGACTCCCACCGGGACTCAATTTACCCATCAGTCGACAATTGCAATATTAAAATCGCTGCAAAAGCTTCATTTGTTGCAAATATCGCCATTGATTGAAGAGCAATTCAGCCGATTAGTTTTTAAAGACAAAAATAATGGCAATAAAAAAAATACCATCTCTGACCTTCTGATCTGTGCTCAATTTGGGCTTAATATTAGTGCAAAAATTCAAGATGTAGTTGATAAGCATTATTTAGTTCGTGATGATGTCGAGAATTTAAGTCTTATCTGTGATATGTTTGATGGACATAAAAATAGTGAATACCATATCCCACTTGAGACTCGGCAATGCCTAAGCGGAAAGCGGCGCGATTATCAAAGAGCGGAATGGGAGCAGCAATTGCGCTCTTCAAACAATATGAATGCACTCATCACCTGTTTTACGAATAATAATAGGTTGCTATCAAATGATTTAAATACCCTCTTACTGTATGGATCTTTATTTAAACGTGCCGCCGAGCTGTATCATTCCAAAGCGTTTCATAAAAAACAAGATATTTCTTGTCTATTTCATTCTTTTAAGAAATTCTTATTTGTCTATATAGCAGATTCTAAAAATGCTTCATCACAACATGCAGCGATTATTGATATCTTAAGATCGATTGTTAAATTCAATATGGATTTGCCTGACGATATTAAAATTAAATTAGAGACTCTTCTTCGATTTGAACATGTGAGTTTTTTAAATCCAAAGTTAGGGGATGAATTTTTAGTTTGTGCTCGTACAGGAATTAATATTCAAAGGATAATAAAGCAACTTGCCGATATGAATAAGGGAGCATTACCACTTTCTTCTCATTCTTTAGATGTAGCTGAATGGATATTCGCATGCTACCTGCATGATGCTAATTATCCAGAAGATCGCATTCATAGGGATTATATTCAGCAATTATTTGTCCAAATTGAGAATATATATAAGGGATTAATGTCTGGATTTGAATCTAGCTCTAGTAGAAATGAAATCCTGAAACAAATGCTACTTTCACAAAAAAACGGACGTTTCGGTCTTGATTTGAAATCTGCAAGTGACGCAAGATACATTTTACAGGCTGCTGCATTTTATTGCTATGAATTTACTGATGCGAAGATTAAAGAATATTTGGTTGATTTACTTAAAATGAATAACACTACCCAAGTTTCAGCCGAACAAACTTCTCTTTATGAGGTGCTAGGAGAAAATTTACGTGAAGTACCTAATATTACAATATGTCTTGAACATAAAGATCTTTGGTTGCTTGACGCATTTAATCCCGATATCTTATTAACGAATACAAAAACAAATAAGCAAATCGATATCGAATATGATGGTTTGCAAAGTCATTATTACCTCAATCCTGATTTTAGTCGCTCTGTTGTCCGGATTAGAGAAGATAGGGCGCGTGACGCAGCTTTGCGTGCAAATGATATTCAAGTAAGGCGTTTTAATGTTTATGATCTCAAAAATTTTAATGGTAAGCTGAATTCTCAATGTGAGTTAAATAAATTTATTAATGAGGTAAAATGTGAGGCAATGCCGCAAATTACAATAATGAATCGACAAGGAATGCAGGATAAACGTGATTATCGTTATCAATCAATTTCTAATTTGCCGCTGCATGACCAGACACGAGACTCGTCAAAGCAAAATGCTAAGATTCAAACTTATCCTTCAGGACATCAAACGCGATTACCAAATGAAAATCAAATTTTTATACCCTCTTCTTATCAAGCTTATTTGGCTCAGCAAGCATATGCTTATCAAAATATGCCGCCACAAGCATATCCTGCTTATGCCTATCAATATGCACAACAACAAACATATCCTTATCCTTACGGTTATTATCAAAATATGATATCACCTTATTCATATACTCAAAATGGAGAGTATGCTGATGATTTTTCGAGTTATGGAGACTATCCTGGCAATCCTTACGAAAATTATATCGATCCCGCAATGCATTATCCTGCTCAGTCATATTATGAAGAGACGGAATTTGCAGAAGGTGATGAGTATCAAACGTATCTCAATGAAGCATCGATGCAACATGAGAGTGCTCTTAAACAGTCAAGGTCACAACAGAATCCAACAATGATTCATGAGATCAGACCTTCTTCATTGCCGGTATTGCCTAATGTTTCTCAAAGTCATCATACACTGTATGGACAAAGAAGCATCCAAACACGAACCATCTGTTCATTATTACAGGATGAAGTGTTTGATATAAAAGATACCAAACAACAATCTGCTAAGAATTAAATTAACGTTTGATCCTGACATCAAAAATAGTTATGGTACAGCTAGAGGTGCGTAGCAAAATACGCGGATGGGAGGTGAAATTCCTTAATAATCTTGACGAGTTTAAGGAGATTAAAATTTCCCAGGATAATAATACAGTGTCAATCAAGCCGTTATCGGAATAGTATGTACCTATCCTATTTGCTTAAAGATATTTTACCTATCCCGGCTCAAGCCGATCGCGATATATCCACCCTAACCTTAGATAGTCGCTGCATTCAAACTAATGGATTATTTCTTGCTGTCAGAGGAACACAGCAAGATGGCCGCCAGTACATTGCTGATGCGATATCTCATGGTGCTGCGGCCATTTTGGTCGATGCCAATACTTCGACGGAATCACTCTCTTTGCAGCAAGACATTCCATTAATTCCGATTTTCCAACTGCAGAATAAAATTGGACATCTTGCTTCTGCATTTTATGGTTATCCAGCAAAAAAATTACGCATGATAGGCGTGACTGGAACGAGTGGTAAAACATCGTGTACCCATTTTATCGCGCAATCTTTACAATCTTTGCACATGCCTTGTGGCATTATTGGCACGTTAGGCAGTGGATTTTACGGCGCGCTTGAAACCACTGGGTTAACCACACCAGATGCAGTGATCTTGCATTCATTATTAAATCAATTTGTTCATCAAGGCGCACAAGCGATTGCGATGGAAGTTTCCTCACATAGCATTGCTCAAGAACGTGTGACGGGCATCGAATTTGATCTCGGCTTATTTACCAATCTCACACAAGATCATCTTGATTACCACGGTGATATGGCGACTTATGCTGCTGTGAAACGTCGGTTTCTTGCAGAATTGCCTACTAAGCAAGTCATTATTAATGCAGATGATCCCTATGGACTAACCTGGATCACCGAACTTGCTTCATCCAAAGCTGTCATGGCTTATTGTCTTGAAAAAGAGCCTCAGTTTACGCATGTTCCTTGTGTCTATGCGGATCACATTGAATTCACGTCGGATGGGATAAAAGCAAAGCTGTATTCACCCTGGGGTGAGGCTAACATCCTGTTGCCTGTGATTGGGCGATTTAATTTAAGCAATGCATTGGCTATGGTGGCGGCTTTAGGGTGCTTAGGCATTCCCTTCGCTGATATTCTCCAACAATTATCTCAGTTACATCCTGTTCCTGGTCGCATGCAAACATTAGGCGGTCAAAGCAAGCCTTTGGTAGTGGTTGATTATGCGCATAAACCTGACGCATTAGAAAAAGTGTTGCAAACATTACGGCAGCAGACAAAAGGTAAATTGCTTTGTGTATTTGGTTGTGGTGGGGAAAGAGATCGTGGCAAACGGCCATTAATGGCCAAAATTGCCGAGCGTTGGGCGGATCAAGTGATTGTGACAAATGATAATCCGCGCCATGAAAATCCCGAAGAGATTGCGGCAGAGATAATGAAGGGATTTGTTCATCCTGAGCGTGTTCTTGTCGAGCTCGATCGTTCTAAAGCGATAGAGAACAGTATACAATGGGCGAAAATAAATGATTGTGTATTAATCGCAGGCAAAGGCGCTGAACATTATCAGCAGATTGGGGATGAAAAGATGCCATTTGATGATGCTGAGAAGGTGAAAGCGGTGTTAGATCGGAGAAGTTAAATGTTATTGTGGATCAGCGAATGGTTAGCTAAATATTTCCATGTATTTCATGTGTTTCAGTACCTTACGCTGCGGGCGATATTAGGTACGCTAACGGCCTTGGCGATGGCTTTACTCTTAGGGCCTAGTATTATCCGTCAATTAAGTTCTCATCATGTTGGCCAAGTGGTTCGTGATGATGGTCCGCAAACGCACCTCAGTAAAGCCGGGACCCCTACCATGGGCGGTACTTTAGTGATTATTTCCGTGTTAATTAGTACCTTGCTATGGAGTGATCTTTCTAATCGCTATGTCTGGCTAGTGCTTTGCATCACGCTGGGATTTGGTGCTATCGGTTACTGGGATGATTATCGTAAATTGGTATTGAAACATAGCCGTGGTATGCCTGCGCGACAAAAATACCTGTGCCAATCATTATTAGGAATAGGAGCGGCGGTTTATTTGTATTTCTCTGCGGCGCTGCCTGCTGAAACCCAACTGGTATTACCCTTTTTTAAGCATATCTCGGTGGCGATGGGTCCATTTTTTATTATTTTTACCTATTTCGTCATCGTGGGATCGAGTAATGCGGTTAATTTAACTGATGGATTGGATGGCCTGGCTATCATGCCTGCTGTCATGATCAGTGGTGCATTAGGGGTATTTGCATATGCGACAGGGAATTTTCATTATGCCACTTACTTGGCTATTCCCTATGTGCCGGGTGTGGGTGAAATAGTGGTATTTTGCGGCGCATTAGTGGGTGCCGGTCTTGGGTTTTTATGGTTTAACACTTATCCTGCTCAAGTTTTTATGGGAGATGTCGGAGCGCTCGCACTGGGTGCTGCCTTAGGCGTGATTGCTGTCATTGTGCGACAAGAAATTGTGTTTTTCCTCATGAGCGGTATTTTCGTATTGGAAACCATTTCTGTGATTTTGCAAGTGGGTTCTTTTAAATTAACGGGTAAACGTATTTTTAAAATGGCACCTATTCATCATCACTTTGAATTGAAAGGTTGGCCTGAACCACGGGTCATTGTTCGATTTTGGATTATTACTTTTGTTTTAGTGCTGTGCGGATTAGCGACATTGAAATTGAGATAATGCACTATGTCTATGTCTGATTTACATGTGGTGGTTGGTTTGGGAGCAACAGGTCTCTCATGCGCGCGGTATCTTAAAGAAAAAGGCGTCAATATAGCTGTCATGGACACTCGTCCTGAGCCACCACAGCTTGCTGTGTTGCAGAAAATAGATCCAACTATACCCGTTTCATTAGGTGGTTTTGATGTATCGTTGCTTAATCGAGCTACCTCTATCATTCTGAGCCCCGGAATTGCCCTGCAAACTCCCGAGATTGCTCAGCAAATTAAACGCGGTATATCTGTCATTGGCGATATTGAATTATTTGCGCGCGCTGTTCGTGTGCCAGTGATTGCCATTACCGGAACGAATGCAAAAAGTACTGTCACGACTCTAGTGGGAAACATGGCGCAAGCTGCGAATTATCAGGTTGAAGTAGGAGGTAACTTAGGTGTACCGGCACTCGATTTACTCGAGAATTCAGCAGCTAATTTATTTGTACTTGAGCTATCTAGCTTTCAATTAGAAACCACTTATTCTTTGACACCACAGGTAGCAACGATTTTGAATGTGACGCCCGATCACATGGATCGCTATGCTACGCTTAACGATTATCAACAAGCAAAATACCGTA
This sequence comes from uncultured Gammaproteobacteria bacterium, assembly GCA_963711205.1. Lineage (GTDB taxonomy): Bacteria > Pseudomonadota > Gammaproteobacteria > DSM-16500 > DSM-16500 > Aquicella. Next base: position 829,870 of record CAVQDE010000001.1, read on the forward strand.
TTTATCACAACTGTGATGTAGCCGTCTGTAATCGTGAAGATACTCTCACAGAATGTCATGAGATCACGTTGCAAAATAAGTTTTATTTTACATTAAAGACACCGCGCTCAAATGAATTTGGGTTGCTGACAAAGAATAACGAAACTTATCTCGCTTATGAAGATAAGCTTTTATTACCGATTAATGAACTCCCTGTGATGGGTAAGCACTATCAAGCCAATGCCTTAGCTGCGTTGGCGATAGGACATGGTTTTGGGTTGCCATTTGAACCTATGTTGAAAATCTTGCGCGAATTTAAGGGCTTGCCTCATCGGTGCCAATTTGTGCGCGAGCGAAATAACATAAAATGGTATAACGATTCCAAAGGCACAAATGTAGGTGCTACAGAGGCGGCTATAGAGGGTCTTGGCAGCGAAATCAAGGGTAAATTGATTTTGATTGCAGGAGGTGTGGGTAAGCATGCTGATTTTAGTACGCTTATCCCTGTGATTGAAAAGTATTCTCGTCATGTTGTTTTGATCGGCGAAGCGGCTCACGATATTGCTCATGTGTTAGAGGGGCGTGTACCCTTTTCCTTTGCTTCTTCCATGCAAGAGGCGATTCACCAAGCTGATAATGCTGCGCAAGCCAACGATAGCGTATTGCTTTCACCCGCCTGTGCAAGCTTTGATATGTTCAAAAATTATGAACATCGGGGTCAGGTATTTATGGAGATAGTGGAAGCATTATAGGTTGGATATTCTGACTTCCTCTCAGCGACTCCTTGGAGTTATACATTTCTAAAGGTCATTGAAGACTATGCGCTCATATTCTGAAGCTCAGCAAGCAGTGGCTCCTGCTCTTTATGATAAGTGGTTTATCTTTGCCGTCATGAGCATTGTTGTTTTCGGTTTATTAATGATGACCTCCGCTTCTATTGAAGTATCGGATAGGCTTATGCATCAGCCTTTTTATTTCCTTTTCAAACAGCTTATCTTATTGACAGTAGGCGTCATGATAGGTGGTATTGTTATGCAAATCGATATCATTTATTGGGAAAAATTGAGCGGTTATCTCTTGCTGGGTGTGATGTTAATGCTAGCCTTAGTTCTGATTCCAGGCGTAGGTCATAGTATCAATGGAAGTGCGCGCTGGATTGGTTACGGACCGCTGACCTTTCAAGTCTCTGAACTGACTAAATTCATGACAGTGATGTATATGTCAGGATACTTGGTGAGGCGAAATATAGAAATTCAGCATGAATTAAGTGGTTTTTTAAAGCCTATGTTGATCTTGTCTGTTATCTCTATTTTGCTGCTGCGAGAACCTGATTTCGGCGCCACAGTAGTAGTGATGGCCACTTCCTTGGGAATGATGTTTTTAGCTGGTATGCGTTTGCGACATTTTGTAGCTTTATTTTCTCTCGTTCTCGGAGTCATGGCAGTGATCGCGGTATCTGCGCCTTATCGAATTGCTAGACTCACCACGTTCTTAAACCCTTGGGCGCGACCTTTTGACACAGGGTATCAGTTGACCCAATCGTTAATTGCATTTGGGCGTGGTGGATGGTTTGGTATAGGATTAGGAAAAAGCATTCAGAAAATGTTTTATCTCCCTGAAGCACACACTGATTTTTTATTTGCTGTGATAGCTGAAGAGTTAGGCTTTGCTGGTATGGCTGTTGTCATTAGCTTATTTTGTTTGCTGGTTTTACGAATTTTTTTGATCGGTCGTGATGCGCAACGACAGGATCTTCACTTTGCTGGTTTTCTCGCTTATGGATTCGGATTATGGATGGCCATTCAATTTACAGTGAGTATTGGTGTAAACTCTGGGCTTTTGCCAACCAAGGGCTTAACACTTCCATTAATGAGTTACGGGGGAAGTAGTATCCTGGTCAGTTGTATTGTGATCGCCTTGTTGTTAAGAATTGATCATGAAAATCGATTGACTAGGTTGGGAATAAAGTGACGGTAGCAGAACGTGAGGTGAACGAGTTAGCATGAATCAAACAAATCAACTTAAACGCGTACTCATCATGGCGGGTGGCACAGGCGGTCATGTGTTTCCAGGACTAGCGGTTGCTCGTTACTTACGTGAAAACGGTATTGATGTGCATTGGTTAGGAACCAAGCAAGGGTTAGAGTCGCGTCTAGTGCCTGAAGCTCATTTTCCTTTACACCTGATTACAGTGAGCGGCTTACGCGGCAAAGGTGTCAAAGCATTAATGACAGCCCCCATGAAAGTAGGAACAGCGATAAAACAAGCCATGAATGTCATGAAAGAAATTAACCCAGATGTGGTAGTGGGCATGGGGGGATTTGTGAGTGGTCCAGGAGGCATCGCAAGTTGGCTTACCCGACGTCCATTGATTATTCATGAACAAAATGCAAAAGCAGGATTAACGAATAAGATATTAGCCCCATTTTCAAAGCGTATATTGGCAGGATTCCCCACAGCATTTGCTGCCAGCGCTAAAGTAATCGACATTGGCAATCCAGTTCGTCCTGAGATTGAGCAGCTCTCCCCGCCCCAAGTGCGGTTACAGCCAGTTCGATCGCCCTTACGCTTATTAATTTTAGGAGGAAGCTTGGGTGCCCAAGTCCTCAATGAAATGGTTCCACGTGCAATCTCTCAATTAAAAGATGATGAACGTCCAGAGATCATGCATCAAACGGGAGACAAGCATATTGAGTCAGTAAAGAAAATATATGAATCAATGGGCGTAGTTGCTAATCTGCAACCTTTTATTAAGGATATGGCGAATGCGTATGCATGGGCAGATCTGGTATTATGCCGCGCGGGTGCATTGACCGTCGCAGAGCTTTGTGCGGTTGGATTAGGCGCAATCTTGGTTCCTTTTCCACATGCTGTCGATGATCACCAAACGGCAAATGCTCAGTTCATGGTAAAGCATGATGCGGCGTTATGTATCCAGCAATCGGAATTAACAGATACGCGGTTAGCAGGTATAGTAAGAGAATTTATGAAATCACCAGAAAAACGATTAGCCATGGCGCAAGCAGCATATCGGTTGCGTAAAGAACGTGTGGCTGAAAAAGTATTTGACGTGTGTAAAGAATGCGTTCTAAATGACTCCAAAAGATAGTGATCCTAGTTGAAGGGATAGGTGTCATTTAGAACATATTCCTATGGGAGGTATGCCCTTGAGTTGGATGTTAGAAATGGGACATATAAAACATGTCCACTTTGTTGGTATTGGTGGTGTGGGCATGGCTGGTATTGCCGAAGTGTTATTGCGCCAAGGCTATACGGTTTCAGGTTCAGATCTGTCGGAGAATTCATTGACCCAATGGCTACGAGTCATGGGTGCGACGATTTATCGAGGCCATGATGCTAGCCATATTCAAAATGCCGACGTTATCGTGCGTTCGTCTGCAGTGGATTGGGAGAATCCTGAACTCTTCGCTGCTCGTCAAGCCCATATTCCTGTTGTGCCACGAGCTGAAATGCTAGGTGAGTTGATGCGCTTCCGGTATGGTATCGCTATTTCGGGTACCCACGGAAAAACGACGACGACTAGTCTTGTCACTAGTATTCTTGCAGAGGCAGGATTGGATCCAACCTTTGTGATTGGTGGACGTCTTAATAGTGTGGGTAGTAATGCGCGCTTAGGCCGTGGTCATTATCTGGTCGCAGAAGCAGATGAAAGTGATGCTTCATTTTTATACCTTAAACCCATGATTTCAATTGTAACCAATATCGATCAAGATCATATGGGGACTTATCAGAACGATTTCGAGCGTCTGAAAGCAACGTTTATTGAATTTATTCATCGGCTGCCATTTTATGGCCTAGCTGTTTTGTGTATTGATGATCCGGTGGTGCAAGAAGTATTGCCAAAACTGTCACGCCCCGTCATGACATATGGCATTGCAAATGAAGCCGATTTTAAAACCCATAGTTATACACAATCGGGTATGCGCACCCAGTTTGTGGTGGAACGTCCTAAAGGACAACCTCCTTTATCTGTCACGTTAAACCTACCTGGGCGGCACAATGTATTAAATGCTCTTGCTGCCATTGCAGTCGCATCAGAATTGAAAGTTCAAGATCGCGCGATCATTGATGCATTAGAAAATTTCGCCGGTATTAGTCGACGGTTCCAAGTATTGGGAGATTTTGCCTTAACGCAAGGAGGGCAGATCACGCTAGTGGATGACTATGGGCATCATCCACGCGAGATTGCTGCTACCGTGCAAGCTGCGCGTGAAAGCTGGCCAGATCGACGTTTGGTGATGGTATACCAACCGCATCGTTATACTCGAACACGCGATTTGTTTGGTGATTTTTGTCATGTATTGTCATTGGCGGACAAATTAATGCTGCTGGATGTCTATTCCGCTGGCGAAGATTACATCCATGGCGCCGATGGTCTTTCTTTAGCAAATGAAATCAAAAAACGTGGGCAAATTAATCCTATTTTTGTTGAACATCATGATGCATTGCCTGCGTTATTTGAGCAGGAGTTACAAGATGGTGACATACTGTTGATGCAAGGTGCAGGAAACATTGGTACCTTGGCAGCTAGACTCGCCTCCACCAAACTAAAAGAAGCCATGGTGACCAAGTGAACGAAATGATTTCGCCACCAGTGATAGCAGAGGTTCGTGGGCAGATTCTTCATAACGAATCATTAGCCAAATATACTTCTTGGCGCACGGGTGGTCCTGCTGATTACGTCTATATCCCTGCTGACTTGGAAGATTTGGCGCATTTTTTGCGGCAACTTCCTGTGACCGTGCCTATCACTTGGCTAGGATTAGGGAGTAACACATTGGTACGGGATGGCGGCATAGAAGGGGTGGTCATCATTACACAAGGTGCATTAAATAAACTGGCGCATATCGAACCTCACGAAGTTCGTGCGGAAGCAGGCGTGTCAGCAGCTCAGCTTGCGCGCTTTACCGCACGTTCCGGTACCACGGGATTAGAATTCATGGCAGGAATTCCTGGTACAGTAGGAGGCGCTCTGGCTATGAATGCAGGTTGCTTTGGTGGTGAAACCTGGTGTTTTGTGCACTCGGTTGAAACGATTAATCGTCAAGGTGAAATTAAAATGCGGCATTTGACCGATTTTGAAGTGAGCTACCGACATGTCGTACGCCCGGAAGGAGAATGGTTTGTGGCGGGGCATTTTATGTTGCAACCTGGTGATAAAGAAAAATCACTGAATGATATTCGAGTATTATTAGAAAAGCGTAACAAGACACAACCAACAGGCACGGCCAATTGTGGTTCTGTGTTTCGTAATCCCCCTGGTAATTATGCTGGACACCTGATAGAAAAATGTGGCTTGAAAGGTAATTTTGTTGGCGGTGCTTGCGTGTCAGAAAAGCACGCTAATTTTATCATCAATGAAAAACAGGCGACTTCTTCCGATATTGAAAATTTAATTGTTAAAGTCAGAGCCACAGTGGAAGAGAAAACTGGTGTACGTTTAATTCCTGAAGTTTGTATCATCGGACGATCTTAAGAATCCTCGCCTAAGGAGAGGACTTGCTGATGGCTATACGGAGTGTGGATCAAACTTTTAAAATGCTGTTACTGGGAGCGGTGGTTCTCTCAGTCATTTTTGCTCTCAATCAAATTAATGTTTCGCGTTATTTTCCTATCCGAACCGTTCGTGTCTATGGTGTGAATCGTCTCGATACACGTGAAATACAAGATATGTTGGTCCCCATGGTGAGTCGTGGGTTTTTTAGTACCAATGTGGAATATATCCGGGATCGATTATTACAAATGCCATGGGTATCTGATCTTTATGTGCGTCGTGTATGGCCTGATCAAATTGAAGTGACGGTCATTGAAAGAAATGCGGTTGCACAGTGGAATGATACGAGTTTACTCAGTACAGGCGGCGATTTATTTTCGCCTAAAAAAGGGACTTACCCAATTCATCTTCCTAAATTGGTCGGTCCGCCGGGACAGCAAATTATTATGTTGCAGTATTTTAAATACATAAATCGATTATTACTGCCATTACATGCTAAGATTTCTTCTTTAGAGTTGACCCCTTATTTTTCGTGGAAACTCATTTTGGATAATGGAATGAAGTTGCAAATGGGACACAAAGACATCTTGACTCGTCTTAATCATTTTGTGAAAGTGTACCCCAAAATTATAGGTGCCCGTGCAGCTGAAATTGAATATGTTGACTTACGCTATCCCAATGGCATGGCGGTGCGTTGGAAAGAGACGGTGACGACTTAGGCGTTGTTAATCATTCACTAGGTTTAGGCAGAAATTGTTGATTTCGAGGAACTGAGAATGCTATTCGCGTGTGAGCAGCAGGTTGCAGAAAATCGACGATTTACGACCAACATAGTAGAATTATCAATCAACACCTCATGATACCGTTTGAATGTGGAAGAAAAAAATATGGCAAAGAAGCCAATTAATAAAGATTTATTAGTAGGTATTGATATAGGCACCTCAAAGGTGGTGACACTCGTAGGTGAAATGACGAGTGATGGGAAAGTAAATGTCATTGGATTTGGATCACATCCCTCACAGGGTTTGAAAAGAGGGGTAGTGGTTAATATTGAATCTACCGTTCAATCTATCCAGCGTTCAGTCGAAGATGCCGAGCTAATGGCGGGATGTGAGATTTTTTCCGCTTACACCGGTATCGCTGGCAGTCATATTCGTAGTATTAATTCTCATGGTATTGTTGCCATCCGTGACCGTGAAGTATCTCAAAGTGATGTGGATCGTGTAATCGACGCTGCAAAAGCGATTGCCATTCCCGCTGATCAGAAAATTCTGCATGTTTTGCCCCAAGAATACATTATCGATAACCAAGATTCGATTCGTGAACCTGTTGGCATGTCAGGGGTGAGATTAGAAGCTAAAGTACATATTGTGACAGGGGCCGTGAGTGCAGCTCAAAATATTGTGAAATGTATGCAGCGTTGCGGTTTAGCAACCAGTGATATTGTGTTAGAACAATTTGCTTCGAGCCAGTCTATTTTGACGGAAGACGAAAAAGAGTTGGGTGTTTGCATGATCGATATTGGCGGCGGGACTAGCGATATTGCCATTTTTACCGATGGGGCAATTCGACATACCGCTGTGATTCCTATTGCCGGGGATCAAGTCACTAATGATATTGCCATTGCATTACGCACACCCACTAGGAATGCGGAAGAAATCAAAATCAACTATGGATGTGCATTGCAAGATTTAGTCGATGCCAATCAAATGATTGATATTCCGACGCTCGGCGACAGAGCAGGACGACGTATTCCTGCACGAGCATTGGCTGAGGTGGTGGAGGCACGTTATGAAGAATTATTCACGCTGGCCTTGAGTGAGTTGCGGCGCAGTGGGTTAGAAGATTTGATTGCGGCGGGCATAGTATTGACTGGCGGGGCATCAAAAATTACGGGGGCGCTTGAGTTAGCGGAACGTATTTTCAAAATGCCTGTTCGTATAGGTAAACCTTACAATGTGATGGGGTTGTCTGATATCGTTCACAATCCTATTTACGCCACCAGTGTTGGTTTGTTAGTGTATGGTCATCGCCAGCGCTTGAATCAGTCTGAGGTTGTGATCAATCAACCTAGTATAAAAAGCTTATGGTCGAGAATGAGAAACTGGTTCCAGGGGAATTTTTAATTGGGGTAATGGCATGTTTGAATTATTGGATACGTGTCAACAAAATGCAGTCATCAAAGTCGTGGGTATTGGCGGCGGAGGGGGTAATGCCATTGAACATATGATGGCAGGCCACATCGAAGGGGTGGAATTCATTTGCGCGAATACAGATTCGCAAGCATTAACGAACTCATCAGCTAATACCATTATCCAATTAGGTGAAAATATAACGCGTGGCTTAGGCGCGGGAGCGAATCCCGAAGTAGGGCGTCGCGCGGCCGAAGAAGACAGAGAAAAAATCCGCACCGCGTTAAGGGGTGCAGACATGGTATTTCTAGCTGCAGGCATGGGCGGAGGCACAGGAACGGGAGCCGCGCCTGTGTTCGCTCAAATTGCGAAAGAGTTGGGTGTTTTAACTGTGGCGGTTACAACTAAGCCTTTTTCATTCGAAGGAAAAATGCGCTTACAGATTGCTGAACAAGGAATTGCAAATTTATCTCAGCATGTTGATTCACTGATTACGATTCCCAACAATAAGCTACTCACCGTCTTAGGTAAAAACGTCACGCTTATTAATGCATTTAAAGCAGCAAATGATGTATTGCGTGGCGCAGTTCAAGGTATTGCAGAATTAATTACTCGACCCGGCCTTATTAATGTCGATTTTGCTGATGTCCGCACCGTTATGTCAGAAATGGGTATGGCAATGATGGGAACGGGCGTGAGTTCAGGGGATAATCGTGCGCGTTTGGCAGCAGAAGCAGCTATCGCAAGCCCACTCTTGGAAGATGTCGACTTATCCGGTGCAAAAGGGGTGCTTGTTAATATTACCGCTGGTCTAGATCTTTCGATAGGTGAATTTGAAGAAGTAGGCGAAGTGATTAAAAATATTACTTCAGAAAGCGCAACCGTTGTTGTTGGCACAGTCATTGACCCAGAATTACGTGATGAAGTGCGTGTGACAGTAATAGTCACAGGTCTAGGTAGAAAACAAGCCGCTGCTGCTCTTAAAATGCCTGCTCTAGAAAATGTAAAAGCACCCGATGCTCACCCTATTGATTATGATCAATTTGAAAAACCCGCTATTACTCGTCGGCAAGCAGGTGTTGCTACTGCTCCCGTTCCGACTAGTCAGCCTGTGACTCAAAGCCTCCATAGGCCCCCCGTACCCTCTTCTGAAAAACTGCATGATATCGATTATTTAGATATTCCCGCTTTCTTACGTCGTAAAGAAGAAGAGACGACTTAATATTCCTTATATCGTCATCCTCAGCCCGAGGATGACGCTCGATTCTGCTAGATATCAAGTAAAATTCATGATAGAAAAGCAGGTTCAGAAAATGTGGTGGAAAGGCCAGTTTTTAGAGGGTTTTATTTTATTTCAAAAAAACATCGCATTATGATACTATTTTCAAATATTACGAAGAAATAGAAGCAAGGAATGATTAGACAACGCACTCTTAAAGAATGTCATTAAGGCCACGGGCATCACATTGCACGGCGGTGAACGAGCAGAAATCACACTTCGTCCTGCTCCTGTTAATTCCCGTATCCTGTTCCGCCGCATCGATCTTAATCCTATCGTAGAAATTCCTGCATTAGCTGAGCATGTAGGTGATACGAGACTATCGACCACCTTAATGAAAGATGATGTACGAGTAGCTACTGTGGAACATCTTATTATCAGCGTTTGCTGGCTTAGGCATCGATAATGCTTATGTCGATGTGACAGCTTCTGAAATTCCTATTATGGATGGCAGTGCGGGACCTTTTGTATTTTTGATCCAATCAGCAGGAATAGAAGAACAGAATGCGCCTAAGCGATTCATCCGAATTAAGCGTAAGGTGAAGATTAAGGATGGTGATAAGTGGGCTAGCTTTGAACCTTTCAATGGATTCAAAGTAACATTCACTATCGATTTTGATCATCCTCTTTTTAAATCACATACCAAAACAGCAACCTTGGATTTTTCTAGCCTTTCTTATGTCAAAGAAGTCAGCCGTGCTCGTACCTTTGGCTTTATGACCGAATTTGAGAAACTACAAGCGATGAATTTAGCGCGTGGTGCAAGCATGGACAATGCTATTGCCATTGATGATTTCCGCGTCCTTAACGAAGATGGCTTGCGATATGAAAATGAATTTGTTAAACACAAAATCCTGGATGCAGTGGGCGATTTATATTTGCTAGGTTCCAGCTTGATTGGTGCCTTTAATGGTTATAAATCGGGGCATGCACTCAACAATAAATTATTCCGTGCATTGTTAGCTGAGAAAGATGCATGGGAATTTGTGACATTTGAAGATAAAAATACTTCCCCCATTTCTTATATACGTCCTATCTTAGTTGAAGCTTAGGTTTCTACTTAACCCCAAAAAAGATCTGTTCTTTGGGGTTATTTCTCATTATCAGCAAGACAAGTGCGAGTCGCGATGCGTTCCATCACTTCTCTCAATGTTTTATCCTCAATGGTTTCTGCTAAATTGCGAATTAATTCAGCAGTAGCGGTGGAAAGCAGAGTTATCTTCCTTTTTTGTTGGGGCGATGAAGACATAGGGTAGACAGGGCGCACTTTATAATCAATATGTCGAATGTGTTTGAAAGCGGGATCGCGAGTGAATTGTGCGAGTAAGTCTGTGCTGCGGAAGCGCAATTGGGTCGCGATAGATCCATTGGCTACTAAGATGATCAGTCTATCTCCAATTAAATGGCCCAGCTGACAATAGGTTGCTAAATGGCTATCGAGATAAGTGGAAAGCTTCTGATTTAAGGTTTGCCATTCTTTTACTTTTACGCACAGTGAATCTAAGTCATGGTGGTGGCTGCTGAAATAGGCAAACGCTTTTTTAGAAGGCAACATACACGCACATCCTATTTGACTAATGTGAGATTATAACTGAATAGCACAGGTTGAGAAGCTGTGTCACGCTAGTTATTCTCTCTGGATGCCAGCATTCGCTATTCTCATGACTCTTGATAATCAATGAATCATCCCCATCTTAAATAAGATAAATCTCTTACTCATGGGTCTCGAGTGAATACATTATTTGACTTTTCCAATAGACTAGGTAATGTTTTCGTTTGGTTTTTTCTAGGTAAAGAATCATCATGTTAAATCGAATTTTTACGAATGTTCTTGGTAGCCGTAACCAACGTGTGCTGCGTAAGTTATGGAAAATAGTAGATAAGATTAATGCACTTGACGCATCGATTTCAGCCTTGTCTGACGAAGCTCTCCGTGCCAAAACGGCTGAGTTTCGCAAGCGTTTAGCAGACGGCGAAATATTGGATAATATCCTTCCCGAAGCTTTTGCTGTGGTTCGTGAAGCCTCGAAACGCACTCTTAATATGCGCCATTTTGATGTCCAGTTGATTGGCGGCATGGTGTTGCATGGCGGTAATATTGCAGAAATGCGCACGGGAGAAGGTAAAACCTTAGTCGCAACATTATCTGCTTATTTGAATGCATTGCCTGAACGCGGCGTTCATATCGTTACTGTGAATGATTATTTGGCTAAACGTGATGCCGAATGGATGCGTCCTTTGTATGAGTTTTTGGGATTAACCGTAGGGGTTAACCTGCATGGGATGACGCCACCCGAGAAGCAAACCGCTTATCAATCAGATATCACTTATGGAACCAATAATGAATTTGGCTTTGATTATCTGCGCGATAATATGGTGTTTAGCTTAGATGAAAAAGTTCAGCGTGGTGTGAATTATGCGATTGTCGATGAAGTCGACTCCATTCTGATTGACGAAGCACGTACACCACTCATTATTTCAGGTGCAGCAGAAGAGAGCGTTGATCTCTATATCACCATCAATGACATGATTCCTAAATTGCAAAAACAAGCAGAGAAAGAGGGTCCGGGAGATTATAGTTTAGATGAAAAATCTAAACAGGCATTTTTGAGTGAAGAAGGTCATCAACATGTCGAAGAATTGTTGACCAAAGCCGGTTTATTAAGAGAAGGCGAAAGTCTGTACGATGCGCAAAATATTGTGCTCATGCATCATATTTATGCAGCATTGCGTGCACATGCTTTATTTCATCGAGATGTGGATTACATTGTCCAACGCAGTGAGGTAGTTATTGTCGATGAGCATACCGGTCGAATTATGCCGGGACGACGCTGGTCAGATGGCTTGCACCAAGCGATAGAAGCCAAAGAAAAAGTAAAAATTAACCAAGAAAACCAAACCCTCGCTTCCATCACCTTCCAAAATTTTTTCCGACTCTATCAAAAGCTCGCTGGTATGACAGGGACTGCTGATACAGAAGCATACGAATTTCAGCAAATTTATGGGTTGGAAGTTATTGTGATACCCACACATAAAAAGATGGTTCGTGCAGATCATCCTGATTTTGTTTATATGTCAGCCGATGAGAAATATGCAGCGATTGTGACGGATATTAAGAAGACGAACGAGATGGGTCAGCCAATTTTAGTGGGAACCACATCAATTGAAACCTCCGAATATTTATCAGACTTACTCAAAAAAGAAAAAATTCCACATCAAGTACTCAATGCAAAATTCCATGAAAAAGAAGCACAAATTGTTGCAGAAGCAGGTCGGCCGGGTGCGGTAACGATAGCCACCAATATGGCAGGCCGCGGAACAGATATTGTGCTTGGCGGTAATTTGGAAGCGGAATTAAAAGCACTGGATAATCCGGCCTCTGAAGAAGTTGCGAAACGCAGGCAGGCATGGCAAGAACGTCATGAGCAAGTAGTGAAATCCGGCGGGTTGTATGTGTTAGGAACAGAACGCCATGAATCTCGTCGTATCGATAATCAATTGCGCGGTCGTTCAGGACGCCAAGGCGATCCAGGTAAATCACGATTTTATCTTTCCTTGCACGATAACTTATTACGTATTTTTGGCGGCGATAGGTTGAATGCCATCATGCAACGGATAGGTATGGAAAAAGGAGTTGCGTTGGAATCGCGTATGCTGTCTAGAAGCATCGAAAATGCGCAACGTAAAGTCGAAGCTTATAACTTTGATGTACGCAAACAATTGTTGGAATATGACGATGTGGCTAATGAACAGCGTAAAGTGATTTATAGTCAACGTGACGAATTACTGACATCGGAGAGTATTGCTGGAGCCATTAACGATATTAGTCATCGCGTGATGGAGAATCTTGTTAGCACTTACATTCCAGCACATAGTATGGAAGAAGAGTGGGATGTCCCAGGTCTTTCACAGCGTCTTGAGAGTGATTTTAATATCAAGCTACCCGTGAGTGAGTGGTTAGCTCAAGAAGAGACCTTGGATGAAGAACAGTTGCATGAACGTATTCAAACTGCATTTAAAGAAGCGTATCAAAAGAAAGAAGAACAAATGAGTGTTTCATGTCATGCGGCAATTTGAGAAAGCGGTGATGCTGCAAACGCTTGATACGTGTTGGCGCGAGCATTTAGCAGCCATGGATTATTTGCGTCAAGGTATTCATTTGCGTGGCTATGCGCAGAAAAATCCTAAACAAGAATATAAGCGTGAATCATTCGAATTGTTTTCACAGTTATTAGATAAGATTAATTTCGAAATAATATCTTCATTGAGTAAGTTTGAAGTAAGAATGGAAAAAGAGGTTGAGCAGATGGAAGCGCAACGACGTCAAGGCATGAATAGTCAACAATACGAGTATAAACACCCAGAAGTACATGCATTGCAAGACACAGACGTTGCTGTTAGCGAAGAAGAAGCATTGCCTGATCAGCAAACATTTGTACGTAATGCACCCAAAGTAGGACGCAATGATCCTTGTCCCTGTGGATCGGGTAAAAAATATAAACAATGTCATGGGAAATTAGAGTAGATTTACCTAAGTTCCTATATGACTATTATCAGAGCCGTTGTTGGCATTTTAAAAAGAGAAAATCAGATCTTAGTTGCTGAGAGACCTATTGGTAAGCCTTATAGCGGCTATTGGGAATTTCCAGGCGGCAAGATTGAAGCGAATGAATCCAGTTATGTCGCTTTGAAACGTGAGCTGCTTGAAGAGTTGGGCATAGACGTTATTTCAGCTGAACCGTGGTTTGAACACACGCATGCTTACCCAGATAAAACAGTGTGTCTTGAGATGTGGCTTGTTACGACATTTTTTGGTGAGCCGCACAGCCAAGAAAATCAAGCTTTACGCTGGGTGACACTGCACGACATTGACACCTTAAATTTGCCGCTGTTAGAAGGAAATGTGCCTATTATAGAGCGAATTAAAACTTTATTTAATCAGCTGCCTTGACTAAATCATGAGGAATAAAAAAATGAAAATCATTGTCATCGGTGGAACAGGTACCATTGGTAAAGCAGTCGTGACAGAACTGGCTAAACGTCACACTGTGATTATTGCGGGTCATACTCATGGTGATGTGAAAGTGGATATCAAGGACGTAAAATCGATTGAGACAATGTATAAATCGATTGGGCAGTTTGATGCGGTTGTCTCTACGGTAGGCAAAGTGCATTTTGGCGATTTTGCTGAAATGAAATCGGAACATTATTTGATTGGCTTGAATGATAAGCTAATGGGGCAGGTAAACTTGATGTTAGCAGGAATGCCTTATATTGCTGATAAAGGTTCTTTTACCTTAACCAGCGGTATCTTAAGCTGTGATCCTATCCGTTATGGATCGTCCGCTTCTATGGTGAATGGCGCGATTGATAGTTTTGTGAAAGCGGTTTCGATAGAAATGCCTCGTGGCATTAGGATTAATGCGGTTAGTCCGACTGTGGTTGCGGAATCCATGGCGTCGTATGGGGATTATTTTCATGGTTTTGAACCCGCTCCCGCGGTTCGTGTTGCACTCGCTTACAGCAAAAGTGTAGAAGGATTGCAAACGGGTCAAGTGTATACAGTGTGGTAGGAATTGTCATCCCGCGGCTTGTCCGCGGGATCTACCGTCTTAAAAGTCAAACATTTTTAGCGTAATTCCAAAATACATTGTCCCTTATCATAGCGTTTAGGGTCACGAGCATTTTACGCATGACAGCTACAAGAGCGACTTTAGCTGGCTTCCCTTTTCCGATTAAACGCTCATAAAATTCTTTAAAAACAGGGTTAAATCTAGAAGCTACTAGCGCTGCCATATAAAGCACATGACGGATACAGCCACGGCCTTGTTGTATTTTTGCATGCCCTTGCTTCTTGCCACTCTGTTTGGTCATCGGTGCAACCCCAACTAAAGATGCTATTTGCTTTCGGGATAATTGACCTAACTCCGGCAAATGAATAAGCATGGTCTGTGCTGTCTTTACTCCAACACCCTTCATAGAGCGCAATATTTTTTGATGGTGATTAAGTAATTTATCTTGCTCTATTAATTGCTGTATTTCTGCTTCAAGCATCTCCAATTCTTTTTTTAAAAAAATATAAATTTTTTTAATATTATTTTTTACTTGTTTAACCACACAATTTCCTAGTCGACAAGATTCAGCATGTAGCATTTCTTTTACTTGTGTATAACGAGCCTGTAAATCACGTAATTTTTGCTGTTCGACACTCAGTGGTTTCGTAACTGCTTCTGCTCCAACAAATTGACCATAAGCAGATAAAACATAAGCATCTAACTTATCTGTTTTTGCCAATAAACCTTTTGCTTGAGCAAAGGTTCTAACACGCAAAGGATGAGCAACATGCACATTTAATTTAGCAGCCTGCAAACGTTCAACCGCTAAACGTTCATAGCCACCCGTACTCTCAACAATACATAGCGATGCACCGTAAGGCTTTATTTTTTGTTTAATAGCGGCATCTATCGCTTCTTGAGTTTGTACAACACGAAAGCACTCTTGGTCAATTGCTATATCTAACCATTCTTTTGATACATCAATTCCTACAAATCCAGCATGACAAATAGCTTTCATCATATTATCCTTTTAGGTTGTGGGCACAGCTGCAGGATTGTCATTCGGTCTTTATGACCATACTACCGTTCGCAGTTGATCCCGTTAAACAAAGAAGGTGGCTAAGATCCCGACGGTCTTTATGACCTATCCAGTCAGCGGCCTACCTTCTTTGTTTATTTCACTCTTCTTAACACAGAAAATGCAAGATACAATCCAGTAGCGCATTCTGGATCTCGCGGACAAGCCGCGGGACGACGTAGGGTTACATTCCGAGATGTAAATAAAATTCAATGGTCTTCTTGATGCCGGATTCGAATTTTTCTTCTGGCGCCCAGCCTAATTCTTTTTTTATTTTAGAGCTGTCTATGGCATAACGAAAATCATGACCTGGCCGGTCTTTGATAAATTCGAGTAATGCGGCATGCGGTTTATCGCGTTGTAACAAAGCATCCATTTGCTCGCAAATATAGCGGGCTAAATGAATATTCTCCCATTCATTGTTACCGCCAAAGTTATAAGTTTCACCGACCTTACCTTGTTTGATGATAGACATGATTCCACGGCAATGATCTTCCACATATAACCAATCACGAATATTTTTTCCCTGACCATAAATCGGAATGGTTTGCCAATGGAGACAAGATCGGATCACAGTCGGTATGAATTTTTCTGCGTTTTGATAAGGCCCATAATTATTTGAGCAATTGGATATCGTGGTGGGTAAGCCATAAGTGTGATGATATGCATTCACTAAATGATCTGAGCTTGCTTTGGTCGCTGAATAAGGTGAGCGAGGAAGATAGGCATTTTTTTCTGTGAAAGGAGGATCATCAGAACGCAAAGATCCGTACACTTCATCGGTTGAAATATGATGAAAGCGACAATGTGAGGGTTCGCATTCTTCTACTTCAAACCAATGATGGCGCGCCGCTTCTAATAAAGTAAATGTCCCGGTCACATTTGTTTCAACAAACGCAGCGGGTCCAGTAATAGAGCGATCAACATGACTTTCTGCTGCAAAATGCACGATAGTATCAATATGATGATGTTGTAAGACATGATGAATTAATTGGCTGTCGGTAATATCACCACGAATAAAATGATGTCGTGCCGGATCTAAATCAGTTAAATGTTTTAATGAACCTGCATAAGTTAATTTATCTAAATTAACAATATGGATATGCGGTTCGTGTGTCAATACATGACGAATAAAATTAGATCCAATAAATCCTGCGCCACCCGTGACAAGCATGGCCTTGGGTTGGTATGCGGTCATGAGCGAATTCCTTGTCTTAAAAGTGTTGGAATGACATGAGATAATGCCTCATTCCAAGTTGATTGCTGAATATTAAAATCATTTTTAATTTTACTACAATCAAGAACAGAATAAGCAGGTCGTTTTGCTGCAGTGGGATAATCTGATGTGCGAATAGCTTTTATTTCTTCCACTAGCATGGATTGATGTGTATTTGCTATTTGAACGATGGCAGTTGCAAATTGGTGCCAAGAAACAGGCGCTGTATTGCAGTAATGATACGTTCCAAATCGCGATGGGTATTGCGCGATAGTAAAAAGGACATCGGCAATATCACCCGCGTAAGTAGGACAGGTGATTTGATCGGCGACGATGCGTAATTCTTTTTTTCTTGAGCTAGACGCAGGATGGTTTTTAAAAAATTATTTCCATATTCACTAAACACACCACTGACACGCAACACAATGTGTTGTTTGCAGGCTTCGCGTATGACTTGTTCACCCCGCCATTTGGTATCACCATAGACATTAATAGGGCAAGCCAAATCATGTTCTTGATAAGGGATCGTATGCGTCCCATCAAAAACATAATCGGTAGAGACATGAATGAGAGGAATTTCATTGGTGTCGCAAGCAATAGCAAGATTTTGCGCGCCAATATAGTTTACGTTCAACGCCTGCTTGAGATCTTGTTCCGCTTTATCAACAGCTGTATAAGCGGCGCAATTCATCACCATGTCGGGTGAAAAAGTCGTGATGGCGCGTTGAATGGAAGCAGGATCAGTGATATCCAAATCTGCATGCGAACAAGGGATGAGGTGATAGGAGGCGGCACGAGGATGATGACGCAATGCCATGCCCAATTGTCCATTCGCACCTGTGATCAAGATTTTAGACAAAGAGTTTTTCATTCGCTATCTCATGAAGTGAAGGATACATTTCATCTTTAGGTGATAAAATGGGAGAAGTAACCGGCCAGGGAATATTTAATTTTTTATCATTCCAAGCAATGCCATGTTCTGCACCAGGAGAATAATAATCAGTACATTTGTACTGAAAATCAGCTTCTTCTGACAGTACACAAAATCCATGGGCAAAACCGGGTGGTATATAAAATTGAGTATGATTTTCATCACTTAACGTGATACCAAACCATTTGCCAAAAGTAGGTGATTGTAAACGAATATCGACGGCGACATCCCAAACGGTCCCTCGTGTGACCCACACTAATTTTCCTTGTGCGTGCGGTAGTTGGTAATGTAATCCGCGTAATGTATTGCGTTTAGAGCGAGATGCATTGTCTTGAACCATAGGGGGAATGCCATAATCCGCATAGCGTTTTTGTTGAAAGACTTCGTAAAAATAACCACGTTGATCAACAAATAGTTGAGGTTCGATAATCAATAATCCTGCTAAAGGAGTTTTTTTAACATTCATGTTGTGCATTCACTTTTTTAATCGATTAAACTTAATAAATATTCGCCATAGCCGCTTTTAGTTTGTGAGAGTGCCAATGTTTCAAACTGTTTAGTCTGGATGTATCCCATACGCCAGGATACTTCTTCAGGACTACCGATTTTTAATCCTTGGCGTTGTTCAAGAACATAAATGAAATTAGCAGCGTCTAACAATGACTTATGTGTACCCGTATCTAACCATGCAACACCACGCCCTAATTTTTCGACCTGTAATTTTTTGTGTTGCAAGTAATATCGATTTACATCCGTAATTTCCAATTCGCCGCGTGGTGAAGGAGTCAGTTGCTTAGCAATCTGAATCACATCATTGTCATAAAAATAAAGTCCGATGACAGCGTAATGAGAGAGAGGAGTAGTGGGTTTTTCAATGATATCGATGGGCTGATTATTTTTATCAAAAGCAATAACACCATAACGTTCTGGATCGGAGACATAGTAGCCAAAAATGGTAGAGCCAGTTGATTGCTTAGCGGCATGGCGTAATTTTTCTGAAAGACCTTCGCCATATAAAATATTATCGCCTAGAATGAGGCAAACCGAATCACGGCCGATGAAAGATTCGGCAATTAAAAAAGCTTGGGCAATTCCTTCGGGGTTCTCTTGTGAGGCATAGTTCAAGGAGATACCCCATTGTGATCCCGTGCCTAACAATTGTTGAAACATAGACAATTCATGCGGAGTGGTGATAATGAGAACATCCTTGATTCCCGCTTGCATAAGGGTACAAAGCGGATAATAAATCATGGGTTTGTCATACACGGGCAACAGTTGTTTACTGATAGACCGAGTAGAGGGATAAAGGCGGGTACCAAGGCCACCTGCTAAAATAATACCTTTCATGTTTCTTCACCCCGTTAATAGAAGCGCGTATTATAGACGCTCTTTATGGCACTGTGAACTTAGAGGAACGATGATGACACGGCAAGTCACTATTCTTATCCCGAATTACAAAACTTTAGATCTTACTAAGCTCTGTTTACGTTTGATACGCAAGCATACGGATCTGAATCAAGCAAAAGTGATTGTGATCGACAATGATTCCCAGGATTCTTCTCTGACTTATTTACGAAATCTTCCCTGGATTGAATTGATAGAACGCAAAGTAGTCCCTAACGAAGGCGCCGTTTCTGCTCATTCAAGAGCACTTGATCTTGGCCTTGAGCGGGTCACAACCCCTTATGTTTTGTCCATTCATACGGACACTTTAATTAAGCATTCGCAGTGGTTGAGTTTTCTCATGGCGCAAATGGAAAAATCACCTAAGATCGCAGGAGTAGGTTCTTGGAAATTGGAAGAAAAGCCATGGTGGCGACAAGCATTAAAAAATCTAGAACGTAAGATACAGCTTGCTTACTACCAGGCGATAGGCAATGCCAATCATCTTATTGAAGGCGTCGGGAAGAATTATTATTACCTGCGTAGCCATTGTGCCATGTATCGCATGGACTTATTGAGACAAATGAATTTGACCTTTTCAGGGGGAGATATGGTGGCAGGGAAGGACATGCATAAACGCCTCATTGAGGCTGGCTATGACATGATTTTTCTGTTGTCAGAAGCGTTAATTAAGTATTTAAATCATATCAATCATGCAACGACCGTCTTAAACCCAGAGGTAGGTACGCGACAAAAAAATCTAGATAAAGGATTGCGTCGAATTGAAAAAAGCCTGGCTAGGATGAATGCACATGCTGTGTTACAGGATGCGAGTTTGGATAGGTAAAAGGAATCGTCGTCCCCGGGCCGAATTATTCCTCATCCAGCTTAAATCCTATGCGCTCAAAATGACCTTCTAATTCGTCTATATTATTAAACCGAATGTGCAAATAACCACCTCCACGCTCTTCATAGTCAAGCTGAACACGGTTGCCGACATGATCGGATAGCGCAATTTCCAGGCGCTTTACATTCGCGTCACTATAAGTTCCCTCAGTCGTGGGATCTTGCTGAAGTTTTTTAGCTTCTGCTTCCATTTTGCGTACATTCCAACCTTTTTGAACGCAACGTTCGGCTAATTCGATTTGATGATGCGCATCAAGGCCCGCAAGAATTTTCCCGTGGCCTTCAGACAATTCTCCACTGACGAGTAGTGATTGTACGCGGGGATCTAGCTTTAATAAGCGTAAAGAATTAGTGATGGCTGTGCGTGATTTACCCACCGATGCAGCCACCTCTTCGTGCAAATAATGGAATTCGTCGATTAAACGTTGATAGGCTTGGGCTTCTTCAATGGGGTTTAAATCAGCGCGACTGATATTTTCGACGATGGATGCTTGCAAAGCTTGCTCATCGGTATATTGAAAAATGAGACAGCTAACATCCTCTAAACCTGCTAATTGTGCGGCTCGCCAGCGCCTTTCTCCGGCAACAATTTCATAATGCCCCTCAGAGGCGGGTCTCACGACGATGGGTTGTAAGAGCCCACCTGTGCTTTTAATCGATTCAGCAAGTTCACGCAGCTTATCAGGATCAAAATGCTGTCGAGGCTGATATTTACTTCTGACGAGTAGGTCGATAGAGATATGTTGAAGCGTAGGCCGTCGTTTTTGCATAGAAGTCGATCGTATCATAGTCGATTAAAAAAGTGGCTTAATCTTGCCGTATCTTAACGAAGAGTACAAGAGTAAGAGCAGACGCTGCCTCGCAAAGATAAAAGCTAGGGAGTGAGTCACTTGCAATTTCAGCTAATTTTTTGTTTTTATTTAATTAAATTCAAATTGGAATACATTTTTATTATTATTTATGAAAGAAATTCCTTATAAAGTATAACGGTAAGATAGAAAGTTTATGCTAAATAGTAAGATCGAATATTATTGTTTTGATAACATTAAACCAATTGATCAGTTGGCATGAATAATCGAATTTTTCTTCATTTTTTTCATCCATCATCACAGATCAGATTTTTTGTTTTTTAAGTTCATCATTATTAGAAGATATTTATTCTTCAATCGGCTCTTGATCTAAAATTCTTTTTTTTCGAGATATAATGGAGGTGATCTAAAATAAAAAGGAGTGGATTTATGAGACGAGCAGGATCAATCGCTGCATTTTCTTCTCTCTGTTTTTTATCAACGGTTGTACTTTGTTCTTGTTCTTCTGAGTCTTCATCTGAGCAAGCCCAAATGGGTGGCATGAGTCCAAATCCATACGAAGCGTCATATCATCAAGATTATTCTTCACGCGTACCTGAGCATATTTCTACTACGGAAAAAACTGTGGTAGTTAATCCCAATACGCACGTGTGGGCAGCCTATGAAGATGGAAGTTTGGTAAAAGCAGGGTTGGCTTCAGCCGGCGCTGATTATTGTCCTGATATAGGACGGCGCTGTCATACAAGTTCAGGAACATTTCATGTGTTTTCTTTGGGTGATCCCGATTGTAAATCTAGGACTTTCCCAGTTCATAAAGGTGGGGCACCAATGCCTTATTGCATGTACTTTGCGCATGGCATGGCATTACATGGTGTGCCAGATAATGAAGTCGGAGAAGGTAATTATAGCCATGGCTGCGTTCGCCTGCATGTCGCTGATGCAGAATGGTTGCGATATAACTTCGTTAACATTGGTACTCGAGTTGTTGTCGAGTCTTATTAAATTCAAGCACACCCCTAGCTTCTCTCAAGCTTGTGAGAAGCTAGTGAGGTTTTTCTCTCAGGTTGTATTGATGTTAGCAATTGATCGTTGCGCTTGTTCTTGCTTTGATCTTTAATGCCTTAGCAAAAGAGCAAGATGCAGATTTTTTTTGTTTTTTTTATCAGGGTGTTCGGCTAAAATTTCTTTTGGAGCAACCAGGAATGAGAGATATTGCATGACGAGCATCTACAATGCGTTTTTATTTTTAATCCAGACTTTATTTGATTTATATCTATTTGTCTTAGTTTTACGTGCACTACTTGCTTTTGCTGGGGCCAATTACTTTGATCCTATCACGCAATTTATCATACGATGTACCGCTTTTATCGTGAATCCCCTGCGCCGCATCCTGCCCAATTATCGCCGGATTGAAATATCGACGCTTGTCATTATTCTCAGCTTAGAATTGATAAAGTATACCTTGATAGGTGTCCTAAGTTTTAAGGCGGTTTCAATGAGCGGCTTACTGATCTTAAGTTTTGCTGACACCTTGAAATTAATACTGCAAACGCTTTTTTACGCCATTATTTTGCAAGCTATTTTAAGTTGGGTGCAGCCAAATTCACCGGTCAATCTGTTGCTCTATAAAATCAATGCGCCGATCATGCGTCCAATTCAGCGCGTGATACCACCCATAGGCGGCATGGATATTACACCCATACCGGCCATGATTTTATTGCAGCTGCTCATGATCATGATTGTTAATCCGCTTATGGCAACAGGATTTGCAGCGATGATCTAGAGCAAGTGTAGCCTCGCCGTTTTCGTTCTGGAATGTTTCTGCAAGAAAAAATAACATCGTGAAAACAATACTCGCTGCAATCATAATATAAAAACATGGGGAATAGACTAACCCTGACCATTTAATAAGAAAGGTAGACACAAGTGGTGATGTGCCTGCAAAAATGGCAAATGTCAGACCATGTGCGATAGCGATAGGGGTATACCGTAATCTTGTTGGAAATAGTTCAACCATCATCGCGGTGACACCACCATAATATGACGCCATCATGACAACTAAACATATCACTGCAAAGACAACAAGCGTATTACTTGCGTAAGATAAAATTAAGAAGATGGGGCAAGTAAAAATAATAAATAACAAACTTGCTGTGAACAATAAGGGTTTTCGACCGACTTTATCCGATAACATTGAAAACAATGGCACGAGCAATGTGAAAAGTATTATCGACATGATATTGAGAGAGGAAGCGAATGCTATTGGCTTTTTTAGAAAATGTGTTAAATACGATGTCATGAAGATAAATATAATATTAAATCCAATAGCAGGAAGCAATTGTAATCCCATAACAATTAACATTTGTTTTTTATGATATTGAAAGGTAAGCCTCCATGGAGAAAGGTCAGCGGGAGGCTTTAATTCATTTTTCCCTAGTTTCTGGTAGCGCAAAATAATCGCTGGAATCGCAAGCACTAAACCGAATACAAATGGCAAACGCCAGCCATAGGCTAACAGTGATTTATTGGACATGAAATGAATCATATTGTTTGCAACAAATGACCCCATAAACAAACCCAAACCAATTCCAATAATTGCAAAACTACCGCTTAATGCCCGATGTGATTCTTTTGCATGTTCTACCAAATAGATGATCACGCCAGGTAATTCACCGCCAACGGATAAGCCTTGAATCATTCTCAAAATAACAAGCACAATGGGAGCAATCAATCCAACACGTTCGTACGTAGGTAAACAACCCATCAGAAAAGTAGGGACTGCCATCAATACAACTGATAAAATAAGCGCCTGGCGCCGACTATATCGATCACCAATATAACCAATAAGCAACCCACCCAGTGGGCGAATCAAAAAACCCGTTGCAAACGCGCCAAATGTTGCGATGAGAGCTGACGTACGATTGTCTGTTGGGAAGAAAATGTCTGCGATGATAGGCGCAAATGCTGCGTATATCATAAAATCGTACCACTCGAGTATGTTCCCACAAACTGCGGCTAATAGTGTTTTTATCGATTTCATTTTATTAACCACCCGAATTTAAAAAGCTATGCCCATAAAGACCCAAAAGGAACAGCCCAAAGATTATCTCCCATGGAGCCAGCGTGCTCGCCTGAATACAAAACAATGCCAATAAATGGCCTTTTTTTAGCGATATTGTCTTTAAACCATTTGAGATGTTTGAAATCAGTCGTACTAATTGCCGAGCCTGCTTTCACTTCTATGCCTAACAAAGCATGATCTTCGCGTTCGATTAAGAAATCAATTTCTCGTTGTTCGCGGTCTCGATAGTGAAGTAATTCATATTTTCCATTATTAGCATCGACCTGAGCGGCAAGCTCATTGAAGATGAAGGTTTCGATCAACTTGCCAGAGCGATCTGCATCCAGTTCAACTTGATCTATGTGCCAACGAAGAATAGAAGCCATGAGCCCTGAGTCTGTCAAGTATAGTTTTGATTGTTTGCCCACACGTTCATAGTCGGTGCGTGTCCAAGGCTGGACAGTTTCTATAATATAGAGTGCTTCAAGTGCATTGATATAAGATTCAATGGTTGGGCGGCGAATAGAAAGCCCTGAACCAATGGCAGAAATATCCATAAATTTGCTAGACCAGGCGGCAAGGATACTAATTAATTTTCGCATGGCATCGAGACGAGTGATATGTGCAATATCATTTAGATCACGCTCGAGTAATGCGGCGATATAATCTTTGTGCCATTGCTGACGGTCATTTTCTTTCAATTTGATCGCCTCAGGAAAGCCGCCGCGAAAGGCAATCTCTAGCATTGTCTTGCGATCGTAAATGTTATCTTTCGGCGCCAAAAATTTTTGTTTGAAAGCGTTTTCCAGAAAAGTGGGATGTGTTCCTAATAATTCGCCTTGTGCAAGCGGACGCAAACGTACTTTTCTTATTCGTCCTGCCAGTGATTCCTGTACACCGGGAAGTGATTGTATGTTGGCCGAACCTGTTAGCAGGTATTGTCCAGGTTTCGTATTCTCATCAATGACTAATTTGATAGCAGAAAGCAAATCTGGGGCACGTTGTACCTCATCAATAATCAGCATCTTGCCGGTGTGTTTAACAAAACCATGAGGATCGTTTATGGCAAGTTCCCTAATAGCCAAATCATCCAGTGTTCGGTAGATCGTGTCTTTTGCGGCAATTTGCTTTGCCAATGTTGTTTTGCCACACTGCCGGGCGCCGCACAATAAAAGCACCCGACGTGTTTTTAGTGCCTCTTCAATGGTTGTTTCTTGCCATCTAGTATATAATTTCTTCATAAAATCAATATGTTATCTATTATTCAATGTGCCGCGATTTTACTAATTATAACCCCGCGATATTATAAATGGAATACCCGCGATATTATAAATGGAATACCCGCGATATTATAAATGGCTATACCTTCAATTTTGGAGAAA
Source organism: uncultured Gammaproteobacteria bacterium (assembly GCA_963711205.1). Lineage (GTDB taxonomy): Bacteria > Pseudomonadota > Gammaproteobacteria > DSM-16500 > DSM-16500 > Aquicella. The sequence goes on from CAVQDE010000001.1 coordinate 855,096, forward strand.
GAGGACGAACGGACACCAGTTTTTAATACAAAAGAGTGGCGTTCAGTTAGTGGTGAGTCTTATAAATTATCACTTTATTTGTGGAAGTTCTTTGCCTTTGAGCCTGTCTGTAACAAGGTCAGCAAGAAATTTGCTAAATGGCATGATATTTTGCCGTACACTGGCTTCTTCGAGCGCTGCCATATATTTGCTGCGTTGCTCAACTGGCACGACGATCCATGGATATCCATCAGCAGCCAACATGACATTCATTAAAAAACGTCCTATGCGTCCATTGCCATCCATGTAGGGGTGAATGTACACAAAGAAAAAATGGCCGAGCACAACTCTTACCGCTGCTTCTTTCTCTTCGCTTAGAAGATCACAGAATGCTGGCATAAGATCGCGCACAGCATCTGGATTAGGTGGAACATGCATTGAGCCGCGAATATAAACTTGTCCACGGCGATAACCAGCCAGATCAGCAGGTTTAACAATACCTGCGGTCACACAGGGTGCAAACATTTCGCGATACCACTCACGATGATCCTCATCAAATACCTTTCCTGGATTAATACCTTTTAGAACTTTTCGTAAGCTTTTTTCTACTTCTTTAAAAGCCTGCCAATATCCACGAGCAGCCAGAGCAGCAACATGTTCTCTATCATTTTCGCTGTTACCAGGATTCCATGTCCCACTTTTGACGCGTTGGATGAGGTCTTTGCTAACTTTATAGCCTTCAATTGATAGTGAGTGATAAGCATCAGTGACATAGGTTTCTTCAACACGTTTAAGATAGGCGTTTGGGTTTGCAGGTCGACCAGGTGGCTGGGGAAAGTGTGCCAGGACTACCTCGCGCATCTCCTGCCACATGATGCGTGCACGATTAACGTAAGGAGATCGTTCTCGGCTCAAGAGGCTGATTGTGGATACTGCATCAAATGGATCTGTTTCACGTACGTCATAACCGGCAGAAGACATGGTTTTGATGATCTCATCTACAATTCGATCACGACCGATATTTCTAAATGCTCCCGCTAATCGGCCTGCAATAGTGCTATGACCTCCAGCCAATAGCAATCCAAGAACTTCAGAAGCGTCTCGTATCAATGATAGTGCCGTTCGCGCATCAGTGGGATGTTGGGTGAAAAATCTTGGTGAACAAGATATGAGAGCAGAAATTAACGAAAAAGCGCGCATGCCATTTACAATTTCTATCTCTTTTTTTTCAGGCATTGGATATCGTGCATCAAAAAGCGATGTCTTATGAGGAAGAGGGGTTACTTTGTTTCGTCCTTTGGGCGACCGAATAAAAAGCTGTTGTGGCACTGTCCAGTTTCCTGCATGCAGGGAGAGAGATTGCTCGGGAGATAAACACCATTCATCGCCAAACCGTTTGTTAAGATACGCAGAACAAAAATTCCAAAATGATGCATACCACGCGGTACTTTCTCCTGCTGACTCATCTTGCCGAGAGGGGATATACCAGCCTTTCATCACTTCCTGTAAAAAGCCGTTTTTAAGTAAGCGTTCTCTATGCGTGCGCGAGAGATCGCTTGCTTGAATAGCAATAATGCCATGCTTCTGAAGCATGCTCAGCGCTTCAAGCGATTCAGCCAATTTTTCAGATGGGGAAGCCATAGTTATCTCAGCAAAATGGGTGGGATCATCTTGTATTATACATAGCTTCATGTTGTGTTATATATAGCTTATTATGTTGTATTATACATAGCTTATTATGTTGTGCTAAATATAGCTGATTCTGCTCCCAATTTCGAACAACGCGATTTTTGATAATCCAGGCATCAAAGTCTTTTTCACGAGTACGATTGACACGATAACCATTCATCCGATCTTGCCTTAAAAAACTACGACTCATTCTGATATTAATAAGATCATTGGCTTGAATTTTGTTAAATAGGTAAAACGAAGCTGAGCAGAATTAGATAAGGAATTCCAATGTGTAATAATAATGTTGAAGGAAAAGCAGAAGAATTAACTAAAAAGATCGAGGCCTTTCTAAATACAATAGATGAAACACCGAGCAGTACAATTTTTCATTACACAACTTATAAAGGCTTGGAAGGCATTTTAAAAACAAGACGTCTTTGGCTTACAGATCATAAGTATTTAAATGAGCCTTCTGAAATAGAGCATGGCAAGAAAATTCTTTTGGATTGTATTGATAAGCATTTAGAGGAGTATGCAGCATTAAATCATTATCTAAAATATTTAATCGAGGCAATTATAGATAATATACCCATAATACTTCAAGATGCGAGTTCTAACGTCCAGCTTGCTGCGAACTTTAAACGTTTTTCAATCGAAAAACCTCACAATACAATAAGTATTGCTGCGGTTTTTCTCAATCAAAACGTTTAAATTTCTTGCAATCTGAACGTTATAACTTCGCATCTTGAAGTATTATATTATGGGTATAGCTACAAAACATACATTGTTTCATTTTGCGAAAAAGAAGATTACTTACCTGCTTGGAGATATTACGGTGATAATGGCGCGGGATTTTCTATCGGATTTAATAAAGAGTATTTTAAAAATGTAAGTAGGACGCCAGATGAAAATTCAACTCTTTTCTTCAATGTTAAATACGATAAATCAATTTTAGAAAAACGAATTCAAGATATATTAACGCTAGCTGATCAGGTCTGTCCCGATTGGCAGAACAAGCAAAATATACAAAGATACCTAAGGAATTTAATTTCCGGTTTAATTTTTATATTGCCAATGGCTAAAAATCAAGAGTACTCAGAAGAGCATGAGTGGCGTTCAGTAATGTTAAGGCTGTATTTTGAAAATGAATGGTTTCCATGGCCATTGCCTACGGATAGATTAGTTTTTAGTGAAGCCAATACAGAAAATCTTCCTCCATTTTTAAAAGATTTTAAAACAACAATACCTAGAGTTGAATCTGTGCAGTTTGATTTTTCAGATATAGTAATTATTTATGTCGGCCCAAGACTTGATTTTGAAACCGCGAAAATGGCAATACAAAAAATGCTGATGGATTTTGGAATAAAAAGAGAGAAGTTAAAAAATTTGGTAATTCAACGGTCATTGCGCTCCTAATCTGTGTAGGAGGGTGCCTTTAAAGGAGAAAGAGAATGGATAAAAAATTTGTTGTCTTGGATGTATCTTTCGATGAGGTGGGCATCCAGTCAGGCTCGAATGTTGGTATGGATAATCAATTTGATGATTTTGATAAAGCAGTTGCATACGCAAAAGAAGAGCATCAAAAAAAGAATGGAAAAATTATCCTAATTATCGATTACCATGCAAACCCTAAGAAAATAATCGAGATGGTTCAGTAGGGTCATCTTTAGTTGCACCCCGGATTAAAATCCGCCAAAGATTATTGATGCTACCAATTGATTCCATTCATCGGGGTGACAGGATTTGAACCTGCGACATCTGCCTCCCGAAGGCAGCGCTCTACCAGGCTGAGCCACACCCCGCACGATACATTTACATGATGAACTAATAGGTCCTGCTAACAACAAAGTCACTCAAGTCTTCCAATGCCTTGCGATAAGGTGAGGAAGGAACTGTGACAAGCGCTTGTTTTGCTTTCATCACATGATGTTTTGCTGCGTCGGCAGTGTACTTTATCGCATCAGTAGTTTCAATAATACCAAGAATGGTTTCCAGATTTTTGCTTGAGCCTGTTCGAATAGCATCGCGTATCAGTTCTAGATCTGCTCCCTTACTCTTTCTCATGGCATGGATCAAAGGAAGAGTTGTCTTACCTTCAGAGATATCTTGGCCGACATTTTTGCCGGTCTGCTCAACCGATTGGCTATAATCGAGAACATCATCGATCAATTGAAAAGAAAGGCCTAAATTCATGCCATAATCACGCATGGCCGATATTTCATGCTGGGCATCAGTGGAAAGTTGAGCACCTAATTGTGCAGCAATTTCGAATAATTTGGCTGTTTTGCGTTGGATAATGTCGAAATAAAATTCTTCCGTCGTATCAGGGTTATTGCAATTGACTAATTGCAAAATTTCACCTTCAGCCATGCTATGCGTTGCTTTGGCAAAGATGTTTAAAATAGTGTCATGCTTTAAATCAACGACAATTTGGAAGGCGCGTGAATAAAGGAAATCACCGATCAAAACACTCGTATCATTACCCCATATCGTATTTGCTGTTTTATGTCCTCGGCGCAATGTTGAGCTATCGACAACATCGTCATGCAAAAGGGTTGCAGTATGAATCAGTTCAATAACAGCGGCTAGCTCCACATGCTTTTGGTCACGATGATCAAGCGCACGTGCGCTTAATAACAACACCATAGGACGGACCCGTTTGCCCCCACAGGTTAGAACGTATTCGATCACTTGCTTGATGAGAGGAATATTAGACTCTAATTGTGAGATAATAAAACGATCAGTCGACTGTAAATCATCTCTCACGAGGTCACGAATAAACTCTAACGGCATGGGGTACTCTCATTTTTTTTATGGCTAGGTGCATCGTATTAAGCCCCCAAGAGACTGTCAAGATTCTTAAGGAAAGTTATTTAGAACCATTCCTATATTACAGTCGCCTTCAGTGAATCGACATGTTAAATTATAGGCCACTTAAAATACACCTTAGTGACTGTATTCGGAATGGAGAATCAGCTATGCCTTCTTTTGATATTGTGTCTAATATAGATCAGCATGAGATCACCAATGCAGTAGATCAGGCCAACCGTGAAGTCACAACTCGGTTTGATTTTAAAGATACTAATGCGCGTCTAGAACTCAACAAAGATAACATCACCCTCATTGCGCCCAGCGATTTTCAGCTAAAACAAGTGGATGAAATCTTGCGAAATAAATTAGCTAAACGACAAGTAGATATTCGTTCATTTAACTACAAAGAAATGAATATTAGTTTGAACGAAACAAAGCAGGTGGTTGAGATCAAGCAAGGAATAGACACTGAGAATGCGAAAAAAATTACCAAACTCATTAAAGATTCTGGTCTTAAAGTACAAGCATCTATCCTAGGCGATCAAATTCGTGTGACGAGTAAAAAGCGCGATGATTTACAAGAAGTGATAGCAATGTTACGAGCAGCAAAAGTAGCGATTCCCCTGCAATATGTGAATTTTCGAGAATAAAAATGACTGTTTTCATTTTTTTACAAATGAAGTTTTTCTAACAATGTTTTGCGTTCTAATTCTTTCTTGCTCATAATTAATTTGTCCTCCATTACACTGCCTCCGTTCGGTAAACGTAAACAGTGCTAGTTTAATTTAATGGGGGACACTTTCCTTTTGGTATCACAAGATAAAATTCAGGAAAGCTTAAGAGAGGAAACTCGAGTTATTTATTTTTATTGAAAGGGTTTTCACCCGATTTAAATTCAACAAGCACTGGCGTGCCGAACAGGTTTAATTTTTTTCGAAAGAATTGAGCGAGAAATTTTCTATAACTTTCAGGTAATTCGTGAACTTGATTACCATGAATCACGATGCGAGGCGGGTTGTGTCCGCCGGGATGGGCGTAACGTAATTTAACCCGCCGTCCATGAACGAGCGGAGGAGAATGAGTTAGCTGAGCTTGTTGTAATAATCGAGTTAACACGGAAGTAGAAAGTGGTTTGATAGCTGAGTCGTATGCTTCATTGACCGAATCAAAGAGATTGCCTACCCCTGATCCATGCAAAGCAGAAATATAGTGAACGCGAGCAAAGCGTACAAAATCAAGGTGTCTATCAATGGTTGCTTTCGCATGTTCACGGGCTTCTACACTCATGCCATCCCATTTATTTACTGCTATCACTAGCGCTTTGCCACATTCAAGAACAAAACCCAGCAATTTCAAATCTTGTTCTGATACGCCTAACCGTCCGTCGATGACATATAGCACCACATTTGCATTTTCAATCGCTTGTAGTGTTTTCACCACAGAGAATTTTTCTGGTGTTTCAGACACTTTTTTGCGTTTGCGTACACCCGCCGTATCAATAAGCGTATAGTGTTTCTCAAAGCGTTCAAGAGGAATAAAAATACTATCACGTGTCGTGCCGGGTGAATCATGGACAATGACACGTTCTTCACCTAGCATGCGATTTGTTAATGTTGATTTACCTACATTAGGACGTCCAACAATAGCTAGCTTGATGCTGGACGTTTCTTCTAGTTCAGCTCGCGATTCTGCAGGTTCAGGGAAGAGTGCTTCAACCAACTGTGTGATGCCTGTCCCATGCGTGGCTGCGATAGCGACAGGTGAATCAATTCCTAATTCAAAGGATTCTGCGACGCCCATAGCAGGGTCTAACCCTTCTGTTTTATTCACAGCAAGAAGAAGTGGTTTGCCTGAGCGGCGTAATATATCCGCAATCATTTTATCTTCAGGGGTAATACCACTTTTTGCATCTACCAGGAAAATAACTTTGTCTGCATCCTGAATAGCGTGAAGGGCTTGTTTAGTAATTAATTGTTCGACTACATCTGTTTCATCAGTGATGCCACCCGTATCAATAATAATGAAACGACGATGATTAAAATTGACGTCTCCATACTGGCGATCTCTAGTCATGCCAGGATAAGCAGAAATTAATGCATCGCGTGAACGAGTCAAACAATTGAATAACGTTGATTTACCGACATTTGGTCGGCCAACGATTGCAACAACAGGCAGCATAACGCCTCATTCTCAGCCAAGCATATAAGCGGATAAATAACCATTATTACCTAACACATATAACACTCTATTCTCAGCAACAGGAGCGGCATAAATGGGAGAACCTACTTTTACACGTGCAGCGAAGTGCCCATCGCGTTTACTGAGCCAGTGCAAATAACCTTCACCATCACCTACTACAATATAATCGCCCATGCTAGCCGGTCCACTGACAGTGCGTGCTTCTAATTTGAGTTGTCGCCAGTTTACAAAGCCGCTATCAGCGCCAAATGACCAGACTAAACTTCTTGCATCGGAAACATAGACTGCGTTTTCGTCAGCAATCATGCCTGTATAGGAAGAAATGTTGTGGCGTCCAGAGCACCCGGCCTGATGTCCAGTCCAGAGAGGAAATTTTGCCTTGATAGGTGGCAACATAGATGTGATGTTCAAATACAATGGGATTAGCATCTATATCAATCATACGTTGGATAGCAAAAGCACCCTCTGGAACCGCTACAGTTTGTAACCAAAGCATTTGGCCATCGGTGACATTTAACTTAGCGAGATTACCATTGGCAAATCCAACAATGGCGTAGTGGTCACGAATTAAAGGTGTGCTGGCCCCACGCAAAATTAAATTAGGCTCAACTTGCTGAAATGCCCAGAGTTCATGCCCATCTCTGACAGAAAGCGCGCGAATATAACCGTCTATGGCTTTAATAACAACGACACCATTGCCAACGGCTGGGCTGGCTAAGACCTCACCTGGGATAGAGGTACGCCAAAGTTGTCTGCCATCGGCTTGCTGTAAGGCCATAATGTCGCCTTTTCCGCTGCCAATCACGACAATGCCATCTCCTGCGCCAGGTCCTGCGGAAAGAGGTAATCCAGTATTGATTTGCCAATTAGTGCGGCCATTCGTTTTGTTAATGGAGGTGACTGTCCCTTTGCCACTTGCAGTGATGACCGCAGTGTCAGTCAAAGCAGGATTCATTTTTAAATAGCCGTCATCATTGCCGCTACCAGCCCGGGTTGACCAAAGAAGACGTGGTTGAATTTCAGGCGTGAAAGTAGTCAAGGGAGACGGTGGGGGTGTATTATCTTTCTCAAAGAAACCACCATTACAACCGCTGAGTAAGAAAGTAAATGCAACCAGTGCCACGTACGTTTTAATATTTTTTATCATTTGGCTACTCATTTATAAATAAAAACTCGAAATTAAGATACTGTCTGAGCTGTGGCTAGATTATCGTATTTCATTTGCAGTAAGGGCCGGATAGATTCAGCATTAGGTAGCTCAGACAAAGCTTGCTGATAAGATTTACGCGCCATATCGATATTTTTCATTATCAGATACGCATCACCCCGGACTTCATCAGTCAGTCCGTTAAAGGAATCATCGTCAATGGTCTTTAATACTTTAATCGTTTCTTCTGGCTTATTTTCTGTGAGTAAAACACGTGCTAGACGTAATCGAGCAATCTGCCGGATAGAATCTGTGTTGCTATGATCAAGAACCCAATTGAGGCGTTTTTCTGCTTCAGGATAATTTTTCTTAATAACAGCATCCCTGGCTAACATCAAAGCAGCCATTTGGCCATATGTCGTTTTAGGATAATGAGAGAAAAGTTTTTGTGCTTGTACAAGCGTGACATTAGCGTCATTTTGAGCGCGCATGGTTAACATTTCATCATAAACAGATGACGCGTGATCAAGCATTTTATTTTGTCGTTGCTGCCAATAGCGCCAACCCGAGATTGCAATAACAGCAATCAAAACGCCCGTTAAAATGACGAAACTGTATTGTTTAATCCAGTTCTTTAATAGTTCTATCTGCTCTTGTTCCGTTAAATATTCAGTCAAGGGAGAATCCTCAGATACTGCACAGTTACAGGCATCGTATTAAATCAGATTTTTTTGTTAGAGGGAAGGTGAGGGCCGGTTACTTCTTCGATATTTTCAACTTCAGGTATTCAGCTAATTCATCTTGGTAAAGAGATTGTTGTGGAAGGTCTTCGCGTAAGTTTTTAAGCGAAATGGAACGAGTTTTCAGTTCATATTCACCAAGGATTAACGCATATTGAGCGCCACTTTTATCTGCTTTCTTAAATTGATTTTTTAAACTCCCCCCGCCACAGTGTAATACGAGCCGCAAGCCCGGCACTTTGGAACGTAAATATTTGGCTATTTTAAGACCGGCTGCAAAGGAATTTTCATTATCAGTGATAAAATAAGCATGGATGCCAGTCTCAACTTTATGATTGGTGGTGCTTTGTTGCATGAGAAGAAGGGTGCGTTCCATACCAAATGAGAAACCAACAGCGGGAGTCGGCTTACCTCCCAATTGCTCAACCAAACCGTCGTAACGACCGCCTGCACAAACAGTTCCCTGAGCGCCTAATTTATCCGTGACCCATTCGAATACAGTTTTTGTATAATAATCGAGACCGCGTACTAAGTTGGGATTTACCTCAAATGAGATACCAGCGTGAGTTAAATATTTTTGTAGAGTTTCAAAATGGGATAATGATGCTTTATCCAGGTGATCTAATAATTTGGGTGCCTTAGCAATAAGGTCTTTCATATCTGGATTTTTACTATCTAAAATACGCAGAGGGTTTTTGTGTAGACGCCGCAAGCTATCTTCATCAAGCGATTCCTTATGCTCTTTCAAATAATGTAATAACTGTACACGATACGCATTGCGCGATGCGACTGTTCCTAATGAATTTAGCTGTAAGGTGGTTTCAGATTTAATGTCCAATTTTTCTAATAGTGTTCCTGTCATGAGAATAAGCTCGGCATCAATATCAGGTCCTTCTAAGCCAAACACCTCAGCAGAGAATTGATGAAATTGTCGGTAACGACCTTTTTGTGGACGCTCATAACGAAAAAAAGGACCCGAGTACCAAAGCCTTTGAATTTGGTTATGAAGCAGCCCGTGCTCCAAACAGGCACGAACACAGCAGGCGGTACCTTCTGGACGCAATGTCAAACTATCTTGTTGGCGATCCAGAAAGGTATACATTTCTTTTTCAACAATATCGGTGATTTCACCAATAGAACGTTTGAATAATTCGGTTTTTTCAACCAGGGGGAAGCGAATCTCTTGATAACCGTGAGCGACTAATACTTTTCTGAACATTTGTTCGGCAAATAGCCAGGTAAAAGTTTCGGGCGGTAAAATATCATTCATTCCGCGCACGGCTTGAATAAGTTCGGCCACAATCTTCTCCTTTAACCAGCGGTGCTATATAGAATTCACGCTGGGCGTTTCGGTGTCATTATAGGGATCGCTATTATCAACATAAGTGCGTACACCATGTCTATGGCGATGTCTTATTTTCTGTATATAGGCTAATTGTCCGATATCTGTACTTGGATCAGATAGTGCAAATTGAGAAGCATAAGCTTGTATGATGTAACCATTAAGCTGATCCGCCAGCGCTTGTAAGGCATTAGTCTTAAATGCACCTAAGAGCTTCGCATGGAGATGGGAAGAGGGAGCTAAAGTTTCTAAGTCCCCCTCTATCGGTATGTTTATTTCTTGAGGAGTTTTTTTCGCGTCCACCACGACCGGTTGTTGCTTCACTACATTCGCGGCAATGGGAACAGGCGTTTCTTTGTACCAACTAACTATTCGGAATCCTAGGTAGAAAACGATACCAATGATGGCTAAGACTGAAATGATTTTTTTTATCGGAAATGATGTAGAAGAACGATTTAATCGTTTTCTCAAAGGACGAAAGGGTCGCGGTGCCGTTCTTGCAGAAGCGCGATTATTCGTCATCAAAGTGGGTGAGGAACGATAATATTTGCGTAAACCGATTTTCATCAGGAATAAGAATAAAATGAAGTCAAACAATGATTGTAAGTAATAATCATTATAAAGAAACCAATGCGTCGCTTGTTTTTCACCCACCTCTAAATAATGCAAATATGTATTTTTTAATTCGACTGTTTTTGTGGTCAACGGATGAACAAAGGTCGATTGAGCTAAATTAGCAGTCTGAGCGCTGGGTGACGGAGCAGGAGTTGCACTGGCAGTTGGTGTTGGATTAATCACCGCCGGTTGTATTGAGGGGGTGGTATTCATATTAATGGCCAACGCAGCGTCAGCTCTATTTTCTATGGGTGTCGCAGGTGCGGCAGCTACTGCTTCGGCATTTCGCGGTGTCGTACTGGTGCGCGGGGATTGATAAGGCGCTGCGGCTTTATTCATTGTCTGGTTCAAATTTTCAACAGACATGGGTGGAAATTGCGAATCCACATTTTTGTGAGATTTCCACCAAACGGCTACTAAACCAATTAATGTCACGACGATAATCACAGTCAGCAACTGCATGAAGACATTGCTGGAAGTAACAGGTTCGTCTGAAGGGGTGGAAGTCGATACCTTGGTAGGAGCAGGTTCAATTTCTTCTTCTATGACAGGTTGAGGTTCGATTAAATTTAATGCTTCTTTGACTTCTTGCTCTGGAATGTTCAATAACTTGCTGTAACTGCGGATGTAACCGCGTATGAAAGTGAGTGGTAAATCATTATTCATTACCCCGCTTTCCATCATAATCACGATTTTCTCATGTAGACGTAGATGTGCGGCCGCATCCTTACGGTCCATACCCATAGCTTCTCGAGCGGATTGCAAGCGGGCTCCAAACACGAGTGGCTTCTGCTCAGCAGATTGAGTTTTATGGGTTACATTTGTCATAGAACGTCATTGTCCTTGGTTAAAGGGATTCTCAGATCAAATTGTAAGCTGATCGGCTATTTCTCGCCAATGACTTTCTTCTGATGAGACCGTAAATACCTTTCTTGTCGCCGGGTTCGGTCTTTCACTTGTCCGACTAATTGACCACAAGCAGCATCAATATCATCCCCACGTGTTTTACGTATGGTGGTATTGAAGCCGGCTCTCACTAAAATATCCTGGAAACGGAGTATGGTTTCTCTATCAGAGCGTTGATAGTTGAGTATGAGGAAAAGGATTAAAGGGAATCAAATTCATTTTTGCGCGTACGCCTTGAAGTAGCTTGATCAGTTGTCTCGCATGTTCCGGCGTATCATTGACTCCAGCTAGCATGACATATTCCATCGTAATAGAACGACGTCGGTCTTCTTTAAAATATTCCCTGCATACAGTCATTAATTCACTGAGAGGATATTTTTTGTTAAGAGGCACGATTTGATTGCGTAATTCATCATTTGGTGCATGTAAAGAAACCGCAAGTGCAACATCACTGATTTCTCTCAATTGGTACATGGCTGGCACAACACCGGCTGTGCTGACTGTCACACGTCGTTTAGAAAGACCATAAGCAAAATCATCTAACATCAAATGAAGTGCCGGGATCATATTATCAAAATTGAGTAATGGCTCACCCATTCCCATCATCACGACATTGGTGACAGCATGATCATGCGCGCCATTTTTTTTAGACAGCTTACGAACAGCTATCCACAATTGGCTAATGATTTCAGCTGTCGATAAGTTACGATTAAATCCTTGTTTGCCGGTAGAACAAAAATCACAATTGAGAATGCAGCCTACTTGGGATGAAATGCATAAGGTTCCGCGAGTTTTTTCTGGGATAAAGACGGTTTCAATACAATTACCATCACTCATCTTTAACAACCATTTGTATGTGCCATCGGTAGCGGCTTTTTCATAGATTACTTCAGGCAGGGCAATATAGGCTGTATTAGACAATTTTTGCCGCAACTCTTTGCCTAAATTAGTCATGGCTTGAAAATCTTGCACGCCATTCAAATGCATCCATTTCAACACTTGATCAGCGCGATAGGGTTTTTCGCCAATGCTCACAAAAAAATCCTGCATGGCTTTTTTATCTAAACCAAGTAGATTCACTTTAGTCATTGGTGAAAGGGTAGTCATTTTAAGCAAGCTCGCTTTCTGATACGTGCGCGAAAATTTCTTCTGGGTTGAAGAAAAAGGCGATTTCTTGTTTGGCAGTGTCAGGTGCATCAGAACCATGCACCGCATTATGATCAATGGAATCCGCAAAATCAGCGCGTATGGTGCCTGGTGCTGCGTCTTTTGGATTGGTTGCGCCCATAATTTCACGATTGCGTGCAATCGCTTTTTCACCTTCGAGGATTTGTATGAGAATGGGACCAGAGCTCATGAATTTGACTAGTGCGGAATAAAATGGACGTTCTTTATGAACCGCATAAAATTGCTCGGCTTGTGCTTTTGTGAGATGCATCATTTTCGCTGCGACAATTCGTAAGTCCACCTTTTTCAAAGCGGCTAATGATTTCACCAATAATGTTTTTAGCAACCGCATCGGGTTTGATGATAGACAGTGTTCTTTCAATTGGCATGTTAACGTTCCTCAATAAGAAATAGGGAATTAAAAAAATAGGTTGATATGGGTCAGGTTAGGTTTTACATCTTAACTTTTTACAGGCCGGGCATTATATCTAATTTTTTATCTTTTTGCGCCAAACTTGGGCTTTGGCGAGTAATTCTTTTTCGTCTATTCCCTGCAATTGGCGGTTTTTCAATAACTGTTTGCCTGCCACCCAGACATCGGTTACCTGGTGACGGGGGGTGGCATAGACAATCTGTGAAATAGGATGATAAAGCGGCTGCGTTTCGATATGAGCTAAATCAATGGCAATAAAATCAGCGGCTTTACCGCGTTCTAATGACCCAGTAATATGATCAATGCCAAGCGCTTTTGCGCCATTAATCGTTGCCATTTTCAAGGCTTGTTCTGCAGAAACGGCTTTAGGATCATTTGCCGTCACTTTACCGAGAAACGCGGCTGAACGCATTTCGCCAAACATATCCAGATCATTATTGCTTGCTGCGCCATCTGTTCCGAGGGCGACATTGATACCCAATTGAGTTAACTTTTCCACGGGGCAAGAGCCACTAACCAATTTCATGTTGGATTCTGGACAATGCACGATATTGAGGCTGCGTTTTTTTCAAGATTTCAACATCATTGTCATTAATCTGGGTCATGTGAATGGCAATCAAATTCGGAGTGACCATGCCAATCTCGTTTAAACGCTGTAATGGGCGTTGGTTATATTGCGCCATGGATTGAGTAATTTCTGAAGGCGCTTCTTGTAAATGAATGTTGATTTTGAGTTTATATTTATCCGCGATGTCTTTAGCTTTGGTGAGGTTTTCCAGCGAAACCGTATAAGTAGAGTGAGGCGCCAGAGTAGGTGTAATACGATCATGGTTTTTATATTGTTGATAAAACTCAAGGGCTTTGGCGAAATACTCATCGGTTGTTTTTGCCCATGCTGTTGGCACATCAATGACGGTCATGCCAATATGTGCACGCATGCCTGATAAATTAGCGGCATCTGCGGTGGCACCGAGAAAGAAATACATATCATTGAAACATGTTGTCCCTCCACGAATCATTTCTGCCATGGCAAGCAATGATCCATCGTAGACAAGTTCGTGACTCACCCATTTCCCTTCAGCCGGCCAAATGTAGTTATTCAGCCAATCCATTAATTCCAAATCATCTGCCAAGCCGCGGAAAAGATTCATGGCAATATGCGTATGACAATTGATAAAGCCAGGGATGACAGCGTGTGAGGAATAATGTGATTCATGTTGCGCTGAGTAAGTCTGATTTGCTTCTTTGCTAGGTAAAATCGCAAGAATTTTCCCATCTTTGATCGCGAGCGCATGATTTTCTAACACGCGGTTTTTTTCTTCACAAGTGATAATCCATTTTGCATGAATAAGATGATCTATGGTTTCCATGATGTTTTCTCTATGTGAATTAATATCCCGGAGAGGGAGTCTTTCATATTTTGCCCGTTTAACCTAGTGTTTATCGCTTCGCCACAAAATGTATTGGATACCCCCTATATTTGTCCAATACGGTGCGTTAAGATGCGCACATTAAAGATTGCCTAGTTTTTTAAGCGCAATAACCATTTACCGAGAGGTGAAGTTATGACTAGGTATAATACAGGTGATGATGTGTTAGAGGAAGGTGTGGTGTCTGTAGACGACACCAGTGAAAAAGTTCATCCCTGGCGGCGGTGTCCAAAGGGAGCACATTTTGTAATAGAGCATGATGTTCATCATCCGCCAAGTAAAGAACATTCCAGTGGTATTGTAAGCAAAGTCAAATCGCATTGCGCCAGTAATCCATCCCATAATGATGAATTGTCTTATGGGGAAACCCAATATATTGCTGAGACCTATTTTGATGAATTACCCGGACCGCCGACAACAGGTAAGTTGACGGTAGTGTTTCATAATGCAGATGCCTATGATCGTGAGATACGCGGGTGGGTTAGTTATTGGAATGATATTTTTATGCTTGCTGATCCGCTAGATGCAGATTTTATCAAAGCTCTTATTGGTACGGAATCTGGTTTTAGAAAAGATCCACCGGAAAATCCTCATGCACACGGGCTTATGCAAATAATTCACGAAACTTTTATCGTCCTGCAAAATCCAAAAGGCGAACTGAGAGATTATCTTATCCGCGTGCCATGGAATAAAATTTTAGAACCGGTGGTAAATATTTGCATGGGAGTTCGTTGGTTATTCCAAAAAAGAAAATTAGCATCGGGGAAATTAAAGCTTCAAGCCACATGGTAAGAAGCTGTTATTGAGTACAAATGTTATTGGGACGAAATCAATGCAGGAAAGATTCCTGATGGGATTAGTAGGTTACGAGAGTATTATCAAATTTTGCGAGGATGAGTCGTGAAATACTTAATAATTACCTTGTTGTGTTTAGCAATTGTGACAGATGCCAATGCCGTTTCTGTCAGTGCTAAGAAAAAGTACCCCTATCCGTTGCTAACAGATGATTATGGTATTTTAAACGAAAATGATTTAGGTGCTTTTACTTGGGGGTTTGAGCCAAGACCGTTTACGACAGACACCGTTAAAGAGTACTACACATATATCCAATCGTTATTCGGGATATGCTACTATCACCCACCCATTTCATCCGTTACAAAGTAAACGGTTTAAAATTCTTTCCACTAAAAGACAGGGTAAGCACGATATTTTTAGCTTAAATGCAGAAGGAATAGGAATAATTGCGGTTTTGAGAGATTGGACGGATAGAGCTGACCCATCGCCATATGTTGATTTGTTAGAACAGCCTCCCATTTTATCAGTTGAACATCTATTAGCTTTATCAGAGTTGCTAAGCGATTTAGATAAATTCCCAAGCTCCTAAAAAAATTTTAGTGGGAAACAAGGAGCGAATATATACATGGAGATTGCTTACCCACCTGAGCTTTCATCATCTGATATCAGTGAGCTAACCATTTTAATGGCCAATATGATTGATTCATTTTTGCAGCACAATAAACCACATGAGATGAATAAACATGAACAACAAAATTCAACCCTATCACAAAGAAAAATTAGCGTATGTTTACCTGAGGCAATCAACGATGGGTCAAGTACGCCTGAACCGGGAGAGTACAGAACGCCAATATGCACTGAAAGGCCGGGCCGAATCGCTGGGTTGGCGTCAGTATCAAATCAAAGTCCTTGATAACGATTTAGGCCAATCTGGTGCGAGTGCTAACAATCGAGAAGATTTTAAAACCCTTGTAGCTGATGTTTCTATGGGTAAGGTCGGTGCTGTTTTTGCTTTAGAAGCTTCTCGTTTATCTCGCTCATGCACAGACTGGCATCGTCTTTTAGAAATTTGCGCATTAACAAATACGCTGATTCTTGATGAAGATGGTTGTTACAATCCAAAAGATTTTAATGACCAACTCTTATTAGGTCTTAAGGGAACCATGTCACAAGCTGAGCTACATTTTATTCGTGCCCGATTACTTGGAGGCAAGATAAATAAAGCTAAAAAAGGTGAGCTCCGCTTTCCGTTGCCCGTTGGATATTCTCACGATGATTATGGTCGCACTGTATTAGATGCCGATGAACAGGTACGAGAAGTTGTTGCCTTGTTATTTAAAATATTCAAAGAAAAAGGGAGCGCTTATTCTGTGACTCACCATTTTGCAAATAACAATCTAAAATTTCCTAAACGTGCTTACGGCGGCGTTTGGAAAGGCAAGCTTATTTGGGGGCAACTAACTTTATCTCGAGTGCTTGGCGTTCTTAAAAACCCTGCATACGCTGGGACATATGTCTATGGTCGTTATCATTATGACAAATCGTTATCGCCTCAAGGTGATTTGCGCGTTAAAATGCTTAAACTTCCTCAAGATGATTGGCAAGTTACCATACAAGAGCATCATGAAGGATATATAACGTGGAATGATTATCTCGAAAATCAAAAGCGTTTAGAACAAAACCAAACTAACGGAATGGAATCATTGTTACCTGGACCAGTTCGCGAAGGATTAGCACTTCTACATGGCTTGTTGGTCTGCTCTTACTGCGGACATAAAATTACTGTCAGATACCAAGGCAATGGCGGTATACAACCCTATTATCAGTGTAGCTGGAAAAGAAAAGAGGGAGGCACCGGTACTAAAGATTGTTTGTCTATTCGTTGTGAACCAATTGATCATGATGTTACACAGCGCATTTTGTCAGTAATAGAACCAAAACAAATTCAAATCGCTGTTAATGCTTTAAATGAATTAGAAAGTAGGCAGCAAGGAATAAGTAAGCAATGGAAATTGAAACTTCAACGTGCGCAGTACGACGCGGATTTATCACAACGAAGATACGAAGAAGTGGATCCATCTAATCGATTGGTTGCAGCTACATTAGAAAAACGATGGAATGAATCTCTTACTGTACTCGATGAATTACAAAAACAGTATGATGTGCATAGTACTAGTAATCATCTTATTAACTTGTCTTCTAGAAAAAATGAATTACTAAAATTGGCTGCAGACTTCCCCCGTCTTTGGCATGCCGAATCAACCAACGCCAAGGACCGCAAGCGAATCGTGCGTCTACTTATTAAAGATATCACTGTTAAAATATCTGATAATCGTAAAAGTGCAGTTCTCTATATTAGATGCCAAGGTGGCGCTACTGAAGAAATGATTGTTGCGTTGCCACCAAAATCTGCAGATAAATGGCGCTGCTCTCCAGAAATAATTGAGCAGGTGCGTGTATTAGCACAACATATGAAAGATAAAGAAATTGTTGGATATCTCAATGACAAGGGATTGCAAACTAACAAAGGTAACTCCTATACATTATTCAGTGTTAAATGGATACGCTATAAATACAAAATTCCTTCCTATAATTTGCGAAAACCTGGCGAATTGTCTATTAATGAAGTAGCACAAAAATTTGATGTCAGTCATCATGTGGTACGCTACTGGATTGAAACAGGCGCTATTGATGCTAGAAAAACACACGATCATAAATTTTGGATTTTACTTACACCCGAGAAGGAGGAGGAGCTCAGCAAAAAAGTTAGCCGCTCTACTAAAATACGTACAGCCAGAGAAATTAAATCCCAAGAAGAAATTGAAGGAGATGCATTATGAAGTCACCGTTGAAGGGCCAAGTGGTCAGTATAACTACTGGCAGTGTTTCCCACGCGAGCAAGTTAAAGTATCGCTCGAGGATATTGGCTATTCTTCTACTGAGCTGGGGTGGAAAAGTAATGTCGCTTACTTAAAAATTAATGTCATGACGGATAATGGGATAATCCATGCATATGAGATGCGTAGCGTGTGGAGTATCAAAGATTCACAAAAAAGATTTAATAAGTGGCTAGGGTTGATGAACGGGGAGAAATACGTTTGTTTAGCAGGCGATTTTGTTCATCGTGAACATGTTGTTAGAGGGATATTTAGAGAAGAGTATGGATGGATCTTTGAAAAGCTAAAAACGAAAAAGGGTTGTGATTCGTATTTTGATAGCTGTCACCCAACTTATGAAGATTATTTACGTGAGCAGGCTAAAGAAAATTAAATTGGGACACAAATTTTGTCTACTATAAAAAAAATTCTCGTGATAGGAGCCGGTATTGCCGGTCCGGCAGTCTGTTATTGGTTACAAAGATTTGGGTTTTCTCCTGAATTAATTGAAAAATCTGCGTGTATACGAAAAGGTGGCCAAGGTCTGGATATTCGTGGAGTTGCAATTGATATCGTTAAAAAAATGGGTATTTATGAGCAAATATGCAAAATGCATACGCAGGTAGAATGTGGTCGCTATGTGGATGTCGTAGGTAAAACATTACATGAAGAAAGAGGTGAAAAATTTTGCTTTAGGCAAGATGAAGTGATAAGTTGTTTTTTTCGCTTTGGGTTAGCGCAATAGGCTGTCCTGAATAAATAATAATCTTTACGTTTTGCCAGGACAATCACATAACTTTCAGCTTCAAGGAAAAGAACAGTATGGGTATTGGAACCCCGTTTATTTTCCCACCAAGTGATTCTGATGCTGGCGTCATCAGTAATGTTGCGAATCACCCAAGCTATCCAGCGAATTCTCTCACACCGCCGCAAATCGGCTTTACGGTCATCTTCTTTTTCACCTTCTGAAATGGCATGCCAGAATGCAAATCCTTTTCCTTCATAGGTAGGTCGGAATTGACAACTGATTGGCAGGTTGTTGTATAGGGGTTTCCCATTTACAACCTCATCCAAGTAATATTGATATATTGCTTCGAGATAAGGGGAACCAATCGCCATTATAATCATTTAGTGTGACAAGTTCTGGCAGGGAATCGTTTACCATTCCTTTGGGCTCCACACAAATAGATTGAATTTGCTTTCCTTTGGAAGGGTACTGCGTAATAAGTTGTGTCCGGAGCGTGTTTTTGAATGAGTTTGATTAGTTCGCTTTTATAAGACAGTATAAGATTCCTTTTTTGCAGGCGAAACCTTTGTCCATTTGATTTCGAGTGTGGGCACGATATGGTGTCTTTCTTTAATTGATTTAATGGAGCTATAGTGTTTCAGATAAATATATTGGTTAATCCGTTCGTGCTGAGGAGATACATTTTTCCGTTCACCCTTCGAGACGCCCGCTCCTCAGGACGAACGGAAAAATGTATCGTCTCGAAGCATGAACGGATTAACCAATATATTTATCTGAAACACTATAGTTATTTCTGCTAGGTCATCTTTTTTGCACCAAACAGCACCAAGCGCCATAGTGTTGATTCGATCATTTTCGAGATGGCATGATTCGTCGCAGTAAATATTGTAGCTGTCATTAGCCATATCATTGCATCTTAGAGTTAAATTTATTATTTACTTCTTTTGCGCATGCTATCTTTTACTGATTTCAAATAGGCTACAACATCTTTATATTCCTGTTCATTGTATGGATATTTATAATGACTAGAAATTTTTAAAGCTATGCTGTTGAATACTTCACACATCATAAACAACCCATTCCACATGTGGGTATAGCCAGCATCAGTATAGGTTTTGACAAACTGATTCCATATTTCAGGTTCTATATTTTTTTCAAGGTGTTTTCCGCATTTACCGATGGTCTTTTCAAAGTTTGATTTTATTCCGGCATACCACGTGAGAAGCTTAATGAGTTCTTCTTTTACGATCTGCTCTGACATGTATTTCGTATATGTCAGCTCTTTTCTCCAAATTCCTTTCGCAACATATGTTGAAACCCATAAAAACTCATTACAGCAATCAGTAAATTGCTTTTCAGTTGGTGGCTGAGGTAAGTAATCCTTGTCGCTGGGAGGGGCTAATTCTCCAATTAGATGGTCTTTGTCGAGTAGAATGATACTTTGACTGTCTTTGTGCATGCTTGCTAATTTTGATACATGTAATACTGTCAAATCTATTCTGTTCCAATCTTTAAACTGCAATAAATACCCATAAGCACATTTATTTTTTTCCCAATTACCATCCATTTCATCGGGTGTTTGCATAATTAGTAGTTCGCCAAACTGCTTTATCCATTGTTTATCATTTACAAATGTTGCTACGGCGGTATTTACGACATAGACAATATCATAGTCTTGAAAAATATCTTTTGTTGCGCTCGGGCTTGTTCTTGACCCATTTAGAATAACAGCTCTGATGCGTTCATCATTTTTTGCAATTTTCAGAATAAGATCCATCATGGTTTGTTCATCGCGTCTATTCAGCATGATTGTTTATCCCAGTTCTTGCAGTATAAATTGGATAAACTGCAGGGTTTCATTAATCGAGTTCATTTCTTGCCCGTGCTGCCAATGTTCCGCTTTTTCAATCAAGTCACTCCATGGGTTCCCATAATTTTTTTTCACCCAGGTTGAGGCAATTCTTTTTGATGCTATATTGTCATTTTTAGCTCGATGAAGAATGCGGCAAAGTGTCAGAATAACGTATGCTTGAAAGTGGCTATCTTTCAATGCAGATGAATCTTTTAGTAATGGCTCCCATTCTTGATGGAGGTCTTTTTGGGAGGCTCTTCTTACCGCTTCGATATTAATAGGGTGGCCTATTAGTGATTTTGGATTTGGACCAAAAAGTGCAATTCCACAGTCATATAGCACATACAAGTTAAGTAACCATTCATTACCATAGGGAGGGTCGGGGTTCCACATCTGCCCACCATTTACATAAGGGCGAGGTATGGCGGGAGGCTCTTCATTTTGCAACATGCTTTCTGTTATATATGAACATTCGATACGGCTAGTCCATAGAGGATATTTTTCTACGATTTTTGAATGTATATTTTTTACTTGTTCACGTTGTTCTTTAGAAAAGGCATTACGCAATATCACGAGTAGGTCAATGTCGCTGCTGCCTCGATCAAAATCACCATATGTTAATGAGCCAGTTAAATAAACACCTATGAGCTGATTACCAAATACATTCTTAAGATTTTTTGTTAGATTCATAAGAATGTCGTTAACATCTTCATGTAGGGTAATATTTTTAGCTACATCAATTTTATTCATTTTATTTACCCATATTACTTTCAAATCAGGCAACCGATTATGTATCTTGACGTGTATAAATTATATCCAATCAGTGCTTTTAAATAGGTACACGATTTTATAAAACATTGAGTCAGTCAGCCATGTTTTTTTACAGTTATTTCAATAAGTCGAAACCTTCTTGCCTAGAAAGCATAGGCCATGGTTTCCTACTGGGACTCTTTTAATTTGCGAGCTACCGCTTCAGCGAACTCATCGGCACTAACTAGCAGCGGTTGGTTTTTTTATGCTCAATTTCTGAATGATCTCGCCTTGACGATGTTCTCCTACTTCTCCGTAGCTGAAGAAAGTCGTTAGCACTGCCTCATGACCAAGATTTTGGCTCCACGCCTTAAACTCCTCTGCTGTGTGTTGCAGAGGCTTTCACCTAGGCATGCAAGCGTGTGTCTGAAGCTGTGAGGGGTGAAATAGGGCAGGTTGGCACCTTCAAATGCCTCGCGGAAGATTTTACGTATGGGTGCTGCGTTACTCCAATGTTTATTATCAATCTATGTCCTCTACTTCAAATTCTCAAACACAGCGTGGTAACCAGGTGATATTGGATTTTTCAGGACTTCGATTTGGCGGAGAGGGAGGGATTCGAACCCTCGTGGGAGCCTAAACTCCCCATCCGATTTCGAGTCGGCGCCGTTATGACCGCTTCGGTACCTCTCCAAGTAGTGGGAATTATACTGAGTCTTGTTATAGATTCTAGCGCTATTTCTCCTAGCGAAGTGTCACATTCCTAAAGACCAGGCGGCACGATGCTCACATCTTTTGCTGCCTCAGGATATTGGCGATCGGACACAGGAAATGAATTATGAAAAGCGCTTGTTGCGATGCCGGGCGGCACTCTTAAAGGGGGAATTGATTTTGCTTCCAAATATTGTTGGTCTCGACCCTGAGTAAAAGAGGGTAGATAAGCACAACTCACCAGTAATGTTGGTAAAAACAATAACATTAAACGAATGATCATCTTCATATATTTATAACTCCTGCATTTTGCAAGGCTTCTTTTACCTCTTGATGGTACTTGTTGTCTAGTGGTAATAAAGGCAAACGTATGCCCGGTTGGATTTTGCCCATAGTATGCAGCGCCCATTTTGTAGGAATGGGGTTGGATTCAACGAATAACCGTTTGTGTAACAACATGAGCTCTTCATTCATTTTTTCGGCTTTATCGCACTGACCAGATAATACGGCATGGCATATGTCATGCATTTTAAGCGGGGTGACATTAGCTGTGACAGAAATCACGCCTTTCGCACCGTGTAGCATGAGATCAAGTGCAGTGATGTCATCACCGCTGTAAACATTAAATGCTTTATCACAGCGCCCAATGATATCTTGTGCGCGTTCTACTTTTCCTGTGGCTTCTTTAATACCAATGATATTTTTTATCTGCGCAAGACGCTCTACTGTTTCTGGCAAGATGTCACAAGCGGTACGCCCAGGCACATTGTAAAGAATGATAGGCTGGCCAATTTTTTCTGCGATGATTTTGTAATGTTGATATAAGCCATTTTGAGTGGGCTTGTTGTAATAAGGGGTCACAATTAAACAAGCGTCTGCGCCTGCACGTTTTGCATTTTCTGTTAATTTTAATGTTGAAGAGGTAGCGTTTGTACCTGTGCCGGCAATGACGGGAATGCGCCCTGCCACTTGTTTTACGACAAATGAAATCAAGTCGATTTGTTCATCATGTTCTAATGTGGCTGATTCACCTGTCGTCCCTGCTACCACAATGCCATCGGTTTTTGACTGAATGTGCCACTCAATTAATTCACGCAATGCTGGTTTATCAATGGATCCATCTTGATGCATTGGGGTGACAATAGCGACCATACTTCCTTTAAACATGATAATTCTCCCAAATGGTTGTTACTTCTTATGGGTTATTCTGAGGGCGTGATAGCAATGCTACATTAGTTTTCTAGCTCCAAACGCGCCATCCATGGCGCTTAGGATGGCATCCTGCCATCCAGTCGCATGAAAACTAATGTAGGCATTGCTATCACGCCCTCAGAATAACAGTTACAACTTAATTAGTGGTTTTTTATAGTTGATAGGGTATAAATTGTCTATATTTTTTTTTATCATCTCTCTCATATATAATGAGCAACCTTATCAACGCAGGTGAGAATTTTTTATGAACCTATCCGCTATCGCCCATTATTTATGGGGAAATAAAGCTAGATTCAGTTATTTATTGATAGCATCTGTGCTGCTTTTATTTACATTGCTGGGAGCTCGTGAAATCTGGACACAGGAACATCGTTGGGCAGATATCGTTTCCGGTATGTTTTACCGACATGATTTTTTCCATCCTTATTTGGGACAAACAGATTATTATGACAAGCCCTTGCTCTCCTATTGGTTAATTGTTCTTTTTGCGCAACTCTCCCACGATTTAACCACTTGGGCACTGCGATTACCTTCCGCATTAGCTGGATTATTAGCGATTTGGTCTATTTATAGGCTTGGTTCTACATTAAAAGATAAACAGTTAGGCTTATTCGCAGGTTGGTTATTATTAACGACATTTTATTTTGTCTTTTGGGCAAGAACGAGTAGTGCTGACATGCTCAATATGGCGGGATCATTATTTGCTGTCTCGTGGTATATGGATCACAGACAGGAATCTCATTTTTTTGATTATGTCATTTTCTTCATCATTCTCGCATTGACGTCATTGTGTAAAGGCTTAGTCGGTATGGTTGTGCCATTGATCGCGGTAGGTACTGACATCTTCTTGCAAAAATCATGGAAACAACATTTACGCTTATCCTTATTTTTAGCGGCTATTCCTGCGTTGATCATTTATCTCTTTCCATTTTGGGCTTCTAGTTATTTCGGAAGTAACTCTTATGGAGAAAATGGTTTATATCTCGTTTATCGGGAAAATATTCTTCGCTATTTCCAACCCTTCGATCATCAAGGACCTCTTTATACTTACTTTCTCTATTTACCTATTTACTTATTGCCTGTTGCTGCTTTTTTCTTTATTCCAGCCTTATACACATTAAAGTCGCGCTGGAAGACAATGTCCTTATCATCTAAATGGATAGCGTGGACATTATTGTTAGTCTTTTTATTTTTTACGTTTAGCGGATCGCGTCGCGGCTATTATGTTTTACCTATGGTACCCTTTGCCATTTTATTTACCGCAGATTGGATTTTATCGGCTAAAGCTACTTTCACCCGACGCGAAGCGTGGTCAACTCGTCTCGTTGCTTTTTCTTTCATCTTTCTATTGATTGGGGTTGATATGGTGCCTGCTTGGTATTATTCCCGATTTGGTGTCAATCGATTTGCAGTCGTTGTAAAGAAAGAAGCCAGTACGATTCAACCTTGGAATAAGTGGAATGTGGTAATGTTAGATGCAGAAAGCAAATTGAATTTTTATTTACAATTACCTCCTGCGACACCTAATTATCATATCAATGGCGAACAACGTGCTGTGCAAACTGCGGAAACCTTGAAGGAAGTTTGGCCGATACTAGAAAATAAACCCGTGAATACGATTTTTATTAGCCGACAACTTTATGCTTCAGCGTTGCAATCCTATTTTGTGGGATATCGTATGATTGAATTGCCGACTCCGTCATCGTGGCTTTTAAAGAAAAAACCGGATGGGAATGCACCGATTGCATTTATTCCTATGCAATGATATCTGTAAAAGAATTTACTATTTTTAAAAAAATATATACTATTAATATCACTTGGATTTAATACATCGAACATAAGAAGGATGAAAAACATGACTGAAAATTTGTTACAAAAATTAGAAGAAAAAATGATGGTATTGTTAACTGAAGTGGAAGATTTAAGGGAAGAGCTTCAACGTTTACATCAAGAAAACACTTCTTTGAAAGTGGAAAGAGAAAGCCATGGAAAAAAACTTCAAGAATTAATTTTATTACTGGATACAGTGAGCCCTTCTGAGGTTATGGCAACGAGTACGTCTATCTCTGCTGTAAAACCAGTATTAATTCAAGACAAGATTTTGGGTTAACTCTTTATATCAAAAAGGAGAATGTTCACATGGCAGTGAAAAAGAAACATAAAATGATGTTAAAGAAATTGAAGAAGCAAGTGAGGATGTTACAAAGAAAGGAAAACCAAGCCAAAAATAAATTAAAATCCGCTATAAAAAAAATGAACAAGCTAAATCGGTCATACCAAAAAAAGCTTGTTGAAAAAGCACGGATGATGAAAGAGAAAATTACTGCAGCACAAGCAGCAACTTATGCTAAAGCAGCTGTTCGAATGGAACGTCATTTATTAAAGGGGATTGATGCCAAGAGTAAAGCTTTGGAATCTGTGCTAACAAAGTTTGAAAAGAAACATGTGGCAAAATTAAAAAAGGGAATGGCAAAAAAAGGTAAGAAATCTGCTAAATCATCAACGCCTCGTTCAAAGAAAGCAGCTAAGGGTCGGGGTCGTAAAAAGAGATAATTGATTTATATCTTTAACCTCTCCCCGTCGTCCCGCGGACAAGCCGCGGGATGACGGGAGGAGGCGTGCTTTCAAAATTTTTCAACTTTCTCTACTCGGCACTCAATCGAGCCCTGCATCAATTGCACGATAATCTCATCTCCTTTTGCAACGTCGGCTGCGACACGAATCACGTGATGATCTTTTGTGGTTGCTATCGCATAACCGCGTTGTAATGTGGCTAAAGGACTCAAGGCATCTAATTTTGCTGCTGCATTGGTGAGTGCAATTTTATTTTTATTAAGCTGCATCGTTATCTTTGCCATCAGTCGCTGATGGTACAGATTCATTTTAGTTTGGAGCTGCTTGATTTGATGAATGGGAATTTGGCGTTGCAATCTAGCATCAAGATCTTTGAGTTTATTTTGTAGTCGATTAAATAAGCGACTTTGCATTTGAACTAAAGTCAATTCACAAAAATCCAATCGCTGCATTTTTTCCAGCAAGCGTCGTTTAGGATGTTGTTGAGATAAATGCTTTTGTACCCAAATCAAATTTTGTTTACTCGAGTACAACTTATTTTTTATCTGTCGCAAGATTTGCTGTTTTTGGCGAGCGATCATTTGCCCTAATTCCGTGCGATCTGGAGTGATCATCTCAGCAGCAGCAGAGGGGGTGGGGGCACGTTTATCAGCGACAAAATCTGCCATGGTGAAATCAACTTCATGGCCCACACCACTAATGATGGGAATTTGGCTCGCATGAATAGCGTGCGCAACGATTTCTTCGTTGAATGGCCATAAATCTTCCAGTGAACCACCACCCCGCGCAATGATTAATACATCGCATTCGTTGCGTCGATTCGCGGTTTGAATGGCTTTAACAATGGCCGGTGCTGCTGTGCTCCCTTGTACCAACGTGGGATAAATGATGATGGGTACGCAGGAAAAGCGTCGTTTTAGTACAGTTAAAATGTCACGGATAGCAGCGCCAGTCGCTGAAGTAATAATGCCTATCTGGTTAGGGAAATTAGGCAATGGCTTTTTATGCGCAGTATCAAATAAACCTGCTGCTTCTAATTTTTTCTTTAAGGCTTCATAAGCACGACGTAATTTACCTTCGCCGCGTTCTTCCATAAATTCTGCAATGAGCTGATATTCACCACGATTGGGATATAAACTGACTCTGGCTTTGAGTAATACATGTAACCCATCTTTTGGCGTAAAACCGAGCTGTCGTTGATTGCCACGAAACATAGCGCAGCGCACTTGAGCAGAATTATCTTTTAACGAGAAATACCAATGCCCGGAATGAGGAGCGGCAAAATTCGAAATTTCACCTTCTATCCAAATCGATGGAAAAGTATCTTCTAATAAGAATCGCACTTCATTATTGAGTCGACTTACGGTGTAAATTTCTTGTCGTTGCTCTAAGTCGGTTACTTGCATATGATTTTTCTTACGCTCACTTTAATCCAGCGACTATACAATAGCAGCTAAGCTAATAACAAGATAACAAAACACAGGACTGTAGCTAAGTGATTGCAGGTTATCGCCGTATTAATTCTTAAGTAACCATTGGTAAATCTTTTCATGCTGGACAGCATTACGCAGCGCCGGTGCATGTCCTGCCTCCGGTACTTCTAAGACTTCCATATTGGGGTGAATACTCTGCATTTTTGTAATGACATCTGGTAAGAGTAAATCAGAACGGCCGCCATGGATCACAAGGACTGGACAGGTTACGTTGCGCCAAATTTGCCATAAATCAATGTCAAATAATGTACCTTCTAAGGCTTTATGCGGGTTAAACAAGAGCTTCCAAGCTAATTTACTTTTAGCTGGCGCTCGTTTAATCCCTTGATCGAGTTTAGTGATGAATTTACCGGGTGCAATTTCACGAATGCTGGTTTCAGTAAAATGCTGCCATTCTTCTTCGTTCATCTTGCCAAAATCAGCGTAAATCAATTTGAAATAGTTTTTGGCTTCTTCAATGCTAGCAAATTCAGGGTCTCTTCCGGCATATTTTGCCAATCGGGAGATGGCTTTAACAGGAATTTGCGCTCCCACATCGTTCAATACTAAACGTTTTATCGGGGTTTTTGGTAATGATGCCATAATCATCCCCATCAATCCGCCCATGGAAGTGCCTATCCAATTAATTTCTTGGGTATGTATGCGGGCAATCAGTGCATTCATATCTGCGATATATTGTTCATAAGTATAATGAAGGGGGTTTTTCAACCAATCGCTATCACCACGGCCGACGACATCAGGACAAAATACATGGAAATTACGATTAACGAGATAGTTTGCTAGAGCATCAAAATCACGTCCGTTGCGCGTTAATCCATGCACGCAAATGACCGGTGAATACAGATGAGTGGCAGGTACCCATTCGGTATAAGCGACTTTATGGAATCCATCTTCTGATAAGCCTAGAAAGTAGTCCTGTTTCATTTGAAAGTCCTGTTAGTTAGCAAAAAAATGTGTATAATGGGCCGTTAATTTTAACCTGCAAATCTATAGTAGGGGAATTAACATGATACGCCTAGCACAAAACGAATTAGCATTAACCTTTGATGATGTGTTGCTTCTGCCTGGCGAATCGTCTGTCTTACCTAAAGATGTCGATTTAAAAACTAAATTAACGCGTCATATCACCTTAAATATTCCACTGCTTTCAGCTGCGATGGATACAGTCACAGAAGCAAGACTTGCTATTGCACTTGCGCAAGAAGGCGGGTTAGGCATTATTCACAAAAACATGCATATTGAAGAACAGGCAGCGCAAGTTCGAAAGGTGAAAAAATTTGAAAGCGGTGTTGTGAAAGATCCCATTACCATTTCACCTCATACCACGGTTCGTGAAGTAATGGAACTCAGCAAAAAATTTAATTTCAGAGCCTTTCCAGTCGTGGAACAAGGCCAACATGTTGTCGGTATTGTCACGAGTCGCGATTTTCGTTTTGAAACTAATCTCGATCAACCCGTTGCCAATTTGATGACACCTAAAGATCGTTTAGTCACTGTCAAAGAGTCAGCAGATCGTGATCTCGTGGAAAAGTTATTGCATAAACATCGCATCGAAAAAGTATTAGTGGTGAATGAGCATTTTGAATTGCGTGGGATGATTACGGTTAAAGATATTTTAAAAGAGCAAGCCAAACCCTTTGCTTGTAAAGATGCTCAAGGCCAATTGCGTGTCGGTGCTGCTGTTGGTACAGGAGCTGGGACAGATGATCGCGTGGCTGCATTAGTAGCGGCGGGAGTAGATGTGATTGTGGTTGATACCGCGCATGGTCATTCAAAAAATGTGGTTGAGCGTGTGCGCTGGGTAAAGAAACATTTTCCTGATGTGTCTCTGATTGCCGGTAATATCGCGACCAAAGAAGCTGCACTCATGTTGATGGAAGCAGGCGCTGATGCGGTGAAAGTGGGAATAGGTCCAGGTTCAATCTGCACGACACGTATTGTGACAGGGGTAGGTGTGCCGCAAATTACCGCGATTGCCAATGTGAGCCAAGCATTGCAAGGCACAGACGTTGGCATTATCGCAGATGGTGGTATTCGTTATTCCGGTGATGTGGCTAAAGCGCTGGCAGCGGGTGCGTCTGCCGTCATGGTTGGCAGTTTATTTGCAGGGACTGAAGAAGCGCCAGGTGAAGTGGAGTTGTATCATGGGCGCTCTTATAAAGCTTATCGCGGCATGGGATCGCTAGGTGCGATGGCGCAGCGCTATGGTTCCAGTGACCGTTATTTTCAAGATGCAGTGGCGGAAGCTGAAAAATTAGTACCAGAAGGCATAGAAGGACGTGTCCCCTATAAAGGCAGTATGGTAAATATTGTCAATCAGTTGATGGGTGGCTTGCGTTCTGGCATGGGATACACGGGATGCGCAGATATGGCATCACTTCGCCAAAAATCGCAGTTTGTGCGTGTGACTCCTTCAGGGGTGCGCGAAGGCCATGTTCATGATGTACAAATTACAAAAGAAGCACCTAATTATCATATTGAAGAAAAGTATTTATAACTATGGATATACATGCTCAACGAATTTTGATTCTTGATTTTGGTTCGCAATATACGCAAGTCATTGCTAGGCGAGTTCGAGAAATTGGGGTGTATTGCGAGATTCATCCTTATTCCATATCGGATAAAGATATTCAAGCGTTTGCACCAGTTGGTATTATTCTCTCGGGCGGACCAGAAAGTGTGACTACAGCTTATTCACCACGCATGCCTGAGATTATATTTTCACTCGGTTGTCCGCTATTAGGCATTTGTTACGGCATGCAAACGATGGCGCTGCAATTAGGTGGCAAAGTCGATCCAGGTACAAAACGTGAATTTGGTTATGCACAAGTGGCGATACGCGAATCGTCCCACTTATTTTCAGGCATTGAAGATCATTTAACCGAAGATGGATTATCCCTGCTTGATGTGTGGATGAGTCATGGCGATCAAGTGAGCACGTTACCGAAATCATTTAAAACCATTGCAAGTACTAGCAACTGTCCTATCGCGGGCATGGCTGATGAAGAACGCAAATGGTACGGTTTACAATTTCATCCTGAAGTATCACATACGCGCCAAGGTATGCGTATCTTGCAGCGATTTTTATTTGATATTTGTGGATGTCAGGCGAATTGGACGCCCAAAAATATTATTGACGAGCAAATCGATGAAATTCGCCAGCAAGTTGGTTCTGATGGTGTGATCTTAGGATTGTCAGGCGGTGTGGATTCATCCGTGGCTGCTGTCATGTTGCACAAAGCGATAGGCGATCAATTGACTTGTGTTTTTGTGGATACGGGTTTGTTACGTTTAAATGAAGCAGAACAAGTGCGGTCTGTATTTGAAAAACATTTTGGTATCAAATTAGTTTGCATTGATGCGAGACAACAATTTTATGCTGCATTGGCGGGCGTAGATGATCCAGAAACCAAACGTAAAGTGATTGGTAAAAAATTTATTGATGTGTTTGATGCGCAAGCAGGAAAAATTAAAAATATAAAATGGTTGGCTCAAGGAACGATTTATTCTGATGTGATAGAGTCAGCCGCCGCCAAAACAGGGACTGCGCATGTTATTAAATCACATCATAATGTGGGTGGTTTACCTGAAGAGATGCAATTAAAACTCGTGGAACCATTACGCGAATTATTCAAAGACGAAGTAAGAAAATTAGGTGTGGAATTAGGTTTGCCTTACGAACTTGTTTATCGTCATCCTTTTCCTGGGCCCGGTTTAGCGATTCGTGTGTTAGGTGAAATTAAACCCGCTTATGTAGATAAGTTACGCAAAGCCGATGCCATTTTGATTGAAGAACTTTACAAAGCAGATCTTTATTACAAAGTCAGTCAAGCTTTCGCAGTGTTTTTGCCGATCAAGTCAGTGGGTGTGGTGGGAGATGCGCGTCAATATGACCATGTGATTGCCATTCGTATTGTTGAGACAATTGATTTTATGACAGCACATTGGGCACGATTACCGCATGAATTTTTGGAGACCGTGTCGAGTCGGATTATTAATGAAGTTCCAGGCATTTCACGCGTCACTTATGATATTTCTAGCAAACCACCTGCGACTATAGAGTGGGAGTAGTTCATGTTCACACCACGTGATGAATATTGGATGCAAAAAGCTCTACAGCTAGCAGCACGTGCTGCACAAGCAGGTGAAGTGCCTGTGGGCGCGATCTTGGTATTGGATGATGTGATGATAGCAGAAGGTTACAATTGTCCGATCACAACGCACGATCCCACTGCCCATGCGGAAATGGTTGCGCTGCAAAAAGGCGCGGAACAAATCGGCAATTATCGTTTAGTGAATACAATACTCTATGTCACACTTGAACCTTGTATCATGTGCGCCGGTGCAATGGTGCATGCACGCATCAAGCAATTAGTGTACGGTGCTTCAGAGCCAAAAACAGGCGCAATTTTTTCTCGAACCAATATTCTCGATCAATCCTTTTTGAATCATCGTGTTGAGCACGCAGGTGGGTTGTTAGCAGAACAATGCGGTGCTTTGCTCAGTCAGTTTTTTCAAGCGAGACGAAAGCTTGCGTGATGCAAGCACTCTTGATTATCAGGCGACACGTCATTTTTATTGCGCAATGGATATAAGACGGTGATAGAGCTGCCACATTTTTATCGTAATGACGAAAGTAAGGTCATTTTTTGTAAAGTGTTGTAATCAACTTGAGAGATTGAACCTGGTCCAATTCCCTTGCTAGCCTCGTAAGAATTATTCTAGACTGTCATTATGTTCTATCGAATGTATGGTTATGGAACAATCTAATATAACTCGATCATTTCTCCGCTGTGTTTCTTTTTGTACAGCAGGCAGCTATGACCTTCTCGGCTTAACGAATTTTTTTAAGAAGAAGGGTTATTTCACACGTCTTTCCCGTGATGCCTTGCATGTCACTAATCTGAAGCGACCAGGCGATATTTTCTTTTTTAATCATGGTTGTTTTGTTTGCTGGGGATTTAAAAAACATTTCGAAGAAAAGCTCATCAACTATATTAAACCCTTTGCTATTCATCCACTGTCACGTATAGAAATCGATCATTTTTTTTATCAATATGGACAAGAAACCACTATCGATACACAAGAAAGACATCGATTAGACATTATTACGTTGGACGCGCAAGACGCGCAAATTAAATTAGCGATTTCCTATGGGTTAGCACAATCTATTAAATTAGAAACATTTGAAGAGGAAATTCAAGATGCCATTAAAAAAAATAATTATTTGCCCGAAGAAATTGCTACACGTGGTGCGATTTCTTTATCCCGCCGCGCTATTTTCAAACGGATTGGCGAGATTTTTATTGCCCGTAGTTCGATTAATCTGAACATAGAATATCTGGATGCGCCGGAATTCTTTTGGCGTAATCCGAATTTAGAACCTTATTACATCATGATAAAAAAATTTCTTGATATTCCAAGTCGTGTGATGGCGCTCAATCAGAAACTTGATGTGTTGCAAGAATTATTAGACATATTGAATAGCCAGGTGCAACATCGATATTCGAGTTTTTTAGAGAGTATTATCATTTTATTAATTTTGGTTGAAATCATCATAAGTTTATTTCAATTTCACGTGGTATAGCAGGTTTCCAATAGTTAATCAGGTAAAGCATGGCGATAATGTTCGCGTATAAATTCGAGTATTTTTTCCCTTATCTCTGCGCACAAATCAGATAATTGTGTTGTTTGAGTTGAGCTAACGACAAGACTTAATTCAATGGTTTGTGCAGTTAAACTAGATACTTGCAGCTTGCCAATTTTGCCATCCCATAAAGAAGACGATTTTAAAATGCGATCAAGTTCTGTCCGTATGGGTTCAATCGGTGTTGTGTAATGCACATATAACAATATGCTGTCGCTAAAGCTGGATGAATGAGACCAGTTTTCAAACACATTTTCGATAAAGTAGGTGATGGGAACAAGAAGTCTGCGATCATTATTCAACTTCAATCTGACATAAGTGAAAGTGATTTCTTCAATCGTGCCGGATTTCTTATCGACAGAAACCATATCGCCGATTTTAATCGGCTGAGCAACAGCGATTTGCAATCCTGAAAACAATGCCGATAATGGTTTTTGTGCAGCGAGACCTACAATCGCGGTAATGAAGCCAGCTGAAGCGAGTAAACTAATGCCTATGCTTCTCACGCTATTAAAACTCATCAAAATAGCTGCGACGGTGATGAAGACGATAATCACGGTGGCGATATTTTTAATGATATGAACTTTGGTATAAAATCCTTTTGTATACAAATAATGTTTTTGCTCAAGCCGTATCATTTTTTGATAAACGATAGCTTCCACCGTAGAAAGAATTTGAATGGTTATCCAACCAATTGAGGCAATGATTAAAGTGCTGAGCAGATGATCCGCCAGAATGAGGTAACCTCGTACGGGCCCGATTTGGATAATGATGATGTCGAGAGTCACTAAGATGAAGATGATCTGAAAGCTTTTTCTTACATTGACCGCGATGAGAGCGGCAACACTGTTTCTTTCATTTAATACCTTTTCATAACCTCGGAATAACGACACAATCAACTTGTAAATAAATAGTAACATAGCGAAGGTGATAAGAATGTCGCCCAGTTTATCCAAATAAAAGAAAATGTTTTTTTGGTTGGTCAAAGGAAAAAGAATATTGATGTCGCTCAACGCAAGTGAGATGATCCCTAAAATGAAAAAAGGCAGAGGGGGTTTCACTGCGTGCAGCAAGCTTTGTTTTAGCGTATCTATGAGTTGTTTATTTGAGAACATGACAGTATCCTTCATTCTCTAAGATCATATTTCTTTTTAACCTCTTCTCGCAATCATCCAAGATATGTGAACAACTTACCATGCTTGTTTTCTTGCAATCACGAACTTAGTGATATATTTTGAATGAATTTAGGAATTTCCGTTTCATGGATGAATGCATGAAAAGACAAGCGCTCGCTCTTGCTATCGTTTTCTTAATAAATTTGTTAGGAATGAGTTGTACGTTTGCTTCTGCCACTCCTTTTGAGGGGTCATGGTTTTTAACTGCAAGTGTAGGGCGCACTCAACCAACCACTGATTCCACTAATTACGTAGGCACAGGGCCTGGATGGCCTGATGATTATTATAAAGCGAATAACACGCATGGTTCGATTATGGGTGCGGTGAGTGGAGGTTATCTTTGGAATCGCTATGACGATTGCGATTGGTTTCCTGTGTTGAGTTTGGGGGGGCAATTTACCTATACCGGGCTGAGCAAAATTTCGGGTACTATCGATCAGTATTCACTACCTCAATTTCAAAATTATACGTATAGCTATCAATTTCGACGTCGTACGTTGCTTGCAGTGGGTAAAGCAGATATTTTCCGCTTCTATGGCTTCATGCCTTATGTGACTGCCGGTTTAGGGGTATCTTTTAACACGACTAGCAATTATATCGAGCAGCCGTTATCGAATGTCACGCCTCGCATCAGTCCCGGATTTCGTAGTACCACCAATGATTATTTTAGTTATATGGCGGGTGTGGGTATCGATTATGCCGCTTGTGATTATATCTGGCTAAGTCTGGAATATAATTACGGTAATTATGGTTTTGCAAATACGGCCGATGGTGTGGCCACTCCGTCTATGACAGGTTTTAATTATTCTAACCAAAGCTTGAAAAACAAACTCAAAGCTAACAATTTACTTTTAAGCTTCACATACGTCATCAATAATGTGTAAAGGAGAGACCATAATGATTTGGCTCCGTTCTTGCCTTGTCTTCTTTTTTCTTCTTGTATTTGCATCTGCTGCCCAAGCGGGAAAAGACCCCATTGGTTGGTCAGTGACAAATACATTCCCGGGGCAAACGACAGTGAATGAATTGTATGGACCATCCGTCTATACCTTCATTAATAATCTTCCTTTCACTATGCCTACCCCTTTATTCATTGCAAAGAATACGTCAAGTAATGAATTTTCGATAAAAGATCATTGCAGTGGATTACGCTTAAATTCAAATCAATCATGCACGGTTGAGATTACACTTTTTCCCACCAGTGGCGGCAATAAATCCGTTTCATTGGAAGAGCAATATGGCGCGAATGTAGTACCCTTACCCCAACAAACTACTAATGCCAATAACAGTTCAGGCCAACTCATTACGGGAAAAGTGATAATAGCATTACCCGCTAACATAGGAACTGGTGAATTAAGACCAGTGGCTTTCCAGTTTTCAAATAATGGCACTGGGGCGGTGGAGAATGTTTCATATCATCCCCATTATCCGCCCGGTTTTACCGAAACATCGAATACGTGTAATCCACCTAGTAATTCGCAGATTCGTCCTGGTAAAAACTGTAGAGTGACGGGTAATCTCATTGCCGCGACACCAGGTAATTTTACGGTAGCTGCAACACTCAACTATACCGGTGGGTCAACCTCAGTTAGCACATCCACCACAGCAAGCCAATTAGTGACGGGGGCGGCGACACCAAGTTTACCGGCTAATTCAGGGGCGGGAATTGCAACACAAGTAGGCTTTACGTTTACGAACGGTGGCACAGTGGCAGTGCAAGATCCCATCAATGCCACAGCAGCGGTAACGACAGGCGGATCGACAGGTACCTTTACAGTAGCAGGAACTAACACCTGCACTACATTCCCGTCTTGTAGCGGCACAACACTAGCTGCTGGTGCATCGTGTACGCTGTGCGGCACGCTTAATACCACGGCAACGGGTAATTACACAGTGACGGGGACGTTCACTTATGCTGGGCCCAATGTCACCGTCGCGACTTCTACCAATGCGGGCAGACAATTGACTGTCATCAACAATTGCAGTTCGAATGTATGGTGGTCGTTTAATGGTTCAGCTACCGGCGGTAGTTGTGCAACTAGTAGTGATTGTCCTGCTGGTTCATCCTGTGGTAATGGACAATGTTTCTGGACCAATCCTTCTCCAGTTTCAGGTTCGTTCCAATTAGGACCGGCGGGATCGGGTACCAACATAGCAACTCTCGTTATTCCTGATGTGAATTCGAGTACCTCTACCACCTGGTCAGGTACGTTTGCTGGACGAACAGGTTGTTCAGGCACATCGTGTGCTACTGCCAACTGCAACACGACAGGTGGTAATAGTGCTTGTGATCCGGGAACGAGTTTTTCCTTACCAGCGACAATCGTTGAATTAACATTAATGCGAAATAATGTTGATACCTATGATGTGAGTCTTGTGAATGGCATCACCGTAGCGACATCTATGCAACCAACGACAGTCACAGGACCTGTGGGTTCCCCTTATGTGTGTGGATCACCAGGGAGTGGGCAGAATAACGGTGAGCCTGCGTGTAGTTGGATTTTTACACCAAATCCCACACCTGCTTCGGGAACAGGTAACTACATATGGACGCAATTTATATCAGGTGCTCCCTGTACGAATGCAACCGCATTTATCTGTCCAGTTATTAACCCCTCTTATGTCTGTGGTTTAAGCTTTAATCCTGCAGCATCAGTAGGATCAAAAATTACTCAGACATGCGGGCCCCAATTAGGTTATTGGACAGCGGATCAGGCATGCATAACAGATAACGGAAGCGCCAACAACTTTTTTAATTGTAATACTCCCCTGACTGGCCCGTTGACCGGTTTTACATTACTCAATTTATACGCATGTGTTCCTGCTACCCCAGGCGGAAATTTGGGTTCTTGCTACGATGCTATCCATGGCGCAACCCCTAATTGCTGTGGTTGCCAGAATTGGGATCAAGCACCAACAAGTATTCCTGGAATGCCGCCGGCAACAGGTTCGCCACAAACGCAAGCTTGCATTACTTCCAACCCACAATGGACGGACGGTACATTTACGGGAGAAGTATTAGGGACAGTTGATTGGATTAAAGCGGGTTGCCCCTCAGCCAAGGTTTATCCATTCGATACGGCTAGCAGTACGTTCACGTGTCCGGCTACGGCGCCAACCAATAACACGACCCGTTACACGATGATCTTCTGTCCCACCTAATAATCTCAAGCAGGCCCGGAAGAAAAAAATCTCATCCGGGCCTTTGTTTTGGTATAATTTCGCGGCTTTCATTATTTTTGCCATTTACAACGAGGAGAATACTATGTTGCGTCAATTTTTTTCCTTATTACTGGTTTTATTTGTCACAGTTGGATTAGTGATGCACGATGCAGAAGCCAAGCGTTTTGGTGGCGGGCG
The DNA here is from genome assembly GCA_963711205.1 of uncultured Gammaproteobacteria bacterium. Taxonomy (GTDB): domain Bacteria; phylum Pseudomonadota; class Gammaproteobacteria; order DSM-16500; family DSM-16500; genus Aquicella. The sequence continues at coordinate 892,729 of CAVQDE010000001.1, forward strand.
TAGTTTTGGTGCTCAGCGTTCAACTAGCAGTTTTAACCGTTCGGCTTATAATCCAGGGTCAGCTTTTACACAAAACAATTCTGCTTTTAATCAACCAAGATCCACAATGAGTAGATGGTTAGGCCCATTAGCGGGATTCGCGGCAGGGGGATTATTGGCTAGTCTTTTTATGCACAATGGAATTGGCAGCGGTATGATTTCTTGGCTATTGATTGGCGGCTTACTCTTGCTAGTCTTTAATCTGTTTCGCAGTCGAATGCAGCCTAGCACTCAGCCTAAATATGATGATTATCGCAACCAATTTGCTCATGATGCTGCAGCGCAATTTAGGCGCAATAGTAGTGGTCAGGCACAAGCAGCAACGTCTAATGTATATCCGATTGGATTTGATTCCGCTGCTTTTATACGCGATGCCAAAGTCTTATTTATCCGACTTCAAGCTGCCTATGATCAAAAGAATCTTGAGGATTTGCGTACATTCACCACACCCGAAGTATATGCTGAAATTCAAATGCAATTTCAAGAACGTGGTAATGAAAATAACAAGACTGATGTGGTGACACTTGAGGGAGAGTTATTAGACGTGATGACAGAACCTCAAATTGTTGCCAATACCCAAATGGAAGGTATGGTGGCAAGCGTGCGCTTTTCTGGCTTAATCCAAGAAAATCGCAATGAGCCTGCCGCATCATTTAATGAAGTCTGGCACTTCAAAAAAGAAGTAGCTAACTCGCGCTGGTTGGTTGCTGGGGTGCAGCAGAGTTAGATTTGCTCATGCAAGCTTTAATACCATCATCTGAGAAGGCACGGATGCCGGCATTTTCTACTATTTTAGCAATACAGTTGCTATCTTTGCTGTCGCATTTCATCAATGAATTGTCATCAATATTGGCAACTGTACTATCAGCCAAACAGCTACAAACAGTATCCGTCGCCCCAGTTAATTTACTTTTACACATAGCAAAAAAAGCGCTTTTGGTTTGAGTATGGATGTATTTAACCACGTCTGAATTAACCATGGCGGCAAATGAGAGGCTGCTAACACAAGATGATAAGAGGATAATGGAAAGCATCTTATTGAATTTAAGCATAAATATCCTTCTTTTAATGGTTCTCCAATAGTCATTATACCTGATACAGGGTGAGGTAAGATTAAATTAACCCGCTCGGTTCCTCAGTTATGCGTTATCTAACGCATCCTCATGCTGCAATAGCCACGTCTTCACATTCATGAATCTACCTTTGACATGACCCGAGTAACCGCCCAAATGATTGGCTGCAACGATACGGTGGCAAGGAATAATGATGGGAATAGGGTTAGTCCTACAGGCTTGGCCAATAGCACGTGGAGCGGTTTGTAATTTCTTGGCAAGTTGACCATAAGTCCATGTCTCGCCATGGGGTATTTTTTGCAGCGCTTGCCAGACTTGCAGTTGGAAAGGAGTGCCTTCTAGCTGAGTAGCTAATTGAAAACGATGTTTTGAATTTGCGAAATAACGCTCGAATTCTTTGGCAAATTGTTTTCCCAGCTGATCGTGGATATAAGGTTGGCTAGTTGCAGGTAAAAAATCTATCTTGCTTAACTTTTCATCTTTAGCAATAAGACCTAGTTTACCTAAGGGAGAGGAGAGAATGGCAAGATAAGGTGAAGACATGAATGCGTTGCTCAGAAAGAAGGCTCACCTAGGTGAGCCTTGTATACACTCACGAGGCGTTATTCTGCGCTGGAATCTGTGTTATTTTCTTTTTCAGTATCGTTAGCGGGGATTGCTGCGCTGCCGACTTTAGTGGACAGCTTTTCTTTAATACGAGCAGCACGACCACTTAATTCGCGCATGTAGTAAAGTTTGGCGCGTCGGACATGACCGCGACGTTTGACTTCAACGGATTCTACTGCTGGGCTGCAAGATTGAAACACACGTTCAACACCAACACCATGCGAAATTTTACGAACGGTAAAAGAAGAGTTGTAACCACGATTGCGCTTAGCTATCACCACGCCTTCAAAAGATTGTAGACGAACACGTTCACCTTCTTTTACTTTAACCTGGACAACAACGGTGTCACCGGGTTGAAATGCGGGTAAGGTTTTGGCCGCTTTCATAAATTCTTTTTCTAAAGACTGTATTATTTTGTTGCTCATTTTCTTCATCCCCTAACAAGTCGTGCAATTTTATACACATTTAATGGGTTTTTCGAACTATTTTTGTAAAAATTCTTCAATAAAATCGGTTAATAAAGCTAGTTCTTCTTTAGTTAGCTGTTTTTTAGCTAATAAATCAGGGCGCCTTAGCCATGTTTTTCCCAAGGAGGCCTTAACACGCCATTGCTCAATCTGTTTATGGTTACCGCTTAATAAGACGTCAGGCACTTTATTTTCAGCAAACTGTTCTGGTCGAGTATATTGTGGGTACTTTAATAAGCCCGTGGTGAGTGAATCTAGCGATACTGACTCATCATCACCGACAGCGCCTGGTATAAGCCGGGTCAAAACATCTATCATGACCATGGCGGCCAATTCGCCGCCGGATAAGATGTAATCCCCAATTGACCATTCTTCATCAACTTCTTTCTCGATGATACGTTCGTCTATCCCCTCATAGCGGCCTGCTATTAATATCAACGCTTGTTTGTTTTTAAATTCCAGAGCAGCCTCTTGATTTAAGTGTCTGCCTTGGGGCGATAAATAGATAACCGATGGTTTAACCGGGGCGGCTTGTTTAGCTGCATAAATTGCTTTTTGCAGAGGTTCGGCTAGCATGACCATACCGGGTCCGCCGCCATAAGGTCTATCATCCACGGACTTATGTTTATCCACTGCAAACTCTCTCGGATTCCAGGTCTCAATGTTAATTAAGCCTTCTTTTAACGCACGGCCTGAAATGCCAGCGTGCAGCGCTTGAAACATTTCTGGAAAAAGACTAACGATGCCGAACCACACTTATATCAACTCCCAATCGACGTGGATTTCACGTTTTTCTAAATTAATCTCTAAGATGACTTTGTCAAACAAATAGGGAATGGCAAATTCTGTTTCGCCTTTGACAACAAGTACATCGTTTGAGCCTGTCGCCATGAGATAAATCACTTCTCCTAATCGTTCACCTCTTTTATTCAACACAGTCAGCCCAATCAAGTCTGCCCAATAATATTCATTTTTTTTAAGTGGTGGTAATTGAGACCGCTCAATGGCTACCATGGCTCCTGTTAATAAGCGAGCTTCTTCCGGTGAATTAATCCCGGCAAATTTTGCAATGACACCTTTTCCGTGGATACGACCTTGTTCGACTTGATAAGATTTCCACGGCTCACTGGCGAAGCGTAAATACCAAGGCTTGTAGTTGAGAATATTCGCTCCCCAATCCGTAAAGGCATGAATTCTTAACCAGCCCTGTATGCCATAGGTGGAACCAACTTTGCCAACAACGATGTGTGTATTCATGTTCTTCTGACAGTGAGAGTATGCAAAAAATTCTTTATGTTTCTTCCCGCATGAGCGGGTGGCTACCACGGTGGGGCAGGCTCTGCAACAAATGCGGGACAACTGCAACTACAACTATATGCTTCTTTTTGAAGCGAAGAGTGTCCCGGTTTGTGCTAGGCCAACAAGACGACTTAGGCTTTGTCAGTAGAGGCTGCTTGAACCTCAGCTTCTTGATGAATTTTCATTAAATGTTTAACACGATCAGACGGTTGAGCCCCTTTCGCAATCCATTGTTGAATGCGTTCAATGTCCATCAAGAGAGGGATGTCTTTGCCAGATGCAATGGGGTTATAATAACCGACTTGTTCAATGAAGCGGCCATTGCGAGAACGTTGCTTGTCAGCCACAACAATATGATAAAATGGGCGTTTTTTTGCTCCGCCGCGTGATAAACGAATCACAACCATGGTATGGGTTTCCTCTGTAACAACTTTTATGTATTAGCACTAAAGGTGCAGGATTATACGTTAGTTTTTGCTGGTTGCAAACACGATTCCGTGCAAAATTCACCTATAATTAAATAGGTGCAACTAGGATTAAATCCACATTTTCATGTATTATGTTGCTGAAAAATGATTAACCCTTACTTGGAGTAAATTATGAGTTCATTTGATCCACGTGGTTCCTATGGTATGGCTAGTCAACAAGATAGAGCAGTCTCTAATGCCTCTTTTATGAGCCAAGTCTATTTTTGGATGACGGCTGGATTGCTGACGTCTGGCATAGTGGCTTATGAGACGGCGCAAACAAATTTTGTTATGCATATTATGTCTAACAAAGTGTTGTGGTGGAGTTTAATTATTGCTCAATTTGGTATTGTTATAGCCTTGTCGGGTTTCATTAATAAAATGAGCGGATTCTTAGCTTCGTTTATTTTTATAGGCTACGCATTTTTAACGGGCGTGACTTTTTCAGTCATTTTTTTAGCTTTTACTACCGCAAGTATTAGCCAGGCCTTCTTTATCACTGCTTTTTCATTCATTGGTTTGAGTGCCTTTGGTTACATTACAAAACGTGATCTCGGACCCATAGGTTCATTTTGCATGATGGGTTTGTTCGGATTAATTGGCCTCATCCTGCTTACTCTGATTTTCCCATCGATGTTATCCAATGGGATGTCTATGACAATTAGTGTATTGAGCATCATTATTTTTGCTGGTTTAACTGCTTACGATACGCAAAAAATCAAAAACTTTAACAGCTCTGCTATGTCATCTGAAGGAGTGAAAAGAGCGGCTATTAATGGAGCTTTGGCTCTGTATTTAGATTTTATTAACTTATTTTTGAGTATCTTACGATTAACAGGCGATAGAAGATAAGAGACATGCTGTCATCCTGAGGTGCACCTCAGGATGACAAGTCCTTATGATGTAATCATCCTCCAAACATGCCACCGCTGCCGCCAGGGGGTAACCCGCCGCCGGCGCCAAAAGGAAACTTACCCTGCATACCTCGCATTAACTTCATCATGCCGCCTTTCTTAGACATTTTCTTCATCATCTTTTGCATTTGACCAAATTGTTTTAATAGCTGATTGATGGATTGAATAGAGGTGCCAGAACCTAGTGCAATTCGACGCTTTTGGGAGTTGCGGATTAAATCCGGGAAACGACGTTCTTTGGGTGTCATAGAATTGATGATAGCTTCAATCTCTACCAACTTTTTATCATTAAATTGATCTTTTACATGTTGCGGTAACTGATTGATTCCAGGCAATTTACTCATAATGCCCATCACGCCGCCCATGTTATGAATTTGTTTCAACTGATCACGGAAATCTTCTAAATCAAACGCTTTACCTTTTTTAATTTTCTTGGCGAGTTTTTCCGCTTTGGCTTTATCTAGATTGCGTTCTGCTTCTTCGACCAAGGTGAGAATATCACCCATCCCTAAGATACGTGAGGCAACACGATCAGGGTAAAAAGGTTCAAGGCGTCAATTTTTTCACCGACGCCCATGAATTTAATTGGTTTACCGGTGATATGACGTATTGATAATGCGGCGCCACCGCGGGCATCACCATCTGTTTTGGTGAGAATGACACCCGTTAACGGCAAGGCATCATTAAATGCTTTCGCGGTATTGGCTGCATCTTGTCCTGTCATGCTATCCACGACAAATAAAGTTTCAACAGGTTGGATAGCGGCATGGAGTTGTTTGATTTCAGTCATCATGTGGGCATCAATATGTAGACGCCCAGCGGTATCAAGAATGACCACATCAATCACTTTGTTTTTTGCTGTTTGAACTGCGCCTTGAGCAATATCAATAGGATTCTGGGAAGTCTCGCTAGGATAAAATTCTACACCGATGGTGTTGGCTAACGTTGCCAGCTGATCGATAGCCGCAGGGCGGTAAATATCGGCGCTCGCAACGAGTACGGATTTCTTTTGGGTTTCTTTAAGCCAGCGGGCTAATTTTGCCACGGTGGTGGTTTTACCTGATCCTTGCAAACCAGCCATTAAAATGACAGCGGGCGGCTGGGCTTTGAGATTAAGTTCTTCGTTGTACTCACCCATGATAAGAACAAGTTCATCATGGACTAATTTAATCAGCACTTCGCCTGGTTTTAAGCTTTCCATGACTTCTTTGCCAATCGCTTTGACCTTAATGTCATCTATGAATTCTTTCGCCACAGGCAAAGCTACATCGGCTTCTAACAGCGCGATGCGAATATCGCGCAATGTGTCTTCAATGTTAGCTTCGGTCAACCTTCCTTGACCGGTTAAATTTTTAATAACTTTATTTAAACGTTCTGATAAATGATTAAGCATAGTTCCTCACTCAAGACATTGCGAAGCGCTGTGAGTATACATAAAAATTGAATGAGTGTAGATAAATTCGTCGACTTCACCAGTTTTTTAAAGCTCAACTTATTACACAGTCAAAGCAACGCCGATATTTTGGTTCCACCTCGATGCCATCTCTCTCTATATTATCCTCTTCAGCATCTGTAATATCTGCTGCATAATTTCTTGCGTTTTTGCTGCTATATAAGGTGCTATGGTGAGCAGAGATATTAGGTAGTGTATTCGCATCTAATGCGGACTGTTTTTCTGTTTGAATGTCGTCAGTATCTAGTAATAAAGGTCGTGTATTTTCTTCATCATGCTCTTCGTCTGAAGAGGGGGCACAGCAATAGTCATAAATCATGCTCCACAGTGAACGTATTTTATTATCGATTTTATCGACCGATCGATTCATTGGTGGGAAAAGCGTTGCGGTGATACGTTGCCATTCATCAACGAAGATAGCCCAGCTTAAAAAAGTATAGGCTTCTGGAGGAATGCTATTTGTGTCAATACCTAAATCATTCCCTATGGATTTGTAAAACTCTTTATTGATGGGTTGTTTTAAAAAGGCAACAAGGAAGCCAATGCCTGCCGACATGGAGAAAGCGAGTATTTTTTTAGGTTCGATTTTGCATTGTGAGATATGACCAAAAAATTCGTCGAAAACGTATACGCTAGACAGGGTTTCGTAACTAAATTTAGGGATGAAATTGATAAGACCAGGTATGACAATGGCTACTTTTCCGTATGAGCTTCCAATATTAAAAATGGTTTTAATGGCAATATAAGTTTGTACATTATCTTGAAAGGTTTTACACAGGGCGACAGGTGGTCCAAGAACAAAGCCACCCCATTTACTACACGTATTATGAAAAGGCTGAATTTGGTCTGCTATGTATTCACGTGCACTTTTTAAGAGGTCAATATTATCAGTAATGGCAGTAGTGAAGCCTACGCCCCCACCGATGAGGCTGCTAAACCCTGTCCAAGCCGCGGCATTGACATTAAAACCCCAGTCAGGCGGGAGGCTATCTATAAAATAATAAGCTTGTGCCCCTTCGGCAAAAGGACTCCATAAGAGAGTAAAAGTGGATAAACTAAATGACGCGATTTCTTTTTTAAGAGATAATTTTGGCCATTCTCTTGGAAATTTGCGATAGGTGATGATATAGCAGGCTTCTTTAAAATTTTCTCTAGTGTCATCCCCTGTTAATCCAAAAGAAGACACAGCCGCAGCTAAAGAGCCGAAAATAATGATAGGGAGAGACGTGGTTTGACTGGCCCATAAGCCTTTGCCCACATCCGCTGCCTCCATACAGGCAGAAGAAATAGGTCCCCACCAAAATACTAAACTGAGAGGTTTTGCTTTTACACAGCATGTTGTGTAGGAGTCATCAGGCAGTTCTTCTTCTAGTGAATCTTGATGGGCCTGCGATTCATCATCGGATTCTTCATTACCCTTACCCTCGGTAACTACAATTTGAATGCTTGTAGACTCAATATTGTCGGTTGTCACTCGAGTGTTTGGAATGGCAATGAAGGGTACGGGTACAGGTACAGGGATCACGGTCTCTTGACGTGCTATGTCTTCGCCTTTAATCTCAGATGTAAAATCAATTGTGCGGGTATCCATTTATTTTTCCTCATTTTATGATGACAATCTAATGGTTAATTTAATCGTCCTTGAGGATATTTAAATGACAAAAGAGAAGATTATACCTACTTTTTAATGCATCATCTATTTTAACAATTGGTGAGGATGCCCATTGAGCCATTTTGAAATTATTTTTTATAGTTTTATCTTAGTCTTATTAATCTTGTTGGCCGGGTTTTTCGCTTGTGCAGAAACAGGTTTGATGGCCGTCAATAGATATCGGTTACGTCATAAAGCACGTATGAAGAAAGCTTATGCCATACGTTTGTTGGCATTATTAAAGCGTCCAGATCGTTTATTAGGCGCGATTTTAATAGGCAGTACGTTTGCCAATATGATCGCCTCCTCGCTAGCTACGCTAATTGCCTATCATTTTTGGGGTGATAATGGTGCATTACTCGCAGCCATTATACTGACCTTTATTGTATTGATTTTTGCTGAGATTGCTCCGAAAACCTTGGCGGCTATTTATCCCGAAAAAGTATCGCGCTGGGTTGCTTACCCCATTCAAATTTTATTGAAGGTATTATATCCCGCTGTTTGGATAGCGAATGCCATCACGAATGGCTTGTTACGTCTCTTACATATTCGTGTGACAAATTTCTCTGTTGAACCTCTTTCACGGGAAGAATTGCGTAGTGTGGTTTATGACACAGCAGGGAAAATATCACGTCAATATCAAAATATGTTGTTAGGGATTTTAGATTTGAGCAAGCTCACGGTAGATGATGTCATGATACCCAGAAATGACATTGTGGGTGTTGATGTGGAATATCCCTTAGAGAAAATTATTGAAACCATCAATCAATTTCATCAAGATTGGGTGCCTGTCTATCGGGAAAATATCAACCATGTGATTGGTGTGTTGTATATTCGCGATGTGCTCAAATTATTATTAAGCAAAGCAACCATTAACAAAGAATTATTACAACAATTTTTGCAAGAACCTTATTTTGTTCCCGAAGGCACGTCGTTGAGTATTCAATTGGGCTATTTTCAGCAAACGCCGGATAAAATTGCTTTCATCGTGGATGAGTATGGTGAAATTCAAGGGTTATTGACACTTAATGACATTCTTGAAGAAATTGTGGGTGATTTTACCTCTCACCTGACAACGATGGGAAAACGCATCCAACCACAAGCTGATGGGAGCTTTATGGTGGAAGGAGCAGTCACGGTCCGTGAATTTAATCGTATCACCTCATGGGAACTTCCTTTGCAAGGTCCAAGAACCATCAACGGATTAATTATTGAATATTTAGAAGCGCTGCCACGCACGGGAACGGCAGTATTGATCGGGGGCTATCCCATTGAAATTATCCAAGTTAAAGATAATAGAGTGAAGCTCGCGAAAGTATTGCCCCAGTTGCAGCGATCTACCGAGTTAGCGAATGATTAATGCCGCCGCTACGCGACGGTTTTCAGAGGATAATGCATTAAATGTGCGGCAAGCGGCACTGGTATCCATAATTTCGACACCAATGCCAAGATTTATTAAATGACCATATATTTCCAAAGGAAGAAAGACCAACTGGCTGCCGGTGCCTATTAACAAAACGTCAGGCTTTAACGTAATAACAGGAGAAAGGGACGCAGCGGTTAATTCAGTGATGAGTTGCGGTTCCCAATCTTCAATGAGTTGATTGGATGAAATGATAACGCTACGGGTATGGATACGGTCATTAATTTGAATGTGGCCTGGTTTATAAGCGCGTATTTGGTAAGCAGAGGGGTTGTTGTCTAAATCTAACGTTCCCATGATTTTCTCCAGATAAATTGACAGGGGGAGTCGCGGTGATTATGTTACCACTAATAATGAAAATTTGGTTCTGCGTCATCCGCGGGATTAGCGTGCATGCTTCGAGACGGCGCTTTCGCGCCTCCTCAGCACGAACGGAAAGGGATATGTTCTCCGTTCGTGCTGAGGAGGCGCGAAAGCGCCGTCTCGAAGCATGCACGCTAATCCCGCGGATGACGCAGTCCAGTTAAACACGCCATATAAAAGAGGGATTTCCTATGACAGCAACACGCGCAACTTCTCAGGCACACCTACCTTTCAAAAGTGTGGGGGTGGCTCTTTTATTTAGTGCGATTTTAGGTCCCGTTGGTCTGCTCTATGCCTCTTTCTGGGGAGGATTGATCATGATTGTCTTAGCGGTGGCGGTTCTTTGTGGTAAATTTTTTTTCTTGGCGCTAGTCACCTGGCTGATCAGCTGCATTTGGAGTGTGCGCTCAGTCGAGTCTTATAATAAAAAAATAATACGTGCTTCTCTGCATAATCTGGCCTAAATTTTATGCATAAACAAATTATTAGGCGTGACTGGCAAGACGAAGTGGCGGCGTTATTTCCTGAGGCGCATCCGTTACTCCGTCGCATTTATGCTGCTCGCAAAGTGAAAGGAGCCTATGAGTTAGAACGCAACATAGATTCTTTGTTATCGCATCAATTGTTATTGGGGATGGATGATGCGGTACGATTACTCGCCGAGGCAATTCAAAGAAATCAAAAGATGTTGGTCGTGGGTGATTTTGATGCAGATGGCGCGACAAGTACTGCGGTTGCAATACGTGCCTTACGCAGCTTTGGTGCTGAACAAGTACAATTTCTCGTACCCAATCGTTTTGCATTTGGTTATGGATTAACGCCTGAATTGGTAGCGTCGGCGAAAGATTTTGCGCCTGATATGATTATTACGGTAGACAATGGCATTGCCAATCACGCAGGAGTAGAAGCAGCAAAAGCACTAGGTATCTGTGTCATTATTACGGATCATCACTTGCCAGCAAAAACATTGCCTAAAGCCGATGCGATTGTAAATCCTAATCAACCCGGTGATCTTTTTCCCAGCAAACATTTAGCCGGTGTGGGTGTGATTTTTTATGTGATGCTAGCTTTACGCCGATATTTAGTGAATCAACAATGGTTTGAGAAAAAAGGATTACCTGAACCGAACATGTCACGATTGCTGGACTTGGTTGCGCTGGGAACAGTCGCTGATCTCGTTCCTCTTGACCATAATAATCGCATTCTTGTGCATCAGGGATTACGCCGAATTCGTGCGGGACAATGTGTGCCAGGCATTGTGGCCTTGTTGGAATTATCGAATCGTGAATTTAGTCGAGCAGTTGCATCGGATCTGGGCTTTGCTGTCGCGGCGAGATTAAATGCGGCCGGTCGTTTAGATGACATGTCATTGGGCATTGAATGTTTGTTAAGTGATGATTCGGCAAAGGTGCGCGACATTGCTCGGACATTGGATCAATTGAACGATGAGCGCAAAGGTATAGAGCAAGACATGCAAACCCAAGCGCTTACTGCGTTAAATAAAGTAAACACGAATTTGAATGAGGACTTGCCCATAGGCATTTGTATCTTCGATGAATCATGGCATCAAGGTGTGATTGGTATTTTGGCGTCGCGCATCAAAGACCGCTTCAATCGTCCGGTGATTGCATTTGCACCAGGACAAGAAGATGAATTGAAAGGCTCCGCGCGCTCGATCGCTGGGCTTCACATACGAGACACATTGGCGCTCATCGATGCGCAACATCCGAATATGATTGTGAAATTTGGCGGGCATGCGATGGCAGCGGGATTAACTATTTCTCGGGTTATGTTAGATAAGTTCAAGCAGTTATTTGATGAGGCGGTTTCCAAGCAATTGACTGATGCGCAGCTTGCTCATTCGCTCATGAGTGATGGTGAGTTAGGCGTAGAGGATTTGAATTTAGAAGTGGCATCCTTATTGCGTGAGGGAGGTCCTTGGGGACAAGAATTTCCTGAACCACTATTTGATGACGTCTTTCGTGTGATAGAACAACGCATTGTGGGCGATAAACATTTGAAATTGCGTTTAGCGAAAGAAAATAAATTATTAGATGCCGTCGCCTTTTTTGTTGATACGACTAGTTGGCCGAATCATCGTTGTGAAATGATTCGTGCCGCGTTTCGTCTTGATATCAATGAATACAAAGGACGCCGTAACATTCAGCTGATTATTGATTATTTAGAGCCAGTCACCTCTATTAATACTTAGCCCTGGTTCAGTTCGAAACATTCTCGATTATTTTAGCCCTCTCATAGGATGACTAGTTTAATTATTTGATTTAATCAAATGTTTTTCCAATCACTTGCGAAAAAGTAATGACAGAATTATATTTAAAGTATGACTCATGGAGGAACCTATGCAATCGATTCTTGAACGATTGATAGAAAAAATTCACAATGCACAAGTTGATCCTATCCCCTCTGATAATATTTATATGGAAGATGTTTTCTCTCCCGTTGTTTACTCAGAGATTTTAGAACGATTACCCGCAGACAATTATTATCAATTCATCGATCACCCTGATGCGATATTACCCAATGGATCTAAAACCCGTAAACTGCTGGATTTAAGTGGGGAAACGCTGCAGCATTTTCACACGAAAGACCAACAGTTTTGGCGTCAAATGCAAGAGGCTTTTATATCAAAAGAATTACAAAAAGCGGTCATGGATAAATTTCAAAATAGATTGCGAGAACGTTTCGGAGATAATTTGCCAGAGATGGTCACCGTGCCGAGATTTTATCGTGATTATCCGGGGCATCGCATTAATATTCATAATGATATGCCTTATAAAATTGCAACATTGCAATTTTATTTTCCAAAAGATGATTCGCAACTTCATTTAGGCACTTCATTCCATCAAAAAAATGGCGAACATTTTTATTTATATAAAACCAATTTATTTAAACCTAACTCAGCTTATGCTGTTGCTCGGACGCAGACGAGTTGGCTAAGCGTGAATGAAATAGGGTTACAAGAAATGCAAAGAGATTCACTCACTCTGACGATTTATCTAAGAGGATATGAATATGAATCTCCCGAAGGTGATATGTAATTAGGGCAAGAAGAACTTTCAACAGAAAAAAGTGTTGAAACAAAAAAATAAATTGATTATATTCGAAAGCATCCCCACTTAATTTTATTCAATCAGCAAACTTATTTTTTTCTCGTGCGAATTCAACACGCAATTCTTGCCGTTAAATTGATTGTCAAACTCATTCGCAAATTCTACGTCACCTACTCTCAACCGTCAGTAATCAAGGAAAAAACTATGACTATTACAGAACAAGATTTATTTTTTGCATTTAAGAAGAATCAGGATATTTTTTTGAAAAAAATCCATTTATATTTAAATAAAAGATATTACCTATTGTTGTTTAATGATAATGAAATGACCGCATTAGATAGTGCGGAAATAAATAAATTAAAACACATAGAAAGAGTATGGATGGGTTATGAGACAAGACATTGTTTCAATCAATATAATTGCTACCAAGCAATTAACCACGACGATGATGTGAAGCAAGCACTGAAGCAACATTCTGTTTTCTATCATCCCTTATTTGACTATTTACAATCTCAGGCGACATCCGACGATTTAAAGAATTTTATTCTTAACGACTCGATACTCAATCTCGAATTTTTTGATTATTTAGTATTTGCAATTATCGGTGCGACAGAACAAGCGAAAGCGGAAATTATTATGAATCTATGGGATGAAGCGGGGCGAGGCAGTGTAGATAAATTCCATACCACACTGTTTAAGGAAGTCATGAGAGAGTTGGGGTTAACTTATCAGAGAGAATTTATCATCGAGGCAATGACGTGGGAAGGCTTGGCTGGCATAAATTTATTTAGTCATCTGTCTTATTATCCACACAATAAGATGAAATATTACGGCCTGCTCGCAGCGACGGAAATGCTTGATCCTCCCCATTATCATCAATTAATTCAAGGGATGGCGAGATTGATGCCGCGGGAAAAATGGGATCGCACCTATTATATCGAACACGAAATTATCGATGTCGACCATGCGAATGGTTGGCTGAATAAAGTCATATTACCTGAATTGAGCAAGCGGCCAGATAAAATAACTGACTTTTGGTTAGGCTTTTATTTGCGATTAGATTCAGCAAAACGTTATTACGATCGCTTACTAAGTTTATTCAACACTAAGCAAGCGGCTTAAGGAGTAGGGTTATGCGCTATATGTTGACATCAAATGAAGAGCGAATCGCCGCAGAGTGGGAAAAGTATCAAGGTTACACGGTGCGACCTCTGCCTAGCACAGTGGCTTATTATCAGCGCTTTATTTCCCAGCAGAAGACGGCGCTGCTTTATGGCGGCACGCCTGAAATACGTAGTCTCTTTCAAGCACGCACATTGCCGTTGGTTATCTTGGATATAAATAAGGAAATGGTGCATGCAATGGGGCGATTAACACCAAATAAATTACCACTTTCGCATCAGGAATCGTTGCTGACTATGAATTGGTTAGCAACTGATTCGCTGACTACAACATTTGATTTGCTCATGGCCGATGATGCTATCAACATGGTTAGGTGGGACGATTTTGATTTATTTCTCAGGAATGCGCATGCATTATTGCAAGCGGATGGTTTATTTATTTGTCATTTATTAGTTAAACCAGATGATGTGTTAATTTATAAAACGGTTGACGATATATTCGATGAATACAAGCATCACGCAATTCCCTCTCTCTATGATCTTGCCAGTCGGCTTAATTTTATTTGCTATGATCACAATCATTACAGTATGGGATGGCAGCAAACAATCACTATGCTGGGCAAAGAAAAATTAAATTTATTTAAACCCGATTTTGATTTTATTAACACATTTAAGTTTTGTAATAGTCGATTTTATTGCCCGCCTCAAGCTGAATTCGAAGCTATCGCTACCCTCTATTTCCACATCGAAGAATTATTTTATCCGCATGAATATCACTATTGTCGATTTGAACCTATTTATGTCTTACGAAAACGAGGAGATAAAAAATGAAGAAAAATGGATTACATGGATTGATTGATCCCAATCAATTGGTGGAATGTTCTGACATCATAAGCAATAACTTTCAGCGGGATAAAAAGACTATCCTGTTTATTGAACCTTATGGTGCAGCATTGTCTTTACTCAAAAGAGGAATAGAAAAAGAATGGAATATTATTCTCTTCACTGCTAATACTGATTTGCGTATTGTGCCTAATTCACTGCTTGATTCTGTCAATCTGGCCATCAAAGTCGATACAGCTAATGAAGAAACTATCCTGGCGCTTGCGCAGCAGCTTTGTCAGCTATTTCCCTTGCATGCTGTGATTCCAGGGTTTGAATATTTTGTTCCTATCGCTGCTAAAGTGAGTGCTAGTCTTCATTTGCCTGGTTTGCATCCTGATCAAGTCATGCAAGTTAGAAGAAAAGATTTAATGCGTTTAACGTTACAACAAGCCGGCGTAAAAATTCCTTTCTTCCAGGTGATACATTGTATTGATGGCATGGAAAAGGTCGTGCAGGAAATGGATTTCCCATTAGTGTGTAAACCCGTCGATGCAGCAGGGAGTGTTCATGTCAAGAAAGTGGATACGAAAACTCAAGCCATGACATGTATACGTCAATTCCTAGAAGGTGAATATCAACTCTGGGGTCATACTCTAGCAAAATCAATGTTAATAGAAGAATATGTTGAAGGAAGAGAATTCAGTCTTGAAGGAGTAGTGATGCAAGGTGTTGTTACTTATTTTAGTATGACGGAAAAGATAGTCTTTGATCAGACTGAATTTATTGAAATTGGACATATTGTCAATCCTCCACTTAAACCGCGGTTGAAGCAAATTTGTGAAGCCTATGTCGAAGACGTTATTTTCGCTTTAGGGATGAATCATTGTCCTTTTCACGCGGAAATTCGTCTTGATGTGAGAGGCAATCCTGTGTTGATGGAGATTGCGGCCCGTTTAGCAGGTGATAAAATTGGTGATCTTATTTCGCTTTCTAGAAATGTAAACTATTTTGACTACGTTTTTGCTGCTTATTGTGGTGATATTCTTTCTCAACCGCCCGTGACCACACAACCGGTAGGAATAAGATTTTTTTATCGACCTGATGTCGAACGTTTTACCAAAGTGAAGGGAATAGAAGTGGTAAAACAATATCTGGTGGAAGAAATCAATCTGTATTATTCCCCGGGAATGGCTATTCCTGCATTCCCAAAACCGTTAAGGCGACTTGGGCATGTTATCATCAAACAAGATGACTATGCAGACTTGAATAAGCAATTGATACAAATTGATCAAGCTATTTCTTTTTGTTGAATTAAGGCTGCTTCCGGTTACCTTCAGTTTCCTCATTTATTGAATCTCACGACAATACAGTCTCACTTTGATCTTTCCTCATTGTCATTATGAGGGGAGCTATCAGTCCCCGGGGTGAATGGCCTGTCAAATTAAAAAAGGAAAAACACACATGCTGAATGGAATGGTATTTTTATTTCTTGGCACATTGGGCTGGGGAATTTCTTTATATCTAATCAAATTATTATTAGTTTCACTCACGCCGTCTGAAATTGTTCTCTATCGAATGATGATTGGAACACTCACTTTATGGATCTTAGTAGTTTGCTCGCGATTGAAAATACCTCATCTTGGCTACTTGCTAAGAGATGGATTGATATTGGGGATATTTAATATGTCACTGCCATTTTATTTAACCGTTTTGGCTGAGAAAGAAGTGTCAAGTTCCTTAGCTTCTGTGCTGAATGGTTTCACTCCTCTTTTTACCTATCTCATTGGGTTCACGTTTTTTAACAATAAGAAGAAAATGGATAGTAATATCTTCATCAGTATTTTGTTGGGTTTGACAGGAGTAGTTATGATTAATGTGGATTGTATGGGGAGTTCTGTTAACCATTCCTCATTGATTGCTCTTCTCTTAACAACGTTATCCTATGCATTGGCAGCCAATTATGTGAATACCATTGCTGCAGCACAGGCACCTTTGTTGCTGTCTGCAATGGCGGCATTCATTTCAATGAGCTTGATGTTACTCATCAAAATAATAGATACCCCCGCCTTATGGCATCTGCCTCAAAATGGCAGACAATTTTTTTCTCTTCTGTGGTTGGGAGGTATAGGTTCGGGTCTAGGTATTTATCTATATTGCTTTCTCATTGGCAGAATGGGAGCAGTGATCGCCTCTTTTATTACGCATTTAATGATAGTCACAGGTGTATTGATGGGAGTTGTCTTTTTACAGGAAACACTGAGGACGATGACGTGGTGGGGATGTGTTTTGATAGTCTGTTCTCTTATTTTTATGAATCATGCGCAACAGGGGAAGCGTTGGCTGTTTGAGAAGCGCTAGCTATCTTTTCGATAACACGATTTTCATTGAATCTCTTTAAAATGAGGTGTATCTTTCCGTCCCCCTTTTATTTTTGGTGAGTGCTATGAATAAGTTTTGTGGATTAGACTTTGGTACCAGCAACTCAACCATTGGTATTTACCGTAACCATGCTTGTCAATTAGTGCCATTAGAAAATAACAAACCCACGATACGTTCTGCTATCTTTTGCGATATGGAATTGAAGCGATGGGTTTTCGGGCAAGAAGGCATAAATAATTATTTAGAAGGAACGCCAGGTAGATTGATGATGTCGCTCAAATCCATTCTTGGTTCTTCATTAATGGACGATAAGACAATTATTTTTAATGAATACATCCCTTATACCAGTGTGCTGAGTCATTTTATAAAATACGTCAAATCGAAAGCTGAGCAAGCGCTGGAGGATGAATTGACGCATGTTGTATTAGGCCGGCCCGTTCATTTTCATGATCATGATCAAGGAAAAGATAGGCTTGCGCAATACACCTTAGAAACAATTGCACGCAATACCGGGTTCAAAGAAGTGACATTTCAATATGAGCCTATCGCTGCTGCGTTAGCCTATGAAACGACAATTGCGGCAGAGCAACTCGCTTTGATTGTTGATATGGGTGGTGGTACGTCAGATTTTACTATCATAAGATTACGTCCGCAGGCTCATACCCTCAATCGCTCTCGCGATGTCTTGGCTAATTGCGGTATTCATATTGCAGGTACGGATTTTGATCAGCGTCTTAGTTTGAAAACAGTAATGCCATTACTAGGGATGGGAAGTTTGATGCGTGGTTCGAGTAGTGATATTGAAGTTCCTTCTAGCGTTTATCATGATCTCACTGCCTGGCATATGTTGTATCAGCTATATAGCGCAAAAAATTTATCTTATATTCAATCTTTAAAAACAATCGCCTATGAAAAAGAACGGATTTCTCGTCTTTATCACGTTTTAAAAATGAAAGCGGGGCATCATATTCTTGATACTGTTGAGAACAGTAAGAAACAGTTGAGTGATGAGCTTGAATCTCAATTGGATTTATCATTTATCGAGAGAGAATTAACTGCTTCCATAAAAAGAGCTGCGTTAAATGACATCATAGATGAGCTTTTACAACGCATTGTGGAGACGGTTAAGCAAACGGTGAAAGAAGCCGGTGTGAATTTTCCTGACATTAATGCGATTTTTTATACGGGTGGCTCATCCAAGATTCCCATTATTCGTGAAAAAATAAATGTGTTATTTCCTCAAGCCGAAATGGTGCAGGGTGATGCATTTGGCAGTGTGGGCATGGGATTAACTATAGAAGCCCAGAGAACGTTTGGTTAACTGATACTGGTGTCCTTGGCAAAGTGAATTGTCACCGGCGGCTAGCCATATGTCTTTTTGAGTACTTGATTTTAATTCTGAATTATACATAATTTATATGTATAATGTATGGCTAAAGAGGAGATATTATGTCCAATCTAACCAAAGTGACAATGAATTTAACTCAACGTGATGTCAGAAATACGGAAAAATTAGCGGAGAGACTACATACGCGCAGTAAAGCCGAGGCGGTCAGCGCTGCTCTTAGCATCACTTCATCGCTAAGTGATTTGTTAGAAGGGGATAAAGAATTAATTATCAGAAATAAAAAAGGCGAAATTGAAAAAGTGATTATTCCAGGATTAACAGAAAAAGTTAGCTAACACGGGTCGTACATGGATCGTAACAATAGCAACACCATTGATGATTGGGGTAGTTCTCAAAATAGTCTGCCATGGCAAACACGGACTCTTCATATCACAAAAGAAAACCGCACTATCTATCTTGTGGTCGCCTATGCTCTAGCAGCCACTACCATTATTTCTATGCTTGGGATTATTGGCTTGACTGCGTTTGGAAAAGAAATACCAGGTGCGTTGATTGCACTCGGTTCTGTAGCAGTGGGAGCATTAGGTAGTTTATTTACGCATACTAAGTGAATTTTGTCTTAAGTAAGTCATTACACGCACACCTCCCAGCGAACTGATGACGCAGGGATTTCCGTTTTATAAAGAATAAATAAATTTCACACCTGGTAATAAAAATCGTCGGCTATTTTGTGTAACTGTTTAATTTCCAGTATATGAATCATTTTATGTTGGATAGTAATAATATTTTTTTGTTTGAGTTTAGATAATACACGGCTTATTGTTTCTGCGGTCAATCTTAAATAATTGCCGATATCTTGGCGGGTCATGGGCAGAGCTAATTCAAGTTTTTTTTCAGAGGCATGTAATCTAACGGATAGATCGATCAAGAATGCAGCGACTCGTTGCTCAGCTGTCGTCGCTAACAAATAAGAGCCAGCATTCAACTGACGACTAATTAAATATAAAATATGTTTTTGTTGGTCAGGATGAGTCTGCAATAATTCCAGAAAGCTGCTATAGGGAATTTCACAAATTAAGGTGTCAGCTAAAGCAACTGCAGTAAAAAGATAACGGTTTGCATAAATGGCTTCGTAACCTAGAATTTCGCCGGCGAAATAAAATCCACGAATTAATTCATTCCCACCTGCTTCAGCCTGATAAGTCTTTATCACACCTTGTTGGATAGCGTAGAGATTGTAAAATTTGTTTTTTGGCAAACACAACACTTCATGACGTTTAAGTGTGCGAGATTGTTTGACAATTTGACTTATTTGTTTCATCCATTGTGTATTTTCCTCAGCGTAACAAAAAGGAGAAAATGAACAACGTATGCATGATGTGTGATTCTGATTTGCGCTAAACATAATAATGTTTGTGTGCTTAAGTGTTTGTGTGTTTTTATTAAATCATTAAATCATTGTTGCTCCGTATTTTACCTGATTAAGTCTCATTATCAAATTATTTATCAGTTCCATGATCTAGATCAATGTTTTAGCGAATGAAAACTTATAGGGTATAACCCAAATCAATACCGAGCACAGTATTGTTAATCCTATGAAAATTAATAAATTATTTTTTAGTCGTGTGCTTTCCTGGCAATGACAGCAATACGAACTAGAGGTGTTATGCCAAAGTGATTAAATTACGACAAAGTTGTTTTGCCATATCCCTTTTTGTAGCCATGTTATTGTTAAGCGGCTGCAAATTAGTGCTATTAGATCCGAAAGGAATGATTGCTTCAGCTGAAAAACATATTCTGATCACCTCCGTGTTATTGATGTCAATCATCGTGATCCCTGTGATTATGCTTACTTTTGTGATTGCCTGGCGATATCGGGAAGGAAATACCAAAGCGACGTATTCCCCAAACTGGTCGCATAGCACCTTATTGGAAATCATATGGTGGTCTATTCCCTGTATCATTATTGGCATACTCGCAGTTATCACTTGGATTAGTTCGCATCAGCTGGATCCTTATAAACCATTAACATCAAAAGAGAAGCCGCTAGTCATACAAGCCATGGCGTTGGAATGGAAATGGTTATTTATTTATCCAGAGCAAAAGATTGCTACGGTCAATTTTGTTCAATTTCCTGTGGGAGTGCCTGTCCAATTTCAAATTACCGCTGAAGGCCCAATGAATTCATTTCAAATTCCGCAACTGGCTGGGCAAATTTATGCAATGGCAGGCATGAAAACTAAGTTACATCTCATGGCAGATGAGCCCGGTGATTACAGTGGTCTAGCAACCAATTTTAGTGGTGATGGTTTTTCGGAGATGAAATTTGTAGCACGTGTGAGTTCACGAAGTGAATTTGATCAGTGGGTTAAGACGGTAAAGCAATCACCTGATAAATTGACACAGACAAAATACGATCACTTGATTAAGCGCAGTGAAAAAGATCCAGTGCACTTTTTTTCATTTTCTGAAGACGATATTTTCGAAACGGCAGTGATGAAATCGATGATGCCGATGAAAGAATCGGAAATGAAAAACATGCCCGATATGCCCACCCATCATTTAGAGATTCAGATAGAACGTCATTAATTCAGGTAAAAGAAATATGTTGCAAGAACTCATATTCGGAAATTTAACACTGCAAGCCATCCCATACCAAAACACTATTATTATGGGAGCAGCTGCTGTTATAGCGTTAATTGTTGGCGTCATTGTGGCTGCAGTATTTTATTATAAAAAGTGGACTTGGTTGTGGAAGGAGTGGATTACCTCCGTAGACCATAAAAAAATTGGGGTCATGTATATCATTTTAGCATTCGTCATGCTGTTGCGAGGGATCACCGATGCAGTCATGATGCGGCTACAGCAAATGTTAGCGGTAGGTGATTCCACGGGTTATTTACCGCCTGAACATTACGATCAAATATTTACTGCGCATGGCGTGATCATGATATTTTTTATGGCGATGCCATTCATGTTTGGTTTGATTAACATTGTCCTTCCCCTGCAAATCGGCGCTCGAGATGTTGCGTTTCCTTTTTTAAATTCTTTGAGCTTTTGGCTGTCAGTCGTTGGCGCCATGTTGGTGAATATCTCACTGGTAGTGGGAGATTTTGCTGCCACAGGGTGGTTAGCGTACCCACCACTTTCTGAGTTGGCTTATAGTCCGGGTGTGGGTGTGGATTATTATATTTGGGCATTGCAAATATCCGGTGTAGGAACATTGTTATCGGGCATCAATTTTGTTGTGACGATTTTCAAAATGCGCTGCCCCGGCATGTCATTAATGAGAATGCCGATTTTTACTTGGACAGTATTGTGCGCGATGATTCTCGTGATTCTCGCATTTCCCGTGTTGACGGTGACATTAGGCATGTTGTTCTTAGACAGATTTTTTGGGATGCATTTTTTCACGGCGGATATGGGCGGCAACGCCATGATGTATATCAACCTGATATGGATTTGGGGGCATCCGGAAGTCTATATTCTTATACTCCCTGCATTTGGTATTTTTTCCGAAGTCGTTGCGACATTTTCGAAAAAATATTTGTTTGGTTATGCCACCATGGTATGGGCGTCAGCGTGTATTACTGTCCTTGCCTTTGTCGTTTGGTTACATCATTTTTTCACGATGGGCGCAGGCGCAAACGTGAATGCATTCTTTGGTATAGCCACCATGATTATCTCTGTACCTACCGGTGTGAAAGTATTTAATTGGTTGTTCACCATGGTTAGAGGCCGTATTACATTTACCACGCCCATGTTATGGACTATTGGTTTCATCACGACCTTTGTTATAGGTGGAATGACGGGTGTATTAATGGCTGTTCCCGCCATCGATTATCAAGTACACAATAGCTTGTTTCTGATAGCGCATTTCCATAATGTCATTATCGGTGGTGTGTTATTTGGTTATCTCGCTGGATTTACTTATTGGTTTCCCAAAGCATTTGGTTTTAAGTTAAATGAAACACTGGGAAAATGCGCGTTTTGGTGTTGGATAATCGGATTTTATACGGCATTTATGCCTTTATATGTCCTTGGCTTAATGGGCATGACAAGACGATTGAGTCATTATGATGCGTCAACGGGCTGGCATCCTTATCTTGTCGTCGCTGCAATGGGTGCGTTTATCATTGTTTGCGGCGTGATGTTTCAAATTCTACAATTAATCGTGAGCATCAAAAATCGAGAACACTATAAAGATGTGACAGGTGATCCTTGGAATGGCAGAACATTAGAATGGTCTATTCCATCTCCTGCTCCTTTTTATAATTTTGCTGTGACACCTGAAGTGCAGGGTAGAGATGCGTTTTGGGAAGAGAAACAGAAAAATTTGTCGCAAAATTTATTAGCGACTAAAACGCATTATGAAGATATTCATATGCCAAAAAATACCAGCATAGGTTTTATTATTGGGGTATTTAGTGGTGTGTTTGGTTTTGCCTTAGTTTGGCATATCACCTGGTTAATCATAGCGGGTCTCATGGGTGTGATTTTCACGACGGTGGTACGTACATTTAATCAAGATATCGATTATTACCTCAAGGCAGATGCGGTAGAAAGATTAGAGAGAGATCAATGACACATTCATTAATTCATCACCACCACCATCATCATGATGCAGATGCAGCAGATGTTTTCGGTTTTTGGCTTTACATTCTGAGCGACTGTATTTTGTTTGCTGCTATTTTTGCAACCTTTGCTGTCTTGCGTACGAGTGTTTATGATGGTCCGTCATTGAAAGCCTATGTTGATATGCCATATGTGTTAGTTGAAACCATGGCTTTGTTAATCAGCAGTTTTACTTATGGTCTTGCCATCTTATCTTTGTATAAGAGTGAACTTAGCAAGGTGAAAATATGGCTCGCTTTGACATTGATGCTGGGCTTGACCTTTGTAGGAATGGAATTGTATGAATTTTTCCGCTTGTATGTTGAAGGTCACAGTTGGCAGAATAGCGCGGCATTGTCAGCCTTTTTTACGTTAGTTGGCACACATGGATTGCACGTGACCATGGGATTATTGTGGATGTTGGTATTGTTACTACAGCTTTCTGTATTTGGTTTGACACCAGTAATGAAAAAGAGACTCACTTACTTAGGTTTGTTTTGGACGTTTTTAGACATCATTTGGATTTTCGTATTTACCATTGTGTATTTAATGGGAGCAATCTAGTATGTCTCAATATCAAGAAATCAAAAGAGAAAATGGACGCAATCAAAAAACATTGCAAGGTTATGTCGTTGGATTTGTATTATCGGTCATACTCACATTAATTGCATTTGGACTCGTTGAATTGCGAGCCTTGACTGATACGAATCTTTATATTGTGCTTGCGGTGTTATCTGTCGCTCAATTATTTGTGCAATCTATTTGTTTTCTGCGCTTGAACATGAGTGAAGAAGGACAATGGAATTTAATGCCATTTCTGTTCACGATATTGATCATTGCGGTGCTTGTTTCAGGCTCGTTATGGATTATGTACAACTTAAATTATAATATGATGAATTAGGATTATCGATTTTACTGTGAAACGTTTGGGTGAACATGCTAAGTCTAAATTAATGTGAGGTTTGCAAGGTTAACATGAGATATGCGGTGAATAATGCCCATAATCTACGCATAATTAGCGGTGAATAAGTTTGTGGATGCGGTGAATATCGACTATAATCTCAGCATGTAATACGGAGATTATATGTATATTCATCAACGGAAAAAGTGGCCAAATTTCATATGGAATAAGCAGAAACTGTATGCTCTTATTGCTGAGGTACGCTACCAACAAGGATGTTTACTGGGTGCTATGAATGCACTAGGTTTTGAATTGCGTGAAGAAGCAATGCTTACAACGCTTACGCAAGATATAGTTAAAACGAGTGAAATTGAGGGCGAAAAGCTTGATATCTTACAAGTACGATCTTCTATTGCAAAACGTTTGGGGATTGATATAGGCGCTACTCCACTGATTGATCGTAATGTCGAAGGTATTGTTGAAGTATTGCTTGATGCCACTGGTCATTATTATGCCCCATTAACTCAAGAAAGATTATTTGCATGGCATGCCGCCTTATTTCCAACAGAAAGAAGTGGTTTGACACGTATTACTGTTGGGAAGTGGCGTACTAAAACCAGTGGTCCAATGCAAGTTGTTTCAGGGCCAATCGGACATGAAAAAATACATTTTGAGGCTCCAACTTATAATAGATTAAAAAAAGAAATGAACCATTTTATTAAATGGTTTAATGACTCAACGGAGCCTGACTTAATCATCAAGTCGGCAATAGCACATTTTTGGTTTGTAACAATTCATCCTTTCGATGATGGCAACGGACGAATTGCGCGTGCGATCGCTGATATGTTATTAGCGCGATCGGAGCAAAGTAAGCAACGTTTTTATAGTATGTCGGCGCAAATTCAACAGGAACGTAATGGTTATTACAATATATTAGAAAACTGCCAAAAAGGATCATTGGATATTACGGATTGGATAGAGTGGTTCCTAAATTGTTTGCAGCGTGCGATTGCAGTTTCTGATAAAACATTAAATAAAGTACTTACTAAAGCACAATTCTGGAGAAAGCATGCTGGAGAATCGTTCAATGATCGACAACGTGCCATCATTAATCGTTTACTAGATGGTTTTGAAGGAAAACTCAATTCATCCAAATGGGCAAAAATAACAAAATGTTCGCAGGATACAGCGTTGAGGGATATCAATGACTTATTGGAGCGTCACATTTTGATAAAGGATGAGGCGGGTGGAAGAAGTACGAGTTATCAACTTATCTTACCCACGTTGACTCCTGGAATTGATAAAAAAACAACGGATGATAGTAGCATCACATATTATCGGCCAGTCAAAAAATAGGGACAGAAAGCTCATATTCAGCCTGAGCTGTGTGTCCTTTCTGCAGGCCTCGAGAAAGGACACGATGACCCCACTATCAGAATCGAAAATGATTTTGAAAAAAATTGAGTGCGAAATGGGTAAAACTCTCAACAGGCCATGCCAGTCAGGTGGAGAAACCCGAGGGATTATTTGAAATAATCCTATTGTTTTTGTTACTGGTGGATCACGCGGTTTGTTTTAATGACTTGTCCGAGAAACGAGGTTGAAGATCCCGTTTCTCAGATTTTTTTTATTCACACCGAATGATTTCTAAGTGCATTTTTGATTTTCTTGTCGGTTTTATATTGCGACAAAGAATAGGTAGACCAAATGGCTGCGATTGGCCATCCTAAGATAGTGCATTGCAAAATTAAACAGAACAAACCTGCAAATGGCTTTTTAATTGTAAAAAATTGTAGCCAAGGAAGAAAGATCGCAAGTATTAGTCTCATGATTATTGCTCCTGTGAATATTTAAATAATTTATTTTTAATTGAGTGTTGTCATGTCCCATGACAGGGTGGATTAAAGCGGCGTCTTGAAAGGGATAAGCTAGAAATAACACTGTGTGTCATTTCTTTTTTATTTCGCGCCCGGAGGGATTCGAACCCCCGACCACCTGGTTCGAAGCCAGATACTCTATCCAGCTGAGCTACGGGCGCAGAGGGAGGAATAATAGAGGGCCGCACTTATCTCGTCAACTACCGATTCAGTCTTTTCAAAATAAAAGAGCTAGATAAAACATTATCAGTAATAACAGGTATCTTGTAAAACAAGATACCATGTGATATAGTATTGAATGATACCTGGATGAGATGAGTTTTTTGCCTATTTCATCCACTTAACTTAAAGCTTCAGTTAGTCATTTTTTCAAATGGATGAGCGTGCCATATGAACCCACAGTTTAATAAAGGTGTATTAGAAATGTGTGTATTAGCTTTATTAGCCAAGCGAGACTTTTATGGGTTCGAATTGGTCGAAACCATTTCCCATTATGTCGATATCTCCGAAGGAACCATTTATCCGTTGCTCAGGCGTTTAACACAAGAAGACTATGTCACCACTTATTTGCAGGAATCAAACTCAGGCCCACCTCGAAAATATTACCGGATGACAACTTACGGAAAACAATTTACCGAAGAGCTTTTACAAGATTGGCAAAATTTTTCTATAAAAATTGATCAGTTAATTGATTTCAAGGTGTAATCATGAATAAACAAACTTTTTTTAATGAATTAGAACAAGCGTTGGCTCCTCTTTCTAAAGAAGAGCGGGACGATATTTTGCGGGATATGGAAGAATATTTTCGGGAGGCAACAGAACGAGGAAAGACGGAAGAAGAAATTTTAAAGTCATTAGGTTCGCCGAAAACGCTTTCGGAAACGATTATTGCTGAAACCAAAATAAAACGAATTGATACAGCAAGCACAGTAAGTGGAAAGATTTCGGCTGTATTTTCCGCATTTTTTGCAATTGTTTTGTTAACGCCATTTAATTTATTTTTTGTTTTATTCCCTGTGCTTTTTGCAACCCTAATGCTTGTGATCGGCTGGCCCTTGTTAATTATTTTTTGTTTTTCAATGCCCATTATTTTTATCCTAGGCATTATCTATATGTTTCAAGTAGGATTTGCATTCCTAGCCGTCTTATCCATTATATTTTTTATTATTGGTTGGTTTGCCTTGATATTTGCTCTTCTTATCGGATTTACACAACTGACTTTGCTGTATTTCAAAGGGATCTCAAAATTATTTCAATGGAACATCCAATTTATTAAAAATCGAATGAAAGGTTAATCATCATGAGAATCCATCTTTTTTTTAAAACCATTCTTGTAGCGATTGTCGCATTTTCACTGTCTTATTTCTTTTACCAACGGACGGATAAATTTGTGGGTGTTTTCTCTCCCTCCTTCTGGCTCGCTACTGTTGAGCACTTAAGTTATCAAACGTTTACCAAGAATGTGTCTTTGCGCGATGTAGATACAGTAGAAATCAATTCACCCAATACCCGTGTTTACGTAGTAAATGCCAGTCAAGAAGGAAAAATTGATTTTACGACGGGACATGATCAAGCGGATTTCATTAGTGTTGATAAGATGGGTCATAAGCTAACAATTATAATTCAAAATCAAACGGAATATAATCAATCTTCTCTCACACTTTACTTACCTAAAAATATAAAAAACCTTATGGTGAATGCTAAAGCAAGTGATGTATACATGGAGAATATTCATTTAGATCATTTAAACATCCATACCACATCAGGAAATATCAATTTGAATAAACTGGATACCAATGAGGTTGAGATTGCAACTTATGCAGGCAATGTTGACATGAATGGTAATAATAAAAAATTACAATTAAAGACAGTATCGGGAAATATTAATATCAGTACCACTTATGCTACTCCTGAATATGATATTGTCACGGTATCGGGTAATATCACCCTCTTAGTGTCTCCATTAGTTAAAGCGAAGATGGCTTTGCAATCAGTCTCAGGTAAAGTGTTTTTACAACAGGCTCCCACGGCGTCAAATCAGGAACAGCTAGGTTTTATTCGGGTAAAAAGCATAAGTGGTAATATTCTAGTTCATTAAAACTATTATAATTATTCAGCAGCTATCACGAGTAGACCAGCGTGTTATGAACAAATACTACTTTTTTCCATGCGAATTATCTGTTTGACATGATGGCATTTTAATTTTTTAGGGTTATTTGGCGCGCCCGGAGAGATTCGAACTCCCGACCCCCTGGTTCGTAGCCAGATACTCTATCCAACTGAGCTACGGGCGCGTTCTAGAAACTAGATTATTGCTTTATACACTTAACGGAGAGGGAGGGATTCGAACCCTCGATGGAGCTTTAGGCCCCATACTCCCTTAGCAGGGGAGCGCCTTCAGCCTCTCGGCCATCTCTCCAAAAATCGGTTTCTTATGTATACTCATGAGCATTAGTCAGCAACAAATTATCGAGAAGATTACTCTTTATTTCACTTTTCACTTTTCGTTCGCGTTTTTTTCTTACTGGAGCAGCAGCAGGTGCTGCTTCCTCTGGCTTAGGCGTACGTATTTTTTTCTTGCTGAATGCGTTGATAAATTTCTTCACGATGAACCGATGACATCTTTAGGCGCATTAATACCAATACGCACTTGATTACCTTTAATACCAAGCACAGTAACGATGACATCATCACCAATAATTATAGTTTCACCCACACGTCTTGTTAAAATGAGCATTATCCATCTCCTTTTAAAAAACTGCCTTGTCCATTCAACACCACTATCCCCGTTTAATCCTTGCGGTACAATAAATGTCATTCCTAGGGCGAATAGTCATGACCCCTCAGATTATTTTATCAGGCTTCTCCTGAGGAGCGGGGAACTCATAACAATCTTTCATGTTAATCTCAAGCTACCTGTCTACTTAGCACTTTCAAGGTGTGCAATAGTAAACAATAAAATGCCATTCTGCAAATAGGATTTGCATATTTTTATTTTCTATTTATTCAATAAATGCTTGCTGATCTTGCAGCGGTAGCTTTATCTAGACTCAAAAGCCTGATGAACCGCCCTGACACCTTGTTCTAAGATGGGCTTCATCGACGACCACCGAGATTTTAATTTCAGAGGTGGTAATCATTTGAATATTGATCCCTACATCACCCAATAGCTTAAACATAGTGCTAGCAACACCTGTATGAGAGCGCATACCGATGCCAACTAAGGATAATTTGGCCACTTTAGCATTGGTTTTTACGGATAACGCACCTAATTCATGAAGCCAATTCTTCTACAATTTTCAGTGCCTTAGGATATTCTCGGCGACTGTACCGTGAAAGTAAAGTCGACTGTATCTTCGAGCGGTTGCATTTTGCGCAATCATATCAATTTCAATATTTGCTTCGCTGACTTTCCCCAAAATACGGCCTTCCATGCCCATTTGGCGTGGAATGCCAGATAAGAGAAATAATGGCTTCTTCACGGCTAAAAGCAATACCTGAAACCAATCGTTTTTGCATAATTTTATCCTCAAAAGTGACTAATGTGCCTGATCCATCAGAGAAAGTGGAAAGTACGCGAATAGGCATATTGTGTTTACTGGCTAATTCAACAGAACGCATTTGTAATACTTTAGCACCAAGGCTAGCCATTTCTAGCATTTCTTCAAAACTAATTTGCGGAATTAATCGTGCTTCTGGAAGCAGATGAGGATCAGTTGTATAAACACCATCCACATCAGTATAAATTTGGCATTCATCTGCTTTAAGTGCGGCTGCAATCGCAACAGCGGTGGTATCTGAGCCGCCGCGTCCTAAGGTAGTGATATCACCGTGTTCATTAACGCCTTGAAAGCCTGCAATAACGACAATACGACCTTGCTGTAATTCGCGTTTAATGATATCAGTTTTGACTTCCAGAATACGTGCTTTGGTATGTGTACTATCGGTGTATATCCCGATTTGTGACCCGGTAAATGAACGTGCAGGGTAATTTTTAGCGTTCAAGCGCCATGCTCAAGAAGTGCCATGGAAACTTGTTCGCCAGTTGAAATTAACACATCATATTCACGCGGGTCATGGTTGTTGAGTCAATGCATTAGCAAGTTGGATCAAGCGATCGGTTTCGCCATACATGGCTGACACAACGACAACAACATCATGTGCCTTGTTGTTTTGCATTAATGACTTTGTCTGCAACATGATGAATGCGGTCCAGATTGCCGACAGAACTGCCACCATATTTTTGTACAATGAGAGCCATATCATCTGCTCCTTACGGAAAATATCTACGTTCCTTAATCTGTTCTTCTACCCAAGTGTAAACAGACTGCAATGCTTTTTCCAAGGCTTCTGGTTTATTTCCACCTGCTTCAGCAAGATCTGCGCGGCCGCCGCCTTTGCCGCCAATTTGGTTTGCGACCATGCTGACCATTTCTTTAGCATTTAATCTGATCGACTAAATCAGCGGTGACTCCTCCTACGACGCCTATTTTATTATCTTTAACTGTAGCAAGCACAATCACCGCGCTGCCAAGTTGTTGTTTGAGATGATCCATCGCATGACGTAAGGCTTTACCATCTAATCCTTCGACAACGGTTACGAGTACTTTGAGTTGACCAATTTCTTTTGCTTGCGCAGCTAAATCGCGGCTAGATGAGGCCGGCTAGTTTATCTTTGAGTTGTTGCATTTCTTTTTCTAGTGTATGAATACGTTCATCGGATTGATTCAATTTTTGTTTGAATTCAGTTCGCGTTTTTCAATGAAATGTAGTGCTGCATCACCTGTGACAGCTTCAATGCGGCGAATGCCTGCAGCAACACCTGTTTCGGCTGATATTTTGAAAAGACCAATGTCGCCGGTATGATCTGCATGGGTGCCACCGCATAATTCCACTGAGGGACCAAAATGCACGACGCGTACTTTATTACCGTATTTTTCACCGAACAAGGCCATGGCGCCGCTTGCAATTGCTTCTTCTGGTGTGGTCACACGTACCATGCCTTCATAATTCGCGCGAATTTCTGTCATTCACAAGTTGTTCAATTTTACGTAATTCTTCCTCAGTCAATGGAGCGGAATGGGAAAAATCAAAACGTAAACGTTCTGGTTCAACGAGAGATCCTTTTTGAATGGCATGTTCACCTAACACTTGCTTTAACACCATATGTAACAAGTGAGTGGCAGTATGATTTAAGGACAGTCGCAGCTCGGCGTTTTGCATCAACTTCAGTTAACACCTCATCACCGATTTTCAATGTCGCCTTTTTCTAATTTGCCTAAATGCAAATGAGTTTGGCCTTGTTTGATGGTGTCATGTACTTTAAACATGGCTTTATTTTCTATCGACAACAATCCTTGATCACCCACTTGTCCGCCAGATTCAGCATAAAATGACGTGCGATCAAGCACTATAGAACCTTTTTCACCCGTGTTTAATGTATCGACAAATTTCCCTTCGCGATACAGGGCAAGAATTTTTCCTCGATCGGGTAATTGTTCCGTTAATAAATTTTTATGTCCAATAAATTCGGTAGGAGGTTGAGCTTCTTGAGCCACATTGTATTCGGTAGTGAATTGACTCGCTTGACGGGAACGCTCCCGTTGTTTTGACATCGCCGCTTCAAAGTCTTCATAGTCGATCATTAAATGACGTTCACGAGCAATATCCGCTGTTAAATCGGCAGGAAATCCATAAGTGTCATACAATTTGAATACGGTTTCGCCCGGAATAATATCGCCTTTTAATTCACTCACGATTTGTTCAAATAATTTTAATCCTTGTGAAAGCGTTGCACTAAATTGTTCTTCTTCTTGGCGCAAGACTTTTTCCACATGGCGTTTGTGCTTTCACCAGTTCTGGATAAGCATCTCCCATGAGTTCAACCAAGAGGTTGCACCAGTTGATAAAAGAAAGGTTGGGTGAATCCTAATTTATTGCCATGACGCAGTGCGCGTCGAATAATGCGACGCAACACATAGCCGCGTCCTTCATTAGAAGGAAGCACGCCATCGGTAATTAAAAAACTGCATGAGCGAATATGATCAGCGATGACGCGTAAGGAAAAATGATTAGTATCTTTTATGCCTGCTAATTTTGCTGTCGCTTTGATAAGCGGTTGAAATAGATCAGTGTCATAATTGTTATGCACGCCTTGCATGACAGCAGCAATGCGTTCTAATCCCATGCCTGTATCGACAGAAGGTTTGGGAAGAGGAGTGAGCGTGCCATCTGCCGCACGGTCATATTGCATGAATACTAGATTCCAGATTTCAATATATCGATCACCATCAGCATCTTCACTGCCAGGAGGACCACCAGCAATCGCTGCACCATGATCATAAAAAATTTCCGTACAAGGCCCACAAGGTCCTGTGGGTCCCATAGACCAAAAATTATCATGTTCGCCGCAGCGGCTAAAACGTTTTGGATCTATTTTGATTTCATTTAACCAAATGTTTTCAGCTTCTTCATCATCTTCAAATACGGTGATCCATAATTTTTCAGGAGGTAAATGCATTTTATTAAGAGAAATTCCCAAGCAAACCGAATCGCGTCACGTTTGAAATAATCGCCAAAGCTAAAATTGCCTAGCATTTCAAAAAAAGTATGATGTCGTGCAGTGTAACCCACGCGTTCTAAATCATTATGTTTGCCGCCTGCGCGTACGCAACGCTGTGAGGAGGTTGCGCGTTTATAGGGTCGTGTTTCTTTGCCAAGAAAGACATCTTTAAATTGCACCATGCCAGCATTGGTAAACAAAAGAGTCGGATCATTATTCGGTACGAGAGAACTGCTGGCCACGATTTCATGACCGTGTTCATGGAAGTAATCTAAAAATTGGCTGCGAATTTCGTTGCTGCTTAAGAATTTTTTTTGTGTCTTTTTTGTCATAGGTATCACTACTGTTTTGTCTTGACCTCGTCATTCCACCCCATGCTTTGAGACGGCGTGCTTCGACAAGCTCAGCAGCGCCTCCTCAGCACGAACGGAAAGGGATAAGTTCTCCGTTCGTGCTGAGGAGGCGCTGCTGAGCTTGTCGAAGCACGCCGTCTCGAAGCATGGATGGAATGACGAGGTCAAGATGATCATTCCTCATTCACCACATCCGATCCCAATGCGTATTCAATTTGTTCCCGAGTAAATCCCCGGTATTGTAAAAAACGCATTTGTTTAACTCGTATGTTTAAAATCAGTCGGCAACTTACCTTTAAAGTGCTTATGCCAAACTTGATGCGCATCAATAAACCACGCATTATCAGTGATATCTAGATGTTCTGCAATCATCTCAGTCGCGATGCCACGCCCTTGCAGTTCCATGGAAATACGCAGCGGGCCATAGCCTTTTGCCCGTCGCCAATGGATATAGTTTTCAATAAAACGTGCCTCATTAATCAATCCTGTTTGAACAAAATCAGAAAGAATGGCATCGATATCGTGACTGAAAAAACCTTTAACGAGAAGCTTTTGCCGGATTTCTTGTTGTGAATAATCACGACGCGTCAAGCAAGCGTAAGATGACACGTCGTAATTGATCGTGATGAGTTGACGAAGAGTGGCTCAGGCAACGCTCTCCTCAAGTTCATTTTCTTGCTTCAAGGTTTGGCCCGCTTTTCCATGACGGGTAATCATAATGTCGCGAATTTTGGTTTCAATTTCTTTCGCGATAGCAGTATGTTCTTTTAAGAATTGGCGTGCATTTTCTTTACCTTGACCTATGCGTTGGCCGTTATAGCTAAACCAAGCACCTGCTTTATCTACTAATCCTAATTGTACACCGAGATTAATGATTTCACTTTCACGAGAGATGCCTTCGTTATACAGGATATCGAATTCAGCTTGTTTGAAGGGCGGCGCGACTTTGTTTTTCACGACTTTGACGCGTGTTTCACTGCCTATGATTTCATCGCCTTCTTTGACATTGCCAATGCGGCGAATATCCAAGCGCACAGAGGCATAAAATTTAAGTGCATTACCCCCAGTTGTCGTTTCAGGATTGCCAAACATCACACCAATTTTCATACGGATTTGGTTGATGAAGATGACCAGCGTATTTGAACGTTTGATGTTGGCAGTTAATTTGCGCAAGCGCTTGCGACATGAGCCGAGCTTGCAAGCCCATGTGTTGATCACCCATCTCGCCTTCGATTTCGGCTTTGGGCGTGAGAGCGGCAACGGAGTCGATAATGATAATATCAATCGCGCTGGAGCGCACCAACATGTCAGCAATTTCGAGAGCTTGTTCGCCGGTATCAGGTTGAGAAATCAGCAAATCTTCAACATTCACTCCTAAGCGCTTGGCATAGGCAGGATCTAATGCGTGTTCTGCATCGATAAATGCCGCTGTTCCGCCTTTACGTTGGCATTCTGCAATGACTTGCAATGTGAGGGTCGTTTTACCGGATGATTCAGGTCCGTAAATTTCCACAATGCGTCCTTTGGGTAAACCGCCAATGCCAAGTGCGATGTCGAGTGAAAGAGAGCCGGTTGAGATTTCTTCTATATCTGGCACATCAGCATCATCACCCATTCGCATGACTGCACCTTTACCGAATTGTCGTTCGATTTGACTGAGTGCTGCTGCTAATGCTTTTTTCTTGTTTTCTTCCATATGGTCATCCTTATAGTAGTTAAATTTTTATGGTTGTTAGATGGGTTATCATTTCCGCAGAGCCGCTGTGCAAGATATGACATGGGCTTTAGCGAGGTACAAGGGGAGCCCTTATTTATAACCCGGAATCCCGCTTTTTGAAAGAGCTTTCATATAAAAAATCACAGCTGTGGCGCATGAAAATAAGTAAGAATAATCATCCTTTAAGATTTTCTTTTTAAGAATGTCTGACTTAGAATGGCGGGGCTTATATGGAGTGAGGAGGATCTTAAAACTACATCGAATCTTTAGACATCTTTTCACCTTCAACACGCCCTATTGTTATTGTTTTACTATTTCTATCAATTTTTCTAGCGCAATGGCAATAGCATGCAATCGAATATCTTGTCTATCACCTGAAAAAATCCGCATTTCCTCGATTGTAGCGCCATCTTGCTTAGCCCAGGCAATCCATACTGTTCCAACCGGTTTGTCAGGTGTTCCGCCAGTTGGACCTGCGATGCCAGTGATTGCAATACTGAGATCAGCATGACTATGTTTAAGCGCGCCTTCTGCCATTTCTCGTGCAGTTTCCGCACTGACCGCTCCAAAGGTTTCTAGGGTTGTTCGCCTGATGCTGAGCATTTCTACTTTGGCGACATCGCTATAGGTGACAAAGCCGCGCTCAAACCAATCGGAACTGCCTGGCACACTGGTGAGCCAATAACTTAAGCCTCCGCCTGTACAGGATTCCGCTGTTGCTAGGGTTAAACCTTGTTGTTTTAACACTTGCGCAGTTTCTAAAACCAGAGATTTTATTGCATTGATCATGTCCTTTACCTTATTCAAGAGTCGAGGTATATATACTCATTACACTTCGAAATGCGAATTTTAACATCCCATCTTGCGTCGAATTTTAAACGTTTTTCAATCGAAAAACCTCACAATACAATGAGTATTGCTGCGGTTTTTCTCAATCAAAACGTTTAAACTTCTCGCAAGCTGGGCGTTAAAACTTCGCATTTCGAAGTGTAATGGGTAGAGAACCCTGGATTATATAGTCACCAAGAACAACAAAGACGGAATCACAACATGGCGCTTTCAACGATAGAATCATACCGCGATCATACGCCAATGATGCAGCAATATTTGCGTATCAAAGCAGATTATCCTCACACATTTCTTTTTTATCGTATGGGCGATTTTTACGAATTATTTTATGATGATGCACAAAAAGCAGCGCGTCTGCTTGGCATTACTCTCACAGCACGCGGTCAGTCGAGCGGGATGCCCATTCCTATGGCAGGTGTTCCTTTTCATTCTGCAGAATCTTATATCGCAAGACTCATTCGACAAGGATTATCTGTTGCTATCTGTGAACAAATCGGTGAACCCAAGCCAGGGGCGGGTCCAGTTGAACGGCAAGTGGTCCGCATTATTAACGCCTGGCACAGTTAGCGATGCGGCATTTTTGGAAGATGGCCAAGATAATTTGTTAATCGCTTTACATGCCAAAGAACAGCATTTTGGTATCGCCGTACTGGATATGAGTGGTGGACGTTTTCTTTTGCTGGAAGTCGCAGGTGAAGAAGCCTTAGCCAGCGAATTGGCGCGTTTAAAACCGGCAGAACTGTTGATTAGTGAAGATTGGCAACTCACTTGGTTGCCCGATTATCAACATCAAATCAGACGACGCTCACCATGGGAGTTTGATCTATGAGACAGCAAAACGCTTGTTGATTGAACAGATGCAGACGCATGATTTAAGTGCATTTGGTTGTGATGCATTAATGATTGCTTTATGTGCGGCGGGTTGTTTATTGCAATATGCAAAAGAAACACAGCGCCAGCAATGCCGCATATTCGCGCGATTCAAGTCGAACGACAAGAAGACAGTTTGATGCTGGATGCGGCTTCGCGCCGCAATCTTGAGTTAGTGACGAATTTGACGGGAGGTCATGAGAATACACTTATTTCAGTCTTGGATCATACTAAGACGGCGATGGGCAGCCGTTTATTAAAACGTTGGTTAAATCGTCCCTTGCGCGATCATGGCGTCATCATGCGGGCGCCAAGACAGTGTACGGCAATTGCAAATGCATCATGCCTATTCTTCTTTACAAAAAATATTACATGGCAGTGCGGATCTGGAGCGCATTTTATCGAGAGTGGCGTTGAAAACGGCGCGTCCTCGCGATCTCATTGCTTTGCGAACAACACTGGCTATTGCTTCCTGAATTACAACAACAATTAACAGAATTTTCTGCATTGCGATTGCAGCAATTAAAAAATGATATGCGTGAATTTTCTGAGCTTAAAGAATTACTCATGCGTGCGATTGTCCGACAATCCTCCTGTCACGATTCGAGAGGGTGGTGTGATTGCACATGGTTATGATCAAGAGCTCGATGAATTGTTATCTATGAGTGAAAATGCGGGTGATTTTTTAATTGCGATTGGAAGAACAAGAGAAAAAACGCACAGGATTCTCTACGTTAAAAGTCGGATACAATCGCGTGCATGGTTATTATATTGAAATAAGCCGCCTCCAAGCAGACACTGTCCCAGCCGATTATATTCGTCGTCAAACACTAAAAAATGCGGAACGTTTTATCACACCGGAATTAAAAGTCTTTGAAGATAAAGCACTGAGTGCGCGTGATCGAGCGTTAGCGCAGGGAAAAAAAATTATATGATGCAATTGCTTGATTTGAAATTATTCCGTCATCTTGCTGCGCTGCAACTCACCGCTGAGTGTCATCGCTGAATTAGATGTGCTGGCTAATTTTGCCGAGCGTGCGCTGCATTTAAATTGGTGTTGTCCTGAATTTGTGTTAGAAGCAGGTATTGATATTGCAGAAGGTCGACATCCTGTGGTGGAATGTGTTTCATCACAAGCGTTTGTACCCAATGATGTGAAGCTCGATCAAAAGCAACGCATGTTAATGATTACAGGACCCAATATGGGTGGTAAATCAACTTACATGCGGCAAATAGCTTTAATTGTGTTACTCGCGCATATTGGCAGTTATGTGCCAGCGCGCACAGCGAAAATAGGTCCCATCGATCGTATTTTTACTCGCATCGGTGCGGCCGATGATTTAGCCAGTGGCCGTTCGACATTCATGGTGGAAATGACAGAGACCGCGAATATTTTGCATAATGCCACAGCGCAAAGTTTAGTATTAATGGATGAAGTCGGCCGCGGCACCAGTACATTTGATGGATTGTCATTGGCGTGGGCGTGTGCGCATTATCTTGCGCAAGGTATACGCGCATTTACTTTATTTGCGACCCATTATTTTGAATTGACCGCACTCGCGGATGAAATGAGTAGTGTGCAGAATGTGCATTTAGATGCAACGGAGCATGGTGAGAAAATTATTTTCCTGCATACGGTACAACCTGGCCCGGCTAACCAAAGTTATGGGATTCAAGTCGCGCAATTGGCGGGAGTTCCGCGTTCCGTGATTCAGCGCGCCAAACAAAAATTGCAAGAATTGGAACAACAGGCTTATCACGATAGCATTGAAAATTCTGCAATGCCTGAACAACATGATTTATTTACTCAACTGGATGAGGAACATCCTGTCGTCGCACAATTAAAAGAAATTAATCCTGATCAGTTGACCCCTAAAGAAGCGTTGGATTTGTTGTATCAGTTGAAGTCGGAAGTGACAACCTCCTCCGGCTGACGCTACGCTGGCTGATTCAACTGATTAATAAACTGTTCAAGTTGACCTACTTCATCTTCAGTCAATTCAACATGTTTACCGCGGCGCAAACCCGAAGGTAAATAGACATTGCCATAGCGAATACGAATGAGGCGACTGATAGTAAAGTTAAGGGCTTCCCATAAGCGTCGAACGAGACGATTACGACCTTCTTTGACAGTAACGTGATACCAGTGATTTGCTCCAGTTCCTCCTGCGTCGACGATAGATTCAAACCGTGCGATGCCATCTTCAAGTGGTACGCCTTTTTGTAATTTACCTAAGATCTCGTTGGTCGACTTCGCCACGTACACGCACGGCATATTCACGTTCGATTTGAGAACTGGGATGCATGAGTAGATTCGCTAATTCGCCATCATTAGTAATGAGTAAGAGGCCTGATGTATTGAGATCAAGTCGTCCTACACAAATCCATCGGCTATTTCGGATAATAGGCAGCCGCTCAAAAATAGTGGGCCGACCTTCTGGATCATGACGCGTACACATTTCGCCTTCAGGTTTATGATAGAGCAAGACGCGGGATTTTTGGTTTTTACTTTTGACGAGTTTGATTTCGCGGTCATCAACACAGACTTTATCGTGATATGTCATGCGGTCGCCGATTGTTGCTTTCCGACCATTAACCGTGATACTTCCCTCTTGAATCCATGGTTTCGATTTGTCGACGTGAACCAAGGCCGGCATTGGCCAGAATTTTTTGTATTTTTTCGGACATGATTAGCCTGCTGCTGCTGTCATCTCGTATCATCATCATGGTTTTTCAGAAGAAACTGTCAGATGAATCGTGGAGAGCAATGACATTATTTTCTTCTGGAATAGCTTCACTATTTTCTGGGCCAAGACCGCTATTTTCCATAGCTAATTGAACTTGTAATCGAGCTTCTTGCGCTTCCAGATTTTTAAATTCAGCGAAAGTAGGTAACTCAGTGAGTGATTTTAAGTTGAAATAATCGAGAAATATTTTTGTTGTGCCATAAATCGCTGGTTTTCCGGGGACTTCACGATAGCCGAGAATACGAATCCACTCACGTTCTTGTAAGGTTTTCATGATATTGGTACTGACGGTGACACCGCGGATATCTTCAATTTCTGCACGAGTGATAGGTTGTTTATAGGTAATGATTGCGAGTGTTTCTAAAAAGGCACGCGAATAACGCGGGGTTCGTTCTTCCCAGAGTTTGGCAAGCCAAGGGGAAAATTCTGTTTTAGCAGAAAGCCGATAGCCGCTGGCTATTTCAGATAATTCAATGCCGCTTTGCGAGGATTGGTAGCGTTCTTCAAGGGCCGCAAGCATGGCTTTCACCTCGGCGGTGTTAGGCTGTTCTCCTTCCGGGAATAAATTTTGTAATGACGCTACATTTAATGGTTGTCCCGCAACCATTAAAGCGGCTTCTATGATGGCCTGCATTTTTTCAGATGTCATGACGGACATGTCGTGCTCCCATTACTCATTTCGAACGTACATACTAGCAAAAAACTAGCAAAAAAGCGCTGCTCTCGAAACGTTCTATTGCAGGATACTTCCACTGCGTCAAGAGATCCTCCGGTCTTAGTATGACGCGGGAATGCAATCCTCCTTTAACTCTTTCTCGATATTGCATAAAATCAGCACCAACTTTTATCAAGCGACAGCCTATGCCAACAACACTCATTCGCTCTCTATACAATCTGACACCCGCGCAACTTGGCGGCGTGATTACCATAGGCAATTTTGATGGGGTACATATCGGTCATCAACAATTGGTGCAGCGGGTGATAGAGCAAGCAAAGGCGATGCGAGGGCCATCTTTGGTCGTGACATTTGAACCCCATCCTTTCGAATTTTTCAGTAAAGATGAGGTGACTATCCCGCGTTTGACGCGTCTGCGTGAAAAAGTCGTCGCTCTGGCTGAATGTGGTGTAGAAAATGTGTTAATATTATCTTTCAATCAATCGCTTGCTGAGAAATCTGCAAGTGATTTCGCACATGAGATTGTGTATCAGGGACTCAAGCCTCAGCATATTGTTATTGGAGATGATTTTCATTTTGGTCATCATCGTCAAGGTGATTTCTCTCTCTTACAATCGATAGGGGCTGAACTCGGTTTTTCAGTGGAAGCCATGCCAACGGTATTGATTGAAGGCGAGCGGGTGAGTAGCACGCGCGTACGCCAAGCCTTAGCAGCAGGCGATCATGCCTTGGTCAATAAATTATTAGGCCATCCTTATTTTATGTTAGGGAGAATCAGAACCGGTGAGCAGAGAGGGCGGCAATGGGGTTTTCCCACCGCAAACATTTACCTGCATCGCAAGCTGACGCCTGTACGTGGTGTTTATACAGTCTACATGCATGGGATCGCAGATAAACCCTGGCCTGGTGTTGCCAATGTGGGGCAACGGCCTACTGTTGATGGTACAAGGACTTTACTCGAGGTACACTTACTCGATTTTAATCAAGAAATTTATGGTCGCTACGTACGAGTGGAATTTTGTGAGAAGTTGCGTGATGAAATGCGCTATCCCAACGTCGAACTTCTCAAACAACAGATTGCAAGAGATGTAGCAGCGGCAAGGAACTATTTTGAAAAACGCAGGTAGTGCTTATGAGTGATTACAAAGATACCTTAAATTTACCGCAAACAAATTTTCCTATGAAGGCAAATTTGTCTCAGCGCGAGCCTGAGATTTTGCAGAAATGGCAAGACATGGATATCTATGCCCAACTTCGCGCAAGCCG
Source organism: uncultured Gammaproteobacteria bacterium (assembly GCA_963711205.1). GTDB lineage: Bacteria > Pseudomonadota > Gammaproteobacteria > DSM-16500 > DSM-16500 > Aquicella. Next base: position 933,660 of record CAVQDE010000001.1, read on the forward strand.
TAAGGGCAAAGAAAAATTTATTTTACATTTGGGACCACCCTATGCAAATGGACATATCCATTTAGGGACTGCGACTACCACGTGTTCAAAGATATTATCGTAAAAGCTAAAACCATGAGTGGATTTGACTCACCCCTGGTGCCTGGATGGGATTGTCATGGTTTACCCATTGAACTCAATGTCGAAAAAAAGATAGGCAAGCCAGGCCATAAAGTGACGGCAGCAGAATTTCGTATCGCTTGTCGTGACTATGCTTCTTCGCTTTATTGATATTCAGCGCGCGGAATTTAAGCGTTTAGGAATAGTCGCAGATTGGGACAATCCTTATTTGACCATGGATTTTAACTACGAAGCCAATATCATCCGTAGCTTGGCGAAAATGATCCAAAATCAGCATTTGCAAAAAGGCTATAAACCTGTGCACTGGTGTTTAGATTGTGCGTCAGCGCTTGGCAGAAGCTGAAGTGGAATATGCAGAAAAAACCTCTCCTTCGATCGATGTGCGTTTTACTGTGGTCGATAAGATTGATTTTTGGAATCGATTTGATCATACAAACAAGGGCAGGGTCCTATTTCTATTCCCATCTGGACGACAACGCCATGGACATTGCCTGCAAACGAAGCGGTCGCACTTAACCCTTCGTTGCAATATGCGCTGATTCAACTGACAGGACCCAAACCCGAACAAATGTTAATTGCGGAAGATTTGCTTCCTGCTGTGATGCAGCGTTACAACGTAGAAAATCATACGGTGTTAGGCCGCATGATGGGTGAAAAATTTGCTGGAGTGAAACTCCGTCATCCTTTTTATGATAAAGACGTTCCTATTGTCTTAGGCGAACATGTGACGATAGAAACAGGAACAGGGGCTGTGCATACAGCACCTGCGCATGGTGTAGATGATTATGTCATAGGTAAAAAATATCAGCTTCCACTGGAAAATCCGGTGGGTGATGATGGTTGTTTTACTGCGGATACGCCGATTTTCGCTGGTCTGCATGTGAGTAAAGCGAATGAAAGAATTATTGAAGAATTGAGAAACCGCGGAGCACTCATTCATCAAGAATACATTACGCATAGTTATCCTCATTGCTGGCGTCATAAAACACCACTTATTTTCCGCGCAACACCACAATGGTTTATCAGCATGGATCAAAATGGATTACGTGCATATGGCTTTGCAAGCGATTGAGCGCGTGGACATGGATACCTGATTGGGGTAAATCACGTATTTACGGCATGATAGAAAATCGTCCGGATTGGTGTATCTCACGACAACGCGCGTGGGGTGTGCCATTGGCTTTATTTGTGCATAAGCAAACCGGTGAATTACATCCTAATATCATTGCATTGATGGAAAAAGTCGCTGAGCGAGTTGAGAAGGAAGGAATAGAAGCCTGGTATACATTAGATCCAAAAGAGGTATTAGGTGCTGAGGCTGATCAATATCAAAAGACCATGGATGTGCTCGATGTGTGGTTTGATTCCGGCGTAAGTCACGAATGCGTGTTAAAAGTGCGTCCAGAACTCACTTTTCCTGCGGATATCGTGCTGGAAGGGTCTGATCAACATCGAGGTTGGTTTCAGTCATCGCTGCTTACTTCCGTTGCGATCAATGGGAGAGAATCTTACAAAGAAGTGTTGACGCATGGTTTTGTCGTCGATGGCCACGGCCGCAAAATGTCAAAATCACTGGGTAATGTGATTGCGCCAGAAGAAGTGATACAAACGTTAGGCGCCGATATTTTACGTTTGTGGGTAGCCTCTATCGATTATCGTTATGAGATCAGTGCGTCAAAAGAAATTTTGAATCGCATGTCAGAAGCTTATCGCCGCATTCGTAATACAGCGCGTTTTTTGTTAGCGAATTTACATGGGTTTGATCCTGAAAAAGATCTGCTCTCTCCTGAACAAATGATTATGTTGGATCGATGGGCGGTTGATAAAACGCGTCTCATTCAAGAAGAAATTCTTGAAGCTTATTCGACCTATCAATTTCATGCTGTCGTGCAAAAACTCCATAATTTTTGTGTGTCAGATATGGGTGGCTTTTATCTCGATATCATTAAAGATCGTCAATATACCATGGCGACCAATAGCCGTGGTCGGCGCTCAGCGCAAACCGCGTTGTATCATATTGTTCACGCATTAGTGCGTTGGATGGCGCCTATCTTAAGTTTTACTGCAGAAGAAGTGTGGCAATATATCCCTGGTCCACGCGAAGCATCAGTGATGTTAACGACATGGTATGAAGGATTAACAGCACTTCCTGAAAAAGAAATGATGAATCAAGCTTATTGGGAAAAAATTCGCTTGGTACGTGATGCAGTGAATAAAGAAATTGAAAATCAGCGTAATGCAAATAAGTTGGGTTCTGCTTTGGAAGCAGAAGTGTATTTGTATTGTGGACCGAATCTAAAACAACAATTGGATTTGCTGGGTGATGAATTACGTTTTGTTTTAATCACCTCGGCTGCAAAAGTCATTGCAGAACACGCAGGTCCTGTTGATCCTGTTGTCACTGATGTGCCCGGTCTTGCATTAAGAATCGAAGCGACCCAATACGCAAAATGTGAGCGCTGTTGGCATCGTTGTAGTGATGTGAATGCTTATCCAGACTATCCCGGCTTATGTGGGCGATGTGTTGAGAATGTAACCGGGGCAGGTGAAGAAAGGAATTATGCTTAATGGCCTTATTCAAAAAACTTTATACCTCAGGTCTTGTTTGGCTTTGGATAGCCATACTTATTCTAGTGATCGATCGCTATTCCAAATTATGGATTGTTGATCATCTTACGTTTCAAGAACCCCTGCGCATATTACCTTTTTTCAATTTGACCTTAGCCTTCAATACTGGAGCTGCTTTTAGTTTTTTGCATTCGGCATCAGGTTGGCAAAATTGGTTTTTGGGTGGGTTGGCAATCATAATCAGTATATTAGTGCTTTACTGGCTAGCTAAATCACCAGCACGGGCAGGTTGGATGAATATAGCGTTATGTCTTATCTTGGGTGGTGCACTGGGAAATGCGTGGGATAGAATGTTGTATGGTTATGTCATCGATTTTCTTTCATTTCATCTCGGCGATTGGCACTTCGCGATTTTTAATTTAGCAGACAGTGCGATTTGCGTGGGAGCTTTTATGGTATTTTTACATTGGTCATGCTTGTCTAAATCTAAATCTTAAAATAGGGCGTGTTGACACTGACAGCAACTCCTGGTTTTTATTAATGGCTCGTCGGGCTCCGCCCTCCTGCGCTTTACTTAATAAAAATCAGGAGTTGCTGTCAGTGTCAACACGCTCTATTTTCGCAGGATGTTTTGAGGATCTCTATTTTTGTGGATTTTGAATAAACTGTTCGATTTCTTTAACCATAAAATCAAAATCAGGATTGTAAGTTAATTCCCGTCGTTTCTGTGTGATCACTTTCATTTTATGCAAGAATTCATACACAGTGACTTCGATACGATTATACGCACCAAAGATAAGGTTATCGGCATCGCGACGAGAGGCATAAGTAAAATCACCATTTTGCCCATAATGAGAGTTATCTGGTGAAAAGGGCAGAGAAACGTGTGAGAAATGTTTGATATTTAACTGAGGATGATTGGTTTGACGAGTTAAAATTCTTGTATCGGGATAAGCATGATTGTATGAGGTATACAACAAAAGTTTGTTTTCAGGATTTTTTAGCGTAGAAAAAAAATCAATAGCCCTATGACTAGAAATCGTTTCATCTTCGTGACTGACTGCCATAAACATGGGGCAGGTAAGAGATTGCTCTTTACGGAGTTCACGTATCACATTCGTGAGAGAGGCCACTTGAGCCACGGCATTAAATGTGATGGAGAGATATTTGGCGTAATCAATTTCCTCTTCACTGGAAAGCCATTGTTGTTTATTGCCAAACCGTTTGGTGAAATAATGCCAACCTACCATAATATCCACGGGAGCTTTAATGCGGATGGCGGGAGCTAAAAGAATAATGCCGGCAATGTTGGCTTCTCTGAGGGCATGATAAATAGAAAGCGTTGCACCTGTTGAATAACCAATTAAATAAATTTGATCGACTTCTTTTTTTAATGTCTCTATGCCATAACGTACCGATTGAATCCAATCATGATAAGAGACCGACATTAAATCACCTGGTGTTGTCCCATGCCCTGGGAGGAGAATGGCCCGGCATAGCATGCCATTTGCCTGCAAGCGCTCACCAATATCTCGTAATGAAAAAGGAGAGTCCAATAATCCGTGAATCAGTAACACCCCATATTTCAATCGTTTACCGGCATAAATCGGTTGTGAAGGATAGAGTTCATAGGGACTGTTTGTATCAAGAATTAAGTTTGCATTGATATTTGTTTCCTGCAAATCAGGTCGACGCTGGCCTATGATAGAACGGGTATGGGAAATATAGTCTGTAAAGGCCACTTTGCTGTCTGAAATGGCGTAATCGATTTGTAAGTCTTTCATTGTGGCAGATACATTATGATACATAAGTTGATAACATTTTTTAGCTCATATGTTCAAATTATACTATAATTTAGTTAAAGTAATTTATGCCAATGATTTCACGTAGGAAATGATGAAAAAATTAGTTTTATCTTTCATGATATTGATCTCTCTTCCAGTGCTTGCTTTCGCCCAAGGAACTGGTTTGGGCGGGGTTGCGCAAAACATGATGGATCCGGTGACTGTTGTGTCAGATTTCATTCATAGTGGTTGTATTGTCATTGGAGGCGCCTTTCTCTTTGCAAGTTTTGTGAAGTTTCTTGAGCATCGCCGTAGTCCGCTCATGGTGCCGATCAGCACAGTCATATTTTTATTCGTTGCGGGGCTTGTTCTTGTTCTATTACCGCTTGTATCCTATCTCACAACCAATGGAATCCCTTATTCATTATTAAAGTAACCATCTCATGTTCATGATTCGAAAACTTGTTTTATCAATTTTTTTATCTATCGTATTAGTAGGCTGTCAGGAAGATTTGACTTATTCCTTCCTCATGCAGCATCCTAATGCGCTGAAAAAAGCCGTTGCTGATTGCCAGGAAGTTAATAACTCACCAGAACAATCTAAACAATGTGAAATTGTGATGTTTGCCGCAGCCAATATGATGTCAATTCTTAATGATCAGCAAGCAAATCCAGAACAATTTGGTCAGCGTGTAATGAATGCAGAATTTGCCTGTGTGAAAGCGAAACAAGAGTTAGTCGCTGCACAACTTGCGCTGGCTGATTTGCAAGCTAAACATGCTTCTTCTGCTGATATAAAAACCGCCCAAGATAAAGTAGACCAAGCCAAAAAAACACTTGATACGCAGCGGGAACAAGTGAAGGACATGCTCGCGATATTGGGAATCAATAGTCCAGAGTGACGGGGGGAACCCAGTCATCCTCGGGCCGAGCATCAACGAGGAACCGAGGATCTCCGGAATCATTCTGAGTCATCGGAAAGCGCAAAGTGTTTTTTACGTAGCGCTTGTACTACCGATGATAAGGATGGTGATTCAACATACTCCAAGCACGATAAATCTGCTCTGCTACAATCAAACGCACGAGTATATGGGGAAAGGTTAAAGGCGACAGCGACCAAATCAATTCCGCTTTCTTTAAGCAAGCGGGAGATAAGCCTTCGGGACCACCAATGAGAAGATCCATGTTTCGTCCTTCTTGCTGCCATTCAGCCAATTGCTTTGCCAATTGTTCCGTTGTCCACAGCTTACCTTGCACATCAAGCGCAATGACACGATGAGTTGGCTTAATAGCGGCTAACATTTTTTCACCTTCACGCTCGGTAATTCGCTTAATATCAGCGTGTAGTGTGCGTTTTTCAGCAGCAATCTCGACTAATTCCAACGAACAAGTCGCTGGCAAGCGCTTGGCATACTCTTCGTAACCTGCTTGAATCCACGCGGGCGATTTGTGAGTGATAGTTAAAAGACGAATCTTCATGAATGAGATCGATGTTCACGGATTTCTTTAACCGGTTCCCATAAATCTTCTAGGCTGTAAAAAGAACGTGTCGTGGCTAGCATGACATGAACAACAACATCAGCTAAGTCAACCAAAACCCATTCACTTTCCCGTTCACCTTCTGTGTGGACGAAGGGCGCATGCTGTTCTTTGGCTTTGACGGCCACGCTGTCTGCTAACGCCTTAACATGTCGCGTCGACCGTCCAGTACAGATAATCATGTAATCGGTGATGTTGGTGAGAGAACGAACATCTATGGTGACGATGTCTACGCCTTTCATATCATCCAAAGCTTGGATGGCAAGATCTCGTATTTCTTCAGGTGTCATGATCAATACTCATTACAATTAAACTGGACTGTAAATACCATATCGCTTGATATAGTCGTAAACATTATCCGGCAATAAATACCTTGGATTTCTTCCCATTGCAATCTGTTTTCGAATATCAGTAGCGGAGATTTCTAATGCGGTGATGGGGCGTAATAAAATACCGCCCGACAAATGTTCGTGTAAATAAGCAATTTCGTGTTGACGATGTTCTTTCAGTAAATCAGCCACGATCCCTCCTTGAGACAAATGATAATGAGGTCTATGGGCCACGATAAGATGAGCGTAATCAAGAATTTCAGTAAAGCGATGCCAGCTAGGAAAACCTAAAAAGGCATCAATTCCCACTAATAAACATAGAGGAATGCTGGGCAATTCTTCACGCATTTCAATTAAGGTATCGATGGTATAAGTAGGGCCAGGTCGTCGAATTTCACGATCATCAGCTACTAATGCAGGCTCACCTTCGACAGCGACTTCAACCATGCTTAAGCGTTGATTGGGGGTGGCAACCGGTTGTTTACGATACAGAGGTTGATGCGTGGGAAGCATATGGACTCTAGCTAGATCTAATGCCTCATACAGTTCAAGCGCCATCCGTAAGTGACCAAGATGGATAGGATCAAATGTTCCGCCTAAGATGCCAATGGCTTTGTGAGTTTGATGCATAAGATTATTATACCCGAAGCGGATCATTTTTAGATGTTTTAGCGCCCAGATGTGGGTCAGATTGACTGTTAAAAAATGCGCGCATAGTTATTCATATGTAAGCATTTTTTTAACGACAAGATGGCCTGCAGATGGGATGCTAAAACACCTAAAAATGATCCGCTTCGGGTATTCAATACCATTGATATGATTCATGCCATCCCTAAGCAGAATAGTTGTAACCTGTCCCACAAGTTACCCGGCGTACCGCCTTTTATCATGCTATCCATTTCCGCGATATGTAACAGAGCTTGCCAACAATCTTCAGTTTTCTTGCGAGTCAAGAAACGGCGCACGGAAGCTTGTCGACGCGAAAAAATGCGGTGTTTTTGAAAAAGGGTTTCGTGAGTTTGACCTTGTTTTATTGCTTGTAACAAGGTGGCCATTAAGCGTAATTCCCGCGCAAGACTCCATAAGATCAGCACAGGTTCAGTGCCATCTATTCTAAGAGTATCGAGAATATGCAGTAGGCGGTTTTTATCACCAGCAATTAAACTATCGGTCAAATCAAAAATGGTAAATCGACTTTCGTCATTCAAAATAGTTTGAACCATCTCGGTATTAATGGGGGTTTGCGGTTTAAGCAAATATATTTTTTCTAGCGCTTGAGCGGCAGCGACTAGATTACCTTCGGCGTAGTCTGCTAATAACTGCATCGCTTCTGAGGGTAGAGAAAGTTTATAGCGCTTAGCGCGCTCACGTATCCATTGTGGAAGTTGTTCACGCGAAATAGGCCAAATAGTGACGAGGGTGCCGGTTTTTTCTAATGAGCGATACCATGCGCTTTTCGCTATTTTGTCATCGACTTTTCCGATATCAATGAGTAAGAGATTATCTTGTGAAGGGTGTTGGCCATATTCTTGAAGAATTGTACTGGCTACTTTATTCGGTAATATATCGCGAAAATCGAGTTCTAATAAGCGTTTCTCTGCTAATAAAGAAGGAGAATAAAGCCATGAATAAAGTTGTTCCCAATCAAATCCAGCTTCGGGTGTGAGTCGAATCCGTTCACTAAAACCTGTTTGTTTTGCTGCTTTACGAATTAAATGAATGGCGTCTTGTTTTAATAGCAATTCATCTCCGCTGACGAGATAGATAGGGGAAAGCGATTGGTGGAGATGAGGCTCCAATTGAGCCAGAGTAAGTTTCATGATGATTTGTTTTCCATTGAGCGCTAAAACTCCTATTCATTTTCTGTGTTGGAACTGGACTCGGGAATATCTTTCATAATGGCATTGGTTACTTCATTCGAAGCAATCCGGTTAATGATTCCATAGGCAATTGAGCGACGCATTTGTTGGTAAAATAAATTCGCTTCATTACTGCTACCAAGAATTTGATTTGCTTGAACGGTGATCGTGCGATCTTCTGACAAGCTTTGTGAACCAGTGAGGGATCGTCCTTTAGGATCAGTAATTTCAAAATCGACAATGACTTTCAGTTTATATTGGCGAGTTTGTTGTGTGCCACTAACGCTGAGTAATTCTTGCGATGTCTCGTCACGCAGTATGACTAATATCGTGCTCGCTTCATGTGGTGATGAAACTATGCGTACGTTAGATAATTTCAGATCATCTTGCAGACTGCGAGCTAATGTTCCGTAGGGATCATTGGTCTGTAAATATAAACGATGAAGCGGTGGTGCCAATTTTGTTTCACCTTGTAAGTGAAATCCGCATCCGGAGAGCAGAGATATCAGGCCCAGTAAACAAAGAAAAGATAAACGCAATTTCTGGATCCCGCGGACAAGCCGCGGGGCGACGTGGGAGGTGACTGGGTTCATGGCATTATTCTCCTGTCACCACATTCACCAGTTTATGAGGCACGATAATCATTTTTTTAATGGATTTACCCGCAATCGCCAGCTGTACTTTGGCATCTTCTTTGACCTTGGTTTCAACCATTTGTTGATCCGCACTATGTGGAACTCGAACGCGGCTACGCAATTTACCATTCACTTGAACCACCATTTCTATCGTTTCTAACTTAAAGACAATGGGACTAGGTCTTGGCCAAGTTGCATCGACAATGAGACCGTGATAATGCAAATCCTGCCATAACTGGTGAGTGATGTGTGGTGTGATAGGGGCAAGCAAGCGTAGCAGTATGCTTAATCCTTTATGAATCACAATGTCGCGAATATCAATTTGATCGCTGGCAGGCTCAGACAATTTGGTCAATAGATTGAGTATCTTCATGCAACTGGAGACGACTGTATTATATTGCTGCCGCTCATAATCGAACTTCGCTTGCTCTAGAATTTCGTAAATTTGTCGGAAAATATCCGTTTGATCGGCATCAGTTTGTTCCCAGTTCGTTATACCGAGTAAGTTAGTGGGTGCTAAACGGTTTTGTTTTTGAATCCTTTCTTTATTCTCATAAGCAAATGCCCATAAGCGCTTCAAAAAGCGATACGCACCTTCCACGCCGCTGTCAGACCATTCTAAGCTTTGCTCAGGTGGGGAGGCGAACATGATAAAGAGACGTACGGTATCTGCACCATAGCGATCAATCAGTTCTTGTGGATCAACCACATTGTCTTTTGATTTCGACATCTTGACGCCATTATTCAGCACCATTCCTTGCGACAACAAACGAGTAAAAGGTTCATCGCTATTTAGTAAGCCTTCATCGCGCATCAACTTGTGGAAGAAGCGAGCATACAAAAGATGCAATACAGCATGTTCAATTCCCCCTACATATTGATCAACGGGTAACCAGTAATTAGCACGGCCATCTAGCATGGCTTTGTTTTGTTTTTTACAAGCGGAACGTGCGTAATACCACGAGGATTCCATAAACGTATCAAAGGTGTCAGTTTCACGTTCGGCTGGTCCCTGACAGAGAGGGCAAGTCGTTTGATAAAACGAAGGCATAGATTTAAGCGGTGAGCTCACACCCTCAAACTGAACATCTTCCGGCAAAACAACAGGCAAATCCTTTTCTGGTACGGGCACCGTACCACATTGAGGGCAATAAATAATGGGAATAGGCGCACCCCAGTAACGTTGACGAGACACACCCCAGTCACGTAAGCGATAATGAATTTTACGTGTTCCCATTTTCTTTTCCGCTAATTTGTCGGCAATCGCATTAAAGGCTTGCTTGGAGGTGAGTCCAGTGAATTCCGCTGAATTGATTAAGATACCCTCATCAGTGAATGCACTACGCGTGAAATCCCAATGCGAATCATTTTTTGGTGTGATGACTTGCTTTAGGGGAAGATGATATTTAATAGCAAATTCAAAATCACGTTGATCATGGGAAGGGACGGCCATTAACGCACCCGACCCATATTCCATTAATACAAAATTAGCTACCCAAACAGGAATGGATTCTCCTGTTAGTGGATGTTTTGCATAAATGCCCAAAGGCATGCCGCGCTTTTCCATGGTGGCGATATCTGCTTCCGCCATCTTAATGTTGCGACATTCTTCGATAAATTGGTGTAGCGCGGGATTTTGTTCCGCCAAACTCTTGGTTAACGGATGTTGCGGAGCAATAGCAAGGTAAGTGACGCCGAATAACGTATCCGGACGCGTAGTAAAAATCGTGAGCGGTGTATGTTGATCAATGTGGAAACTGATTTCGACGCCTTCGGATCGGCCAATCCAATTGCGTTGCATGGTCCTGACTTGATGCGGCCAATGTTCTAGTTTGTCGAAATCATTGAGTAATTCATCTGCGTAGGCAGTAATTTTTAAAAACCATTGTGGAATTTCTTGGCGTTCAACCAATGCACCCGAACGCCAGCCACGGCCATCGACTACTTGTTCATTGGCTAATACGGTTTGATCGACAGGATCCCAATTAACCTCCGCATTTTTTTGATAGACGAGTCCTTTTTGATACAAATGCAAGAAAAACCATTGTTCCCAACGATAATAGTCAGGATCACACGTGGTGAGTTCGCGACTCCAGTCATAAGCAAAACCCATGCGCATCATTTGACTACGGATATGTGCAATGTTATCGCGTGTCCATTTAGCAGGTGGAATATGGTGTTTAATAGCAGCATTTTCAGCTGGTAAACCAAATGCATCCCAGCCCATGGGCTGCATGACATTTTTACCTAACATAAGTTGATAGCGTGCAATCACATCGCCTATGGTGTAATTACGCACATGACCCATATGCAAGCTGCCGCTAGGATAAGGCATCATGGATAAGCAATAAAATTTTTCTTTGTTGACGTCTTCGACAACTTGGAAATAATTTTTTTCCTGCCAAACTCGTTGAGCATTTGCTTCGATTTCTTGCGGTTTATATTGTTCTTCCATTGTGTACTCGTTGATTAATTAATAGGTATAACTATGCACATGGGGCTCTCATTTGTCCGGAAAAGTGGGATGAGACAAAGTTGTCACCTACTCTTTTTTATCTTTTATTTGCAATTTACTGCCCGCATTCTGTTCAAGTGATCCAGGCTTTCTTTTATTTAATCGTATCGCTAAAACGACTGAGAAGATAATAATAAATAAAATCGGATCTGACCCATTAAACATCCAAGGAGTGGTGCCAACCATGGGTTGTACTGTCCCGGTTAATACGGTGACTTTGCGTGGTGGTAATGAAGAAACGACTCTTCCATCCGGTCCGATAATTGCGGTGATGCCATCATTGCTCACGAATAAAAGAGGTCTAGCTAATTCTTGAGCGCGCATCTGAGCCATTTGTAAATGTTGAGCTTGGGCGTTCGATTCACCAAACCAAGCATCATTCGTGACGGTGAGAAGAAAACCGATACTACTATCCTGTGTTCGGCTAAGTTCAGGGAATCCAATTTCATAACAAATGGAAGGGAGAACTTTCGTGTTATCAACGACCAGCGGTGCTTGGAAAGCATTGCCAGGGATCATATCTGACATGGGAAGATTCATGAAATTGAAAGCATTAGCTATGTAGTTAGAAAAAGGGGTGTATTCGCCAAAGGGAACAAGACGACGTTTGAGATAAACATTTTTGTTCGCACCCAAGGTCACGATGGCATTGTAATAATGTCCAGGGAATTCTGTGGCCTCAATGGGAATGCCTAGCATGAGAATCGATTTGCTTGAACTCGCTTTTGCATCCATTGCATTGATGTATGATTCCGCACTTTGTAGGGTTACCGGAATGGCGGCTTCGGGCCAAATAATGAGTTGATATTTTCCCCATAAAGGATTGGTCAAGTCAGTATAGCGCTCAAGGGAAAGTTGAAGATGTTCGGGCGACCACTTAATTGCTTGTGCAACATTACCTTGCACAAGCGCAACAGAAATGGGTTTGCCTTTGGGGACCGTCCAAGGAATTAAACTCAGCAGTCCTCCTGCTATCCAGAGGCAAACTAGCGTAAATAAGTTTTTGTAAACCGATTTATATTCTTTTTGTTTGAATTTGAGGATCGCATTTAAAATAACAGCGGCAGAGAGAGCAACCACAAAAGAGACGCCATATACGCTAAAAATAGGGGCATATCCTTTTAAAGGCGAATTGGTTTGACTATAACCTAGGAAGAGCCAAGGAAATCCGGAAAATAAAAAATCTCGTACCCATTCACTCAACGTCCAAATGGCTGGGAAAACTAAAACGATGTTGGCTGTATTATTGGCAGGGAAATAACGGTTAAGTAAATAACCTACTGTGGCGGGATATAACGCAAGAAAAGCAATCATACCTACAGTGATGAGGGCAGCCAAAAAAGCGGGCACGTCTGCTACCACATGAATACTAATAAAGACCCAATAAACACCGGCTCCGAATAGTCCAAGACCAAATAAATAGCCTAACCAAAATGCACACTTAGGCGAAGGAGCGTTCTTCACCCACAATGCCAATAAGCCCATCATGACAAGGATAGCCAGGGGGAATATGTCATAAGGAGCAAAAGCAAATGTTAGTGCAATTCCAAGCACTATCGCTGCTAATGCATCCGGCAGCAAAGTTAGCCATTTTTTCATAGGAAAATTCGATCTATTAGTATGACAGCAAAGTTTACTGGAGAGCGAAGAGGAATAGCAACCTCTGTCCTCTCCATGCGAACGTTAGAGCAAAAAAAAGTGTTTCAGAATGACAGACATTTTCACGGTTTCTTCTTGAGTTGTACTTATATTTTTGTTAAGTTGCTCGATCCATTTTTTATTTTTGCATGAGTCAAGCTCAACTTGTGCTAGAGAAAAAACTAAAACAATAAGGAGAAATCCAATGAACGTCCGTTTATTAAAACCGTTGACCGTCACTCTATTATTATCAGGTTTAATCGCTATGCCATCCTTAGCCGATACTTCTACTGCACATAAAAAATCACTAGAAGCATCAGTCGCGACTTTAGAGAAAGAAGTTGCATCGCTTAAAAGTCAGATGAGAACAGATAATCAAGTCAAAGCTAAGCTGGGTAAAATATTGGTTGCGCGTAAAAATATCCAAAAGGCTGGCGACCCTTCTGCTGATCCAGCTCCCGATCCTGCAGGTGACCCCTCTGCTGATCCAGCTTCTAATGATTCGCAAAACTCATCGCAACTGTCAGGCCAGTCGCTGTTGAAACTTGTTAGCGAATCCCAAACTTATTTACCTTTTGACCTTGATGTGCCTGGAAGAGCGTTTGTATCTACAGGTCCTTATGTGGGTGTGCCCATCCAATTTGCGGGAACGAATTTAATTATTAATAGTCCTAGCGTGAATACTGATGTCCAATTATTACAGATTCGGAAAAGTATTATCAATCAATTAGAAGCCTTGGGTCCTCAGCTGAAAACTCCCGCACATTCCCATCTTTTGTTAAGCGGAATCATCGAAGCGCAAGGTAATTATACTAATCATGGTGGTTCGCCAAGTACGACAGATATCGATGTCACCAACGTTTCTCTTGATCTCACTGTTTTTGGTCCCAGCGATTGGTTATTAGGGTTTATTGAATTCACTTATGATAACAGTGAGCCAATTTCCAGCGGCGTCTTTGAATCCACTAGTCACTTTAGAGTGGGTAATTCACGTCTTGTAGTGAATAAAGCGTTTATCACAATCGGTGATTTTGCCTGTTCACCTTTTTATGGGTCGGTGGGTCAATATTATGTTCCATTTGGTACTTACTCGACGGTTATGGTCAGCGATACCTTGCCAAAACTATTAGCTCGTACCAAAGCAAGAGCACTGTTAGCTGGTTTCCAACAACAAACGCCAAATGCTCTCTACGGTGCTGTTTACATTTTCCGTGGTGATAGCCATGCCGCCTCAGTCGCTAAGGTAAATAATGGGGGCATCAATGTGGGCTTTAAGTTTGATGCGGGTACGATAAAAGGTAATATCGGTGGAGGTGTGATTGCGAACTTAGCCGATTCCGGTGGCATGCAATTAGGCACAGGCTTCCAAGATCATGAACAACTTATCCATCGTGTCCCAGCTTATAACGCACGTGGTACCTTGAGCTTAGGTTCTCACATTGATTTGATTGGTGAATTCATCACAGCTTCTACTCATTTTAATCCAAACGATATGGCTTTCAATGGAAGTGGTGCTAAGCCCTGGGCATTTGATCTTGAAGCGGCTTACTCATTTCCCATATTGGATGATAAGCCAAGCTCTATCGGTATCGGGTATGCTAAGACGAAAGAAGCTCTCGCAATCGGTATTCCATTAACCCGTACTTCGATTGTGTTTAATACCTCATTACTTAGAAACACATTACAAAGTCTTGAGTTCAGACATGATCGCGAATATGCAGCGAGCAATACTGCCTCTGGTGCAGGTGCCGTCAGCTCACAACAAACTGGCAAGGCTGATAACGCAATCACTGCACAGTTTGATTATTATTTCTAGTATGTGGACTTAAGTGTCATCCCGGAAAGCGCGAAGTGTTTTTTACTTCGCGCTTGTCCGGGACCCATTTATGCTCTTCTGTAAAAGTTTGGATGGGTCCCGGACATTAAGCACTGGCTAAGCTCGCAAGCTCGCTAAGCAGTGCTAAATTCCGGGATGACGAGCTACAACAATGACTTCAATTTCTCCAGATATTCTTCATCACTAGTCATCATGCCTGTTTGTTGTGCTTTCCACATCATTTGTGCCAAGCATTCCATCATGCTGTGTTCGACAGCATGAATATCCTGATACTGAGTGAGGAGTATTTGATGAAGGGTGCTAATTCCCTTAGGTCTATTCGTGTGTATTTGTTCTCGCAGAGTAAGATGCAAACTCATGTGGAAAAAAGGATTTTCTTCCAGCGAAAATTCTTGCTGCTGGTAGGTGGCAGGATTTTCAAGTACCTGACGATATTCTGTGTGCAATAAAATAACTTCAATCAACTGAGCTTCCACTTTTTCTAAAGGGAGCTTTTGTTGATATTTTTGCCAGGCAGTAAAAAAAGTTTGGCGATAGGCATCGCGATTATTTGTATACATGTTTGTGGCTCTCAGAACGTGGAGGTGATCAACGTCATTCCTCTTCCGACTTAGTCTTATGTTTATATTCACATAGATCTTGAATGATGCATTCAGGGCACTTAGGTTTTCTTGCCGTACAAACATAGCGGCCATGCAATATCAACCAATGATGGGCATCGTATTTGAATTCATCGGGAATATTTTTTAATAATTGCTGCTCCACTGCAGGAGGTGTTTTTCCTTTTGCTAAACCAATTCGGTTAGCGACACGAAAAATATGGGTATCAACAGCAATAGTCGGTTCGCCAAAGCAGGTATTCAGAATGACATTGGCTGTTTTTCTGCCAACACCGGGCAAAGATTCTAACGACTCCCGGTCGTGAGGAACGGTGGAATGGAATTTTTCGATGAGGATTTTACAGGTAGCAATGATATTTTTTGCTTTATTCGCGTATAGGCCTATGGTTTTAACATAGTCTTTCAACTTAATTTCACCCAGGTGTAATAACTTTTCCGGCGTATTTGCTACCTTAAATAATGGTCCTGTGGCTTTATTCACGGATTTATCTGTGGCTCTGGCAGATAGAATCACAGCAATTAACAACTCAAAATGATTATGATAAATCAGTTCAGTGGTAGGATGCGGATTGGCTTTACGGAAACGCAAGAAAATTTCACGTATCTTTTTACTATTCATATGAAAAGTTGACCTAGTATACATTCACACTATTTAATATAATTCGCCCACGCAAGTTACAACAAAGGTTATCAACATGGCACAGGCCCCATATATTAGCATAGTGATTCCAGTTCATAACGAGCAAGAAGTGCTGGAGGAATTATATACCCGTTTGACCGCATCTTTGGATAAGTTGGGTAAACCTTATGAAATTATCTTAACCAATGACGGCAGTACGGATAAATCAGCAGAAATGTTACGGCAAATGCATGCACGTCGGCCGGAACAGATTCGCGTAATTGAATTTAATGGCAATTTTGGCCAACACATGGCCATTATGGCTGGGTTTGAGCGTGTGCGAGGCCAGATTGTGATCACTATGGATGCAGATCTGCAAAATCCCCCCGAAGAAATTGGCAAATTAGTGGCTGCGATGGAAGCAGGCCATGATGTAGTTAACACGTATCGTGAAAATCGCCAAGATTCTTGGTGGCGGTTACAAGTGTCTAAATGGCACAACCGGGCCCGAGCCTGGATGATGCCTAAGCTTAAGATGCAAGATGAAGGCTGTATGTTACGTGCTTATAGTAGAAATATCGTTGATCTCATGGCTTCAACAGGTGAGAGCAGCACTTTTATTCCCGCTCTTGCCCTTACTTACGCTTCGCGTCCTACCGAAGTGGGCGTGGCCCATGCAGAACGCAGTGCGGGTACGTCTAGTTACAATTTGTATAAGTTAATTCGTTACAACTTTGATCTGGTCACTGGTTTTTCGGTTTTCCCATTACAAGTATTTACCATGATAGGTCTTTTGATCTCCTGCTTAGGTTTTGCTTTTGTCGTTTTCTTATTGGTACGTCGATTTATGATTGGGCCTGAAGTGGAAGGAGTATTTACTTTATTTGCTATTCTCTTTTTCTTCCTGGGCATAGTCTTATTTGGTTTAGGTATTGTCGGTGAATACATTGGCCGTATTTATCAAGAGGTAAGAAAGCGTCCTCGATTTGTTGTCCGCCATGTGTTGGAAAAACCCTTAGAAAACGAAAGTCACTAACCCCCTCGGGAAAAAAATAATAATAAAGGAAGTCATAACATGGATGTGCCAAAAAAAGGCCTGATTGCTGGTGTGGATGAAGCAGGGCGGGGACCTTTAGCGGGACCTGTGGTTGCAGCAGCGGTTATTTTGGACCCAAGACGGCCCATTGCTGGATTAGCAGATTCCAAAACCTTAACAGAAAAGCAGCGTGAAAAATTATTTCAAGAAATTCGTCGCTCAGCATTAGCTTGGGCTGTAGGCAGAGGTCGTGTCACAGAGATAGATGAAGTGAATATCTTGCAAGCTACCTTTCTAGCCATGCAACGGGCGGTAAAACGACTGTCGATTGCGCCACAACATGTATTGGTCGATGGGAATTTCTCACCGATCTTTTCTTGTCCATCGACGGCAATTATTAAGGGTGATCAGTTGGAGCCAGCCATTAGCGCGGCTTCTATTGTGGCAAAAGTATTACGTGATCGACTTATGCGTATGCTGGATCGTAAGTATCCCAATTATGGTTTTGCACAACATAAAGGATATGCAACTCAATTCCATATCTATGCTTTACAGCAGTTAGGTCCTTGTCGTATTCATCGGCGATCTTTTGCACCCATCGCAGAATTGTCGGCTGGCCTTAGTTAGCGTAGAAACGCTTACGGGGATAAAAAACACCCCCCCAGAAGAGGGGCGCAAGATAAAAATGGGTTTTTAATTAGGCAATGGTGATGCGGGAAGCCAGAGTAGGCCGACGAGAAACGTCTTCACCACCGTAGACTATGGTAATGTCATTTGGGCTTTCCTTTACAGAAGGATGCGCTCTCCAAGCTGAACCTAAGGCATTAAGTTGTGGTGAACCTTTACTAAGGCCAGACGTATTCGCAAAACTGACCGAGCTAATCAACAAAGCTCCAACTAGTAACATGAATGACTTCATTTCTCCCCCCAGTACATAATGTACAAAACTAAAATTACTGCCCATTATACAAAAAAAACGTGCAATAACCAACTCCCCTCCCACTTTTTTTATAAAAAGGAGAACTTGAGGTACAAATCTTTGCCATTCATAAGCATTCCTTAAGTATTATCATTCGCTTGTGTGGAAGATGAGTCTTCTGCAATCAATACAGATCCTTCCAGTTTTAATGTATCAAGCTCTGCTTTATCGATTTGTACAAAGCGTTGGGTGATTTTTCGCGATGAAATATGCACTTGTTCAACATCCGTGTGTGCTTGAGCAATACGCTTGGCCAGATTATCCATACGCATTTGGAATCGTTCAAAATCCTCTGCCAATAGTCGGAGATGTTTTTGAATTTCATGAACTTGTTTACGCGTGGCCGCATCTTTTAATACCGCACGAGCCGTGGTCAGAATCGCCATCATCGTGGTGGGTGAGACCATCCAAACATTACTGTGCTGCGCAATTTCGACAAGATCAGAATGGTGTGCGTGGATTTCAGCAAAGACAGCTTCCGCAGGAATAAACATAATCGCCCCTTCTGCGGTTTCTCCTGAAATAATGTATTTTTCAGCAATATCTTGAATATGTTTGCGGATATCAATTTTGAATTGACGTTCTGCTTGCTGTCTATCGCTGTCTGGTAATGCGGAATCGATAAGCAAGCGAAAATTTTCTAACGGAAACTTAGCATCAATCGCAATATTTCCTGTTGGTTCAGGAAGAAACAACATGCAATCGGGTCGTTTATGATTGCTTAAGAGATGTTGGAAGCTGAAATGCTGCTCTGGAATCATATTATAAATGAGAGCAGATAATTGAACTTCGCCAAATGCGCCACGCGATCGTTTGTCATTCAAAATTTCTTGCAGGCTGACAATACTGCTTGAAAGTTCTGTGATTTTTTTCTGAGCCGCATCAATCAAGGCTAATCGCTTGATTACATCGCCAAATGTTTCATTTGTTTTTACAAATCCTTCAGTTAAGCGCTTTTCGACTTGTTGATTAATTTCTTTCAATTTAGTTTCTGTTGTTTGGGTTAATTGATCGACACGTTTTCCCAATTCTTTGGCATAATCAGTCAATGCTTCTTTAACCTGTTGGCGATTTTCTTGCACGCCTTTTTGTAAGGTATCTTGCAATATCTTCAGTGTTTCTAATTGCCTTTCATCAAAACGCGCGCGATGATTTGCAAATGCTTGTTGCAATTGTTCTCTTAATTCGGCTGATTGTTGTGTTTGTTCAATGCGCGAATGGCTTAATTTCTCCATGACATGCTCACGCAATTGTTGGCTGGTTAACATTTGTCTGATCAAGAGGAATAACAACAAAACAAAAGTGCTGGCATTAGAGCCAATGAGTAAATACATCCACATGGGGTCAATCCTTTATAAAACGGCTAGCTTTCGCTGGCATATAACTCTCAATGTATCTCTCACGAATTAACGTCAATTGCGTAGCGTGATATAGGCTGAACCTTTTTTATCAATTGATTTTTTTGCATAAAGCTTGCGAAGTGTAGCCATTCTTTACCGTTAAAGCTAGCGGGATCTTCTGCAAAATAAGGCATTGTTGCGAACCATGCTGCACGACTGACGCTATTGCTAGATTCGGGATATTGTTTTGCAAATCCTTCCCATGCTTCCTTAGGATGTTCATCAATATATCTTACTGCTTTTTTTACTGCTGTCAGAAAACGGGGGAAACGTTTGTCATGTGCATTTTTGATATTTGAAATAAAAACGAGTTCGCTATAAGTGGGAACACCATGTTCTTCTGGAAAGAAAGCCACTATTTTGTGCTCATTCATTTCCAATAAAGGCACTTCATAATTACGCATCATGCCAGTGACAGCGTCCACCTTGTGAGATAAGAGAGCTTGCGTCAAGTTATAACGAACATTCACTAATTCGACATCTTTTTCTGTTAAACCTTCTTTTGCTAACATGACTTTCAGCATGATAGTACTTAATCCGCCTGTGCTTGAACCGATACGTTTGCCTTTGAGATCACGAGGTGTGTTAATACCATCTTCTTTTAAAGCCACTAAACTATCTAATGGTTTATCAATCAATGTGCCCACGCAAATAAGAGGTAAACCTTGATCTACTTGCTCCATAAATTCAGGTTGATAAGTTACCCCCATATCCGCTTTACCAAAGGCGACCCATTTAGGAGGATCGGTTGGGTCGGATGGACCAATCAAATCGACGTCTAATCCTTGTTCTTTAAAAAAACCTTGCTGTTGCGCAATGATTAAGGGGGCGTGGTCAGGATTAGGGAACCAATCGAGTACAACAGTTAATTTTTCTGGTTTCGGATTTGCTGCGAAACTGACAGCTGTCATCATCGATAAAAGAAATAATATGATTTTGTTCATGTAAGGGTCCTCGCACAAATAAACTCAGCATCTTGCGCCCAGTATAGTATCAGATTTAAACGTACCGGAAGGAGAAAAATCGCAGGAATCCTTGATGTATTGAGTTTATTTGTGCGAGGACCCCAAGGCCTCCAATACCCCGTTTGTTTACCATGTCACCAGTATTCGTAATAGCTTATCTACGCAAAAATACAATACCAATGCCAGTAGAATAATAACAAGTAACGATGCAAACATCACATCGATTTGCAAACGCGCATTTGCATTCAACATTAAATAGCCAAGACCCTGACTTGCTCCCACCCATTCACCAATAATTGCACCCACTGGGGCGGCAACTGCAGCAATGCGTATTCCCGAACCGAGTGCGGGGAGAGCAGAAGGAATTTGAATATAACAAAATGTACGCCATTTTTTTGCATTCATGGTTTTGGCAAGATCTAGCCATCCGGGAGGAGTATGACGCAAGCCATCATACAATGCGCTAGTAATAGGGAAAAAAGTCATTAGCATGGCAGTCGCCACTTTTGAAGCTAATCCAAAGCCTAACCAAATCACCAACAAAGGGGCAATGGCAAAGGTTGGAATCACTTGACTGACAATGAGTAGAGGTAAGAGCCATTTTGAAAGGGGTTTAGAGAAGGCAACCACCAGACCTGCCATGCATCCAAAAAGAATGCCAAGAGAAAAGCCGAGTAACATTTCAATCAGGGTAGGGAGGGCATGGCTTGCAATCAAAGCGAATTGCTCGTGCAGTGTGTGCAACACCTGCCAGGGAGAGGGAAGCAAATAAGGGGGCAAGTCCCATAGCATCACAACGCCTTGCCAAGCCAATAATAATAGAAGCATGATGCAGGTTTGACGAGCTAGCCAGGTCATGAGAGATCACCTGCGGCTTGGGCCAACT
Source organism: uncultured Gammaproteobacteria bacterium (assembly GCA_963711205.1). GTDB lineage: Bacteria > Pseudomonadota > Gammaproteobacteria > DSM-16500 > DSM-16500 > Aquicella. The sequence continues at coordinate 954,989 of CAVQDE010000001.1, forward strand.
CTTGAAAAAGCACGCTTTGTAGTGTGACTACTTCTGGATCGGTAAACTCGCGAGGCGTAGATGAGGCTAAATCTGCTATCCATTTTAATGAAGCAATCTTACCTTGCATAATGTAAATCGAATGGGCCAAGCGCAAGGCTTCCGTAGGATCATGAGTGATGAATAACACTGTTTTATCTTTAAGTAAATCGGCTGCTAAGGCTTGTAATTTATAGCGTGTAATGGCATCTAAGGAGGAAAAAGGTTCATCCATTAACACAATCGGTTTATCTTCCATTAATGTTCGCACTAGGGCGACCCGTTGACGCATACCGCCAGACAATTGTGCAGGATAACAGGAGGCGGCATTAGCTAGTCCTACTTTTTTTAATAAGTCCATCGCTCTTTCAACACTGGCAGTACGCTCTTCACGAGTATGGTGTCTGAGCTTGAGTTTCAAAGTGACGTTACCCAGAACGGTAAGCCAGGGAAGAAGTAAATCAGTTTGTGCCATAAAGGCGATTTGATGATTGAGAGGAAGATGGTTGTCCGTATAAATCGATCCTTGGGATTGCTCTTCAGAAGTGATTAAGCCAGCGACGAGGCGCAACAAAGAACTTTTGCCTATACCGCTGGGACCCAGTAACCCTATCCACTTTCCTGCTGGCACAGATAGATTGATATCCGCAAATAGGGTTTTGCCGTGGTAAGCCAAAGAAGCATTTTCAAGATAAAGATGTGGTGCGTTCACTATTTTCTCCGAACTTGCAGGGTGCTAGTCCCGAGGATAACGGGAGAGTACGGGAATATAGTATCTTTTTAGTACAATCGCAATACGTCGTTTATGAGTGCTTGTATTAAAACGAATAAAATAAGTACAAATCCAAGCCGATATAAAACAGATAACACTCGTTCCGGCACGGGGCGGCGGATAATAAATTCAATGGTTTGAATAAATAAATGGCCGCCATCTAAACCAGGGATAGGAAGTAAATTAATTATACCTATCGAAATACTTAAAAAGGCGAGAAAGCCAATAAATGATAAAAAGCCTGAATTTAATGCACTACCCGCCGATTGAAAGATAGTGATAGGACCGCCTAAGCTTTGTAAGGAAAGTTTGCCGGTCAATAGTTTCCAGAATAACAATAAATTGAAATACGTAAAGTCAGAAATTTCCTGCCACGCACGTAAAGCAGCAGGGAATGGAGCATATTTAATTTCTTGCAAGAATTCTTTCGGCCATTTGAAATTAGGGCCTATGCCAAGATAGCCTGATTTAAAAAATATAAACGAGCGTTGATACCCAATAGCAACAGGTAATGTCATGGTATTGCCATTTCTTTCCACGGTAAACGTGAGGGTTTGAGAAGGGTGGTCGGTAATCGTGGTAAGAATTTCATCCCAATCTTTAATTGGTTTGTTATCGATAGCGATAATCTTGTCTCCTTTTTGCAAAGGAGAAGCTGCAGCAGGTGAGTTGGCTGTGATGACATTAATGATAAGAGGAATGTCGGGAACGTAAGGCGTAATGCCTATGCTGCTGAGAGGATCAGGCGATAAATTATTGAGGTGCCAATTGGATAAATCAAGAATATGCGTTTCTGTTTTTGGTTGGATATTCGCCGGATTTTGTATCTCAAATTTAATATGATCTTGATCACCCGCATGGGCAACGAGTCGGAGAATCACACCCGTCCAAGTCGAGGTTTTGCTGCCATCGACAGCGATGATTTCTTGCTTAGGTTGCAACCCGCTTTCGGCAGCAATAGAGCTTTTGCTGATGCTTCCTATCTGCGGACGAATAGTGGTAAATCCAACGACAAAGATGACCCAATATAAAACCAAAGCACAAAGAATATTGGTCGCGGGACCTGCGGCTACGATAAGGAATTTTTTATAAAAAGGTTGGTGGTTGAATGCTAAGTGCAGTTGTTCTTTGGGTACATCGCCTTCATTCTCATCCAACATTTTGACATAGCCGCCGAGTGGTATGAGTGCCAACACATATTCTGTCCCGGATTTATCAGACCAATGCCATACTGTTTTCCCAAAGCCAATCGAAAAGCGCAGGACTTTGATCCCTAATAACCTAGCCATAATAAAGTGCGCTGATTCGTGAGTGCCTATCACGAAAAAAATAGTAATGAGAATGCCTAATAACGAAATGACAAAAGAGAGCATGTTTTTTCCTTGTGATTCACGAGATCCTCGGTTCCTCGCTGGCGCTCAGCCCGAGGATGACGCTAGTGAACTCATTTTATACCCCATACAACTTATTCGATGCGATTCCCAATGCTTTTAATCGACTGCGCACTTTGTTTGCGGTCATATTATCTTTCAATGGACCAATTTGGACGCGATATAATTTGCCATTGGCAGAAGGTTTTTTAATTTTGACAGGTGTTGCAAGTAGTGCTACTAGACGTTGCTGTAAATGTTCAGCATGCGATTTATTTCGGAATGCGCCAACTTGAAGATAAAGTGATGAAGACGATAACACAATAGGAGTGGGTGTCTGAACGTGAGGTGATTTTTTGAGGCGTGAAGCAAATAGAAAGCCAGTTTGACGTCCGAATGAATAGGGATCAATTGCTCTAATTTTTACTAATGCTGTCCCATGCCCTAACATGCCAAGCTTTTTCGCTGCTACATAAGAAAGATCAATTAGGCGATTAGATTGAAAAGGTCCTCTATCATTCACCTTCACAATAATAGAATGGTCGTTACGTAAATTGGTGACTTCAACATAAGTGGGGAGGGGTAATGTTTTATGAGCGGCAGTCATGCCAAGCATATTGTAGCGTTCACCACTTGAGGTGTTACGCGCATGAAATTTTGTGCCATACCAAGAAGCTACACCCACGGCTTCGTAATGTTTACTAGACCTTAACGTATAATAACGTTTTCCAAATACCACATAAGAATTCATATTCCCATATTTAGCGAGCGGCTCAGGTTTGGGCATGGCATTAGGTATTTTAGTTTCATCGACATAAAAATCAGGCGGTCCATCTTGACTCACATGATGGCTGCAGCTGCTTAAGCACATCATGACAAGAAAAGTTAAGGAAAGATAAAAGGGAAACACAAATAAACGATGAGATAATCCATTCTTCAACATGGTTCCTCCCAGAACGCAACCTTTAATTCTGATTCAATCTATTTCTTAATGTCGTGATGTAATAACTTAATTGATAGACGGCCATTGCATATAAGTCGCTAGAATTATAACGTTTAATGACATCAAAATTACGGAAGCCAAGCCAGTATTCTTTTGAATAATGACTGTCCAATTCAATGAGTTTTACTTTAAGGTCATTCTGAGGAACTTTATATTTAGGCATAATACCGTATTGTGATAATTCGCCTATGGAATAAAGTTGATTGGCTTTATTGTTTCTAATGAAGTAAGTGAAATGATCTCCTAGGGTCAAAGCTTGTACTGTGATAGGTTCATTCGATTTCCATCCGTGCAACTTATAGTAATTAGCAATGCTGCCGATAACATCCACTGCATTATTCATCAAATCCGTTTTGCCGCTGCGAGAAAAGTTCACCGCATAATAGCGATAACTGCTAGGCATAAATTGCGGTTGCCCTATTGCGCCAGCATAAGAGCCCATGATTTTCAAGGGATCAAGCCGTTGCTCGCGTGTTAACAAAAGAAATTCTTCTAACTCTTTTCTAAAGAATGGCGCACGTGTGGAAGTGCTAAAGGCCAAATTAGTGAGTGAATCGATGACGCGATATTCACCTGTTTTGGTTCCATATTTAGTTTCTATGCCTATGGTTGCCACAATAATACTAGCTGGCACACCAAAAGTGGCTTCAGCTTTTTGTAAGGCCGCCGCGTATTTATTCCAAAATTCGACGCCATGCTGAATGCGCCACTCATTCACAAATAGCATTTGATATAAACGCCAAGGTTCTTTTTCTAGAGGCTTATTCACGTGTTGTATGACTTGAGGTCGTATCTTGACGGCATTGAAAAGATTAGCCAGTACCACTTTATTAAAATTATGTTTTTTGACCATCATTTGAATGAAGGCTTGAACATCGGCTCGATGGATAAAGTTAGTATCCGCATAAGCCGCTGTGATGGAAAAGAACCAGACAATGGCAATGCAAGTGTGTAATAACATAGTTCGAAACATGAGTTATCCTTTCAAGTAGCAACTAATTTTCTATGGGTCTGAATTGACATCAGGATACCGAAACTTGCCATCACCGTCACCATGGAAGAACCTCCATAGCTAATAAGAGGCAGAGGAATACCAACAACGGGTAAGATACCAGTTACCATGCCCATGTTAATAAAAAAAGAAATAAAAAACGTGAACGTGATACTGCCGGCCAATAATCGGGAAAAGGTGTCTTGTGCGTTTATGGTAATATATAAACCGCGAAAGACAACTATCACAAAAAGAAAAATGAGAATGACCGTACCAACAAAGCCAAATTCTTCGCCACAAACAGCAAAAATAAAATCAGTGGAATGTTCGGGTAGGAAATGAAGATTGGATTGAGTTCCATTTAACCATCCTTTCCCAAAAATGCCGCCTGAACCAATCGCAATTTTAGATTGTATGATGTGATATCCCTTACCAAGTGGATCGCGCTCTGGATTTAAAAAGGTCAAGACACGGCTTCGTTGGTAGTCATATAAGAGATACCAGATAAAGGGAATGCAAGTACCTAGGGAAATGAGTGTGGTTAACAGAATATGCCAGCTTAATCCTGCTAGAAATAAAACACTAAGACCAGAAACAGCAATGAGAATAGCGGTACTGAGATCAGGTTGTTTAGCGGTTAAAATGACTGGAACCAAAATAAGGGGTACCGCTATCAACACGGATTTTAACGTAATAGGCAAATCTTTTTTGTGATAATACCACGCCAATAGTAATGGCAGAGCAACTTTCATTAACTCAGCGGGTTGAAAACGCATGACACCCACATTAAGCCAGCGTTGAGCGCCTTTGCCAATGTGTCCAATGCCCAAGACGCTGATGAGCATGGTTAACCCTAAGGCATAAAGCCACGGTGCCCAGCGCTGCAAGGAAAAAGGTGAGATTTGCGCCACAATAAACATGACAGCAAAAGAAAAAAGTAAGCGTACGATTTGGTATTCAATTGTGCGGATGTTTTGATTGCTTGCGCTATAAAGAATCATAAGTCCTGCTGAAGCAAGCAGCAAGATAAAAGCCAGCAACATTCCATCAATATGGATGGATTGCAACAAGGTCCTATAACGCGAGTCATGGACCGGCATTTTGAGTTTGAGTCTGAGGTCGATTAACATCGGGTTTTGTTCCTAAATAATAATCGAAAATAGCACGTGCTGTTTCAATGGCAGAGTTACTATTTTCGGTCACAATAGCAAGCGCAATTTTAGGCTGATCTGCTGGAGCAAAGGCAATGAAAATATGGTGATCGCGCAATCTTTCCGGCACATTTTCTTGCTTATCTTCTTCATCAGGGTTGCGACGTTTAGATAAAGCGCCTGTGCCAGTTTTTGCTGCGATTGTATAAGTATAACCACGTCCAAAATAACGATAGGCGGTTCCTTGAGGAGAATTCACAACATCTTGCATGGCATTAATGACAAGGTCCCAATATTTTTTATCCTTCATTTTCACAGGTTCAAGGGGAATGGAAGGTTGGGGCACATAGGCTTGGCCAGGCATTTGTTCGCCTAATAATAAAATCGGCATAAAACGTTGGCCACGATTGGCGAGGGTTGCGACTGCGGAAGCAAATTGCAATGGCGTTGCTTGCATGTCGCCTTGACCTATGCTCGCATTGACGGTATCCCCCATATACCATCGTGTATCTCTGGTCTTACGTTTCCACTCCGGGGAGGCGACGACGCCAGGCACTTCGCCATCTAAATCGATGCCAGTGGGTGCGCCATAACCAAACTTACTGAGAATATCATCCATGCGCTGAATGCCTAATTTTGTCGCTAACTCATAAAAGTAAACATCACAAGATTGAGTAATGGCTTTAGCAAGATTAACTCGTCCATGTCCATTTTTTACCCAATCATGCCAAATGCGCGAGTTATTCGGTAACTTAAACGTACCTGTATCATAAATAGTATATTCGGGGGTGGTGACACCCGAGTTTAATCCTGCTAGAGCAAGATAAGGTTTGATGGTGGATGCAAAAGGATAAAGCCCTCGTAACGCTCGATCATAAAGGGGTTTATCTTCGGAACTTTGCAAGGCTTGATAATCTTTTTGACTAACGCCTAAAACAAAAATACTAGGGTCATAGCCGGGTTTGCTTACCATGGCTAGCACTTGGCCGGTAGTCGGTTGAATGGCGACCACTGCGCCACGAATATTACCCAATGCTTTTTCAACAGCAAACTGTAATTTGCTATCGATAGTGAGGGTTAAATTTTTGCCAGGTGTTCCATCAATTTCTTTCAATATACGAATGGGTTTTCCACTCGCATCATTTTCTACTTGCTCATAGCCGACTTTGCCATGTAATTCTTCTTCGTAAAATTTTTCTATGCCTAATTTACCAATATAGTGGCTGGCACTGTAATTCACAGGATCGATTTCGCTTAACTCTTGGCTATTGATACGCCCCACGTAGCCTAAGACGTGACTAAAGACTTCGCCATAAGGGTAGTGTCGCATTAAGCGCGCTTTGATAACGACGCCTGGGAATCGATATTGGTTTTCGGTGAAGCGGGCGACTTCATCTTCACTTAGACGTAGTTTTAATGGAATTTCATCGAAACGCCGATGTTGTTTGAGCTGTTTGCGAAATTGGCTAATATCACTGTCGCTAAGTTGAACAATCTTTCCTAAGGCAGAAAGGGTTTTGGGAAGATCAATGATTTGATTGGGTATGATATCTAGACTGAATACCGGGATGTTTTCGGCCAGCAATACGCCATTGCGATCGTAAATTAATCCGCGGGTTGGCTCAACAGGAACAAGATCCAGCCAGTTCTTTGTAGATAACGTGTTATACATAGCATTTTTGTAGATTTGTAAAAAAAATAACCGACCGATTAATGTGAACACAAGAAGAAGAATAACGATCAATACCAACATGGTGCGTTGACCGATTAATTGAATTTCTTGATGATGATTTTTAATGGAGATTCGTTTATACATAGCGAAGGCCAATTATCTAAGATTATATCTTACTGAAAATACGACCTAACATCGAGCGCGAAGTGATATGTCTAGAATCACATGATGTAAAAAATTTTGGAGAGAAGGGTCTTGCAGGATAGGGTCAAGAAATTTTTCCAGAAGGAGCAATTAATCCAATTTACTTCACTACACATCCTGATCAGGAAAATCGATAACCAATGTCAAGTTCAAGTGGTACGGTGATGCCAGAGTTATGCCCGGATAAACGCGCGTTAGAATAATGGACTGCGTGTATACCGAGTGATAATCGCTTAGAAGAGCCTACTAATGCGCCAATTCCTAGTCTATCTTGGAAGGCAAAATGTATGCCTAAGTTACGATTATCAATATGAGTGTGATTGAGATATGCAACACCTATACTCAATTCAAGATAAGGGAATAGGGGGCCTCGTCTTCTAAAAGTGTAACGTACAACAGGTGCGATAGAGTAAATATTGACAGTCGTGTAATAAGGTGTATTCGTAATCCAGAAGTGCGAAAATCCGCCATCAAAATAAACATTAAATTGCCTCCATTTAAATCGATCTGGATCATAATTTAACATGAGTTGGTAGCCATGGAGTTCGGGCGGTTCTTTGGCAATCAAAGCATAAGAAAAAGTAGCGCCATAATGAGGTGTGGCAGCAATACAAATGCTAGTGATGAATTGCGTCAGTATGACAAGAAAAAAAAGGGTATTAAACGTATTTCCATAACACTTGGTATCATCCTAATACCTAATCCGGGGTTCATCTTAACATGATGTTAACAAAAAACAATGAAATGAGATTATTTTATGGTTGGTTTTTTATATCCAAGTGCAGCCAATCGCGCTTCTAAACTGGGATGTGTAGAAAAGAGATCGCTGACAGAAGTGATAGATTCAATGCCTGCTTGCATGGGGTCATAAATGTAGGCTTCGCGACGAACGTTTTCGTGCGGCGTTTGCTGATAATCAGCATTATATTGATCTTTATTTTGTGTGTAATCATCGTTGATTTTAAGTAGAGCAGAAGCAAGCGGCTGATTTGTGCGCATGAGTTCAACGGATCCGGCGTCTGCCATGAGTTCACGTGTGCGACTCAGATATAAAAGCAATAACATAGAGATAATAGGTAACGTGTAGCGCAAAATCATAATAATGACGGCTAAATTATTTCGCGAACGGCTATCACTGCTACGTCGACTGAACATCACGCTATAAAAAAATATATCTAACACCATGAGAGAGAGATTGGCCAGTAGCGATGCAGTGAGAGTCAATTTAATGTCGAGATGGCGTATGTGACTTAATTCATGTGCCATGACTGCTTGTAATTCATCGCGATTCAGTTTTTCCATCAATCCACGCGTGATAGCAACCATGGCTGATTTTTCACTGTAGCCACTTGCAAAAGCATTCATGTAATCTGCTTCAATGATAAACACTTTAGGCATGAAGCGCAGCCCAGCTGCGACTTTCATTTCTTCGACGACATTATAAAGCTGTTGCTCTCTGACATTCTGGGCGGAAGTAGGTGTGATTTCATGATATTCCGTACCAAGTAACATCAGTTTGTCATACATGGAATAACTCACTAAAAGTGAGATCAGTGCAATTACCAGCATGATGAGTGTAGCAATGGGAAATAATTGCAGAGTAATGAGAGCATGAAAAAGCTCTGGAATGGTGGCTTGTGGATAACTGGAAGACGCAAGAAACATGTCGACTAGTATGCCTATGCCACCATAAATGCAAAAAAATAAAATAATAACAATGACAGTACGAGTGTTATTTTGGCGCAATGTCTTGCGCCAATCCGCGGGAGATACAGTGTAATGATCAAGATCATTTGGCATAAAAGTCTAGATTACACTTTATAGTTGTACGGTATAAGATTCTTGTTCTGCAATCTTTTGTTCGCTTAATTGCCAATAGGGGAAATCAAAATCCAATTTGCCGCGAAATAACGCCACGATGGCGGAAGCAGGGAATGATTTCTTATTGGCGTTATAAATTTCAACGCTATCGTTAAAAGATTGTTTTGCATAAGCCAATTTATTTTCTGTGCTGACAATTTCTTCTTGTAACTGCATGACATTTTGATTGGCTTTCAGATCAGGATATTGTTCAAACACGATATTAAGATGCGTTGCAATATCTGAAATTTTATTTTCAGCTGCAATACGGCCTTTTTCATCACCGCTTGCTTGCGCTTGCTGCGCCTGATTGCGAAGTGCTACCACATCTTTTAATGTCGTTTTTTCATAATCCATGTATTTTTTGACGACATTGATGAGCGATTCAAACACCTTGTAGCGTCGGTCTAATTGGATATCAATTTGCTTTTGGTTGTTACGAACGGCTTCAATCTGTGAAATAAGACGATTGTAAGTTAGGATGATATAACCTACGATAGCCACTATGATAAGTATCAGGATGAGTGACATTCACGTTGCTCCTATGAACGGAAAATATTAATAAAATTATAACACTCTATTCTATTATGAGGAAAATACTATGTCGACCGAATCCATTAACCTCACGCCATCAGTATATGCGTATTTACAAAATGTATCCTTACGTGAAATGGATGTATTAAAAAAATTGCGGGAAGAAACCCATAAAATGAAAAATTATGTGATGCAAATTTCTCCTGAACAAGGCCAGTTTATGGCGTTATTGATTGAATTAATCGGTGCAAAAAAGACATTAGACATAGGTACTTTCACCGGCTACAGCGCGTTGGTGGTGGCCTTGGCTTTACCTGCGGACGGCAAAATAGTGGCCTGCGATGTGAGTGTGGAATGGACTAACATGGCAAAGCGATACTGGGAGATGGCGGGTGTTTCCAATAAAGTGGAATTGAAGGTCGCGCCGGCATTAGACACCTTGCAACAATTGTTAGATCAGGGTGAGGCAGAGACTTTTGATTTTGCATTTATTGATGCGGATAAAGGAAATTACACAAACTATTACGAAAAAGCACTTGCCTTAGTGAGGCGCGGCGGATTGATTGCGATCGATAATGTGTTGTGGGATGGAAAAGTGGCCGATATGCAGGATCAGGAAAAAGAAACAAAAGCGATTCGTGCGTTAAACGATAAGATTAGGCAGGACCAACGTGTCAGCATTAGTATGATTCCGATTGGTGATGGCTTAACACTAGCAAGAAAAAAATAAGAACCCATCAAACTCTAGCTATCCCATATTCTTCAAAGAGATGATCTATCCATAAATTGCTGAGGTGGTCTGACAAGCGGTTTTGAAATAGTCGAGAATCAATATGATCGATATCAATTATTTCGAGAGGCTGATCTTGCCAAGAGCATGCGAAGACAGCTTTGGTGCGCTGTCCTGTTTCTGGGTCAATTTGCCACTGTAAACATTGAGCGCATACGCCTTTTAACATGCATTGCATATTTCCATAGACAGAGCCAAACACTTTCGGATCTTTGATGAGATGCTGTTTGAGTAATGTTTTTCTGGCTGCTTGAAAACGACGAAGTAATTCAATGTCACCGACGACAAAAATACGATCGACATCAGTGAGTGGAATGGCAACTTGATGGCGTTGCGCATAATCGATGAGCGCAGTAATGACATCGTCTCCTGTTGCAGAATAATCATCAGCGCGCGTCGGTTGGATAGGATCTCCGTGTCGAGTGAGCCAGAGAATGACATCAGCCGCGTTTTCTAATTGGGTTTGACAATACACTTCTTCTTTTTGATCAAAGATACCTAAGTACATAACACGATTGCCCGCAGCACGCAATGATAGGTCCATAACTGCGTAAAAAGGCAAAACTACTTTGCTTGCCAATGATGAGTACGGTTTCACGCTCAGTAGGTATTTTGGCGCGTACGCCCGTAGGGCCCATGAGAGAAACGCGCTCACCGGGACGAAGTGTAGCGCATAATTTTGTGGCGGCACTCGTTTCAGTGACGATAAAAGTCAATGTGCCTTGAGTGTGATCATGCTCTGAGGTGACTAAGGCCAAAGGCTCCATTTGAAAGACGGTGTGTGGAAGGCGTGGCGCTAGCGTTTCAAAATTTTGCAATCGATAAAATTGTCCGGGTTCGAAATGTTTGGCGGCCAATGGTGCTTGAATCGTGAGTTCCACCACATTTTTCGCTTTGCGAAGCACGGATTTAACTCTCGCGTGGAATAAATCATTCATATGCTCCGCAAATTGACGATATTCTTGATCATTGCCGAATTGCCCTAATTTATGTTTAAGCACGCCTAAAATTTTGGGATAAGTGCGCATGCCTGATGCAATGGCTTTGACGACATTGCCATGAAACACAGGATGGGTATCGCCAATGAGGCTCACTCGCCGATCATGTTTATGATAAGAAGTAAAAGGGCCAAATTGGGGATCTTTGCAGTGTTCAACGCCATGCGCCACATTCAATTCATGGTCGATATCTTCATAATGCTGATATTGCAGATTTAACCGATTAAACGTGCCGCGATGCTCAAATTCATACGCGTATTAGGTTGTGTGCCTGTGGCAACTAAGAATGGAGCGGGCAGGCAAGCGAACTTCTTCAGTCGTCGTGCCCCATTCATTTTGCTGATCACGTATGCGTTTATGACAAATCAAGGCTTCCGTATGACCATATTCATTTAAATCAACAGCGGTGGGTTCCAACCCCTCGATATAATAAATGCCTTCTTCCAAGGCTTTTTTTAATTCTTCATGATTATTGATATAAGCGGGCGATTCTTGCATGGAGCGACGATATGCAATCGTGACGCCTCCCCATTCGCGTATCAATTTAATGAAATTAGGTGATTCGTTTATGCTCTTTGGCGCGTTCCCGTTCTTTGCGTACGGCTTCCCCATGGCGCAAATATTCAGCAAGAATATCGCGAGACGCAGGATCGAGTTGTTGATGGATAAAGGCTTCGCCATATTTTGCTGTGAGAATGTCATAACGCATCAATATTTTTTCAACTTGCGTAATGTAATAGGCTTGTAATTCTGTGGCGGTATCAACACCCGTTAAGCCGCCGCCAATGACGACCGCCGGCAAACGAATTTGTAAATTGGTAAGACTGCTTGCTTTTGCCGCGTTACCCAATTGTAATGCCATCAAAAAATCATTCGCTTGACGCATGCCCGTGGCGAGACTGCCGGGAATGGGTAATGCTTTAGGTAAGCCAGCACCGACTGCCACAACAAAATGATCAAATCCCATATCCCAAGCATCTTCGATTGTCATCGTGCCACCAAATCGGACACCACCAAAGACTTGAAAATAGGGACGACGCATCAAACTGAGATAAATTAATTTCAAGAAATTTTTATCCCAGCGCACTGTAATGCCATATTCAGCAACACCGCCAAATCCAGCCATCAAGCGTTCATCTAGCGATTCTTTTAAATCAGCGTAACGATAAATGGGTTGTTTCAATAATGTTTCCGGCAGCGGTTCAATTTTAAGCCCATCAAAGCCAACCACCGCAAAGCCTTCTAGTAATAAATGATGAGCAAGTGTAAATCCTGCAGGGCCCATGCCAGCAATCATCACTTTGAGTCCATTGTATGGCTTCATCACCCATTGTGTTTGTCGCAAGGGATTCCAACGCGTTAACAAATCATAGATTTCAACACCCCACGGTAACTCCAGTACATCAGTTAGCACGCGTGTTTCAATTTGTGGAATGTTGACGGGATCTTGCTTTTGATAAATACATGCTTTCATACAATCATTGCAAATTCGATGCCCTGTTGCTGGACACATAGGATTATCGACCATCACCATAGCTAATGCAGCGAGGGTATGGCCATCACGTTTGAGCATCTGCATTTCAGAAATTTTTTCTTCAAGCGGGCAACCAGTAAGAGTGATATTGAGAGGATTTTTTTTAAACCCTTGGGTAGGATCGCCTTTTTTAACTGGAAAGCCTTTTGAGCAAAAATCGCCATCATGATCATGGCAATAAATACAATAATTCACTTCGTCTTGAACTTGGCGTGCACTCATACGGGGATCAGTCAGTTTGAATCCATCACGTAAACGAAGTTCTTCATCAGGCGCTGCGACCCGCTGATATTTATCATCAGTGAGAGGAATAGTGCGTACTAGATTCAAGTGATCGAATCGCTCCGGAATGTGAAAACTAGACCAGCCATCCACTCTGTGTAATTCATCGGGAGAGGATAAAATACGAGTACACCATTGTACGAGTCTTTCAATTTCTGTTGCGAAGATATCAGGTTGATTCAGGTAATGTGTGCCCAATAGAGCGATGGCGAGTTCATTATCTTCTGTTTGAAGAGGTGCCTTTTTAAGTTCTTGGTTTAGCCATTCATCTAGCTCACTCAGGCGAGGAAAAGACGATACTTTGGTGACTTCTTTTTTTGCCCGACGCAAAACAAAATATTTTTTGAAAGTAGAAATGGGATTGAATGAAGTCGTTTGCGCTTGGCTAATTGCAACAGCTTCTTGGATTTGAAACAAAGAGGCAAGAAAATTCTCAAGAATTTTTGCGCAATCAATTAATAGTTCACTGATTTCTAGGGTGGTTAAATTATGCTTAGCATGACGGTATGTCATGAGTTTCTCATGGCATGCAGGGGCTTGATCACGCAAATGATTTAGAAATGTCTGATCAAGACGATCGAGTCCCTGTGAGTGGAATAACTCGTCAAAGGTAAAACCTTGTAGTTGAAATTCAGGATACGATGTCATGCTGATATTGTAATATTTCTTTGCGAAGGAGTGTTTTATTATATGGGAATTTGACGCACTTTGAAACCGGTAGAGCCATTTTTGTCTTTGAGTAAAGTGAGTTTATATGATTTTTGTATGTATCTTTTAATTTTATTTTACTATTTAGTATTTATTATCTATTGCCGATTTTACGATAAAAACACACAAAACATAATGGGAGATATGATCCCTTACCTATGTAAAATATGGCTTTTCATAGGTCGAGCTTGCAGGGAGTCTCAGCCCTGCAATTTCTTTTTCAATACTTCATTTAACTGCGCAGGATTGATTTTGCCGCCGGACATTTTCATTGCTTGGCCGACAAAGAAGCCAAACAATTTTTCTTTCCCGGCACGATAATCCGCGACTTGTTGAGGATTAGCAGCAATGAGTTCATCGATTAGCTTTTCAATGGCGTCCGTGTCTGTCACTTGTTTTAAGCCACGTTTTTCGATGATGTCATCGACATTTCCTTCTTGGTTCCACAAAGCTTCAAAAATTGTTTTTGCAATTTTTCCGGAGATAGTGTTATCTGCAATACGAGAAATGAGCGTGCCTAACTGGGCACTTGAAATGGGGCTGTCATGGATTTCTAAACCTGCTTTATTGAGTGCGCCTAGCAATTCACTCATCACCCAATTCGCCGCTAATTTTGGCTGATTTCCAGATTTTTCCACGGCATTTTCATAGTATTTCGCCATCTCTTTGCTATTCGTAAGAATGTTTGCATCATAAGCGCTTAATCCATATTGCTCCATGAAGCGTTGACGTTTTTGTTGCGGCAACTCGGGTAATTCTTTGCGAACGCTCTCGATAAGCGCATCCGATATTAGCAGTGGGAGTAAATCGGGATCAGGGAAATAGCGGTAATCATTGGCTTCTTCTTTTCCGCGCATGGGCCGTGTTTCATTTTTGTTGGGGTCATATAACCGCGTTTCTTGCACAATTTTACCACCATTTTCTATGACATTAATTTGGCGTTCAATTTCATAATTAATGGCACGTTCGACAAAGCGGAAGGAGTTAATATTTTTTAATTCCGTTCGCGTGCCTAACTTGGTTTCACCTTTAGGTCTCACCGATACATTCGCATCACAACGGAAAGAGCCTTCCTGCATATTTCCATCACAAATTTCCAAATAGCGTACTAACGTATGCAAAGCTTTGAGATAGGCAACAGCTTCTTTTGCAGAGCGCATTTCAGGTTCTGAGACGATTTCTAACAAAGGTGTACCGGCTCGGTTTAAATCGATGCCGCTTAGTCCATGAAAGTCTTCGTGTAGAGATTTACCTGCGTCTTCTTCAAGGTGTGCGCGGGTGATATTAATGCGTTTACTGCCGCCTTCTTCCAAAAGAAGATCAATGTGACCATGATGCACGATAGGTAATTCATACTGACTAATTTGATAACCTTTAGGCAGATCGGGATAGAAATAGTTTTTCCGTGCAAAGACGGAACGGCGCGCAATTTCAGCGTTTGCGCCTAAGGCAAATTTAATTGCCATGTTAACGACTTCTTTATTTAAGACAGGTAAAACACCGGGTAATCCTAAATCAATAGCGCTAGCCTGCGTGTTAGGTTCAGCTCCAAATTGTGTGGAGGCGGCCGAAAAAATTTTACTTTTAGTCGATAGTTGGGCGTGAACTTCAAGACCAATGACAACTTCCCATTCCATAATTAAAACCCCTCCGGAATTCGTTTGTGCCAATCTGTGACGGTTTGATATTGATGTGCAACATTGAGTAATTTGGCTTCGCCAAATAAATTGCCAATGAGTTGCATGCCTACAGGCAGTTTATTGACAAATCCTGCTGGCAATGAAATGCCTGGTAAGCCAGCGAGGTTAACAGCAATCGTATAAATGTCAGATAAATACATGCTGATGGGGTCACTGGTTTTTTCTCCTAATTTAAAAGCAGGAGTGGGCGCAGTAGGACATAAAATCACATCTACTTCTTTGAAAGCTTTTACGAAGTCATCGCGGATTAAACGGCGAACTTTTTGTGCTTTAAGATAATAAGCATCATAGTATCCCGCGGATAACACATAAGTTCCCACCATAATGCGGCGTTTAACTTCACTGCCAAAACCTTCACTACGCGAACGTTTGTATAAGTCTTGCAAATCTTTAGGATCGTCACAGCGATAACCATAACGTACCCCATCATAGCGGGCGAGATTGGATGAGCATTCGGCGGGTGCGATGACATAATAAGCGGGCACTGAGAGCGAGGTATTAGGCAGACTAATCTCGGTGATAATGGCGCCTAGCTTTTCATATTCTTTGATGGCTGCTTGGATTGCGATAGCTACTTCATTGCTCAGGCCAGTACTAAAATATTCTTTAGGCAAGCCAATACGCACGCCTTTAATCGAATGGCTGAGTGCGGCAGTGTAATCAGGGACAGGTTCATGAACGCTAGTCGAATCCCGTTCATCAAAGCCTGACATCGCATTTAAAAGTAACGCTGTATCTTCTACGGATTTTGCCAATGGGCCGCCTTGATCTAAGCTTGAGGCAAACGCAATCATGCCATAGCGGGAAACACGACCATAAGTGGGCTTTAAGCCGGTAATGCCACATAAGGCGGCAGGTTGACGAATGGATCCGCCGGTATCTGTTCCCGTTGCGGCAGGTGCTAAGAATGCAGCGACAGCAGCAGCTGAGCCGCCTGATGAGCCACCGGGAACATACTCGAGGTTCCATGGATTTTTGACGGGGCCATAATAGCTGGTTTCATTTGATGAACCCATGGCAAATTCATCCATATTCGTCTTTCCCAGCATGACAGTACCAGCTTGTTTCAGATGTTTCACCACAGTTGCATCATAAGGAGCAATAAAATTATCCAGCATTTTTGAGCCGCAACTGGTTTTAATACCGTCGGTACAAAAAATATCTTTATGGGCAATGGGAATGCCAGTGAGTGCGCTGGCTTGACCTTTCATGCGATGTTCATCCGCTTCTTTTGCTGCTTTTAAAGCAAGCTGTTCTGTGACAGTGACAAAGCTATTCAGTTTTTTGTCATGTTGGCGGATACGATCAAGAAAAAGTTGGGTTAATTCCACACTCGATATCTTTTTTTCAGCTAATTCACGCGATAATTCAGCAATGGTTTTATGATGCATAATCGAATCCTACTTACGCTTCTTCTATGACTTTAGGAACAAGATAAAGGCCCGCTTCGACTTGTGGCGCGATCTGTTGGTATTTTTCGCGTAAATCTGGCTCTGTGACCACGTCAGTGCGCAGGCGTTGGGAAATATCGAGAGGATGAGCAAGCGCTTCTACTTGTGAGGTATCTGTTTCGTTTAGTTGTTCGATAAAGTCAAGAATGCGAGATAATTGGGGCGTATAAAATTTGATATCCTCATCGGATAAATTTAAACGCGCAAGATGCGCAATTTTTCGTACTTCTTCTGGGGTAAGCGACATAATCGATGTGGCTCCTATCAAAAATAGCCACGCATTATAATGCATACGAATCACATTAGGATAGCGGTAGTTGTAGCCTGGGTGAAGCGAAGCAAAAACCCGTCATCCTCGGGAGGCGAGTACAACAAGGAATCAGGGCACTACTATGACTGCTTCGCTCCAAACGCCACATCCATGTGGCTTAGGATTGCATCCTGCAATCCAGTCGCTCATTCGTCATAGTAGTGCCCTGATTCCTTGTTGTACTCGCCTCCCGAGGACGATACTTTTAATTGGCGTCTTGCGTATAAATTGATTAGAATGCGAGGTCAGTGTACTTAAAACCCCCCTCAAGAAGGAAATCGTGAGTTATGTTCAAAAAGCTTCGTGGAATTTTCTCTAATGATTTGTCAATCGACTTAGGGACGGCGAATACCCTTATTTATGTTCGCGGCCGGGGTATTATTTTAAATGAACCCTCTGTGGTGGCGATACGTCAAGGCAACGATAATGCTCAAAAACAAGTGGTGGCAGTGGGCAGTGAAGCAAAATTGATGTTAGGCCGAACCCCCGGGAATATTAGCGCTATCCGTCCAATGAAAGATGGTGTGATCGCAGACTTTTATGTAACAGAGAAAATGTTGCAGCACTTTATTCATAAGGTACATGAGAATCGATTCTTACGGCCCAGTCCGCGGGTGTTGGTGTCAGTTCCCTGTGGATCGACTCAGGTTGAGCGGCGCGCGATTAAAGAATCGGCGATTAGCGCAGGTGCGCGAGAAGTCTTCTTGCTGGAAGAACCTATGGCAGCTGCGATGGGAGCGGGTATGCCAGTGGAGGAGCCGCGAGGATCCATGGTAGTGGATATTGGTGGTGGTACGACTGAAGTTGCCATCATTTCATTAAACGGTATTGTTTATTCTGCCTCAGTGCGCATAGGCGGTGATCGGTTTGATGAATCGATCGTTAGTTATGTTCGCCGTAATTATGGCATTTTGATTGGTGAAGCTACCGCAGAACGTATTAAACATGAAATTGGTTTAGCCTATCCTGCTAATCAAATGCTGCAGATGGAAGTCCGTGGCCGCAATCTAGCAGAAGGGATACCACGTAGCTTTACCATCACGAGCAATGAAGTACTTGAAGCATTACAAGAGCCGCTTTCTGGTATTTTAGGCGCGGTTCGTGCTGCTTTAGAGCAGGCACCACCTGAATTGGCTGCTGATATTGCAGAGCGCGGCATGGTATTAACAGGCGGCGGTGCGTTGTTACGCAATATTGATCGCTTATTTATGGAAGAAACTGGTTTGCCGGTTATCATTGCGGATGAACCACTGACTTGTGTTGCTCGAGGCGGCGGTAAAGCATTGGAGATGATAGAAACATCTGGCGTTGACTTTTTATTAAAAGAATAGGAATTCATTTTTATAGTTTCCTAGTGGGGGTGTACTTATTCGAGCCATATTTACCCGTGACGCACAGCCCGGCTTACGCGCTCTTCTTCTGATCATTTTATCCATAGCGCTTATGGTCATGGATAAACGCCTGGAGACGTTTGCTTCCATCCGGGCTGCGTTGTCGTTGCCGCTCGCTCCATTACAATATATTGTTAGTTGGCCAACAACCTTCATTGACAATGTGAAAAGTGCCATTAGTACGCATGATGATTTAGTCAATGAAAATCTTAGACTAAAAGCAGAGCAATTATTACTTCGTTCTCAATTACAGCGGCTCATTGCTATCGAATCAGAAAATAATTATCTCAAAGCCTTGCTGCAGTCATCTCGGCAGGTCAAAGGGAAAACACTCATTGCTGAATTGTTAGCCGTGGATTTTGAGCCTTTCGTGAATCAAGTCATTCTTAATAAAGGAACACGGGATGGGGTGTATGTCGGTCAACCCGTGTTAGATGCGACAGGCGTCATGGGGCAAGTGATTCAAGCTGGACCTATTACCAGTCGCGTGTTATTGATTAATGATCCCCATAGTGGCGTTGCGGTTCAAGATGCACGTAATGGTGTGCGTGCCGTAGTGGTAGGAGATAGTTATTCGGGTAAATTAGTGCTTAGGTATGTGCCTAAAACAGCAGATATTAATGTGGATGATATTTTTCTGACATCAGGATTAGGTGATCATTATCCTGAAGGTTATCCGGTTGGCAAGGTCATTTCTGTCAAAAAAGATCCTGCGCAACAATTTGCAGAAATCTATTTACAACCTAGCGCCCACCTCGATAGTAGTCGGCAGGTTTTATTAATATGGTCTCCGCGAAATGCATAGTTTTATAGCCATTTTATCGACATTACTGGTGGCCCTTATTTTGGCCTTATTGCCCATGCCGGATTGGACAATTTGGCTGCGTCCTGCATGGGTATTGATGATACTCATCTATTGGTCAATGATGACTCCTTATCAAGTCAGCGTGGGCATGGCTTGGATAATCGGTCTTTTGGTTGATTTGTTGAATGGTACATTATTAGGTGAACATGCATTGGCTTTTACAATTGTGATTTATTTTGTTTCAAAAATGTATATCCGCTTACGCATGTACCCTTTGATGCAACAAGGAATGACCATATTGTTTTTTGTTCTCATGTACCAATTTGTTTTATATTGTGTGCAAGGGTTTATTGGGGAATTGCCAAGCAGCAATTTGTATTGGTTATCTTCAGTGACTAGCATGCTACTTTGGCCATGGCTTTTTGTTCTGATGCGTGATTTTCGACGCTGGTTTAAAGTGGCCTAGTGTCTTATGAGGTATACTGTGAAAGCGTTTTTCATTTCTCTCCCCAAAAAAATAGCTTATGTGATTGCTGCAACAATTATCTTAGCTGCTGTATTGGTCTGTTTAAGTCGTATATTGACACCTGTTCTCGATCAGCATCGCGAAGATTTTGAAAAATACGCTAGCCAGTTATTGCAAATGCCTGTTGGGATCAAAAATGTTCGCGTTTCATGGTATCAATATCAGCCTGTCATGAGTCTCAATGAAGTCACTGTCTTAGATGAAAAAACCAAACAACCGGTATTGCAAGTTCGACAAGTCAGTCTTCTTTTTTCTATTCCCAAAAGTTTATGGGAATGGAAACCTGTTCCTAGCGGTATCATGATTGTGGGCACTGATTTAAATGTTTATCAGACGCAAACGGGTGAATTCAAAATACAAGGATTTCCTTCATTAGGAGGATTTCAACAACAGCCTTATAAGAGTGAAACTAATTTTACTGATATGTTGGGGTGGCTTTCCCAGCAGCCGCGTTTAATTCTGCAAAACATAGATGTGCGTTATACCCCATTCAAAGGTCCCAAACGATTTGTCACTTTATATCAATTCAGTATCGAGAATGGGGAAACGGATCATCTTCTGCTTGGCAAGGTTATGTTACATCAAGCACTTCCCACTGAAGTGACGCTATCAGCGCAATGGGAAGGAAAAACCATGGATCTTGCCAAGATAAAAGCAAAAATTTATCTCTATGTGTCTGGGCTATCCCTCTCGCAATGGGTGAAAGACCGTTCATGGAGTGGATGGCAAATAAACGATGGTATTGTGAGTGCAAAAATTTGGGCAAATTGGCGAAACGGAACGTTTCAACAAATCCAAGGCTCGTTTCAGGCTTATGGATTAAATTTGTATTCACAAATGGATAAGTCAACTCACATTATCAATCGCATTAGCGGTAATTTGGGTTGGAAACGCCAAGATGAAGGCCAGGTATTTGCTGGTGATGATATCTTAATTGATCTTCCCTCGCATCTCTGGCCCTCCACTAGTTTTTATGTTTCGATGATGCCAGATGCCAAGGGAGTGTTATCTCCCAAATCATTTGATCTTGGTTATATCGATTTATACGATATTCAATCTTTTTTCTTTTCTTCGCAGCCGGTTTTGCCCGATACTCTGCAACAAATACTAAGAGGGATCAAGCTGGCGGGTAATTTACAAAACACAGCGATTGTCTTTGCCAATCCTTGGTCGGATTGGAATCATCTGTCCCTGAACACCAATTTTAATCAGATCACTTTCTTACCGTGGAAATCACTTCCCGGGATGAATAATTTGTCAGGATCAATGAAGTGGAATGGCACACAGGGAACCCTGAAGCTCAATAGTAATCGAGTCGTATTAAATTATCCCTCGGTGTTTGATAATGAAATGAATATTGATCAGCTTTCAGGTGATGTTGTACTGCAGCGCGATCAAAATAATGCCTGGCAATTAAGCACTTCGTTAATTCAAATATTAAATGATGATGCTGCTGCGAATATGAGCGGAAGTCTTACTATTCCCGTGAATATGACGCCGATAGCAGATATCAAGGCTAATTTCATTATGCCAAAAGCAAGTCATATTACGCGCTACTTACCTATGCGCATATTTGATTCTGCCTTAGCAAAGTGGTTAAAAGAAGCCTTTTTGTCTGGGGAAGTCAAATCAGGTCATGCTGGTTTGCATGGTCCCTTGAGTGCTTTTCCTTTTGATAAAGGAGAGGGGACTTTCTCTATTGCTGGAACCGTGAATAATATTGATTTTCGTTATGCACCCGATTGGCCTCTTCTTCGCAATCTCAGTGGGCAATTAACTTTCACTGGCCGGAAGATGGTAGTTGACATTGATCAAGCTCAAACGCTGGGTATTCCTCTTAATAATGTCCATGGGATTATTCCATATTTCGGTGGAAAGCAACCGCAAATTATTAAAGTACAAAGTGATGACATTCAAGCCACACTTAGACAAGGCTTGCATTACGTGCATTCAAGTCCGTTGGAAAAAAACATAGGAAGAATGTTTGCAGGCGTGGATATGAGTGGACCGATGAAATTAAAATTGGGATTAACGATTCCGCTTAAAGAGCCTGATAAAACACAAGTGCAAGGTAATCTCGCGATTAATGATGCTGAAATGAATTTGATTCCTTGGAACCTAAAATTAGATCATTTAACAGGACAAGTTCAATTTACTGAAAAGAGTACTGAAGCAAACAATATTCAAGGCACGTTGTTTAATCAGCCGTTGCAATTGAGCCTTGTGACTCGGCAAAAAACAAAAAAAATATCTGTGGTCCAAGCAAGTTTTGCTAATCATCTCAATGTGACTGATTTGGAATCATGGTTGAATGTGCCTTTGACACAAGTTGTGAATGGATCCATGGGTGTCACTGGAACGATTGATTTTTCTTTGAGTGAGCCGATTGAAATTAAGCTGCGTTCAAATCTGGTAGGCGCATCGGTGAATTTGATGGATCAATACGGAAAACAAGCAAAAGATTCAAGAAATTTCTCTGCTGATATTACTGTGAAAGAGAAAGAACCATTGCGTATGAAATTAAGCTATGGAAATTTACTTAGCACGGCGCTGATTTTGGAACGCAAACAAGATAAATACAATTTATTGGGTGCTAATTTGCACCTAGGTGAAGGTGAGGTGAATTGGCCGCCTACCTCTGGTGTTTACATTACCGGTGAAATAGAAAAATTGGATTGGGATAAAATTAAAACATACGAAAATCAAGCGGCAACTTCTTCTTCTCATTTTTCAGTTTCAATGTTACGCGGGATTGATGTAGAGATAGGCCAAATTCTATTGGGTGGTCGAAGCCTGGAACAAGTCACGTTACAAGTCACTCCAGCTCAAAATAATTGGAATATCAGCATTGCTAGTCCCGATATGGTGGGACAGGTAAAAATGCCTGTGAAATTGACACGACAATCTACCATCACGGCAGAATTCCAAAAAATCAAATTGTACTCGCCTACAACGACAACAGATTCAAACCAATCCAACTCTCTGATAAAAGCTAAATCATTACCCGCTCTTTCCTTTGTCGCCAATGACGTGAGTTATAATGACATGTCTTTAGGCCAAATCACTTTTAAAGCAACACCCAGTGCGAGCGGATTAACTATCCCGAATTTGCGAGTGGTATCGCCACGCATAGACTTGCGTGCAGCAGGGAGTTGGGTTGAAACAGCGAAAGGGAATGAAACTCACTTAAAAGGAATAGCGACATCTGCACACGTGAACGACTTATTAACTAGTCTTGGGTTAGAAGTACATAATTTTATTGCGAGCAATGGCAATCTCAATTTTAATCTTAATTGGCGCGATGCTCCTTACCTGCCTTCCTTGACGAATCTAAATGGTCAAGCCTCATTGACTTTAGGACAAGGAAGAATAGTCGATATTGGTCAGCAAAATGGTGCGAAGATGGATTTAGGACGCATGCTTAGCATCTTCAGTTTGCAAACTATACCACGACGTTTGTCACTGGATTTTAGTGATGTGTTCCAAAAAGGTTATAGTTTCGATTCAGTCAATGGTGATTTTACGATTCAAAACGGCGGCCTTTTTACTAATAATTTAAAATTTGAAGGACCCGTCGCAGGCGTCAGTATTAATGGACGAATAGGATTAACTAGTAAGGATTACAATTTTATTTTGAGTGTGACGCCGCATGTGACATCGAGCTTACCGGTGGCTGCTACCCTCGCAACCCTACTGACAGGCGCCAATCCACTGATTGGTTTGGGAGCTTTTGCGGTAAACACGGTGATTGGTCCGCAAGTTTCAAACGCAACGACTTATTATTACTCAGTCACAGGACCATGGAATAATCCTACGTGGAAATCCGTGCAACAGGTGAAACATAGGTAGTTACCAGGTTCCAGCTATACGCGCACTCTCTTGCTATTTTGCAAACATTACAAAACTGTAATGTTTGTGTCATCTTTTCGTCGGATTTTCATCTTTATAATTCTTTGTAAAACCATTAGCTTATGTGGTTATATCCCAAAGATGAAAGTGAGGTGTGAGATGGATGGCAGAACAATTCTTTCCCAATTGCTAAAGCAAAAATCAGTCAATGATTTGTCTAGATCCTTTACTTCGCTCACTAGGGATATTAATAATCAATTTGTAAAAAACTTAGAATCTAAAAAGGCTAGTGCTTCAGCGGAAGATGCTGGTGCAGGTGAGCTAATTGAGTTGTTAAATGAAATGTTAGATCCTCTTATTAATGAAATGTCGAATAAAGATTTAGATGAATATCTTGTCCGAACACATATAGTATTTACTTATTGGCAAGCTAAGCTTAACCAGTTACAAGATGAAATGGATGATGACAGCAATAACCTAATCAAACAACAAATGAGAGCATTAGGAGAATGTCACGCCTGTGTTACTGCGACACGCAATATGCTGATTGATAATATCGTAAAGCGACGTTGTGGTCCAAGTAGCGATCAAAAAAAATCCATTAAAATAAACAATGAAATACTTGATTCTCTTGAAAGAGAATATATTGACTTTTTTTTAGTGATGACGAAATCAACAGATGCGCATCAAAAGAAAGTCTGTTCTCTTCCTGTCGGCGAAGTAGCAGACAGAAGCCGTTGCATAACCTTTACAGAAATGCAGCCACTGAGTGATCTACCAAAAAAAATAAATGATTTCTACCCAGATAAAACAGCGCGCAATAACTTCAAGAAAAAATTGTGTAATCACATGATCCATAATGTAACAAATATTGCAGAGGCACATGCTAGTAAACAAGATGAACTTACTAGGAATGAGATTACAACCGTCCTTACAACAATTAGAAACATGATTCTTGCTACAAAATGGACACTGGGTTGGCTTGGCGGTGTACCTATTAGGGACAACCATGGCAAGTTGATTAATACTGTCCCCCATGGCATGTCAAACATTTTGTCGATTATCAATAGCGGCCTAAGCGATTTTGTAGCTAATTCAAGAATCTTATTTGAGACGATGAAGGAGGTGGCGAACTCTGCATTAGAGTCTAAAGATAATCCAGGGACATCATTTTTAGGTTTCGGAAAAAGGTCTAATGGCACACAAAAAAAATATAAAGGTATTTCTGAGTACAGTTCTTCCTGTCTAAGAAAGTTAGGGATGTAGCAGAACGGGGCCCACTGCAAATAACCATGATAGTGCGTTCGCTAGGTTGCTTATTTAGATAGGATCTTTTTTTCTCTAGCCCGCAAAATGGCTTCTTGAATATAGTTTCTTTTTTCTTGCTGTGTCACTTTCGATTTCTCTTTCTTTTTAGCTTTATTTTCTTGTTCCAGGCGTTCTTGTCTGGCACGAAAGCGCATTCGAAACTGATCTGCTTTTTCTTTTTGGGCTTCAATGGGAGGAGAAATCATATCAATGCAATCAATGGGACAAGGCGGAATACATAATTCACAACCTGTGCACTCAGAAGCGATGATAGTATGCATCACTTTACCGCTACCGAGAATAGCATCCACAGGACAGGCTTGTATGCACTTGGTGCAGCCTATACATTCTGCTTCGCGAATGACGGCAATCTGCGCCGGCTTTGCCTTTTTTTCGATCTCAGCGATATAAGGTGTGGGATCTTGCTGAAGTAAGTTTCCAAGTGCACGCAATGTGGATACACCACCCGGCGGGCATAAATTAATAGCGGCTTGTTCAAAGACAATGGCTTCTGCATACGGCATACAACCGCCGTAACCGCAAAGCCCGCATTGGGTTTGCGGTAACAACTCATCTATTTGTTCGGGGGTGATAGCGGTATCGGTCACTTAACTTGGGCTCCAGGCAGTGCGCCTTCATCTGGACTGACAATAAATAATTCTCCATTACCCGAACCTGATGCCACAATGACCATGCCTTCAGACATGCCAAAACGCATTTTGCGCGGTGCTAAATTTGCGACGATGATCACTTGGCGGCCGATAAGTTGCTGAGGCTCATAAGCGGATTTAATCCCAGCAAAGATTTGACGTGTTTCACTGCCTAAATCCACTTTCAAACGTAATAATTTATCAGCGCCTTCTACAGATTCAGCTTCTATGACTTTAGCAACACGTAAATCAATTTTATTAAACTCCTCAATACTAATCGATTCTTTATTTGCAGTTTCTTTTTTAGGTTCGGTTGTTGCGGCGGGATTCGCGTGCGTTCCCGTGGATTTTTCGATGTCGTGTTGTGCTGCCATTTTCATTGCCTCTATTTGTTTGGGGTCAATACGTTGAATCAACGGTTGGAATTCGCGAATGGAATGATTGAGCAAGGGCTCATCTTTATCACTCCATTGCAAAGGTGGAATATTTAAAAATTGTTCGACTTGTTTTGCCGTTTCTGGCAAAACCGGTTTCAAATAAATCATCAAGACACGAAATAAATTAATGCCCACGGAACACACATCGTGTACTTCTTGTTTTTTTGCGGGATCTTTAATGAGTGCCCATGGTTTTTTCTCATCAATAAATTGATTGGCACGATCGGCGAGAGTCATGATGTGACGAATCGCATGGCTAAATTCCAGTTGTTTCCAATGATCAGCGATGGTTGCGCCGGCTTTGGCAAAATCTTTGTAAAGAATGAGCTCCCGGCATTCCGATGTTAATTTTCCATCAAAATATTTATTAATAAAACTCGCGCAGCGGCTGGCAATATTAATGAATTTGCCGACGAGATCTGAATTAACACGTTGAGTAAAATCATCAAAATTTATATCTAAATCTTCAATGCGATCACTTAATTTCGCAGCAAAATAATAACGCAAATATTCAGGATGAAGATGGTTGAGGTACGTTCTCGCTTTAATAAACGTGCCGCGAGATTTCGACATTTTTTGTCCGTCAATGGTTAAAAATCCATTCGCAAATATCGCAGAAGGGGTGCGGAATGAAGCGCCATGTAAAATGGCTGGCCAAAAGAGTGCATGAAAATAAATAATGTCTTTGCCGATAAAATGATAGAGTTCAACGGTACTGTCTTTATTCCAGTATTCATCAAAATTTAAATCTTTTCTGCGTTCGCACAGATTTTTGAAACTCGCCATATAACCGACAGGGGCATCTAGCCAAACATAAAAATATTTATTCGGAACACCAGGGATGGCAAAACCAAAATAAGGCGCGTCTCTAGAAATATCCCATTCTTTTAACCCTTCTTTAAACCATTCATCTAATTTATTGGTGACTTGTTCTTGCAAATGCCCATGACGTGTCCATTGTCTTAAAAAGTCTTCATAATTTTGTAATTTAAAAAAGTAATGTTCAGATTCTTTTTCTATGGGTTTTGCGCCTGACAAGGTGGAGTAAGGATTTTTTAAATCAGTTGGTAAATAAGTTGCTCCACAGACTTCACAATTATCACCATATTGATCTTTTGACCCGCAATTAGGGCATTCTCCTTTGATGTAACGATCAGGCAAAAACATATTTTTGACGGGGTCAAATAATTGTTTAATGGTGCGTTTTACAATATTTCCCGCAGCCATTTGCCGTGCAAAAATAGTCTCCACTAATTCTTTGTTTTCAGGAGAATGGGTGGTGTAGTAATTATCAAATTCGACGTGAAAAGCCGTAAAATCTTTTTCATGATCTTGCTGCATTTGCGCAATCATCGCTTCTGGCGACATGCTCATTTTTTCTGCTTGGATCATGATAGGAGTCCCGTGACTGTCGCTGCCACAAATGTAAATGCAGTCATGGCCCAGCATTTTATGTAAGCGTACCCAAATATCCGCTTGGACATACCCAACCATATGACCCAGATGTAATGCGCCATTCGCATAGGGCAACGCATTAGTGACTAAGATTTTACGTTTAGCAGACATTGCATGTGTTTCCTTATTAACAATTAACATCCCGAGCGCTTTAACTATAAAAAGTGTTAAAGTATAGCAAATTCAAATCTACGTGGAGAGTGCTGTGTTGCAGAAAGAGATAGAATCCGTATTAGAGTTATATCGAGATCCTTATCTTGAAACTGACTTGTTCGCTTCGAAAGCGGTGAAGCGGGTAGAGGTGAGTCTAGATCGCATTTTCGTTGAGATTATTCTAGGTTATCCGCATCAAGGTATACAAAATCAACTAGTTAATGAGCTACAACAGTTAATCATGCCTATGGCACAAGGCAAAAAAATCGATATCACAATTAGTTCCCGTATTGATGCCCATACCGGAAAACAAGGTATTCCTAGTCTGCCGCAGGTCAAAAATATTATTGCCGTGGCGTCAGGAAAGGGTGGCGTAGGGAAATCGACGATTGCGGTTAATTTGGCATTAGCCCTAGCTCAAGAAGGAGCACGAGTGGGTATCTTAGATGCCGATATTTATGGGCCCAGCCAACCCATGATGTTAGGTGCGACCGGAGAACGGCCTTTTCTTAAAGATAAATGGCTACAGCCTATTGAACGCCATGGCATTCAATCCATGTCTATTGGCTATCTGATTGATGAAAATGCGGCGATGATATGGCGTGGTCCTATGATAGGTAAGGCCATGCAGCAATTAATCCACGATACCCAATGGGAGGCGCTCGATTATTTGGTGGTGGATTTACCACCAGGAACAGGGGATATTCAGTTGACCCTATGTCAAAAGATCCCAGTGAGCGGTGCAGTAATTGTGACAACCCCGCAAGACTTAGCACTAGCCGATGTACGGCGTGCTTGTGAAATGTTTAATAAACTAAATGTGCCAATAGTGGGTGTAGTAGAAAATATGAGTGTTTATCATTGTCCGCAATGTGGTCACGAAGCTAAAATTTTTGGCGAGAATGGGGCGGCGGCCTTGGCACAACAATATGGTGTTTCCCTGTTAGGATCTGTACCACTGCATATTCGTATCCGTGAACTGACAGACAATGGAAACCCGCCAGTTGCGCAAGAGCCTCAAGGAGAGGATGCGCATGTGTTTTATCAGATTGCACGAAAAGTGGCAGCCAAACTATCGCTACAGGCCAAAGACTATTCGGCAAAATTTCCTAAAGTGGTTGTTCATCCTGCTGCAAATAGTCAGGGATTAAAAGTGAGGAGTAAGAGAGCATGAGCATCAAATCAGATAAATGGATACGTCGAATGGCACAAGATCATGGCATGATTACCCCATTCGAACCACAGCAAGTGCGGCATAGCGAGAGTGGTAAAATTGTTTCTCATGGCACATCGAGTTATGGCTATGATATTCGTTGTTCAACTGAATTTAAAATATTTACCAACATTAATTCAGCCATTGTCGATCCAAAAAATTTTGCACCCGAAAGTTTTGTCGATGTCAGTTCTAATGTCTGCATTATTCCTCCTAATTCATTTGCGTTAGCCCGTAGCGTGGAGTATTTCCGTATTCCACGTAACATTTTAGTGATTTGTTTAGGTAAATCGACTTATGCGCGCTGCGGCATTATTGTCAATGTGACACCATTAGAACCAGAATGGGAAGGTCATATCACCCTTGAATTTTCTAACACGACACCTTTACCCGCTAAGATTTATGCCAATGAAGGGGTTGCGCAATTGCTTTTCCTGGAATCGGATGAAGAATGTGAAACTTCGTATAAGGATAGAGGAGGTAAATATCAAGGACAGACTGGGGTAACATTGCCGATTACTTAGGGCCTGCGTAAAAATAACCTCATGAAGAATCTATAAATTCTGGTACAAAATGTATATTAACTGTACATATGATAGATTTTGATATAAAATTTGGCTTTTTGCTTATTCAAACTAAAGAGCTTTTAATATGCAACGTCAAAATATGAGCAAGACGCAACAGCGATTAGAAAATAAATTAGAGGGAAAACGAAGTGCTGCGCGAGATTTAACATGGAAATTAATTGAAGAACTCTATCATATCCTAAAACCATCGTTAGGCAAGCTTTGCGAAAAACTGGCATTAAATTCAAGTTCAGTCTCAATTAATGACATTCGTAACAAATCTGATAATAATCCAGATGAAATACTTGAACATTTCATGAGTCAAATAGACGTCTATATTAAGCTAGCTGCTAATTTAGAATTAGAACAATTTAAAAAAATTTACGATGCGCTCATTAAAGTATTAGAAACATTAAATGCCAATAAACGAGATAATGAAAAATTAAAAGTAGAAAAAAATATTTATAATTATATTTTAAAAATATATAAATTTTCTGATGTAATTCGAGATAAATATCAAAAAGAAGCTACATCATTATTAGCTCTTGTACCTTATGCTGAATATTCACTTAAGCTGCTTTTATTTTTACAAGAAAATTGTTTAGTCGTATTGAGAAACACTATGAGTGATACCAATGTTATTTCCGATCTTTCTAGTCATTATAAGTTTCTTGCAGGAAGTAATTATGTATTAAAAAATCGCGAAATGACTGAAAAATACTTAAGTGATTTAAAATATTTTACTTTGAATTTAAAAGATCCGGCTCGGAAAGCAGACATGTTTGAATGGTATTATTTGGCGATAGCAGTTTTTGCGGGAGATTTGAATGACTATATATCTGCAATGCAGCATTATCGTAAAGCCACCGTACAGGCAGAAATTCTTTTGGATCACAATGTTTCCATTAGTGATGATCAAATTACACACGCAATCCAATTTGCATCTGCATTAGATAAGAAAGATATGTTTTCAGAGTCAATATTTTATTTGCAAAATATTATTAGGCTGATTAAAAAATGCATGGAAAAAGGACTTAAACCATATGGCAATATTTCATATACAAAAGTATTACCACAGTTAGAAGAAATGCTAAAGGATATGAGATTGGGTTTAGGAAGTTATCAGTGCAGAGTGATTGATGAAATGGGCAAAGGACTTTTTAAAGCTAGTATGTTTATTTCGGAAGATTCCAATAAACCCCGGCAAATGCTCGACATAAATGTACATAATATAAAATCAGCTAATTTGTTAGCAGATATTTGTCGTAAATATAATTTTATCGTTGATCTTGTCGATCAAACCTTACATTTTGATAAGGTTCAATATATAAAAATGGAAAAGTTAGAGAAAGCTATTAATTCTTGGATTAAGCTTATTGAGAATATAGACGCTCCCGTTAGTGATTTGATTGAAGTTAAAGAAGATAAATCGACAGCAGTGGTCAATGTAAGTGACGTAGTAACAATAGAAGCTAATGAAATAAATAAGCCAAACGAGCAACGTCAACATTTAATACATCGAATAAGTAATACAGTTCAACCAAAAAGTAAAATACAAATAAAAGAAGAAATTCTTGAGTTTGATCCTTCTCATGTTTACCACTCTCACAGTAAAAATAATAATGTTTTTCGACTGTTTGCTCCTTATTCGAAGCGTAATTACGCATGTGTTTCTCCCGAATTAAAGAAAAAATTACGCGTTGAAAATCCAGATGCATTAAAGGATTTAATTAGAATGTGTTCAGTAGGCCAGGTCTTAGGAAAGAGTAAAGGCAAAAAAGGCTTTATTATTAGGGGAAAACCATTTGTAGAAACTGCGACTACATCAGAAGAAAATCAAAAGAAATCAAAAAAATCAAAACAGACAACTGAAATACAAAATAAAACTTTGTATATCAAGGGGAAAAATTGTAAAAAAGATTATCGCTTTTTTGGCGAATCAAAAGTAGTGGAGATCAATGGGAAAAATTACAACTTTTTTATGATTAATAGTTGGAGCCCTAATCATAAAACAAAGGCAAAAAATGTTTCCTCAAAAAATGATCAAAAGCCCCAAAATCAGGTTCATTCGAAACGGGTTGTTAAATAAGTTTTGACAGAACTCAGTGTCACCAAACGCTGCGCGGCCTCGCAATGACAACTTTTATCTACTTGACCTGGAATATTTTCTTATCGCTATCATGTGATAAAAAACTCAGTCGCAAGCGACCGAGTTTTTCTTAATGGTTGTGGAGACTATTCCGTTTCGTCGTCCAAGTCTTCTTGAGAAACTGCTTCGATAGGAATATGGCGATTTCCATTTACCTTTTCACGCAATTCCTTGCCAGGTTTAAAATGGACAGCGTATTTAGGATTAGTGACCAGTTTTTCGCCTGTTTTAGGATTGTGAGCGCGTCTAGGTGGCCGAAAATGTAAGTTGAAGCTTCCAAAGCCACGTATTTCTATCCTTCCCCCTTGGCTGAGGATTTCACTCATATGCTCAATAATGTAATTGACGCCCAAAGCGATGTCTTTTTCGGGAAGGTGAGGAAAGTGCTTGCTGAGTTCGCCGATAAGTTGTGATTTGATCAGCATATCCATCCAGCAGTTGCTGCCTCCGTTTAATAGCCTATTCTTGCAATATAACTCAATGGCTTAGCATGTCAAGAGGGGTTATTGCTGGATGGCCTTAGTTAGGATGGTTGCTCATGAGTACATTATGTATTGATTTTGCAAACAAGAATGTTTTTTCATCAGGATTAAGCTGGTGAAAGTTGTCATATTCTCTGCTATCCATCATGACAAAAATACGTTGCGGGCTATGCCAGGCTTGCCAAAAACTAGCATCGTCCAACATCCATTCATGGTTAGTTTGATGCTGCATGCCAAAATTTAATTCATTACGCCAATTGAGAATACTAATTTTGCGTTCCAGATAAAAGGGTAAGTCTTGATAGTATTGGTTGTAGGCAATGATATCATCTTGAGGTTTTAGAATAGGCTTTAATCTCATCGCAAGCGGTGCAATGGTGCGTGTTTCGATGTATGGGATAGCTGCGAGTGTTGTCAGAAGAAATAACCATGACGAAGCGATAGTGATGATGATCGCTTTTTTGTTATGCCGGAAGGCATAATAACAAGCTACAAAAGCGCCAATCATAAGAATGAGTGATGCCATGGTTAAAACCCACTGACCTTTGATGGGATCAGGCACAATCATCAAGTGTGTGGTGAAGTTCAAACTAATCGCAAGAACGCTTGCTAAAATGAGCAAGCTGAGATAACCCCATTTAATTCCCCGATAGCGCTGTGCAGCAATACTTTGCTGCAAATATCGTGCAATCAAAATAGCAAGCGGAGGAAAAACCGGCAAAATATAGGGAATTAATTTTGATTTTGAACATGAGAAGAAGACAAATATTAAGAAAGCCCATAAAAGGAAAAATAGTGCAAATTTATATTCACTGCGTTTTTGCCAAGAAGAAGGAATTTGATTTGCAATGGCTTGCGGCAAAAAAATAATCCATGGGAAAAAACCAAGAATTAAATAAGGAATAAAAAACCACATGGGTTGATAATGACCAATGTCTTTAGTGGTGTAACGTAAAAAATGTTGTTCTATGAAATAGAAATAAAAAAACTCTGGGTTGTGTTGTTGAACGAGAATGTGCCAAGGTGCTGAGATTGCTAAAAAGATCAGAATACAAGATGGCAAATACAAGCGTGATAAGATACGCCATTCACCGAGTAGCAGGATCCAAGCAAAAATAATCATACTCGGGAAGACAAGACCGATTAACCCTTTGGTCAATACCGCGAATGCAGCAAACGTGGAAGCTCCCCAAAAATAAAAACGCCGCGTCCATCCAAGAGGGTGTTGTGTGCCCAATACAAATGCATATAGACAAAGTGCAATCCAAACGGTGACCGTTAAATCCAAGCTGATCATATGCACCATGACAAAATACAACATGCTGGTACCTAAAATGAGCGCGGCAAGTAAACCCGTACCCCGGTTATACAGGTTACGAGCTGTGAAGTAAGTGGCCAGACAGCCTAACAAGCCTAATAGCGCATTAATGCTTCGCAATGACCAAAGGTTAAGGCCCCCTATCTTAATGGCAGCTGATTCCAGCCAATAAAACATCACTGGCTTTTCAAAATACTTAATGTGGTCTAAATAAGGTGTAATGTAATTACCGGATTCCACCATTTCTCGGCCAATTTCTGCGTACCGTCCTTCATCAGGAACAAATAAGGGTCTTACACCTAGCAGAATAAAGAATAACCCACCTAAAACAAGGAGAAGGAATATCATATCCTTACACCAAGAAGAGTTATTTTGCTGCTTGAGCATGATAGTAGCCTATAATTTTTTGATAGCCGCAAAATTTAACATAACCAGATAACTGCGTCATCCCTGTATATTGATCCCGGATGTAGCGAAGCGAAACCCTGGTGAATATATTTAATGGGTTAAAATGTATCATTAATGGTTTAATATGTCTAAAAATAGATCTCCATCAGAAGATGGTAAGATAAAGGAATGGTGTATACGCCAATAGGCAAGGGCTAGGTAAGACGAGGGAAGAAATTTTTTCTTTCTATGTTAGATAAAGCAATCCCTATTTACGTTATAATATTTAAAACTTTGTTCTGGCCTTGTTGAATTTATGAGAAAAGTATTTCTTATACTGATATTGATCTGGATGCCAATGTCTGCTGTGTTGGCCGTGAATGTGGGCAATTTATATCATGTGATCATATCCGTTGCCTCACAAACGAATGATTTGAAAGAACAGGCAGTGAAAGATGGTTTTCTGGATGTCTTGATAAAAATCACAGGTAATCCAGCGATTGATAAAAATCCTGTCATTAAGGCAGCTTTAAAAAAAGCTGATTATTATGTTCAAGAATATAGCTATTCATCAGTTTCAACAGATTCATCACAATATCAGTTACAAATTAGCTACGATCCAGATGATATTAATCGATTGATAAAGAAAGCGAATATGGTTTCTTGGGGAGAAAGCAGGCCATTAATTTTAGTATGGCTTGTTGTGACAGATAGACAACACAATGTCAGTGTGGTGAATGAAGATACACAAGGCACTGTTTTTGACATGATAAAGCAAGAAAGTAAACGATACGGCTTACCACTGATTTTTCCAGTGATGGATATGGATGATATGAAACGTGTTTCATCCGATGATGTTTCGGAAATGAATATTCCAGTGTTGCAAGAAGCAGGACAACGTTATTCTCCGGATGCATTGTTAATTGGAGGAATCGAAGAGAATGATCAAGGGTCAGAAAGTCATTGGCAATTAGTAATGAAAGATCAACAATGGGATTGGAAAATAGAAAATAAAACAACAAGCGATGTCATTTCGTCAGTCATCAATCAAGTCTATCAATATTTATCCAGACGTGATGAGCCCAAATCGGACATGGCGAATACTTTGGTAAACTGATTCATGCATAAGTTATCGACACAATTAACGCTTGGCCTTCGTTTAAAAGATGAAGCAACGTTTGCTAATTTTCATGCCGCAAATAATGCGGAAATTGTGGCTGAGTTGAAAAAAACGGCTAGTGGTCAAGGTGAGCGTATAGTTTATTTACGCGGAACGCGTGGTGAAGGATGTACTCATCTCCTCCAAGCTTGTTGTCATTATGCTTACCATCATCAGTTGGGTTCGGTTTATCTTCCGCTTGCGAACTTATTAACCTTCTCACCGGAAGTGCTAAATGGTTTAGAATCGCTTGCGGTGATATGCCTTGATGATTTACAGGTGGTGGCTGGATTGCCTGAATGGGAAGAAGCCATTTTTCATCTTTACAATCGAATTTATGATACAGGCGGAAATATTATTATTTCCGCAAATGAAGCACCCCGATCACTTCAGCTTGGCTTGCCAGATTTAGTCTCACGTTTGTCATGGGGCATCGTGTATCAATTACAGCCGCTAGCGGATCAAGAAAAACTCACGATTTTAATGATGCGTGCGCATCATCGTGGTATTAGCTTGTCGGAGGAGGTGGGTAAATACATTTTGACTCATTGCCCACGTCATATGGCGACATTATTTGCAGCGCTGGATGCATTAGATAAAGCTTCACTGGCTGCGCAGCGCCGCTTAACGATTCCTTTTGTGAAAGAAGTATTACAAATTTAGGAGTGATTCATGTCCCAGATTAAAGAAATAAAGGCCCGGGAAATTTTAGATTCTCGTGGCAATCCTACGGTAGAAGCAGAAGTCATCTTGACGTCCGGTCATGTGGGTGTCGCTGCTGTTCCTTCTGGCGCCTCGACGGGATCGCGCGAAGCGATTGAGCAGCGTGATCATGATGCAAAACGTTACTTAGGCAAAGGTGTGTTGAATGCAGTGTCATGTATTCGTCATGATTTATCCAAGCTATTAAAAGGATTTGAAGTGACTCATCAACAAGAAATTGATGATGCGATGATTGCGCTGGATGGGACACCAAACAAAGAAAAATTAGGCGCGAATGCATTGTTAGCTGTCTCTCTTGCAGTAGCGAAAGCGGCAGCAAATAGCCGCAATGAGCCACTCTATGAATATTTGGGACATCATGCTGAATATATATTGCCTGTGCCCATGATGAATATTATTAATGGCGGCGCGCATGCGGATAATAATCTTGATTTTCAGGAATTCATGATTCTGCCAGTGGGAGCACCCACTTTTTCTGAAGCTTTGCGTGCAGGAGCAGAAGTATTTCAGCATTTGAAAAAATTATTAAAAGCGAAGAATTATAATACGAATGTAGGGGACGAAGGAGGTTTTGGGCCTGATTTGCCACATCAAGAAGCAGCGGCTGAATTGATACTCGAAGCGATCATACGCGCAGGCTATCAACCCCGCAAAGATATTTTTTTAGGATTGGATGTTGCAAGTAATGAATTGTATAAAGATGGACAGTATCATTTAGCCGGTGAAAAACGCACTTTATCTGCCGATGAATTTATCGATTATCTCGTTCGTTTCGTGGATAAATATCCTATTCTCAGTATTGAAGATGGAATGGCGGAAGATGATTGGGAGGGTTGGTTTAAATTAACCAAGCGTTTAGGCGATCGTATACAACTAGTGGGTGATGATTTATTTGTGACAAATACACTTTTGTTACAAAAAGGAATTACACAACACATTGCTAATGCCATCTTAATTAAGCCGAATCAAATTGGCACGTTAACAGAAACCTTAGCTGCCATTCAGCTTGCAAAAAACAATCGCTATAACACGGTTATTTCTCATCGCTCTGGTGAAACAGAAGATACCACCATTGCAGATCTAGCTGTGGCGACGAATGCTGGCCAAATCAAGACAGGTTCATTATCTCGTACTGAACGTGTTGCGAAATATAATCAATTATTGCGTATTGAAGAACATCTGGGTCATAAAGGCAAATATGCGGGCGTAAATGCATTTTCTGCTTTGAACCTAATGTCTGATGCGCGAGTATTAGGATGAGACTGTTGTGCGCTTGACACTACTAGCTATTTTGTTACTAAGTGTTTTAATTTTTCTTCAGTACCGCCTTTGGTTTGAGCAAGGAGGGATGAAGGATTTAGCTCAGCTTAAAAAAAATCTTGTTCTACAGATGAAGGAAAATGAAAACTTAAAAAAGCGTAATGATGAACTCTTATTTCAAATTGAACGTCTTCAAAATAGCCAAGATGCAGCCGAATCTCGAGCACGTAATGAGCTAGGAATGATTAAAAAAGGAGAAACGTTTTATCAAGTAGTGAAATAAAAGAATGGTGAATGCAGAGCTGCGTGACGGCTGCTAAATGAGAAAAGGAACAGTATGAAAATATTAATTAGTAATGATGATGGTGTACATGCGCCTGGATTAATGTTTCTTGCTACGGCCTTAGGTAAGATTGCGGATATCACCGTGGTGGCGCCTGATCGTAATCGTAGTGGCGTGAGCAACTCTTTAACGTTAGAAAATCCTTTGCGTGTTGTGACAGCGTCAAATGGTTTTTACAGCGTCAATGGCACACCGACTGATTGTGTCCATTTAGCAGTAACGGGTCTGTTGAAGGAAATGCCCGATATGGTGGTGTCAGGGATTAATGAAGGATCTAATCTTAGTGATGATGTTCTTTATTCAGGCACAGTCGCAGCAGCAACAGAAGGTCGTTTTTTGGGATTGCCCTCTATCGCTATTTCATTGTCTGGTCCTAGATGCGAACATTATGATACCGCTGCACGAATCGCTAAACTTCTTGTCGAGCGTTTACGCGAAACTCCCTTAACTTTTGACACAATCTTAAATGTGAATGTGCCAGATATGCCGTTTGCTGAGTTGCGTGGAATTCAAGTGACACGATTAGGAACTCGTCATATCGCAGAGCCCAGCATTAAAGCGGTAGATCCAAGAGGAAGAAAAATTTATTGGGTAGGACAACCTGGACCAGAACAAGATGCAGGTCCAGGTACAGATTTTTATGCTGTAAACACTGGCTATGTTTCAGTGACTCCGCTACATCTTGATTTAACGCATTATAAAGTTTTGGATGAATTATCCAATTGGGTACAACCTTTACAAATAGGATGAGGTAGATTGAAACAATTATTTTATCAAAACACAGTCAGATGCATGGCGAGGCTAGTGTTTATGTGGGGTTTTTCTTTGCTACTTTCAGCATGTGATGATGGAACTAATTATGCACCCGTTACTGATTTAAGCGGCATAGAACCGATACCAAAAACTGGATTACATCGAGTGAAAACGGGTGAAACGTTATATGAAATTGCTTGGCGATATGGATTAGATTACCGTGATCTGGCCACTCGCAATCACATTCCAGCTCCTTATACCATTCATACTCAGCAAGTGATTTTTTTGTCTGGTGATCATCCTGTTATCGTGGCAGAGAAGGGACCGGTTACAAATAACACCAGTACAAGTAACAATAGATTTTATGTCGTGACTCAACCTGCCGCTACCACGGTGACAAATAATAATATGCAAAATACGACGGAACCTAACTATGCCATGTCGAATTGGACTTGGCCTACCAAAGGAAAGGTAGTGAATTATTTCTCTTCTGCCAATAAAGGCGTGAATATGGTGGGTCAGGAAGGGGAACCTATTCGTGCTGTGGGTGCTGGTAAAGTCGTATATGCAGGAGATGGATTGCGTGGTTATGGTAATTTGATCATTATTAAACATAACAGCTTATATTTGTCAGCTTATGCTCATAATTCTCGCATTTTGGTAAAAGAAGGCGAATGGGTAAAACAAGGGCAAATCATTGCCGAAATGGGGAAAACAGGCACCGATAAGGTCATGTTACATCTTGAAATTAGACGAGCAGGCAAGCCAGTCGATCCTCTTTCGTTACTTTAAAAGTATTTTTAAATCAAATGAATAAGCTGAGGCGTGTTGACAATTTGTCAACATGCCGCCCTAGATCCGCCATGTCATTAGCCGAAAGCCAGTGACTGAACCCCTAAATCGTATCCGTGTTAGGTATAATAATAGAAGCTGGTAAGTAAATTCTGTTAGCCAGGCAGCAAGTCTGTTCGCAGCAGAGGTTAGTAATGCCTAGGAATAAGAAAGGAAAAGGACAAGGTTCTGGGACACCTCATGCTGAGGATAAAGCAATTGCATTTGTAGAAGAAGCTGAGCCAACAGGAAAAGAAATTGAAGAATCAGAAGTAGAAATAGATGAGACTAAAAAATTGGTTTCTTCTGCGGTGGCTGAAAAAACAAAATCATCGGAATCCTCGGTTAGTCATTCTAGGCAAAGTGAACCTCAGCTTGATGCTACTCAGATTTATTTAAAAGAAATTGGTTTTTCTCCCCTCTTAACAGCAGCAGAAGAAGTCTATTACGGTCGTCTCGCAAAAAAAGGCAATGAAGCCGCTCGAAAAAAAATGATAGTAAGTAATTTACGTTTGGTGGTGAAAATTGCGCGTCACTATTACAACCGCGGGCTTGAATTTTCAGATTTAATTGAAGAAGGCAATTTAGGATTATTACGTGCCGTAGAAAAATTTGACCCAGAAAGAGGATTTCGTTTCTCCACTTACGCGACGTGGTGGATAAGACAGACCATAGAAAGAGCAATTATGAATCAAACCCGCACGATACGCCTGCCAATACACGTGCTTAGGGAATTGAATCTGTATTTGTCGACGGCACGTGAATTAATGAAAAAACAAGATCATGAACCCAGTTACCATGAAATTGCAGAAGCCTTAGATAGATCGATTGAAGACGTAAAAAAAATGATGGAACTGAATGAACATATGGTTTCATTAGACATGCAAGTCAGCACTGACAATGCACAGGGAAAACCTTTAGTCGAAGCCATAGCGGATAAAAATGCACATGATCCTGCTGACTTACTGGCAAATGAGTATTTGCATGAAAGTCTTCAGCGATGTCTGAATGAGTTAAATGAAAAACAACGCGAAGTGTTATGCCGACGTTTTGGTTTAGGAGGTTATGAGCGTCAAACATTAGAAGAGGTGGGAAAAGCGGTGGGACTCACGCGCGAACGAGTACGCCAAATTCAAATGAGTGCGCTTAAAGCCTTGCGCGAAATTTTAGAAAAGCATGGATTAGAAAGTGATATGTTGTAACAAGCGGCTAGCTGAGATTCACTAGCCGCGATGTCAGGTTAAGCCACTTCAAAGGCTGTATTTAATTTCTTTTCCACAGGACGATTTTTCAATTTCACATATTGAGGTAACCCGCGATAATAAGGGGGATAATCTTCACCTTGAATGAGCGGTAATAAATAACGTCGACAGGCTTCTGTGATGCCAAAACCATCTTCAGTAATATACTCGCGCGGCATTTTTACTTCGACATTGGCGATTTTTTCTAAAGGTGCTTCCCCAATAGACCAACGATAAATATCTCCTTTTTCACGAACAATAATAGGCATGATTGCATTTTTGCCTGCAAGTGCCATTTCAACAGCAGCTTTGCCTACCGCATAAGCTTGTTCAACATCAGTTTTGGATGCGATATGTCTTGCTGAACGCTGTAAATAATCAGCTAATGCCCAATGATATTTGTAACCTAAATTGTCTTTAATCAACTTAGCAATGACTGGCGCAGCGCCACCTAATTGCTTATGTCCAAACGCATCGACTAATCCTTGTTCTGAAATAAAAGCGCCGTCTGAATTTTTGATTCCTTCTGAAACGACAATAGAACAATGTTCATATTTTTTAATACAATCTTGCACGCGTTTTAAAAAGGCTTCGACGTTTAATGGTATTTCAGGAAATAAAATAATATGCGGTGAATCACCTTCGTGTTCAGCTGCTAAACCACCGGCAGCGGCTATCCAACCAGCATGTCGTCCCATGACCTCAAGAATAAAGACTTTAGTGGAGGTGAGTGCCATGGAGGCGACATCCATGCCCGCTTCACGAATTGAAACAGCGACATATTTCGCCACAGAACCAAAGCCAGGTGAATTATCAGTAAAGGGCAAGTCATTATCCACAGTTTTGGGGATACCAATACAAATGATGGGATAGCCTAATTCTTTACTGATTTGTGAGACTTTGTGCGCGGTATCTTGTGAATCACCGCCACCGTTATAAAAGAAATAACGAATATTGTGAGCCGAAAAGACTTCGACTAAACGTTCATATTGTTTGCGATGTTTTTCAATAGAACCCAGTTTATGACGACAAGAGCCAAAAGCGCCGGCCGGAGTATGACGTAATCCTGCAATGTCAGCATCCGACTCAAAACTGGTATCAATTAAATCCTCGGTTAAAGCGCCGATAATGCCATTGCGGGCAGCATATACTTTTCCGATTTTATCACTATGCTGGCGCGCTGTTTCAATGACGCCGCAGGCGCTGGCATTAATTACAGCGGTCACACCACCCGATTGGGCATAAAGGGCATTAAATTTTTCCATGATCTGATACTCCGAATAAAAGACTACGTTGGCGTAAAAATATACTGATTGAGGGGAGAGATCAAGGATCTATACTGCCTTAGTACCTCCCCCTCCAAGAAAGAGTGAACGTCGTCCCGCGGCTTGTCCGCGGGACGACGGCACCGATTCACTCTTAGAGGAAGGAAAACAAAAATCCCGTCATGACTGGGAGGTTCATGACGGGAGTGAGATACTGCAAGCTTATTCGGCTTTTCTCGAGGAGAGGTTGAAGAAACACTTATAATTGTTTTAAATGATTAATATTTTTAATAAAAGCGTATTGATGAATATTTTTAAAAAATAAAGATCGTTGTAATTCTTGGATTTGTTGGGCACTTGCTAAAATAAAACTGGATTCCAGTTTATTTGCCAAGCGCAATACTTCGGTCCGTATTTTACCAGAGATTAACCATTGATCTTTTTTTGCAATACCTAAGTGTTTGCCGACCTGGCTCAAGGATTCTTTGGCTTCATCATAATATCGTTCAACCAAAATACCCATAGAAGGAATATTGAAGTAACAAGTGGGTAAATGTGGAATAACATGTACAAGACTTAGCTTAATATCCATTTGCGGGGCAAGTCCGGTGTGTAGAGCTTGTTTGATTTGTGACACTTCATCTTCTGTTATTGCATTTGTAACAATTAAAACCTGCTTTTTTCTTTCCATGGCTGCATTCTCCTAAAACGCTTATCTTTTTATCCATCATTCTTTAATGGGGGATACTAATCATCTCACTATCGAATGCTAATAAAAATTGGGAGAAAACCATAAGAAACTACTTAAATATACTTAAATAAATCAGGGTTATTACCATCAGGAATACACCAATTTGCTTGAGATATACCCTTATTTTTGTTTACTGTTTTATTCTTCTTCAACAGTCTCTTCATGAATGCTATTAGTTAGCACTAATTTAACGAGCTCAGGAACCGACTTAACTCCCATTTTCTTCATGACAGAAGCTCGGTGGGCTTCGACTGTTTTTAAGGAAATATTTAATTCCGCAGAAATGACTTTATTGGGCTTGCCAGCCACAATTCCTTGTAATACTTGCACTTCTCGTGGTGAAAGTAATGCAAATTTGGCTTTTGCCTGCGCACTTTCTTGGCGTTTTTCCCGATTGGCTTTATCGATACGCAGAGCTTTATTAATGC
Organism: uncultured Gammaproteobacteria bacterium; assembly: GCA_963711205.1. Classification (GTDB taxonomy): domain Bacteria; phylum Pseudomonadota; class Gammaproteobacteria; order DSM-16500; family DSM-16500; genus Aquicella. The sequence goes on from CAVQDE010000001.1 coordinate 997,780, forward strand.
TTTCCAATAAAACTTGGTCATTGAAAGGTTTAGTCAGAAAATCGATTGCGCCTGCTTTCATGACGCGCACAGCAAGCGGAACATCACCATGGCCACTGATAAATATAATGGGTAATGTTGGTAACCCTTGTTCATTTAATTTTAGTTGTAACTCGGGTCCGCTCATACCTGGCATACGCACATCTAATAATAAACAGCCATGTTGTTGGGGGTTGTACTCTTCTAGAAATTCTTGAGCACGTACATGAGTTTTTACTTTCAAACCGATGGACTCAATAATCCATGATAGGGATTCGACCATGGCTTGATCATCATCAATGATATAAACAATCGGTTCTAGTGCTGACATTCGCTTTGATACTCCTATATTGAAACCGGTAAAGAAAATCGTATCCAGCTATGGTTGTTCGTACTCGGATTAATTGTAAATTGACCGCCATGTGCTTCAATGATGGATCTGCAAATAGCGAGTCCCATGCCTCGCCCATGTGCTTTCGTGGTAAAAAATGGCATAAATATTTTATGAATGTGTTCCTTTGCAAAACCAGGTCCTGTGTCTTGAATGGTGACTTCGATAGTATCAGCATGCACAGATTTTGTTTGAATGTGAATACGTTTTTCTTTCATGTGATTTCCCTGCATGACTTCAATGGCATTCTGCATCAAATTCAGCAACACTTGTTGGATTTGAATTTTATCAATAAAGATGAAGGGAATATCTTTATTAAAGTCAAAATCCACTTTTGTTTTAGAGGTAGTGAGTTCATTTTTGATGAGACTGACTGTCTCACGAACCACATTATTAATCTTGCACGGGGTTTTAACCAATTGACCTTTGCAGAAAAAGTTTTTTAACCGTTGCACAATTTCTCCAGCACGTTCTGCTTGGACGACGGCTTTTTCCATGACATGTCTGATTTGAGCAGGATCATAGGCTTCATTCTGTAAATGACGCACACAACCACGGGTATAATTAACAATGGCAGCTAAGGGTTGACTGATTTCATGTGCAATGCCAGAGGCCATTTCTTCCATCGTGCTTAAACGAAATACATGTGCGAGTTGCTGACCGCGTAAACGTGCTTTCTTATCCAGCACACGGTCAGTGATATCACGAGAAGCGAGTTGAACTTCACTAATAATGCGTGTTTGTTCATCTATAATTAAACGAATATTACTTTCAAACCAACGAAACTCACCTTCTTTTCGTTTAATGCGATAAACAAGGGGTTTATTCCCCGGTTTTTCATGTCGTCGACTAAATACTTTTTTTACTTTTGACACATCATCATGATGAATCAGTTTGAAGATATTTTTACCGGCCAAATCATCTGGGCTATATCCAATAGATAATTGGCTGGCTGGAGAGATATATAAAAATGTGCCATCAGGGGTATGACGAGAAATGACATCCGTTGCATTTTCAGCGAGAAGATGAAATCGCAATTCACTCTCGCGTAATTTTCTTTCTGTTTGCTCGAGATGATTCAATGCATTCACCAATAAGGCATTTGCGCTCATGTTTATTGTCAGTGTTTCCTGATATTGCTGGAATAAAGCTTGATAAGCTTTTTGTGAGGTTTCTTCAATTTTTTTAAAGTCGGATATATTGTGATGCATAAGCAAGGCAATGGCTTTGGATTGTTCCTGGATGGGAATGAGACAGAGAGAGGATTTACAGTTTCCTTTAATCCCATTTTTTCGAATAAAAATGGTGTCTTCGTGCCACTTCTTTTGCTCTTGTATGAGTCTAGGGAAAGGATAGTTGCGATCATAAACAATATTCACTGACCGTCCAATCACTTCCTTTTTAGCATAACCAAATAAAGTGGCCGCCCCTGTATTCCAATTGAGAATGCGTCCTGCCTTATCAAGCAATATGGCGCTGTCTGTAATAGCATCAAATAATCCCAGATTTTCCATTCCGGCTTTACCCTTTGCGTTGCGGGACGTCCTAAATTTGTTAATAATAGCACATTTCTATTTATACCCAACATGGATGTGTCTACTGTTATCCTGGGAAGCATTAAAGCATGCTATCCGTAAAAATGAGAATGAGGTGAAAATGCGTTTACATATTTTAGGCGTTTGTGGAACCTTCATGAGTGGCATCGCACTTCTTGCGAAGCAGGCAGGTCATGATGTGACTGGATCAGATATGAATGTCTATCCTCCCATGAGTACACAGTTGATGGAGCAGGGCATTCCCTTAATGGAAGGCTATGATCCAGCGCATATTGATCCTCATGTAGATTGTGTCATTGTAGGCAATGTGATTAAACGCGGTAATCCCGCTATGGAATATGTGTTGGCCAATCGCATTCCGTATGTTTCAGGACCTCAGTGGCTTGCTGAAAATGTTCTCCGACAACGTTGGGTGCTGGGTGTTGCTGGCACGCATGGTAAAACCACTACTACGAGTTTATTAACTTGGATTTTAGAAGCTGCCGGTCATCAGCCGGGATTTTTAATAGGCGGTGTACCAGAAAATTTTGGTGTGTCCGCGAGATTGGGTAGGGATCCGTATTTTGTGATTGAAGCTGATGAATATGATAGTGCGTTTTTTGATAAGCGTTCCAAATTTATTCATTATCATCCCAAGACAATGATTTTAAATAATCTTGAATTCGATCATGCAGATATTTTTCCAGATTTATCCGCAATTAAACAACAATTCCATTATCTTGTTAGGACTATTCCAGGAAATGGGTTGATCGTTCGGCATGCGCAAGATGAAAATCTGCAGCAGGTGCTTAACATGGGTTGTTGGACACCTGTTACGACGTTTGCGAAAACACAGGGAGATTGGCACGCCACCTTAATTGAGGCGGATGGTAGTGCATTTACTGTCTTTCACCAAAGAAAAGCTATGGGAGAAGTTCGCTGGGCGCTTCTGGGTAGTCATAATGTCGAGAATGCATTAGCTGCGATTGCTGCTGCCCATCATGCTAATGTGCCACCAGAAAAAGCCATTCTGGCCTTATCAACGTTTAAAAATGTGAAACGTCGACTCGAAGTGAAAGGGAAAATAAAAGATATTATTGTGTATGATGATTTTGCTCATCATCCTACCGCGATCGCGACAACACTTGCTGGTTTGCGCGCCAAAATTGGTGCTCAAGCACGCATGATTGCTGTGTTAGAATTTGGTTCTTACACGATGCGTTCTGGTGTACATCAAGACCAGATTCCGGGCTCATTAAGAAGCGCAGATATGATTGTGTGCAAACGTCCGGAATCAGATTGGGGATTAAAAGCCGTGCTAGCTGAATGTGAACAGCCAGCCGTGCTTTATGATGATGTAGATACACTTGTTACTCATCTTGTACCTGAACTGAAGCCAGGCGACCATGTCGTCGTCATGAGTAATTCAGGGTTTGGAGGCATTCACAAGAAGTTACTTGATGCGATCGAACGGAGTTAAAAAATGAGTAGTTCAGATCAAGAAAATGAAAAACGTAAATTAACCTTCACAGTCAAAGGTGCTTGGATGGGTTTGATTGCCTATCTTGTACTGATTGCTGTGGTGGCAGTGATAATGACAGTGGGATAATAAATGAAAGAAAAAATACTTACTTTTGTGGTGACGCCGCGTCCAATGTATCTTCCAGATCAATCCGACCTGACCAACCAAAAATTTGTATGGTCTTATGAAATCACTATCGCTAATCAAAGTGATGAGATTGTACAGTTGCTTAATCGTTATTGGCGTATTACCGATATGACAGGCAAGGTGGAAGAAGTGCACGGGACGGGTGTGATTGGATTGCAACCCCTCATTAAACCCGGTAAACAATTCGTCTATACTAGTTTTTGTCAGCTGACAACCCCGCAAGGGACGATGGAAGGTCATTATGAAATGCAGACCTTAGAAGAACAGTTATTTATCATTCAAATTCCTAAATTTATTTTGAGTGCTCCTTCTTCTATCACTCAATCTTATCGTTCAAGGTTACACTAAGGACGTGACCGAATTGAAATATGCTCTCACTCTCGCGCAAGAATTGGTCCTGCTGCTAAAACACTTTCCGTTCGTGCTGAGGAGGCGCGCCAGCGCCGTCTCGAAGCATGCGCGCTAGTCCCGAGGATGACGCAGAGAACCTCATTTGATTGTATCAATTAGCGTTTCTAGATTGTCTATCACATCCAGACATTCCCTACCTTGGCAGACATAAGCGCATGTTTTATTTTTTGCTGTTTTTTCTGCAAGTGCGGCTGGGAGATGCAACGCATCATCAGGAATAGCAAACACATAATTATTATTTCGTTTGCATTGATCGCGCCAGTGTTCGATGTCATCTTTTTTTCCGCGTATTACGATGATTTGTGGAGGATTAAGCAAGTCATCTAATGCCTCAAGCAATGAACAATGTTCAGCAGGAAATTTCATCAGCGCTGGCCATGCGGCATGAAGTGTTTTTTCCGCTGCGTCTAGATAGTGTGTATTACCAAGTAAATAACCTAGAACCAATAAAACCCGAGCAGCAACACCATTGCCTGAAGGAATGACGTCATCCATCATGCTTTTGGGTCGATATAATAATTGTTCATGATCTTTTGCGGTAAAATAAAAACCTCCTGCTATGTCGTCCGAAAAATAAGTTAATAAGGTATCAGTTAAATCCATGCTGAAAGTGAAATACTCACTATTCCATGAAAATTGTAATGAGGTAATAAGTGCGTCAATGAGAAATGCATAATCATCTAAATAAGCAGGCAAATGAGCTTTTTTATCATTATAACTGGCTAGCAAGCGTCTATTTACCCAGAGTGATTGATGAATAAAGGCTATCGCTCGTTGCGCAGACTCAATCCAAGTGATTTCGTGCCATTTATTTCCGGCTGTCATCATGCCTTTAATCATTAATGCATTCCATGCAGTTAACACTTTATTATCGCAAGCGGGTGGAATACGTTGATGACGGACATCAAGCATTTTTTTCTTTGCAGACATCCATAATTGATTCGCTTCTATCATGGTCAAGTTAAGTTTGCTGGCTACAGAAACTAAAGGTTCGACAATGTGTAAGTGCCATTGGTGTTCAAAGTTGGCAGGATTGATTAAACCAAAATAGTTGCTGACTATATTGAATTCATCAGGTGTTAAAAAAGCTTTGAGTTCTGAGGATTTCCACAAATAATACTTGCCTTCATGACCCTCAGAATCAGCATCTAAACTGGAATAATAACCCCCATCGGGCGATTGCATCACATTCATTATCCAATTTGCTGTATCGTGAGCGATATTCGCAAAAAAAGACTGATCATGTTTATTTTCAGCAAGGCATACAAAGAGAGTAATTGTCCATTGTCATACAACATTTTTTCAAAGTGAGGGATTTCCCATTTTTCATCAACTGAATATCGATAAAAACCGCCACCCAATTGATCGTAAATCCCTCCTTTTCCCATGTGTTCTAACGTATCAGTGATAAGCGAGGATGCACGGCGTAATAAAAAATGGAGTCGGGTAGGTTGTGGAAATTTAGGTGCGCCATTAAATCCGCCATTAATTTTATCAAAATTGTGTTCGAGCGTGGCAAGTGCCATGTGCAATGGCGCATCATTAAATGTGATGGCGTCAACGATTGAAGGAGTATGTTGTAGTATGTGCATTAAGCTGGTATTTTGCTGTGTCACATCATCATAACGTTGATGATAAATATCAGCGATGGCGGTTAACACCTCTTTAAAAGCAGGAAGATGATAATGAGCTTCGCGTGGAAAATAAGTGCCGCTAAAAAAAGGTGCTAGATCGTGAGGTGATAAGAAAATGGTAAGTGGCCATCCTCCACCTTGTTGTGTCAGTATCGCATGTGCTGTTTGATAGATTTTATCGAGATCAGGTCGTTCTTCCCTGTCCACTTTAATGTTAATGAAAAGTTGATTCATCACTTCAGCAGTGTCTTTGTCTTCAAATGATTCATGAGCCATCACGTGGCACCAGTGACAAGCCGCATAGCCAATAGACACCAAAATGGGTTTATTTTCACGACGCGCTTTTTCTATGGCTTCATTTCCCCAGGGATACCAATCAACAGGATTATGTGCGTGTTGTTTGAGATAGGGACTCGTTTCTTGTGCAAGTCGATTGGGATGGGATTGGGACATAAAAATTAGCTCCATTGTGAATGAGTGGATTGTATCAAGCACAACCAAGCTTACTTTATACTAAACCAGCTAAATCTTGTATCACATTGGCTAGGCCATTCACGACGCGAGCTGTACGGGCATAATCAATAGTCTCGGGAGTATCATGCTCTGTGTGATAATGTGGATTTCGAAATAACGCTGTGTTAGTTACCATCACTGCTTGATATCCATATTTCCAAAAAAACCATTGATCTGACCATCCTACACCAATCATCCAACTGGGTGCGGCAACTCCTTCAGAGGGAAAGTGTGTATGTTGGCGAAATAGGGTAATCACATGACGAACTAAGTGGCGAGAAGTGAGATTGCCTACAAAGCCAATGAAATCACCAATCGTGGGATAAAAAAATCGAAATGGAAAAGGATAATATTGGCTGCATGTATTATTTGAATAATACCCAATACTTTCTAATGAAAGCATGGCGACTATATTTTCATTTTTAGTTTTCGCTGCTTGCGCATAGCGAAAACTTCCCATGTTTTTTGTATAAAAGAAAGGACATTCTTCATTAACAAATCCAACAAATCGTATGGTTCGCTTCAATTGAACCGTAGTCATTAATCTTGCTAGCTCTAACATCGCCGCTACACCTGATGCATTATCATCAGCACCTGGTGAGCCGACTACAGAATCATAATGGGCACCGATGATGATAATTTCATCTGGTTGCGATGTTCCTTTATATTCCGCGATGATATTTCTAACGGGTAATTGTTTCACTAAATATTCTTGTTGTGTGGTTTGATAACCATATTGCTTAAATACAGTCTCAATATATTGTTCAGATAATTGAAGATGACGGTAATGCCACATGTTACGCTCTTTGATTTTACCAGCGAGATAATAGATATGTTGCATTAAGTGTTCACGTAATTCGATTTCTCTAGGAGTAAGAAATGAAAGGGGGCCATGATATGACTGACCTGGCATTTTAATAATAAACATACTTCACCTTTTCCCAATCTCATGAGAAGTTATCCTTTATTTTTCTAATCCATTTTTACAGTATAGAAGGTTTTTTTTAAGAAGTTGCTATTGGAAGCGATAGACTTGTATGCAGGAAAATATAATTATCTTTTTGAAAAGGAAAGGAATTTTTCAGGTATATACCCATCTCATTTCAAAATGCGAGTTCTAACACCCCATCTTTATATGTGTTGGAGGTATTTTTCCAGCAGGCGAATGGCACGTATCACTGTATGTTTATCAGGAAATACTTGCTGAATGTTTTTAAAAGGCTTTTCACCGGTGGAATCCCAATCGTGTTGAAATGTTGCATTTAATTGCTTAATCACACTGGGATCGTGTGTTAGTACAGATAATTCCCTATTCTTATCCAACGAAGCACGTGTTAGGTTAATAGAACCTAGGAAAGCTAACTGATCATCGATGTTAAATACTTTGGCATGAATGATGAATTTTTTACTGTAGTGAATCGTCACACCCGCTCGCGTCAAATAGGCTTCTTGTTTTTCACGCAAGGGTGTTGAAGTGAGTAGCTGCACACGAACACCTTTTCTTGCTGCTTTGGCTAACGCACCTATGATTTTATAATCACTGACATGTTGTGCGTAAATTTGAATGGATTGCTTCGCTTGCATGATGAGCGCGATGATTTTTTGACGACTATCATCAGGACTTAATATGAGATCAGGTGATGAGTTGTGAACAGTCACATGATTCCAATCGGCAGAAAAAATGGCTTGAATTTGCTTCACTTTTTGTGGGTCATCAATCACAAGAGCAAAATTTCTTTGGTTTTTGAAGGCCGCATGCGTAAAGTTAAAAGTCATAACAATCGCTTGATGATTATCCAATAATAATGTTTTTTGATGAATCAGACGAAATGGCGGGATATGTCCTTGCCAGGCAATATGGTGGTTATTTAATTCTGAAATGGTGTGTGTGTTTTCACTTTCAGTTTTGTAAGGAGTGCTTTCAAGAATAATGTTGACAGTATTGCCTTGTTGCTTTTTGCGTATAATCGCTTCTAACAATGCTTGATCTGTCCATCCATACATCACGAGATAAATAGAATGTTTTGCATCTTGAATCGCATGGAGAATCGGTTCTCTACCCATATCAGGTTCAATAATGAGCTGATCTGCGCGTGCAGAAAAAGTGGCGCTGAGTAAAAAAAATAAGAGGAAAGAATAAACAAAACGCATGGAGTTAAATCACTTCTCTGCCGGTGAATGCGTGAGCAAGGGTGGTGGGATCAATATATTCTAATTCGCTGCCAATCGATACGCCACGCGCAATCCGTGTCACTTTAATAGAATATTGTTTAGCTAATTCGGAAATGTAATGAGCCGTAGCTTCACCTTCAACCGTTGGATTGGTTGCGATGATCACTTCATTGATGACGCCGCGTTCAAAATGCAATTTTAATTGTGCGATACCAATTTCTTCTGGGCCGATGCCATCTAATGGCGATAAATGGCCAAGTAAAACAAAATACTTTCCTCTGAAACTACTAGTTTGCTCAATGGCAGCGACATCAATTGGATTTTCAACGACACACAATTGAGCTGAATCACGATGGGATGACAAACAGATTTCACACAATTCGGATTCACTAAAGATACGGCAATCTTGGCAATGTCCAATTTGTTCAATGGCTTGATTAAGACTTTGCGCTAAGCGTTTGCCATTATCCCGTCCACGCGTTAAGAGGTGTAACGCCATGCGTTGGGCGGTTTTAGGGCCAACCCCAGGCAAGCAGCGCAAGGCTTCAATTAACTGCTCAAGAAGAGGACTAAATCGCATAAGCTTGATCGCGCTAGGTAGATGGGAAAATCATCCCCGTGGCATAACGGGGATGAAGAACCTGACTACTTAGGAAGATCGCCCAAGCCATCTGGTAATTTGATACCAGCGAGGCCACCCATTTTATCGCGTAAATTTCTTTCAATTTTATCAGTGGCATCATTGATAGCTGCTGCAATGAGGTCTTCAATGATAGCTTTTTCTTCTTTCAATAAGTTGGGATCCAAGGTAACTTTTTTCGCATAGTGCTGTCCGGTCATGACGATTTTTACGACACCGCCACCCGATTGTCCTATGACTTCCATTTCAGCCACTTGTTTTTGAATGTCTTGTAACTTTTTTTGCATTTCCTGAGCACGTTTCATGATTTCGTTTAAGCCAATTTTGTCATTTGGTTTATTCATTAGGAAGCTCCATAACATAATCTAAGATTTTGTAAGATTTTGGCATTTTATCAAAGATAAAAGAGTTGAGCTATCTCTGTAGGGTTCTTTATCAATTCGAAGCATAGATCTCTCTGCAGAACATGCTTTAGAAGGATTACCTCTCACCCCATAAATCCATTTGTGGTGAAGGAGGGGTGACAGGAGCAGGTCGTTGAAAGCGCCGTGTATCAAGCGGGGTGGACGGTAATACATTTAACTTTAGTCGCTTGCATGCCAGCTGAAATCGTAATGCAAGTAACTGAGCAAATTCTCCTTCTCCACTCATACGCTTTCCAAAAGTAGCATCGTATTCTTTACCACCACGCATTTGACGAATAAGGCTCATGACGTGGTTTGCTCTATCTGGAAAATGAGTGGTTAGCCATTCTTTGAAGAGAGTTTTTACTTCGTGAGGGAGTCTAATGAGTGTATAACTTGCCTGGGTTGCGCCTGCTGTGGCTGCCATTCCTAGAATACGTTCAAGCTCGACATCATTAATCATAGGAATCATGGGTGCTGCCATCACTCTGACTGGAATTCCTGCCCCACTCAATTTTTTAACCACCCGCAATCTTGCCTGGGGTGAAGAAGTACGGGGTTCAAGTGTCCGTTTAAGTTCAGGACGTAAGGTGGTGATACTAACTGCAACTTTGGCTAAATGTCGGTGCGCCATGTCTGCAATGAGATCTAGATCTCGCTCAATGAGAGAGCTTTTGGTGATGATGGCAACCGGATGTTGATAACGGCTTAATACTTCGAGAATACTGCGCGTCACTAACAGCTTACTCTCAGCGGGTTGATAAGGATCCGTATTGGCACCTAGCATGATAGTTTTACATGCATAGCTGGGCTTGCTCAATTCACGTTCTAATAAGCGCGCAGCGTCTACTTTATGGAAAATTTTGGTTTCAAAATCTAGTCCGGGCGATAAATTCATATAAGCGTGAGAAGGTCGTGCATAACAATAAATGCATCCATGTTCACAGCCTCGGTAGGGATTAATTGATTGCTCAAAACCAAGATCAGGAGAATCATTACGACTTATAATCGATTTGGCATGTTCAGGATAAAGTACAGTTTCTAAGGCGGGAAGTGCTTCTTCTTCATCATCACGGTACCAACCATCATCGATGTTTTCATAAGTATGAATGTCAAATCTGCCTTCCGGGTTGCTAAGCGCACCTCTATTTTTTATGGTCATACCTGTATCTCGTTTTGGTTTTTTTTTGCTAGATGCCGGGGAGTAACCCCTTATCAACTTGTTACCAGCGAAACTTCCACGGTTGCATCATACATATCAATCAATTGTTTAACACGTGGATCTTGGAGTATGGTGTGCGTAGCGTTGGCTAAGCGTTCTTCATGTTCTTGCTTTTGTTGTTTGACGGGCGTGCTTAACTCAGCAGAAGTCATAATGATGTCGAGTTGAGCGGGTTGGTTGAAAAGACGGCTAAGCGCTTCCGTAATCCGTTCTTTTAATTTTTGGTTCAACATGGGTTGATGATGATGAGAGAGAGCGAGTTCTATTTTATTTCCTGTGATTTTTTCTAAGGTGCAATTGGCGGCTAAAGCATAGGCCATGCCCGTGAGCCCTAGTTTGGGTAGCATAGTACGCCAGTTTGTAGATGATAGAGGTGCTGCGGATGCAGGTTCTTGAACAGCAGTCTTAGTTTCTTCTTTGACAGGAGTAGCGGCGGAGGCGGCCGTTTCTCTTTTTATGGCGGCGATAGGTGGCGCCTTATCCGTTGAATGTGTGTTAGGTTGAAAGGCTAGCATCCTCAGCATAATCATTTCAAAGCCTTGCTGAAGGCTAGGAGCGAGTGACAGGTCTCGTCTACCTAATAATGCAATTTGATAATAAAGCTGGACTTCTTCTGGCGTAAAACACTTAGCAAACCGGCTAACTTGTTCGTCGATGTTGGGCGCGTCAGGGAGAATTTGAGTGATAGCGATTTGATGAAATGAGCTAATCAATTCTTCCAAGATTTGCTGAAAATCCGGCGCGCGTTCAGCCAGTAGTGAGATAGCTTGAAAGAGTTGTTGCCCATCTTGCACGGCCAGTGCTTCTATCAAGGGCAATAAATCGTCTTGCGCAGTGCTGCCTAACATGGCATAGACATCTTGTTGCTTAACCACACCCTGGCCATAGGCAATGGCTTGATCCAGTAGACTGAGTGCATCTCGCATGCTGCCATCTGCGGCTTTAGCGAGTTTTTCTAATGCCCCTGCTTCATATTGTATGGTTTCCGCTGTAGAAATGTTTTGCAAATGGCTGACGATTTGCTCAGGCGTCATTCGCTTTAAATGAAACTGTAAGCAGCGTGAAAGAATAGTGATCGGTAAACGTTTGGGGTCTGTTGTAGCAAGGAGAAATTTCACATGTTCAGGTGGTTCTTCTAAAGTTTTCAATAAAGCATTAAAGCTATGGTTAGAAAGCATGTGAACTTCATCAATGAGATAAATTTTGTAGCGGCCCTGGGTAGGAGGATAAAGGACATTATCGAGTAATTCTCGCGTGTCTTCTACTTTCGTGCGCGAAGCTGCATCGACTTCATATAAATCCAAGAATTGTCCCGCATCGATGGACCGACAAGTATGGCAAGTGCCGCAAGGGGTAGGCGTAATGCCGGATTCACAATTCAAGCATTTGGCAAAAATACGGGCCAAGGTTGTTTTGCCTACGCCACGTGTGCCGGTGAATAAATAAGCATGATGAATGCGTTTTTGCTCAAGTGCATTGTGTAACATGCGCAGAATAGGTTCTTGGCCTACCATGTCTTGGAAGGAACGGGGGCGCCATTTGCGGGCTAACACTTGATAGCTCATCTTCGGTGCTTCTCCATTATCGAAGCCCATAGTAGCGAGCACCAGCCACACTTCGGCGCTCGTATCAGCCACTACCGTTGCTTCCTTCCGGACCTGGCGGGGTTCACGGCCTATCGTCGCGAAGGGACCAATACTCGCTACTATAAACTCGATCTTAAAATCCATATCCACATTCGGAGAGAGAGGGATTCGAACCCTCGATACGTCGTTAAACGTATACACGCTTTCCAGGCGTGCTCCTTCGACCGCTCGGACATCTCTCCTCAGACGCGCGTAAGGTTAAACCAGAATACGTTAGAGTGCAATTGAAACCTTGGCATTATCACATCACCTTCCAACAGCCCCCTAATGCTTTGATCAATTGCACGGTAGTGGTCTGGCGTCGAGTTTGGATGTTAATCGAAGCAAGTTCAGATTGGAGTGCGATATTTTCGCTGACAACGACATCAAGATAAGTAGCAATGCCGCCCCGGTAACGATAACGAGCTTGAGCCAGTGCACGTTCCGCAGCGGCAGCGGCTTGTGTTTGTGTGTCGTATTCTTCTTCAAGCTGGCGTTGCGCAGCAAGACTATCTTCTACTTCTCGGAAGGCTGAAAGAACGGTTTCGCGATAATTAGCCACGGATTCGTAATAATTTGCTTGGGCTGAGTTTAATAAACCACGTAATCTGCCGCCATCAAATAGAGTGGTTGAAGCTAGTGGTTCTAGGATAGCCGAAGAAACCGTTGGTCCCAATGCCCAGATTAAACTAGGCATCTCAATTAACTTAGACAGTGTGTCACTTTCAAAACCAGCATTCGCCACTAAATTAATACTCGGGAAAAAAGCCGCGCGCGCAATACCAATTTCTGCATTGGCTGCCTGCACACGGCGTTCGGCTGCAGCAATATCAGGCCGGCGTTCTAATAATGTCGAAGGAAGACGGGGAGAAATCGCCACAAATCTTTTCTTTAATGGTGCGGCTTTCAATGTGAAAAAAGCCGGGGCTTCGCCAATGAGTATGGCAATCGCATGTTCGAATTGAGCACGCTTTAAATGCAGATCTGCGGCAATCGTTTTGGCATTTTCCAGTTGTGTTTGTGCTTGATCGACATCCGCTTGAGGGACAGTTCCACCCTCATGACGATGGCGGATCAAAGTGAGCGCTCTACGATAAGCGATCACAATGGTATCGAGAAGACGTTGTGAAGAATCGGCACCGCGCAAGGCAAAATAATCTGCCGCAAGCTCAGCATGCATACTAAGATCAAGAGCAGCAAGATCTGCCGCACTCGCTTTTGCAAGATATTGACTTGCGAGAACGTTGTTACGGATACGACCAAAAAGATCAACTTCATACGCTAAATTAGCGCCAATTATATAATCGCTATAAATAGGAACGTCATTTTTGTTTGCGATATTACCGGAGGTTTGTTGCCGGCTGACATTTGCATAGCCTTTTATCGTAGGAAAATAATCTGAACGTGCGATAGCAACGGCAGCTTGTGCGCGCTCATAGCGGGCAAAGGCGGCTTGTAGATTTTGGTTGGTGCAAGAGACTCTTTCTTCTAAGGCATTCAATTCAGAATCACCGAATATTTCCCACCACGGTCCTCGATTTGTTTCAGTTTGTTGAGGTTTTGCAGGGGTCCAATTGCTTTTTTCTTTATACGCGGCGGGAATATTCATAAGAGGTCGATGATAGGCGGGCGCCAGCGAGCAAGCAGTCAACAACATCATAAAGAAGGCTAACGCAATAGCGAATAAAATTCTCCTTTTCATATTGTCTGCTCGTTTTGTGGGATCGCTTGTTTAGATGGAGCAATTCGCACGAGTTGACCGTTAAAAATCGAGTCGGGTGGATTCACAATGATGACATCACCGGGTTTGACACCTGAATTTACTTCGACAAACGTCCCAAAATCACGGCTGATCGTTATATTTTTCAGAATGACTTTTTTATCATGGCCCACTGTTGCAACTTGTAACCCAGGTGACTGGAACATGAGAGTGGTAACAGGCAAACGTACGATATTAGTGGGGATGGGTAAGGAAAAATAAACTTGGGTATAGCCGCCAGGGAGTATTTCATGATTTTTGTTATTGGCGATAAATTGTGTGAGCAACGTGCGAGTAGCTGCATCGATGGCTTTAGCGGTTTGCATTAATTTAGCAGGATATTCTTTACCTGGATGCTGGGAAAAGTGGAGTGTGACAGTCATATTGGGTTGAATTCTGGCTGCGTAATTTTGGGGAACGCGAACATAAATTCGTAACGGATCATCTTGGACGATATGAAACAAAGGAGTTAAGGTATTGGTACCAGCATTAATAAGCGAACCAATATCGGTTGTGCGAGAAGTGATAATGCCATTAAAAGGAGCTATCACCCGTTCAAAACTAACAAGATCACGTAGTCTGTCACGATTGGCACGCGTTGCCATTAATGTCGCATGGGCTGCTTTGGCGGCACTGACTTTTTCATCAGTTTCTTGTTTAGACACAGAATCTGTTTTTAATAAATGTAACCAACGTTTTGCTGTAATTTGTGCGATTTGATAATTCGCTTCTGCTGTTTTGATGTTAGCTTCTGTTTGTTTTAATTGCGCATCGACTTCAGGTGAGGCGATTTCAGCTAATAATTGACCTGCTTTCACGGGATAGCCAATATCAACCCACCATTTTTTAATGTAACCATTAGTACGCGCATAAATGGTAGATTCATGCCACGCCCGCACAGTACCCGGCAAAATAATTTTTTCATGAGCAGGGCTTTTAGAGACTGTGATGGTTGCCACAGTGGGAATAGCAAGTTGCTCTGTTGTATCACGCAGCGTGAAATAAGCATTGACACGCATGACAGCGATGATTAATACCACGCCAAGTACTATGCCACCTGGGATCACCAGGCGTCGTTGAATTTTTTCGTTAAGATTGAGTTTCTTATTCATGAGCCACCTTTTTTTGCTGACGATCATGGATAAGGCAAAAGACAGCAGGAACAAAAAATAAAGTAGCAATCGTTGCAAAGGACAAACCCCCAATCACTGCGCGTCCTAAGGGTGCATTTTGTTCGCCCCTTCACCAATACTAAATGCCATTGGAATCATACCGATGATCATCGCTAAGGCCGTCATTAAAACGGGGCGTAAGCGGGTCACTGCGGCTTCCAGTGCAGCACTGATAACATCTTGTCCTTCTCTCATATAATGACGCGTAAAGCTAATGACAAGAATACTATTTGCTGTCGCAACGCCCATACACATAATCGCACCAATCAAGGCAGGTACAGTGATGGTAGTGTGAGTGACGAATAACATCCAGGCAATGCCGGCAATAGCGGCGGGTAAGGCAGTAATGATAATGAATGGATCTGTCCACGATTGGAAATTAATGACAATCAGCAAATAAACTAGGACGATAGAAAATGCAAGGCCCGCTAATAATCCCGCAAAAGAATCATGTTGTGTTTGCATCTGACCACGCGCGACGACTTGAGATCCTTTCGGAACTTCTTTGCATTGGATGCAATAATGTTGTTGATATCGTGAGCGACACCACCTAGATCACGATCTTGTACGGCTGCAAACATGTCAATGACAGGTTGGACATTGTAATGTGATTCCACGACGGACGTGGCGCCACGTTTGATAGTGCCAAGCGCACCTAAAATTTGTGGTTGCGTATTACTTGCGCCGTTACTCGTAATAAGGATATTTCGTAAAGCTTGCAAGGAATCGAGATTGTATTGAGGGGTTTGCGTAGTAATTTGATAGGATACATGGTTTTCTGGATCTAACCAGAAAGTGGGTGAAGTTTGGAAACTACCGGAGAGAGACACTAACATGTTGTTGGCAACATCGAGTTGTGTAATGCCAAGTTCGCGCGCTAAGCTTCTATCCACATTCACCGTGAATTGAGGGTAATTATACGCTTGTCGAAGACGAGCATCGACAATACCGGGTACATGTTTAATCTTATCTAATATTTTTTTAGCATAATCAAAGTTAGCACGTTGGTTTAATCCTATCACTTGAATGTCAATCGGAGACGGTAAACCAAAATTAAGAATTTGGTTTACTATGTCAGCGGGTAGAAAAGCAAATGATACACCGGGAAAATCGTGTGGTAGTTCTTTCCTTAACTGACGGATATAATCGGCAGTCGGATGATGTTTTTCATTCAGTGAAATTAAAATATCAGCATCTTCAGGCCCAACCGTAGCTGAATTGCTATAAGACAAATTAATGCCGCTCACGGGTAATCCCACGTTATCTACTATGCTGCTGATTTCATCCGACGGAATAATGCGATGGATGACAGTATCAATTTCAGCACAAAATTTAACGGTTTCTTCAACGCGCGTGCCGGTAGCGGCGCGTAGATGCAATTTGATTTGACCCGCATCGACGGTAGGAAAAAAATCCGAACCCAGAAAAGGGAAGAGCAATGCAATGGAAATAAATAAAAATGCAAGAAAGCCAATAATGAAAATGCGTCTTTCTTCTAATACATGCGTTAATAATTTTCGATAATGTGTGCGCATATTTTCAAATCGAATTTCAAAACCATGATGAAAACGAGTAAAAGGAGATGAGGAGGTAGCAGAAGTATTTTTTGTTTGGTTAGTTTTTTTATGTAATAAATATTTAGCCAGGGTGGCGACTAATGTTCGTGATAATAAATAAGAAGCTAACATCGCAAAGACAACGGCCATAGCAAGAGGCGTAAATAAATAGCGTGCAACGCCTTCAAGAAAGAACATAGGCACAAATACAATACAAATGCTTAACGTCGATACCAGTGCAGGTACCGCAATTTGTTCCGCTCCATCAAGAATAGCTTGTTCTACCTCTTTGCCTTGTTCCAAATTCCAATTGATATTTTCAATCGCAACTGTGGCATCATCGACTAAAATACCCACAGCGAGAGCTAATCCTCCCAATGTCATGATGTTAATGGTTTCACCTAATGCGGCGAGCATAATGATGGAGGCAAGCATGGAAAGAGGAATGGAGAGAGTAATGATAAATGTGCTGCGCCAACTACCCAGGAAAAATAAAATCATGAGCCCTGTGAGTGCAGCAGCAATCGTAGCTTCAATGACGACGCCTTTGATCGCTGCAGTCACAAAGATGGATTGATCTGCAAATAGAGTTATTTTCAATGCGGGTGGCAAACTATCCTTGATGCGGGGCAAAGACGCTTTTATACGATTTACAATGTTGAGCGTCGAGGCGTTACCGGTTTTTTGTATCGGCATGAGTACGGCGCGCGTTCCGTTGACACGCACAATATTGGTTTGGGGTGCATAACCATCACGTACATTGGCAACATCACGGACGTAAAGTACGCCGCCCGATATCGGTTTGATAGGCATGTTATTCAAGTCATCGACAACAAGAGGGCTTGCGTTGAGTAGAACGATATATTCATACATACCGATTTTTTCTGTGCCGGCAGGCAAAATAAGATTTTGCTGACCAATTGCAGCATTCACTTCTTGCGGTGAGACACCGTAGGTTTGCATGGCGGATGGGTTGAGATCGACTTGAATTTGTCGAGGTTTGCCGCCATAGGGATAGGGGAGAGAGGCGCCTTGTACGGTAGCAAGCTGAGTACGGATAAAGTTCGTACCAAAATCACTCAGGGTTTGTTCAGGAAGGGTTTGACTGGATAACACCAATTGCAGGACAGGAACACTTGCTGCATTGTAGCTTAATATCAATGGAGGGGTTGTGCCAGGCGGTAAACTTCGCAGCAAGGTTTGCGCGATAGCTGTGATCTGACTTAATGCAATATCAATATTGACGGAAGGTTGAAAGAAAACTTTGGTGACGCTCACCCCTATCAAGGATTCTGATTCCATGTGTTCGATATCATTCACAGTCGTTGTCACTGCGCGTTCAAAATTAGCAGTGATGCGATCACCCATATCTTTAGGCGATAAACCTGTATAAGACCACACTACGCTGACCACAGGAATGTTAATGTCGGGAAAAATATCCGTAGGCATGCGGAAAATAGCTAGAGGCCCAAGGATTAGCAGCAAAAGCGCTAATACAATAAAAGTATAAGGCTTAGATAACGCAATACGAACAATCCACATATCAATCCATTGATGGAAATCAAAATATTTACCCACTATACCATGAACGAGGGTGGGTCATAATGATCTGACACAGTGTATGATTAATGCGTATTTCAACTAAAAATTTTCTCCAGTATGCGTTCATAAATATCTGCTAATACTGTTAAATCCTCGACGCGCACACACTCATTGACATGATGCGCGGTGGCATTCTGTACACCCAATTCAACAGTAGTGGCCGGATAACCGAGCATGACGCGTATGCATTATTTAATAATACTAATAGTTGTCATATAAGGCAACTACTGGTATTGTTAAATAATGCAAAATGTCCAAGCTCAAATTGAGTTGTTTCATCTACTTTTCCTGCGCCAGCTAGAAGATAATCTGGACAAGAAGCTATATGCCTTGAAAGGGGGATGTAACTTACGGTTTTTTTTCAAAAGCATTCGTTACTCGGAAGATATAGACTTAGATGTAACTATTATCTTAAAAACGACGTTAGAAAAAAAAATAAATAAAATCCTAGGAAGTACAAACTTTAATCGAATTTTGCAAAGTAAAGGGATCGAGATTGTCCGCTCAACCCCTGTCAAGCAAACTGAGACAACTCAGCGTTGGAAAGTATTGTTGCGCGATAGAACATCAACAATTTCTATTCCTACAAAAATTGAATTTTCCCGCCGCCAGATGGATAAAAATGTTGCCTATGCTGCGGTCGATAGTGATGTTATTAATCAATACAGTCTTTACCCCATTATTTGCAATCATTACGAATGTGATACTGCATTTTTACAGAAAGTGAATGCTCTAATTAATAGGACTGAAACTCAAGCTAGGGATGTTTTTGATTTAAAATGGTTATTAGATCAAGGAGCAAACGCGAAGCTAAATGAATTCTCCTCTGAAGAAATCGAGTTGGCAATAAAAAATGCACAAGGAATTGAATACGCTGATTTCAAAGGTCAAGTGGTAGCTTATTTGATAGAAGAGTATAAGGAATTTTATGATTCCCCTGAAAAGTGGGTTGAGATTCGTACCCAAGTGATTACCACACTTCAAGGATATGAGCATGCGGCTTATTGAGGTTGAACAGAAATTATTATCTCTGAAGCAGCCTGTTCTACAGACTCGAGATGTATCTGCTATCCTGAACATTCCGCATGCTCAGGCTAGCAAGATCTTAGAGCGACTCGTCAAGGCAGGACGATTTGTACGTCTGATGCGCGGCAAATGGGCAACTACTAAACAAATTGATCCATTAATTTTGCCAGAATACCTAACTGCACCTTTTCCTAGTTATATATCATTACAGACAGCCCTGTTTTATCATGAGATGATTTCGCAAATTCCACATACCATTTATGCAGTGTCTTTGGCACGCACATGCCTACATAAGACATTCTTTGGAAATATTTCTATTCATCATTTACAACCAGATTTCTTCTTTGGTTATGAAGTGATTGGCCAAATTAAAATGGCGTCTCCGGAAAAGGCATTGATTGATGTTCTATACCTCACTTCAGCGAAATCAAAATTATTTAAGACATTGCCAGAAGTAGAATTTCCGAAATTATTTAGTCGTAAAAAAGCAAATGCGATCATAAATAAAATTAATTCGCCGAGAATTAAAACTCTTGTGCAAAAACGATTAGAGGAATTATTGTCTATAGCTTACTAGACACTAAAGTTTTCTATACACCAATTGATTCTAAGTTTCCCCGCTTCACTAAAGATTTGTTATACTTCAGCAAATCACGTACTACCTGCATAGCAGGTAGTTGATTTAGCAAGTATTCGCCTGCGCTAGCCCGGGATTTCTCGCAATAAACCTGGGCTGCGATTATAACTAGTTGGTAAAAATTTTCTCCAGTATGCGCTCATAAATATCTGCTAGTACTGTTAAATCCTCGACGCGCACACACTCATTGACATGATGCGCGGTGGCATTCTGTACACCCAATTCAACCACTTCCGTTCCGGTGGGTGCAATAAAGCGGCCGTCTGATGTGCCACCTCCTGTAGAAAGCTGCACATCATGATGCGTGACATCCTTAATCGCTTGTTGAGTTGCAGTGAGTAAACGTCCTTGCTTTGTCAGGAATGGCTCAGCGCCCACTTTCCAATCGAGTTGATATGAGAGACTTAAAGATTTGAGTATCGTTTCAGTGAATTCTTGTAGTTCACGCACCGTACTTGCTGTGCCAAAGCGGAAATTAAATAACACATTGAGATGGCCAGGGATAACATTAGCAGCACCGGTGCCGCTATGAATATTCGTAATTTGAAAAGTAGTGGGCGGGTAATATTCATTTCCCTGATCCCATTGTTTTTGAGCCAGTTCGTCGAGCGCTTTAGCCGTTTGATGAATGGGATTAATGGCAAGATGAGGATGGGCGACATGTCCTTGTTTACCATGTACTGTTAGGTTGCCATGCAATGAGCCACGGCGGCCAACACGGATTTGATCCCCAATTTGTTTATCGCTGCTTGGCTCGCCAATAAGACAGTAATCAATAAATTCACCTCTAGTTTGCAAAGTTTCCATCACTTTTTTTGTACCATTAATAGCGGGTCCTTCTTCATCACTAGTAAGAAGAAAAGCAATCGAACCTGGAAAATGCGGATGTTTCTGCATAAAACGCTCTACTGCTATGACCATGGCAGCAATGGCTGCTTTCATGTCTGATGCCCCGCGTCCATATAAATACCCATCACGAATTTCAGGTTTAAAAGGGGAAGACGTCCAGTCCGATGCAGGACCTGGTGGAACGACATCAGTATGACCTGCAAAGACAAAGAGCGGAGCTTTGTTTCCCACTCTTGCCCAGAGATTATCAACCTCTCCAAAAAATAACGACTCACAGGTAAACCCAAGCGGGAGCAATCGACTACGAATCAACGGTTGGCACCCGTGATCAACCGGAGTGACAGAAGAACAAGACATTAATTGTTGAGCCAAGGTGATGATATCAGTCGTCATGTCATGTTTACCGTTTTGAGAGAATGAAGTAGAGGGCTGAGATCCGTTTGCATATCTTGAAAATTACGCATTTCTCCATGCTGTCTCACATGGTCAAGTTGATTCAAATTTAAATTAGCATAAATCATAATGGGTGTATTGAGTGGAGATTGTACGAGTATGCCTTCCTCAGGAAATCCTAGATCGGCAGGGCAGTACACAGCGGATTGTCCTGTGTTGATATCTATAACATCACACCAAGTGACCTTGCCGATTAAACAAGATTGAGCAACAAAACACTGATTCTCAATAGCACGGGCTTGTGATGAGATCGATACGCGAGTCAAACCAGAAATTTTTTCTGTGCAACTTGGAACTAACAATAATTGAGCGCCTGCTTTTGCTAATTGATGTGCAATCGCTGGAAATTCACAATCGTAACAAATTGTCATACCAATTTTACCGAAGGCTGTATCAAATACATGTAAGTCTTGACCAGAATGAATCAGTTGAGTTTGTTGTTCAAAGGGAGTGAGATGAATTTTGTCTTGATAACCCATTTTTCCATTGGGTGAAAAGAAATAACCACGATTACGATAATAACCATCTTCCGCTAATACTGGCAAAGTTCCAGGTTGAATATACATTTGGTATTGGTTGGCTAATGACGCATACAATTCTTGGTAATCGGGCAGTAGGGATTGGATATAAGCAAATTGGCTATCCAATTTGTTTTCAGTCCAACTCGCTAATTCTAGTCCGGCATATTCACTCATGAATAAAATATCAGCTTGATTTTCTTTTGCTTGCTCAGCCAGTCGTACAATTTTGTCCTCATAGGACTCCCAATTGGGTAAGCGTTCAATTTCATATTGTGCAACGGCAAGGATAGTCATAGTGGTTCCATGTATTTTAGCCAAAAAGTAAAAGATTTTTTGCCTATTTCATTTTTCCCTTGATTAATATCATGGACGACATTGTCATCCATCAAGTTTAAAAAATCTTGCGCGTCAGCACGGTTAAAAGCGTCATATAGCTTTTCCTCAATCAATATTTCGTAACAATTCATTTAAACTGACTTTAGCACGTGTTTTAGCATCAACTTCTTTAACGATAACTGCGCAATAAAGGCTATATTTTCCATCGTCACTCGGCAAATTTCCCGGAACGACAACAGACCCTGCTGGTATTCGGCCATACATAATTTCACCGGTTTTGCGATGATAAATTCGTGTACTCTGACCAATGAATACTCCCATGGAAATCACAGCGCCTTCTTCTACTCTGACACCTTCAACGATTTCAGAGCGGGCACCAATAAAACAATTATCTTCAATGATAGTGGGATTAGCTTGCAACGGTTCTAAGACACCACCAATACCAGCGCCACCTGAAATATGCACATTCTTGCCAATTTGCGCACAAGAACCTACCGTTGCCCACGTGTCAACCATGGTGCCACTGTCGATATAGGCACCGATATTGACATAAGAAGGCATGAGAACGGTGCCAGATGCAATGAAAGCACCTTTACGTGCAATGGCTGGTGGAACGACTCTTACGCCGCCTTGAACAAATTCTTCATGCGTATGCAGTTGGTATTTAAGCGGGACTTTATCAAAATGCTTAGTAAAACCACCGTGAATAACTTCATTGTCATGAATGCGAAAATAAAGTAATACCGCTTTTTTTAACCACTCATGAACGTGCCATTCGCCATTAATTTTTTCCGCAATGCGTGCTTGGCCCGAATCGAGTAATTGCACGACATCATTAACGGCTTGTTTAATATCAAGAGGAACATTTTGTGGTGATAACTGGGTGCGATTTGCAAAACCTTTTTCAATCAACGTTTGTAATGTTTCCATATGACACATCCTAAGAAAAGTTTTTATCTGGAGACGTATGTCGTCGTGAAGATTGCCTATATCGTATTCCCGCGGAGAGTAGGTTTAACTTTTTCATTTTTCATACTTATGCAGGGTCATCAATTTATCTGTTAAAGCAAGGATTATAGCGGAAACAACTAACGTGAGATGTATGACGACTTGCCACATCACGGTATAAAATTCTTTTTGTGCGGGATCAATGAATGTACGTAATAAATGGATGGACGAAATGGTGACCAGCGCAACGGCAAGCTTAATTTTCATTGTCCCTGCGTTCACTTCATCTAGCCATTCCGGATGATCCGGATCGCTTTGTAAATTCATTCGAGAGACAAATGTTTCATAACCACCGAGAATGACCATAATGAGTAAATTGGCTATCAGGACGACATCAATCAAATCGAGTGCTATCAGCATGATGCCGGTTTCACCCAATTTATTGGCGTTGAGGACTAATTTAACCAGCACTGCGCCAAATTCATAAACATAGACACCCATGACAACAATTAATCCAACATAAAGAGGAGCTTGTAGCCATCGGCTTAAAAAGATAATACGTGGTAGTAAAATACGTGCATTCATATGTTTACTTATATTTTTTAGATAACTGGATATGAGGATATGTGGTTTTATTTGTAGGCGCAAGGCTTACAGAGCGCAAGCGTCATACCCGGGCGGCGTAAAGAAATATATATTCAAGAAGTCGTCTATGCTAGGATACACGCCTTGAAAAATTGGAAGAAAAAAAAGGCTTTTATGACAAAAGCGAAGCCCGAAACTAGGCAAATTGCTAATGCCTTTCACATTTACTCGCGTCTTTTTCATTATGTGCGCCGTTATTGGGGTGCATTAGTGATAGCGGGCGTGGCGAGTATGTTTTATTCTGGCGTGGATTCTTGGTTTATTTATTTTTTAAAGCCTTTATTAAACAAAGGATTAGTAGCAAAAAATCATGAGTTTTTGGAAAGAGCGCCGCTTATTGTGTTGGGGGTCTTTCTCATACGAGGTATTTCTAGCTTTTTTTCTAATTATTATATTGCCTCTGCTTCACGCAATGTCATTATGTGTTTGCGCCAAGATTTGTTTGCACATTTACAACGATTACCCGCGCGTTATTATGACCATACGACAACAGGTCAAGTTCTCTCGGTTCTTTTATATGGTATTGATCAAGTCGCCAATGCAAGTGCAGATGTCTTAACCACTGCCATCCAGGCTTTCTTTCTGATTGTGGGCCTTGTTTTCGTGATGTTTTCCATCAGTTGGAAATTAACCTTGTTGTATTTTCTGCTTGTGCCTTTAGTCACTGTGATCATGCGTATCACCAGCTTGCGTATCAGACGTCTTAGTTTGAGTATTCAAGATTCAATTGCTGCACTAAGCCATCGTGCGGAAGAAAATATTGAAAGTTACAAAGTCGTCCGTGCCTTTGAAGGCCAAGAATATGAAATGAAAAAATTCAATCAAATAGCACGGAGTAATCGTCATCGCGAAATGAAAGTAGTGGCATCACGTACGCTAAGTGTTTCGGCAGTCCAATTCATTACCGCAATTGCCTTGTCACTCACCTTGTATATTGCCACCTTAGACATTGCAGATTCACTGTTAACACCAGGAGGCTTTGTTGCCATGGTGGCAGCTATGTTGGCGCTGCTAAAACCCATGAAGGATCTTGCTTTCGTGCAAAATAAACTGTATCGCGGGTTAGCGGGGGCGCAAAATGTATTTGAATTACTAGATGAAGCGCCAGAAGAAGATCACGGTACCAAAGTATGTTCACGCGCTAAAGGCAAAATTAAGTTTTCAAACGTTGGATTTACTTACGATGAAAGCAAAGCAGTGTTACGTGATATTTCCTTCACCATTTCACCAGGCGAAGTCGTTGCATTAGTGGGACGTTCTGGCAGTGGTAAATCAACCTTAGTCAGCTTGCTGCCGCGTTTTTATAGCAATTTTACTGGGGATATTAGCTTGGATGATGTGCACATCCGTGATTACCAGCTAAAAGATTTACGACGTCAATTTGCATTGGTTTCACAAAATGTCACCTTATTTCATGATAGCGTATTCAAAAATATTGCTTATGGACGCTTTGATAAGGTGACTGAGAAAGAAGTCATTGCCGCAGCAGAAGCTTCTTATGCCATGGAGTTTATTGAACGCCTATCAGAAGGAATGAATTCCTTGATAGGTGAAAATGGTGTCTTGCTTTCAGGCGGTCAACGTCAACGTATCGCGATTGCACGGGCAATTTTAAAGGATGCGCCGGTTTTGATTTTGGATGAAGCGACTTCTTCATTAGATACCGAATCGGAACGTTATATACAAGTTGCCTTGGAAGAATTAATGAAGAATCGCACGACACTGGTGATTGCACACCGTCTATCAACGGTGGAGCATGCTGATAAAATTATTGTGCTAGATCAAGGTAACATTATTGAAATGGGTAATCATGAAACCTTGCTAGCAAATAATGGTCATTACGCCAAATTATATCGTATGCAATTTAAAGAGGTTCCCATTACCTTGGATATCGCCAATGCGGTTTGATGTCACCCAGCACTGGTATCGTCAATCATTACACCCCATCGCGCGCATTCTTTTACCTGTTGCCTGGTTATTTGGCTGGTGTGTAGCGATGCGTCGTTGGTGTTATCGTGTGGGCATCATCAAAACACAACACGTTTCCGTGCCGGTGATTGTTGTTGGTAACATTACCGTAGGGGGAACAGGAAAGACACCTTTTGTGATCTGGCTTGCGCAGTGGCTTAAAGAACAAGGTTATCGTCCTGGTATTGTGAGTCGTGGAGTGGGTGGCAAGAAACAAATGATGCCGCATCGCGTGACATTACAAGATAGCGCGCATGACGTTGGTGATGAAGCAGTCTTAATCAAACAACGAACAGATTGCCCCATGGTAGTTTGCATAGATAGGGTTGCGGCAGTGCGTGATCTATTGCGGCACACGTCATGTGACATGGTTATTAGTGATGATGGATTGCAACATTATCGCTTGGGACGCGATCTGGAGGTGGTGTTAGTCGAGGCAACACGTGGGTTAGGTAATCAATGTTTACTACCAGCAGGTCCTTTACGTGAGCCTGCAACACGTTTACAGCAAGTTGATTTTGTCGTCATGAATGGCGGACAAGAGACAGATGAATACACGATGTCGTATGTGCCGACACAGTTGGTTGCTATGGGACAGCAACAAAAAATAATGCTGGCAGATTTTCCTCGTCAAACCGTTCATGCAGTCGCAGGCATTGGTCATCCAGAGCGATTTTTTGCTGTGCTGCAACAGGCTGGTTTAAATGTGATTCCTCATGTTTTTCCTGATCATCATCTTTATCAAGCACAGGATATTCATTTTCCTGATTCCTACCCTATTATCATGACAGAAAAAGACGCGGTGAAATGCAGTGCATTCGCTGATGACCGTTATTGGTTTTTGAGCATGGCAGTTAGAATCAATGCTAAACTAGAAGATACATTATTATCTCGATTAAAGAATTTGAAGGGACATCAAGGCTATGAAAAAGATTTTTCTCAACCTGCTTGTCATTCTGCTGACTATTTACAACCTAACCGTTTTCGCCAACGAGACGAATAGCACTTCGTCGACAGATTCTGTTTACACAGAAGATAAAACCAATATTACAGTGACGCCAGTTCAACCAATCTTTGTCATTCAATTGAAATCAAATCCAACCACGGGTTTTTTATGGTTTTTACGCGAATATGATGATCATCTCATTACACCAATCAAACATAGTTTTCTACCGCCCTCAAAAAAATTAATGGGCGCCCCCGGCTTTGAATTATGGACATTCCGCATGAAATCCGCTGGTTTTACTGTGCCGCAACAAACGACGATACGTATGGTTTATGCACGACCCTGGCAAGGCAGCGATAGCTCAACCCAATTAGTATTTCGAGTGAGTACTATCAGTGCAGCTAAGCCTTAGCTCAGAATCCTATTTACCTCATGCATCATGATAATTATTTTTTATCGGTCAATTTTCCGTTTTCGAATATTAATATGGTGGGTGGGTTGCCATTGGCATAATTTAACTCAATGACTTTAACCGATTGTGGCTGACCTGTCGCATCCGAACTTTGTTTATTGATAAAACTGGGTTGGCCACATGCCGATTTAATCTGATCACGTGTTGCGCCTAATTGTACATTGGAGCCGCCACAGATTGTCGTTCCACCTACGCCGATACCATTGACACTAATGTTAATGGCATTACCTTTATCATCAAAAGAAATACTGGCTCGCAAGGTGCCTTGTGCTTGTGGCGTGGAACCGCCCATGCCTACTGTTTGTGGAATAAAGTAAACCCATTCTTGAGGAATATTATCATTAGGTTTGACGTATTCTTTTTGACTGGTAGGCTTGCCGCATATTTGAGTGACTTGATCGACTGTCATCCCAAAAGCTATTTGATTGAAATTCGTGGGGCAAAAAAAAGCAAAACTAATACAAGGTGTCAATAACATGGTTGCAATGAGAGAACACTTATTTAGGTATGGCATAACATAGCTTCCTTTTATGAAAGTGCGAATTAGGATAAGTGGTGTTCATTCTTTTGATGAATCCTTATCAGAATGATGAGCTTTTGGTTGTTGATCCTCATGGAGGTGTCAGCAGATTCCTGCTCTCATCGGATCGTCGAAACAATTTTAATCTACTGCTTAAATTCTTTTTGCTAATTCTTCGGCATCACCAATGTAATCAGCAGGTGTTAAATCGAGCAATTGTTGTTTCGCATCTTGTGGTAAATCCAAATCAGCAATAAATTGCTGCAAAGTATCTTTATCTATGCGTTTACCGCGCGTGAAAGCTTTTAATTTTTCATAGGGCTGTTCCAATTTAAAACGTCGCATCACAGTTTGTACCGCTTCGGCTAATACTTCCCAATGTTGATTAAGATCAGCTTCCATCACTGCTTGATTTGGCGCTAATTTTTCAATCCCTTTGCACGCCGATTGATAGGCCAGAACAGCATGCCCTAACGCAACACCAACGTTACGTAACACCGTGGAATCAGATAAATCACGCTGCCAACGCGAGACGGGTAGTTTTGTGATCATGTGCTCGAATAAGGCATTAGCAATGCCTAAATTGCCCTCTGAATTTTCAAAATCGATGGGATTCACTTTATGTGGCATCGTCGATGAACCGACTTCATTGGAAAAAGATTTTTGTTTGAAATAATTGATGGAAATATAACTCCACATATCACGGTTAAAATCGAGAAGAATAGTGTTGATGCGAAGTAAGACAGAAAAAAATTCAGCGAGAGAATCATGTGGTTCAATTTGAGTCGTATAAGGATTCCAAGTTAAGCCCAATTTAGACACGAAATTTTTACTGAGACATTGCCAATCAATATCAGGGTAAGCAATCTTCATGGCATTGTAGTTGCCCGAAGCGCCATTTAATTTACCCAAAATATGTGTGCCAATCAGATGATCCATTTGTCGCTGCAATCTTGCGATGACGTTCGCGATTTCTTTTCCAACCGTAGTCGGAGTAGCTGGTTGGCCATGGGTGCGCGCTAGCATAGGTAATGCAGCGTGATCGTGCGCTAGTTTTTTAAGAAGCAGCAATAAATCATCAAGTGCGGGCAATAGGCATTGACTGCGTGCGGTTTGCAGCATGAGTCCATACGCCAAATTATTAATATCTTCAGAGGTACAGCCAAAATGAATAAATTCTATGATTGTACCTAGCTCTTCATTGCCGCCAATTTTTTCTTTGATGAAGTATTCAACCGCTTTTACGTCATGATTAATGCCGGATTCTATGTGTTTGACGCGTAAAGCATCTTGTATGGAAAAATTTTCAATAATGTCATTGAGCAGTTTGCTAGCATGAGCACTGAGTCGCGGAATTTCTGGCAGATTACCAAAGGTAGCCAGCATTTCTAACCAGCGAATTTCGACGATCACACGAAATTTAATTAAGCCGTATTCGCTAAAAATAGCGCGTAACGAATTTACTTTTTCATGATAACGGCCATCTAATGGGGAGATAGCCATTAATGTAGAGGTATCCATGATGACTCCTAAACCTGTTTATGTTTTATGCTTTCTCAATGATACCACCGCCAAGGCAAACTTCATCTCGATAAAAAACAATAGATTGACCAGGCGTGATGGCTCGTTGTGGCTGCTCAAATATAACGCGGTAATGGAAAGAATCAACTGGCTCAATCAGGCAGGGCTGATCTCCTTGGCGATAGCGGGTTTTCGCCATCACTGTTAAGGGCAAAGTAGGGGGTGAATTAATCCAATGTAAAAGACCTGTTATCAAGCTTTTTTTAAAAAGAGCAGGATGCTGATCGCCTTGTACCACGATAAGGACATTACGCTTGATATCTTTATCGGCCACGTACCATGGGGCTTCCGCTTTGCCTTTTTTGCCCCCTAAATTCAAGCCTTGGCGCTGACCCATTGTGTAAAACATGAGCCCATCGTGGCGACCTAGGATTTCACCGTTTAATGTTTCAATTTCGCCAGGTTGAGCGGGTAAATATTGGTTTAAAAAAGCTTTAAATTTACGCTCCCCAATAAAACAAATACCCGTGCTATCTTTTTTGGCATGATTGTTAAAACCCAGTTTCTCTGCGATGGCGCGCACCTCCCGCTTGGGCAAATCGCCCACAGGAAATAGACTCTGTGCTAATTGCACTTCATTTAATGCGTGTAAAAAATAACTTTGATCTTTCTGTGGATCACGGCCTTTCAACAATGTCACCTGGTTGTCTTCTTTGCGTGAACGGACATAGTGCCCCGTCGCAATATAATCAGCCCCTTTTTGTTTGGCATAGTCTAGAAACGCTTTAAATTTGATTTCTTTGTTACAGAGGATGTCAGGATTAGGCGTGCGGCCAGCTCGGTATTCATCGAGAAAATAAGTAAAAACCCGTTCCCAGTATTGATCTGAAAAATTCACCACGTGTAGATCAATGTTAAGACGATCACAAACCGCTTGTGCGTCAGCGATATCTTTTGCGGCAGAACAATAGGTCTCTGTATCGTCACCTTCCCAATTTTTCATGAAGACGCCTTCCACAGTGTGGCCTGCTTCTTTTAACAAAAATGCAGCGACGGATGAGTCTACGCCACCGGATAGACCGACGATAATATGAGAGGGAGATGTGTGTAGAGACATAGCAGTTAACTCTTAGTACATATTATTTTAATGATTCATTTAAGTACGTATTATAACGATATCGGGCTTATGCGCTACACCAGCGTCACCTCGACCCGAGGAGACTAGAGCAAAGCGGGATGACAACTTTAGAAAAAATTTGCTACCATGAGCCACTTTTTCATAATAAAAAAGGATTTCACTATGGCTTATCAACACGTCACCGTTCCTTCTAGTGGTAAAAAAATTACGGTCAATAAAGACTTTACGTTAAATGTTCCAGCAAATCCCATTATTCCCTATATTGAAGGAGATGGTACTGGCATCGATATTTCGCCGGTCATGAAAAAAGTCGTTGATGCGGCAGTGAAAAAAGCTTATGGCGGCAAGCGCGAGATTCAATGGATGGAAATTTATGCGGGAGAAAAGGCTACCAACGTTTATGGCAAAGAGAATTGGTTACCCTCAGAAACCATTGAAATTGTGCGTGACTATGCCGTTTCTATCAAGGGACCACTCACCACACCTGTAGGAGGGGGCATACGTTCACTTAACGTGACGCTGCGTCAAGAGCTTGATCTTTATGTCTGCTTACGTCCTGTGCGTTATTTTGAGGGCGTACCTAGTCCTTTGAAAGAGCCGGAACATACCAATATGGTTATTTTCCGTGAAAATTCTGAAGATATTTATGCGGGCATTGAATGGCAAGCGAAACAGTGTTGATGCCAAAAAAGTTATTCAATTTTTACAAAATGAAATGAAGGTGAAAAAAATTCGTTTCCCGGAAAATTGCGGTATTGGTGTCAAAGCCTGTTTCAAAAGAAGGAACCTCTCGTTTAGTCAAACGCGCTATTCAATATGCGATTGATCATGAACGTGATTCTGTTACCTTGGTGCACAAAGGTAATATCATGAAATTTACAGAAGGTGCATTTCGAGATTGGGGTTATGAAGTGGCGCGAACTGAATTTGGTGCAAAGCCTTTAGATGGGGGTCCTTGGCATGTGTTTAAACATCCAAAAACGGGTAAAGATATCATCATCAAAGATGTGATTGCTGATGCATTCCTGCAGCAAATTTTGCTGCGGCCTGCAGAATATAGTGTGATTGCCACATTAAACCTGAATGGCGATTACATTTCAGATGCATTGGCAGCGCAAGTGGGTGGGATTGGGATTGCGCCTGGCGCTAATATGAGTGATACCGTGGCTATGTTTGAAGCTACTCATGGGACAGCTCCTAAATATGCGGGTCAGGATAAAGTGAATCCAGGTTCAATTATTCTCTCAGCAGAAATGATGTTGCGGCATCTGGGTTGGGAGGAAGCAGGGGATTTAATTCTCAAAGGAATGAATGGTGCAATGTGACCGCAAAAACAGTGACCTATGATTTTGCCCGGTTAATGAAAGACGCAAAAGAAGTCACTTGCTCTGGATTTGGCGAGGCTATGATTAAGCATATGTAAGTGTACTATTCTTACACACATCACCCTGCGGTTTGCTTATCGTGGGGTGCTACCTATGGCTAACTTATTGAAAGTTGAAAAGAATTTGTATTCGTAGTGATTGCAGAATTTCTAAGCGGCGTCTCTTCCTTGTTCTACCCCTCTTCCCCCGGTTTTATTGTATAATTATTGCACATCACCTTGATTTAGTATACAATTTACCCATTATTTTGCGGTATCCATTTTTACATTATAGATGTAATTTCCGCGATTTTTGTCATTTTAAAAAAATATTTTCTATTTAAGGAAAATATAAATTCTATCGTCTATAAAAAAGGTAAGAAACATGAAAAATGAGGAACATAAAGAATCTTTAAGTAATGTACATCTGCTCAGTGAACTTACTGAGCCACCTCTTTATCAGGTGATTGTACATAATGATGACTTTACACCTATGGAATTTGTGGTAGATATTTTGGAAAGTTACTTTTTTATGGATAGACAGCAGGCTGCTCTCGTGATGCAAGAAGCGCATATAAAAGGAAGAGCAGTGTGCGGAGTATTTAGCAGGGAGATAGCGGAATCTAAAATATCAAAGGTGATTGATTATGCAAGAATACATGAATCATCCGTTACTGTGTAGCATGGAGAGCATAACAACGGCATAAGAATAAAAAGATCGTTTGATGAGGAGGGGAGTGTTATGTTGGACAAAGAACTTGAGTACACATTAAATACTGCGTTCAAAGAGGCCCGGAATAAACGACATGAATTTGTCACTGTCGAGCATCTTTTATTGGCTTTGCTAGACAATACGTCGGCATTAGAAGTATTGCAAGCTTGCGGTGCTAATATCAATCGCTTACGCAGTAATTTAACTGAATTTATTGACCGCACAACTCCCATTATTCCTCTTAATGTTCATGACAGAGATACCCAACCAACACTTGGTTTTCAACGCGTCATTCAACGTGCTGTGTTCCAAGTACAATCATCGGGTAAAACGGAAGTGTCTGGTGCAAATATTTTAGCGGCTATTTTTAGTGAACAAGAAAGTCAAAGTGTTTATTTCATTCGCCAAGAAAATATTAGCCGGTTAGATGTCATTAATTACATTGCACATGGCACATCCAAACCAAAATCAGCAGCCTCGACACTGACCATCCTTTTAATCATTATTCTGAAGAATCTGAAGGATGGAGAAGAAAGTGGTACCAGTCCTTTAGAATTATATACAACTAATTTGAATGCACGTGCGAAAATGGGATTGATTGATCCACTCATTGGCCGCGAAGAAGAAATTGAACGCACGATTCAAGTTCTATGCCGACGCCGTAAAAATAATCCCTTACTGGTGGGCGAAGCAGGTGTCGGTAAAACAGCGATTGCCGAAGGCTTAGCACGGTTCATTATCGAGAAAAAAGTTCCCACTGTCTTACATGAAAGTGTGATTTATTCACTGGATCTTGGCAGTTTACTAGCAGGCACTAAATATCGTGGTGATTTTGAAAAACGATTAAAGAGTGTATTGCATCAATTGAAAGAACAAAAAGGCGCGATATTATTCATCGATGAAATTCATACTATTATTGGTGCAGGAGCTGCATCTGGTGGTTTAATGGATGTTTCTAATTTGATTAAACCTTTGCTTGCTTCTGGTGAATTCACTTGCATTGGTTCTACAACCTATAAAGAATATCGCAGCATTTTTGAAAAAGATCATGCGCTAGATAGACGTTTTCAAAAAATTGATGTGAAAGAACCAACCATAGAACAAACCATAGAAGTTTTAAAAGGTTTACGTGGCCGTTTTGAAGCACATCACAATGTGAGATATACTGATGATGCGTTGGAGGCCGCAGCACGATTATCTGCGCGTTATATCAGTGATAGTCATTTACCAGATAAAGCAATTGATCTTAGTGGATGAAGTCGGTGCTTATCAATATTTGCTTCCTGAAGAGAATCGCAAAAAAATAATTGACGTTGTTGATATTGAAAAAATGGTGGCGAAAATTGCGCGTAGTGCCAGAACGAAATGTGTCTGCATCTGATCGTGAAGTGTTAAAAAATTTAGTGCGTGATCTGAAGATGATGATCTTCGGCCAAGATGAATCTATTGAAACCTTAGGTGCGGCTGTGAAGCTTGCACGTTCTGGGTTGCGCGATCCAAATAAGCCCATTGGTTCTTTCTTATTCGTTGGTCCAACGGGTGTAGGTAAAACAGAAGTATGTAAACAATTAGCAAAAATCATTAGGCGTTGAATTGATTCGCTTTGATATGTCTGAATACATGGAACGTCATTCCGTATCACGTTTAATTGGCGCGCCTCCCGGATATGTTGGGTATGACGAAGGCGGTTTATTAACAGAAGCAGTGAATAAAACTCCGCATTCTATTGTGTTATTGGATGAAATCGAAAAAGCGCATCCTGATGTTTATAACTTGTTATTACAAATTATGGATCATGGCACATTGACGGATATGAATGGACGTAAGACTGATTTCCGTCATACGGTGTTGATCATGACCTCCAATGCTGGCGCAGATTTGATTGACAAAGGCAACATTGGTTTTACTGTCACAAGATAGATCAACGGATGTATTGACTGCAGTGAATCGAGTCTTTTCACCGGAATTTCGTAATCGTTTAGATGCTATCATTCAGTTTAAAGCACTAGATCCAAAAACTATTCTGTCTGTTGTGGATAAGTTTGTTGCTGAACTGGAAGGTCAATTAGAAGTTAAACGCGTGATCTTAGAAGTGGATGAAGAAGCACGAGCATGGCTTGCGAAAAATGGCTATGACAAGAATATGGGCGCAAGACCAATGGCTCGTCTGATTCAGGAACAAATTAAGAAGCCACTTGCCGAAGAATTATTGTTTGGCAAGCTAAGTAATGGAGGTCATGTGAAGGTCACGATAGAAAAAGGAAAAATCAAATTCTTAATCGAGGATACTTTAGGCACAGCAGTGCTGAAGACGAGTTAAAAATCTTTGCTAACCCCGAATCCTTACAAGAATAATAAAAGATGGTTCGGGATTTTTTTGAGTCATGCAATCATTAGACTTATTACTAAATTTTTTAAAAACTGGAAGGTAACACGAATGGAAATATATAAGTTTTTAGGATCAATAACTCAAGAATTACAAGATGAAATATAAGAGGTGGAGATGAATCGTTATGAAGAGCTCTTAGATCAATACATGTTTGGCGTTTTCGATAGGAGGTGGACTGATCAATTTCTCTTAAAATATGAATTGCACGTGTCTATTAAATCATTAGACCAAAACAGTAGAAAAGATGACGATGATTTCTCTGCTGCCCCTTTTGTAAGTCGCCCACCTCTGTCATCCCGGAATTTAGTGCCCCTTAACGAGCTTGCGAGTTTAGGGGCATTTAATGTCCGGGACCCATCCCATAACCTAATACGATAGTCGAGATAGTTCCCGGACATTAAGCATTGCTAAGCTCGTAAACTCGCTAAGCAATGCTAAATTCCTGGATGACAAGGTCTTTATCCGTCAGGAATTTATTATGTTTGATAGCCAATATTATGTGTACATCCTTTCTAGCCAAAAATATGGAACTTTGTATGTTGGTGTTACGAGCAATCTATTGAAACGAGTTTATGAACATAAAGAAGGCATCGTTGCTGGCTTCACCAAAAAGTACAATGTAAATCAGCTAGTGTATTATGAAATTTACCATGATATTAACGAAGCTATTTTACGGGAGAAGCAGATAAAGAAATGGCGTAGGAATTGGAAAGCTAATTTAATAGAAAATGCCAACCCAAACTGGATAGATCTTTATTTAGAATTATGTTGATGATGGATGGGTCCCGGACATTAAGCACTGCTAAGCTCGTAAAAAGCACTCGCTAAACAGTGCTAAATTCCGGGATGACAAGATCTAAGCTGCTAAGCTTGCTCTGTTATGCTTTTAAACGGTGCTCGCAAGCTCGCAAAGCAGTGCTAAATTCCGGGATGACAAGATCTAAGCACGGCTAAGCTTGCTCTGTTATGCTTTTAAACGGTGCTCGCAAGCTCGCAAAGCAGTGCTAAATTCCGGGATGACAAGATCTAAGCACGGCTAAGCTTGCCCGAGATGCTTTTAAACGGGGTTCGTAAAAAGCACTCGCTAAACAGTGCTAAATTCCGGGATGACAAAGGGGAAGCAACTGCCCCCATTAAGCATGCCAGAATGACAATGGCGGACTATTCTTCTTTTTCTGTGGGACGGCTGCTACCTTCCTTATGACGGAATGTAATGCGGCCTTTAGTTAAATCATATGGAGTCATCTCAACCGTTACTTTATCGCCTTTCAAAATGCGAATGTAATTTTTACGCATTTTTCCAGAAATATGGGCTAACACAATATGACCATTATCGAGTTGAACTCGAAACATGGTGTTTGGTAGGGCATCAATTACGGTGCCTTCCATTTCTATTTGTTCTTCTTTCGCCATTTGTCTCCATCTCAATTAAATGTTAAGAATTGAATTATAACGTAGTTTCGCAAGGTGGCTTAGCGTTTTTTGCGTCATCCATCAAAGTGCCTTATTTATGTCCCATGGATAAGCTATCCAAGTATTTATCTGCATCCAGCGCAGCCATGCAACCTGAGCCGGCGGCGGTAATTGCCTGACGATATGTGGGATCAGAAACATCACCTGCTGCAAAAACACCTGGTATTTTTGTTGCTGTGGAATTGTTGCCTGAACCGCCTTGTGTCAGGATATATCCTCCTTCCATCTCCAATTGGCCAGTGAAAATATCGGTATTGGGTTTATGGCCAATGGCGATAAATACGCCTGCTGCATCCAATAATTTAATTTCCCCAGTGATCGCGTTTTTAATACGGACATTAGTTACGCCTTGATCAGTACCGATAATTTCATCAATGATGCTATTCCACGCAATATCAATTTTCCCTGTGGAAGCTTTTTTATTTAGAAGATGATCGACCATGATTTTTTCAGCGCGCAATTTATCCCGGCGGTGGATAAGAGTGACATGGGATACCAGATTGGATAAATAAAGCGTTTCTTCAACGGCGGTATTCCCTCCTCCTACCACAATAACCCGCTGATCCCGATAAAAAAATCCATCGCAGGTTGCGCAAGCAGAGACCCCTTTTCCCTTAAATACTTCTTCAGAAGAAAGGCCTAAGTATTTAGCACTCGCTCCTGTTGCAATAATCAAAGCATCGCAGGTATAAGTGTGCTCACCTTTCAGGACAAAGGGTTTTTGTTTTAGATCAGCAAAGGTGATTTCGTCAAAAATCACTTCTGTGTTAAATCGTTCGGCATGATGTTTCATATTTTCCATGAGATCAGGGCCTTGTAAGCCTGCTTTGCCTCCTGGCCAGTTATCTACTTCTGTCGTTAAACTCAGTTGTCCCCCAGGTGTCATGCCGGTAATGACAATAGGTTTTAAGTTAGCGCGCGCTGCATAAACGGCTGCTGTCCAGCCTGCCGGACCCGATCCAAGGATAATTAATTTATGATGTTTATTTGTCATATCTCTCTAATTCTCATTGTCATAAAGCTAGTATAAAATCACTGAAAACCAGATATAGTACGTAAAGATGGTGTTAGGGTAAACCCCCAAGCGGAGCGAATAGGCGTCATGCAGAGAGCTAAAGATCCTATGAAGAATCGTTATAAACAGGCAATTGATAACAAAAAACGGAGTCCGCTTTCACCTCTGATGCGGCATCGTTTACGTGAGGGATTGTTTCTTCTTTCCGTTGCTTTCGCTATTTTTTTGTTCGTGTCACTCATTACTTATCATGCCAATGATCCTGGTTGGTCAAGTACCGGGCTGGGGAAAAAAGTCACGAATTGGGGCGGCCGAGTTGGAGCTTGGATAGCGGATATCTTCTTATCTCTTTTCGGGACGGTTGCTTATCTATTTCCATTTCTCGTCGTGTTATCAAGTTGGTTAGGCTTAGACGAACATGATCCCTCAACCAAAAAATCGCATGAATGGGTAGTAAAATCGCTAGGATGGTTAGTTTTAATCATCAGTGCATGTGGCTTAGTGAGTTTTTATATTAAAGCGAAATCTCATTTACCTGCGAATTCAGGCGGTATTGTGGGTGACTTATTAAGCAGTGGTTTGTCGTTACTCTTTAATCAAGCTGGAAGTACATTGATTTTCATCACGACATTGCTTTGTGGAATCACACTGGTCACAGGCTTATCTTGGCTGTGGGTGGTGGAAGCCATTGGCGAGCATCTCACTGCGGGTTGGAATTATTTACGCACGTATCGTCCGCGTCTCATGCTCAAGGCATCATTAACCAAGCCTGATTCTACTTCTGTCCCTGCTTCTAAGCAGAAGAAGCGAGAAGAGCCGGTTGTAGAGCGAATAGTAGAACGTGTGACGCCGCCACCTGCTGTTGTTGCAAAACCTCCTGTGGCACCCAAAATGGAACCACCGCGCGAGAAGAAAAAAATCGACATGGATCCTAACATCAAATTAGAGCCAGGTACGCTGCCATCCTTAACCTTATTGAATCCACCTCCACCGATGTTAGAAAAACCTTTCTCTAATATTTCGTTTGAAGAGCTATCTCATTTGGTTGAGCAACGCTTATCTGACTTTGGAGTGGAAGTGAAAGTAGTGGATGTTCATCCTGGTCCTGTGATTACGCGTTTTGAGCTTGAATTAGCGCCAGGCATCAAAGTCAGTAAAATTACCGGACTTGCTAAAGACATTGCACGATCCTTGTCTGCAGTCAGTGTGAGAGTCGTGGAAGTCATTCCTGGAAAATCCGTGATTGGTCTTGAGATTCCCAATGAAAATCGTGAATTAGTCACTCTACGTGATATTCTTGAGTCGCAACGCTATGTGCAATCTCGTTCTCCGGTGAGTTTAGTCTTAGGCAAAGATATTTCAGGTAATTCTGTTGTGGTAGATCTCACCAAAATGCCGCATTTATTAGTGGCAGGTACAACCGGTTCCGGAAAATCTGTGAGTTTAAATGCCATGTTGCTGAGCATGTTATTTAAAGCTACACCGGAACAATTGCGCTTTATTCTAATCGATCCAAAAATGTTAGAGATTTCTGTTTATGATGGCATTCCTCATTTGCTTACTCCCGTTATCACCGATATGAAAGATGCAGCGAATGCTTTGCGTTGGTGTGTCGCTGAAATGGATAGGCGTTATCGTCTCATGGCTTCATTAGGGGTGCGTAATATCGCGGGTTATAATCAAAAGGTATCAGATGCCATTAAACAAGGTCAGCCTCTTACTATGCCGGGTATTTTAGTCACGGATGAAGCGTCAGCTAAAGCGCAATTAGAACCTCTTCCTCTCATCGTGGTCATTGCCGATGAATTAGCGGACATGATGATGGTAGTGGGCAAGAAGGTTGAAGATTTAATTGCTCGTATTGCTCAAAAGGCGCGTGCGGCGGGAATACATTTGATTCTGGCTACTCAGCGTCCATCTGTTGATGTCATTACAGGTCTCATCAAAGCTAACATTCCGACTCGTGTGGCATTTCAAGTTTCATCGCGCATTGATTCACGTACTATCTTGGATCAACAAGGAGCCGAGCAGTTATTAGGGCACGGTGATATGTTATATCTCCCGCCTGGTGCCGGTGTTCCCAATCGTGTGCATGGAGCCTATGTGGCGGATGAGGAAGTACATAGAGTGGTTGCTGCTTGGCGTAGCGCGGGTGAACCTCAATATACATTAGGCGTAACAAATGAAGAAAGTGAGGGCAGCAACGGGGATAGCGATCGTTCTGGTGAGCAAGATCCGTTGTATGATGAGGCGGTACGCATTGTGACAGAAAGTCGCCGGGCTTCCATCTCGCTAGTACAGCGCCGATTACGAATTGGCTATAATCGTGCAGCGCGCATGATGGAAGAAATGGAGGTAGCGGGCCTGGTAAGCTCCATGGATCATAATGGTTCGCGTGAAGTTATCGCCGCTGTTCCACCTATGGATTGACGCGTTTTTTGCGTCATGCTTGTATGATAATTAACATTGAGGCTAATCATGAGTATATCTTTCTTGCGTTATTTAGCTGCACTTATTTTATTTGCAATGGTCACGACGACCTACGCCGATCCAAGTATAGATTTATCAAATTTATTGAATTCGGTGCACACTGTGCGCGCGAATTTCACTCAAACAGTTTATGACAATCGTGGTAAGGTGATTCAACGGGCCTATGGACACATGGCTTTGCAACGTCCTGGCAAATTTCGTTGGGATGTGACTAAGCCCGTTCCACAGTTAATTATTGCAAATGCAACACGGTTATGGATTTATGATCCTGATTTAGAACAAGTAACAATACGCTCATTGAGTGGTGCAGCAGGAGAAACACCAGCGTTATTACTCAGTCATGTTAATACCACATTAGCAAATGATTTTTTGGTACAATCATTACCAACAAAATCAGGGCTGAATAGATTTGAGTTGAAACCTAAAAAATCTGACAATATGTTTTCTTCTATTGAAATGGGTTTTAAGACTAATCAACTGCATGAAATGCGTCTCCAAGATAATTTGGGGCACACTACTGTTATTCAATATGAAAATATCCAAACTAACATTACACTGTCTGCGTCGCTATTTACCTTTAAACCAACTGCAAAAATTGACGTGATAGATGAAACACGGAAAAAACAATAAACCCCTCGATAAGACTTTTCAGCCGCTTGCCACGCGCATGCGGCCAACATCGTTGGATGAATTTGTAGGTCAATCCCATCTGCTAGGTTTGGGCAAACCCTTACGTCGTGCTATTGAAAACGGTATTTTGCATTCCATGATTTTATGGGGACCTCCGGGGACAGGAAAAACGACACTTGCGCAATTAATGGCGGATAAAACCCATGCTAGCTTCATACGATTATCAGCGATTTTTTCGGGTGTGAAAGATATACGCCAAGTGGTAGAAGAAGCACAAGCAGCGCGCACCGAACATCAACAAGCGACTATTTTATTTATCGACGAAGTTCATCGTTTTAATAAATCACAACAAGATGTGTTTCTTCCTTATGTTGAGAACGGTACTTTTATTTTGATTGGGGCCACGACTGAAAATCCTTCGTTTGAATTGAATAGTGCGTTGCTTTCGCGTACGCGGGTCTATGTATTAAAACGTCTATCGGAAGAGGATTTATTGCAAGTATTGCGTGCAGCCTTGGTAGATAAAGAAAAAGGACTAGGTAATCTTTCTTTGCAATTCCCAGTAGAATTGCAACACATTTTAGTGCGGGCAGCGGATGGTGATGCGCGACAAGTATTGAATCTCTTAGAAATTATTTCTGATTTGGCTCAAGCAGAAACAGATTCTTCCCAGCATGGTTTCGTCGTGACACACGCTTTATTAGCGGAAGTACTTCAAGTCAATTTACGCCGTTTTGATAAACAAGGTGAAGCTTTTTACGATCAAATTTCAGCATTGCATAAGTCAGTACGCGGTTCTTCACCTGATGCGGCTTTATACTGGCTTTGTCGCATGTTAGATGGTGGTTGTGATCCACGTTACATTGCAAGACGCGTGATTCGAATGGCAAATGAAGACGTAGGACTTGCAGATCCGCGAGCATTGGCAATAGCGTTGCAGGCTTGTGATGTGTATGAGCGCCTGGGAACGCCGGAAGGTGAACTGGCTATTGCTGAAGCGATTGTTTATCTTGCGTGTGCTCCTAAAAGTAATGCGGTTTATGTCGCTTTTGGTCAAGCAATGGAAGCAGCTAAAAAATATGGGTCATTAGAAGTTCCTTTGCATTTGCGTAATGCACCCACAAAGCTCATGAAAGAATTAGGTTACGGTAAGGCGTATCGTTATGCGCATGATGAATCTGAGGCGTATGCTGCAGGAGAAAATTATTTTCCTGACACATTATCAGGACAAACTTATTATCAACCAACGTCGCGTGGTCTTGAAGCGAAGATAGCTGAGCGTCTTGCGTATTTTCGTGAGTTGGATAAAAAGAATGGCGTTAAAAAATAAGGCGGATGATAACCATCCGCCTATTACTCCCCTCACAGGAGTACATATCGGCCAGGTCGATATGTTCTTTGCGCATCATAAGCGCGAATATGATTCCATACTGCACTAACACAGCTTAAGGAAAGCTTAAATAATAAATTTTTTTCTCTTAAGGATCCCTTAAGCATGCGTGCTTTATCTTTATTTAGGGTGAACAAGAGAATTTTACAACCAAACTCAGTTGGAGGGATAAGCATGGAAGCACGCAACGAACATGAGAGAATAAAAGAAGTAGGAAAAGAAATCGCAAATTTATCCGCAAGCAATAGCCTTATCGAGGCTATGTCAGTATCGCTAAAATCATCCATTCACATACTCGTTAAACTCGAATCCGCTATGGGATTTGCACAATTGGTAAAAATGCTGGAGATAGAAAAAACATTCCGACCTTTCTATGGCTATTTGCAGTTACGCCAAAAACTTAAAAAGACTGATGCCAGTTATCTGCATTCAAACAGTTTATTGAATCGCGCATGTTGTATTTTGGCAAGAGAACTGACTAAGACAAATAACGAACACATATACTATTTACTCATGTCATTAGATCCTATTCTTTATTATTTTCCAGGGAGGGGAAATTTATCTACGTTAAAATTACATGAATTTATTTTGACTGATGAAGGAATACCATTAGGAGTACGAGAAGCCTTTGAGATTCATGAGAAAGCGGAATTGAACAATATGAGTTCCACTCTTTCATTAACTGAAGAGCAACTAATTAAAACACATTCATCAGAAGCTAAAGTTTATTCTGAAGCTATCTTTTTACTAAAACAGCATTTAAACAACCATCCTGATGAAGCAGGACCGGACGATCAGGAGGAATTGTTAAGACAACAGTTGCTTCAATGTAAGGCACGACTTCTAGCTGCGTTGGCAAGTGATAAATATCAACATACAGGTAGTTATGGAGAAAATGGAAAGAATGAATTGATTAATTATATTTTGCAAAGCATACCAACGGTAAACGAGCTAGTGTCTGCGATGACTAATTGTCTTCATAATGAAGAGTGGAATGACTTTTTGTCCACAATAAAAAAAGAAGATTTATTTAAACTTGTATTAAAAATTGATATGCACTCATTAAAAGAACAGTGTAAAACTCCCGAAGAATACAAAAATGCGTGGTTAGTAAAAGCAGATGCAGCATTGCTTAAGTTATTTAAAGAACCTATCCAGTTTGAAAATGAAAAACAACTACGTGCTTTTATGGTGTGCTTGATTAATAGCTATAAAATATATCGCAGTGAAGGTCCTGAGTATCAAACGAGGTTAGGCTACTTGACACCTTCTTTTCTTTCCAGTGCTGTTCCTAAAAATACAAAGATTGCTGTAGCAGATGTCTTTATTGATTTTATTGCTGGCAATGAACCACTCACACTATCTAGTTTGGAGAATTATTTAAAAAAGAAAAATATGCATGATACATGTTGGACGCCACTCACTTATTCTTCTTATTGTTCTAATAATATCATGGCTAATATAGTGCAAATGGCATTCAGCGAAGCGAGTAAATTTAGTCAGGAACAAGAAAAGAAATTTGACTATACTTAGGGCGTGTTGACACTGGCAGCAACTCCTTTTTTTATTAATGGCTCATCGGGCTCCGCCCTCCTGCGCTTTACTTAATAAAAAAAAGGAGTTGCTGTCAGTGTCAACACGCCCTAGTTAGAAAGTAAGAATGTACACTCGCGAAATTTTTTATGTCGTTACAAATAAATTAGATAAATTAGAATAAAGTGCGATGGTGATGTCAGAAGTCACAAATTGTATTATCGCCCATACCAGGGCAGCTACGCATCCTGACGCGGGGATGGTTAATATCCAGGCCCATACAATATTTTTTGCGACACCCCAACGTACTGCGGAAAAGCCATTTAATGAACCCACACCAATAATGGCACCCGTGACGGTATGAGTGGTGGAGACCGGGATACCTAGCATGGTGGCTAAGGCTAGCGTGAAAGCGC
The DNA here is from genome assembly GCA_963711205.1 of uncultured Gammaproteobacteria bacterium. Taxonomy (GTDB): domain Bacteria; phylum Pseudomonadota; class Gammaproteobacteria; order DSM-16500; family DSM-16500; genus Aquicella. The sequence goes on from CAVQDE010000001.1 coordinate 1,041,494, forward strand.
TGGCTGTATCAGAACAAAATCCACTAACCGGTTTTAGTTTAGTAATTCTCATGCCCATGGTTTTAACAATACGCCAACCGCCAAACATCGTTCCCAATGCGATCACAAAATTACACAAAATAACTACCCAGAAGGGCACATAAAAATGATTACCAAGCAAATTGGATGAGAAAAGTAACATAGCAATGACACCCATGGTTTTTTGTGCATCATTACTACCGTGGCCTAAGCTGATAAAGGCGGAGGATAAAAATTGCAATTTATGAAACCATCCTTCCACTTTGTTAGGGTTGGAATAAAAAAAGAGCCGGGCTGTGATTAGCATCAATAACATGCCCATAATCATGCCAAGCAAAGGGGAAATAACAATAGCTGAAAGTACTTTGATGATGCCAACCCACCTGAGTGGTTCCATCCCTGCATGTGCGATACTAGCGCCAAGAAGGCCTCCAATGAGTGCGTGGGATGAGCTAGAAGGCAAGCCAAAGTACCAGGTAAAAATATTCCAAAAAATCGCTCCCAGTAAGGCAGAAAAGATAACATAAGTGTTAATAACATTGGGATCCACCAAGCCCAGTCCCTATAGTGGTGGCAACATGCACGCCAAAGAATAAAAAAGCCACAAAGTTAAAAAAGGCTGCCCAAAGTACGGCCCAGTGTGGTTTTAATAACCGGGTGGATACCATAGCGGCAATGGAATTGGCGGCATCATGAAAGCCATTTAAAAAATCAAAAAAAAGAGCAAAGCCAATGACAACCACCACTAACGTCAAAGATGTATCCATATTCAGGCCTTGTAAAAGAAAAACTTCATTTTTTTATTTCCCCACTGGTACGCATCTTTGAGCGATCTTCCCGAAAAAAATGCTTGCTAAGAATAACGATGTACACTTTTTTTCTCAATCTGTTTAGCCCAAACTTAAGCGCTTTTACGATCGATAAAAAAGTGAAATTATTCTTTACAAGATTTAAGAATACTCAAGCACAATGCCTTTCAAAATATTTGCAACATCTTGGCAACGATTAATTACCGATTTGCAATGGCCATATATTTCTTTCAATTTAAAAAATTGTTTGAAGTCTTGCTCTTCCATAAATAATTTTTTTTCTCCGGCAAGTACTACTTGATGTGCTTTACTTTCAACCCTATCGATTTCATTACAGTGAGCAAATATCTCAGCTGAATTTTTCAGGGAATGTAAGCAATAAATGGACGCTTTCAGATGTCGAGTTGCTTCAGCACTCAACTGTGAAAGTTTAATCATTTCTTCTGGGACAGATTTGAGCTGGTAAAAAGGGAAACGTTGAGCAATGCGATTAATCAAGTCAATGATATCATCTAAGGTGCTTGTGAGTTGATGAATATCATGACGATCAAAAGGAGTAATAAAGGTTTTATGTAACAATTCGAAAGTATTATGAGCTATCTGATCCGCTTCTTCTTCATGTTTTGCGATTTCATCCACATAATGTTGTTGATTATCGAGATGTTGCAGCAGATTTGAAAATTCAGTGGAAGTCAGTTCTAATTTATCTGCTGCTCGTTGAAATAGCTGAAAAAAAGTGATTTGCCGGGGTAATAAACGTTTTAGCATGTGTCGTCTTAAGTTCCTTGGCAGTTAATTTGGATCCCGGATAAACGCTTCAATCTGGGAAGACATTCATTTCTATACTTGGCACCAGTTGGTATTTTTGAGCATTCCATCTTGTCTCCTAAAAATGCTTCCACCTTACTCAGACACACTTTTAGAAGTCAATCAGACCCGCATGATCATTCATGCTAGATATAGAATGCCGATTTTAAGCGTGATACTTGGGAAATGCTACATCGAATTGTAATCCAATACCATTTGCAGGCGTTGATAGAAGAATCGCGGCATGATGTAAGGCCGTAATTTGGCTAACAATGGCGAGACCGAGGCCGCTACCTGATGCTTTTGTGCCCAAAATTCGATAAAAGCGTTCAAAAACACGTTCCCGAAGTTCAACAGGAATGCCTGGTCCGGTATCAATGACTCTAAAAATAATTTGGTTATCGGTATGCGATAACACTGACTTTCACCTCCCCATGAGGCGGTGTATAGCGAATGGCATTGTCGACAACATTACGAATCAAGATGCCTAATGGCAGTATCATTGCCTACAACAATGGGTGCAGGAGGAGGGGGCGTGAGTTCAATTTCAATATTTTTTTCTAATGCGTGCGGAGCAAGATAGGCAATGATTTCAGTGGCTAATTTATGTAAGTCTAATGGTTTAATATCAGTCAATGCTTCTTCTTCACCTAAACGACTAAGTGTCAATAATTGAGCAACGACATGGGAACTGCGATCAACACTTTCTATGACTTTTTGTAATGCTTTATTGCTGTCTGATTTCATTATCTGCTTTTAAAGCGACTTGAACATGTGTTTTAAGAGCAGCGAGTGGCGTACGTAATTCATGTGCAGCATCCGCGGCAAACCGCTTGTTTCGTTCAAAGGCAAGTTTAAGGCGAATAAATAGCTGATTTAATTCGCCTACCAACGGTTTAATTTCCACAGGTATTTCTGTCAATTGGACAGGTTCTAGAAAGGTCGAAGCTCGATTTGAAATCTCGTGTGGTCACGCGTGTCACTGAGCGCAGTGCCAGACTAATGATGATCCAGACCAAGAGACCAAACACAGGATAAGTGATTAGCAAGATATTGGCGTTACTGCGTGCGATATCATCCGCAAGTTCACGTCGTAAGTTATATAATTCGCCACAATAATTTTAAATTGGGCTTTGTCATCGTACTGGCTATAGATACGCCAATCATTTCCGCTGATCACTTTATCACTAAAGCCTATAGGTGAATTTCGTAAAGAACGGGTTGAGAAATTTGCGGATTCAAGCACGATGCTCCATTTTTATCCCAGACTTGAAACAAGAATCTCTGATTGGTGATAGGCTGAATTTTTGTAAATAAATCGATGATATCCGCTTTGACTTTAGAATTGGGAATGGTTGTTTGGCTTAAAATGTCAATTAATGACGCAACTCTGATAAGTTGCCCGTCTAAGATAAGGCTGTATGACTTGTTCATCGAGCAGATAATTTCCAATCCCATTAATTGCTGATGCAATAGTGATACTCAGCAGCAAGCTAATTAAAAGGAAATATCTGATCGATTTGATCATTTTTCTTCTTTACTTTTTTCGATAGTGTAACCTATGCCGCGTACGGTACGGATGAACTCTTGACCGAAGCGTTTACGAAGGTTATGAACATGAACTTCCAAAGCGTTGCTATCCACTTCTTCACCCCATCCATAAAGGGATTGAGTGAGATGTTCGCGCGAAACACACGACCTGCGTTTTCCAACAAGACGTGCAATAGAGCAAATTCTCTGCGGGATAAATTGACCGGCTCGCCCTTGAAAGAAACAGTATGAGAAGCTGGATCAAGAGAAATATCATTGTGTACCAATAGCGGAGCTGCTCGTGAAGCAAAGCGTCGTTGGAGGGCTCTTAAACGGGCGAGTAATTCAAAAAGGTCAAAGGGTTTGGTCAGGTAATCATCAGCACCGCTATCTAGGCCTTTCACTCGGTCTTCTATTGACTCACGTGCAGTAAGAATTAAAACAGGAGTGGTATCGCCGCGTTCTCGTAAATTTTGCAACACGGTAATACCAGGCATTTTAGGGAGACCAAGATCAAGGACAACTAAATCAAATTTTTCAGTTTTCATTGCTTGATCTGCCAAGGCGCCATCTTTTACCCAGTCAACGGTATAACCATCTTGAGTCAAACCTTTCCGTGTGCCTTCGCCCAATAACTCATCATCTTCTACAAGGAGTATGCGCATGATTATCCCTCTTTAAACCTCTTTGCTTTTAATTATAACTTTATCTTTTTTAAGCAAGTATAGCAAACTTAGGATGGCTTGCATCCATAAGAAACTAATGTTTACGCAATAAATGCAAAGGTTTGAAAAACTCTATAACTTTTTGATTAGTAATAAAAGATAAATTATAGGGATGCTCAGCGCAGAGCTTTTTAACCTGGGAATGATCTTGGATGAAGGGATCAAGTGCCGAAGCAATTCTGCCTAGTAAAATGAAGGTAATGCCTGACTTTTTTTTGATCAAACTGTCTAGAACACAATTAAGAAAGGGAAGCCAGGCTCGAGCATCAGATTGGGGTGGGCCAGACTGTAATACTAAGGTCGCATTCAATAACAAAAATCCGTGATTGAGTAAGTTGGTAAAAAATGCTTGGTTAGTTTGGACAAAGGGAGTGTTATTAATGTGTGCAATATTTTCTTGTGTCATATGGCGGGAATCTAGCACTCCTTCCGCAATGAGTAACATTTTTAAAATATTTCTCAGTGATGTCGCGCGATTAACTTTTTTACTGAATCCGGTGGAAGACCAAATTTCATTGACCGCTGCATCCCAAAACGCATAACCATTGGCTGATTCTTGACGCGGATAAGGGGATTCGCCCAATAAAACATAATTCACTCGATCAAGGGGGAGGGAGAATGCATTAAAAATATTGTCAGGTCCTGGCAGCCAATTGCTGGACTGAGCAAGCGATGCTAAGTAATGAGTATCCACCTGAGATAACCCTTTTTGTAAGCATGCATGCCAAGAAGGATCCACTTGGTTGAAATTAAATCGATGCGTTGTCATTGTGGCGACTTCCGAGTAACATCATTCTGATTTGATAAAACAGATAGATAACACGATGGATAAAAATTTAATCGAAATCTTAGCATGCCCTGTGTGTAAAGGGGAGATCTTATACGATCAAACTAATCAAGAATTGATTTGTCGTTTTGATCGCATTGCCTTTCCCATCATCAATGATATTCCAGTGATGCTGGAATCTCGTGCAAGACGTATGGGAAGTGAAGAAGAAATTTAACCGTGAATCCCATCTTTGGGACCACTCTCCACATCATCCTCGGGCCGAGTGCAGCGAGGAACCGAGGACCTCTTGATCATCCTGAGATCAGGAGATCCTCAGTTCTTCGCTGGCGCAGTGAAACCCAGGGGTCCCTTACTATTCCTCGCCCTCTTTTTTCTTTCCTTTATTACTATAAATGTCTTCGCCTTCTAGCGTATGACGGTTTTGTTCACCTTTCTCATGTTTCTGTTTGGCATACCGGTGACGATGGGGGTGAAAACGAGGTCGTTGTTTTTTCTCTCTAGGTTCTCCCGCTTGATGAGTAGCATCAATGTTTTTTGGCTCCATGGGAGTGACATTGCTTTTAGGTGGCTGCTGAATGGGTTCACTTGGGGATTCCACAGGGGATTGAGCATGTCTAGGTTCCTTATGCCGTTGTTCCGATGGGCGAGGTTGTTCAATGATTTGCAAGAGATTGCTACCAGCAGAAGAATGCGTATTTTTTTGCTCAGTTTTTTCTCTTTGCTCGATTCGTTCTTTCGGTTCAGCTCTCTCTTGGTGAGAAGATTGGGTTGTCCGGTTATCACTGTCTCGCTGATGATCACTACTATGTTGTTTTGCTTCACGCGGCTTATTATCACGACCTTCATGACTGCGAGAACCACCACTATGCCTGCCGCCACGGTCTCGTCGACCGCCACGATGACGATGACGTGGTCCTTTATGTCTACTAGTACTATGTCGCGTTCTACCTTCTCGCTTAAATCCGCCACTCCCTTGTTGACCCTCGCCCGATTCTGTTGAAGTGGTAGTCGTTTGCTCTTTTTTCTCAAAGAGGAAGGTAAACAATTTCTTCAGTAAGCCAGGCTGGCCTTCTTGCTCTTTTTGGTGAGGATGCTGATGGGTTGGTATGGAAGAAGGAGGAGCGGGCATTTCTTCCATAGGCATCATTTTAATCGCCGGTTCTTGGTGCGGCTTTGGTAGAGGCGTAATATTGGGTTGGCTGGCAACCTCAGGCTTAATCGCTAATTTATAGCTAGCTAATTTTTCATCTTTTTCGGTGATGTCTGACAATCGGATGCGTTCTACTTCATATTGCGGTGTCAGTAGATGTGCGCTTGGTACAATGATAGCGGCTACGCCCTGACGTTTCTCAATATCGATAATGGCTTGTCGCTTTTCATTAAGAAGATAGGCGGCAATTTCAGTCGGTAAGATAGCACGAACTTGAGCTGTATTTTCTTTCAATGCTTCTTCTTCGATGATACGGATAATAGATAAGCCTAGTGATTCGATACCACGTATCGTGCCTTGGCCTAAGCAGCGTGGGCAAGTGACTCGGCTGGCTTCGCCTAGTGAGGGACGAAGACGTTGGCGTGACATTTCAAGTAAGCCAAAACGTGAGATTCGGCCGATCTGTACTCGCGCTCTATCCATAGACAATGCTTTTCTAAGGCGTTCTTCCACTTCACGTTGATTGCGAATAGGTGTCATATCAATAAAGTCAATGACAATTAATCCACCAATATCGCGAAGTCGTAATTGTCTTGCGATTTCATTTGCCGATTCCAAGTTGGTCATCAATGCTGTTTCTTCTATATCGCCACCTTTTGTCGATTTCGCTGAATTGATATCGATAGAGACCAGTGCTTCGGTATGGTCGATAATAATAGCTCCGCCCGATGGCAAACGTACTTCACGTTGGAAGGCGGATTCAATTTGGCTTTCAATTTGGAAACGAGTAAAGAGAGGAGTGGGATCTTTATAAAGTTTCACACGAGTAACAAAATCAGGTCGAATCAGTTTAAGATGGTTAACCACATCCTCATAACACATCCTGATGATCAATTAAAATTTCATCGATATCTTTACGTAAATAATCCCGTAATGCGCGAATAACAGCATTTCCTTCCTGATATATGAGGAAAGAAGCGGATCTTTCATTAGCCGCTTTTTGAATGACATCCCATAGGCGAAGCAAAATTTCTAAATCCCATTGCAATTCTTCTTGAGATCGACCGCCGCCAGCCGTACGGATAATTAAACCCATTCCTTCTGGAACATGTAATGTGTTGAGTACGCTATGAAGTTCATCACGTTCATCGCCTTCAATGCGACGTGACACTCCACCTGCCCGAGGATTATTGGGCATAAGAACAAGATAACAGCCTGGCAAGGTAATAAAGGTGGTTAAAGCTGCACCTTTGTTGCCGCGTTCTTCTTTTTCAACTTGAACAATCAGCTCTTGACCCTCTTCCAGTACTTCACTGATAGTTGGTCGTCTGCCTGAATCGTTATAACTGTTCTTGAAACAAGAACGCGCCACTTCTTTAAGAGGAAGGAACCCGTGACGTTCTTCACCATAATCGACAAATGCCGCCTCTAAACTAGGCTCAATACGAGTGACTTTGCCTTTGTAAATGTTGGATTGTTTCTGTTCGCGGGACGTTGATTCAATAATAAGATCATAAAGAAATTGTCCACTAGCAAGCGCGATTCGCAACTCTTCATCTTTATGAGTTGCATTAATAAGCATTCTATTCATATTTTCATCCACTTATTTATATGTGCTTATGCAACGCGGATGAAGGCGGTCGTAAATGTAAGAGCAGGTTTCTAATTGCTTCACAAAGCAAGAGCTCAAAGGCTCGGTTCTACTGGAGTAAGCGCTATAATAGGGCTTCTCGCTCCAGTTATCGGTTTTTGGAAAACCTACTAAACCATTCGCATGTCCAGTTTGAGCCTCAACCCAAACCCACAAAATTCATTGCTCTTTGTCGCATAATGCGTAACATAAAAAACGCCGCGTCATCGGTGGCTAAAAAGCACGTTTAGTCAAAATATTCTAAACATCATTCATTATGGCTGTAAAAGTGTCAGCCAAATAAAAAACCTTAATAGGCTAAGGTGAATATTATCAATATCTTGATTTTATATCAATTAAAAACCAATATGAGCCAAGCTATAAATTGCGTCATCCTCGGACAGAGGATGACGCAGTGCCTAAGGTATTGAAAAATGATAGACAAAAAAGTATTAAAGCGAAAATCCAATGTTAGACACCTTATCATTTCTTCAGAGGAAGAAGGGCAGCGTATTGATAATTTTTTAATCAATCAGTTAAAAGGAATGCCACGTTCACGCATTTATCGATTGATAAGAAAGGGAGAAATTCGCGTCAATAAAAAGAGAATCTCAGCATTTTATCGACTTTTAAAGGGAGATGATGTTAGGTTGCCGCCAGTTTTTCTAGATGAACAAGCTAAACAAGTTCCTCCCAGTCTGCAGACGGCGCACTTATTATCTAGTCGAATATTGTACGAAGATGACAATTTTCTCATTATTAATAAACCGTCAGGGATGTCAGTCCATGCAGGAAGCACAGTCAGGGTTGGCGTAGTAGAAGCAATGCGTCATCTTTATCCTAAATTCCCCCATCTTGAATTAGCACATAGACTAGATTCTGAAACATCCGGTTGTTTGATATTGGCGAAAAAGAAACGCATTTTACGCGAGGTGCACTCTCTGCTTCGCGAAGGTAAAGTGATTAAAATCTATTGGACTTTAACCAAAGGTAAATGGAAAGAATCAGAACTGCGTGTGGATCTGCCTCTACATAAAGATTATCGTGACGGAGGAAAACATGTGGTTGAGGTTCATCATGAAGGAAAGGCAGCCTTGACGGTATTCCATCCTATCCAACTATTTACCGGCGCTACGCTGATGGAAGTGAAACTGTTTACAGGCCGCACTCATCAAATCCGTGTCCATGCAAAACACCAAGGTCATCCTATCGCCGGTGATGATCGTTATGGGGATGCTGACTTTAATAAGACAGCGCACCAGTTAGGATTGAAACGTATGTTTTTACATGCAAGACGCATTGATTTTACTTTGCCTTCTTCTGGGCAGCGTATTACAGTAGAAGCCCCGCTGGACTCAGAATTAGAAGAGTGCATTAAGGCATTTGAAGCATTAGAAAGAAAAACACCTAAAGAATGAGGTTTTCATGAGCAAAACCAATGATCCAAACTTGATTAATTCTGAACCGCCGTTGGAAAAAGTATCACAACGCGGTATTTATCTTTTGCCAAATCTTCTCACGACGGCAGCGTTATTTGCTGGTTTTTATGCCATAGTGGCTGCGATGAAAGGGCTTTTTGATACGGCTGCTATCGCTATTTTTGTCGCCATGGTGGCAGATGGATTGGATGGGCGTGTGGCACGATTGACACATACACAAAGTCCTTTTGGTGCCCAATACGATAGTTTGTCGGATATGGCAGCGTTTGGTATCGCACCTGCTTTAGTCATTTATAGCTGGTCTTTATATCATTTGGGAAAATTAGGCTGGCTCGCTGCCTTTTTATATGCAGCCGCAACAGCGCTTAGATTGGCTCGTTTTAATACCCAAGTGAGTGACAAACAATATTTTCAAGGATTACCGTGTCCTTCCGCTGCGGGTCTAATTGCAAGCATCGTTTGGATGGGTTCTACCTATGATATTGTCGGAGTGGCTATTGCTATTCCCTTCGCCGCTTTGACCATAGCAATTGCCGCTCTGATGGTGAGTACTATCCGTTATTCAAGCTTCAAATCAGTCGATTTTAAAGGGAGAGTTCCATTTATTAAAGTCGTGCTCGCCGTCTTTATCATTGCGGCTATTGCTTTAGAGCCTCCAGAAATGCTCTTCACTCTTTTCTTTCTTTATATTCTCTCGGGTCCTGTTTTCACTTTGTGGCAGTTGCGCAAAATGCGTAAGCAGCGATTGTTAGAGCATTCTCATAAGGGAGCGAAGTAGTTACCTATAATCTCTGAAGTTCAAGAAACATTATCGAATGAGAAGCTCCTCAACATTCAGGCAAATTAGCAGCCAAGCCACCTTGAGACGTTTCTTTATAAATGGACATCATGTCTTTTCCAGTTTGTTTCATCGTCGCAATGACTTTGTCTAATGAAACGTAATGCTGCCCATCCCCGAGTAAAGCTAATCGTGCTGCATTGACTGCTTTCACTGCTCCCATTGCATTACGTTCTATGCAAGGAATTTGTACCAGACCATTAATGGGGTCGCAGGTCAACCCTAAATGATGTTCCATCGCTATCTCTGCTGCGTTTTCGATTTGATAAAGACTACCGCCTAATAATGCAGTTAACGCACCCGCTGCCATTGAACAGGCGACGCCTACTTCACCTTGACAGCCCACTTCCGCTCCTGAAATCGAAGCGCCTTTTTTATAGAGAACGGCAAAGGCGCCTGCTGTTAATAGAAAATCTATGGCATCTTCCTGTTTCGCATGAGGGAAGAAAGTAAGATAGTAGTGCAAAACGGCAGGAATAATACCAGCTGCGCCATTCGTGGGAGCAGTGACCACGCGTCCGCCCGCTGCATTTTCTTCGTTCACTGCAATTGCATAAAGATTTAGCCATTCCATACTGTCCATATGTTCATATGTTGGTTTCCCTTTATGCCGTAATTTCTGATAGAGATTTGGAGCGCGACGTTTTACATTTAAGCCACCCGGTAAAATACCAGGGGCGTGACAACCTTTGTCTATGCATTCGTGCATGATTTGAGCGATATGGAGTAATCGTTGGTTAACTTCATAGCCAGGACGCAAACTAGATTCATTGGCTAACATGATATCTTTGATGGAAAGATGATGTTTTTCACAAAGTGATAAGAGTGTCTTGGCATTGGTAAACGGATAGGGAAAAGCCGTTGTATCCACAGTTTGTGGATGGGCAGCTTGCTCTTCATCTACAATGAAACCGCCGCCTACAGAGTAATATACACGTGAATCAATTTCTTTTTCGTGACTGTCATAGGCGGTAAAACGCAGGCCATTAGTATGGAAGGGTAATAAATCCTTAAAGTTATAGATAAAATCTGTGATGTAATCAAATGGAATAATGCGTATTCCCTTTAACCGTATGGTTTTCTCTTCTACGATTTGTTTCGCGCGGGGTCCAATAGAATCTGGATTGACAATGTCAGGAGTATTGCCTTCCAAACCTAATAAAATAGCCTTATCCGTCCCATGCCCTTTGCCGGTGAAAGCAAGGGAACCAAACAATTCAATCTTAATGCGATTTGTTTGTTGAAGTTGCGAAGGTTGCAACCTAAGCATGAACGCATGTGCTGCTTTCATGGGGCCTACGGTATGCGAACTAGACGGGCCAATACCAATGGAAAAGAGATTAAACACACTAATTGTCATTCGAACACTCCAGAGTTGATCAACTTCAGATTAATTATTTGTAAATAGTTTAACATCAACTCAGAATTGAAGCGCGTTTTGTGTATTTAAAAAAATCGGCGCTTGATAAAGCGCCGATTATTGGCCGGAGGATAGGGTTAGGCGTTAATGGTTTGCCAAGAGCCATCAGGTTGACGGCAAGCTGTTCCAGCTGATTCTTGCTTTTGACCATTATCATACATAACGACACGATAATTGCGGCAATCAGAGTATCCTTTAAGAGCAATATGCTTGCTGGTTGGGATAAAGGTATAGTGCTTTCCGGTTTTTGCATTTTTCCAATGTTTTGCTTTATGGGGTGGATTCTTTTCCATGACGGTGTAAGCCTGTGCGGTATCTGTGCTTTCCATAGAATGACCGATCACGCCGCCGACGATAGCGCCTACTACAGCCCCTGCAGCAATAGCTCCACCTGAGCTCGAAGCTAAGGCAACGCCACCACCACCTACTACGGCACCTGCGACTGCACCGATTGCTGTGTTTTGCCCTTGTGTGTTTGATGCACAACCTACTACTAAGCCAAAACTAGTAATAAGAAGAGCTGCTCTTATAAATATCTTTTTCATACAGTACGCCTCCAAAGTAAATATCCTAATAATCCCATCTATCCTTTATATCCTTATACTACTTCCTTCTGCTGTTTCCCAAAGCTCAAGGCGAAGGCATTGATTCAGGAATAGTTCTTTCATGTTACGAGAGAAATTGTCTTTTTCATACTTAGGGTTATTACTAATATCGGTTCGTTTGTGTTGTTCGCGAATGTCAGTCAGTTACCCGAGTACATAGTCATGAGTATGCTGGATATTTGGATCATTAACTATCAATACCTTTTTTTTAGTGCTAAAATTTCAAGCTATTTTGTTCTTCAGTTTAAACTATTCCTTATGCATACTTTAAAATCAAAAATACTAATAAACTCTCGATTATTGGCGATATTAGTCCTTGGATTTGCATCCGGATTGCCTCTAGCTTTAACAAATTCAACATTACAAGCTTGGTTTACCCAAGCAAATATTGATCTTGTGACGATTGGAGCGCTTTCATTACTCGGCGTGCCCTATACACTAAAGTTTCTTTGGGCTCCGATCATGGATCATTACGGCATCCCTGTGCTAGGTAAAAGGATAGGGTGGATTTTGCTTGCTCAAGCAGGCGTCGTACTGACTCTTCTTGTGTTAGCCAATATGGATCCACAATCTCAAGCGACGCGCATGGGGATGGTCGCCTTATTTATCGCTTTTTTTTCAGCTTCTCAAGATATTTCCATCACGGCTTATCAAACAGACATCTTAATACCAGAAGAGCGTGGCTTAGGCGCGGCCTATTATGTCTTTGCCTGGCGTATTGCGGCACTCATTTCGGGTGGTTTGGCGTTGATTTTGGCCGATTACATAGGCTGGAAAATCACCTATGAATTGATGGCACTATTCATGGTCTTTTCCATGGTTGCAACCTATCTTGCGCCTAGACCTAGAGAAATTAATGATGTGTCGAGAAATGTATTGCAAACTACGATTGCGGCCTTAGGCGATTTGTTGCAGCGAGAAAAAATCTTTTTGATACTTCTATTCATTACCTTGTATAAATTTGGTGATGCGTTAGCACTACAATTAATCACTAATTTTCTTCTCCATGGGTTGAATTTTACACTCACTGAAATTGGGTTAGCGTATAAGCTGGTCAGTGTTATCGCAACCATACTGGGTGTCTTTGTCGGGGGTGTGATTTTAACACGCTGGAATGTTTATCGTGCGCTGCTCGTGTTTGGTCTGGCCCAGGCTTTTTCTAATCTGATGTTTGTTGTCTTGGCTTTGGTGGGCAAACAATTTTTACTCATGGCGCTTTCTATCTTTATAGAAAATTTTTGTACGGGCATGAGTACTGCAGCCTTGCTTGCGTTCATGATGTCGCTTTGTGATCATCGATTTACAGCCAGTCAATTTGCTTTGCTTTCTGCCGTGGCTTCCTTTGGCAGAGTATTTTTAGGACCAGTGGCAGGATTTATGGTTCAAAATATGGGTTGGGTTCAGTTTTATTTGGCTGCCTTTTTATTAAGTTTTCCAGGCATTTTGATTCTACTGCTTTTAAGAAATAAGGTATTGCATCATGCCCCTGCTGTTGTTGAGTAAGTCTTATATTAATTGGCCTGCACTCATTCTTGCCCTCTTTGTGAGCTTGATGACGCTGGCTGTCCATGCTGAGACTAAAACTGACGATGTAACAATTGATCGTCTTCAACTCGTGACAAAACAAATTAGTTTATTAAAAAATCGTTTGCATCAGGGAGAACAAGAGCTAACAGATTTACAACGTCAACATGACAAACAGATTTCAGAATTGGCGGTGGAAAAAGTAAATAAGAGTTTGCTGGATAAGGCAGCACTTGATGTGTCAGTTTCCAAATCCAATATCGACAGTATCAATATTGAAGTAACTGATACGCAGCAGTCCATCTCATGGATAGAAAAAAGTATTCAAGAAATTGAAAATCAACTCAATGTATTAAGTATTTTTGGGTTGAAAGTGGCTAAGGATGAATTCTTAAATGTTCAAGAGTTGCATTCAGATTTGGGTTATCAACAAAAACTGCTTGGTCTGGAAAAAATCCGGTTAGCTTATCTGCAAGATTTGCAAAATGTCGCTTCCAATGTGCTGACATTACGCAGTGAAAAATACAATCGAGTGAATACCCTGCTCAAATCACGGCGTTTATTAACGATTAAACAAGAACAAGTCAAAAATGAGTTAGCGTATCAAGAGCAGCAAAATTATTGGTTACAACAATTAAATGCATTATATGCCAGCTTGGCAAAGATTGATCCTGTTCAATCTCGTCCCGCTTATTCCGCTGTTGAGCGTGATATTTATTATGCGAATGAAAAGGCTAATTATGCTTACTCGCAATCACTTATCGCTCGTTATAGTGATCAAGTTCAACAAATGAAACTTGCCATCTTGCGAAATAATTCGATTAGTGTACTCAATGAAATTGGTGACCAAGCGCAAACTATCAATAAGCAAATTACTCGTCTTGATACCCTCTTAAAAACAAGAATCAGTACGTTGGAGAATCATGTTAATTACTTATCTAGGCGCAAGCGCAATGAGACACAATTTCAAGCATACATTGAAAAACTAACCGAGCTTAAAGAAGAATATAAAACATCGGATGCAGATATTGCAAAAATTAGCAAAAATTTATCGGAATTCCGTGTGGCATTAGATCACGCATTGCAAGTGGAATTATCATCGCGTCAAGGATTTCCCACCTTTGGTTTGAAAACATTATTAGACTTGGGTAAAGAATTATTGTTGGTTCCTGCTCTCACTTTCCAAGTCATGAAGAGTTTATCTAATTCCCTCATGAAAGCGTTTGAATTAACCACTTTCTTTGCATGGAGTGTATTTGGTATTGCGGAAGCGGGGCTGCTTGCGTTTGTCTTCTTCTTAAAAAGAAAATTAAATACATTACTCACGCGTCCTTCCAAATGGCGAGATCAACTCAATTCGAAATGGTTAAGTTTACAGTGGTTACGACGAGATTTTATTGATCTCGTTGTAATGGGCAATATCATGGGAATCATGTATTTCTTTGGTATTCCATTACAGCATTATATTTTTATCGTGTATTTGTTTCTTGTATGGCTGGCCTTCAAAGGCATCATCCTGATTGCCCGTCTTAGTTTAGTCGAGACTACGCATGATACGACGGGTCACGATATGAGATTATATCGACGCTTGCGAGGCGTCATTTTGGTTGGCGCATTGATTACCGCTCTCACTGTGTTCGTGCATCAATTGCCATTGATCTATGAGCTCAAGGCATTGTTTGACCGGTTATTTTTGCTGTTGCTTATGGTGGTGTCAGTATTTCTATTGCGCTCATGGGATGTCGTGCCTAATCTCATTCTTTCACATATGGAGTCTCATCATCCGTATTTACGAAGAAGTATTCGATTGATTGGTATTTTAATTCCCTTACTCATGCTTGGAAATTCCATTATCGGTGTGTTTGGTTTTTTAAACTTGATTATGACGGTTTCATGGTATGAAGGTGTTTTCTTGGTTGTCTTAGTGGGCTATTTGATTGTACGTGGATTATTTTCCGATGGCATGGAGCAGTTATCACGGTTAATGATCCAATATGTCCATAATGGATGGCTTTGGACAGAAGCTTTTTTAAAGCCTCTCGATAAAGTAATTCGTCTCACATTATTTTTTGTCGCATGGGCTATTTTATTTCTCTTGTATGGCTGGGATAAGCAATCGCCTATTGTAGAGCGCCTGACGGGATTGCTGCATTATCAATTAGTCAAAGTTTCTAATGCCACTATTACACCAATCAATATCATCGAACTGTTTGTTGTGATCTCTGTTTTTTATTGGTCAGCGAAATGGACACGTGAATTTGTTTACCGCTTATTATTGTCTCGCACCAAAGACATGGGCATTCGCAATAGCATTGCTATTTTGAGTCAATACAGTGTGATTTTGTTAGGCGGATTCTTTTGCTTGCGCGTGTTAGGGGTTGATTTGAGTGCTCTTGCTGCGATTGCTGCTATGTTTGCTTTCGGTATTGGGTTGGGTTTAAGAGATTTGGCAAACAATTTTGCCTGTGGTTTTTTAATTCTTTTGGAACGGCCATTACGTGTCGGAGATATTGTTAATATTAATGGCATTGAGGGTGAAGTCACGAATATTGGCGGTCGCGCTGTCAAGGTCCGCACTTGGGATTACACGGAATTAGTGGTGCCAAACACTGAAATTTTTAATAAGCCATTTACAAACTGGACGGCAAAAGATAATACCATCCGCAGCATCGTGCATGTAAAAATTAGCCGTTATGATAATCCGCATCAAGTCAAAGTCATCATTCAAAATGTACTTGCCGCGCATAAAGATATACTGAAAGACCCGGGCCCCGAAGTGTATTTAAAAGAAATGAGTGACACGCTCATGGAAGTGCAGATTCGTTACTTTGTTAATATCCGCCAAGTAAAATCCAGAACAGGCGTGACATCGACTCTCTTGATGACTATTTGGGATGCGTTTGCAGCGCATGGCATCAAACCTCCTTATCCGCAACAAGAAATCGTATTGAGAAGAGAATTACCGAGAATTGAATTGCTTGGCAATGAAACAGGCAGTCAAAGTGGCTAGATTAATCTTTGAATTTTTTTAGCATGTAGACAAGGAAAATCAAATGACACATTCCTATTGCCATTCCATATTGATCCGGCATAATCCGTTGAATGAAGCAGGGGCTTGATATTATGACTGATATTCTTGAGTTAGTTCGGCACGATCTACTGGATCCAGGTGGTTTAACTGAAAATCAATTGCATCATGTAATACACCAATTAGGTGGACGTAACATCGATTATGCAGATCTTTATTTCCAATCGACTTATTCTGAATCCTGGGTGTTAGAAAATGGCATTATCAAAGGAGGCAGCTTTGATATTGATAGAGGCGTAGGCGTGCGTGCGATGAGTGGTGAGAAAACGGGATTTGCTTACGCAGACGATATCGTGATGCCCGCACTCGAACAAGCAGCCAGTGCCGCACGGAGTATTGCTAAGCAAGGAGGCGAACAAGTGGTGAAAGCTTGGCATAAACTGCCAGGACGCGAGCTATATCAACCACTCAATCCCTTGCATTCTCTTTCTGAGCAAGACAAAGTCGCGCTCTTACAACGCGTCGATAGTTATATACGCAAGAAAGATCCCCGCATCGCACAGGTGAATATTAGTTTAGCGGGCGAATATGAAACGATATTAGTCATGGCAAGCGATGGTCAGTTGGCAGCGGATGTTCGACCTTTAGTGCGCTTCAATGTGAGCTTGGTAGTTGAAGAAGATGGCCGACGTGAATCGGGTTATGCAGGAGGAGGTGGACGAGTCGATTACCACCACTTTTTGCACGGCGATTTAGCATTTAGTTACGCAGACGAAGCGTTACGCCAAGCACTCGTCAACTTGCATGCGGTGGAAGCGCCGGCAGGACCCATGACCGTTGTATTAGGTCCTGGTTGGCCAGGTGTGTTATTGCATGAAGCAGTGGGCCATGGCTTAGAAGGTGATTTCAATCGCAAAGGCATTTCAGCTTACAGTGGTCGCATGGGCCAACAAGTTGCAAGTAGCTTATGCACAATTGTCGATAATGGAACGCTTCCTCATCGTCGTGGTTCGCTTAATATGGATGATGAAGGGACGCCTACAAAAAACAATATCCTCATTGAAAATGGAATTTTGCGCAGTTATATGATGGATAAACGCAATGCACGCTTGTTAGGGGTGCAATCAACGGGCAATGGCCGTCGGGAATCCTATGCACATTTGCCTATGCCACGTATGACGAATACATATATGTTACCCGGCCAATCAGATCCACAAGAAATTATTGCGTCAGTTGAAAAAGGGATTTATGCAGTCAATTTCGGTGGCGGTCAAGTCGATATTACCTCAGGCAAATTTGTTTTCTCTGCCAGTGAAGCCTATCTCATTGAGAACGGTAAAATTGGTGCGCCAGTGAAAGGAGCGACGTTAATTGGTAATGGCCCTGATGCGCTGACAAAAGTATCTATGGTGGGGAATGACTTAAAGCTTGATACCGGTGTTGGTGTTTGTGGCAAAGATGGGCAGAATGTACCAGTGGGTGTGGGACAACCTACATTACGTGTAGATGAATTAACCGTGGGTGGAACAAAAGCATAAGAGAATAATGCATGAATGAAATCGAACAATCTGTATTTAATGCAAATCGTTTACAATCACTTTCTAATGATGTACTTCAGGAAGCTAAGCGCTTAGGTGCCCATCAAGCAGAAGTGAATATTTCAGCCAATAAGGGATTTTCTGTTCGCGCACGCGAAGGCGATGTTGAAACAGTTGAATACAATCAAGATAAACACATCGATATTCATGTGTACTTTGGTAAACGCAGCGGCTCTTCGAGTATTTCCGATATGCGACCAGAATCAGTGCGGTCCGCAGTAGAAGCCGCTTGCCATATTGCAAAATTTACAGATGAAGATCCTGCTGCAGGATTGGCGGCAAAAGAAGAGTTAGGATTTGATTATCCAAAATTAGAATTAGCATTTCCCTGGCCTATCTCTGTTGAGAAAGCCATTGAACTAGCGTGTCAGTGTGAGCGCGAAGCGCTTGCCTATGATAAACGCATCATGAGTGCTGAAGAAGTCTCGGTTGCGACTATGGAAGCGATACATGTTTATGCGAATAGTCATGGCTTTATTGGCTTTTTCCCTTATACGCGCCATGAAATTAGCTGTGTCTTAATTGCAAAAGAAGGTGACGAGATGCAGCGTGATTACAGTTACACCGTTTCCGCTGATCCCGCTATGTTGGAGTCTGCATCTCATGTGGCAAAAGAAGCGGCAGAGCGAAGTGTGCGTCGCTTAGGTGCAAGACGTCTCCCCACTATGAAAGCGCCGGTGATTTTTTTTGCTGAAGAAGCGCGTGGTTTATTAGGGCATTTTACTGCTGCAATATCAGGCGGAAGTTTATATCGCAAGTCATCTTTTTTGTTAGATCATCTGGATAAGAAAATTTTTCCCTCGTTTGTGCACATTGAAGAACAACCTCATTTACCCCATGCGTTGGGCAGTGCGCCATTTGATGAAGATGGCATTGCCACACGCCCCAATGTATTTATCGAACAGGGGGTGTTGCGGCAATATTCATTAGGTATTTATTCTGCGCGAAAATTAGCGATGAAAACCACCGGTAATGCAGGCGGCGTGCATAATTTGACAATTAAAACCGGTAAAAAGAATTTACCTGAATTGCTAAAAACCATGGACAAAGGATTGTTGATCACAGAGATGATGGGTAACGGTGTAAATCTGGTGACGGGAGATTATTCACGTGGTGTGGGTGGTTATTGGGTTGAGAAAGGTGAAATTCAATATCCGGTGCATGAAATTACTGTCGCAGGCAAACTGCAAGATATGTATGCACACCTTGTTGAAGTGGGCAATGATATGGATGTGCGCGGCAATGTTCGCACAGGTTCTATCTTGCTCGAAGAAATGATGATTGCTGGAAGTTGAAAGTAAAAGGAAAAGACGATGAAATTATATTATGCAAAAGGTGCATGTTCATTAGCGCCCTAATTTATTCTTCGCCAAATTTATCGTGAATTAGTTTTTTAATGGCTTCTAATGCTTGTTGCTCATCTTCACCTGTGATGACAACTTCAATGACACTATCTTTTTGCGCTCCGAGTGTGATGACACCCATAATACTTTTGCAGTCAACCATATGATCGCGATAAATGAGCTCAATGCGACTCGAAAATTTCTTTGCTGTGTCAACAAGCTTGGCGGCTGCACGTGTGTGTAGGCCAAGCTTGTTTTGTATCGTTAGTTGCTCATGTATCATAGTATTAGATTAGCGTTGATGATGACTAGCAATGATTTTTTCTTTATGTTTGGTCATTTGTCCTAACAATTTAGCCACTAATGTGTCCACAGCTTTATACATATCTTTATCTTCCGCGGTGGCGTGAATTTCTGTCCCATCGAGGTGTAGGGTGGCTTCTGCGATTTGTGAATTATGTTCTACATAAAAAACCACATTGACTTTAGTGATATGAGTAAAACGTTGCTCAAGGGTCTTAAATTTTTCTGTGACTAGTGATTTAAGCGCTGGTGTTACGTCAATATTTTTACCCACGAATTGGAGTTGCATATTCGTTCTCCTTTCTATTCTCATTATGTTATAAGTTAAAGTCGTCGCCTAAATAAACAGCTCGGACTTCATTATTCATTAAAATAGTTTCTGGATTTCCTTCGCAAATAATTTTTCCTTGGTTCACGATGTAAGCACGTTCGCAAATGTTGAGCGTATCACGCACGTTATGATCTGTAATCAGAATGCCAATATCGCGTTTGCGTAAGTGATTAATAATGCGCTTAACATCTAATACGGAAATGGGATCAATCCCGGCGAATGGCTCGTCCAATAAAATAAATTTTGGTTCGGTGGCGAGGGCTCTCGCGATTTCAGCGCGGCGTCTCTCGCCACCTGATAAGCTGATTCCTGCTGTGTCGCGAATGTGAGTGATACGAAATTCTTCTAACAATTGTTCTAGCATCAACTTGCGTTCAGATTTAATGAGATCGCGACGTAGCTCGAGAATGGCCATGATATTTTGCGCAACAGTTAGCTTGCGAAAGATGGATGCTTCTTGGGGCAAGTAGCTGATACCCAGTTGTGCACGCGCATGCACGGGGAATTTTGTGATGTCATTGTCATCTAGCTTTATGGTGCCACCATCAGCGGAGATCAAGCCTACCATCATATAAAATGACGTGGTTTTACCTGCACCGTTAGGGCCTAGTAGACCAACGACTTCACCACGTTTAATGTGTAAAGAAACATCTTTAACCACTTCGCGTGATTTAAATTTTTTATTGAGATGCTGAGCTTGTAATAGTGTTGGCATAGGGATTTAAGATTTCTCTGGATTATAAACAATCACAGCACGGCCATTTTTTGAAGCTGGGACAGTGATAGTTTGTTCATTACTATTATAGTGGATCAGTTCTCCTTGGAAACTATTTTCTCCTTGAGTGACATGCACATCTTGTTCCAGCGTCACATTCGATTCTAGCGGATAAAATTTTATGATTTTAGCGTGCGCATGAACTTCAGGATCACCTATTTTGGGCAGCGTCCAATAATGGGCGAGGGTTTGTAAACCATAGGCAATCGCTTCTTGAATTTTATGCTGAGCATTGCTTTTTGTGATAAGGCGATCTGCCGTGAGGTGAGTGGTTCCTTGATCAATTTTAATATTGCCTTCATAGACATTGACACCGGTTTTGTAATTATAGGTGCCTGATTCGGCGAAAATATGTAGTTTTTCTTTGCTATCACTCTCAAGAGCACGAGCGGCGAGAGGATAACTCAGGAAAAACAGGGCGAGAAGCATGAGTACTAGAGTTTGGAAAGCGAATGGGATTTTTACAATGCAGGATCCGCTGTGAGTGTTTAGATCCTTCGCATAAAAAGCATGCTCAGGATGACAAGCAGCTGAAAGGCTACGTTGTTTTCTTTTAACCGGGTTCATATTCCCCTCGAGCTTGAGATAAAAGCTTAATATCACCATTATTCATATCTGCGTGCATGCCAGTTGCTTTGACGACAAGACTGGGTTGAATCATAGTGATGATGTCATTCGTTTCTGCAGTTTGTTTATTGGGATGTACCATCAACGTCGTTGTTTTAATTAATGTCGCTGGACTATTAAAGTCGGCAGCGTGATGAATCACAACATTTTTCCAAAAATAAACGTTTTCTATGCCTTGTGTTGCTTTGGCAAATTTTGCTGTGACATACCAAGGGTTAGGCGATTTGCGATACAAGGTTAAGTGGGGGAAAGGAGATGAGTCATATCATTTTCCAAGTAGTGCACCATTTTGGGCGTCACAATTTTCATATTCGGTTTGCCTTGCTTATCCATAATGAGGGCAGTGACATCTTCCATAAAGGCATCAGGACGCGCAGGGATATTAGCCACTTTTTTAGATTCAGGACGATAAGATAAAAACGTTGTCCATGTGGCAAGACCAACGACAATAATCATCAATAAGCTGATAGCGGTATATTTATAGGTCATGAACAGATCAAATTTTAACTTATGAGGTATGATTGTATCACAGATTTATAGGTATCTTGCGCGATCATGATGAAGTCGCACACTTCACGAACAGCCCCATGGCCAGCTTTATATTTTGTAATAAAATCAACGTGTTGCTGTATTATTTCGGGTGCTTCTTTAACGGTGATCGACAATCCCGCGCGCCGTAATAAGGGTAAGTCAGGTAGGTCATCGCCCATGTAAGCGATTTCGTTATCTTTTAATTTCAATTTTTTCTTGAGATCTTCATAAGCGGGTAATTTATCATCCTGACCTAAATAAGTGTGCGTGATGGAAAGTTCTTTTAGTCTTCTTGCTACTGGTTCAGAATTTTTTCCTGAGATGATGGCAATGGTGATACCAGATTTCTGCAAAAGTTTAATACCTAAGCCATCATGAATATGGAATCCTTTTATTTCCACTTCATTATTGCCATAGTAAATGATTCCATCTGTTAACACGCCATCTACATCCAAGATGAAGAGTCGTATGGATTGAGCTTTTTTAATGGCTGCCTGCATTAAATGACTCCCGCTCGCAAAATATCATGAATATGGAGAATGCCCACGGGTTTGGTGGAATCGTCTACAACAACCAAAGAGGTAATTTTATATGTCTCCATGATATTTAATGCTTCTGCTGCCAGCAGATCGCTTGAGATAGTCTTGGGGTTTTTAGACATGACCTGTTGGATTTGAGTTTTGTGAATATCAGCATCCCGGTCAAAAGCGCGGCGGACGTCACCATCGGTAAAAACACCCACTAAGCGAAGAGATTCATTGATGACTGTGGTCATGCCAAGTTTTTTCTGGGTCATTTCAACCAAAGCTTCTTTTAAGGAAGCATGTTGTTGTACCACGGGCACTTCATCATGTTTATGCATGATTTCATCCACGCGTAATAGCAAACGACGGCCTAGTGTGCCGCCCGGATGCGAGAGAGCAAAATCTTTTTCAGTGAATCCACGTTTATCTAAGATAGCCATGGCTAGCGCATCGCCCATGACTAAGGCGGCAGTAGTGCTTGAGGTAGGAGCAAGACCTAATGGGCAAGCTTCTTTTTCTACGCTGACATCGATGTTAATGGTTGCTGCTTTAGCTAATGTTGAATGAGGTTTGCCCGTTAAGGTAATTAAGGGGACATCAAGGCGTTTGATAAAAGGCAAAATAGAGAGAAGTTCTTCTGATTCGCCAGAATTAGACAGGGCTAAGATCACATCTTGCTTTGTGATCATGCCAATATCGCCGTGTTTTGCTTCGCTAGGATGAATAAAAAAAGCGGGACTCCCGGTACTAGCAAATGTGGCAGCAATTTTTTTACTGATATGGCCAGATTTACCCACGCCCATCACAACAATGCGTCCTTCACAATTTAGTAGGCATTGACAGGCTTTGACAAAGTTTTGATCTATCCGGTTCGTGAGGTTGCGAATCATTTGAGATTCAATTTCAACAACAGCACGTCCGATATGACAGAGGTTTTCATGTTCCATTGGGCAATCCCGATGTCAGTATGATATTTGAGGGTCTTATCTTAACTGTGCTTGAGATGCGGAACAAGCTTGAGAAAACTTACTTTCATTTTCACTATACGACGGATTAAACAAAATCGGGCATCATCGCGCTTTCTTGCTCTTCCGGTTAATTTAGATTTGCGCGCATCCTGGAATTTACCTTCAAGAAAAAATAAATAAGAAAGAGATAAATGAGAATAAAAATTGAACATATTCGTAATCTTGTGTCTTTTTATATAATTCCACTAGCTATTTACTGCAGCATTTGCGAAACTTAACATATATGTATACATCAGAAAATCTAGTTGAAATCAGTCAAATGTCTTTCCAGCATGAAAACGGTAAAGCCGTGTTTCATGATGTTGATATGGTGATTCCACGTGGTAAAGTCACTGCGATTATGGGCCCTAGTGGGACAGGTAAAACGACTCTCTTACGATTAATAGGGGCTCAGCTCACGCCTTTGCAAGGCAGTGTTACTATTTCGGGTAAACAAATCCATCAGTCATCTCGGCGGGAATTGTATCAATTGCGCCGACGTATGGGCATGCTCTTTCAGGGTGGAGGCTTGTTCACTCACTTAAACGTGTTTGAGAATGTGGCCTTTCCCTTGCGTGAACACACCCAATTGTCTGAATCCATGCTTCATACCTTAGTCTTAATGAAGTTGCAGATGGTCGGATTGCGCGGGGCATCGCACTTAATGCCTAATGAATTATCAGGTGGAATGGCAAGACGAGTAGCATTGGCAAGAGCGATTGCCTTAGATCCGGAACTGATTATGTATGATGAACCGTTTACAGGTCAGGATCCTATTTCTATGGGTGTGTTAGTTAAACTGGTACGCACGTTAAATGATGCCCTCGGATTAACTAGTATTATCGTGTCACATGATGTCCAAGAAACATTAACGATAGCCGATTATGTTTATGTGATTGTGAATCAACAAGTCATTGGTCATGGAAAGCCAGAAGAAATTATTCGTAATTCCTCAAATGAATTACAACAATTTGTTCAAGGATTACCTGACGGGCCTGTTCCTTTTGATTATCCTGCCACACCGTTACAACACGATTTCTTGCAAGGAACAGAATTATGATGAATCAAGTCGTCCTATTGGGCCAATGGGGTATAGATAACCTAAGGCAATTAGGCAAAGCAGGATTTTTGTTTTTACGAATCATGTTTTATCCACCCAATGTTAAGAAAGGATGCCCGCTGGTTGTACAACAAATTTATTCCGAAGGTGTGTTATCCCTGTTGATTATCGTTGTGTCTAGCTTATTCATCGGTATGGTGCTTGCATTACAGGGTTATCATACGTTAGCAAAATTTGGTGCTTCCCAAGAGCTGGGACCCTTAGTGGCGTTGAGTGTTGCGCGTGAATTAGGGCCAGTTGTGACAGCTATCTTATTCGCTGGCCGAGCAGGTTCGGCGGTGACAGCTGAGATTGGATTAATGAAAGCGACAGAACAATTATCCAGTATGGAAATGATGGCCATTGATCCATTACGACGAGTGATTTCACCACGTTTTTGGGGTGGTTTTATTTCCATGCCACTGTTGACGATTATTTTTAACATGATGGCTATTTATGGTGCTTATATGGTTGGTGTGAAATGGTTAGGCGTTGATGGAGGTGTGTTTTGGTCCAACATGCAATCATCGGTAGAATTTCGTGCTGACATAGTGAATGGTATATTAAAAAGTATAGTGTTTGGGATTGCTGTGACATGGATAGCAGTATACCAGGGTTATTTTTGTGTACCCACCTCAGCCGGTATTGCGAGTGCGACAACCCGCTCCGTCGTTTATGGTTCTCTTGTGGTACTTGGACTTGATTTTGTATTAACAGCGATGATGATAGGGGATTGGTGATGTTGTCACAACGATTCATAGAAAGTCTGGTAGGTTTATTCTTATTATTTGCGATGATTGCACTAACCCTACTCGCATTTAAAGTGAGCGGGCTGACGAGTTTGTTTCCAGGAGAAACATATACAGTCAGCGCACTGTTTGATGATATTGGAGGGTTAAAAGTCAGGGCTCCTGTTAAAATAGGCGGGGTGCAAGTTGGCGAAGTGTCGCGGATTAGTCTTGATCCAGTTACTTTTAAGGCTATCGTCAAAATGACTATTCAAAATAAATATAATGATATTCCAGATGATTCATCTGCAGGCATTTATACAGCGGGTTTATTGGGGGACAATTACATTGCAATTACTCCCATGTACAATACCACCTTTTTGAAGAATGGGAGTAAAATTGAAATGACACACTCAGCGATGATATTAGAAAAATTAATTGGACAATTTATTTATAAGATAGGAAATTCAGGCAATTCTGACGGTACCGCTAGCGGTAGTACAGGAAATAGTAAAAAACAGTAATGGAGAATAACATGCGTACCAATAAAATCTTAATCACATTTTTCACCCTAATGTTCGGATGGTTGATAAGCATTAATGCTTATGCAGTTCCTACAGGCGATCCCGTTAACTTGTTGCGCTATGTTGCCGATCACATGATTGCCGGATTAAAAGAACATCAAGCGACTTTAAAAACAAAACCAAGCACGGTTTATAACCTGGCCTATCAATTTGTTGTTCCTTATGCGGATTTAGCAGAAATGTCTAAACGTGTGCTTCCACCACAAATCTGGAGGAATGCGAGCCAAGAACAACGATCTAGATTTGAAAAAGAATTTACTACCACAGTGATTCGTACTTATGCTTCTGCACTCACCTCATATCAAGATCAAACAATACAATTTTTCCCATTACGAGGTGGTGTAGGTGGTGCTCAAACGGTTGAAGTGAATAGCCAAATTAATAGCTCACAAAGCCAACCTATCCATGTTACTTATCGCCTGATTCGCAAAGGAAGCAGCTGGCGCTTGTATGATATGGCAGTAGAAGGCGTGGATATGCTTGACAGTTTTCGCGCACAATTTTCAGACATCTTATCTCAAGGTGATATGAATTCCCTTTTACAGCGCTTATCTGGCCACAATAAAGGATAAGTGAGAACACGCATGCAAACAAAAAATGCAGACATCATTTTTAAAGATAATCAGTTCTTCATCACAGGAGATTTAACTCTTTTTAATGTGATGTCTGTCTATGAAAAAAGTTTACCTGATTTATATAAATGTCTTGAATTGTGTTTTGATTTTTCTCAATTGAAATCAAGTGATAGTGCCGGACTTGCACTTATCATTGAGTGGATTAAATTTTCGAAATGGCAACACAAGCCCATTCAATTTAAGCATCTTTCTAACGATATCATGTCAATCGCAAAAGCCGCCGGTATTAATCATTTGATTATTGGTCACTAGTCTAGTGTCTCTTTCTGCCTCCAAACACTTGAAATATAACTGATGCAGAGGTTGTAACAGGTCGTGGAAGCAACTACTCATTCTCATTTTTTCTTGCTACCATCGTAGCCGCTGCTTGATCTGTCGGCATGATGATAAGTTCACTGATGTTGACGTGCGGAGGACGGGTTGCACAATAGAGGATTGCATCTGCGATATCCTCAGGTGTTAATGGCTCCATCCTTTCATAAACAGCAGCAGCGCGTTTTTCATCGCCTTTAAAGCGTACTAAACTAAAATTAGTTTCTACCGCGCCTGGATCTATTGTTGTCACTCTGATTTTGGTACCGAACAAATCCATACGTAAACCTTGAGTAATTGCATTTACTGCGTATTTAGTCGCACAATAAACGGCGCCTTTGGGATAGACGGTGTGGCCTGCAACAGAACCCATATTGATAATATGTCCCGTGTTCCTTTTTATCATTTGGGGCAGTATTTCTCGGGTCATATACAATAAACCTTTCACATTGGTATCTATCATGCTTTCCCAATCTTCCCATTTACCTTCTTGTATCGGATCCAATCCTGCTGCTAACCCGGCATTATTGAGTAAAATATCGATAGCTTGCCATTCATGCGGAAGCGCTTGCAGAGTTTTTACCACGTGTGAATGTTGACACACATCTAATTGAAAAGGATATACCTCAGTGCCATAGTCTGTTTTTAGTTGTGCCGTTAATTCATTTAATTTTTCAAGGCGTCGTGCACAAATTAATAAACGAGCGCCTGCAGCAGCAAATTGTTTGGCACAAGCAGCGCCAATACCACTCGATGCGCCTGTGATGAGAACGAGTTTATTTTTTAACATGCATTACTCTTTTTTGTTTTAATGTAATACAAAAATTAAGAACTGCCATTTTTGCCATTGTATGAGCACAAATATATGTTAGGGGTCACAACAACAATCTGTTTATTAAAATCACACCATGCTGCAATTTCTATCCTGTTGACAGGGGAGATGATATCACCAGCTTTTGTGCCAGGCTCCCCTATTTGAACTTGAGGCAGCACGCCATCATTAAATGCGAAGGTTGATGTACTCATGATGCTCAGAAAGAAAAATCCAATTAAGCTGATGCGCCGCATAATATCTCCTATAAAGTCATCCATGGAAAACATTATTATGAGACTGGCTTTATTATTTTGCTAGGTTTCGATTAGACCTGTGTGTCGACAGTTCAATATTCATCTCTGATGAGATGTTAAGACACACAAGGAAGTTTCCTGCGCTAAGGTGGCTAGTATAGTCTCCTTCTTATTTATCTTTTTCGCTAGATAAGTATACATCGTTGGTACGATAAACAAAGTAAAGCAAGTACCTATGCTCATGCCTGAAGCAATAACGAGACCAATGTCAAATCGACTAGCAGCACCTGCGCCCGTTGCCATGATTAATGGGACAACACCCAATACCATGGCGACTGTTGTCATGAGAATGGGACGCAATCGTAACGTAGCGGATTTAATGATGGCATCGTGAATACTCAGACCTTCTTCTTCCTGAAGTTGATTAGCAAATTCCACCATCAAAATTCCATGTTTGCTGATGAGACCGATGAGGGTAACAAGACCGATACCGGTATAAATATTCAACTTAGCTAAGCCAAGATGTAATGGCAGTAAGGCACCAATAATCGATAGCGGAACACTAATTAAAATAATGAAAGGATCGCGAAAACTTTCAAATTGAGCAGACAATACGAGGTAAATAATAATGAGCGCGAAGAAGAACGTGTAAAGCATGGTATTGCCTTCATGCATGACTTGTCGCGATTGACCACCAAAATCATAGCTAAAACCAGCAGGAAAAATTTTCTTTGCTTGATTTTGAAGATAGCGAAGACCATCAGGCACTGACTTACCAGGCATCATAAGTCCCGACAGAGTTGCAGAATTGAGCTGTTGAAAATGATAGAGCTCATTGGCTTGAGTCACGATATTTAATTTGATTATGCTGGATAGCGGAACAGAATCGCCTGTTTCGGTTGTCACATAATAATTATTCAATTTATCGGGATTATAACGATCTGTTTGAAGCAGTTGGGGAATGACTTGATAGCTTTGTCCATTTAGACTGAATCGATTGGTGTTATTACCCCCTAACAATGTAGCGAGAGCGCCACCGACATTTTGCATGCTAATCCCCATACTAGCGGCTTTATCACTATCCACGTGGACTTCAAGCATAGGTTTTTCAAACTTCAAATCAGTGTCTAAATACATAAATAAACCACTTTGCATAGCAGTGTCTTTCAGTTTTTCCAAAACTTGATGTATGGCGACATAATCGTTTGTCGATGTAATAACAAATTGTACAGGCAAGCCATCACCACTTCCAGGTAGAGAGGGAAGAGGAAAAGCTACCGCACTGATTCCAGCGATACGAGATAATTGCGGTTGCAATACTTGCAAGACTGACGCTTGAGATTTATTACGTTGTTCCCATGGTTTTAAGATCAGACCAGCGATGGCGCTGTTCACAAAGCCATTGCCATTGACGACAAAAAAATCTTGTGTCTCGGGTAGAGATTTAAAAATATGTGTGAGCTGATCAGTAAATTTCTCAGTGTAATTTAAGTTTGCTGATTTAGGTGCGGACATCGATAAAAATAAAATGCTTTGATCTTCATCAGGTGCTAATTCACTGGGTGTGGTGAGCGCTATCAAAATACAACCCACTAACATGATTCCAGCAAATGTTGCGGCCACACGACGATGTTCGAGGACACGGTACAACCTGCGTGCATATTTATGCTTCAACGATTCGAACACAGAATCAATCCAGACGACTAATTTTTGGTGCATCATCGTCGGGCTTAAAATTTTAGAACACATCATGGGAGATAAAGTGAGCGCAATGATGCCAGAAATAATCACAGCAAAAGAAAGCGCGAAAGCAAACTCTTTGAATAAAGCGCCGGTTAAACCGGTCATAAAACCAATAGGCGCATAAACAGCAGCGAGTGTGGTGGTCATGGAAATAATTGGACCTGTGATCTCACGCGTTCCTTTTAAAGCGGCTTGATAGGGAGTGAGTCCTTCTTCAATATGGCGATAAATGTTTTCCACGACAACAATCGCATCATCAACGACAAGACCAATGGCAATGACCATGGCAAGCAAGGTCAATAAATTAATGGAATATCCCATCGCATACATGAGTGAGCAAACCCCAATCAGAGAAAGAGGAATAGTGATAATCGGGATCGTTACTGCCTGAGGCGCACCAATAAAAGCAAAAACGACTAAAACAATAATAATGGTTGCTTCAATAATACTTCTTTTTACCTCGTGAATTGAGCTGCGAATATAATCAGTACTGTCATAAACAATGTTGCTTTCTAATGCAGGCGGATAATCTTGCGCGATGCTTGGCAATATTTTTTTGACATCATCAATTACATTGAGTGGATTAGCAGTCGGATTACCTTTAATGCCGATAAAAACCCCATTTTGACCATTGAATTTCACTGAAGAATCATCTGACTCAGCACCCAGCTCCACGGATCCAATGTCTTTAATGCGAATGAGGGTGCCTGCATAATTTTTGACAAGGATTTCTTTAAATTGGTCAGCGTTTTCTAAATTAGTTTTGGCATTGATATTAAATAAAACATATTTACCTTTTGCTTGACCTGCTGCGGCTTGAAAGTTTTCTCGTTGTAGCGCAGTGTACACATCAGTCGGTGATATACGTAATGATGCCATCTTATCTGCATTTAACCAGATACGCATGGCATAGGTTTTTCCGCCTAAAATTTCTGCATTCGCTACCCCAGCGACGGTTTGCAATTTCGGTTGCACCACACGCGTCAAATAATCGGTAATTTGCTCAGTACTCATTTTATTACTGTTATAACCGATATACATCAAATCGGTAGTGCTGCCTGTGGATTTTTGAATAACAGGTTGATTACTTTCCTTAGGTAATTGATTGCTGACTTGAGATACTTTCGCCATGATGTCTGTCATGGCTACATTAGGGTCATAATTCAAACGAATGTGAGCTGTGACCGTACTTAAACCCTCTACGCTTTGGGAAGTGATGTAATCGATGCCATCTGCGCTCGCGACTGATTTTTCGAGTGGGCTGGTAATATAGCCTTGGATAAGATCAGAACTGGCACCAGGATAACTGGTCATGATCGTAATAACACTGTTATCCATTTTTGGAAATTGGCGTAATTCAAGTTCAGTCAGTGCGCGTAAGCCAAACAACAAAATCATTAAACTCACCACGCAAGCAAGCACCGGACGTTTAATAAATAAATCAGTAAAATTCATACTTACAGCTCCGCGCTGTTATCAATCATCACTTGTGCACCGTTTTGCAGTTTTAATTGGCCGCCTGTGACAATTCTGTCGCCTGGATGTAGTCCTTCTAAAATCGCCGCTTCGCTATCACGACGGTCACCCACTTTCACATATTGACGATAAGCATGTAAAAGAGGTTGGTCTTTTGATTTGCTTTCATCTTTGATGACGAATACATAATCACCATTGAGGCTGTATGAGATAGAAGTTTGTGGAATGACGACGGTACTTTGCTTTTGTTTCAACCATACTTTGGCGGAGCCATACATGCCGGGATACACTTCAAACTTGTCATTTGGAATGGTGGCTTGAACTAAAATATTACGCGTCGTTTGTTCGACTTTAGCATTGATGGCCGTGATTTTTCCTTGTACCGTTTTTCCACCTGAAAGATTCACTGTCACATCCACATTTTGTCCCAAATACAAATCCGTTAAATATTGCTCCGGTAAATGAAACATCACATACAAAGGATTGAGTGATTGTAATGTCACCATCGGTGTCCCGGCTGAGACATATTGTCCAAGATTGACTTGACGAATTCCTAATCTGCCATCGAAAGGGGCGGCAATAGTTTTTTGCTGAATTTGAGCTTGCGCTAATTCAACGCCGGCCTCTGCTTGTAATAGCTCAGCATAACGTGTGTCTAACGTCGCTTGTGAAGATACTTTTTTTTCAAACAAGGTTTTTTCACGATCGTAATTTATTTTTGCCAAAGTGAGTTTGGCTTGATTATTTTTGAGATTGGCATTTTCCACTTGTGAATTCATGAGAATGATCACATCGCCTTTTTTTATCAATTGTCCGGAATCGAAACGAATGTCTTGAATAGTGCCAGGGACTTCAGGCGAAATATCCACCCCATCCATTGCAGTCAGCGTGCCTACCGCAGTGAGATAGGATTGCCATGTTTGCTCGCGCGCAGTCGTTGCGGAAATGGTTATCGGTGGCGACTCATAATGAGACATATACCACATGAAAATAGCTTTTTTTATGCCGTAAATTCCAAAAACAATCGCAAAAAAAAGACCGACATAAATCAGCATTTTAGACATGGGTTTTGTCATGGGGTGCAACTCCTCGTTATTCTTAAATCGCAGTCATCCTCGGGGCTAGCGCATGCTTCGACAAGCTCAGCAGCGCCTCCTCAGCACGAACGGATGATGGACTCTATATTTCTTCTTTATTAACGACTAAAAATATCGCACTTTGACCACGTAATACATTTAGCAATAACATTTTGTCTGCTTTAGCAACCGCTGCTTTCAGTTCATCAATGTTAGTGATTTTTTGTTGATTGACTGAGGTGATCACATCCGCTGTACGTAAATCCGAATGCCATGCGTTAGTATCTTCTGTGACAGAGACAACCAGTACGCCTTGTACATTGCCATGAACGGGGCTCAAGATACTGAAATTCTTCAATCCAACGCCAAATAAGAAGGGATCTTTTTGTGCAATGGATTGCTGACGTTTTTTGGGATCAGATAGTGTCACATTAGCGGTAATAAGCTTGTTATTACGTAAAACACTAATAGTGGCTTTCGAGTCAACACGTAAGAAGCCAATGGTATTCACCACATCGCTTGCGCTTTTGATAGAGGAACCGTTAATCGCAGTGATGATATCGCCTACTTGCAAACCTGCGTGTTGAGCAGGTGAATCCATCAGCACTTGAGTGATCGCAGCACCTTTTGTCGCAGATGTATTAAATGCGTTGCCTAGCTCGGGTGTGATGTCTTGTGCGCCTACGCCTAATACACCGCGTTTTACGTTGCCGTATTCAATTAATTGTTGCATGACGCTTTTCGCCATATTGGCAGGAATCGCAAAGCCAATACCAATGCTACCGCGGTCAGGCGCAAGAATAGCCGTGTTAATGCCCACTAATCGTCCTTGCATGTCAATTAACGCACCGCCTGAATTGCCTGGATTAATCGGCGCATCGGTTTGAATAAAGTTTTCATAATTTTCGATACCCAATGTGGTACGGCCTAAGGCGCTCACAATACCAGAGGTAACGGTTTGATTTAGCCCAAATGGATTACCAATCGCTGCAACAAAATCCCCGACTTTTACGTCATTGGAATCGCCTATCCTTATAGTGGAAAGATTTTTTGCTTTAATTTGTAACAATGCGACATCAGAGGGTTTATCCATGCCAATTATTTTTGCCGTGTAGTGGTGACCATCATTGAGTGTGATGGTGACGGTTTGGGCATCGGCTACGACATGGGCATTGGTGACGATATAACCTTTCTTGCCATCAATAATGACACCCGAAGCAATAGAGACATAGTTGCCTAGTGAATCATCACCATCACTGCCACTTTTTCCACGCTGTTTTTGTAATTCACGTAGGGTATTAAAATCTGTGACTTTGACTTGAGCTCTAATATTGACCACGGAGGGCAGCACTGTTTGTAACATAGGAGCGAGGCTACCGTCGACCGGTGTCGCAGAAAAGCTCGCGGTACTGATAGTTAACGTGCCTAATAAAGCGAATAAGTTCAAGGTGTTAGTTATAAAACGTGTCATATATATCCCCTCTAACGCATATTTTCGAGCGTTCTGTGAGTTCATTTTGCTCAATATACTACCATTAATTGCCGCTAATCCAAATTAAACTTGCCATTCGTCCCGGTTTTTTTTGATCACGACGATAGGAAAAAAATAAATCGTCTTGAGTGTAAGTGCAGTAATCACCGCCAAAAATCTGAGATATGCCTAGCAATCTTAATCGAATGCGAGCGAGTTCATACAAGTTGGCTAGCCATTTATCCTCTTTATAAGGAACGAAAGCAGAAGCCGATTCACTGTGCAAGCTGACGAAAGCATCAAATACCTCTTTTCCCACCTCAAATTTTTGTGGACCAATCGCCGGTCCTAGCCACGCTAGCAAGTCTTGAGGCGGCTGCGCTAACGAGTTAACCGTGGCTTCAATAATGCCACCTGATAATCCTCGCCACCCCGCATGGATAGCTGCCACATGAGTGGCTTTTTGATGACAGAGGAGGATAGGTAAGCAGTCGGCAGTCAGGACAACACAAACGCGATTTTTTTGCTCGGTAAAACTCGCATCAGCCGATTTTTCTCTATTTTCGGGCAGCGCTTCGATAGGGAGCGAACCATGGACTTGCTTTAGCCAGATAGGTTCATCAGGAAGCTGTAATAGTTTTTCCAGTGATTGGCTTTCTTCATGATGAGATCTACGACCTCCCCATCCACTACGCAAAGTGGTATAGGCTTTGATCTCTCTGGGTGCAGGCCAATCTGGCTGAATGTACTTCATGTTTTATTCCTCGTCATATCATTTCGCAACGCCTTGATTAAGGTTTGCATGTCATCGGGTAATTCACATTCAAAGCGCATGAATTCATGGCTGACAGGATGCGTGAGGCCTAATGCAAAGGCATGTAAGGCTTGACGTTTAAATTGCCGTAATTCTTGGATTAATTCAGGTGTCATGCCTTTAGTTAATCGGACACGTCCCCCATAGGCTGAATCGCCTACAATCGGGTGATGAATAGACGCCATGTGGACACGTATTTGATGAGTGCGGCCTGTTTCTAGCCGTACAGAAAGCCGCGTCTGTGCACGATATTTTTCTGCCACGCGATAATGGGTAATGGCGGGTTTGCCCGTTTCTACGATAGCCATACGTTTACGCTGCAAAGGATGTCGTCCAATGGGGGCGTCAATCTTGCCGCCGCTGATTAGCTTGCCATAGACAATAGCTTGATATTCCCGCAGCATCGTTCGCTTTTTTATCTGATGAGATAAATGTTTAAATGCGAGTGATGTTTTCGCAACGACAAGCAATCCGGAAGTGTCTTTATCTAATCGATGCACAATCCCTGCACGTGGCAAAGCTTGTAATTGAGGTGCGTGATGAAGTAAGGCATTCAAAAGCGTATGACTCGAATTACCTGCACCTGGATGGACCACCAAACCCACGGGTTTATTGATAATAATCAGTTGTTCATCTTCATACACAATAGGAAGTGGAATTTCTTCAGCTTGCCATTCCGGTTGAGGTTTGATCACCGCATCGATTGAAACCGTTTCGCCGCCTTTTAGTTTGTATTTCGTTTTGACAGATTTGCCATTCACTAATACACTGCCGGCTTCTATCCAGGCCTGGATTTGTGTTCGAGAAAATTCAGGAATGAGCTTAGCTAATGCTTGATCTAACCGCTCATTTGCATGTGTTTCTGGAATGATCAACGTATGATGTGTTTTTTTAATATCTGTATTCATAGCCGATGAATGATGACAGAAATTAGTTTACAATGCACCTCCCAGAAAGTGCTTTTTTATCTATGACGATCATCTCGAGAATGGTTGCGTTTAGAAAAGAAAAAATAGTCATCTTCCAAAAGGTGTTAAAGAATGAAAAAAATAGCTAAAGTTTTATGCTCTCTTGTTTGCCTCGCGGGAGTGTTAACCGCTTGCTCAACCTCAACAGATCCAGCCGATCTTTATAAAAATGAAACGCAGCAACAAATCTTTGCAAAGGGCAAAGCTGCAATGCAAGGGAAAAGCTATAGTGAGGCAGTCAAGCGATTTGAAGCGCTAGATGTGCAATATCCCTTTGGAGCACAAACAGAACAGGCGCAGCTTTATTTGATCTATGGTTATTATATGAAAGAAGATTATGCCCTGGCTGTTGCTGCCGCTGATCGCTTTATCCGTATTCATCCTACGAGTCCAAATGTGGATTATGCATATTACATGCGTGGCAAAGCGGATTATTATCAGAACTTGGGTGTCTTAGAAAGGATGTTTTCTGTCGATTTAGCTACGCGTGATCTTGCGCAAATCAGAAAATCCTATTCGGATTTCAATGACGTCGTCACCTTGTTCCCCAATAGCCGATATGCTCCTTCAGCACATCAATATTTGGTTTATTTGCGCGATGTGCTCGCTAATCATGAATTGAGTGTTGCCAAATATTATTACAATCGTAAAGCATATATGGCAGCTGCTAACCGAGCTTCCGGTGTGGTTGCGCATTATGAAGGATCACCTGCCGTGGTGGATGCATTAGTGTTAATGGTGAAATCCTATCACCAATTGGGCTTAACCAAACTTGAACAGGATGCCTTGACTTTGTTGAGATATAATTATCCCAATGTCAAAGTGGATTATGATTCAACGTATGCGCTGTAATGGTAGATCGAGACTGTCTACACTTATCCTGAGGTGTAAAAATATACTTCAGGATGACTATTTTAGCTTAAGCGTGTGTGCGTTGTTGGGGTAGTGTCGTTCGGCATTCTCATTTTTTATTTCTCTTGAAAGGAAGAGAATAATCCATTAACCCTTAAATCCATTGGTCAAAGGATAACGCCAATCTTTTCCAAATGATTTGTGATTGATATGCGGACCAATCGCTGCTTGGCGACGTTTATATTCATTTTTACGAATTAAGTTAACGACTTTTGTAACAATGTCACGCTCAAATCCTTGTGCAATGATGTCATCTATACTTTGGCTATGATTGAGGTAGCGCTCAAGAATACGATCAAGCACGGGATAAGGAGGCAGAGAATCTTCATCTTTTTGATCGGTCGCTAATTCAGCCGTAGGAGGACGATCCATAATGCATCGCGGAATAACATTATCTTGTTGGTTGCGATAATGAGAAAGCTGATACACCAATGTTTTGGGCACATCTTTTAACACAGCAAAGCCGCCTGCCATGTCGCCATAGAGAGTACAATAACCCACAGCCAATTCACTGCGATTACCTGTAGTCAGAACCAGATGGCCGTATTTATTTGAAAGCGCCATCAGAATAATCGCTCGACAGCGTGCTTGAATATTTTCTTCAGTAATATCCGGTTTTTTGCCGACAAAACTAGGTGCGAGTGAATCAAGTAATGTTTGATAAGTCGGTTCGATGGAAATGGTTTCTGTGGCAACGCCTAAATTGCGCGTGATTGTCGCAGCGTCTTCTATGCTGATATCTGCTGTGTAACGTGAAGGCATCACCACAGCGCGAACACGGTCTTTGCCCAAGGCATCCACTGCAATCGCTAAAGTCAGAGCAGAATCAATCCCTCCTGATACCCCCACCAGCACACCAGGAAAGCGATTTTTTTCAATGTAATCACGCATGCTTAATACTAGCGCTTGATAAATTCTTTCTATGGTTGTTGGAATGACGATGTTTGTCGTTTTAATTTGGGGTGTGGTAGTGAGATCTATATCGACCGGGAACAATGTTTCATTGAAAAAACCAGCAAATTGACTGAGATTACCGCGTGCATCCACAACCATGGATCCTCCATCAAACACCAACTCATCTTGTCCGCTGACATGATTGGTATAAATAATGGGAATATGATCGCGTTGAGCTCGCTTAGCTAAAACAGAAAGCCTTTGTTCATGTTTATCTGTTTCAAAAGGCGAGGCATTTGGAGCAAGAATAAGATTAGCACCTTGCTGCGCTGCATCACTGGTTGGGCCTAGTTTCCATAGATCTTCACAAATCACAAAACCTGTTGGCAAGTCATGAATAGGGACAACACACGAATCTGAGCCAGGGACAAAATAACGACATTCGTCGAACACACCATAATTAGGGAGGCGTTGTTTGGCATATTGGCCGATAATATGACCGTTATAAATCAGCGCACAGGAATTATATAATTTATGCTCTTTCGCCTGCGGATAACCGACAAGACAATAAATATCTTTTATTTCAGATATGAATTTATTTAATGCTGCATTCGCATCGTGAATAAATGCTTTGCGTAACAGTAAATCTTCCGGTGGATATCCCGTGAGACTGAGTTCAGGAAACACAATAACATTGGCTGATAATTTATCGCGCGCAGTAACCGCAGCACGAATGTGCTTGTCTAGATTACCACTGATATCACCTACAGTTAGGTTGAGTTGTGCTAAAACAATACGTAAATTTGTTGCCATGCGTTTACCATCGTTATTTTATTATAAAAAATTCATTTTCATGGTTATTCAGAAATAAATGTTGTGGCTTAGCATTCGAATCATCTGTCACCATGAGCACGTCATACTGTTGATCATGTGCATTCGTCGCTAGACATGCATCAACAATCACCCCACTGGTTTTTATTTCTTGATTCTGTTGAGAATAAACATCAGTCCCAGGATGAAGAGGTGATACACTTATAATCATAGCATGATATAAGTGGTTTTTTAGCTTACCTCGGTAATGCATGCGGGCGATAATTTCTTGTCCCGTATAACAACCTTTCTCAAAATGAATCGCGCCTAATTTTTCAAGATTGATTTCATGCGGTAGAAATTTTCCCGATGTTTCTGGATAGATGGCAGGAATACCTTCTTGCAAATCCAGTTGTTTCCATTCTTGAGACGTGAGGAAGGGCGCTTGAGCGAAGTGTTCGGGTAACTCTTGCCTGTGTTCTTTAAGGCTAATGATCAAGCCGCGTTCTTCGGTTGTCTTTATCCAACCCAGGACGCTAAGGTCTTTGCTCGCATCAGTGAGTTCAGTCTTATAAAAAATAGCATATTTTTTTAATGCGGCCATGGCGATGGGCATGAGGTGACGGGGCATGAGTAAGTAATACGCATCTTGAAATAGGAAAATATAAAATAAACTAATGACTCGCCCTTGAGGATTACAATGTGCGCCAAGGTGGCCTTGCGCAGATGTGATGTCATCTAGATGACAGGTTAGTTGACCTTGCAGTAATTTCTTTGCATCAGTGCCACTGACTTTAACCAGTCCCAGATGAGAAAGATCACAAACTGCCCTTATATTTTCGAGTGGACAATGATCAGTCGGTAATGGATAGACGTAAATTTTCAAAGCAAGATCCGGTTTGTGTGTAAGTAGAGACTATAATAAATAAAAGACCACCATTGTGCCATAGATGTTGCTATCGAATGCTTAAATCACTATATTTTCCCAACGATGACAATAGGACGAGAATGAAAGGTATCTTGATATGTCTAAGAAAAAAGCCCTGATTATGGTGGATTTACAAAATGATTTCTGTGCAGGCGGGAAGCTGGCTGTTCCCGGTGGCGATGAAGTGATTCCTATCGCGAATCAATTGCAATCTCATTTTGATTTAGTGATCGCGACAAAAGATTGGCATCCACAGGATCATACGAGTTTTGCGTCTAACCACCCAGGTTATGAGATTGGAGATGTCGTTGAAGTCGGGGGTATTCCACAAATATTGTGGCCTAACCATTGTGTGCAAAATAGCAAAGGAGCTGAATGGCATCCTGTTTTGAAAACAGAAGCTATTACCCAAGTATTTTATAAGGGAACGGATAAAAATATCGATAGTTATAGCGCTTTTTTTGATAACAAACATTTACGATCGACAGGCTTGAGCGATTATTTGCGTAGCCAGCAAATTGAAGATGTTTATATCATGGGATTAGCAACGGATTATTGTGTCAAATATTCAACGCTAGATGCTATTCATCTCGGTTTTCATGTTTATGTGATTGAAGATGCTTGTCGAGGGGTGGAATTATTTCCCGGAGATATTAAACAATCGATTCAAGATATGCAGTCCGCTGGTGTTACATTTCTAAATTCAATTGATATCTTACATAAGCGATAAGTGACCCCGTCATTCCCGGATGACAGTTCATTACCACTTTGCTAACCAATCGATAATTTCCGTTGGGTTTTGAATATAGCCATCGGCTTGCCAACTGTAAGGATCTTCATCTGCTTGCCTATAGCCATAAAGTGCAACCAGTGATTTCGTGCCAGCCGCTTTGCTTGCTTTCACATCACTGTGGGTGTCACCGACATAAACACAATTCAGTGGATCTTGCTTAAGCAATCGGCATGCATAGAGAATGGGTGCCGGATCGGGTTTGATGGTGGCCAGAGAATCGCCACAAATCACACAAGCCGGTCTGTGACTGAGATTGAGTGCGTGCAGTAAGGCTTGCGTATGTCTGGTTAATTTGTTGGTAACAATTCCCCATGGAATACCCTGTTGGTCTAAGTGAGTTAAGACGGTTTCCACCTGAGGAAAAAACTGAGTCGAGTCGACGAGGTGTTGCTGATAGAAAGCAAGAAATTGTTCTCGTAAAGACGGATAAGCAGGGTCTTTGTCATCTATATTAAATGCCTGCTTGATCATAAATTTGGAACCGAGCCCTGCCAGAGGCTTGATAATAGCCGCATCTAACGCAGGTAAGTCATGTTCTTCACGTAACCGATTGAGTGCAAAAATAAGATCGGGTGCGGTGTCTAGCAAGGTCCCATCTAAGTCAAATAACACAGCACGGATAGATGTCATACTGTCGCTCGAGTGGCATAAAAAAGATAATTCACTGAAACATCATCATTCAATTCAAATTGTTGAGAAAAGGGATGATACGTTATGCCTTTTAGTTCTTGAGGCAAGAGACCGGCTTGCCTTGCCCAAGTGCTAAGTTCTGAAGGGCGAATAAATTTTGCGTAATCATGGGTATTTTTGGGTAACAATTTTAATACATATTCTGCTCCCAATATGGCAAAGAGATAGGATTTTGGATTGCGATTCAGGGTCGAGAAGAATACCTGGCCGCCAGGTTTCACTAGGGTTGCGCACGCCTTCACGACGGAAGCAGGATCAGGCACATGCTCAAGCATTTCCAGGCAAGTGACGACATCATAGGAAGCGGGACGTTCAGAAGCAATGATTTCAGCGCTGGTGCAAATATATTCGGCTTTGGAAGCGGACTCTAATTGATGGAGTTTAGCGACATCAATCACGGATTTATTCATATCAATTCCAGTCACATTTGCACCGAGTGCCGCCATGCTCTCAGACAAAATACCGCCCCCACAACCAATATCAATGACATGCTTATTGGTCAAAATAACTTTTTTTGCGATGTAACTTAATCTGAGAGGATTCATTTGATGTAATGTTTTAAGTTCACCTTTGGGGTCCCACCAATGCGAGGCTAGACTGGCAAATTTAGCTAATTCTTTTGGATCATAATTTTGATTCATCATGTTTGTTCAGCAGATTGAAAGTGTGTAAGGTAGTCCATTTTGCGTCATCTTTTTGAATTGGGCAACGGATACAGAATTGAAAAGAGGAGGGATAAAGCAGTATTTTATATTTCGACTTGCTCCTCCCCCTAATTATGCTTATATTTAAAACACTTATCTTGGGCATGATTAAAAGGACTTAATGATGAATCAAACTACTTTTGCAGTTGCCGTGTTGTTTGCATTGATGTCAATGAATGCCATGGCAGACATTTCCTATGAATTTGTACAAAATGCGCCAAGTGCACCTCCTCCTAAAAAAATTCAAGGCAATACGGCAGGCGGAGAACAGCAAACCACTATTATCGATGAAAATGGCAACTTAAAAATTGTCGATCAGCCTAATCCGAAAAATAATAACAGCACGCAACAATTGACGCCCTCTACTACCAATATGGGACCTCCTGCAACCACCGCTCCAACACCGCCTGCTATGCCAACGCCTGCGCCCACTTCTCCTGCAACGCCCACTATGCCGAATGGACCCATGCTCCCCACCGCACCCACCAACCCGAGTGCAGTTGCAGCACCAACGACAACACCCAGCGCACCAACAACGCCTAATGCACCTGCTACTTCTACGACAATACCAGGCGCTCCCCCTATCCCAGCAGCACCTGGCACCCTGCCACAGACCCCATCCACGCCCGCAACCCCTTCAGGCACAACTCCTTGAAGATATATCTCTTAGGCTTAAGCTAGGTATAATTGGCTGATGTGGCTAGGGACGTCTGACCAGTTCCTAGTTGATTAGGTGAATGCAGGAAAGCTCATGATGTGTGCTTTGTAGCATCTCGTCTGTTAGCTTTGGTCATCGTACAAGGAAAATTAACTATGTCGGAATTACAATTGATTCATGACTCTCATCAAGAGCCTCAACCTATTTATCTGAAAGATTATCGCGTTCCTACGTATTTCATCGATGAAATTCATTTACAAGTAGACTTATATGAAGAAGAAACTCTAGTGACTTCTCATATGCGAGTTCGTCATAACCGTCTTAGCCCAAACAAAATAAGGGATTTAGTGTTAAACGGCGAAGAATTGACATTAGTCTCCATTAAGCTGGATGGAAAAATCTTACCGACTTCTGAATATCAACTCACGGATGAAGATCTCACTATTCCTAATGTGCCTGACAAATTTGCTTTAGAGATTGTGACGAAAATTTATCCGCAAAAAAATACAGCCTTGAGTGGGCTTTATCGATCAAGCAAATACTTATTGCACACAATGTGAAGCAGAAGGATTTCGACGTATTACTTATTTTATCGATCAGTCCGGATATTTTATCTCGTTACACCACACTGATCACAGCAGATAAATCACGTTATCCATTTTTATTATCAAATGGCAATTTAGTCGATTCAGGTAATCTTGAAAAAGGACGACACTGGGCAAAATGGGAAGATCCATTTAAAAAACCATGTTATTTATTTGCTTTCGTCGCAGGTGATTTTGATGTATTGCAAGATAAATTTATGACTCAGTCAAATCGCGAAGTAGCTTTACATATTTATGTTGAGAAAGGATATAGCGATCAAGCACACCACGCTATGTATTCTCTCAAAGAAGCGATGCGTTGGGATGAGAAAGCCTATGGTCGTGAATACGATCTTGATATTTATATGATTGTTGCGATTGCTGATTTTAATATGGGAGCGATGGAAAATAAAGGTTTCAATATTTTTAATACGAAATATGTGTTAGCAAAGCCAGAAACAGCAACGGATGATGGATTATATCCATATTTTATCTGTGATTGGTCATGAATATTTTCATAATTGGAGCGGAAATCGAGTCACATGTCGTGATTGGTTTCAATTGAGTTTAAAAGAAGGACTGACTATTTTTCGTGATCAAAGTTTCACAGAAGATTTGCTTTCACATGCGGTCATGCGTATTCAGGAAGTCAATTATTTGCGCGAAGTACAGTTTCCAGAAGATGCTGGACCCTCTAGCGCATCCTGTGCGTCCCGATTCTTATATTGAAATTAA
Organism: uncultured Gammaproteobacteria bacterium; assembly: GCA_963711205.1. GTDB lineage: Bacteria > Pseudomonadota > Gammaproteobacteria > DSM-16500 > DSM-16500 > Aquicella. The sequence goes on from CAVQDE010000001.1 coordinate 1,084,528, forward strand.
TAATTTTTATACGGCTACTGTTTACAACAAAGGTGCTGAAGTGTTGCGCATGTTGCAAACGATATTAGGTAAATCGTTATTTCGCAAAGGGATGGATTTATATTTTGCTACGACATGATGGTCAAGCAGTCACGATCGAAGATTATGTCAAAATTATGGAAGATGTGTCTGGCATCGATCTCACCCAATTTCGTTTATGGTACAGCTCAAGCAGGAACACCGATGGTGAGTGTTGAAGATGATTATGATGCCGAACAAAAAAAATATACGATTAACCATACATCAATCTTGTCCTCCCACACCAGGCCAACCCATAAAAAACCCTTGCATATTCCGATAAAAATGGGATTACTTGATCAAGAAAGGCAATGATATTTCGTTGCATCTTGATGATGAGCGTATAGGAAAAGAAAAAGTGTTGCCGCTGACAGAAGCTCGCAAATTTTTCAATTTAATGATATGCCCAGCAATCCCGTTCCTTCTTTATTACGTCATTTTTCTGCACCGGTTAAATTGCAATTTCGCTTACTCTGATGCAGATTTGTTATTTTTATTTAAACATGACAAAGATGCATTTAATCGTTGGGAAGCGGGCAAAAATATGCATTGCGTATGTTATTAAATTTAATTCGAGATCATCAGCAAGACAAAACAATGCAGTTGCCGCAAGAATTGCACGGAACATTGTCGATTATATTTTACGGCAAGATACAAGAAGATGATTATTTGCTCTGCAGAAATGTTAGCATCTGCCGTCAGAAAAATATATAGGCGAGCAAATGGAAGTGATTGATGTGGATGCGATTCATGCTGTGCGTGAATTTGTGCTCGCATGAGATTGCGCAAACAGTTGCAATCAATATTCCTAGACAGTTTATCGGCATCATCATGAAGCAAGTACATCTTATCAATTTAATATGCAAGCAAGTGGGTAAGCGTCAATTGAAAAATCTGTTGTTTGTCTTATTTGACTGTTATTGCCGCAATACACTGAATCTAGGACGTGCAGCAATTTGAGACTTCACTGAAAATTGAATATGACGGATACACAAGCGGCATTAGTTGCACTTGCCAATATTGAATATGCCAGAACGTGAGAAAGCACTTGGATCAATTTTATCAGGCATGGAAGCACGATGCCTTGGTCGTCGATAAATGGTTTGCGATACAAGCAGCGAGCAAATTACCCAACACGTTACAGCAAGTTAAAAAATTAATGCGTCATGCAGCATTTGATATTAAAAATCCCAATAAAGTTTATGCGTTCATCGGTGCATTTGGTCATCGTAATCTAGTGAATTTTCATGCTGAGAGATGGTGAAGGCTATGCTTTTTTACGCGAAACAGTCCAACAGTTGGATAAATTGAATCCGCAAGTCGCTGCGCGTATGGTAAAACCTTTGACTACCTGGAAACGGTATGATAAAGAACGGCAAGAATTAATGCGCGAACAATTGGAATTGCTTTTGCAATCAAATAAAATATCTACAGGATTTTTATGAATTAGTAACTAAAAGTCTTGAATAGAAGGTGTTATCACTATGACAACAACAAATACGTCGACTGAATCAGATAGCATGGGAACGATAGAAGTGCCTGCCGATAAATATTGGGGCGCGCAAACACAACGTTCACTAGAACATTTTGCGATAGGCCACGATTTAATGCCCAAAGAATTAATTCGCGCATTTGGGATGCTTGAAAAAAGCAGCCGCGCATGACAAATTATGAATTAGGTTTCATGAAAAAAGATAAGCATGGACTTGATTGTGAAAGCGGCAGATGAAGTGATTGCAGGTAAATTTGATGATCAGTTTCCCTTTGCGAATTTGGCAAACAGGTAGCGGCACGCAAACCAATATGAATGTGAATGAAGTCATTAGCAATCGTGCAATTGAAATGGCGGGAGGCAAAATTGGACGGCAAAGATCCTATTCATCCCAATGATCATGTCAATCAATCTCAATCTTCCAATGATACATTTCCCACCGCGATGCATATTGCGGCGGCTGAATGCGCTCGTGCATGATTTATTACCCGCTATTCAAGAATTGCGTAATGGATTAGCGGAAAACAAAAAGAATTTGACTCATATTGTTAAAACAGGCCGCACCCATTTACAAGATGCCGTGCCTTTGACACTGGGCCAAGAATTTTCTGGTTATGTCGCGCAATTGGATGCAGCAATGGAAAATATTAAGAAAACATTGCCTGGTTTATATGAACTTGCCATTGGCGGAACAGCTGTGGGTACGGGCTTAAATGCACATCCGAAATTTGCGGAAAAAGCTGCTGCGAAAATTGCTGAATTAACTGAGTTTGCCGTTTGTTTCTGCACCGAATAAATTTGCTGCGCTTGCTGCGCATGATGCATTTGTGTTTGCAAGTGGTGCATTAAAAACATTAGCTTGTGCCTTATGAAAATTGCCAATGATATTCGCTGGTTGGGTTCGGGTCCGCGTTGTGGATTAGGCGAATTAATTTTCCTGCGAATGAACCGGGTTCATCGATTATGCCAGGCAAAGTCAATCCGACTCAGTCTGAAGCCATGACGATGGTTTGCGTGCAAGTGATGGGAAATGATGCGACGATTGGTTTTGCAGATTCTCAAGGAAATTTTGAATTAAATGTGTTTAAGCCCGTTATCATCCATAATTTCATGCATTCCGTGCGATTGTTGGCTGATTCTGCCCATTTGTTTAATAAATATTGCGTTAAAGGATTAGAAGCGGATGAACGCGCCATTAAGGAGTCAGTTCATAATTCACTGATGTTAGTGACGGCACTCGCTCCCAAAATTGGTTATGACAAAGCAGCTGAAATTGCTCATAAGGCATGGCACGATGGGACTACCTTGCTGGAAGCAACTTTATCGTTGGGTTATTTGACTGAAAAAGAATTTAAGGAATTAGTTCGTCCTGAACTGATGATAGGGCCTAAAGAGTAGAGAGAACAGTCTGTCCCATAGCTGTGCTTCGAGACGGCGCTGGCGCGCCGTCTCGAAGAGAGCGAAAGAAGAGCTACCGCAACATAGGAAGCAATCCAATTAAGCCGTTGGCTAACATCCCAACAGCAATCGCCATGATTATCATACCCATGATACGAGTGATAACCTTGATCACAGATTCACCTACAAATTTTGCGATAATGCTGCCGAAATATAATAATAAGAACATGCCTATCGCAAGTAAGATGCACAGCACTGATAGCCATATTTTGTAACTAAGGTTAGGATAGTCACTTGATTGGATAATCAGTGTACTGATAGAGCCAGGGCCTATAATAATAGGTAAGGCAAGCGGAACAATGGCAATAGAACTGCGTTCTTCGGCGGCTATGTCATCTTCTGGCGTATGGCTAATGGGACTCTCTTTTGACTGCAACATGGATAAACCAGTCAATAATAAGATTATTCCGCCAGCAAAGCGAAAAGAGGCAATGGTAATGCCGAGCAGATCCAAGAGTTGATTGCCAAGCCAGATGGTAATCACCATGATAATCGTAATAGATAGACCGCATTTAATAGCGGTTTTACGTTGATGAGTCACAGAGAATCGGTCAGTTAATTGCAAAAAAATAGATAACGAACCCAATGGATTCATCATGATAGTCATTGCAACCAGAAATTTGACCGTAGCTGCGTAAGTCACTTACATACCCTTCCTCAATTTATGATGGGTCATGATAGCGAAGCAGATTAATAATTGCTAGGATGAGCATCAATTGGCTAGACTTTGTCGAAGAAACAATGAGCTGTCCCCGCAAATGCCTCGCTCTGAGTTCTGATGAATAGATATACGCTGGATAAGAAAAGGAATGAATGATGTTAAATAAAATAATAGTTGAGGATAAGGTAACAAGTATGCGTAAAGTATTTAATTTTAGTGCTGGTCCTGCCATGTTACCTGAGGAAGTTTTGTTACAAGCACAATCAGAAATGTTAGATTGGAATGACACAGGTATGTCTATCATGGAATTAGGGCATCGCGGTCCTGAATTCCAAGGCGTTGCTAAACAAGCAGAAGTCGATTTACGCGAATTAATGTCAATTCCAAAGCATTATCATGTATTCTTTTTAGCGGGCGGCGCGAGCACCCAATTTGCCATGGTGCCTTTAAATTTATTTGGTGAAAAAACTATCGCTGATTATGTGGATACAGGTGTTTGGTCTAAGAAAGCCATTGCCGAAGCTAGCCGATACGGAACAGTCAACATTGCCGCGCAAACTACACACCGTGATCATCTTGCCTATATTCCTCTGCAACATGAATGGAAATTAACGAAAGACGCAGCCTACATCCACTACACACCCAATGAAACGATTGATGGACTTGAATTTCAGTGGGTGCCACAAACGGGTAATGTGCCATTAGTGGCAGATATGACATCCATGATTTTATCTCGCCCTGTTAATGTGAATGATTTTGGAATTATTTATGCGGGTGCCCAAAAAAATGTAGGACAAGCAGGGTTAACCGTTGTCATTGTGCGTGAAGATTTAATTAAAAAACCTCTGCCGCATACGCCTACGCTCTATTCTTATAAACTTCATGCGGAACATCATTCTTTTTATAATACACCACCAACTTATAGCTGGTACATCTCAGGTCTTGTTCTCGCATGGATGAAGCGCAAGGGTGGAGTACAAGCATTTTATGAACTCAATCTGCGTAAAGCGAATAAGCTGTATTCCATTATCGATAAATACAAAGATTTTTATCTTTGCAAGATACATCCAGATTGTCGTTCTCTAATGAATGTCATGTTTTATTTGCAAAATGAATCATTGACTCCGCTTTTTCTTGATGAGGCAGCAAAAATCGGCTTAGTCAATTTGAGGGGCCATCGTGTGAGTGGGGGTGTACGCGCGAGTATTTATAACGCGATGCCCGAAGAAGGGGTCAATCTATTGGCTGATTTTATGGTGGATTTTGTTAAGCGCCATGGATAATGGTGTAGGGTGGATTAGACGGTGAACGCATAATCCACCTTAAAAGGCGGCACGCCGCATGCTGGCTGTTGCTATGATTATTGTAGTGGTCGTGATTTGCTATCTGTTACTTGCGCATAAAAAAACGTAATAATAAAACGGCGTAAAAATCCTCTTATCATTTTCTTCCTCTCTTCACCTCCTCTCCTTCACTCGAAATCCTCGGAGGTGATTTTACTTAAGGTTTAATTCCATGCAATCTAAATTAGGAATGAGTCTCATTGAAATCATGATTAGTCTTTTGCTGTTATCTATGCTGTTACTCGGCTTAGATGCAATGCAGATTACTGTGCTCAAGTACGTAAAAAATACTTATCTTTTCTCGGTAGCAACACAACAAGTCAAGCAAATGGCTGAGCGGTTAACCGCTGCTCAAGAAAAAAATAGCGACGAACAAATCATACATTGGAATCAACAAAATGCTGAAGTCCTTCCGCATGGAAGAGGCATGGTGGAGGGTTATTATCCTTCTTATCACATCACTCTTTTTTGGGGAGGGTCTCAGGACCACACATGTGATCAAAATAAAATAGGACGCACCGGATGTTTACAGCTCACAGTTCATTGTTAGCATTTAAGCGAATGCTGAGAGGATACATGCTGATAGAATTGATGATATCAGTGACAATAGGATTATTCTTATTGCATCTCATTTTTGCTATTTATCTTACCCATCTACGTAGTCATCGTTTACAAATCGCGTTATCTCAAATTCAACATCATGCTGAAACGGCGATGCGTATTTTACGCAAAGAAATTCATCGTGCTGGATATATTGGTTGCGCACACTTAACTCATGATTTCCCACTTACCTCTGATTCATCTTACAAATTGACGCCGCAAAATAAAATAATCAGTTTAAAGCCCGATGAGATCACAGTGAGTCATATGAGCTTATCAAATGCTGAGTTAATGCAAACCATGCAAGATTCTTCTTTGTTGGTGACGAATCATCCTATTCGATTTAATGCAGGAGATAGATTAATGATTTCAGATTGTAAACAAGCAGATATTGTTCAAGCCACAGAAGTAAAGTCATTTCGAGATGGACAAATGATTTATCTGACACATCCATTATCTCATCACTATGAACCGCATGCTGAAGTGGGCCGATTAGAGACGAATACGTATTTTATTGCTAAGACAAAGCGGGTTTATGGGGATAGAACACCTGTATATTCATTATTTGTAAAAGATAATCGAAATGAACAAGCTGAATTAGTGGAAGGGATTCAACGCATGACGATTCGATATGCCATCCATCAAACAGGGCGTATGGTCGAAGTACCTGCTAATGAAAATTTGGATAAATCGCAGGTCATTGGGGTTGCGATTGATTTGAATGTTGTCGCTCCTCCGTTGAATAAAGTGTGGTATTTATTTGCTGCATTAGAAGGGCAACCCGCATGACGATTTTTTCACAAGGATTTATTTTTCCTACCCTATTAATTTTTCTTCATTTACTGTCGCTCATGAGCTTAGTGGGATGGATGAATGTATCGACTGAGATAAAAAATGCGATCCAAGCTTGGCGAAAAGAAGAAATGATAATTCAAGCAAATACTATTCTGCAGCAAATTGAATTTCCCCTAATCAATGGTATTGAAAGTTGCGTCATACCGACTGAAGTTGCCATAGATCTAGGCCATCGACCTCTGTCTTGGTGGCAAATGAATGCGTGTCCTGGCAATTTGCCGCAAATTCATTATTATTATACGGTTGAAAGATTAGGTGGTGACGGTTGTGGTGCTGACCATCAAGCAGTCAATTTTTATCGTATTACGTTAGTTGCTTTACCAAATCAGCGTCATAAAGTAACACTGCGTTTGCAAAGTACCGTCGCCGCTCTCGCTAAAGAGAAGATTCCTTGTCAGAATAACGTGCATCAGGTGACGTTAGGACGAAAGATGTGGCGGGAAATTTAGCTACCATCATCTTGGAGATGGGTTGGTCTCATATTGCCATCCTGAGGACGAAGGTCGCAAAGTATGCTTCGAATACAATTTAAGCCCTAAGGAAGAGTCATGATCAGTTTAAAAGACAAAGTCATTTTTATTACCGGCGCAAGCCGTGGTATTGGTCGCGAAATTGCACTGCGTTGTGCACGCGAAGGAGCGAAGATTGCCATTGCAGCGAAATCAGCGGAGCCCCATCCTAAACTTGCAGGAACTATTTTCACGGTAGCGGAAGAAGTTGAAAAAGCAGGGGGTAAAGCGTTGCCATTATTGGTCGATGTGCGTGATGAAAAAATGATAGAAGAGGCGGTGGCAAAAACTGCCGCAACGTTTGGCGGTATTGATGTATTGATCAATAATGCGAGTGCCATTAATTTGGCCTCTACGCCAGAACTCCCCATAAAGCGTTTCGATCTCATTTTTTCAGTGAACGTCAGAGCAACTTTTATGTGCTCTAAGCTATGTTTTCCTCATCTGAAAAACTCATCTAATCCACATATTTTGAATCTCTCACCACCATTAAGCATGAGGCCGAAATGGTTTAAAAAACATGTGGCCTATACCATATCAAAATATGGTATGAGCATGTGTACCTTGGGTATGGCAGAAGAATTTAAAAAAGATGGAATTGCAGTCAATTCACTCTGGCCTAAAACGATTATTGCGACGGCTGCTATTTCTGTGAATTTTTCTAAGCTCGTCTATCATGCGAGTCGTAAACCGATTATTGTCGCAGATGCAGCGCATGAAATTATTACCTCAGATAGCCGTGCACTGACAGGTAATTTCTTTATTGATGAAAATATATTGCGGCAACGTGGTGTGAGTAATTTTAGACAATATGCCATGCATAGATTTGTACCGGTATTATCCGATATTTTTGTCGATAATTAAGGGCTGTTGGCATTTCTACTATGCCGATCATAAATCGTCGATTTTCTGCGATCCGCTGCTCACATACCAACAATGTATGCTGCGCTGCGGTTCTCAAAAGCTTGTCCCTGCGTGCTTTTAGCAGGGATCAACGATTTCTGCCTCGGCCTAGCGAAATGTCAACAACCCTTCAAAGGAATAAAACACGATGAAAGCGATTGTCATTACTGGGTCATCAACGGGTATCGGTCATGCAACAGCTAAGTATTGTATTGAACGTGATGTGACTGTCTTTGGAAGCGTCCGCTCTCAACAAGATGCAGATCGTTTGGTCAAAGAATTCGGCCAGCATTTTATTCCTTTGCTGTTTGATATCACTGAGGAAGAAAAAATAAAACAAGCCGCCCAGTTGGTGCGTGAACAATTACAAGGAAAAAGGTTGTGGGGCCTCATCAATAATGCAGGGATTGTCATCTCTGGTCCCTTGCTATACATGCCTCTTACCGATTTTCGTAAACAATTGGAAGTGAATTTAGTCGGACAGCTTGCAGTCACCCAAGCATTTACCCCATTGCTGGGAGCGGATCCACAATTAACCGGCGAGCCGGGTAAAATCATTAATATCAGTTCTGTTGCGGGAAAAAGAGCGCTTCCTTTTCTGGCGGCTTACGCGACATCAAAACATGGTCTAGAGGGTTTTTCTGAAGGATTACGCAGAGAACTCATGGTGTTTGGGATTGATGTGATTATTGTCGGGCCTGGCGCCATCAAAACACCTATCTGGTCTAAAGCGAATAAAGCGGAGTTTCCTGCTGAAACCATGCAGTCTGTGTATGGGAAAGCACTTTCCAAATTAAAAGAGTTTGTTGCACAATTTGAAGCACAAGCGTTGCCCGCTGAAGAGGTGGCTGCATTAATTTATGCGATTCTGGAGAATAAACACCCTAAGACACGATACGCACCAGTGCCCAACAAATTAATTAACTCCACGCTTCCTAATTTATTGCCCAAACGATTTGTCGATAAGATGATCGCAAAAAAATTTGGCTTGGATAAGAAGTAAAAATGCTGCAGTGAAGTTAACATTCTCTCCTCCTACAAGACAGGAGGAGAAAGCTTAGAGTCTTCTCTAGAGAGATTATCTAAATTGTAGATAAGGTACTTTATTATTATTTGTCTTAGTATATAGATCCCATTGCTCATCAAAACGTTGTTCGAGATCTAACGGTAAAAACTTTTTTAATTCTTGTGCGCGACAACGGGGATCTGTATAGGTTGAGACATAGTTACCATTTTTGGGTCTAGATACAATATCATTCGTATCTAATTGAATAAGAGAGCTTTGCGTCCCCTGGATGTCAAATCGTAAAAATTGGCTAATCTCATCATTCCAACGATTCGCATATTGTTGTCCCTGATAGTTATGTAGCGTTATTCGCACTAGTTCAAGAAGCGCAATATCTTGTAAACGTTCTTGGTGGGTCAATGAGTATCTGTCTTTATTATCCGAATGTAATTTGCATTTTTTTATGAGATTAAGTAATTGTTCGGTTTCTGCAGATTTAAAAACAGGCGCGCTGCATTTCTCTTGGAGAACATCGTAGAGTGATTTTTGTTGTTTATTAGGCTTCTTAAAAGAAGGAATAAAGACTTCCTCATTCACTGGAATAAGTCTGCCTCGCACTTCATTATTCTTCCTCACAAGATTTTCCTGTAATCTTTCTACACTGTTTGAAAACCTGATCATAGCATCCTTACGGTCGCTTTTATTACGGCTTTCGAGCCAAACGCTGATTTTATCCCGTACAGCTTGAAGTTTGTCTATATCTTGTTGACGCTCATTCGTTGTTAAAGAGTCTTTTGCTAGCGAGTTTAATTTGCATGTTTTAAGAAAATTTATTAATTCTTCGGTTTCCTTGGAGGGTCCTTTAAAAATAGACAAGCTGCACATAGCTATAAAATTATCATAGAGTGATTTATGTTGCTTAAAGCGTCTATCTGCGCTTGATCCAAAGAGTGTAGTCTTAACGCTTTTTAAAAATCCTGACATGTTTCTAAACCTCGTTTTTTAAATTTTCTCTACTGCAATCTAGCAATTAAATTCGAACAAGAAGATGACGAGAAGATGACAAATTTGACATCTTCTCTAAAAGCCTCTTCTAATTTTTAATGATAGGTTTTTGTTATTCTTAAGAAATTCTTAACTGCTTATAGCACATAAAGTTATCTATATCTATATATATGTGAAAAATATATTCAAAATTTAAGAGACAAGGTTACTCGTATATGACAGAGAGAAGCACAGAAGATGGCGCTCATTTCTTGGCGGTGGTATACTTTCGACCGTTTTTTCGCCAGTGTGAAGGTAGGGCATCATGACAATTCAATATAAAAAATACACTATATTTAAACCTAATCTTTTCATTATTGGTTTTGGAACTATTGGGCAAGCGATATTACCGCTCATATTCCGTCATATAGAAATTGAACCCGAACAAATCTTCATTCTGACAAAAAAAGAAGAGGGTGAAGCCATTGCGAAAGAATTTAGGGTTCATTTTCAACTCATCACAATTACAAAAGATAATTATCAAACGTTATTAAACGAAAAAATGCATGCGGGTGATTTTTTGCTGAATTTATCAGTCGATATTTCAAGTGCTGATTTAATTAAGTATTGCCAACAAAATAATATTTTATATCTGGATACGTGTATTGAACCTTGGGCCGGTGGTTACGTGGATAAGTCCCTGCCTGCTTCGTCTCGTTCTAATTACGCCATGCGTGAAGCAGTATTATCATTAAGAGAGGTTAATGCGACAAAACCAACAGCAGTGGTAACCCACGGTGCCAATCCAGGTCTTGTATCTCATTTTGTTAAACAAGCCTTGCTAAATATTGCGCATGATAATGGTCTAAATCTGACCCCACCTAAAACGCAAGCACAATGGGCGCAATTGGCGCAGCGTTTATCGATTAAGGCGATTCATATTGCTGAACGCGATACTCAAATAGGTGAGAAATCAAAACGTGCTGGCGAATTTGTAAATACCTGGTCTATTGATGGGTTTATTTCTGAAGCATCGCAACCGGTTGAAATGGGATGGGGAACGCATGAGCGACATTGGCCGACTGATGCAGCGCAGCATGAATTTGGTTCTCAATGTGCTATTTATCTTAATCGTCCGGGTGCCTCTCAACGTGTGCGTACGTGGACACCTTTGTCGGGACCTTTTCACGCCTTTTTAATCACCCACACAGAATCTATTTCCATCGCTAATTTTTTGACATTAAAAAACGGTGACACACTTCATTACCGTCCTACTGTGCATTTTGCTTATCATCCTTGCGAAGATGCAGTTTTATCTTTGCATGAATTTGCCGGAAGAGAGTGGGAGCAGCAACCACACCAACGAATTATGTTTGAGGAAATTGTGGATGGCATGGATGAATTAGGCGTGTTGTTAATGGGTAACCAAAAAGGAGCTTATTGGTATGGTTCCCAGCTTTGTATTCATGAGACGCGCAAACTGGTGCCTTATAATAATGCGACGAGTTTGCAAGTCGCCATCGGTGCCTTATCAGGTATGATTTGGGCCATGGAACATCCACAAAGTGGAATTGTTGAGCCAGATGAAATGGATTATCGCACTATTATGAATATTGCTCTGCCGTATCTTGGCAACGTATCTGGTTTCTATACAGACTGGACACCGCTTAATGAGCGTGAAAAGTTATTTCCTGAAAATATCGATAGGACAGATCCGTGGCAATTTTTAAATATGCGAGTGAATTAATTCTATCTCGGGTATATTTATCATATCCAGTCTATCTGAGCTGAAGAATCAAGATGAATTTTATTTGCTATACATTATACAAATAAAATTCGTAGGAATATATCCATCTCACATAATTGTATATTATACAATAAGATAGCTTAATATATTATTATTTATACATCCGTGCCTTCTATAATATATAATCTATAATATAGACAATAGAGGGGTTTTAAAACATGACTACGAAAGTGATGCTTTCTTTACCAGATCAACTTGTGTCTCGCATGAATGCCGCGATCCCAGCAGGGGAGCGCAGCAAGGTTGCTGCCGCCCTTTTTGAAAAGGAAGTCATCAAACGCGAACAAAGTCTTTTTCTTTGTGCTAAGGCTCTGGAAGAGAGTAAAGAATTAAAAGAAGAAATGGAAACTTGGGAGAAAGAATTTGGTCAGGATGGATTAGAGGATGTCTAATTTTAAGTATCAAAGAGGCGAAGTTTATCTCGTAGAAGAACACCAGGCTCAGGGTCATGAGCAAAAGAAAACACGCTGGTGGGTATTAGTTGGAGCCAACCCGATTAATGCAGCACGTGGAACTGTGATAGCTGTTCCTCTCTCAACATCAGCACCGATTAAACCTCCATTAAGCATAGAAGTGTTTGTCAGCAATACAAAATTATGTGCTTTGTTAGATCAAGTTCGCGCTCTTGATAAACGTCGATTTAAACACTTCGATGGCGTTTTATCTACCCACGAAATGCATTTGATTGATAATGGATTACGTCAAGTTTTAGCTTTATAAAAAAATTATAATGTGTTTATTTATGAAATAGCAGCTATATGCATAGATTACTTTTTTTTACGTGTGTGTTTAGCAACTTTCTCCTTTAGCTCCGCGCTCACATTAAACGCAGGCACAGAGGGTCGTCCTTTCACGCTAGGTGCTTTGTCGATTTTCTCATTAGGAGTGAATAAAGTTAGATGTGTGTCGGTTACCATGACTTGGTCTTGGCTAATCTTTTTCAAATGTTGGGAATAAAAGGGATGATTAAGTATCTTATCAATTATTTCATTATAGAAATAGAACTCGTATTTTATTTCCCTACCTAACCGTATAGCTTGTACATTTTTATCGAACAGTACTGCTTGTATTTGATCAACCGTACATAGTTTATTATCTAATATAAGTTGAATAATTTTTTCAGCATCCTTTATTTTAAAACGGTTATCTGTAGTCATCATTCTTGTCACTGCCAACATTAAAAGATTTTCTTCAGCTTCAAATGCAGTAGTAAGGTCAATGTTATTATGTTTAATAATTGCAGCCAGAAGGTCAGGCTGATCATTTGTAATTGATTGTAATAAAAATTGTTTAAAATGGTTGGCGTCAATGTGTTTACTCACATACTTGCTTATTTCCGAACTTCCGTAAAGATAGGAATATTTGATTAGCGGAATATCATCCAGTTGTATGTTAGTATCTATTCCATTTTCTAGCAGCATAATAGCGTTGGTAGTATTTTTATTCTCAACTGCGTCTTTTAATACCCAACTTACATGATCTGGGCGATGATTTATTAAGAAGTTAATCATCAAATTATCCTTCGTATCTAGCGCCCAGTTGAAAACAATACCAATATTATTTCTATTATTCAGCAAAGGACAAAAAATGCTAGTGATTTCAGGATGACTTCCTTTCAAAAGAGAGCTAATGGCAGGTAGGACTTGTTTCCAAACTTCAATATCATTTTCATTAATCGTAAAACCCGTTTCATATAACATTTTTACTGACTCAATATGATTCGTAGCGACAGCTTCTGCGAAAAAACTTTTCTTATCAGGGGAGCTAGAAAAACCATGATTAATTAATATATAAATATAATTCGCATTCTTTATTTCATCACCCCATAATTGCGTTATAAAATATTTAACTTTATTTTTAATCAATAATTTTAAAATATTGATAGATGTTTGGTTATTAATATCGACATATTTCAATAAAAATTCAAGTGTATTATTATTTTTATTTAAATCATTACAGTCTGCGTCTTTTTCTATCAAAAGTTTTACTAAATTATAATTTCCTTTTTCCGCAGCAGCATATAATTCATCATTTAAATTCAATTTTTGTTGTAGGATTTGATCCAATTCTTGTTTATTTTTTTCGGCTACAAGAATTATTTTTTTATTACCGAATTTATTAATCAGATTACATTGATAATTTAATATCTCTATTCGATCTTTATCTATTTTAGGTAATCTATTTAGAATTGTTAAATCAATATCTTTAGTAGGAATACGATTCCTTTCAATCAATCCTGCAAAAAATACCTTTATAAGATCTGCTTGCAATTGTTCCCAATTTCCACTCAATGCAGATGTAAATGCTAATCCATTATGCGTGACTCTCCCTGACAATTTAAACAGGTTAAGCATTTCAACCTCTGCCATAATAGCGGCAAATTCTTCGGGGTTATCATAAATATATTTTAAATAGTCATTTGCTTTTGCATTTTTTAAATATAATCCATTAATCGCGCGCATGACATGATGAAGTTCATGATATAAACTCACAAATCGAGGAGAAATCTGAAAAATTAATTTATTATCGTGGTTAATAGCTAATTTTATAATAGGATTTTTTGATACGACGCTAGTTGGGTAAGTTAAATGAACAGGCTCTTTTTTTGGATACTGTAACTACCGACTCTTTCCTGATTGTAAATATTTATAATCGATTTTAATTCAGTCAGGTATTCTGACATATTTTTCTCTGGATCAATATCTGCAATATCTTTTGGTCTCCAGTAACCTGAATCTACTAGTTGTGGAGAGTACGATTGATTAGGATGACTTGATCTTAATACCAGAATAATCTTGCCTTTGAAAAAAAATCTGGATATAGACCCTCTTGTTCCGCTAAAAATTGATTAATTTGTTTTATATTTTCACGACCATTCGTTGTAGGCATTAGTTTTAATATATCTGATTTGTATTGTAATAAAATACTATCGTGCTGATTACGAAATACATTGTTATCATCACTCACTATGACTTTTTCAATAAATGAATCATAAAGATCAATTTTATCATGCGGCGTATTCTCAGGCAGATATTCTAACATGAATTGTTTTTTTTCCGCATCGCTTAAGGTCAAATACTTGCTAGTTGCAATATTATGCACAGCATCAATAGCAACTAAGAGTTGATTATATTTTTCAACCAGATTAAAAAAGGCCTCAGGCTCATTAACAAAATCCATGTTGCTGGAATCGTATTCAAATCGTCTTAATACGTCTATCTCCATCTGTTGTAGTTCTTTTACTAGTAAGCATAAAATGCTAGGCTCTAAATTTTCTGCATTAATTGTGCTGTTTACTCTGTTTAGTTTATGATTAATATTAATAAATAAATCCAACCCTTGATTATTGCTGAGCATAAATCTTCCTCTTTTAACTTTAACTTTCTCCTATTTATTATAGCTCATCGTTTAAATACATTTTTTAGTCCAAATTGCCATTCACTCCATGCCGGTATTTCAGGAAAATATAAACCCAATCGAATCGGACGATTATCTATTAACTGTATAGCATGACAATATGTCAGCATTTGTTCTCGGTATTTTTCTTGTTCTTGTTTAAGAAAATCTTTAATGTTTTGATAAGTTGGCGTCGTTGTCTTGTAATCGATAATCCACCGTATCCCGGCTTCATCCACAAATGTTCTATCTATCACTAGATTTTGCGTTACACCATTAATCATGGCGGAAATAGCAAATTCAGATTGAGCTTCTTGATGAGCATGTAAAATCCACTGACCACGTGGATCACTCAATGTATGTTGAATGGATTGAAGTACGGTGCGTATCGCATTCTGGACATCATCAGACAACATACCCAATTGCATGAATTGAGTTTGCAGATAATGGTAATGTGCAGTAGAAGCGGCTGTTTCCCACCAGGTTGTGCCTAGTTGAGCGATATGTTGAAGCACACGATGTGTCATTACGCCGATTAATTTAGACTGATGATTCCTCAGCATGAATCCACTTTGTTTTTGATGGGCGCTGAATGGAACAGGCGGCATATCCTGAATAGGATTTTGCCAATTAGCCATTAAGCGCGTGAGATAACGTTCTTTTTCATTGGGTAATTGCATATCAGTCGTCAGTGCAACTTCTTCGCATAACACGTGGTCTTTTTGCTTTTCTAAGAATGGCCATAGCTTTTCTAAGAAACTACCCGATTCCATTTTATATTCATTATTGTCATTGCGATGTGCATTAAAAAATAAATAGAGACGTTTTTTGGCACGTGTCGTGGCGACATATAATAGTCTATCTGTTTCATAAGCCAATTTAATTTTTTGTTGACGATGAATGTATTCATACAGAGAGTCTTTGTCATTGCCAATGGCATGAATGGGTGCAAGTAATAAAGCGGTTTGATCATTAGTTAAGGGTCGTTCCATCCATTGTAAAAGAGACTTATCATCATTCGGTAACTTACGATCGAGCTGCGGTAAAATCACCGTATCAAACTCAAGACCTTTTGCTGTGTGTATCGTCATGATTTGAAGAACGGCGTTCTCATGTTGAGTAGACGCATACAATTGATCGATTCTTTCTTTTAGCTTGTCTAAATGAATGACTTGCGTATTGCTGGCGATTTCTTCTAATAGTGTAAAGAATGCTTTCACATCTTCCATATCCGCTTCATCTGTAAGACAGGCTGGCCCCCCTAACAAAAGCCATGTGCTTTCAATCCAATAACGTAAAGGATACCGTTCACGTTCGGCGATTTTATTTTTTAATAAAGAAATGAATCGTAGAACACGTTGTTGACCATCCGGACTTAAGCGTTGAATGGTGTCTTCTTTTTCAAGTAATTCCCAAATTGAAGCATAGGGATGGCTGCCTGCAATGCTAAGTAAATCTGCTAATGTTAAACCACACCAAGGGGCGCGCAAAATAGATAACCAGGCAATGCGATCAGCGGGATGTAATAACGCACACGCGAGTGATAATAAATCTTGAATCGGTTGACGCGAGACAAGCGGATCAATATCAATGGCGCGATAAGGAAGATTCGCTTTTTTAAGCGCAGGAATTAATGTTTTAAGATGAGAACGTGATCTCACCAATATCGCGATGGTGTCTTCTGGATGAGCTTGTTTAGTGTGATAGATGAGATTAATAATGGCATCAGCTTGCTTGGTTTGTTCTGCATTGACAAATCCACGCACAATGATGGGACTTGGAATAGTATCGATTTCATGCCAGGTTTCTTGATGGGATACACTAGGGCTATAAGTGACAGCACCTGTGGCCATATCATTAAAGGATGGAAAAATACGTTGGAAATGTGTGTTATTCCATTCAACAATCGAAGGGGTGGAACGAAAATTGATGGCAAGCGTGACTGGGATTAGTTTGAGCTGTCCTATCCCCATTTTCCGCATGCGAATAAATAAACCGACCTCTGCTTCTCGAAAGCGATAAATGGATTGCATGGGGTCGCCTACCACAAACAAAGTGCGACCATCATGAGGTGTCCATCCCGCTGTTAATTTTTCAATGAGTTGATATTGAGTAAAGGAAGTATCTTGAAATTCATCGATTAATATATGTTGGATTTGGTAATCCAGTGCTAAGGCTAAATCGGTAGGGTGTTCATCATTACCCAGCGCAAGTAAAGCCGCTTGTGCGTTTTCGATGAAATCGATTTGTCCATATTGCTGAAAAGTTAAACGCAATTGCGCGGCTGCGATTTTTAACACTTGCAGTAACGCTTGTAAAATATCCCATTGACTATCTAGATAATGCGGTTCGGGTAGAAAAAATAATTCCGTCAAGGCCAGTCGCAAGTCATCACGCTCAGAGAGTAGGATAATGAGTTGAGTCAATCGTTGCCGATAATCTTGATGCGTGGCTAATTCGGGCGAATTTTTTAAATTTTTTAAGGTCGGAAATCCAATGTCTTCATCCACACGTTTGCGCCAAGAAAAACTTTTGGTCAAGATTAATTTAGCCAAGCCTACCCAAGCTTGTTTATCAGTAGGTTTAGTTCCAGGTAAAGAGATGCGATCACGACAAGCGATGATATCGGATTCTTTATTCGCGATCGTGAGATTATCCGCAGCAAAACGTGCAATGGCGAGTAAGGGTTGCGCCATGTCAACGGGAAATAATTCAGCGACAGAGCGCAAGCTATCTGAAATGATAAGTCCTAAATAATGTTCGAGTTGTTTTCTGATATGAGATTCATGGGTATTGAGTTGTATGTAGGGTAACCATTGATCACGTTTAGCCAATAAACTAATCAGCAAATCATGTAATTTATTTAAGTCATTATCAAGATGTAATAATAATTTTGCAATGGCGTCAGACCATTCATTGTCTTCTTCCACTTGCATTAAGACAGCTTGCACTGCTTCTCGATAGAGTGCAGTGGGATGATCAGCTATATCTGGTTGTGAGCCGAAATGAGAAAGCAACGGCAATTGTTTAGTGAGATAAGAACAGAGTGAATCAATGGTTTGTATGCGTAATTGATTAGGATTGTCAATTAAATTCCAGTGAAATTGTTTATCTCGTTGCAATACTTTTTGTGCAAGTGACCAGGTTTTTTTAGCATGATCTGAGACTGGTTCTGGATCAGATAAGGCTTGTTTTAATGCTTTGATAACACGCAAGCGCATTTCATTAGCAGCTTTTTTGGTAAAGGTAATGGCTAAAATCTCTTCGGGTTTGTTGACATGAATGAGTAAAGTAAGAAATCGTTGTATTAACAATTCAGTTTTACCTGAACCAGCAGGCGCTTGGACAATAAACGACTGAGCTGGATCTAATGTCAGCAAGCGTTGCTGTTTATCTTGATCGATGAGATTGAGTGTCATAGTGATTCCAGATGATGACTCGGTTGGGAAAAAGTCTCCTCATTAATTCGGCATAAAGGTTTCAATGCACACCAGATACAAGTAGACACTTTATCTTTAGGATCTACTGTTGCAATGCCTGCATGAAAATCATCGCTTAATTTCGTTAAGATAGTATTCCATTGCAAGAGTTGTTCTTCCCAGGAAAGGGCTGTCGTTTTTTTGATTTCTGAAATGAGTTTAATCCCTTTAATTTCTAATGCATAACGACTAACCCCTTTGAAGCTGTGTTCACCTGGACTGACTTGCGCAAATGTAATGCCGGTTGTATTGGTTGGATCGAGTAATGAATAAAGCGGTAATTGGGGTTCTTCTGGACGTTCGCTAAACCAAGCATTGATATCATTGTTTTTACCCGTTTTGTAATCAATGATTAGTTTAGTCCCATCTTCTAATTCATCAATGCGGTCAATACGTAAAGAAAGGGAAAGCTGGCTTAGCATCGTTTGAACGGATTTTTCATTGGTGACCACTTTAAATGGCGAGCGGGCTTTTTCAATATCTAGCCATTCCACCATGAGTTTATGCAAACGTTGTTTTTCCAGCGCAAGATATTGAGTCGCGTGATGTGAATGAGGTAATAACAGTAACGCGGAATGAATACTCTGTTGAATCAATTCATCGAGCGCTTGAGTGTGCATAGCAGTGAGTGTGGCATGATCTTGTAATTGATTCCAAAGTATCTCTAATGTTTTATGTATCACCGTTCCTCTATCTTTGGCACGTAAGCCAGGCAGTGGGCTTTCTAATGCATGCGCATGCAAACGCCATTCTGCAAAGGCTTTAAATGGACATAACGCTTGCTGCTTAATCACATTCACGCCACCACGAATCATTTCCTGCGCTGAAATTGCGGGTGCCGTCTCATCGTTGATGCATTCTATTTGCTTGGCTGCGTACACACGCTGACTGAGGCTTTGATAAGCGGGTAGATCAAGCGTTTCTTTGCTGATGTCAGGCAAATCACGTATCAACGGACTAGGTTGTAATTCTAATTCTTCTAATTTTTCTGCGTGACTGAACATGATGTGTTTAGCGCTGTGTTTGAATTGTTGCATCAGCGTGTTACAGAATGAAAGTTCACGTTCAGCCGTAGCATGCGGCATTTGCCGTTCACGTTGTATGGATTTAGGAATAAAAGGATTAGGCCTCGGTTGGGGAGGCCAGGATACATCATCAAGACCCACGACCCATAAATAATCAAAAGGCAAAGAAGCAGCTTCTAATAAGCCCAGAACTTGAATCGGTGCATCGGGTGTCTTGGGTTGGAACAGCATTTTTCCCGCCATTTTTTGCAGTGTGTGCAGTGCTTGATGCAAATGAACAGGGCTAGAGATTTGATCCAGTGTGGTGAAATCATCAAGTAGCGCTAACCAACTATCTACCACTTGATATTCTTCGCTATTTAAACTGCGCTCACCTGGCCAGCCTAGTATTTTTAACGCTTGGCAAAATAACTGTGCCCACTGGTGATACGAATGCGCTTGCTGTTGTTCTCCATCAATGCAAGATAAAAATTCGCGTAGTCGTCTTGAAAGATGAGGACACTTGTCAGTACCGATAGATGAAGCATCGGTAAATTGTTTTAAATCGAGGTTAGTTAGATTGGCTTGTCGTAATTGACTATCGATATAAGCCCGCTTCATTCTTTCACTTTCTGCTTCGCCTAGAAAGGGTGACGCTAACACATAACTCATCGTTTCAAGTGAGATGATTTTTCTATGCAGAGATAAAAAATGTAACGCGGCATTCACAATGGGATAGTGTAATAAACTTTTTCCCGCAGATAAATTAAAAGGACAGTTGCGAGGATCAATCGTATACGTATTTTCTTCCGCAAACACTTCTGAAAAAAGTTGCATGACGCGATCACGAATTTTATCTAATTTAGGAATCACACAGCCAATTGTCGCGGAGGGATGCTGCGATAAAGTGAATTTAGCCCAGCGTGCCATGGTAAGGATTTCTTGATCTTGATCACGTAAGCTGATGCGATGACACACAGCAGTGGTGCTAGGCATATCTATACGACTGATTTTGCTGCCTGTTTTTTCAAAAGTCGCGAATAGGGAATTTACTTGTGGAGAAATTTCGGTAAAGCCGGCCAGTAAAATATGCGCAGGTTGATGAGAGGCACTTCTAGTAGCTTCACTGGATCCCGCGGACAAGCCGCGAGACGACGTCCCACTCACGCCGCGGGACGACGTCCCACTCACGTCGCGGGACGACGTCCCACTCACGTCGTCGTCCCGCGGCTTGTCCGCGGGATCCACATACTCTCTCATCACTTCAGGCAAGCTAGCGGTATCAATCCAATGTTTTTCCTGACATAGCGTATGAAATTGAGTTGCCCAATGCTTAAGCGCAAGATAATCCTCCGCACTGTCAAATAAAGGATCGTGTATATCAACTTCCCATTGTTTTAATAATCCCCATGCGGATTTTGCAATATCAGCCGTCTCGGCGACTTGTAGTAAAGGTGCACTTTCTTTCGATTGTGAAACAATGCTTTCCCATAAAAAATGTTCTTGTGCTGAATTCAAAAGAAATAAGTTGTGGCTGAGAGATTGACTAGTGACATCATGCCAAAGACGTTGCAGCCAACTGGATAGGGGAAGAATGTCTGGAGTTTGCCAGCAGGCATGTTGCTGATTCTGTTGATGCGTCTGATATAACTTATGCAGTGTGGCAGCGAGACGACGGTTGGGTGTGAGTACGAGTGCACCACCCGCGATAGCTTGGAATAAGGCTAAAAAATGTTTGTCATGGTTCATGCTAATCCTTTAGCAGCTTTACGTTGTTGCTGAGTGACGATTAACAAAGCAAATACAATCAAACAAACCGCAGTCATAGTCCATGGATTTAAGTGTTCGCCAAAAATGACATAACCCCAAAATACACCCGTCAAAACGACAATAGTATCAACGAGACTGTAATACACTGGGCCAGCGATTTTAATCAATTGGAAAAAAAGGATATAACCTATGCTGGATAAGATGATTTCCAACATAATCACCCAATCAGGCAGCGTGAAAGGAAAATGAAAAAGATAAAAACCGTTACCGAAATAAACCAATGGGATTAATAAAAGGCTAGAAAATAATAACATGCCTGCCGTGAGAGACAGAGTGTTACTGCCTTCGGGACGATAACGTGCAATATAAATAGAACAAAACGCAAATGAAACCGGCGTGATCAAAGTCGATAACACCCAAGGCACGAGAGTGTTAGAAGGAAGACTGGATTTGGGTAGAATAATAAACATCAACCCAACAAACGCTAACACAATTCCAAGCATGCGTTGCCAGTTAAAGGTTTCTAGTTGCGCAAAGAGTGCCATGGGATAGGCAATGACAGGGACGGTATTCACAATCATAGCAAGAATACTGGCGGGCAAATGCGCAGCGGCAAAATACATGGATGTGTTAGGGATGACAATTCCAGTGAGACCGCAAATGAGATAGTAACGTGAGCGCGCAACGCTGAGCTGTAAGGATTGTCGACGGCAAGAGACAATAATCCCAAGAATGATGGCAGGTCCGAGTGATTGCCAAAAACTGTAACCAAGAGGAGGCACACCATTGGTCATGGCAAAACGCGCGATGGAATATCCTGTTCCCCAAATGACGCCGAGGAGCACGAGAAGCGAGAGGCTGAGTAAAGGCTTTGAGAATGGCATAGTTGCAAGGTTTTTTATTAGGTTGGGTTGGCGGGATTTTAGCATAATAAAGAGAGGAAACCTAAAAGCGTCACTCTCACTGATCAAGATATCCGAGCTAGGCTGTACTATACTTTAGTTTAATAATGAAAATAAAAGGTGCGAACGATGCAGCATAAGAATACGGAAGAAAATCAATTACATCCGGCACTTCCACAGCAAATTATGGCTAATGAAGAGAGGTGGAGTAGTGTCTATTCAGACCATGTTCCCATTTTATCCTTTATCCCTTTCCCTGAAAGTAATAATTCCAATTTTGAGCAGATTAACATGATTTCCTGGAATGTCCTCGCACATGACTCAAATAATGCTTTAGCGAAAGGAAAAGCTGAATCATGCGGAGAGACGAAAAAACAAGAAGAGAATAGACATGTTGAAATCGTAAAAAGTATAGCGTCCATGATAAATAAAAATGCACCAATTCATTTAATTACATTACAAGAAGCAGGTGACGCTGAGCTCGCTGAACTACTCGTCGAAACCTTAAAAAGCCTTGGTGACAATTGGGTAATAGCACCCAATCGTGATCATGGTGGTATGACTTTATATGATAAAAGATATTTTTCCTCTGCTAGGAAAGTAGAAACACAAGAATTTAAAGTCGATACAATATTAGGATCTAATGTAAATGAATTGACTTTAAAGGATAGTACACAATCAATTATGGTATGCAATTGCCATGCTAACTATTCTGCTTCACCTATTAAACATGAAGAAGCAATTAATGCGGCATTGTCAAAGGGAAGTATTGATAAAAAAGTAATCGTGACGGGTGGCTTTAATACTACATGTATGCCGGTTAATAGAGATACTAGCAATATCGCAACAGCTGCGACGCCATCGAAATTTTCTAATGATGGGAGGCAAGGTACTAATTCGTTAGATGCTTGCTATCATTCGACACTGCTAGACAGTGGATTAACCGCATCACAAGCAATTACCGTTCAACTTAATCCTGTAAATGGAGAGAAATATACTGAACAAGAATTGCCGCCAATAAAAAATGTGGATGAAGAGATCGAGAAAAATCATGTTGGAAAGATGCGAATGGCAATTAATATAGATAATCAGCAAGGTGATTCTATTAATGTCAATGGCATGACACTATCTGAATACGAAAATCATTTAAGAAAAACATCTCCTTTTGATAGTATTTTTTTATTACCTAAAGGCACAGATAGAACAACAGCTCAAAATTTGTTACCAGGCGCGGCTTATCTAACTAAACAAGAAGATGGCACAGTGTGTGTGGATATTGCTTCTTTTACAAGAAAAATATTAGGCAAACCAACTATATTGACGAATTTTGATATAGCATCTTTAGAATTTCCCATAAACGATCAAAATCGTTTAGAAATAAAGTCCGGTCAAAACAAACCTCTATTTGATCAAATCAAAAAACAGAAACCAAAGTGGGAACCATCCATTTACGTTCGTGAAGCAACTAATATGAGAAATGAGCGAGGTATGGCTATTCAAGTACCAAAAGCCGTATATAACAACATTATAAATCAAAATCAGGGGAACCTTGAATTCACTGCAAACTCTGATTCAGATACTGAGAGATATAATATTATTCTCTGTAAGCGAGAAAATATTCCTCAATTGCATTTAGCTATGCAAAAATATTCGGTAGAACAAATGTTGGTGAGAGCGAATGGTCGTATTTCGAACCTGTTGCGATCGGAGATGTCTAACGTGACGAATGCGTGGGATGCTCTCTATCCAGAACCTATGAAACCATTTGCCGATAAACTTGCAGCTGAACTTGCATTAGAAATGGCAGAAACAGATGAAGATGAAGTATTTAAAAAAATTGAGCTAATTAAAAAATTATTAGAGAAGGTTTTAGTAGGAAATGAAAGAATTGGTAGGGTCAGTGTCATGATAAGCAAGACGTTAGGTGCAGAAAACTTTTCAGACGCCACAGATATTTTGATAAAGAAGTTAAGTAAGATCGATCGCGAAGAAGTAGAAAAGATAGAGGAAATACAACATATAGTGGAAGTTTTTAATGATATGATTGTTAAATATAAAATAGATAAACAGATAGAAAATGAAACCAATAGAACAACGCTCTCGCAAGAGGAAATAGCAGAAAACGTTGAGAAAATTAAAATTGAAGGAACTAAAGGAATTAAAGGAACATTTGAAACTCTTACTCAAAGAGTAGTTTTATATGAAAAACAAGACCCACAAGGTTATGTGCCTCTGAAAAAAATTGTCGACTGTATGTACGAAAAAGATTCAGGCGGAAAAGATATAGGAAAAAATTTATATGATAAAGCTCCAGCTGTTGCACAAATTATTCAAAAAGCAGCACTGAATGCCATACATAACGAAGAGAATTATAAGTTAGGTGAAAAGGTAATAGCAGAAGCAGAATTAGATGCCCAGTTCACAAGTTTAATGAGAGACATCCCCGCTTTAATAGCAATGAATGAGCAGATCAAAGCAAATAAAAATAACTTGCCAGACAAAGATTTTAAAAATTTGAACGCCCTACTAAAGGAATACCCAACAGTTAAAATTGATGAGATTCAAAGAAATATCGACGCTCGTATTGTAGCAGCATATGATCCATTTGCTGAAATTAAAGTCAGTGAAACAGAATTGATGAAAGAAAGTCCTCGTAAGAACCGATATCCTGATGAATATGCTTCTACTATCGAAAAACTATCAATGGAGTTGACCGAATTTGTACAAAAAAAGCTTGCTGAGCTTCCTGATTTAGCTAATGGCAATGAGAAAGGGCTGAATGTAAAAGTTAGTGAAATTTCTAATTCAATTTCAAATTATGCTCTCAACGACATAGCGCAATACATTAGAGAAAATAGACCTGCTTATGCATTACTAGCTGCTAATCGTTGGAGTAACATTGCAGTTGCGTGCACAAAGAGAGGTGATTTGTTTTCAGGATTTGCAATCTTTGCAACTCTTAAAATGTTGGCCATAGGTACGGTGAATTCTCAAAATACCACCGCATTTGAATATTTAGACTCTTTTTACGCTGGGAATAAATTTACTAATAACGACCTCCAGGCCAGATCTGTATCAGGCCCATATGGCATACCCAATTTTCCTGTCTATGGAAATCGAATGCTTCAAGCAGACGCGGGAAATGACTACCCTATTGTGCATGAAAAGTTAAAAGCGGAAATACGCGGTTTTCTCATCCGATCGAAACAACAATCTGGCAATGCGCCCCTGTCACTATTCCAAAAAAAATTGGATTACGCATTGAATAACGCAAATAAGTGTGAACTTATATCAATGCCATTGCCACCACCCAGTACAGATACTCTTGCCAGGTTACCCATTAAAAATGCGGCCTATGTGCGCAGCGGAGACGAACTCTTTTATGTAAATAAAGAAAAAAATGAGGTTACGAAGATACCAATTGATAAAACGATTATAAAAGAGTTTGATGAAAAAATGCAGCCGAAGAGTGAAGTCGCCAGGTCTTTATCAGAAGACGAATTGAAAAAAATCGCATTCATTTTGTTCAATGAACGTATAAATAACCTTACTGAAGAAGATAAAAATAGTATAGGTAAGATAGAATTTTTTTCACCTGCAAGCATTGAAAGTGACCCCGGGTTAGAAAAGTTTAATGATTCGGAAAAGGAAAAGGCAAGACAGGCAATGGATGTTGCACTAGATACATTTAGAGATCAATTAATAAAGATTAAAAAAGATAGGCCGGCTACTGAACAGGATTTAATTGGAGCATTTCAGAAAACCCTACAAGGTGAAAAAACAACTAGCGGCAAATTAGAAGTTATTGAAACACTTCAGAAAGCCCTAAAAGATCAAAAACCAACCAGCAGCAAATTTGAAGAACTTGACCGTGTTATTAAACTTATAAAGCAAAACGACGGTACCCTGGAATTTTTACCCAATGTGGAGGGTACATTTGATGTATGCACCCTTGACAAAAATGGAAACGATGTAGTCGAAACAATCCCAATTAAGGATTTGTTAACTCATTATTCCAACTATATTAAGAAAAAAATAGAGATAGAAGAGGCAAAAGATGCAATTCTGGCTGGAGGATTTGTTGCTAAGTCTATTTCAAAGTTAAAAGATATTCAAAACATTGACAACCATTTAACTGCTATTTCTGATTATGTTGCTCTGCTAAAGGAAGGCGATAATATAGATGAATTAAAGGTTAAAATAACAAACTCAGGTCTAGGTGGTGATGATGGTAGCCTATTAAATTTGGATTTCGGTTATAATCCAAATTATTTTAAAATTGAGAAAGCAATACAAAAATTTAAAGCTATCTTGATCGATGTTTCCACCTCTCTCAATGAGCCGATAGCTAATTTGGTTAAATTAGATGAATTGGAAAACGATCCGCATCTTGCCGCCTTAAAAAGTGTTATCATTTCTGGAACGAATATTTTTGAACTTGCCAAATTGAAGGTACATGAATTAGAACTAGAAAAGAAGAACATGGCCATGAATTCATATGCTCATATGATGCAGGAACCTTTCAAAAATAAAGAAAGAAAGACATTGGACGCTTATGTTGCTAAATTGGAAAGAAAATCACAGCGCAAATTGAAAGAAAAATCTCAAATCAATAAAACTAAACGTGACAGGCTAAATGACAGTAAACTTAGCACACTAAAACATTTGATTAAAACCATTGATGTTCCCTCCATTTCTTACAATGAAAAAATGGAGGGTATGTTAGCGACTCGTGATTTAGTTTTAGGTAAGCGTACGATGACGATAAAAAACCTTCCGAAGGTGATCATGAGACAAAAAACGAGAGCTGTAAAATACCTGATGGACTATGAAAATTCGCTGAAGGCCCATGGCGAATTAGGTATTAAACATGATGAGCTAATGACTAAATATATTATTGCTAAAGACGCAAAGCGTGATTATGAAGCGTGGTATGCGTCGGAAAAAAATGAAGCAAAAAAATTCTCAGAAGGTATTACGAAGCTAGAGAATATCAGCCTGGATCTTGCTGAGACCGTAGAAGAAAATTTGGATGCACTTCCGCTCAAACCATTGCCCAAGGCACTCATGTTAAAACAAACGGAAATGGCCACTGAAGTTATCAATGAAATTTACGCAACAGAAAAAACTTTTCGTAATAATATTAAGTCTTTTTTTGAAGCGATGACAAATAACCTTAACATGTTGCCGCCAGATGAACGGCCAAAATTACAGCGATTCATGGAAGCCTATAAGAACATGGCAGATAACCCTCTGGGTGATCGTGATCTTTCCACCTTAAGCTTCCGAGAAAAAGAAGAGGGGATATTTCGCATGTTTAACGATCCAATATTTGCAGAACAAAGCAAGCATCTCCTTTCGGCTATGGTGGAAATGGATGCATTAAATAAACTTTTAGGTGAATTTCGAGACTCTAAAGTTTTTTATATACGCACCTTACGCGATTTCAAAGAAAAAACTCAATTAAATTACGATAATTTTAATGCAGTGACTAATATGCCAACCCAGCGTATTGTAGAATACAAATTCCTTTTGAAGTCACTGCAACAACATGATGCTGACAAAAATGTTGATCCCCTACTATTAAGAGTTAGCGAATTAGCAAATCAATCAAATACAGAAATGCGCAAACTGAATCCTGTAAATGACCTCATACGTCTTATTGTAGGTACTTCAGAAAAACTAGTAGCTTTAAAAGAGAAAGTAAAAGCCAAAACCGCATCAACTGATAAGACAAACCAAATTAACTTAATTGACACTGCAATAAATAAAATTAGGAAGATTAGTTATGAGCCTAAGGATAATAAAGAGGAAGTGGAAAGAAAGCTTGATCGGCTATTAAAGGCTATCATTGAAATTCAAAATGAGTCTCGTGATCAGAGAGCTCAATCAAAATTCATTGCTGTTGACGCATTGTCAACTTTTGATGCTGATATTAAAGCGATTCTTAAACCAATAGAGCATGCAAAAGAATCTTTTCAATTAGAATCGAATGTTAAAATTAAAACAGGGCAACCGCATGACTATGACCTACAGCGCTCACACCTTTTTGATCCTAAAGCTGAGGATCCTAAAGTCAAATTGACTCGTATTATTAAGAATGACGAACTGTTATGTAACAAATTAATCGATATATTGAGCAACAAGGATATTGTTGGCCACGATTTCGATAATTTAAAATTAATAGATGCCTTAGTGAAGTGTAAAAAAGAATTGAAAGGCATGGAGGGCCCAGTTAACTCTGTGCTCTATACAAAACCCAAAGAATATCGGGACACTTTGACAGGGTTAGCAGAGCAAGTGAAGGTTATACACAGTAAGGTTATAGAGATAAGGGTAGCTACTCAAATACAGGCAAACGCAAAAAAAGGTGAATCAGGCACTGAAGAAGGCGGTCCCCCCATACATCATCGTTAAAATTATTCGCTTAATTGATGAAGCAATTGCTCGACTAATCCAATGCGTTGTTTGAGTTCGTGATTATCTAATGAGAAGCGCAAGCGCGTGGGCCCATCAAGACGAAAACGCCGAGAGGGGGATTGAATGAGCTTAATAATAGTTTCTGGTTTAACATGTGGTTTTTCACTAAATTCAAATTTGCCGCCTTTTTCATTGGCTTCAATTTTGGTGATTCCTAGGGTATCGGCTTTTTGTTTTAATTCTGTGATCGCGATCAGGTTTTTTAATTGTTCGGGTAATAAACCAAATCGATCTATCATTTCCACTTGGATTTCATCTAATTCAGCTTGATTTTTAGCGTTGGCGATACGTTTATAAAATTGCAGACGTAATTGAACATCATTCAAATAATCTTCCGGAATCAGTGCAGTGAGACGTAAATCAATTTCCGCATGTTGATGTAATAAGGATTTTTCCAGATCAGGTTCTTTGCCGTCTTTTAATGCCTCTACCGCTCGTGATAGCAAATCCATATACAACGTAAAGCCAATTTCTTGCATATCGCCACTTTGTTCTTCACCTAACAATTCACCTGCACCGCGAATTTCAAGATCATGGGTTGCCAGTGTAAAACCAATGCCAAGATCATCTAGCGATGAGATGGCGTCCAAACGTTTTGCGGCATCGTCTGTGATCCCATCTCGTGGTGGTGTGAGTAAATAGGCATAAGCTTGATGATGAGAACGTCCGACGCGTCCACGCAATTGATGTAATTGAGCTAAACCAAATTTATCAGCACGATTAATAATAATGGTATTGGCAGTCGGAATATCAATGCCACTTTCAATAATGGTTGAACAGACTAACACATTAGAATGGCGATGATAGAATTCCGACATGACTCGCTCTAATTCGCGTTCATGCATTTGTCCATGGGCAATACTGGTGCGGGCTTCTGGAATCAGGTTTGCAATGTCTTCCGCTTTTTTATTAATCGTGGCGACTTCATTATGTAAAAAATACACTTGGCCGCCGCGCATGATTTCACGTTGAATAGCTTCTTGAATGATATGATTTTGATATTCATGCACAAATGTTTTGACTGAGAGTCGGCGCAGCGGTGGTGTTGCAATCACAGAAAGATCTCGAATACCAGACAAGGCCATGTTAAGTGTGCGTGGGATAGGTGTCGCCGTTAACGTTAAGATATCGATCATAGCGCGTAATGCTTTTAACCTTTCTTTTTGCTTCACACCAAAGCGATGTTCTTCATCAATAATCACGAGTCCCAAGGATTTAAACTGAATATCAGATTGTAAGAGTTTGTGCGTTCCAATCACGATATCCACTTTGCCTTCTTCCATGCGCTGCAATATATTTTTTTGTTCTTTCCCAGTGCGAAATCGCGATAGCATTTCCACTTGAATAGGCCAATCCGCAAATCGATTGCGAAAACTTTCAAAATGTTGCTGCGCCAATAACGTAGTGGGAACCAAGATGGCGACTTGTTTATTGTTTTGTACCGCAAGAAAAGCGGCTCGCAATGCAACTTCCGTTTTACCAAAACCCACATCACCACAAATGACTCTATCCATGGGTTTGTCCGAGACCATGTCATTAAACACTTGCTCAATGGCTTGTAATTGATCTGGCGTTTCTTCAAAAGGAAACGCAGCGGCAAAAGTGGCATATTGTTCTTTTGGAAGTTCATAACGATGACCTGGTCGTGCAGCACGTTTCGCATAGAGATCTAATAATTCCGCCGCGACATCACGCACTTTTTCTGCGGCACGCCGTTTAGCCCGCTGCCATAGATCTGTTCCCAGTTTATTGGTAGGGGTATGTTCAGGATCTGCGCCTGTATAACGGCTAATGAGATGCAAGGAAGAAACCGGCACATACAGTTTGTCGCCGCCTTGATATTCAAGTGTGAGGAATTCACCAATTTGATCACCCACTTTTAATGTTTGTAAACCACGATATCGTCCAATACCATGATCAATATGCACAACGGGATCATCCACTTGTAATTCGGTGAGATCACGAATGAGCGCATCCGTATCTTGCACAGTTTTTTTGCGTAAACGTCGTTGCATGACACGCTTGCCATATAACTGCGTTTCAGGCAGGACAGTTAATGCAGGATTGACTAAACTAAATCCTTCTTCTAATGGGGTGACCACGATGCCATGCGGTACATCGGTCTGTAAAAATTCATCCCATGAATGAAAATAAATTGGATGTAACGAAATATTTCTAAATAATTGCAAAATCACTTCGCGTCTACCCAATGTTTCAGCGCAGAATAAAATACGACCCGGATGTTCAGTAATAAATTGTTGTAAAGGAGCAAGCGGTTGTGTGGCTTTATGATTGATATCTAAAGTAGGCGCAGGTTGTGTCACAAATTCGCAAAGTGTTCCTTTCACTACATCATTGACAGGATTAATGTGAACGAGAGGATAAGAATGTAACGCTGTGTCAATTTCCTCAGCTGATAGAAATAATTGTTGCGGGGTTAGTAAAGGATGAGAAGTATCATATCGACCTTGTTCATAGCGCATCGCAATTTCTTGCCAATATTCTTTTGCTTTAGATTGGGTATCGTTCATTGACACAATCAATGCATTTTGCGGCAGATAATCAAATAGAGTCGCGGTTTTTTCAAAGAACAAAGGTAAATAATATTCAATTCCCGCTGAGTAAATCCCGTCACTGATATCTTGATAAATGGGTGACTTGAGCGGATCGCCGCTAAATTGACTGCGCCACGTTTGCCGGAAATGATCAATGGCTGCTTCTGTTAATGGAAATTCTTTTGCAGGCAGCAAGTTGATTTCCTCTATTTTCTCCATAGATCGCTGGGTATCAGGTGAAAAAAGCCGTATTGAATCGACTTCTTCATCAAAGAGATCAATACGAAAAGGCATGTTACTTCCCATGGGAAATAAATCAATCAGTGAGCCACGAATCGCAAATTCTCCATGCTCGCGTACCTGACTGGTATGCTGATATCCAGCATGAGTGAGCCGTGTTCTCAACACATCAAGACTTAATTTATCTTTTACTTTCAAGATAAAACTATGGCCTTCTAGATAATGTTTAGGAGAGAGTCTATGCATCAAGGTGGTCACGGTAGTGATGATGGCACCCGTTTGCATGGCAGGGAGTCGATAAAGCGCGGCGAGTCGTTCTGAAATAATGTCTTGATGTGGGGAAAAATGATCGTAAGGCAAGGTTTCCCAATCAGGAAAATTCAAAATATCTTGTGATTCGTTGCTAAAAAACTGTAATTCTTCAATCAGATGGGAAACATAAAGACTATCAGGAGCGATAATCAATAGCGGCCGCTGACTATGGGCAATAGCCTTGCTGAGAGCTAAGCCTTTGCTTGCACCATGCAGGTTTTTCCAAATAAAAACGTCATTTGGGGTAGAAGGGACAGCAGGATGAAATAAGTCAGCGTTTTGCATAAGGTCATCATTATAGTGGGAGAAATGAGGGCTTATTTTAGCAGTTGAAGCGGGAATGGGAAGCCTAGATATCATTGTCTCTCTCGGTCATGGCAGCTTTTCTCGCCAAGCAGTTGTTTCTCCTGTGTCATCCCGGAATTTAGCACTGCTTGGCGAGCTTGCGAGCTTAGCAGTGCTTAATGTCCGGGACCCATCCAGACTGTTGCAAAAGATCATGGATGGGTCCCGGACAAGCGCTCAGTAAAAAACACTTCGCGCTTTCCGGGATGACAGTGGAGTTGAGCTCTCAGGATGACAGCCGGGTGAGAGGAGGTAAGAATTGATAGCGATCCGCGTATAACTTACATAGAATAGCCTAAGAATTACCAGAAAGAAGGATTGGATAACGTGAAGAAAATAACTTTGCTAATGCTAGGTCTCTTATTCTCTTTTCCTGCTTGGGCTGATGTACAGCTTGATGCATTGCTCAATAAAATCACCTTGCAAATGCAAGCAGAACAGTGGGTAACAACGAAAACAGCCTTAGTGAATGTGGGTATCAATGCTGCGGTGACTGATCAGGGCATAGAAAAAATACAGGCTGATGTCATGCAAAAATTAAATCAGCTTTCCAATCAAGGTGAATGGCATGTGGTGACGTTCAACCGACAATTAGATAGTTCGGGTTTAGAAAGTATTCAGATTGTGGCGCAAGCACGTTTGCCGCAGAGTGAATTGATTAATTTGCGTACTAAGGCAAAGTCCATTAGTAAGCCAGGCGAAACATTCACGATTGATAACATTCAATTTTCCCCTAGTGATGATGAATTAAGACAGGCCAATATCACACTCAGGAATAATTTATATCAACAAGCGAAAAGTGAAGTAGACGCATTAAATAAAATATATCCAGATCAAAAATATTATCTGCATCAAATTGATTTTTCTTATTCACCTCCGGTTGAGCCTATGGCAATGGCGCAAAATACAGCTCTCATGGCAAGAGCAGCGGCGCGGCCATTATCCGTGGGTAACAAAATGCAGCTACAAGCAATGGTGGTTATTGCTTCGCTGCCTGATGCCATCGTTCAAAAGCTAGCGCATTAATCTATGAATACTAAATCAATGCCATGGATTTATATGACGTTTGCAATTTTTACTGAAGTAGCAGGCACGACCTCAATGAAGTTATCGCATGGATTTACACAATTAACTCCTTCGATTTTAATATTTCTTTTTTATGGACTATCGCTGACTTTTTTGATGTTTTCCTTGAAGCATTTAGAAATTGGATTTGCTTATGCTCTTTGGTCAGCCATAGGAACCTTGCTCATTTTTTCAACGGGAGTTTTCTTTTTTAATGAGACTATCACTTTGTTAAAAACGGTTTCCCTCGCGTGCATCATTATTGGCGTTATGGGATTCAAACAAGTATGAAAACAATGCTGATGATTGATAGCTGGGTATCGCTTATCATTGCCATTATTTTTGGTGCCTTAGGGACGATTTCCATGAAGCTATCGCACGGATTACAAAAATTAAAACCTAGTCTTTGTATTATCGTATTTTATACCATTTCATTCATAGCGCTGACATTTGCAATGAAATATATCGATTTAAGCGTGGTATATGCAGTTTGGTCAGGGTTGGGAACAGTGTTTGTTGCTACCGTTGGAATTTTTTATTTCGATGAATCGGTTTCCGTTAAAAAAATAATTTATTTAACACTCATTATTTTGGGTGTAATAGGGATGCACTTAAGTGAAGGCTTCTATTAATTTTAATCCTCCTGTCATTGCCCATCGTGGTGCAAGTGCATATGCGCCTGAAAATACGATGGCGGCATTTGTCAAAGCGGCGCAACTGGGAATTCAATGGGTAGAGTTTGATGTGATGCAAGCATCGTGTGGTAAGCCCATTATTTTTCATGATGATGAACTAGATCGAACCACCAACGGACATGGAGAAGTAAATCATTTTTCTTATCCCTATTTGGCCAGCCTTGATGCGGGAAGTTGGTTCGATCCTGTATTTTCCGGCGAACGAATACCCACATTAATATCAGTGATTGATTTGTTAAGTCATGCACATCTGTCAGCGAATGTTGAAATTAAGGCGCTGCCAGGTCATGAAGAAGCGCTGGTCAAACAAGTCGTAGATGAGATAAGACCAAAGATATCATTAACAGAGGGACGTATTTTATTTTCGAGTTTTTCTCTGGCTGCCTTACATAGTCTGCGACAGTATGCACCTGATTGTTTAATAGGATTATTATTACATGAATGGGAACCAGATTGGCAGGCTATATGTAAATCGCTTCATTGTGTGTCGGTTCATGTGAATCATGAAATTATGACACCCGCTGCTGCCTATACAATTAAAAGCATGGGTAAAGCGTTGCTGTGTTACACAGTGAATGATCCTACGCGGGCACGCGAGCTTTATTCCTGGGGAGTGGATGCGGTATTCAGCGACGTCCCAGATAAGATTCCCAATTCATAAATAACCCCAAAATGCGTTATACTATCTTTTTAGGTGGAAAAGATCGCTTTCCTAAAATAACTATAGAGGGAAACTTATGAATAATTATAATGCTATGGATATTATAATTCTGCTTATCATCTTTTCTTCTATCATCATCGGATTATTACGTGGCTTAATCAGTGAGGTGGTTTCGCTGATCACATTGATCGCTGCTTTTGCTGTTGCGATTTATTTCACGAGCCCTCTTGTTGCTAAGTTTACGAGCACAGCAACGGTACAACATATGGTGAGCCAGACATCAAATTCTATGGGTGTAAACACGGCGCAACCTGTTTCTTATATGGCATTTGCCCTTTGTTTTGCAGTCTTATTTGTGGCAACACTGCTGGCGGGGCTCATCATCAGAGCATTAATCAATGTCGCCTTTGCAACCGGTGTGGTTGGTATTGGCAATCGCATTTTTGGTGGTGTATTTGGTTTTGTAAGAGGTATTTTAATTGCTATAGTGATCATTTTCTTAATCCAATTATCACCTCTGAGTAGTGAATCTTGGTGGCAGCAATCCAAGCTTGTTCCTCAATTTCGACCCGCTATCGCTTGGTTGGGAAACATTGTGTCTCCAACGTTAACTAATATTAAAGCTAAATTAGGATCTAGCATGGAAAATTTGACGGGTGGGGGCTCAGCAAATACAGCACCTACTACAAGCACAGCACCTACTAATAACACGACTAATACAACTAATAAAAATAAGAGTAAATAAACTGAATGATGAATGTTCCTATCCTTATCGAAGCAATTACGTCGGAAGTTGCTTTGAAACAAGATGATCAGTGGTGGAGTATTTATCATTCTTCATTTCCTATTGCAGAGCAAGAACCCGCTGCCGCGATTTTGAATTGCCTTAATAAAAAGGCAGGCATGTCATTGCGTGTGCGAGACGAAGAATCAGGGGATACCATAGGAATTGCACATGGCCAATTTCTCAATGCTTTGCCTTCGTTCATGTTGATTTACATTGCTATAGATAAACCATATCGCGGACAACAGATTGGAAATAAGTTACTTCGTTATATCGAAGAAAAAATCAATGCACATTATAGTCATCAAACTCATTTCGGTGTGGTGTTTGAAGTGGATAGGCCAGAAAATTTTTCAATTGCGCAACATCAATTATTGGCTGAGCGTCGCATTTCTTTTTATCAAAATATGGGATATCAGATAGAAAAAATCGATTATCATCAACCACCATTATCACTTCATGAATCTGTTCCTATGTATCTCATGACTAAGACTCGATCATTGACGACAGAAAACAAGCAAGCATTGGTAAAAGCCATCTATTTCGAAAAATATTCTGAGCTAAATGGAATCTCTGCTGTTAATCACGAAATGATAGAACAGATGTGGCAACAGGCAAAAAAATTGAACGGATGGGTATAGGCAAGTCATTTATATATATTTATTTACAAATAGCTGCAAAATAAAATAATAGGGAAAAATATTATGCAATTAAAGGAAGAAATTAAAAAACAATCTATCTCAAAATCGATCTGGCTCAAGCATTATCCTCCCGGTGTGCCGATGGAAATTAAACTTGAACTGTATAAATCTATCATCGATGTCTTTGATAGCAGTTGTAAAAAATTTAATGATAAACCTGCTTTTTATAATAATGGTGTGACACTCACCTATGCCCAGCTTGATCAATACAGTCGTGCATTCAGTGCTTATTTGCAACAAGAATTGAAATTAAAGAAAGGTGATCGCATCGCGATTATGCTTCCCAATATTCTGCAATATCCCATCGCCATGTTTGGAGCATTGCGTGCAGGTCTTATTGTCGTGAACGCGAATCCGCTTTACACAGCGAGTGAATTATCCTATCAGTTAAATGATTCCGGTGCTGAAACTATTATTGCGCTTAGTCATTTTGCACCTACGGTGATAGCTGCCTTATCACAAATACCTAAATTGAAGAACATCATTATGACTTCGATGGAGGATTTATTAGCGCCTACTCAAGTTCAAAATAAAAAAGCAATTGAAAATCTTCCTCATGCAATTCATTTCAACGATGTACTTGAACAAGGGAAAAAAGCCACATTTTCGCCTGTTCCACTCACTCTTCAGGATATTGCTTATTTACAATACACGGGAGGAACAACGGGAATTACAAAAGCTGCGATATTAACCCATAAAAATATTGTTGCAAATCTGCAACAGGCTGAAGCTTGGATGAAGTGTGTTTTGATTGAGGGACAAGAAATTATTATTACTGCATTGCCGCTTTATCATATTTTTTCATTGTTAGCGAATTGTCTCTTTTTTAATAAAATGGGTACGCTAAATGTGTTGATTACAAACCCGCGTGATATTGGCGGCATGATTAATGAAATGAAAAAATTTAAATTCACTGCCATCACCGGTGTTAACACTTTATTTAATGGCCTGATGCAGCATCCCGATTTTCCATCTCTAGATTTTAGTGAATTTCGACTCACGATAGCGGGTGGAATGGCGGTGCAACAAGTCGTGGCGGAAAGATGGCGAGCAATCACAGGGGTACACATTCTAGAGGCTTATGGTTTAACCGAAACATCACCTTGTGTTGCCATTAATCCTATCAATTTACGGGAATACAATGGAACCATTGGTTTGCCACTTCCATCGACTGACATTGCTATATTCAATGATGAGGGTCATCCTCTTGAAATTGGTGAAGTAGGAGAGTTAGCTGTTAAAGGACCACAAGTAATGGATGGTTATTGGCAAAATCCAACTGAAACAGAAAAAGTGTTCACTAAAGATAACTGGTTGCTAACCGGCGATATTGCCGCTATGAATGAACAAGGTTATCTGCGTATTCTCGAGCGGAAAAAAGATTTAGTGGTGGTGTCAGGATTTAAAGTTTATCCAAATGAAGTTGAAAATGTGATTGCAAAAGTTTGCGGTGTACGTGAAGTGGCAGTCGTCGGGAAAAAGAATGCAACCGGCGGGGAAATGGTAAAAGCGTATATTGTTAAAAATGAGCAACCACTGACCGAAGATGACGTGATTGAACATTGCCGCAACCATTTAACTGCCTATAAAATCCCCAAGCAAGTTGAATTTTGTACTGAATTACCGAAGTCAAATGTAGGAAAAATATTACGACGTAAATTAAGAGAGAGTGTCTAAGGTAGAATGAGTATCCCGCGGCTGGTCCGCGGGATATAACGAAGATAGGCATGATTTATTTAACAACAAATAAATCCATTAATTCATTAATAGGCATTTTTTCTAATGCTTGCTGATCTTTGAAGAGAGTTAGCATTTTCTCTGCAATGGGTTTTGGATAATGTGTCTCGAGATTATTCTTGAATTTTTCATACATGAGAGGTACACCTTCTTCTCGACGGCGACGATGTCCAATGGGATATTCAACGACAACTTTATCTGTGTGTGAACCATCTTTGAAATAAATTTGAATGCTATTAGCGATAGAGCGTTTATCCGGATCGAGATAATCTTTAGAGTATTGCTTATCTTCTTCCACATGCATTTTCTCACGTAGTTTATCGATACGAGGATCTTCAGCAAATTCATCTTCATAATAATCTGCTTTAAGATCACCATGGAGGAGGGCAACAGCGACCATGTATTGTAAGCAATGATCACGATCTGCAGGATTATATAGCTGGCCTGATTTGCTAATAATACGAACGGCGGATTCTTGAGTTGTCAAAACAATTTTTTCAATTTGGTCTAGCTTATCTTTAATTTCTGGATGCAATTTAATGGCACATTCCACTGCGGTTTGCGCATGGAATTCAGCAGGGAAAGAAATTTTAAATAAAACATTTTCCATGACATAAGTGCCAAAGGGTTGTGCAAATTTAAGTGGTTGGCCTCGCATCACCGTGTCATAAAATCCCCATTTTTTAGCGGTTAATGCACTGGGATAACCAATCTCACCTTGCATCGTGAGCCAAGCTAAACGTGTGGCGCGGCTGGTGGCATCACCTGCTGCCCATGATTTGCGCGGTCCCGTATTGGGTGCATGTCGATAGGTTCGTAAGATAAGCACCATCTAACCAAGCTTGCGATAAAGCATCAATCACTTGTTCACGTTTACCACCCAAAAGAATAAGTCGCTACGGCAGTGGATGCAATTTTAACTAAAATGACGTGATCAAAACCCAATCGATTAAAACCATTCTCAAGCGCTAAGACACCTTGAATTTCATGCGCTTTAATCATGGCACTCAATACCTCTTTTACTAAAAAAGGGATTGTCCTTGACTGATTTTCTGACGGCTCATGTAATCTGCTACTGCTAAAATAGCACCTAAATTATCAGAGGGATGACCCCACTCAGCAGCCAGCCAAGTATCATTAAAATCTAGCCAACGGACTAACGCACCAATATTAAATGCAGCTTGAATGGGATCGAGTAGATAATTTGTACCAGGAACGCGTGCGCCTACCGGAACAGTTGTGCCAGGGACAATCGGTCCTAATAATTTTGTGCATGCCGGATAGCGTAGAGCAAGAATGCCGCAACCGAGTGCATCCATTAGACAATAGCGCGCTGTCGTAAAAGCGAGTTCGCTTTTAAGATCATTGCGCATAACATAGTCTGCAATGGAAACTAATTCTTTATCTGGATTAGGACGAATATTTTCGTCAACAGTATGAGCTGACACTGACATAAATTATCCTCGTTCTTGTATTGAAATAAATGGACGTGGAGCAGGGCCAATGTATTTGGCTTCTGGTCTAATGAGGCGATTGTTTGCACGTTGTTCAAAAATATGCGCGCTCCAGCCACTTAATCGTGACATGACAAAAATCGGTGTAAAGAGTGGTGTAGGAATGCCACAGAAATGATAACGTTGTTGCGCTATAATAATCTAAATTTGGAAATAATTTCTTTTCATCCCACATAACTTTTTCAATGGCCTCTGAAACAGCAAAGAGATATCCGTCACGTGCATCTTTAGACAGTTTCTGTGACCAAGCTTTAACAATGTCTGAGCGGGGATCTGAAATTTTATAAACACGGTGTCCAAATCCCATGATTTTAATTTTATTAGCAAGCATCTCTTTAACAGCGATGGTAGCTTGTTCTGGTGTTTTAAACGAAGAAATGAGTCGCATGGCTTCTTCATTAGCGCCGCCATGTAGCGGACCGCGAAGTGTGCCAACAGCAGAAACAATACCAGAATAAAAATCAGATTCGGTGGAAGCAGTGACACGTGCAGCGAAGGTAGAGGCATTAAATTCATGTTCAGCATAAAGAATAAGTGAAACATCTATGGCACGACGATGTTCTTCACTGGGTTTTTTACCATGTAATAATTGCAGAAAATAACCCGCCACAGTTTGTTCTTCACTATTCCAGGTTTCAATGCGGACGTTATTGCGATGAAATTGATACCAATACAGTAACATGCTGGGCGTGCAAGCAATAAGGCGATCGGCAATTTGATGACCGTTATATTGTGCTGATTCTGATTCCAGCGTGCCTAACATGGAGATGCTAGTACGGAGTACTTCCATAGGATGAGCAGAGCCTGGAATAGTTTCTAACAAGAGTTTCAATTCATTGGGCAATCTACGCATTTTTACTAGTTTCTCGCGATAGGCTTGTAGTTGCGCCATAGTAGGAAGTTCGCCATAAATTAAAAGATAGGCAACTTCTTCGAATGTGGAGTGTGCAGCAAGATCATGGATATCATAGCCATGATAAGTTAAGCCCACCCCTTCTTTACCGACAGTGCTAATGGCAGTATCGCCAACAATAATGCCTTCTAAACCACCTGTTTTTGCAGCTTTAGCGATCATTCCACTTTTCCTTTTGCAAAAAGTTCATCTAACTTTCGTTCATATTGGTAATAGTGTAAAACGTCATACAATTGTTCACGAGTTTGCATCTCTTTTATAACAGATGCCTGTGACCCTTGTGCGCGTATTGTTTCATAAACAGTTAATGCAGCTTTGCTCATGGCTCTAAATGCGCTTAACGGATAAAGAATCAGTTGAATACCTGCTTGCTGTAACTCTTCTTTGGAAAAAAGTGGCGTGACACCGAATTCAGTAATGTTTGCGAGTACGGGTACACGACACGCATTTGTGACAGCACGATATTGAGATAACTCTGTCGCGCCTTCAAAAAAGATCATGTCGGCTCCAGCGTCAATGTAGGCATGAATACGCTCTATGGTTTTTTGCATTCCCTCAATGGCGAGTGCATCTGTGCGCGCCATCAATACAAAATTATTATCATATTTTGCATCAACCGCAGCTTTGATTCGATCACACATTTCATTGCTATCGACTATTTCTTTCTTTGGGCGATGTCCGCAACGCTTTGCTTGTACCTGGTCTTCCATATGAACACCCGCAGCACCTGACTTAATCATAGTCTTAATGGCGCGTGCGATATTAAATGCAGAACCCCATCCTGTATCGATGTCTACCAATAATGGCAAATCACAGGCATCAGTAATACGAGAAACATCCTCTGCGACATCAGAGAGATTGGTAATGCCCAAATCAGGCAAACCATAAGATGCATTGGCAACACCTGCACCCGATAAATAAATAGCTTTGAAGCCAGATTGTTTAGCTAGTAGAGCAGAATAAGCATTAATAGTACCCACGATTTGTAGGGGATTTTCTTGAGCAAGCGCCTGATGTAATCCATTCATTTAATAACATGCTCCAAACTATGTATAAACGTATTAGGAATAGGTTATATCTTGGCTGAAGACAAGATATAAAAAGGAAAAAACAGCAGACTTACCTACTCCCCGGGACGGACTCGAACCGCCGACCCAGTGGTTAACAGCCACTTGCTCTACCGACTGAGCTACCGGGGAACATAGCATTAAGTGACGAGAATACTAATCTCCGTTTATGCCTCCGTCAATAAAATTTTTTGGCTCTTACAGTCTTTTCGTAATGCTTGAATAACACATATTGAGGGGTAGTCGTTCCACTAGAGAAATAGTGCGATGATCGACCAAATAACGGATGGATTCAGTAGGTTTACTAGGTGTGATTTTCAAGCAATGAACGGGACGTGATGGCTTGAAGATGGCGACGCCAGTCTGTTGTTGACCAGCTTGGTTTTCTATTTCTTCCCAGGTCACTGTTTCGCGTACCAGTTCTGGGAACATGAAAACACCGCCTAAGACCGTGTTTTGATGTTTTGTCAGTCCTATTAATACATCTTCTTTGTTCAAAGAAGTTAAGATAATCGTTGCATCTTGGTAGGATGGATTGAGCAGTAATATTTCTTTTTGCTTACAGAGTAATTCTTGGCTAATAGGATGAAGGGAACAATATTCCGTTTTTATGACTAAATGTTTTGATCTATTAGAAGATTTAACATTTTTAGAAGGGGATAAAAATTTGAATATATCATTCAGCATGTTTTATCCCTCTTCATGTTTATTAGTTCAATATTAATATTATTGTTTGTTATCCATTTAGTTTAGCAACAGCGTGATGAAATCGTTCCATGGCTTTTACTAGATTAGGCATGCTGGTTGTGTAACACAGACGAATGTATCCAGGTGCACCAAACGCCGAGCCAGGAATAACAGCAATTTCTGCTTCTTTTAATAGAAATTCAGAAAATTCTATGTCATTCGTGATGTCGTTTTGTTTATTTAATAAAGCTTCAATAGAAGGAAATGTATAAAAGGTGCCATCCGAAGGCATGCATTTAATGCCCGGTATTTTTTTTAATTCAGCATAGACAAAATCATGACGTTCTTTATAGGCTTTTGTCATTTTGGCGACACAGCTTTGATCTCCGGTAAGAGCAGCGAGTGCAGCATACTGTGCAATGCTAGTGGGATTGGATGTGCTTTGAGATTGCACTTTTTTCATCGCAGCGATAATTTTTGCTGGACCCGCTGCATATCCAATGCGCCATCCTGTCATGGCGTAAGATTTAGAGACACCATTAACCACGATGCAGCGATCATACAACTCTGGACAAACATTCAAAATATTCGAAAAAGGTGTGTGATTCCATATATTTTGCTCATAAATATCATCGCTTGCGATCATGACGCTAGGATGGTTTAAAATCACTTCACCTAATGCTTTTAATTCTTCGGCTGAATAAGCCATGCCGGTTGGATTGGATGGGCTATTGAGTATGATCACTCGTGTATTTTCTGTGATGGCAGCATTTAGCTGAGCAGGCGTCATTTTGAATTGTTGGGAAAAGTCAGTTTTGACTATCACAGGGTTTCCATCTGCTAACTTAACCATATCTGGATAGGAGACCCAAAAAGGAGCGGGAATGATGACTTCATCACCAGGATTTAACACAGCAGCAAATAAATTATAAAGACTATGCTTAGCACCACAAGAAACAAGAATCTGATTTACTTCATAATTCAAATGATTTTCTCGTGCAAATTTATCTACAATAGCTTGTCTTAAACTTTTGATGCCATCGACGGCGGTATATTTGGTGTGCCCATCATGCAAAGCTTTGATAGCAGCTTCTTTGATATGTAGAGGGGTGTCAAAGTCTGGTTCGCCTATGCTGAGGTTGATAATGGGTTTGCCTTCGGCTTGCAATTCTTCAGCCCGGCTTGCTACAGCAAGCGTGGGGGAAGGCTTAATCCGTTGGACCCGTTGAGATAATTCTAGCGCCAAATCTTTGGTCATTCTGGTATTACTCCTGGACATGGTCGATATTTTGCTGAGTGTCATGGTAGTATTCTGTTCCTTTTCCGGTCCTCGAAATGTGGAAAGATTATAGTTAAATTAGCAGGGTAGTTCTACCTAAGCCGGATGATTTAAACGTTAATTCTTTAATTATAATATGAAAACATCAAGGTACTATGACACAACATTTTGAATTGCATGCTGATTTTAAACCCTCAGGCGATCAACCAAACGCAATTAGACAGCTGGTTGAAGGCGTTGACCAGGGCTTAGTAC
Organism: uncultured Gammaproteobacteria bacterium; assembly: GCA_963711205.1. Classification (GTDB taxonomy): domain Bacteria; phylum Pseudomonadota; class Gammaproteobacteria; order DSM-16500; family DSM-16500; genus Aquicella. Next base: position 1,128,044 of record CAVQDE010000001.1, read on the forward strand.
ACCAAACCTTATTGGGTGTAACAGGCTCGGGAAAAACATTCACCGTGGCCAATGTGATTATGGCTGTGCAACGTCCTACCTTGATTTTGGCGCCAAATAAAACATTGGCTGCCCAACTGTACGGTGAAATGAAAGAATTTTTTCCTCACAATGCGGTTGAATATTTTGTTTCTTATTATGACTATTATCAGCCCGAAGCCTATGTTCCTTCTTCAGATACTTATATTGCGAAAGATGCTTCTATTAATGAACATATCGAGCAAATGCGTTTATCTGCTACCAAAGCATTGCTGGAACGCAGGGATGCAATTATAGTCGCAACCGTTTCCGCTATTTATGGTTTAGGTGATCCGCGCATGTATCTCAGTATGGTCATGCATTTAGATCGTGGTGATAAAGTGGATCAACGCTATATTTTGCGCCGCTTAGCCGAATTGCAATACACACGTAATGATATGGAATTGCATCGTGCTACTTACCGTGTGCGCGGTGATGTGATCGATATTTTTCCCGCCGAATCAGAGAGTGAAGCGGTGCGCATAGAATTATTTGGTGATGAAATTGAAAGCCTTTCTTATTTTGATCCTTTAACAGGTGAAGTCATTCGTCGCGTACCACGTTTAACAATTTATCCTAAATCACATTACGTGACTCGGCGCGATACAGTGGTCAAAGCCATTGATCAAATCAAGCTAGATCTAAGAGCTACGGTTAGAAGAGTTACATGCATTGAATAAATTAGTAGAAGCGCAACGTCTCGAACAAAGAGCGACGTATGATCTTGAGTTGATGAAAGAGTTGGGTTATTGCCAAGGGATAGAAAATTATTCGCGTTATTTATCGGGCCGCGCGCCGGGGGAGCCACCGCCCACCTTATTTGATTATTTACCTGATCATCGTTATTGATTATTGATGAATCGCATGTCACTATCCCGCAATTAAACGGCATGTATCGTGGTGACCGTTCACGTAAAGAGACATTAGTTGAATATGGATTTCGATTACCTTCCGCATTGGATAATAGACCTTTACGTTTTGATGAATTTACGGCACGTGCGCCTCAAACTATTTATGTCTCCGCAACGCCCAGCTCATACGAGCTAGACCGTTCTGATGTCATCGTGGAGCAAGTGGTGCGTCCTACAGGATTATTGGATCCAGAAGTAGAAGTGCGTTCAGCTAGTCATCAAGTGGATGATTTGCTATCTGAAATCAACCAACGGGTTGCATCAGGCGAACGCGTGTTGGTGACTACGCTGACTAAACGCATGGCGGAAGATTTAACGGAATATCTAGAAGAACATAATGTCAAAGTTCGTTATTTCCATTCTGATGTGGGAACAGTGGAGCGGGTAGAGATTATCCGCGATTTACGCTTAGGTCGTTTTGATGTGTTAGTGGGTATCAATCTATTGCGTGAAGGATTAGATCTTCCTGAAGTATCACTGGTTGCTATTCTGGATGCGGATAAAGAAGGTTTTTTGCGTTCTGAGACTTCCTTGATTCAAACCATAGGTCGTGTCGCGCGTCATTTTAAAGGCAAAGCTATTTTGTATGCTGACCGAATAACGGGCTCTATACAGCGCGCTATTCAGGAAACTGATAGACGGCGTGAAAAACAAAGAGCCTACAATGAAGTTCATCACATTACGCCTCGCTCCATATCAAAAGCTGTTCATGATGTGATGGAGGGGGCTTATTCGGCAAAGAGTGTGCGGGGACGTCTATTCCCTAAAATGAAAGCGGCTGATGAAAAATCAGAATATTTAGCTTTATCACCTGAGAATTTATCCGCTAAAATTGCGAAGTTAGAATCCCAAATGTATGAGCATGCTCATAATCTTGAATTTGAAGAAGCTGCACACTTACGTGATCTTATTCATGAATTACGTGAGATGTCTTTAGGAAGGTAGCTCCCATTCACATTATCCCCGGTTCCCCGCTTGCGCTAGTCCCGAGGATGAGGCGGGCGAAGAAGTGAAACCCAGGAACAAGTAGCTCCAGGGAAGACCCTAGTGATATACTGAATGCAAGAGGATGGATTGTATTATAATAAAAGGAATGCTCTATGCCTGCCTCCCCCAATCTCCATTATGATCCATGGCCATTGTTACCTTACGAAGATTTCAAAAGCACAAAATATTTATTACACATGAGCTTACAAGCAATTGGTAAACTAAAGCTTGCGACTCCGTTTGAGCCTCATTGGAGTAACGTTGCCCTATGGTTGACGGCTCAAGGCTTAACTACCGGGCCTATTCCGTACGGAACGGGTGTCTTTGCGGTGGATCTTGATATGATTGCGCATCAAGTGATTTGTACCGCTAGCTGGGGTGGAGTGAGTAAATTTGGCTTGGGACCTATGTCGGTGGCACAATTTACTGATAAATTGTTTGATGCGTTACGCAGTATCGGTATCCATCCCTATATTAACCTCATGCCGCAAGAGATCCTTGATCCCATTGCCTTTGATAAAGACACTCAACATAGACATTACAATCGTAACTTAGCTAATGCTTGGTGGAGGATTTTAGTCAGTTCATCCCGAGCGCTGCAGAAATATCATGCTCGCTTTACCGGAAGGACGCCATCCGTGGGATTAATGTGGGGGACATTTGATTTGCGTGATGCTCGCTATCTAGGAGCGCATATAAAAACAGATGGTCCTAATGCAGGTTATATCCGACGGAATTCTATGGATGATGCCCAAGTGGAAGCAGGATGGTGGAGTGGGGATGAGAGATATCCTCATGCTGGTTATTTTTCATTTTTATATCCTGAACCAAAAAAGATTTCAGAAGCCAAGATTAAACCTATAAAAGCAAAGTGGGTGGATTCGTTAGGTGAATTTATTTTGGATTATGATGATGTTCGATCGTCCAAAGATCCGGAAGGCGACTTACTTCAATTCTTAGAATCTACTTATGAATGTGAAGCAACTCGGGCAGGTTGGGAGTCAGAGCTAATCAGCGCAGGTAAACCCGTTTAATCATATTGAATCATACTCAACGGCAACCTTGAAAAAACGAGAATGTTTATCGAAAAAACCCCTTATAATGCCTTGCATCATTTCTGTTAATAATGATATCTTTACCAGCCGTCGTAGGCACGTAGCTCAGTGGTAGAGCATCACCTTGACATGGTGGTGGTCGGTGGTTCGATCCCACTCGTGCCTACCAACTATTTATCATTCTTAACTCAGTACTAAAAACTTATGCCCGTTATCACCTTACCAGATGGAAGCAAGAAGAAATTTGATGCGCCTGTCACGGTCGCGCAAATCGCTGCGAGCATTGGGAGTGGTTTGGCAAAAGCTGCGATTGCAGGAAAAGTAGATGGAAAATTGGTTGATACTTTTTATCTAATCGATACAGATGAAATGGTACGTATCATTACCGATCGTGATCCTGAAGGGTTAGAGATTATTCGCCATTCTACCGCTCATCTACTTGCCCATGCAGTGAAATCCTTGTTTCCAACAGCCAAGTTACCATAGGTCCGGTGATTGAAAATGGTTTTTATTATGATTTTGCTTTTGGCGTCCATTTTCTCCTGAGGATTTAGCTCAGATTGAAGCAAAAATGCATGAGATTGCTGAAAAGAATTATCCCGTCTCACGTCAAGTCGTTAACAGAGATGAAGCAATCCATTTTTTCAAGGGCATAGGTGAAGAATATAAAGTAAAAATTATAGAAGATATTCCGGCAGATGAAACGTTAACCCTTTATCAACAAGGTGATTTTGCTGATTTATGCCGCGGTCCCCATGTTCCAAGTACGGGTATGTTAAAAGCATTTAAACTCACCAAAGTATCCGGTGCTTATTGGCGTGGTGATTCTAAAAATGAAATGTTGCAACGTATTTATGGCACTGCCTGGAGAGATAAAAAATCTTTAGATGAATATTTCAAAAATTTAGAAGAAGCAGAAAAGCGCGATCATCGGAAATTAGCAAAGACCATGGATTTATTCCATATCCAAGAAGAGGCTCCCGGCATGATATTTTGGCACCCCAATGGCTGGGCCATTTATCGTGCGATTAAAGATTACATCAGTGGTAAAATTGCCGAGCATGGATATCAAGAAATCGTCACACCGCAAATTGTGGATATTGAATTGTGGAAAAAATCAGGACATTGGGCCAACTTTGGAGAGGAAATGTTTACGGTTAAAGCGGAAGACCGTACACTTTGCAGTTAAGCCAATGAGTTGTCCCTGTCATGTACAAATTTTTAAGCAGGGTTTAAAGAGTTACCGTGACTTACCTTTACGATTAGCTGAGTTTGGTTGTGTACATCGTAATGAAATGACGGGCGCGATGCATGGCTTGATGCGGGTTAGGCAGTTAACACAAGATGATGCTCATATTTTTTGTACTGAAGATCAAGTGCAAGAGGAAGCCGCCAAAGTTCTTCAATCCGTGATAGAAACTTATCGCGATTTTGGCTTTAACGAGATTATTTTCAAGCTGGCTACTCGGCCTGAAAAACGAATAGGTTCAGACGATTTATGGGATCATGCAGAAGGTGCATTGGCTCAAGCTTTAACTAGTGATGGGCTTTCCTATGAAATTCGCCCCGGCGAAGGCGCTTTTTATGGACCTAAGATAGAATTTCATTTAAAAGATTGTCTTGGCCGTATGTGGCAATGTGGCAACGTTACAACTTGATTATGCAATGCCTGCTCGACTGGAAGCCTCTTATATCGCAGAAGATGGGACAAAAAGGTTCCTGTGATGCTGCATCGTGCTATCTTAGGCTCAGTTGAACGATTTATGGGAATTTTATTAGAACATTATGCGGGTAAATTACCGGTTTGGCTGGCTCCGATTCAGGCCGCTGTGATGAATATCACTGATAAACAAGCAGATTTTGTGGAAGAAGTGGTGAGCGAGCTGAAAAAACATGGGCTTAGGGCAAAATCGGACTTGAGAAATGAGAAGATCGGCTTTAAAATCCGCGAGCATACTATTACGCATATACCCTATCTTTTAGTTATAGGGGATCGTGAGGTAGAATCACGTACTGTTTCTGTGAGAACTCAAGAAGGGGCCGACTTAGGTGTTATGCCAGTGGGTCAGTATGTTGAGTTAATGAAAACTGAAATAGCACGACGGGGTCGAATTAAATAGGAGGATGTCGAATTACTACAGATAAAAAACCTCGAGTTAATGATGAGATTAGGTCTCATGAGGTTCGTTTGATTGATGCAGAAGGTCAACAGCTTGGCGTTCTATCAATCCTTGAAGCGAAAAGAATTAGTGAAGAAGCAGGGCTAGATTTAGTTGAGGTGTCGCCAGAAGCTAAGCCTCCAGTTTGCCGTATTATGGATTATGGTAAATATAAATTCCAGATGAGCAAGCGAAAAGCTGCTGCTAAAAAGAAGCAAAAGCAAATCCAGATTAAAGAAATCAAGCTGCGACCTGCGACTGAAGAAGCGGATTATCAAGTGAAGCTGCGCAGCATAATGAAGTTCTTGGAAAATGGAGACAAGGCAAAGGTGACCGTGCGGTTCCGTGGCCGTGAGATGTCGCATCCAGAACTGGGATTGCAATTGCTAGAAAAAATGATAAGTGAATTAGCGGATTATGGAGCTATAGAACAACATCCCAAATTTGAAGGCCGTCAGATTGTGATGGTATTGGGGCCCAAGAAGAAGTGACGCACTTTGTGCGTCATCCCGGAAAACGCATAGCGTTTATCCGGGATCTCTTTACGAGGATCCCTTTAATTTAAGTAAGAGAAGTAAGAGCCAGGTTTTAAGCAGAAATTGTTAGGTAATTAATCGGAGTCAGAAATGCCAAGAGCTTGTAGAGGTGCAAAAATAAAGAAGTTGAAATCAAACCGTGGTGCGGCAAAACGGTTTCGCGCAACAGCAAATGGTGGTTTTAAATGTAAAAGCACCAATCGTAATCACATATTGACTAAAAAGGCGACCAAACGTAAGAGACATTTACGTGCAGGTCTCAGGGTTCGTGATGAAGATTTAGGTAGAGTTGAGCAAATGCTCCCTTATGATGCCTAAGGGTGAACTTCTACACCCGTCCAAGGTATATAGCACCCATGAGAGAGGTGCCATGAGATCGGATTAGTAAGAGGATAAAAGTATGTCAAGAGTGAAACGTGGTGTTACAGCTAGGGCTAAGCACAAAAAAGTTCTCGGCCAAGCTAAAGGTTATTATGGCGCTCGCAGCCGAGTTTTTCGCGCCGCTAAACAAGCTGTCATTAAGGCAGCTCAGTATGCTTTCCGTGATCGTCGTCAAAGAAAGCGAGAATTTCGTGGTCTTTGGATCGCTCGTATTAATGCCGCTACTCGTTCACATGGGATGAGTTATAGCACATTTATGAATGGCTTGAAAAAGGCTTCTATTGAAATCGATCGTAAAGTTCTTGCAGACATTGCTGTTCATGATAAGGTTGCATTCGCCTCATTAGTAGAACAAGCAAAAGCAACTTTATCGGCGGCTGCTTAATTGGTAGAGGCATAACTGTTATGTGTTATGCTAATCACAGAATTAAATAAAACTGTTGTCCCGCCTAGGAAAATGGCGGGACACGTTTTTTAAGCAGTCACTCCAGCTAACCGTTTTAAGGAACGAATCTGTGCATGCAAGCTTTAGAAGATATCTTACGGCACGCAGAGTCAACGATAAAATCAGCGGCTGATTTAAAGTCGTTGGATCAGTATCGCGTTCAATATCTAGGTAAAAAAAGTCAATTATCAGAGTATCTAAAAACGCTAGGCCAACTCCCTCCTGATGAACGCCCTATTGTTGGACAAAAGATTAATGCGGCAAAGGAAACCATTCAGTCACTGATAGAGCGACGAGACGCAGAATTAAAGAAAATTGCAATAGAAGGGCAGCTTGCATCTGAATCAATTGATGTGACTTTACCTGGTAGATCACTGGGGGATGGCAGCATACATCCCATTACCAAAACATTTGAAGAATTAAGAGCGATTTTTACCCGAATGGGTTTTGCCTTTATGGAAGGCCCAGAGATCGAAGAAGATTATTATAATTTTACTGCGTTGAATGTTCCTCCATTACATCCTGCACGCGCAATGCAAGATACATTTTATTTTGATAATGGTTTGGTATTGCGTAGCCAGATGTCTCCTGTACAGATTCACGCAATGAAAAAAATGCCTCCTCCTTTACGTATGGTGGCAATGGGAAGAGTGTACCGCCGTGATTTTGATTTGACACACACACCTATGTTTCATCAAATGGAATGTTTGATGGTAGATGAGCATGTGACCTTTGCTGATTTAAAAGGGTTACTCAATCAGTTTTTGCATGAATTTTTTTCTACTGATGCACCGATTCGTTTTCGTCCTTCTTATTTCCCTTTTACTGAGCCCTCAGCGGAAGTAGATATAGGCTGTTTAAACTGTGGTGGAACGGGTTGTAGGATATGTAAACAAAATGGATGGTTAGAAGTGCTAGGTTGCGGCATGGTCCATCCCAATGTTTTACGTGGTGTAGACATTGATAGCGAGCGTTATCGTGGGTTCGCATTTGGCGTAGGGATAGACAGACTCACCCTCTTGAAATATGGCATGTCCGATCTACGTTCATTGTTTGAAAATGACATACGATTTTTAAAACAGTTGTAGTGTGGATGTTTCGCTTTACCCGTGGTCATCCATGGGACTAGCACCAGCGAGGAACCGGAGATCTCATGAATCGTCCTAACTCGTATGACGCAGTGTGTGTCCACTCTAAAATTGATAACAAGAGAATCATCCTATGAAATGCAGTGAATTATGGTTGCGTGAATGGGTTAATCCACCTATCACCATAAATGAATTGTGCCAGGTATTAACAATGGCAGGGCTTGAAGTCGAAGAATGGGTGCCTGTCGCACAAGCATTTTCAGGTGTGATCATAGGTCAGGTAATCAAAGTTGAAAAACATCCCGAAGCAGATCGTTTGCATTATTGTGAAGTCGATGTAGGGGGCAATCAGCACTTAAAGATTGTATGTGGTGCAGAAAATGTGAGGTTAGGGTTGAAAGTTCCTGTTGCTATGATTGATGCTATCCTACCGAATAACATAGTGATTAAAGCATCGACCATTCGTGGCGTTCCTTCCCAAGGTATGTTGTGTTCTGCACAAGAGTTGGGTTTAGCTGAAGAAAGTCAGGGTTTGCTAGAGCTTCCTCAAGATGCGCCCTTGGGACAAGATGTTAGAAATTACTTGAATCTCGATGATTATGTTATTGATATTTCTATTACTCCTAATCGAGGAGATTGTTTGAGCCTCCGTGGTATTGCCCGTGAAGTCTCGGCCTTAACTCAGGCCCCCTTATTAAAGCAAGGGACACTATCAGACATAAAACCTGTGATTCAAGACACGCTAGAGTTAACAGTCGAAGAAAAATCTGGCTGCCCACGCTATGTTGGGCGCGTTATCCGTAATGTGAAGGCGGATACACCTACCCCCACCTGGCTGAAGGAACGTTTGCGCCGTTCAGGGATACGTTCAATCAGTCCTATTGTAGATGTGACTAATTACGTCATGCTTGAACTAGGTCAGCCTATGCATGCCTTCGATCTTAATACGATAAAACAAGGGATATCTGTCAGGTTGTCTAAGAAAGATGAAAAAATAGCATTGTTAGATGGAAGTGATAAAGAATTAGATGAAGAAACATTGGTCATTGCCGATCATGAAAATCCACTGGCCATTGCGGGTGTCATGGGAGGAATGAATTCAAGTGTTACTTTATTAACAAATGATATCTTCTTGGAAAGTGCTTATTTTTCACCTCAAGTGATTGCGCGTCAACGACAATATTATGGTTTGAATTCTGAATCAGCTTATCGTTTTGAGCGAGGAGTCGATCCTGCCATTCAACGCGAAGCAATAGAACGGGCAACTCAACTTATTTTATCTATAACAGGGGGTGAAGCAGGACCAGTGATTGAGGCGGTCAGTCAGGATCACTTACCCAAAGAACGTAGTATTTCTCTTTCCTATCACAAGATTGCCCAGATTTTAGGTATCTCTATCCCTGAGAAAGAAGTGGAGGCTATTTTTCATGCACTGCAATTTTCTTTTAAACGAGTAAAAAATGATTGGGAAATACAGGTCCCTTCTTATCGCTTCGACATTTCTCTCTATGAGGATGTGATAGAGGAAATTGCTCGTATTCATGGCTACGATAAAATTCCTATGCATCGTCTGAAAGCTGAATTGCGGGCAAATCGAGTTGTCGATGAAGCCAAAGATTTATATCCCTTAAGGCAATTATTGAGAGATCATAGGCTACCATGAAATCATTTCTTATAGCTTTATCAGCAAGCAGCTTCAGGCCTTACTAGACCCGCTTGAAGAGCCATATCCGTTAGTCAATCCTATCACCATGGATATGACGGTCATGCGGACAAATTTATGGCCGGGTTTGATAAATACCTTGCTTTACAATAAAAGTCGACAGCAACATCGTATACGGCTATTTGAAGTGGGTACTTGCTTTACAGTTCGTAATGACCATCTTTTCAACCAGCAAAGGCTAGGCGGATTAGTCACAGGACCTGTGTATCCTGAACAATGGGGAATACCGTCTCGGGAAGTGGATTTTTACGATGTAAAAGGGGACTTGGAAAGTCTTCTTTCTCTATCTGTTGAAGCGGATCAGCTTAGTTTTCAACCAGAGACGCATCCTGCCTTGCATCCTGGTCAAACCGCCGGCATCTTATCATAACGATCAAAAAATTGGCATATTGGGAGCATTACATCCTACCGTTTTACAAGCCTTAGACATTTCAAATAAAGTATTCGTATTTGAGCTAGATTTAGCTTGTTTACAAAAGGAGAGCATAGCGTCGATTCCATGAAATATCGAAGTTTCCTGAAATCCGTCGCGATATTGCAATTCTGATAAATCAGACTATACCAGCGAGAGAGATTCAGGATACAATAAAAGTGGTTGCAGGTGATTGGTTAAAAGACGTTTTTATTTTTGATGTGTATCAAGGAAAGGGAATTTCGCCTGGTCTTAAAGAGTATTGCGCTGGCTTTGATTTTGCAACATCCAACGCGTACTTTAGTTGATGATGAAGTGACTGAGTTAATGGAGCGTGTTATCAAAGCGTTAAAGGGAAAATTAGGAGCTGAATTAAGGAGATGATATGACGATTAACAAAAGCGGATATTGCAAAGCACTTAGATGAAGAAATTGGTTTAACTAATCGTGAAGCAAAAGAAATCGTCGAGTTGTTTTTTCAATACATTAGCGATGCGCTAATTAATGGCCAGCAAGTAAAAATATCAGGGTTTGGTAATTTCACACTTCATGACAAAAGAGAACGTCCGGGACGCAATCCGAGAACAGGCGAAGAAGTACCTGTGACGGCACGTCGTGTCGTGACTTTCCATTGTGGACAAAAACTCAAAGCACGTGTGGAAAAGTTCATTGGAAAAGAAACCAAGGATACGTCAGGAGGAGAAGAAGTGAAGCGTAAGCAGCGGATGGAAAAAGACTTACCTGCAATTCCTGATAAATTATATTTTACTATCAGCGAAGTTAGTGATCTTTGTGCGGTCAAAGCGTATGTACTTCGTTATTGGGAGCAAGAATTTCCGCAATTAAAGCCAGTTAAACGCCGAGGAAATAGGCGTTATTACCAACATCAAGATATTATACTGATTAGACAAATAAGAAAATTGCTTTATGAAGAGGGGTTTACGATTGAAGGCGCTCGTACGCAATTATCAAACATGCCTGAAGCCGTAAGTCAATCAGTAAAAATGGATGTAGTAGTAAAAAAAGTCATTGCAGATCTCGAAAGTGTTTTGCAAAATCTGCAATCTGAAATGAAAGCAAGCCATTAGGGTTAAGAGTTGAGCCGCCTCGTGGATAGTCCCAACGATGGAGGTTTATTTTCTGCATTTTCTTCTCAATGGTTTAAGGTGTGTTTCTAAGCGGTTTTGGAACACATGCCTAAGTTAAGTCTATCAACGGGGCGTGGCGCAGCCTGGTAGCGCACTTGCATGGGGCGCAAGTGGTCGCCGGTTCAAATCCGGCCGTCCCGACCAAACATCAAAGCAAAACACAGGACTATAAACTATATTTTATTTAATAGGGTTAATCGCAAGGACTATAGCGTGAGCGTGGAAAAAATTTGGTTAAAAAGTTATCCTCCAGGCGTACCTGCAGAAATTAATCCGGATGCCTATCAATCAATTGTTGAAATGTTTGAACAATCCTGCAAACAGTATGGCGATTGCCCAGCGTTTTATAATTTAGGTATAACGATCACATACAAGCAAGTAGATGAATATAGTCGCGTATTTTGCCGCTTATTTGCAACAAGAACTCAAAGTTAAAAAAGGGGATCGATTGGCGATTATGTTGCCAAATACATTGCAATATCCTATTGCAATGTATGGTGCATTGCGTGCCGGACTGACAGTTGTTAATGTGAATCCACTTTATACGGCTAGATGAGCTTGTCCATCAGTTAAATGATTGTGGCGCGCATACGCTTGTCGCTATTACTAATTTTGCTTCTACCGTTCAAAAAGCACTGCCCCGTCTTCCGGCTATTGAAAAATGTCATTATGACCAATTTAGGGGATATGTTATCCCCCTTTAAAGGCTGGCTGATCGATTTTGTTTTAAAATATATGTACAAAAAAATCCCTCGCTGGAACATACCGCAAGCGATTCAATTCAAGCAAGTTTTGGAAAAAGGCAGCACTCTTTCCTTTGCGGCGGTCGATCTTAACCGTCAAGATATTGCTTTTTTGCAATACACTGGTGGGACAACGGGTGTATCAAAAGGGGCCATGTTGACCCACAGAAATATCATTGCCAATATGCAGCAAGCCGATGCCTGGTTTAAAAGTTTGCTGAGGGAAAAACAAGAAATTATTATCACCGCTCTGCCGCTTTATCATATTTTTTCCTTAACGGCGAATTGCTTGTTCTTTTTTAAAATCGGCGGTTTGAATGTGTTAATCACGAATCCTCGCGATATTCCTAGCATGATAAATGAGTTGGAAAAGTTTAAATTTACCTCTATTACCGGCGTTAACACGTTATTCAATGCACTTTTAAAAAATCCACGCTTCGCTAAATTAGATTTTAGTGAATTACATTTTACCTTGGGCGGAGGGATGGCTGTACAAAGAGCTATCGCTGAAAAATGGCAAGATGTGACAGGTGCTCCTTTATTAGAAGCCTATGGTCTTACGGAAACATCCCCGTGTGTCACCATCAATCCTGTAAATTTAAAAGGATTTAATGGTGCGATAGGGTTACCGGTTTCCTCGACCGAAGTGCGTATTTTGGATGATGATGGTCAAGACGTGCCCCTTGGACAGCCTGGTGAGTTAGCAGTGAAAGGACCGCAAGTCATGAAGGGGTATTGGAATAATCTAGCAGAAACAAAAAAGGTGTTTACCAATGATGGCTGGCTGTTAACAGGTGATATTGCCTCTATGGATGAAAAAGGTTTTATTCGTCTACTCGAGCGTAAAAAAGATATGATTCTTGTCTCTGGCTTTAATGTTTATCCCAATGAAATTGAAGATGTCATCGCTAGAATGAAAGGAGTGCGAGAAGTGGCCGTGGTAGCTGTACCTGATGAAAGTTCCGGTGAAGCACCTAAAGCATTTATTGTCCGAGATGATCCTAACTTGACTTCAGCTGATATCATTAAATTTTGTCGTGAACATTTGACCCCTTACAAAATTCCAAAACATGTTGAATTTTCTAATGAGCTCCCGAAATCAAATGTAGGGAAAATTTTACGCCGTGCTTTGCGTAATCCTGTCCATGCGCTAACTTAAGTTTCCTCGATTTCTCAAAATCTCATAGAGAAGCCCTAAAACCATTATGTTAGGTATATGGTAAATCCAATGTTCGTGGTATAATTCCGCGGTTAAAAATTACTTAAAAATGCAGCCAACTATGGATAATTTAATCGCCAAAGAAGTCCAGAAAGTCAGTGTCGAAAGCGAGCTTAAAAAATCATATCTCGATTATGCCATGAGCGTCATCGTCGGGCGTGCCTTCCCGATGTGCGTGATGGTCTTAAACCTGTACATCGTCGTGTCTTATTTGCTATGCATGAACTAGGCAATGACTGGAATAAAGCCTATAAAAAATCAGCACGTATTGTCGGTGATGTGATCGGTAAATATCATCCTCATGGTGACACAGCCGTTTATGACACGATTGTGCGTATGGCCCAGCCCTTTTCCATGCGTTATTTATTGGTAGATGGTCAAGGTAATTTCGGCTCTATCGATGGCGATGCAGCTGCCGCCATGCGTTATACCGAAATCCGCATGTCTCGATTTGCGCATGCTTTACTCGCAGATATTGAAAAAGAAACCGTCGATTTTACTCCAAATTATGATGAAACAGAAATGGCGCCTGTGGTATTACCCACTCGGGTGCCCATTTATTAGTCAATGGTTCGTCCGGCATCGCAGTAGGTATGGCGACAAATATTCCGCCGCATAACCTGACTGAAGTCATCAATGCTTGTATTGCGCTAATTGATCAATCCCGAATTAACCATTCACTGAGCTAATGGAATTATATTCCCGGCCCTGATTTTCCAACCGCCGGTATTATTCAAGGTAAAGACGGCATTATTGAAGCCTATCAACCGGTCGTGGGCGTGTGGTGGTGCGGGCCAAAACTCAAATTGAAACCGATGAGAAATCAGGCAAAGAACGCATTATCGTGACTGAATTGCCTTATCAGGTGAATAAAGCGCGTTTAGTGGAACGTATTGCTGAATTGGTGAAAGAAAAGAAAATTGAAGGCATTACCGCTTTGCGCGATGAATCAGATAAACAAGGCATGCGCGTGGTGATTGAAGTTCGTCGCGGCGAAAATGCAGATGTCATTCTGAATAATTTATTTGTGCATACGCAATTGCAAAGCGTTTATGGCATCAATATGGTGGCTTTGGTTGATGGCCAGCCCAAAGTGCTAAATCTCAAACAAATGATCGAAGCGTTTATCCATCATCGTCGAGAAGTAGTCACTCGTCGTACCGTATTTGATCTGCGAAAAGCACGTGATCGCGTCCATATTTTAGAAGGCTTAGCAGTTGCGCTTGCTAACATCGATGCAATGATTGCGTTAATCAAACAAGCGAAAGATTCAGGCGAAGCTAAAACGCAATTGATGAATCGTGTATGGCAATCGGCTCAAACAATAGAAATTTTAACCCGAGCTGGTGTGCATGATGCAATCACGCATACAACAGAACTTTATGGACTTACAGACGAAGGTTATCGTTTATCACCAGAACAAGCTCAAGCGATTCTTGATATGCGTTTACATCGTTTAACGGGCCTTGAGCAAGAAAAGATTATTGGCGAACATAAAGAACTTACAAATAGTGATAGATCAATTAACGGAAATTTTGCAAAATCCACCACGTTTGATGCAAGTGATTCGTGAAGAATTGATCGCAATTAAAAATGAATTTGGTGATGAGAGACGAACAGAAATTGTTGCCACCGAGGAAGGTGAAGTTTTAATTGAAGATTTAATTCCTGATGAAGAAGTCGTCGTGACCTTATCGCATGAAGGATATGTTAAAACTCAGCCATTGCATATTTATCAGGCTCAACATCGCGGTGGGCGCGGTAAATCAGCAACTACTATGAAGGAAGAAGATTTCGTTGAATTTTTCATTGCCGCACGTACGCATGATACTGTTTTATGTTTTACCAATCATGGCAAAGTATATTGGCTCAAGGTATATCAACTTCCCCAAGCAAACCGTGCTGCACGCGGTCGTCCTATCATTAATATTTTGCCATTGGCAGAAGGTGAAAAAGTAAATGCGTTCTTACCAGTTCGGGAATATCGCGAAAATCAATATGTCGTGATGGCAACTTCATTGGGATTAATCAAGAAAGTTTCGCTGAGTTGATTTTTCTCGTCCACGTTCATCTGGCATCATTGCCATTGCATTAAATGAAGGTGATTATTTGGTGCAAGCTGACATTACAGATGGCAATCACGATATCATGTTATTTACCGATGCAGGTAAAGTGGTGCGTTTCCCTGAAGCCAAAGTTCGTTGTATGGGACGTCAAGCCGCGGGTGTGCGTGGTGTTAAATTGCAGGATGGTCAAAAAGTCGTTTCATTAATTGTTTCTCGTCAAGGGGATATTCTTAACAGCAACAGAAAATGGTTATGGTAAACGTACTGCACTAGCGGAATATCGTTTAAGCGGTCGTGGCGGCCAAGGTGTCATTTCGATTCAAGTCAATGAGCGCAACGGCAAAGTCGTTGGTGCGATACAAGTCAATCCAGAAGATGAAGTCATGTTAATTAGCAATAAAGGCACGTTGGTGCGCGTTCCTGCTGCTGAAATTTCATTAATTGGTCGAAATACCCAGGGTGTACGTTTAATTCAGTTAGGCAGAAGGAGAAGTGTTAGTCAGTCTTGAACGAATTGCAAATATCAAAGGAGAAGATAACGGAATGAGTCCAACAAAGGACCCTGTCATCACCATTGATGGTGCGAGTGGCACAGGTAAAGGAACAGTCAGCCAATTACTTGCCAAACGACTTGGGCTGGAAGTTTCTAGATAGCGGTGCTTTATATCGAGTATTGGCTTTTGCTGCTCAAAAACATGAGTGTTGCACTGGATAATGAAAAAGCGTTAGAAGTATTGGCGGAACATTTGGATGTTCAATTTATCGCCCAAGAAAATGAACTTACCTAGCATAATATTGGAAGGAGAAGATGTCACTGAAAACATACGTACCGAAAAAATTGGTAATGCAGCCTCCATTGTTGCGGCATTGCCTGCCGTGCGTGCTGCTTTATTGAGTCGTCAACGTGCTTTTCGGGAATGTCCCGGGTTAGTAGCCGATGGCCGTGATATGGGAACGGTCATTTTTCCCGATGCGGAGCTTAAAATCTTCTTAGTGGCAAGCCCTGAAGAGCGGGCCTAACGCCGCTATAACCAGTTGAAGGAACGGGGTATAAGTGTTACGCTTAGCGACCTTATAAAAGAGCTGCGAGAGCGTGATAAACGAGACCAAGAACGCACCGTAGCACCACTTAAGCCAGCAGAAGATGCGATTCGAATTGATACGGATCATTTAACTGTTGATCAAGTTGTCGAACGAATTATGTCTGAGATCAAGCTAAAAAAGGCCTTTCCTGCTATCTCTTTCCGAATCATGATTGAATTCGCCGAGGTTGGGGTAGCAGAGTAGAAGATTATTAATTAACCGTTTTAATGTAAGCTGAGGTTCGAGTGAAGCAAAATATGGGCGAGACGTTTGCACAATTATTTGAAAAAAGTTTAACTGATACCCCTATGTTGCCAGGTGCTATTATTCCCGCCACAGTCGAGCGTATTGAAGATAAATATGTTGTGGTTGATGCTGGATTAAAATCTGAATCTTATATTCGCTATCGATCAGTTTTATGATGAAGGTGGCAAGCTTGAAATTAAAGTGGGTGATGAAGTTAAAGTAGCACTTGAAGTAATGGAAGATGGCTTCGGTAGCACACGACTTTCACGTGAACGTGCAAAACGACTCGAATCTTGGTCACATCTAGAACATGCTTATGAATCAAAAGAAACGATTCGAGGTGTTATTGTTGGCCGTGTCAAAGGTGGGTTCACCGTTGAAATTAATAAAGTTCGTGCTTTCTTACCAGGTTCATTAGTGGATGTGAAACCTATCCGTGATCCAGAAGCATTCGAAGGTAAAGAATTTGAATTCAAAGTCATCAAGGTTGATCCGAAACGTAATAATATTGTGGTTTCTCGCCGTGCTGTTCTCGAAGCAGAAAGCAATGTTGAACGTGCAGCTGTCCTTGAAAATATTAATGAAGGCGATGAAGTAAAAGGTATCGTTAAAAATTTGACCGATTACGGTGCGTTTATTGATTTAGGCGGTGTAGATGGCTTGCTTCATATTACCGATATGTCTTGGAAACGTATCAAACATCCAAGCGAAATTTTAAATATCGGCGATGAAATTAAAGTAAAAGTGTTAAAAATCGATCGCGACAATGTGCGAGTATCTTTAGGTCTCAAACAATTGGGCGGCGATCCATGGCTAGATATCAGCCAACGTTATCCAGTGGGTTCCAAAATCTCTGGCCGTGTGACCAATATTACTGATTACGGTTGCTTTGTTGAAATTGAAGAAGGAATTGAAGGGCTGGTTCACGTTTCTGAAATGGATTGGACAAACAAAAACGTTAATCCAAATAAAGTCGTTCATCTGGGCCAAGAAGTCGAAGTCATGGTGTTAGATGTAGATGCTGACCGTCGTCGTATTTCATTAGGCATCAAGCAATGCACATCCAATCCATGGGCTGCCTTTGCTGAAAATCATCAAAAAGGTGAGCAAGTTAAAGGTAAGATTAAATCTATTACTGATTTTGGTATCTTCCTCGAACTGGAAGGTGGTATTGATGGATTAATTTATCTTTCTGATATCGCTTGGAGCGAAACCGAAGCTCAAGATACATTACGTAAATATCAAAAAGGTGATGAACTTGAGGCTGTGATTTTAGCCATTGATGTTGAGCGTGAACGTATTGCACTTGGTTTGAAACAGCTTGCAGAAGATCCGTTAGCCAATTATTTAGTTGAAAATGAAAAAGGAACAGTAGTGTCTGGTAAAGTGGTTGAAGTTGACCAGAAGCATGCTCTTGTCGAACTCGCTGAAGGTATTCGCGGTGTATTGCGTGGATCTGAAATTTCTGCTGAGAAAATCGATGATGTTCGTACTAAGCTGCAAGTAGGTGATACAGTTGAAGCTAAGATCATGGGCACAGATAGAAAAATACATGCTATTACTCTTTCTATTAAAGCCAAAGATGCAAAAGCTGTCACTAAGAAACCTGCTAAAGCCAGCAAAGCAACTGCAACAAGTACTGCCACCGGTAAGAAAAAGAAAGCAGCTGAGTCAGGCTTAAAAACAACATTAGGTGATTTGTTCAAAGATCATATTAATGGTAATGATGATAAAGAAAACGAAGAAAAGTAATCGTTTCGTCTTCTGTTAAAAGTATAGAAAGCCATCGTTTAATACGATGGCTTTTTTTATAGGGAAAATATGGAAAGCAATGATTCTCGTTATCTCCGTCTGTCACCAAATTCAATCTGAAAAGCGATAAATCTTGGATGAGATGACTTATAACAAGTTGCATTTTATTTTTTTTCCGTTATTCTACTAGTTAATTAGTAGTCACGCTGAATAGGGATAGAGGATAGTTATGCCAAGACCGCGACAACCTGGATTAACGGAAAATGAACTTGAAGTCATGCAAGTCCTATGGACGCAAGCGCCGCTTAAAATTGCAGATATTTTGGAGATACTGCAACGAACACCTAAACCAGCTTATACCTCACTTCTCACCTTGGTTCAAACCATGGAAAAGAAAGGCTACATTAAACATAAAAAAATAGGGAAAGCTTTTGTCTATGTACCCATTCTTCAACAAAAAAAATTCCTCACATCAGAAATAAAAAGAATAGCTAAACGTCTTTTTGGCGGCAGCCCTGGTAGATTGGTATTGAATTTAGTTGAAAATGAACACTTAAATGAGGCTGAAATGAAAGCTCTTAAACAATTACTCAAGGAATAGATGAGAAATGAATTATTTTCCTTATCTTTTTTTTCTTGTGTCATTGGCTATGCTAAGTCTCTTAATAGTCATATCACTTCGCCTCTTAGATTACGCAAATGTTGTCACAAGACAAAAACTTATTCTTCTTAAAATTGGTTTAATCATTCTGACACTTGCACCAATTATTTTTTATCTTTTGAGATTGTTTTCCTGGCAAAATATACAGATCATGTTACCGGGACAATTCATTAATCAACTATCTATTCCCACGACATTTGTCACATTGACTGAATCCCAATTTAATGGGTCATTTTACATTCTGATGATGTATGGAGTGGGTTTTTTCATCATGTTAACGCGCATTTTATTTTCTTATTTGCATGCGAGAAAACAATTGAGTACATCCATTTCAGTCATCATTCAAGGACAATCTGTTTTTCTTAATAAACATATTCAGAGTCCTTTGAGTTTTGGATTACTAACAGCAAAAATGTATTTTCCTTTAGAGGCAGAGCAAACGTGGACACCAAGAGAAATAGAAATGTGCTTAGCACATGAAAAAATTCATGTGGCGCAAAATGATTCTTTTTGGAAACTACTTTCTCTTATCGTTCAAGCCTTATTATTTTTTGTGCCTTGGTCTTATTCACTGCATCGAAGAGTTGAGCTTGAAATGGAAATCGTTTGTGATGAGAAAACTTGCATTGAAACAGAAGCAGATTTTCGAGAATACGGTGGACTGCTATTAGCAATGAGTTATGCCCAACCGCAAAATTTTATTTTCACTAATATGAAAGATTCAACTATAAAAAGGAGACTTTTAGCTATGAAATCAACAAACACTCATCGTCCGCTGTTAATCTCAATCCTGAGTGCGACTCTACTATTAGCAGGTTCAACAGCGATTGCTATGACAAGCGGTATCGCTGACAAAAAACATATTTTTAAGATTACATCGAAACTTTTCATCGATGGAAAGCTGGTTTCAAGCCCGCGTATTGTTGCTTATGAAAATCAGAAAGCATTGATAGTTATAACCGATAAATCTGGATCCCAAGGTCTTAGGATGGAGCTAGTTGCAAGAAATATCACGCGGCTTGGAAAAAATGATGCTATTGAAATCAACTACGACATTGAATCCAAAAATGGCAAAGAAAAAATGCATTCTAGACCGACAATTGTCGTCGCATCTGATCAAGAAAATAGGATCAATCTTTCATCCAATAGAGGGCATTCATACGAAATGGTTGTGGTTGCTGACAGAGAGTCATTGTAAAAAAATGGTATGATTTCTAATCATTCTGATTCTTTGATAGTAGCATCTTTACTTCGGCCATTTCCTCAAAATGGGAAACCACGAAAGGACTGAAGCTACATTCTCACTTAATGTCCCATTAAGCCCAGTATGATAACCTAGTGAAACTTAAAGGATTAAAATTTTCTATCATCACAGGGTAAGATTCGGTCAATCGAATTTATGCTGTTTTGCTATACTATTGAATATAATATTAATAAATTCAGAACGAGGTTGTACAGTAATGCATGCACGCAGGCTTTCTTTTGAAGACTGGCTTAAAAGTAAGGGCGTCGTAGAAAAGCGCGAAAACACCCAAAAAATCGGCGGCCTTAATAAGCAAGCCGGTATTAATTATTCCTTTGCTAGCGAAGATGCCGCAAGGGATTTTGCAAAAGCACATACCATCACCGCACCTAGCTCACGATTTCAATATCAAACAGAGGCTGATACCCAGGAGAGATTTCCTGATCCCGTCAGTAAAAAATGGTCGGTTTACATCACAGAAACGAAACATGCTGACTTGATAGCGGAATATAGAAAATATCTTGCTGATTTAAACACACAACGTACATCTCAAGACATACAAGATCAAATCGCTGCGATCACAAATCGCTTAAATATCCTAGAAAATAAGAAACTACGCGAGAGATTAGATCGATTAAGCTTATTGGCTAGCAACATTAAAGAAGGATGGGATTCCCAGGGAGCCACAAGCGCTTTTGATTTGTCTTTACGAAATTACATTGCACTCAACATGGATTTATTTAGCCAAGAAGAATTGCGTTCCCTACAATCCACTGCCGATTTAATCATGGGACCTGACGGTGATGTCACCACGGGAATTAAACAAGATGCAAACTGGTGGGATTACACGAGAAGGATTCCCCAACAAACATACACCACAATCATCACTCCTGTTATAACAGATGCCATGCAATTACTAGATGGCGAGCACAATCGACGCGCAATTGATGAGAAGACACCGAATTTTATACCCATGAGTGTCACGGGTTCAGGTTCAGACAAAGAGAAAAGAACTATTCCACGATTTTTCCCCAACGACAAGGGTGTCTCTTATACCGATGCTATTTATCTTGATTCAGGCGGTATGTCTACCCATCGTACGGTAACCAAAATTTGGAAAAAAGGGGTAAATGCCCAAGGAAATGACCTCAAACCAGGCCAGAACCCGCATCATTATGAATTTTATCAAACGGAGTATAATGCAGGTGCTGGTTTAGAATGGGAAACCGAACCCAATTGGAACCCTGAGACCGAGCAATACAAAACAGGTGTAGCATGGGTTGTATCAACTAAACGAATTATGCCCAACTGGCAATTCAATCAGCCCTTACAGCAAAATCAAAATCACAATTTGGAGGGCAAAGTAATAAAACAAATGCCCACTCCAACTATTGATCTTGCTGCTTACAATAAAGTCATGCATGACACCATTGCCGATCTCATCATTGCACAACGCATGATTACGCTCTATCAACGAGCAGAAAAAAGCAATGTGACGGGTGACGAACAAACGGTTGCTAAAAATCAAGGAGATAAAGAAAAATGGCAAGAATGGCGAGATAAAATCGACTCACATTTAGGCGAACAAATAAATGGGTTGAGCTTTAGAGGTGTTCCGCAAACCAGTGGCAATTGCTCAGTCATGTCAGTCAAAGTGTTGACGGATGATGAAACACACAGTTTGTCTGAAGAACACTGGCGACACGCAAAACAATATAATGGTGATGAAACTGTAAAAGCCTTAGAAGCAAAGAAAAAACTTTTAGAAACGGAATTAGTTGCCGCTAAAAAATCTGAAGAAGTCGCCAAAAATCTTTTTACCTTTATACAGGAAGGCAACGTAGATGAGGTTCTGAAGATTATTGGCGAAAATCCCGGCATTGTGAATGTTCAAGAAAGCGAACATAGAGCAACACCGCTGATTGCGGCTCTTTATTATCTTAGCCGTGGACAAGAACAAGAACCAGATAAAAAATTAGCCATACATGCCATCGTTACACATCTATTATCTCGAGATCAGCGATATATACACATTCAAAAAGATATTCAGAATAGTGATCAAAACACAGCATTACATTTAGCAGCTTACTACGCAATTCGCAATGATATTCGTTTTATTCATATCGCCGCGGAATTAATAGCAAAAGGCGCTCGTTTTGATGACGACGTCAAGAATAAATATGGAGACACTCCCCTTCAGCATTTAATCGCATTGCCGGATGATAGACGAAATGCATTGTTATTAGAATTACTGAAAGAACGTGTTCCAAATGTCTCTTTGATTGTGGGAAAACCTGATAGAGTAAATCAATTTCGCGCTGCGCTTGCCATTATCAAAGCGAAACCTGAGTCAGCCAATATAACCTTTGACAAGCATTACGGAGCAACGCCGTTAAGTTTGGCAGTCGTCGCTGGCAATACTATGGCTGTAGATGAATTATTGAAGCTGAATGCTAATGTTACTAAAAGAGATAAGAAGAATACTTCTCCTCTGTTATGGGCATTATTGAAAATATCCGAGGAATTAGCTAAAGAACAATCCCAGCAAGATAGTGAAAAAATCACTGCATATGTGGACATCGCTTGTAAATTAATCGACACAAATGCTTCCATGCTTGGAGTAGGAGATAATCGTAACTTCACACCATTAAAATGGATTGAATCTCAAGATAAAAATATTAGCGCATTGAAAAAATTGTTTAATAAAGTCAATCCTATCATTGAAGAAAAACGCCGTCTCGAAGAAGAAAAACAAGCAGCAAAACGCAAAGCTGAAGCAGCTGAAAAGCAACGAATTATTGAAGCAATACGCCAAGCTGAAAAAGTCAAGAAAGCGGGACAGCCAAAAACTGCCGATGAAAAAAATAATAACAAATATGAAATCCTCATTAGCAAAAAAACGCTAGAAAACGTTAAAGCTTATCAGAAAGCATTAATCGATGGGTGTGCAGCACCTGGTAAATATTTAAGGGAAAAATTAAAGGAAAAATTAAAGGAAAAATTACCTGCTAACATAGAATCTTTGTCAACTGAACAGTTTCTTGAATTATTAATTCAAACTAAAAAACCCACTATATTCGCTGAAAGTGCTGTGGTGGGTGGTGATGGAAAAAAAGATTGGAATCAAACTGAGCTCACTATTTTGGGCGATATCAATTTCGCCGTTCCGGTCACGGTGTTTGACAATGGTGTTTGGAGTGGTACAGGAATAAAACCACATCCAATCCCCTTTCAAGGCCATTTATTATTTACACCGGGTGCTTTATTAAAGGGTGCTAAGGGTGCTAAACCTACTGACAGCGCTGTAATAAACCCTAATGGAACAATAAATCAAGAAGCTTATAATGCACTTTACGAACAAAGATTATTACCATTACTCATGCACGCTAATCGAGTAGCCGGGAAGGATGGCGCATTTATCACCATACCAGGAATCGGTTGCGGCGCATTTGCCGGAGATTTTAAAGGTCAATTGGGTATTCATTTTGAAGAAGCATTACGTCATATTTTAGAAAAACATGGACCCAATTTACCTAATATTCGTGCAATCTATTTCACACCGGTAGATGAATCAAATAAAAGCAATCAAGATAATCCCACGATTATTAAGGGCATAGATTTTCGTGTCAGACCACAATATATAAACACGGGTAAATCTAATCCTAATATCAAGCCTCAACTTTGTCACCCTGTTGAATATAACGAATCATCGAAAGACCATTTTGATAATTGTGAATTCTTTAGTTTTGTCGCTTGGGACCATGTTTCATGGCCAGGCAACGATTTTTATGGTGGCTCAAGGTGGACGGATGATGGCGTAAAAGCGGCTGCTACAGATCTCATGTATCAAATGACCGATGTGAGTGGAAGTTATGATACTGAAAACCAATGTTATGCACCTCCACAAGACGTATCGAATTGGAAAGAGGTGATTGAAGAACAAGACAAAAAATTACAAGTGGTAGGCAGGGTATTTGTGACAGATGAGACAGGTAAAAAAGAGCAATTATCTGGAAAATATTCATCACAAACTTATAACTCAACCCAAGCTATTTTTTCAGGGCTTGGGCTATCTAATTCAGGGGAAAAAGAATCAGAATATTCTACTCCGATAACTCCGACTCCGACAACTCCAATACCGAAAGCAAACGTTAGCGACGAAGCGGTTGAACGTCAGTTGCAACAATTGCTTACAGTGTTAACTACTCTCAATGACGAGCTTAATAAAATACGTGAGGTACTCTCTAAATTAGATGAAACATTAAACACGTCAATTGATCACAAGCCACCATCAATAATGGGACTTACAAGATATTAACAAAAGCGCAGATGAGGAGTTACACGGCTTCCAAAATGGCTGCAACACCCATACCGCCTGCGGTACAAATCGAAATTAATCCTCGACCTTTACCTCTCTGATGCAGCATTTTTGCTAAGCTCGCCACAATTCTTGTACCAGTTGCCGCAAAGGGATGTCCTAGAGCCACACTACCGCCTTTGAGATTCATTTTGCTTCTATCTATGGCACCAAGTGGAGCATCGCGTTTAAGCACACGTTTACAATAATCCTCCGATTCCCAAGCTTGTAACGTGCATAACACTTGTCCTGCAAATGCTTCATGAATTTCATAGATATCGAAATCTTGCAGAGTTAAATGATTGCGCTTGAGCAATTCACTGACAGCAATGGTAGGTGCCATCAATAAACCTTCACCGTGCACAAAATCAACGGCAGCCGCTTGTGCATCAACAAATCGCGCTAATAGCGGATAGTTATTTTCTTTTGCAGCTTCTTCCGAGATTAAAAATACAGCCGATGCGCCATCCGTTAACGGACTGCTATTGCCCGCAGTCAGAGTTCCCAATTCTGATTTATCAAAAGAAGGTTTGAGTCGGCTTAATTTTTCGAGTGATGTATCACTGCGTAATGTGCCATCATGTTTCAAACCTTTAAATTCAAACACGAGATCATCATAAAATCCCTCATCATAAGCTTTGGCACCATTTTGATGACTTTTTAATGCGAGTTCATCTTGTGCAACGCGAGGTATTTTCCATTCTTTTACCATTTTTTCACAATGCTCGCCCATGGAAAGACCGGTACGGGGTTCAACAATACCCGGATAAATGGGTTTTAGATCAGCAGGTCGCAACGAAGCTATGATTTTTATTTTTTCCATCATGCTTTGTGCCTTATGGAGTTCAATCAATTTGCGCGCGAGAGATTTTGACATCATGATGGGTGCATCACTATTAGTATCCACTCCGCCAGCTATCGCTGTGTCAATTTGATAATTAGAAATTTTTAAAGCGAGTTGCAAAGTAGTTTCTAAACTGGTTCCACAAGCGCGTTGCAATGTATAAGCCGGTGTATGTGGATCCAAATTCGTTCCCAGTACGCACTCACGCGCAAGATTCCAATTTAAAGAGCTATTAATCACGGCACCTAGTCCAACATCGCCTATCAGTTTTCCTTCTAAATGCATTTTCATCACGAGCATTTGTAATGCCGTGATCATCAAATCCTGGGTGGTTACGTCGATGTAGGTAGTCAGCGATTTAACAAAAGGTGTTCTTGCACCACCTGAAATATAAACGGGACGAGTTTTCATAAGGCACCTGCATGTTTAATGTTCCACTATTAAGTTTAGCTTAATATGCATGCAAGCGTCATTACTGCTTTAATGACTAAAAATTAATTGATTAGTGAACAACATATGATATTTTAAGCAAGTTAGCTAGCAAAAGGAGAGAGATATGGTTATTTACGAGGTTAATCTAGAGATAAATCCCGATATTTTTAATGATTATTATCAATGGTTAATTGAACATGTAAAAAAGATGTTACGGTTCGATGGATTCCAAACAGCTGAAATCGGTTTAATAGACCATCAGGAAAATGAAAAGCAGAAAATCAGGGTGAGTTACAAAATAAGCTCTTATGAATCACTGCAAACTTATCTTAGTGAACATGCAACAGAAATGCGTGCTGATGCGATAAATAAATTTGGCGATCAATTTAGTGCGAGCCGACGCATCATCAAAAATCCTATTCTGTTTGAGAAAATGAGTGCAGTGAGGAGAGAATTAGCCTGAAAAAAATTGTTTATATCGCAGATGAGGAAATCTTATCGGTTCCTATTGAAGAATGTCAGGAAATCATCCTGACACAGTTCGATAAACATTCTCGGTTCTGATATTAATAACCTACTGTGAAACGTTTGTGTGTATGCATAGGTTTTTCTAATTCGTTAATCATCGCAACAGCAAAATCTTCTGCGGATATTTTGCTGACACCTTGGTCATCCAGAATAAGCTGATCTTTTCCAAGTCGAAATTTTCCAGTTCGCTTACCTGGTTCTAATAAGGCTGAAGGACTCAAGCATGTCCATTCCAATTCATTTTCATTCTTAAGAATGTACAGTGCTTCTCGTGTGGCTAGTGCTGTGGCTTTCCATTGTTGTGGAAATTCAGGCGTATCAATTAATTGAACATGGGGGGCGACTTCAAGACTTCCCGCTCCGCCCACGACTAATAAACGTTTAATGTTAGCTTGTTTAAGTGCACGGATGATTGAACGTATGCCATGTGTTTCTGATTGAGAGTCATGGATACTGGTGGGATTATAGGCGCTGATAACAGCATCACATTGTTTAATTAAGATGGCTAACTCATGTTCATTAAATAAATCTCCTTGCTTAGCAATGAGATGAGAATGATGAGGTAATTTTTGTGTATGTCTCACAATGGCTGTGACTTCATGACCACGATTCAATGCTTCGCTAAGAATAAATGAGCCAACAAAGCCAGATGCGCCGATTAATGCGATTTTCATTTTCATTCTCCTAATAATCAAAAAAAAATAACGAAGATTATTGTTGGCTTTTTCCTTGCATTTGTCCAATGCATGATTTATATATTCATTATGCATAAAATGAATATAGCTTCTATTGATTTGAATTTATTAGTGGCATTAAAAGCCCTATTGGAAGAAAAGCACGTTAGTCGCGCTGCCTTACGAATAGGACTCAGTCAACCTGCCATGAGCCGTGCGTTGGGACGTCTCAGGCAATTATTAAATGACCCATTATTAGTGAAGGGCAAAAGTGGATTGAGCCTCACTTCAAGAGCAAGTGAGTTGATTCAGCCACTACAAACAATATTCATCGAAATCAATCATATTGTTTCTCCTCCGACAGCCAATCCCGCTTTGATGCAAAAAGAAATTGTTATCGCGACGCGAGATAATGAAATGGTGACAGTATTACCTCATTTGATAGGTCGCATTGCTAAAGAAGCGCCAGGATTAACATTACGTATCATCCCACTTCTTGGTGAAGATCTGGATTTGCTTGAGAGACAAGATGTTGATTTTGTCATGAGTGGTACAGATGTCCAAGCTAGTACGTTATACCGCCATACTCTTTATAAAGAAGATTTTGTATGTTTGATAGCAGCGGATAACAACGTAGCAAAACAAGGCCTCAATTTAAAAACTTTTCTGAAGTTGAAACATTGTTTAGTGACTATCACTGGTTTTGGTCCTGGTTTAGTAGATACCGTGCTTTCACAAAAAGGATTGAAACGTGAAATAGCAGTGCGAGTGCCACATTTTCTTGCTGCTTCTTATATCGTTGCTAATTCAGATCTTATTGTGACACTCCCGCGTCGAATTGGTTTAATGCTGTCGCACCAAAAAAATATTATCATGTTGGAAAGCCCAGTTAAACTGCCAAGTTTTCCTATCTATTTATATTGGCATGCGCGTCATCAAAATAATCCCATCAATAAATGGTTACGAAAAGTGATGCGTGAACAATCCATGTCATCAACTTAAAGAGTGATAAAGATTACTCGCTGAGAAAAAAAACTACCGTAACCCATAATATCTCGATATACTTTTGCGCTTTGTAGCCATTGTTTTTGTTGAAATTAAGGAAAATAAAGCATGGATCTGGCACCCATCATCAGCGTGCTCGTCCTCCTCGGACTTGTTTTTATAGCAGCATTTTATCGACTCTCTGCAATTGTTTGGACAATCCTCATTGGTGTAGTGTTAATCATTGTGACTGGGTTTGGTCATTTATCTCTAATTTTGTTGATTCCTTTTTGGATTATTTATCTGGCGGCAGCGGCATTTGCTAATTTGCACCAACTGCGTCAACGTCATATCGTCCAACCTGCATTAAAAATTTTACAAAAACAAATGCCGACTATTAGCTCAACAGAACGTGCAGCAATTGAAGCGGGTGATACTTGGTGGGAAAAAGAATTATTTTGTGGGCGTCCTAATTGGAAAAAACTCTACAGCATTCCACGTCCCACTCTTTCACAAGAAGAACAAGATTTTTTAAACAACCAAGTCGAACAATTATGTTCTATGGTGGATGATTGGGATATTGTTTTTAAACAACGTGATTTGACAAAAGAAATATGGGATTTTCTTAGAAAAGAAAAATTCTTTGGCATGGTGATTCCTAAGCAATATGGCGGTAGGGGATTTTCAGCGCTAGCCCATTCTACCGTCGTGACGAAATTGGCATCACGTAGTATTAGTGTGGCGGTCACTACTATGGTGCCCAATTCACTGGGTCCCGGCGAATTACTGTTGCACTATGGGACAGAAGAACAAAAAAATTATTATTTACCACGCTTGGCAAATGGAACGGAAATACCGTGTTTTGCTTTGACAGGACCGGATGCGGGAAGTGACGCTGGTGCGATTCCTGATACAGGCATCGTATGTCGAGGCCAGTTAGATGGAAAAGAAGTGCTTGGGATACGTGTCAGCTGGGATAAACGCTATATTACGCTAGCTCCGGTGGCGACAGTCTTAGGCTTGGCTTTGCATTTATATGACCCAGATCGATTATTGGGTGATAAACCAGATATTGGCATTACACTTTGTTTAATTCCCACCTCACATCCAGGGGTTGAAATTGGAAATCGTCATTATCCTATGAATTTGGCCTTTATGAATGGGCCCACGACTGGCAAAGATGTATTCATTCCTCTCGATTGGATCATTGGTGGTCCTAAGATGGCGGGACAAGGGTGGAGAATGTTAATGGAAAGCCTTTCTATTGGTCGATCTATTTCATTACCTGCTCTCGCGACAGGATCAAGCAAAATTACCTATCGTTTAACCGGTGCTTACTCACGTATCCGTCGACAATTTAATACACCGATTTCTTCCTTTGAAGGTATTGAAGAGGCTTTAGGTTATATTGCAGGGTATACCTATATGCTTGAAGCCTGTCGTATCATGACAGCGGGGGCAGTAGATCAAAAAATCAATCCCTCTATTGTCTCAGCGATTGCAAAATATCATATGACTGAACTTAATCGAAAAGTTATTTCGCATGGACTTGATATTCATGGCGGCCACATGATACAGGCGGGGCCAAGAAATTTCCTCGCTAATATCCATTATTCCATCCCCATTGGGATCACGGTAGAAGGAGCGAATATCTTAACGCGTAATCTCATCATTTTCGGACAAGGGGCTATTCGCTGTCATCCCTATCTTCTTAAAGAGGTCGAATTGATCACAGCTAAAGAACCCAATATTCAAGAACTCGATAGTATCTTAATGGCACACGTGGGTTATTTTACTAGCAATCTTTTACGCTGTTTGGCTTATGGCCTAACAGGTGGAAAATTAATTTGTGCTTCTGAAAAAAACAAAAGGATAAAAAAATACAAACGTCAGTTGACACGTATGAGTGCAGCATTGGCTATGTTGTCAGATGCCAGCTTGATATTGTTAGGAGGTAGTTTGAAACGCCGAGAGAATATTTCTGCGCGCTTAGGCGATATGATGAGTCAACTCTATCTGGCTTCTACCGTACTCAAATACTTTCATGATAATAAACAGCCTGATACCGATGTAGATTATGTGTGTTGGTCATTACAAGAATGCTTATATCAAATTCAAAATGCTTGTGATAAGTTGTGTAATAATTTTCCAAAGCGTTGGCTGGGGAAGTTATTTAGCGGGATTATTTTTCCTTTCGGACCGGCTTACTTCGCACCAAAAGATGCTCTGCATAGAAGGATTGTCACCGCTATGTTAGCTCCTTCTGAGTTTCGAGATCGTATTACGAAACATTGCTATCTCAGCAGTGATGCAAATGATTTAGGGAACCGCTTAGATAAGGCGTTGGCTCAACTGGATTTAGTTGAACCAATACAGAAAAAATTGCATAAAGCAGAGCAAAGCGGCAAGGTGCCTCATTGGTATAATTTTGCAGAACGTGTTCAAGTTGCTCAGCATGCTGGTATGATAAGCGCTGACGAAGCGCAGGTGTTGAATGAATTTGAATTATTAAGAAATGAAATAATCAAAGTGAATGAATTTTCTTTTGATTTAAGTAAAGTGATCGCGTAGCACTATTAAAATGCGAGTAGAGGATACATTCCTAAAGGAGTTATTATGACGGCAAAGACTACTTCTTTCATGCGTGATGTTTATATTGTCGATGGAGCTCGTTCACCTTTTTTAAAAGCCAAAGGTAAACCTGGTCCATTTTCTGCTTCGGATCTTGCGGTAAATGTTGGAAAGGAGTTATTAGGACGACAGCCTTTTTCACCTAAAGAGATAGATGAAATCGTCATTGGTTGTGTCATGCCTAGTCCTGATGAAGCGAACATCGGACGTGTTATTTCACTACGTTTAGGTTGTGGTAAAGCGGTTCCTGCCTGGACTGTACAACGCAATTGTGCGTCAGGCATGCAATCACTGGATAGTGCAGCAAAAGATATTGCGACGGGAAGACATGATTTGGTATTAGCGGGTGGTACAGAAGCCATGAGTCGTGCGCCCCTCATGTTTAATGAAGCTTATGCGACGTGGTTAGCCGGTTTAATGAGTTCCAAAGGTTGGAAAGGAAAACTAAAAGAATGGACTGAATTCAGGCCAAAATATCTTAAACCCGTGATTACCTTGTTAAGAGGGCTTACGGATCCTCTTGTCAATCTTTCTATGGGCCAAACAGCTGAAAATCTAGCTTACCGATTCAATATTACCCGTGAACAAATGGATCAATTTGCAATGGACAGTCATCTACGTGCGGCAGAAGGTCAAGATAACCATTATTTTGGCGAAGTATTATCTGTCTTTACCGATAAGGGAGATTACTATATTGCTGATGATGGTATACGCCGCGATTCTTCGATGCAAAAACTAGCAACCCTCAAGCCTTTTTTTGATAAGAAGTTTGGTAGCGTGACAGCAGGCAATAGTTCTCAAGTATCTGATGGAGCCGCATTATTATTACTGGCGAGTAAAGATGCAGTGAAGAAATATCGTTTACCAGTCTTGGCACGTATTTCAGATGTGCAATGGGCTGGGGTAGATCCCGCTGAAATGGGAATAGGACCTGTGTATGCCACAAGCAAGTTGTTACAACGGCAAAATTTACAAATGGATGAGATTGATTATTGGGAAATTAATGAAGCGTTTGCTGCACAAGTCATTGCTTGTCTTGAAGCATGGGAAAGTGATGAATATTGCCGCAAAAATCTAGGATTAGAAAGAGCACTGGGAACGCTGGACAGATCAAAGTTGAATGTGGATGGCGGTGCTATTGCGCTAGGTCATCCTGTGGGAGCAAGTGGTGCACGCATTGTGCTGCATCTTGCGCAAGTGCTGCGACGCAAAAATGCTGAAAAGGGAATTGCCACTATTTGTATTGGTGGTGGTCAAGGTGGCGCGATGTTAATTGAAAATGTTTCCGAGGTGTAATTATGAACACAACACAATCTTACAAAAATTGGCGCTTAGAAACAGATGAAGAGCAAATTTTGTGGCTGTATTTTGATAAAGAAAATGCATCGGTGAATACACTCAATCGTCCTGTTATGGAAGAACTCTCCACTATTATCGACACATTGGCGAATGATACGACACATAAAGGCCTGATTCTCACTTCCGCAAAAAAGAATGGATTTATTGCGGGTGCGGATATTTCACAATTTTCTCAGTTTAAAGATATTGAAGAAGCGACTTCTGTTTTAACGTTAGGTCAGACTATTTTACAGAAACTAGAAGACTTAAAAATGCCAGTTGTGGCGATGATAGATGGGTTTTGTTTAGGTGGTGGATTAGAACTCGCGCTGGCGTGTCATTATCGTGTTGCTGAAGAAAGTTCGAAAACACGGCTAGGGTTGCCTGAAGTCAAATTGGGTATTCATCCAGGCTGGGGTGGCACAGTTCGCTTACCTCGTTTAATTGGGGCACCGCAAGCATTAAATTTAATTCTTTCCGGTCATACCGTCAGTGGAAAAGCAGCTGCTAAAATAGGATTTGTTGATGCTGCTGTCCCTAAACGGCAATTAATTCACGCTGCTAAATATTATGTGAATACAAAGCCAGAACGACATAAACCAACGACTTTGCAAGCATTAACGAATAAAAAAATAGCGCGTCAAACATTAGGCTATTACATTCGTAAAAAACTGCGTCGCAAAGTGAATCCGCTGCATTATCCAGCTCCATTTCATGTATTAGATAATTGGGAACATGTTGGAGTAGAAGGGCAAGCTCCTTTTGAGCGCGAAGCTAAAAGTTGTGGAAAATTATTTTTTAGTGAAACTTCTCAAAATCTCGTTAGGGTTTTCTTTTTACAAGATAGATTAAAAAGTTTGGCAAAAGAAACTCATTTTTCTCCACAACACGTTCATGTCATTGGCGCAGGAACAATGGGGGGAGATATTGCTGCTTGGTGTGCACTACAAGGTTTAACCGTGACATTGCAAGATCTGGAACCACGCTTTATTGCGCCTGCGATTAAACGCGCTTATGCTTTATTTAAAGATAAATTAAAAGAAAATTATCTGGTACAACGCGCGATGGATAATCTTATTCCTGATGTAGAGGGAAATGGGATATCAAAAGCCGATGTGATTATTGAAGCTGTGGTAGAAGATCTGGCTATCAAGCAATCGACGTTTAAGATGATAGAGTCCAAGGCAAAACCCCAGGCCATATTAGCGACAAATACGTCAAGTATTCCGTTAGATGATATCAATTCCGTTTTGCAGCAACCCGAGCGTTTAGTGGGCATACATTACTTTAATCCAGTCGCAAAAATGCAATTGGTAGAAGTAGTAAAAGGAAAACATACCAGTCAAGAAATTGTCGAAAAAGCCATTAGTTTTGTTCGTAAAATTGATCGTTTGCCTTTGCCTGTTAAAAGCAGTCCAGGGTTTTTAGTCAATCGTATTTTGATGCCTTATCTATTAGAAGCAGTGGAACTGATCAAAGAAGGCGTTCCCATGACTGCCATCGATAAAGCCATGACAAATTTTGGTATGCCTATGGGTCCAATTACATTATCTGATACGGTGGGTCTTGATGTTTGTCTATCCGTAGCAAAATACTTAGGTAAATATTTTAATACGCCTATCCCGCAGCGTTTAATTGAGTTAGTAGAACAACATAAACTAGGAAGAAAAACTGGCGAAGGTTTTTATAAATACGACAAGCGTGGAAAACAAATTAAACTGGAAGAAAAGCCTTACGATAAACCATTAGATGAAATTTCAAATCGTCTGGTGTTAACCATGCTAAACGAAGCCTTTGCTTGTTTGCGAGAAG
This sequence comes from uncultured Gammaproteobacteria bacterium, assembly GCA_963711205.1. Taxonomy (GTDB): domain Bacteria; phylum Pseudomonadota; class Gammaproteobacteria; order DSM-16500; family DSM-16500; genus Aquicella. The sequence continues at coordinate 1,161,559 of CAVQDE010000001.1, forward strand.
GGGTAGTGGCCGATGGTGATTTACTCGATGCGGGCATGGTATATGGCACAGGGTTTGCTCCTTTCCGCGGTGGTCCTATACATTATGCAAAAAGCCAAGGCATCAATGAGTTGTATCAACAATATGTTAAACAACAAGAAGCACGCGGCGAAAAATCCGAAGTTAAATCTTGGGAAGTAGTCGAAGAATAAGTGAAAAGGAGGATGACAGTACGGGCCGGTTCTCCCGCTCTTGGTGGCGCCATTTGTGTAAAAAAAGAGCTTGTTAACGTATTTATAAGTCACTATACTACAAACCGTAAAAAAATTAATCAATATTTAAGAATTGAGTACTCTCTGTATGCTGCCAAGATATATATTAGATGATCAACCACTTGAAGAAAATCAATTCATTCGAACAGTTACTGAGGTAACTCCGAATGAAAATAATCTGTATTTGAGCGATGGTGCTGAGATCAGTGAAGATAATGAGCGAGATTTTTTTACCTTTGCGATGAGAAAGCTTGGATATAAAGCGAAGAAAGGCTTTTGTGTCGGATTATCACTAAAGACTGCGGAAGCCATTCTCGCCGGCGAGTTTGAGCGATTTAAAGAAAAAATTCAGCTATTCCTCAGCAGTAAACCAGCTGACCTTCAGCTAAAAATTAACAAGGCAAAAGCAAGAGAGTTAGAGGTTGGAAAAGATCTTTTAACATCTGATGAACGCTTAGTGCTTGAAGTTGATAAATTATGTCACGATATCGCGGTTCATTCTGAGCCCGGCGAATTTTTTCATTTGTTTGAAAAAGGTAAAGGTGTATTTGCGCAGAATGCGGAAAGGACGTTGTCTGTTACCCAATCCACAATGTGTGTTCGAACTTATAATTCAGGTGGAATTGCCTTTAATTATAATCCGGACCAGTTAGTGGATTATTTTACGAGTTTAAAAAATGCTGTTAGGAATCAATCTGCTGCCATCGTTATCTCGAATGTAGATCATACCATTACAATAGGCTATCACCCTGATAAACAAGTGTGGACTATCACGGATTCCGAGTCTTTGCCTATTCGAGAAGTGCAAACAGAAGCTCAAATTGCTCATGAAGTACTGTGTGCATATCAAGCGCTTCCTGCGCCGCTTTCCTCTACTTTTATCTCGAATGTCTATCTTTCCTCACCCAGTGAGGAAGTAATTGAATTAATGCAGGCATGGAAAATGACGCAAAACGCAGTCGTGGCAGATAATATAGAATTTTATACTCACACAAAAAAACTTCATTTACTACACACTGCTGCATATGGCGATTTGGAGACACTAAAAAAATTATTGCAAGCAGGATGTGATCCTGATGAAAAACTCAGGGAGACTACGCCATTGTTTATCGCTGCTAGCCAAAACCAGCCAGAAATTGTTCAAGCTTTATTGAAGGAAGAAGCAGATCCAGATCTTGGCTATGACGATGGATTATCTCCACTTATTAGCGCTTCAGAAAATGCATATATTAATGTGGTAAGGCTGTTGTTAATTGGCGGTGCTGATCCATCCAAATCTTGTGAAGATGGAAGTTTCCCCTTATTGGCAGCGGTTGAAAGTGAGAATAGTGACGTCATTAGATTGTTGCTGTCTGAAGTAGATCCTGATTCCCTGGATGAAAATGATGTTAGCGTGTTGAGAGGGGCGATGAGTGATTTGACTGAAGACTTGATTAAAGGCGAAATCGAGCAGTTTTTAGCATTAAGAACAAGAATAAGAATAAATAAACAAACGCAGATACAACAAATGAATACTCATATCTCAGGGACTTCACCATTCCGGTTTTTTCTTCCGGCATCTCCAGTGAACACACCTTCATTCCCGGTCATGTCAGATCGAGTAGAAAAAGTAAATGAGAAAAGACAGCTTTCATTAAATGAAAGAGAATTTAATGAAAGAGATTTGCATCTAAATTAAATAAAGTATCCACATCATCTGCAAGTAGTAATGCTTACACAACCGATGCGCAGTCAATAAAAAACCCGATACCCTGGAGCAGCGGCACCGGGTTGTAAGTATTTTCAAGTGAAAGGTTCAGATTACTAGGTGAAAAAAATATAACATTAATTAATTTAACTATCGACCATATTAACTGAGTGTGAGTGATTTATTATTATTAATTTAAACGGAATCATCATTTACTCTTTTAAATCTTCCCTGTGACGATCTAATTCATTGTGAATCAAGACAACGCATTGAGAAGCAAATAACATTTTTCGCCCCAAGCTTATTTTTGTCAGTCCACGTTTTTCTAATGTTTTGATACTATTTTTTGGCAGAGAGAGATGATCACTGAGTACAAATACTCCTTCCGGCTTGAGAGATACCGAGCGAATATCATCGCCTTTTTTATCGAGTAAATAGAGGGGATGGTGTTCTTGTAATTTTTTCATCAAGACATCGAATCCAAATCCAAACAGGTCAATTCCAGGTTCGATGGTTAGCTGTGCATCTTTGGTGATATGTTTACCCCGAGCTAATATTGATGCAATCACATCTAGTATTGCGCGTTCATGAAAACCTGGGAAAGAGAGGCCTTTATGTGAAGAAAATTTTAATGTTCTAGGAAAATCGGGTGCGCTATCTAATATGACATATACGTTGACATCCATCCGCATACCATTAGAAATATAAAATGCATTGACTAGTGTATGAGCGATAATCTCAACATGTTCTGAAGAGCCGACTTGAGACATTATTTTTTCAGGGTCAACGGTTCCCTTTCTTGCTCGTATGACAAACGTACGCATTCTATTTGGCCCCTTTCTTTTACATAAGTTAATGGATGGGCATTTGAGTTAGGCTTTTACCACGTGTTTCGGGGACAAAGAAAAATACGACACATCCAGTGAGGATTGCCCAAAAGGCGATATAAACAGCGGGGGCGATTGAGTAAGTCGTGGTGGATCTCAGCCATTCACATATCACTGGCACAGTGCCACCAAGAAATCCATTGCCAATGTTATAGCCTAGCGATAACCCGGTATAACGTGTGGCGGGAGGATAATTTTCAACTAGCGTAATAGACGTTGTCCCTTGTTCTAAGGAACTTCCTAGCGTGAAAATAAATAGCACGATTAATAAGAGCGTATGCACATTCAATTGTATTAAATAAAATCCTGGTATAACAGAACAAGCAATTAATGAAGCATTAAATAAAAACATTTTTCTTCGTCCCAAACGATCACAAATCAATCCTGCTAAAGGAACGAGAAAAAGCATGGAGCCTATATAAAAAGACATTAAAGAAGAAATATCATATAAAGAAAATTGCGAAGCTCTTTTGATAAAAATAGGAAGATAAATAAAACAAAAATAATAAAATGTACTTCCCATGCAAACAAGTCCAAGCGTGCGCAGAACATCTTTTCTATTGTGTTTAAAGATGACTTTAATCGGATTCTTCACTAACAGTTTTTTACTGACTAAATAGTCAAATACTTCTGTTTCATGAATACGCAATCGAAAGAGATAAATGATTATGCAAAAAAATCCGCTAATTAAATACGGGACACGCCAACCCCATGACGCTAATTGAGTCGTGGTAAATAGACTGCTGGTGAGGGTGCCAACCACTGCCGCTAATAAAATGCCTAAATTGGCTCCGGTTGCAGCAAAGGAAGTGAATGTCGCACGATAATTAGTTGGGGCGGTTTCAGCTAGATAAATAATATTGCCACTATATTCACCACCAATGCTAATGCCTTGCCAAATACGAATGAGGGTCAATAATATTGGAGCAAGAATACCAATCTGATGATAAGTAGGCAGCACACCTATCAATAATGTGGGTAAGGAAATCATGAGAATAGATAAACGTAACGTGCTTGCTCTGCCAAATTTATCTCCCAGATAGCCAAAGACTAAAGCGCCCAGGGGACGGCAAAAAAAACCAACGGCAAAAATACTGAATGTGGCTATCAATGCAATATGAGGATCTTCTGTTGGAAAAAAAAGTTGGCTGAAGAGAGAAGAGAAAATGCTAAATAAGCCAAAATCATACCACTCTAAAATATTCCCAATGCTGCTGCTGATGATGGAGGAGAGTTGCCTCATAGAAAGTCCAGCATAGTAGAAATATGAATTGTACCTATTTCTTTTTCCATTTAATGTTACATCCCACGCTAGGTTTCTGATCCGTGCTAATAACTTTACCTGCAAGAAGATTATCTAATGCTTGAGTAAGATCATGACCCATCACTGGACGATGATTGCCTGGCGTAGAATCATCAAAGCGGCCTCGATACACACAATGGAGTTGATGATCAAAAACATATAAATCGGGTGTACAAGCCGCGTGATACGCTTTTGCTACTTCTTGGGTTTCATCATAAAGATAAGGAAAAGTGTAGTGATGCTTTTCCGCTTCTTTTCGCATGTATTCAGGACCATCTTGAGGATAAGACTCAACATCATTTGAACTAATGGCAACAAAACTCACTCCTTTTGTCTGATATATATTAGCAATTTCTGTCAGTTTGGATTGAATGTGCTTAACATAAGGACAATGATTGCAGAGAAACATGATCACAGTCCCTTTAGGTGATTTGAGTTGATTAAGTGAAAGGTGATTATTAGTCTGCGTATCAAGTAGCTCAAAATCAGGTGCTATTGAACCTAATGGAAGCATATTAGAAGGTGTTTCTGCCATGATATTCCTCAATTGAAAAGGTTGTTTTGTTACGCAAATACGGTATCCTTATCGGGCCTCCTATTTCAAGTGAATTCGACAATTATAGTCATTATAAAATTTTCTAGGAGAATAAAAAAAAATAATTATGGAGAGAGACAAAATGAAACGTTTTGTTGTGCGTCGATTTATTACTGTAATTTGTACTAGTGGCTTATTTGGTTTATCAACACATGCAATGGCTTCGGCGTTTCAATTATGGGAACAAGATGCAGCTAGCATAGGTAATTACCATGCAGGTTATGCTGCTATGGCAAATGATGCGAGTACCGCTTGGTATAATCCAGCTGGTATTACTCGCATTAAAAATCAGCAAGTCATTTTAGGTGGAGTAGGTGTCTTAACTGATTTCAAATACAAAGGTAGTGTGGGTGTGACAGAATTTTCTCCCACGATGACACCGACTTTTGAATTTGCGTCTGTTCCCACGACAGCCACTTTCAATTCTGTGACAGCGCAAGGCGGCTCATTTAGTTTTATTCCTTTCTTTTATTACGTGGCACCTATTAATGATCATATTGGTTTTGGTTTAAGCGTAGATGTGCCCTTCGGATTAAAAACAGATTATGGTAGCAGTACACCGCTGCGCTATGCAGCGACATTAACCTCTATTAGAGTGGTTGATATTAGCCCTTCGATAGGTTTTAAAATCAATGAAAAAGCGTCGATAGGTTTCGGTTTTGATATTCAAAAAGCGCAAGCTGAATTTGATAATATCGCAGGCATCATTGATACGGATATCTTTCTTGATCCTTCTCAAAAAACCCTCTTAATGGAATATGATACCAACAGTACCAATAAAGCTAATGATACAGCCTATGGATATCATTTAGGTGCATTATATGAATTTAATCCTAACACCCGTGTAGGTATTAGCTATCACTCGCAAGTGGTACACCACTTCACTGGCTCTAGCAAATTTGTGGGCCCGCTTGCCGATGCATTCAATGGTGGTCCATTAGAAACGAGTCGTGCAAAAACCGATATCACATTACCTGCGTACACCGCATTAAGTGCCTATCACAAATTTAAATCTCCTTGGGCGTTGATGGCGACAGTGATTTACACGCAATGGAGTAGTTTTAATACACTGACATTGAATCAAGTCGCAGGTTTAGTCACTGTGCCGCCGGCTGTTCCTGGTGATCTATCCACCAATGAAACAAGTGGAAATATCCAAGTGACTGTTCCTGAGAATTATCGCAATACCTGGAATTTTGCATTGGGTGCAGATTATTATGCTACCGATACCATTACACTGCGTGGTGGAGTAGGTTATGATCAATCCCCTGTCAAACAAGCATTTCGCAATGTGCAGCTTCCTGATAAAGATCGTTATGTGATTGCCTTGGGCGGCCATTTTCAAGCAACAAAAACTATCGGTCTTGATATAGGTTGGATACATGTATTCATGAACACAGCTAGAGTGAACCCGCCGCCACAAGTGATGGGTGCTGAATCAGTGTCAACCAATGGCCGTGTTAGTGGCGGAGCAGATGTTTATACAGGTCAAATAACGTGGGATATTGTGTAAGCATGCAAGTGAACTACGAAGAGTACCCCTCTCACATTGTATGAACATGTGAGAGGAGAATAGATGAAATGATTTAGTTTCCGTCTAAAGTAATATCAAAGTCTTTACCAGAAATTTTATATTCAGATGTATGATAGTCTATTGATTTAATTCCTTTGTCTGTATCAAAGTAAACAGTTGCAATTGACTGTTCACCTTTATCACTGCAATGATCAGTCAAATAAACATCCGCTTTACAATTGGATGGGTCTTTGTGACCTGCAACGCATGCAGCCCATACAATCTGCCCACTCACTTTATTTCTTTTGACGTGTGCTTTCGTGATGCCGCCGGGTAAGCTACTCGAACATGCACCATCATTGATGCGAGATGTAGCATCATGAGATGTGTTATTTGTAGTATACAAATCATGAAAAGCAGCATGTGCTAACATCGTCACGCTGCTTAAGCTCACAGTAAGTAAACTTGTGCTAATGATTTTTGTGATTTTCATTTTTATCTCCATACATAAATGATTAAAAAAGTAAGATAAGATTTCTTATCCACGCAACTGATGAGTAGGGATGACTAATTTGTCACCTATGCTGATGGTAGAATCATCAACAAGATTAGCTAGCCGAATCGTTGCTGCAGTTGTTCGAAATTTGCGAGCGATTTTAGCTATCGTATCACCCCGTCGCACCATGTAAACCGTATCTCCTGGCTGCAAATTTTTTTCGCTGGCAGTGGAAGTTCCGATTTGCGTCATTATTGTTGGATGCGTAGGGATAATCAACTGTTTACCTGTTTTTATTTTTCTTCCCGCTAGCTGATTTGCTTCAATTAAGGATTTTTTTGTGATATGAAAACGTTTCGCGATTTTTTCTAACGTGTCTTTTGAGCGAATGATATAAACAGTATCACCAGGTTCCAGCGTATAAGAGTTTGAAGAATTTAATGCCAGCTTTTCGTTAATAATCGGAACAATATCGTCATCTTTTCGATTTTTGCTTTTGAGGACGATGAATTTTTCTTTCTTATTTTCCGTATTGGAGGCGATCATATCTGAATTGGCGATGGAGTCCGATTCCGATTCCGATTCTTCTGATGATGATTTATCATGATGTGGAATTAATAAATTAGTCCCTGGTCGTACATTATTTTTAGCAAGATGATTCATTTTTCGAATATCACTGCTTGTTGTGCTAAATTTTTTAGAGATAGAAACCAGTGTGTCACCAGATTTAACTTTATAATGAATCCAGTTTAATGGTTGAGTCAGCGGTGATCTGGCTAAATTTTCAGTGAATTGTTCGACATTTTCTATAGGCAACACTAATTTATTCGGTCCTTTTCTTGATGTAGCGGGACCTTTAAAACCTGAATTCAGCTGTATGATTTTTTGATAGCTAATCCCTGCTAATTTCGCGGCATATTTTAAATTAATCTGTGTGCCCACATCAATTTGCGCAAGATAAGGAGCGTTTCTTACGGGGGGGAAATAAATGGGATATTGGTCAGGGCGGCTAATAATGATGGCTAAGGCTAATAAACTGGGCACATAATCTTTGGTTTGCTGCGCGACAGGCAATGACCAGAAATCAGTATCTAAACCTTCTCTGATATTTCTCTTAATAGCGGTTAATACATTACCTTCACCGGTGTTATAGGCTGCAATGGCTCTTAACCAATCGCCTTCAAAAAAACTTTGCAAATACGCAAGGTAAGTCAGCGCAGCTCTCGTTGAGGCAATGACATCACGCCGTCCGTCATACCACCAATCACGTTTGACACCTAAACCCGATGCAGTCTCTGGCATAAGTTGCCAAATCCCAGCAGCACCCACATTCGAAAGTGAAAATGGATTGTATCCACTTTCAATAATCGGTAGTAATACTAATTCCGCCGGCAAATGGCGTTTTTTTACTTGTTGCATGATGTAATACAAATAAGGTGCGGCGCGAGAAGCAGAACGTAATAAATAATCTTGGTTATTCATAAACCATTCAATTTTAGCTTGGACAACAGGGTTATCTTCATAATGAGGCAGGGTGAATTCTTCGCGCAATACATCCCAGAGATTATCTGCATTACGATAACGAATGATATCATCTGCTAATATTTGTTTATGCTCAGGCGATAAATGAATGTTCTTTTGATAGACTTGAATCCCTTCAGTATTAGGCGCAGCAAACGAATTTTCGTTAATAACAACGCAACCCAAGCTCAAGAGGATAAGTTTTGCAAGCAGCCCACACCCTTTTTTATCATTTTTTTTACCACACATCAGTCCTCAATGTTTCAGAACCCATTCCTGATATCCCTTGCGCGGGCAAACTTATAGATACGACAGATTATGAGATTTAGCATGCTATAGTATCAAAATCAGGAACATGATCCAAATAACTTCCCAATATTGTTCTCAGATAGATCAGGTTGCTTGTCCCAACTGACTAATCTGAATGAAAAATTACACATGTACTGGTTGTCCTTAGCATTTTTTAGAGATTGAAGTATGCCCCCGCATGCTTTTAGCGTGGAAACGTGTCAAGATGGATAGCTACGAAAGTTATTGGAATCACGTTTCGTCGGGAGATGGAAAAGTTTGGCACACGGCTATCGATCGCTTCAACATTGGAATCAATGGCTGTCCCATCAATTTTTGGGTAATAGGCTGTTAGAAGCAGAAAAACAAATACTCACTCAGATGCTTGCCAAACATTTTGGTAAGCAAGCGTTATTGCTTGGTGTTCCGAATCAATTTGATTTACTCGCAGCATCACCCATTCCTTACCATACAATAATCAGTCCTCTTATTCACCGCGATAAAAAAATGGCTTACATTGAGGGTGATTTTCATGAGATCCCCATCCTGACTGGCAGTATCGATTTAGTCATTCTTCCTCATACCTTAGAATTTGTAGACAATCCACGCCAACTATTATCTGAAGCATGTCGTATTATCAAACCAGAAGGGCTGATAGCGGTATGTGGATTTAATCCCTACAGTACTTGGGGATTCCGACGATTAGCAGCAAGAAAGAAAATATCACCTTGGACGGCTAACTTTATTGCTTCTCGACAAGTAAAAAATTGGCTTCAACTTGCCGATTTTGAAATGGAAAAACATAAATCGGTGCTATTTATCCCGCCTATTAATCATCCAAACATGTATCATAAGCTGCAGTTTCTGGAACGTTTCGGCAGTAAGTGTTTTCCTGCATTAGGTGGTGCTTATGTGTTAATAGCGAGAGCTAAAGTGATTCCTTTAACACCGATTCGATTAAAATGGAAACAACAACTAAACAGTATTCGCGTACCTACAACCATTTCAGGCCATATTGCAAGACAATCAAAATGAAACATGTGTTTATATATACAGACGGTGCTTGCCGGGGCAATCCTGGCCCAGGTGGATGGGGTGTTTTACTACGCTATGGACGTCATGAAAAAATTTTATCAGGTGCAGAAGTGCACACCACGAATAATCGCATGGAATTAATCGCTGCTATTCAAGCGTTGGCAGCATTAGATGAACCTTGCAAAATTGAATTGTATACGGATTCACAATATGTTCAGAAGGGAGTGACAGAATGGCTGGCGGGATGGAAAGAAAAGGGTTGGAAAAAAGCAGATAAAAAGTTAGTGAAAAATGCCGATTTATGGCAAGCACTGGATCAAGAAGTCAGCCGTCATCATCATATTAATTGGCATTGGGTAAAAGGCCATAGTGGCCATCCTGAAAATGAATTGGTTGACAGTATCGCGAATCTTGCTATCGATGAATTACTCAAAGCAAAGTAAATAAAGATGCGCCAGATTATATTAGATACAGAAACAACAGGTCTTCATGTTGAAGAAGGCCATCGAATTATCGAAATTGGTTGCTTGGAAATGATAGATAGGAAATTAACTGGTAATCATTTTCATTATTATCTCAATCCTGAACGTGAAGTGGAAGCCGGTGCGTTAGCTATCCATGGCATTACCAATGAGTTTTTAAAAGATAAGCCTATTTTTAGCCATATTGCTGCAGAATTGATTGAATTTTATTGGCGGTGCAGAATTAATTATTCATAATGCGCCATTTGATCTTGTCTTTTTTAAATAATGAATTGATGCTAACCCGTCGAGGTTGGAAAACCAGTCACAGATTATTGCCGCATCATTGATACCTTAGTGCATGGCAAGACAATTGCACGTGGGTCAGCGCAACAGTTTGGATGCCTTATGTAAACGTTATGGTGTCGATAATACCAAACGTGATTTGCATGGTGCGTTATTAGATGCAATTTATTCGCGCAGGTCTATTTGGCAATGACGGGTGGACAAGGAAGCTTTTTTGATGCGATCGAATGACAATCAAGCGCTGAAGCAAAAAAATCTAAAACAGTAGCTACCCGTGTCTAGAGTAGAAAAGCATAACCTGATTGTATTAAAGCAAATGCAGATGAATTGAATGAGCATGAGAATATCTCGAATTGTTAAAAAAACAGGGAAAATGTCTCTGGCAAGAGTAATTGAAGAGGTATGAGCTAAGCGGGTCATAAATTTTTTTATCATTGCAGGATATAGACGTCATTCTCAAAATAACGTTAATATTCAATGCTTGCGAATTGACCAATACTAATCAATAATGTTTGGAGAGATGGCTGAGCGGTCGAAAGCGGCGGTCTTGAAAACCGTTGAGTCCTTTGGGCTCCGGGGGTTCGAATCCCTCTCTCTCCGCCAATTAATGTCAGATCGCAATAGCTAGGGGAGCAGTTTTGATTAAAGTTTTATTAGTAGATGATCATGAACTTGTACGGATGGGGATTAAACGCCTCTTGCAAGATGTCCAAGGTTTAAAAGTAGTGGGTGAAGCCAGGCACGGGTGAAGAAGCAGTGTTGCTTGCTAAAGAATTAGTTCCAGATGTGGTTGTGATGGATGTCCACATGCCTGGTATTGGCGGCTTAGAAGCAACTCGAAAAATGATTCGTCATAATCCTGATATTAAAATTTTAGCCTTAACGATTTATGAAGATGAACCTTATCCTTCACGTCTATTGCAAGCAGGTGCATCTGGTTACATCACCAAAGGCTGTGATCCTGAAGAAATGATTCGTGCTATTCGCACTATTCATTCTGGACAACGTTATATTAGTCCTGGTATTGCTCAACAAATCGCAATTAAACGCTTTACTAAAGGGGAAGAGTCACCGCTTGATTTACTCTCAGAACGCGAACTGCAAATCATGTTGATGATCACTCAAGGACAAAAAGTCCAGGATATTTCAAAGAAGCTGTGCTTAAGTCCCAAGACAGTCAATAGTTATCGATATCGTATTTTTGATAAACTCAATATTAACAGTGATGTTGAGCTCACTCTGATGGCAATGCGTCTTGGCATGTTAGAAGGTGCAAAGACAGAGCAAGAATAAGCGATTGACCTCTGAACTTGTGATCTGAAGATGCGGGGAGAAGACTAATTACTCAACCTATGCGTAACATAAAAACTTTTCTTACTAATCTTTCTCATCACCCGGGTGTCTATCAAATGTTGGGTGAGAAAGGGGAAGTTTTGTATGTAGGAAAAGCTAAAGATCTTAAAAAACGCTTATCGAGTTATTTTAGTGGTAAAAGCAAAGATACAAAAACTGTTATATTAATTCAACAAATCCATGATATTGACATCACTGTCACGCGCAATGAAAGTGAAGCAGTTATTCTAGAATGTAATTTAATCAAAAAACATCAACCACGATATAACGTCTTATTGCGCGATGATAAAAGTTATCCGTATATTTTAATCACGGATCAACATCGCTATCCCCGTATCGATATTTATCGAGGTCCGCGCAAAAAAAACGCGCTGTATTTTGGACCTTATCCTAGTGTTATTGCAGTGCGGGAAACGATTAGTTTCTTACAAAAAATTTTTGGTATTCGCACCTGCCGAGATCCTTATTTTGACGCACGAACTCGTCCTTGTTTGCTTTATCAAATTGACCGGTGTACCGGACCTTGTGTCGGATTAATTTCTAAGGATGAATATGCTCACAATGTGCAACTTGCCATTTTGTTTCTTCAAGGTAAAAGTGAACAGGTAGTAGAAGAGTTACAAAAGAAGATGGAATGGGCGTCGCAAAAATTAGATTTTGAACTCGCGGCTAGGTATCGTGATCAGATTGCGAGATTGCGCCAAATTCATGATAAACAATATGTGGTTGTCAGTGAAGGTAATGCAGATATTATTGGATTTGCCGCAGAATCAGGGGTGATTTGTATTCAACTACTTTCCATCCGTGATGGTCAGGTGTTAGGAAGTCGCTCTTATTTTCCTAGTGTTCCTGAACATTCAACGATTGAAGAAGTGATTGCTGCATTTTTAACCCAACATTATCTTTATGATACTTCTCATACCGAGACGATTCCTAAGCACATCATTATTCAAGCCTCTGTTCCAGAACGTGAGCTATTAGAAAAGGTCTTGACTGAGCAAGCAAAGCATAAAGTTGATATCATGAGGCCGGTGCGTGGAGAAAAAAAGAAATGGCTGACCATGGCGACTATGAGTGCCAAGCAATCTTTAACAGCGCATCTTTTCACCAAGACAAACATGCACGAACGTATCGCGGCATTACAAACATTGGTGGGTTTAAAGAAGCCACTCCGTCGTATTGAATGTTTTGATATCAGCCATAGCATGGGAGAAGCAACGGTGGCTTCTTGTGTTGTGTTCGATCAAACGGGTCCTGTAAAAAGTGATTATCGACGATTTAATATCCAGGATATCACTCCCGGTGACGATGTTGCAGCGATGCATCAAGTATTATTACGCCGTTTCAAACGATTGCAAAAAGACAGTTATCACTTTGCCTGATGTGGTGTTAATCGACGGAGGCTCCACGCAACTTGCCGCGGCAGAAAAAGTCATGGTTGAGTTAAATATTCATGACATATTATTGGTGGGAGTGGCAAAAGGTCCTGAGCGTAAACCAGGGTTTGAAACATTGCATATTAGGTCATCAGCCTCCCATTCATCTTCCGGCTGATTCATTGGCCCTCCATTTAATTCAACAAATTCGCGATGAGGCACATCGATTTGCGATTACAGGTCATCGTCAACGTCGTGATAAAATCAGACGTGCAATCTTCGCTTGAATTGATCCCAGGCATTGGCGCCAAACGTCGCCGCGATTTATTACGTTATTTTGGTGGTATTCAAGGTATTGCTCGTGCTAGTCTTGATGAATTAACCAAAGTACCGGGCATTAGCCGTTCCCTAGCGGAGCGAATTTTTGCAGCACTCCATGACACGACCGTATGAGCAAATGTTTAGTTGGCCGAATATAATCACATTAATACGTATTTCGGTAATTCCTCTGCTCGTCATTTTTTTTTACTTACCTGTTTCATGGGCGCACTTAGCCGCCTCTATCATTTTTGGTATTGCCAGCATAACTGATTGGCTTGATGGTTATCTTGCTCGTTATCTTAAACAATCAACTAAGTTGGGAGCATTTTTAGATCCTGTTGCAGATAAATTAATGGTATCGATCGCTTTAGTGTTGATTGTTGCAGAACCAACTTTCCAATTCGTCAGTGTGACTGCGGCGATTGTGTCTATTCCCACTTTCGTTATTACGATTCCCGCTGCGATTATTGTGGCGCGTGAAATTATTGTTTCGGCATTACGCGAATGGATGGCAGAAGTGGGTAAGCGGGCAAGTGTAGCGGTATCAAGTCTTGGTAAGATTAAAACGGCTGTGCAAATGGTCGCTTTATTAGTACTGCTATATTGTGATAGCGGCACTAACACTACCTTAGTATTTACGGGATATGTTTTACTTTATATCTCTGCTGTCTTAACGATTTGGTCTATGTTGATTTATTTCAAAGCAGCATGGGTTCAATTAGCCTCTATTGAATAGCTTCCTCCCGCACTCAAACTGGAGTCCCTTATATTTTCATAAATTGCTTGACTTACCCGGATGCCGGGATAGAATTACACCGCAAATGAGAGACATGTCTGTGCATTAAAATGCATGTTTTTTATGGGGATTTACGCGGGAATAGCTCAGTTGGTAGAGCACAACCTTGCCAAGGTTGGGGTCGCGAGTTCGAGTCTCGTTTCCCGCTCCAAATTATGACATAGTCTATGTCTGAGGTTCATTGTGGCTGGGTGGCAGAGTGGTCATGCAGCGGCCTGCAAAGCCGTGTACGCCGGTTCGATTCCGACCCCAGCCTCCATTTATCATGAATATGCCCGGGTGGCGGAATAGGTAGACGCAAGGGACTTAAAATCCCTCGGGAGCTTAATCTCCGTGCCGGTTCGATTCCGGCCCCGGGCAAGATTTTTACGTAAGTTAGTTGAGCGCTCAACCAACTTACTTAGGCTTAAGTGACTCTTGAGATGTGTCAATGTGAACTCGCTTGAGCTTGCCTTAATCTGATATAGTAGAGTAAATCTCAGTAAGTAACGAAAAAGCGCCTGGTTTAGCCTGCATAAATAGGTAAGCTATCTCAATGACATTTGTTGTAACAGAGAAATGCATACGCTGCAAATATACCGACTGTGTAGAGGTTTGTCCGGTCGATTGTTTTTATGAAGGCCCCAATTTTCTTGTCATTAATCCAAGTGAATGTATTGATTGTGCTCTCTGTGAACCAGAGTGTCCTGTGAACGCAATTTATTCTGAAGATGATCTTCCAGAAAAATACCAATCTTTTTTGCCTTTGAATGCCGAACTCGCTGAAAAATGGCCTAACATTAATCGTCGCAAAGATCCACCATCTGACGCTGATCAATGGACTGAAACCGAAAATAAACTTCAATATCTCGAGAAAGAATGGTAGGCGTTAAACGTGGCTACTGCTATGAACATACTTGCGTTTGATACTTCTACCTCAGCTTGTTCCGTGGCCCTCCAAAGTGGGGATAGGCTCAGCGTTTTACAAAAAAATATTCCTATGCAACAAGCGCAACTTATTTTACCCATGATTCATGAATTGCTGACGTCATTTTCGCTCACTCTACAAGATTTGGATGCGGTTGCTTATGGATGTGGTCCTGGAAGTTTTACTGGCGTGCGCATCTCAAGCAGTGTGGTCCAAGGTATTGGCTTTGCATTACAAAAGCCTATTATTCAAGTTTCTTCTTTAGCGACTCTTGCTCAAACAGCTTACATAGAGCAACATTGGTCAAAAGTTTTAGTCGCCATGGATGCGCGTATGGGAAAGGTTTATTGGGCGATTTATGAGATAGCCGCGACAAAGACGATGAAATTAATCGGTCAAGAACAATTATTGACGCCAAATGAGGTAAAAATACCTGATGATCATGACCTATGGGGAATAGGTGATGGTTGGGAGAATTATAAAGAATTAATGGCGAGGCGTTTGGAGGGTAGATCTATCACGACTCATGCATCACAACTACCTTCAGCAGAGGCTTTGATTCAACTTGCAAAGATCAAGTTTGAACAAGGAGAGTGGATTAATGCTGTTCAGGCGGTGCCTGTCTACCTCTAGAGATCCTCGGGTGCTCATGCAGAGGGTGACGCGAGTGAGGCTGGTTAGGTATAGTATTGAGATTCAAATATTGATATTTATTTCTACAAAGCGGGAGTTTATATGGGCGGTCTTAATAATGGCGAATGCCAAAAAATAATTAATCAAGTGCAGGACTATATTAAAACTAAGACGAGTGACAAAGAGGCTACTCTTCTCACCGCCTTTGCTCAACGGTATTTTTCGTCTAGCGCTGTTGATGATTTAAAAGAACGCTCTATTGCGGATTTATATGGGATTTTATATTCTCATTGGAATTTTATTTATCACCGCACACCCGATGAAGCCAAAATCCATATTTTTAATCCAGATAAAGAAAAAGATGGCTGGGAATCAGCTCATACTGTGATCCAAATTTCACATGACGACATACCCTTTCTGGTTGATTCAATCCGAATAGTCGCTAACCGATTTGGTTATCAAATCCACTTTATTATTCATTTTGGCGGCTTCAAAGTTCGACGTGATACGCATCACAATATCGTTGAGATCGTTCCAGCAGGTCAAACGGATAAAAATGTATCATCAGAAGCACCGATTTATATTGAAATTGATCGTTTGACAGATGAAAAAACCATGGAAGAACTCAAGGAAAATATCAGTAATGTACTCAGTGATGTTCGTCTGTCTGTCGCAGATTGGCGCAAAATGGTAGGACGTGTGGAAGCGTGTCTTAATGATTTAGAAAATCATCCTCCTGCCTTAGATCAGGCTGAACTAGCGGAATCGCGAGATTTTTTACGCTGGCTGATCAATAACAATTTTACTTTTTTGGGTGCGCGGGATTATAAGTTGATTGGTAATGGGACAAACCGTGCTTTGCAAATTATCCCTGGATCAGGCTTAGGGGTGTTACGAGATGAGACCTTTAGTGCAACGTCTAAAGTGTATTCTGAACTTCCACCACAAGCTCGGAAGATGGCATTGTCAAAGAATATTCTGATTATTGCAAAAACAAATACAACCTC
The DNA here is from genome assembly GCA_963711205.1 of uncultured Gammaproteobacteria bacterium. GTDB lineage: Bacteria > Pseudomonadota > Gammaproteobacteria > DSM-16500 > DSM-16500 > Aquicella. The sequence goes on from CAVQDE010000001.1 coordinate 1,178,295, forward strand.
AACAGTCCATCGCGAAGCCTACACTGATTATATTGGAGTAAAACTATTTAATGAGAAAGGCGAGTTGACTGGCGAGCGACGATTTATAGGCTTGTATACATCGACTGCGTATCATTCTAGTCCTAGACAAATTCCTTTCTTACGCCATAAAGTTGATAAAGTACTTGAAGATCTGGGATTTCCACCCGATAGTCATGATGGAAAAGAAGCGGTTCATATTCTTGAAACATTACCCCGTGATGATTTATTTCAAGCAACGCATGAAGAATTACTTGAACTAACGCTAGGCATCATTCAATTAAAAGAACGTAAACGAGTACGTTTACTGGTTCGTCGTGATGCTTTTTATCGTTATTTTTCTTGTTTGGTGTATGTCCCGCGTGACATTTTTACCACTGAACTTGCTCATCAGATGCAAGACATACTTATGGAATCTTTCAAAGGGATTGAATGTAATTACACCACTTATTTTTCTGACTCAGTGTTAGCCCGTCTTCACTTTCTGGTTCGCGTTAATCCAAAAACTCCTGTTGAGCATCCAGTGGAAGATATCGAGAAAAAGTTGGTTTTCATTTCCCGTTCGTGGACTGATGACTTAAAAGATGTCTTAATCAGCTATCATGGCGAAGCAAATGGTCTGCGTCATTACAATAAATATAGTAAGGCATTTCCTGCCAGTTACACGGAAGATTACTCAGCTCCTGAAGCATTAAATGACATTCAAAAAATTGAAGAATTATCTAAAGAAAATCCGCTAAGTATGTTGTTTTCACGACTAAATGGAAACAACACACTTAGTTTGAAACTCTTCAATTTGGAAGAAACCATCGTGTTATCAGATGTGTTGCCTATTTTAGAAAACATGGGATTGAGGGTCATTGGTGAAAGACCTCATGAATTGAAATTCAAAGAAGGTAAACATATTTGGATTAACGATTTTGACATGATTTATTCAGTCAATAAGACCATTGATATCAATGACTTGAAGGATATTTTTCAAGAAGCTTTTATAAAAATTTGGTTTGGTGAGGCTGAAAACGATGGATTTAATCGTTTAGTATTGGGAGCTTATCTGACCTGGCAAGAGACCGCCATGCTTCGCGCTTACACGAAGTATTTGCGCCAAACCGGTTTTACGTTTAGCCAAAGTTATATTGAACGAGCTTTGATAAATAACGCAGAGATTGCTAAAGCATTGGTTCAACTTTTCATCTTGCGTTTTGATCCCAGTTACCAGTCTGGAGGACATTCTGATCCAAAAGACTTATTAGGCTACATTGAACAAAGCTTAGATGCTGTTACTAGTTTGGATGAAGACCGTATTATTCGCAGGCTGCTTGAATTGATCTTGGCGACGACACGAACGAATTATTTTCAAGTCACCGCAGAAGGTTTGAGCAAATCTTACATCTCATTTAAATTCAATCCTGAATTGATTTCAGATCTGCCATTACCTAGACCAAAATATGAAATTTTTGTTTATTCTCCTCGTGTGGAAGGGGTGCATTTACGAGCAGGAAAAGTGGCTCGTGGTGGATTGCGCTGGTCGGATCGTCGTGAAGATTTTCGTACTGAAATTTTGGGTCTAATGAAAGCACAACAAGTCAAAAATACAGTCATAGTTCCCGAAGGAGCCAAGGGTGGTTTTGTAGTCAAGCGGCCCCAAACCCCTGTGATGACCCGCGATGAATATTTGACAGAAGGTATTTATTGTTATTCTACCTTTATTAACGGCTTATTAGATGTGACAGACAATATTAAAGAAGGGGTGATTCTTCCTCCTTCGAATGTGGTGCGTTATGATGCGGATGATCCTTATTTAGTTGTGGCTGCAGATAAAGGAACCGCTACTTTTTCTGATATTGCAAATAAAATTGCCCAGCAATATGGTTTTTGGCTGGATGATGCATTTGCTTCAGGTGGTTCCGCGGGTTATGACCACAAAAAAATGGGCATTACTTCACGGGGTGTGTGGGTTTCTGTGAAAAGACATTTCCGCGAAATTAATATTGATCCTGAGCAAGATGATTTTACTGTAGTGGGTATTGGTGATATGGCCGGTGACGTTTTTGGCAATGGTATGTTGCTGTCTAAACATACCAAGTTGATTGCCGCTTTCAATCACCTGCATATCTTTTTAGATCCCGATCCAGATCCTGCCAGCAGTTATGCAGAAAGAAAGCGTCTCTTTAATCTACCACGTTCATCATGGACGGATTACAAACCAGAATTAATTTCTAGTGGTGGTGGTGTATTTGATCGTTCCGCAAAATCCATCAAACTCTCACCAGAAATAAAACACATTCTTAATACGCGAAAGGATAGCATGGTGCCAAATGAATTGATTCGCTCAATACTCAAGGCGCCAGTTGATTTGATTTGGAATGGCGGTATAGGAACTTTTGTCAAATCAACACAAGAATCGCATATGGATGTGGGGGATCGTACTAATGACAGTATTCGTATCGATGCAACAGAACTTAATGCACGTGTGATTGCTGAAGGTGGTAATTTGGGTATGACACAACTTGCGCGCATAGAATATTCTTTGCAAGGGGGTATTGTTAATACCGACTTCATTGATAATTCTGCGGGCGTCGATTGCTCCGACCATGAAGTCAATATCAAGATTCTCTTAAATCATCTCGTTGCAGAAGGAAAGATGACGAGAGAGCAACGCAATAAATTACTTGAGAAGATGACCGATGAAGTCGCGGACTTAGTCTTATTAGATAATTTTGATCAGACGCAAATGCTAAGTTTAGAAACATCGGTGGCGCAACAAACCATGGATTTATTCCGGCAATATATGAATGATCTTGAAAAAGCCGGACGCTTAGATAGGAAATTGGAATGCTTACCTGATGAAAAAATGTTACTTGAACGGAAAGCAAATAATAAACCACTCACCCGTCCTGAAATTGCCATGTTGCTTGCTTACTGCAAGATGTATTTAAAGCAAGATATCTTGGCGACGGATGTGCCTGACGATCCTTTTTTTGGCAAATATTTATTAACGGCTTTTCCAAAACCACTACGCGAAAAATATCTTGGTCAGATGCAACAACATAGTTTGCGTCGTGAAATCATTTCGACGCAATTGTGTAAGAGTATTACCGATTGCATGGGGATTAACTTTGTCGAGCGCTTACAACGCGAGACAGGTGTTTCCATTGCTTTCATCATACGTGCTTTCTCCATTGCCGAAAGCGTTTATCAGCTGGATGAAATGTGGTATCAAATTGAGCGCTTAGAACAAGTTAATCAAACAATTCAATATCGAATGATGTTGCAAATTTACTACCTCATTCGTCGCGCGACGCGTTGGTTTTTGCGTAATCGTAAGCCCAATATTGATATCCAAAAAACGATTGATGATTTTTCTCCTTCCATTATTGAACTCACCAAGCGATTGCCTTTACTTTTAGATGGGCCAGACAAGGAAGCGTATGACACAGCCATCAATTATCTGATGGAACAAGGTGTGCCTGAAAAGCTGGCTAAGAGTGTAGCGGCTTGTAATACACTCTTTACGTCACTCGATATTGTTGAATCCGCACAACGATATGATCTAGATTTGATGGATGTTGCAAAAACATATTATTTGATTGGTAATCGACTTGAATTGAACTGGTTGAGAGAATTAATGAATTCATACGTAGTTGAAAATCAATGGGATGAATTGGCACGAGCGGGCTTTCGTGATGATCTTGATCGTGTGCAACGTCAGTTATGTGCCAGAGTGTTAACCATGAAGGCAAAAAATATTAAAGACAAAACGATAGAAGAAAGAATTGATAATTGGATTAATCGCTATCAATTTTTGATGGAACGGTGGCAAAAACTTTTGGCTGATGTGAAATCGAGTGATATTGTGGGTTTTGTCACTTATTCAGTAGTATTAAGGGAGTTATTTGACTTTGCGCAGGCAGCATAAGGAAAGCATATGGTAAATGAAAGGATTTCAGAAAAATTAACTTATCCCTCGAAATACGTGGAAGTGTATGGATCAAAGATGCACTACATAGAAGCAGGAGAAGGGGATGCCATACTTTTTTTGCATGGCATTCCTACTTCATGCTATGTTTGGCGGAATGTCATTCCTCATCTCGCCACATTGGGACGCTGTATTGCTCCTGACTTAATTGGCTTTGGACAATCAGATAAACCCAATATTGATTATTCTATCTTCGATCACATTAAATATATTGAAAAATTAATCGAAGTATTAAACCTCCGAAATATCACTCTCATTTTGCATGGCTGGGGTTCTGTCATTGGTTTTGATTATGCCATGCATCATGAGAAAAATTGCAAAGGACTGGCCTTTTATGAGGCTTTTCTCAGAGCGGACAATGGGAATGAGGTTTCACTTCCTTTTCAAGAACAATTGATTGTATTACATCATCTAGAAAATATTTCCGATATCATAATGAATGGTTCTGCTTTCGTTGATAAAATCATACCGCAACATGTTATGCGTCCATTGACGAATGAGGAAATGAACCACTATCGTCAACCTTTTATACAAAAAGGAACTGGAAAACCCATTGTGCAATATCTCAAAGAATTACCTAAAGGTGATGGTAAAAGCAAAGTAGATCAATTGATTGCTGATTATTCAAAAAAATTAACTCAATCTAAATTGCCTAAACTATTGCTATATTCCGTCCCTGGCTTTATCACCACTATTGCTGCCGTCATGTGGGCAAAAGAGCATTTACCTAATTTAGAAATTGTTGATATTGGTGAAGAGTTGCATATCGCGCAAGAAAGCAGCCCCAATTTATTTGGTGAAACCATCAGTGTTTGGTTGCAAGGCGTGGAACAATATTGACGCTATTCATCGTTTTTTTTGACGTCATCCTCGGGCCGAGGTGAATTTTCATGGAGCAATATAAATGACATATTCAATTGCAATTGTAGGGGCGACGGGATTAGTTGGCACTACGTTACTCTCTTTACTTGAAGAGAGAGGATTTCCCGTAAAAAACCTTTATTTGGTTGCCAGTCAACAATCTGTTGGTAAAGAAATTCAATTTCGTGGCAAAGCACATCCTATTCATGATCTTGCTACCTTTGATTTTCATCAGTCAAATTTTGCTTTCTTTTGTGTCGGCAATCATTTAACTGCTGAATTTGCTCCTAAAGCTGTTTCTTCGGGAAATATCGTTATTGATAAAAGTTTTTTTTATCGTAATCATGCGGATGTTCCCCTAATCATTCCTGAAGTGAATCTCAATGCATTAGCGGATTATCGAAAAATGAACATCATCGCTAATCCAAATTGCAATACCATTCCAATCGCTGTGGGTGTAAAACCGATTTATGATGCGGTGGGCATTACTCGCATCAATGTGGCGACTTATCAATCCGTTTCTGGCACAGGCAAAGATGGCGTGACGGAATTAATTGAACAAACGAAACAATTGCTTGAGAATCAAACCATTCATCCCAAAGTCTATTCTCAGCAAATTGCATTCAATGTATTGCCGCATATTGATGATTTTCAAGATAACGGCTATACGCGTGAAGAAATGAAAATTGTTTGGGAAATGCAAAAAATCTTTAATGACAAAACATTGGCAATTAATCCCACGGCTGTGCGTGTACCAGTTTTCTGTGGGCATGCCGCCTCAGTGCATATTGAAACAAAAGATAAAATCACTGTTGCACAAGCTTTAAAATTATTAGCTCAAGCACCCGGTATAAAATTAATTACCGGAGACTTTCCTTACGCGACGCCTGTGCATGATGCCGCAGGTAAAGACTATGTTTATGTGGGTCGTGTTCGTGAAGATATTTCCTATGAAAGGGGATTAAATCTTTGGGTTGTCGCTGATAATTTGCGCAAAGGCGCAGCGCTCAATGCGATTCAAATCGCTGAACACTTAATTAAACAAGACAGATAACTATGATCTCACTTATTATAAAAAGTTATTTTATTCTTCTATTATCAATTGGGTTGGGTTCACTCTTCATTTTCACTTTTGGTCTGTATTTTATCTTCAGAAAATCGTCGCCCAGATCGAATGCCGTCACTGCTAGCCCTGAGCTTTCCGCCTTAACGTGTGATGCTTCGCCGCCTCATCATGACGATGGACTTGAAGATTTATCTGCCATCGCTGGCGAGGATGTCTTAGTAACGCAATTAGACTTGGCACGTGCTTATATTGAAACGGACAAGAAGTCGCTAGCCAAACAGATTTTAGAATCAGTGATGGCACAAGGGACACATGTGCAACAAGAAGAAGCCCAACGTTTATTAAATACACTTTGATCATAACACCATGCGAATTGCTCTCGGTATTGAATACAATGGAAATGGCTTTTATGGATGGCAGGCACAACGCGGACTGGCGACGATACAAGCGGCGCTCCAAGACGCGCTTTCGAAAGTAGCAAATGAATCTATTTTTCTTTTTTGCGCAGGACGGACGGATGCAAACGTACACGCAACAGGACAAGTTGTTCACTTTGATACACGTGCAAAGCGTCATATTGATGCTTGGATGTGGGGAACCAATTCTCATTTGCCTGCGTCTGTGGTGGTTAAGTGGGCGAAGCATGTTGACTATCATTTTCATGCACGTTTTACTGCCACCGCACGCCGTTATCGTTATGTTATTTATAATCATCCCATTCGTCCCGCTATACTGAGTCAGCGCGTGACATGGCATTATTACCCACTAGAGGTAGATCGTATGCGGGCAGCGGGTAACGCGCTCATCGGCGAACAAGATTTCAGCTCATTTCGTTCGTCGCAATGTAATTCTAAAACGCCTATGCGTAATGTGACTGAATTTAAGGTGGAGCGGCACGGCGATTTCGTTATTCTTGAAATTGAAGCCAATGCCTTCCTGCATCATATGGTACGTAATATTGCAGGTGTACTCATGAAGATTGGAGCCGGATATCAAGAAGTGACTTGGATGCGGGAAGTGTTAGCGGCAAAAAGTAGGCGTGCAGCGGCTGAAACTGCTCCCCCAGATGGATTGTATTTGATCCAAGTCCGGTACCCTGAACCTTACATTTTTCCAGGATCGAATGAGATGTTTTTGTTATAATGCCGAGTCGCGTGCGCACAGGCACGAGGATAGCTTAGTAAATGATTTAACTTTAAAAGGTAACACTATGAGTTGGTTTAAAAAATTATTACCTTCAAGAATTCGCACCGGAGCCAGTAGCAAAAAGGGTGTGCCAGAAGGGTTATGGTCTAAATGTGATAATTGCAGCTCTATTCTCTATCGAACTGAACTTGAAAGAAATTTAGAAGTCTGTCCTAAGTGTGATTACCACATTCGAATTCCAGCTAGGAGACGCTTAGGCTATTTTTTGGATGTCGATACCGGCGTTGAATTCGCGGCAGAAGTGGGCCCAGAAGATAGATTGAAATTTAGAGACCTTAAAAAGTATAAGGACCGTCTTTCCGCGGCACAAAAAGAAACCGGGGAAAAAGAAGCACTCATTGCCATGCGTGGTGCATTATATCAGTTGCCGGTAGTAGCGGTGGCATTTGAGTATGGATTTATTGGCGGCTCAATGGGAGCAGCGGTTGGCGAACGTTTTGTGCGAGCAGTGAATATGAGCATTGATCAGCGTATTCCTTTCATCTGTTTTTCAGCCAGTGGTGGTGCGAGAATGCAAGAAGCACTCATTTCACTCATGCAAATGGCTAAAGTCAGTGCGGCTCTGGCTCAATTGGCTGAACAAGGCATTCCTTACATTTCTGTACTGACGGATCCCACGATGGGAGGGGTGTCTGCTAGTCTTGCCACCTTGGGCGATGTCATCATTGCCGAGCCCAATGCGTTGATTGGGTTTGCCGGTCCGCGTGTTATTGAGCAAACAGTACGTGAAAAATTGCCTGAAGGTTTTCAACGCAGTGAATTTTTATTGAAGCAAGGTGCCATTGATAGGATCATGCACCGCAACGAATTAAGAAGTGGAATTGGTCGAATAATCGCTAAGCTGACCAAACAAAAAATTATTTCTTCTGATGTAGCTAATATATAATAAACGTTCCGATCTTTTAAACTGAGGTGGATCAATGGAAAGAAAGACCAAGCATAGAATACTAGGAATTCTCGTTGTTATTGGATTAGTCATTATTCTACTGCCTTTTTTCCAAGGCGCAAAAGATATATCTACTGATACAGCGTTGGTAGCCGCGCCTCCTTTTCCCGATCAACCTGTTCAAGTTGCTTCAACAGCGGGGGATCAAAAAGTATTGTCACCGCAGATTTCACAACCCACAGTCAATCCTTCTCAGCCTCCTAAGGCCGACAGTAGCAATACAATTAAACAACAACCAGATGATACTATCAGTGCAATCCATCCCAGCATTGTTAACAATGCTGGGACTGAAAATCAGTCAGCTCAAACCACCCCTAACGTAGTTCAAACGAAAGAAGAGGTGAATAAGAAGAATAATGAGGCCACGGAATTGCCGTCTTCTCCAGCCGTTGATACAACTAATGTTGCTGTGCAGCCGACAAGCAATCAAATCGTGAAAACAGCGGCACCAAAAACAGGAAAAGCAAATTCGTACAAAATCATAGAAGATATCAAACGCCCCGTGGTTAAAAATGCTGTGCATATTACCAAATCGGTGCCAGCGCCTAAAGCTCGTCTTGCTTCTGCAGCACGAACACCTGTTGAAGATGGCTTACTCAAGATAAAAAGTGCGGCATGGGTTATTCAGATTGGAAGTTACAAGAATAAAGCAAATGCATTACGTATGGTGAATCAGCTGCGAGCTAATGGATATAGAGCGTTTATCCAGCAAATATCCACGGCTTTAGGGGATCATACACGTGTCTTTGTTGGTCCTGAAAATAAGCGCTTACAAGCACGTGCTTTAGCAGATAGATTGCAAAGTGAAATGCATATTCAAGGTATTGTTATTAGCTATAAACCACTCACACTGTAAAAATATGTTAACTCAATATAAATTAGAATTCACAACTCAGGGACGAGGATTAATTGATATAACGGAAGAAGTAGCACGTTGTGTGGCTAAAGCCAATGTGGATAGTGGTTTATGCCATATTTTTATTCATCACACGAGCGCATCCCTGACAATATGCGAAAATGCAGATCCGTTAGTGCAAAGTGATTTAGAAGCATTTATGGTGCGATTGATTCCGGACGGAGATTCTCTTTATCAGCATACCGATGAAGGTCCGGACGATATGCCTTCGCATGTTCGCGCAACATTGACCCAAAGTTTTTTAATGCTTCCTATTTCTGATTACAAACTTGCTCTAGGAAGATGGCAAGGTATTTATCTTTGGGAGCATAGGTTACGTAGCCACCACCGAAAATTAACGGTGACTGTGTACAGTTAACATAGGTTCAAGAGACGGGTTACCAGTATAAAAAATTAAGCAATTAGTAATGCGAGCTAAACATTTCTGAAAAGAATGGGTATATATGTGGGTTTAAAATTCTACCCATTGCTTCTTTCCTGATGCTTCCCAAATTAACATATTGCCTCCGTGATGCCATGCACCTAATACGATACGCAAGGCTTTCGAAGCATCGAGGAAAAATTCATGGAAAAAAGGGCGGTGAGTATGCCCATGGATGAGGTAGGAAACCTGATGTTTCTGCATCACGCGTTCGACTTCAGATTGGGTGACATCCATTATATCGAGAGATGTCGATTGTGTATGCTCCATGCTTTTTGCGCGCATCTTTGCGGCCATGTTTTTTCGTAGTTTGAGTGGTAATAGTAAAAATAGCGTTTGTAAAAAAGGGTTACGTAGTTTTTTTCTTGCTTTTCGATAAGCCATATCTTGGGTGCATAAGGTATCGCCGTGCATGATCAAGACGGGTGTCTGGTATACAGCAATTTTTGTTTCATCGGGTAAAAGTTGACACCCCGTTTGCTGAAAAAATGCTTTGCCGAGTAAAAAATCTCTATTGCCATGGATGAAGTAGATAGGGAATCCTTTCTGTGCAGCTGATTTCAATGCCTGAATCATGTCGCGATGAAATGGCGTATTTTCATCATCGCCAATCCAGACTTCAAACAAATCTCCGAGGATATAAAGCGCATCAACTGACGAATCACATGTGTCTAACCATTGGAGAAATCGTTGCGTAATATCTGGGCGATTTTCTTCTAAATGGAGGTCAGAAATAAAGATGGTTTTTTGACAACTAAGCATAACACCCTATTTATTAAAGAAATTTATAATGCCACGTAGGCTTAAACCTCTATTTTACCTCAGCTTATGTTAATAACACTATTCTATAATGAAATAAAAGAAGGAGATTATTATGAACCTGCTTACCAATCAATCTTCCGTCCTTATATGGCAAGACGCGGTCAAACACGCTGAAGATCGTTGTGCAATTACCCTGAATGAAGATTTAGAAATGTATCTTATTGCATTATTAATACGCTATTCCAGTCGTCCCGACATGGCGCAGAGAGTGTTCGCCACCGCATTTTTAGAAGCCATGCAATTACGCGAGAAACAGCGTTACCTATCTTTACAGCATGTTGGGGATCAGTGCTTATTATATGCTGGGTTGTTCCCCAGCGCGGCAGAAAAAAACACGTCAAGCTTGGATATTTCGTGGATATTGGCCGTGCTGCTTATGTTGCTATTTCAACAACAGCTAACGATCTTTATTGGACATTAGCCTTTGAGTTTGTCATGTTGATGGACGTTCTTCAATCTATCCGTCAAACACCTGATTTATTACCTCTACAAGCATTTGAACAATGGGAGGAGCTAGGCAGCAAAAGAGCTCTTCGCATACTTCAGGAGTATACTCGGGGCCTTCCTATCAAAAATATAAAGCGATAATCAGCAGTCGCTGTTATTGTTCCTGGATTTCACTTTGTGACACTCAGACTACATTGTCTGCTGCATAGGTATATTCATCATTGAGTTAAATGTCTATCCCCTCTAAAATAGCCCCAACCTTTTCTTTTTAAATGGAGTGCAGGGAAATGCGTTTAATTCTGCTCGGACCCCCGGGCGCGGGGAAAGGTACACAAGCAAAATTGATCACCGATAAATACCATATCCCACAAATTTCTACTGGCGATATCTTGCGTGCGGCTATTCGACAAGGGACAGAGTTAGGAAATAAAGTGAAGGCAATTGTTGAAGGCGGTCAACTTGTTACTGATGATATCGTTATCCAATTAGTGGAAGAGCGAATTAAACAGCCTGATTGTGCCAATGGATTTTTATTGGATGGATTTCCTCGAACAGTTGCTCAAGCGGAAGCGCTTCATCACTTGACCCCGATTGATTATGTGATAGATATCCATGTTCCTGAAGAAGAGCTGGTAAAGCGATTAAGTGGCAGACGTGTTCATTCGGGTTCTGGCCGAGCCTATCATGTTCTTTATAATCCACCCAAGGTATCAGGTTATGATGATGTCTCTGGAGAACCACTGATACAAAGACTGGATGATAGTGAAGAAACAGTGAGGAAGCGGCTTGCGGTCTATCAAGAGCAAACCCGTCCCTTGCAAGAGTATTACCAGCATTTTAAACATCAATCTCAGACACCTACCTTAAAGTATGTAAAAATAGCAGGAGTAGGATCGGTAGAAGACATCAAAAGCAACATTTTTTTTGTGTTAGATAAAACCAAGGAAGCAATGAAATGAAACAAACAATAAAATGCGCGGTCATTACTGTCCTTGTTTTTTTAATGCATGCAGTTTACGCAGGTGATGCTTCAATTAATTCACCCTTAGGCTATTGGAAAACTATTGATGATGTCACAGGCAAGCCCAAATCTATTTTGAAAATAGAGAAATCACCCAATGGTGTGTTGATAGGTCAGGTTATAAAAATTTTTCCCCGTCCAGGTTATGATCAAAATGAGGTCTGTACCGCTTGCCTAGGAGAGCGGCATAATCAAACTATTGTAGGCATGGTCATCATGGAAGGTCTTAAACAAACCGCAGATGATTCTTCTAAATGGGAAGGAGGATCTATTCTGGACCCACTTAATGGCAAAACCTATCGTTGCTATGTTGAAGCGATGGATAAGGGTGAGAAACTAAAAGTAAGAGGCTACATTGGTGTTCCATTATTTGGACGCTCTCAAACATGGTTAAGAGTAAGCGGTCCTCAGCAGGGATACTCATGACCACTGCAAACGCTATTTCTTATGATGCCAAGGCACGACAAATGATTTGTCGAGGGGATTGGGATCTTAGTCATCTTGCAAGTTTAGAATCCTCTCTCACAAAAATAGTGGTACCTAAAAGTGGAGAATTAACCGTAGATGGCCGCGATATTACCAAAATGGATAGTGCGGGCGCATGGTTAATTTGTGAATGGCAAGAAGCGCTTAAACAAAAAGAGGTAACGGTTCATTTAACGCAATTTCCCGAGCAATTTCAAACCTTGATAGGGATTGTTCAAAAGGAATTAAAAAAGGAAATCACACCGCCTGAAGTCAAACCATTGGGAAGTGTTGCCTCTCTAGGACGATCCACAGTGATGCAACTGAAAGAACTTCAAGCCTATCTTGCTTTTATCGGCTTTTTATCGATGGAATCCTTACGCATCATACGTCATGCCCATCAATGGCGATTCCCGTCCTTAGTTGCTGTGATATATAGAACCGGTTATCAGGCATTGCCCATCATTGGTTTATTATCTTTCTTGATTGGTGTGGTGTTAGCGTATCAAATGGGCATTCAATTAAAAAACTATGGGGCCAATGCTTTCATTGTGGATTTAGTTGGTCTTTCAGTATTGCGTGAATTCGGTCCTTTAATCACCGCTATTATGGTAGCTGGCAGAACGGGGTCTGCTTTTACTGCGCAGCTAGGCATGATGAAACTGAATCAAGAGATTGATGCGTTGGATACCTTAGGTGTGACGCCTGCTGAATTGCTTATCTTACCTAGAATTGGCGGCCTCTTTATTGCACTCCCTTTGCTGACTATGTGGTCAGATATTTTTGGCATATTGGGGGGCATGGTAATGGCGAATAGTATGCTTAACATCTCATGGTATGACTTTTTATTACGATTTCCTCAAGTGGTCCCTTTAAAAACATTATTCCTTGGTCTTGGCAAGGCGCCCGTTTTTGCCTTGATTATCGCTAGTGTGGGCTGTTTTCAAGGCATGGGAGTCAAGAACAGTGCTGAAAGTGTAGGACTGAATACCACCAAGAGTGTCGTATTATCCATCTTTTTTATTATTGTTGCGGATGCGGCCTTCTCTATCATTTTCAGTAAAGTAAAATTATGAGCGCCAACGAAGCCATTATTGAAGTAAAGGATTTGCGGACTCGATTTGGTGATACATGGGTCGCAAAGGGCATTAATCTCACCATTAACCGCGGCGAGATCATAGGGATTGTTGGGGGGAGCGGATCCGGCAAAACAACATTAATGAGGCAATTGCTAGGCTTAAACAAGCCTACCTCTGGGTCAATCCGCATCTTCGGCCAGAATTTGCTTCACACCACTCAGGCAGAATTGCTGAGTATTCAACGACGATGGGGGGTATTATTTCAACAAAATGCTCTATTTAGCTCACTTAATTTACTTGAAAATGTATCTTTTCCTTTACAAGAGCATACTCACTTAGACGAAGCGAGCATATGCGATTTAGCCATGCTTAAAATTCTCATGGCAGGTTTATCGTCTGAGGAGGCGGTTAAATACCCAGCGGAGCTAAGCGGTGGAATGCAGAAAAGGGCAGGGCTAGCGCGGGCTATCGTTTTAGATCCGGAATTAATTTTTCTTGATGAACCCACTGCAGGACTTGATCCAACGACTGCTGCGGGTTTTGATGACCTGATTTTAAATTTGCATTCCACGATGGGTTTAACTATTGTCATGATTACTCACGACCTTGATTCCTTATGGAAAATCACTGACCGGGTTGCTTTTTTAGGTGAAGGAGTCGTATTGTGTGTAGATAGGATGTCTGAGTTGGTCAAAAATAAACATCCTATGATACAGGAATTTTTCAGTGGACCACGAGGTCGAGTAGCTGCAGAAGGTTATGAAAAATAACTATGGAAACAAATGTTAACTATACAATAGTAGGGATATTTGTAATCTTTCTGACAGCGGCGATTATTCTCGCCATTATCTGGCTGTCATCAGGTTTTTCTTTCGCTATTTATAACACTTATAAAATTGAAATGCAGGAATCGGTTTCTGGCCTCAGTATTGATTCTGTTGTTGAATACAATGGTGTCATTGTCGGACATGTAAAAAGTATTCAACTTAATCATCTAAATCCTCATTTAGTAGACTTACTCATTGAGATTAAGTCAGATACCCCCATCACACGAGCAACAGTGGCAACTTTAACCACAAGAGGTATCACAGGAGGCGTATTCCTCTCCCTTAAAGATAGAGGGAATGACCGTCGATCCGTCGTTATTTTGCCAGGCGAAACTTATCCTATTATTCCAACCACGCCGTCGATCTTTGTTAGGCTTGATACGGCACTAACTCAAATGAACACTAGCTTTAAACAAATAAGTGATTCCATCCGATCATTATTAGACACAGAAAACTTGGCTGAGATTAAATCGACTCTGGCTAATTTAAAGCAAGCAAGTCAAAACTTAATACCCGTCATTAAATCAATGAAGCCAGTGATTGAGTCTTTCAAACCATTGATTCAGTCAGGTACGACAACGGTTAAAACTTTCGAAACGCAAATTATGCCTTCAGCGAATCAATTGCTTTTTAATTTGAATGACGCGGCTCAAAACTTGTCTACAGTAACCACCGAGATTAAACAAAATCCTTCCATATTAATTCGGGGTAAGGCCCCAGCAAAACCAGGACCTGGTGAGTGAGGAAGCCCTGATATGATTAAAGCAATGAAGCGATACGGATATTTTCCCAATTTATGCGTCATAATATCGGCAGGTTTTTTATCGAGTTGCTCTTTCTTTTCACCGGTCAAAGTAGAAGAACCAACTCAATATGTGCTAGATAGGGCGCCATTGGATGTTCCAACCAAACGATGGCATGATGGTACTTTATTCGTGCAAGCACCAGACACTGTTCAAGCCTATAACACCACGCAAATGGCTTATACGATAAAACCGCATCAAATTGCTTATTTCAGTAAGAACCAATGGGTGGAAACACCCTCACAAATGCTGCAGCCTTTGTTGGTGCGAACATTGCAAAATACACATCATTTTCGCGCTGTTGTCACTGTTCCATTCACCGGAAATTATCATTATTCTTTAAATACTCAAATCATAAAGCTGGAACAAGATTTCACACGTTGTCCCGCTAGGTTAGAAATGGTAGTGAGTGCGCAATTGATCAATGCTGCTACGAATCACGTTATCGCAAGCCAGCTATTTTCAGAACAACAACCTATGGAGCAGCGAAATCCCTATGCAGGGGTGTTTGCCGCAAATCACGCGATAGAAAACATTTTACGTCGCATAGCAGAATTTTGTCTTAGACACACTTGATGACAAAGGTTAGGCCGATTCGGTGTTTTTACGATAAATAACGCCAATACTACCAATGACTTGTATTAACTCGGCTTGATTTTTTTCACAGATTTGAGTCATACAAGCCCGTCGCAAGTCACGATCATTAGTCTGGACGCGAATTTTAATGAGTTCATGATCGTGTAAGGCACGATCAATTTCTTTCGTCACAGCGTCGGTTAAACCGTGGTTACCAATTAAAACAATAGGCTTTAGCTTGTGTGCTTTGGCTTTTAATTGTTGTCTAGTTTTAGGGGCCAGTGGCATGGGCTTCATCTCGTTAAAAGGCGAGTAATGTAGCAGAACTCATTACATTACCATAGCTCTTTTTGGCGAAGATGATGTAATAATTCCCGTGTTTTAGGGAAGGATAAATTATTTTTTACGAGTAACATACTCAATAAAACGATTACTAATAATAAAATATTTAAAATTAGCAGGATGATTAAAGATGTTAACCACGTTAAGTGAAGCGAGATAAAATACATAAATAACATAGCGAGAAGACATATCCAAACTGAGGCTAATAATGATCCTGCTAGCAAATAAAGCAGTAGTAACGTAATAACGCTTCTTCTCGCTAAATGAGTTTCATATTTCATTAAAGTGAGTAAATGATTTATCAATCTATATAATGAAGGTAGAGTAGAAAAAACGCATGCTATCGTCTTACTGAAAGACGACTTTTTTTTCTCTTCCATCGTTATCATTTTCCTTTTTTAGTTCAAACCATGACGCATTATTTATGTATCAAGTACCCAATCACTATTCCTGCTAATAAGGTCACACCTAAAGATCTAAATGGCTTTTCAGAGACATAGTCGGCCATATTAGCTCTCACTAATTGTGATTGTTCTTTGACGCCGTCAATGGAGTCAGAGAAAATTTCACCCGCTTTTCCTTTTACATCTAGCGTGGCATCAAGCAATGCTGCTTTTATTTTCTCTACATCAGCGGATAAATCATAATTATTTTGATGTGAATGCTTATGTTTTAAAGTTGTCATAATGCCTCCTTGTTACTCCCTAACATAAATATTATACACCCATTATGTAGGCTGTTTTTTAATCCATTTCCTGGAAAATTGAGATAAACGGGTTTCTATTCGATCATAAATACTGTTTTTGGAAAATTTTCCATTGATATTTCTCTTGCCGGGTTCCAAACCGGTGAGTAGGGTAACAGCGTCATCGATGGTTTCTATAGGATAAATATGGAATTTTTTTGCTTTGACCGCTGCGACAATGTCTTCACGCAGCATTAAATTTTTTTTATTAACAGCGGGTATCAAAACACCTTGCTTACCATTTAATCCCTTCCTTTTACAAACATCAAAAAATCCCTCTATTTTTTCATTGACACCACCAACCGCTTGCACTTCACCATATTGATCAATTGACCCTGTGACGGCTAAACATTGAAGAATAGGAACCTGAGATAAAGCAGAGAGTAAGGCGCACAGTTCCCCCACCGAGGCGCTATCACCCTCTGTCCAGACATAAACTTGTTCAAAGGCTAAGCTAGCATGTAAAGAAAATGGTTGGTCTTGGTTAAAATGACTGGAAAGAAAATTAGAAATAATCATACCTGCTTTTGAGTGGATAGGTCCTGCCATTTTAATTTCACGTTGTATGTCGATAATACTGCCTTTGCCTATTCTGATTCTAGCGGTCACACGTGTGGGATGGCCATAAGAAAAATCTCCCACTCGTCTGACAGAGAGGCAATTCACTTGACCTATTGCTTTACCTGCTGTGTTGATAATAATGAAATCACGATCAATATCTTCGTAATATAATTCTCTTGCTCTATCCATGCGGTGAATATAGGCATTAATTGCGGTTTTTACCTCAGGCGCCTTCACGATTTTTTTATTATTGCACGCTGCGCAATAATCAGATTCTAAAATTAAGTCTTCGATACTCCGAAGATGAGTGGATAATTTTTCATTGTCTTCTGCTAAACGTGAACTATGTTCAATAATGGCAGCCACAGCAGAAGCATGAAAAGGGCGTTTTAGTTTATTCCTTTTCACAACGGTTCTTATTAATCGTGAAAACAAATGTATGTTTCGTTGATTACGGTGTATGTCTTCATCAAAATCAACAGGAACTTTAAACAGTTCAGTAAAGTCTTCATCGTCTTGGCATAAGGAATAATAAGTATTGCGATCCCCAAATAAAATAATTTTGATGTCGAGTGGGATGGCCATCGGTTCCAAAGAAATGGGTCTTGCAGCATCATGGTCATGCTCAATGGGTGTTATGGTGATTTCACGCTCATATAACGCATTTTTTAATGCTTCCCAGGCTTCTTTATTTTTCATCAATTTTCGTGCTTCAATCATTAAGTAACCCCCGTTAGCACGATGTAAGGAGCCTGCTTTGATTAAGGTAAAATTAGTGGCAAATGATCCTTGTTCATTGACATGTTCCACACGGCAAATCAGGGTAGAGTAAGAGGGATTATTTTCAAAAATGATCGGCGCTCCTTTTTCATGACTGTTATCAACTAATAAATTAACCTTGTATTTGGTGAGTGCAGGTTTTTCTAATGAAAATGAAAGTAGGTTTGTTTTTTCATCTTGTTTGATAAAGTCATTCACATTATTGATAATGTCATTTTGCACAGCATCTAAATAATCAATAATTTCGGGAAATTTTTTGTACTTGCTCTTCATTTTAGTGAGTAACGGTTTGACAACGGTGGTTAGAGAAGATAATTGAAATCTCTTTTCCTTTTCATGTTGTTTTTTATATAGCTGAGGTGTTTTATCAATTTTTGAATTTAGATTTTTTTTCAGAATAACCTTTCTCTTTTGATCAAAGTAATTACTTATTTTCTTCATGCCTAAACGATATTCATCACTTTCAAAAACAGTTTCAACATTGTCAGCGATTTCATTGACCAGCGAATTAATATCTTGCTTAAACATTAGTCCATTACCAGAGGGTAAACGAAGAGCAATGGGTTTTTCAGGTGCATCAAAATTATGGATGTAACACCAGTCAGATGGTGGGGGAGATTTTTTTGCTTCTGCAGATAAAAGCATGGAAATGATGGAGCGTTTGCCTAAACCTGATGGTCCCATTGCATATAAATTATAACCTTCTCCTTTGATTCCTATCCCAAAAAATAATGCAGCTTGTGCACGTTCTTGTCCAACATAATGAATTATGGAATTAATTTCGTCAGTTGTTTCAAAATTCAATTTCTCTGAATTTAATTTTTTTCTGAGCAACTTGTAATTCAAGGCTGTTATTTTTTTCATAAGTGCCATTGAGAAAAATTCTAATATATTTATTTTACTTCTAATAAAGGCAAAAAAAATGACATTTTAAAAAATTAATTAAATGAATAACTTGCAAAAGCATAAGAAATGATGGGTGAAGGGTATGGTATAATTCCTTTGTGGAGTTAAAATTTTCAAAATGTTAGGAGGTCATAATTATGGGAAATTATAATGATCCTAAACAACAACGAGATAAACAACAACAATATGAAAAGAAACCCGGACAACCAGGGCAACCAGAAACAGGTCAATCCCAAAGGCAAAAACCTGGAAATCCATATCAACAACCAAGAAGAGATGAAAAAGAAAAATTTAAATAAAAACTATTAGGGATAACATCTGTCTTATTGATGTTATCCCTTTTTCCATTAAAGGTTAAAAAAATTGCCAATCAAGTTTTTTCTGGTAACTCTGTTGTTCGGTGCAGCTTTAATTATTATGCAACTAATCAAGTATGTGTATCAGAGGACAGCGTATGGCATTTATTTATGTTTCAGTAGGAATAAGATTGTGGATAGAGAGGGGGGATAGGTTTAACTTGTTTAGGATTTGTTTTTACATTGATATTGGAAAGTACCGTTTTCACAGCAGGAATGGATTTTGCAACATCAACCGCCTCGTCGGCCTGTGATTGCATGGTGACACTTCCATTTAATGTGACCACTCCTTTTTTACTTGATACCTGAATGTCTGTTCCTATTAAAGCCGCATCATTGGCATATTTGGCATTAATTGCGCTCACAATATCTGCATCCACATCATGTACTATGGTGGTTGTCGTCGTTGTCGTTGTGCTTGTTGTATCGTTGGCATTAGTTCCCGTTCCCGTGGTGTTAGATTTGATGATACTTGTACTTGTGGTGTTTCCTTCTTCTGCTAAGAGTTTAGTCCACCCTGGAAGGGATAAAATGATGAGTAGAATGGCAAGAAAGATGTTTTTCATAAGTAATCCTTCTTATTATTTTTATACTAGCCTCTAATTATTATTATAACTCTATAACTCTCTTTTATTGGTAAATTCTTCAATAAGCAGCTAGTTAAACGGTTTTTTTTTAGAATAAGCATAGGGTTAGATGTGTCATTCTGAAGCGCACACCAGCGTCATCGGGCCGCGGATGACGCAAGAGTGTAAATGGGTATCATCTCATGTCTTGCTTTGGTGAGTGAGATGGTTCTAGAGTTTTTATTAGATCATGGATATTTTTCAACACCGGGTCTGATTGTGTAAAGAGGTGGTTTATATTTTTAATTTGATCATTTAATTTTTTATTCAAAACTGGGTAACGGCAATATAAAATCTGATGAATAGCACATAATTTGTTGTAAGAAGTAGGATGGTCATTATCAAGTAGGTTTTTCAGTTTAACAGCGACAGCATTTTCTTGATAATCAAGTAATTTTGCAATATAAAGGTTGTTACCTTGAAAATGCTTAGAATTATTTATTTTTTCGAATTCTTTTAGATAGATTTTAATACCTTTGTTAACTGCATTAATCACTTTCATAGCGGTATGAATGGGAGACATTTCATATACATCTTCAATATCTTTGCATCGGTTATAAAATGTGCAAAAGAATTTTAATACCTTATCTGAGGTTGGTCTATTATCATATGTTATAGCCTGCATTTTTTTGAGAAAGTCGGATAATTCTGTTTTCAGTTCCTTGGGATAATAATCTGGAAAACATGTATTCAATACAGAAAGATCATAGGGAATTTCATAAAATTTTAATGTTGGAGGATCGTTAGCTCGAGTTGGTTGATAGTTTTTATCTTTTGATATAAAAGGATAGCCATGTAAGATTTCAATTAGTATGGCGACTAGCGTACGAATATCACTCTTAATACCAGCGCTGTGGTCTCTAATGACTTCTGGCGCGATGTAGTAAGGTGAGCCTTGCACTTCATTGAGAGGGATTTGGCTATGATCATCAGAAAGTTTATGTGAAATTTTTATCGAAAAATCATAATCCAGTAATGCGATATTAGCTTGTAACAATTGGCCAGTAGTTTCAGATCGATGCAGATTCGCCATGATATTTGCCGGTTTTAAGTCGAGATGAGCCATAGCTACTCTTCTTGTCCTATCATGGTGCATAAAATTTAGCGCTAACAAAAGTTCTCTAAAGACGAGTAGACCTTCAATAAATGTCAGCTTAGGGTGTAATCCTTTTTTACCGGTGATGGCATAAATAGCCTTTATATCCTTGTCATCTAATCGTTGAGTTATCTTATAATCATCTAAAATTTTATTCAGCGTTTTAATATCATTATCATTAGCCACGCTAAGCTCACGTGTCGTCATATCGAGAATATATCGAAAGTAAATTTTCCCCTCCATAGATTGATACAAATAAATGGTTTGTGGAGACATTTCGCTTGGTGTTGGTTTTGAAATGACAAGATCAAAACCTATCGCCTTACTTAATGTGACGCCGGGTATTTGGCGTGATAGCAATATAGTAATCTCATCAAGTTGAATGGGTGTTTCTGTTTGAAGAAAAGAACGTTGTTTTATGTATTCTGCATTCCTGTAATGAGCATTTTGTATAAATTTCGCAACGAATGCATGTTTAAACTGTTCTTGTTCTTTGCGTAGATGGGCTATTCTTAATTGTTGATCTGTTATCTGTTGTTGTGATTGCAGATGATTATCATGATTTTGATGAACGATGAGCAAAGAGTTGTTATCAAAGAAAACTTGTTGTGCTTTATAAACAGTTCCAAAAGAACCCCGACCTAATACATTTTTCTTGCTTTTATTAATATAATAATAGCGGCTATTTATTTGCGTAGCGTCAAACACTTCTACAAGATAGTGATTGCCATCTTGTTGTAACCTATAGTTTCTATCCGTCGTTTGTGTCTGAAGTCTTCTATACAGTTCCTCAATTGATTCTTTGATTGAAAGTACGAAATTAGGGTCGTTGAGCGAATTTTCGTGTCGATTATCCATACAGTTCCATTTGTAATATATTGTAATTAATATTCATCCACGAATATACATGGGTGTTGATCGTGGATAATATCGATAAATGATTAAGAAAATATTAAGAGTAATAAAAATGTGCTTGGAAAAAAATACATGCCTGAATTTCGGCGGCAGAATTTCCTAAAATCATTATAATTAATAAATTAAATCGTGTTTGTTTATTTGTGAGAAAGCTATGTTAACTCTCAAGAAAAAGAAAGAATATTATCAAGCATTAGTGACCAAAGACAGTGGATATGAAGGTGTCTTTTATGTAGGTGTTAAAACAACAGGGATTTTTTGCCGTCCCACTTGCCACTCAAGAAAGCCCAAGTTCGAACATTGTGAATTTTTTGAGACTGCTCAGCAAGCACTTCTTGCTTCTTATAGACCTTGTAAACGCTGTCGCCCACTTTCTCATCCTAATCAAGTCTCTCATGTTGTACAAAAACTTGTGTAAGCTATAGAAGAGAATCCTGAGAAGCGCTGGAAAGACAGTGATTTTAAACAAATAGCCATTGATGCATCCACAGCTCGTCGTCAATTTAAAAAACGATTTGGCATGACGTTTGTCGAATACGCTAGAGCACGACGCATGGGGCTTGCAATGAAGCAAATCAGAGCAGGAAATGCTGTCATCAATGCACAATTAGCTAGTGGATATGAATCCGGCAGTGGATTTAGGGATGCATTTTCGCGCATCATGGGCGATGCACCTTCACGCGGGTCATCTCACGTCTTAAAAGCATCTTGGATAGATACACGGCTGGGTCCTATGATTGCTATCTCAGATGATGAGGCTCTCTATCTGTTGGAGTTTGTCGATAGACGAGGCTTAGAGCGAGAGGTTCAGCGTCTCAGACAGAAGACCAAATCAACCATTATACCTGGTCATACACACCCTATTTATTCGATTGCAAAGGAATTAAATTTATATTTTGATGGTCAACTCAAAGAATTTAAAACGCCCATTGCTATGCTTGGTTCGCCTTTTCAAAAAGCTATATGGGATGAATTACAAAAAATTCCTTATGGTGAAACCCGTTCTTATTTAGATATAGCAAAAGCAGTGGGAAATCATTTGGCGTTTCGCGCTGTTGCACGAGCAAATGGGGCAAACCAATTTGCTATCGTGGTTCCCTGTCATCGTGTCATCAATAGTAATGGTGAATTAGGTGGTTACGGAGGAGGGCTGGCACGTAAGCAATGGTTAATTAATCATGAGAAGAGACATGTATATACCCATAATACTTCAAGATGCGAGTTCTAACGTCCAGCTTGCTGCGAACTTTAAACGTTTTTCAATCGAAAAACCTCACAATACAATAAGTATTGCTGCGGTTTTTCTCAATCAAAACGTTTAAATTTCTTGCAAGCTGAACGTTATAACTTCACTCTGAAGTATTATGGGTATAGCTTGTGTTTACCGCATCAAATCTAGTTGACTTGCGACTGTGACACGCGAATCATCCGACAGCAAAGCAGGGTAATCAATTATTTTTTCTTTTTCGGCGCGTGATAAGTTTTTAATAGTCCGCTCGATTTGCATGGCAAGAGATTTGCTGCCGTTGATTTTCCAGCACTGAGCAATACGCAGGGGCTTGAAGCTGCGAGTGTATTTGCATCGACCTGTTCCAGTAACATGGGATTGATAACGTTTCAGAATGTCATCAGTATACCCCGTGTAATAGCTATTATTTTCACAAAGTAAAATATACACCCAATACTTCCGATCTTCAGGCATGGTTTTCCCTTTATCAATTAATTTTTTTAACTAAGTTTCTAAAAACTTCCGGTGTTAAGTTTTTTGTATATTGAAATGATAAAGCGTTACTTCACGGTTTTTTTCGAGGCTATCATCCCTACATATTCTTTGCCGTTAGTTTTGTATTCATCTGGGATATTTTCATAACAAAAATAAAAAATATCTTCGATATAAAAACCCGATTCCTCTGTGACAGATCGCATGCTTTCCAAATCAAAAAAATGTGCGAATTCGGGTAACTGATTTCCCCAGCTGTCTTTTGTAAATAGTTTGCAGTTAATTTCTCCAGGCCATTTTTCCTTATTTTTAACGCGTTCGAAATAGAATTGTGATAATTCTTGCCATTTAAATAATCCTAAGTAGGGAGTCATATTCACCACATAGAGCTTGCCACCAGGTTCTAACCATTGATAACACTTGCGCAAACCCTGAAGAATATCATCACCCTTCATAAAATGTAACACCATGCTGATATGAACAGCACTTAAACTTTCGTTTTGAAAATTAAGATTCGTGGGAAAAGCGTCGGTGGTAGTTTGTAATTGAGAAAGATACTCTTTAGGTAAGCTTTTTTCGAGAATCGCTAAATGTTCTTTATCTAAATCGCAGCCAATCACTGTGCCGCCATTTAAAATGGCTGGTATGACAACTGCGCCATAAGCACAGCCAATGTCTAACATGGGTTTTTTTGCCGTTGTAGCTTGTTCAATAAAAGCTTTCGAAGGGGGAGAATTTTCAATCGTCATAATTCCCATTTTATTTTTCGTTTTGATCATTCCTTTAACCCACGCTTCAGGCCATAGCTGAGCGAGTAATGAATTTTCAGTCATGAATATTTCTCTAAATTATTTTATGTTAAACACTCGATTAATAAAGACCAGTTCTCTGCTCTAGGATTTCACAGCATAAGCAGCGGCTTCTTGATAGAGTGAATTTTGATAAATGCGATTTTCTTCACGGCAAGTGTAAACTAATTTATAGTTGGATAGAAGCAGCTGCATTAGATGAGATGCTTGCGGGTGACATACACAACATTTAAAATGGCTTTGAAAAAGATTTGGCGATTTATGGCCTTAGGATATAAAAAATGGAAGCTATACATAACATGTGCCAGCTTATTTTAGAAATGGATAAGCTTAAGCTCGTTTTTAGAAATACCATTACCTCGCCCGATAGAAAAGAATCAACGGCTGAACATTCCTGGTCCATCAGCATGATTACGATGATTCTCATGCATGAATTGAAAAAGGAATTTGGTGAGATCGATGAATTAAAAGTGATTAAGTTAGCGCTTATCCATGATGTTGTAGAAATCTATGCAGGGGATGTATTTGCTTTTGATATTCAAGCGAGAAAAGACAAGGAAAAAGCAGAGGCTGAGGCGCTTGAGCAGTTGATGACAATCTATCCCGAATTCGGTCGACAGCTTCATGATCTTTGGCATGAATTTGAAGACAAAGAAAGCCTAGAAGCAAAAATTGCGAAAGCGGCGGATGCGATTTGTCCCATCTTCCAACGTCTTCAATCAAAACAATCCTATATCCCTTTTCACATCACGGTTGCAGATCTTGAAAAAACAAAATATCCACATTTCGCATTCAGCAAAACATTTACTGCTTTATTCCAGCAAGTAAAAGTTAATTTATTAAATGAACAACTCATTTCAAATGATTGAGCATTTGAATTTTCTTCTAACCTCCCGGCAAAGGAAAAGATAATCATGCTAGAAACGTATACCAAGCTTAAACACTTCCAATCAATCAACCCCGCCAATCTGCAAATGGTTGGTGAAGTTGCTTATAGTACTCATGATGACATCGTGAAAAAAGTAAAGCTTGCTCATCATGCTAAGAAAACTTGGAAAGCGTTAGGAGTAAAACAAAGAATTGCTATCTTAACTCCCTTAATTGAAGCATTTAAAGCAAGAGAAAACGATATAATCTGGTTAACCACAAGAGAAATAGGCAAAACTATTACTGAAGCGCGAAATGATTTTAAAATGGATTTTGACTATTTCGAAGCGTTTTTACGCGAAGGTCCTCACTACATTGAAGATGAAATCACTTTTTCTCAAGGCAAAGCAACCCATCGCATTGTCTATGAGCCTAGAGGTGTGGTTGCCTGCATTGTTCCTTGGAATTTTCCTTTTTCAAATTTCATTTGGGGAGTCATACCCAATCTCATCGTGGGTAATACTGTTGTTTTTAAACATTCAGAAGAATGTCCTTTGATTGGCCAATTAATTGAAGAAATCCTGTTAGCGTTACCTGATTTACCTGAAGGTGTTTTTTCTGAAATCTATGGCGATGCTGAAACCGGTGCTATGCTCGCGGCACAAAATATCGATATGATCTGGTTTACCGGAAGTTCTGCGGTGGGAAGAAAATTATTTGAAAGTGCAGGAAAAAAACAGATAAAAGCGATTTTAGAAATGGGCGGATCCAATCCAGCCATTCTTTTTGATGATGTTGAAGTGGATGCACTGATACCAGCGATTTATCGAGGGAGATTTACGAATTGCGGTCAAGTGTGTGATGCAGTCAAACGATTGATAGTGCACAAATCCATTTACCCGGAAGTGATACACAAATTGACTCAACACATCAATAACATCAACGTGGGCGATCCAGAAAACGAGTCCACAGAATTAGGCCCATTGGCTGCTATGCGACAATTAATCTTATTAGAAGCACAAATGCAAGATGCTATTCATGAAGGAGCTAAGGTTATTACAGGTGGCAAAAGACCAGAAACTTTATCTGGCGCCTACTACTTACCCACCTTAGTCGTAGAGGTAAAAAACCACATGCGTTTATGGCGGGAAGAAGTGTTTGGTCCGGTACTCCCTGTTGTTGCATTTGAAACAGAAGAGGAAGCTATTCAATTAGCCAATGACACCTTGTATGGTTTAGGTGCTGTTGTCTACTCACGTGATTTAGAGCGCGCGCGACGTGTCGCATCACAAATAGAAGTGGGGTGTGTTGATATCAATAATGGCAGCCATTGGTTACCTTGTAATCCATTTGGAGGGTGTAAAATTTCCGGCATGGGCACGGAACATGGACGTCTTGGATTCCAAGAATTGTGTCAATTCAAAGTGATTGCGGAAGGTTAGTTATCGCGTAAGGCTTCGGCTGGCTCAACTCTAGAGGCATTCCAAGCAGGGTATAATGTTGCTAATAGACTTAAGATCAAAGCGATCAAGCTGATGATCAATACATCTTGCCATTGTAATTCTGCTGGTAAGTAATTGACAAAATACACCTTAGATGAGATCAGTTGCACATGCAAAACCTGTTGTAACCAGGTGGAAATAACGGTGATGTTTTGTGAAAGAAGAATACCGCCTGCGACTCCCAATAATGTTCCGCCTATGCCAATGGCAAGCCCTTGGACAATAAAGATAGCTAAAATCATGACAGGCGTCGCACCCATGGTACGCAAGATGGCGATGTCAGTTTGTTTATTTCTTACCACCATGACCATAGTGCAAATAAGATTAAAAACTGCCACAGCAATAATCAACACAAAAATAAAAAACATCATGGTTTTAGTGAGGCGAATATTTTCAAAAAAATCGCCTAGTTGTTCTGTCCAATTCCACACTCTTGATTGAGGCAGACGATCTTGCAATGCTAGCGCGATTTTCGGCGCGGAATAAATGTTTTTTACATTGACTTGAAATCCAGAGATAGAAGAATTTAATTGAAGAAATTTTTGCGCATCATATAAATTAATAAATGCCATTTTGGAGTCAAAACCCATACCTCCACCGCCGGCGCGAAATATCCCTACGACTTTAAATTTACTAAAACGAGGAATGACGTTGTTAGTTGAAAAAGACCCTTTGATGGTGGCGACAGTGATGGGATCACCCATCTTAACATCAAGTTGATTTGCTAACTCATTTCCTAAGACGATGCCGAATTGCCCTGGCGTTAAATCGGCGAGTTTGCCTTCCAGCATTTTTTTAGATAAGACAGAAACGCCCTTTTCTTGAGCGGGAAGAACCCCAATTAATAAAGTAGGTTGGGTGATGTTTGAATTGGTTAATATGGCTTGGCCGTTAGCAAAAGGGGCGGCCGCAGTGATATCAGGAGAGGCAAGAATGACTTTCTCTAGCTCTTGCCAATCTTCAATTTGACCGACATAACTTGTGATAGTGATGGGAGAAATCATGCCAAATATTTGGCTTTTGATTTCACGATCAAAACCATTCAGTACGGATAAGACCGTGATCAAGACGATGACGCCTAAAGCGATTCCCAACATCGATATTAATGAAATGAGAGAAATGAATTGATTGCGGCGCTTAGCACGCATGTAACGCAAGCCAATAAAAACAGCGGCGGGTTTGAACATCACGGTACTCATTTAGGGTTAGAACACTACCTAGCGTTTAGTGTTTTGAACTATAGCATAGAAGGGATAAAACGGATATCCATTGATAGGATAGGTTTTCTACTCACATCACCACTGCATAGTTATTGTTTGAATCCATTTTCGTGATCTGGCAAAATCTTAACTGGATGTTAATGCTTTGATTGATGAAATGGCTTTCATATATGTCTAAAAAATATGTCTTTACACTGTGGAATTTGCTTGAGGTTCTCAGTGAGAGAACCGAAAAACCTTATACTTGTGATTTTGTTTTATGAGCTTAAATTTGCGCATTTTATACATGTTTCTCATCCTAGTTTTGATAGGATTGCCCCAAGTCTCACTTGCGGCTAATAAAACTTCTCACCGCCATACAACCCACCATCAGGCTAAAAAGAAGGTTACTAAAAAGAAGGTTACTAAGAAAAAAACGCGCAGAAAAAGTTACCCCAGAAAGGTGACGCCTGTCGTGGTTTCTCCACAGAATTTTAATCAGGCATACCTTCAATTCTTACGTCGTTGGCAGGTTCCTGGTTCCTCAGTCGCCATTATAAAGAATGACAAATTCATCTTAGCCAGCGGCTATGGCTGGGCCGACATAGAAACACGCAGGCCTATGACGCCAGATTCTGTATTTCGTATAGCTAGTGTATCAAAGGCCGTCACCGCCGTTGCCATTATGAAGCTAGCCCAAGAAGGTAAAATCAATTTGGATAGCAAGGTGTATTACATTCTGAATGATTTACAGCCCCTCACCAATTCCGAACCACGCTCACGCATCTATGCCATTAGTGTGCGTAATCTTTTAGAAATGTCCTCAGGTTGGATTACTGATCACGGTATAGATCCTATGTTGGGTGCCTGGTCAGGTAGAATGCATAATCAATTGCAAAATCAAATCCCGCCCGATTGTCGAACTGCTGCTAGAATGATGATGACCATTCCAATGCAATATGCTCCAGGCACACAATATTCTTATTCTAATATTAGCTACTGCATGCTTGGCCTAATCATTAATAAAGCCACAGGTCTATCTGGCGCAGGCGGATATGAAGCGTATGTGCAACAGCAATTACTTGCGCCGCATGGCATTACCTCCATGCGTATTGGGGATAATACGCCAGGCAGGCAACAAGCTAATGAAGTCAGTTACTATGTTTGTGAGCCAAGGTGTACGACGCAGCCTAATATAGATAGCATTCATGATGGGCTGCCTTATGGCCAAACCAATTTATTACAAAAGAATTTCAGTGACGGCGGGTGGATAGCATCAGCTCCCGACTTGGCTAGATTTTTACATGCGTTGGGTAAACATCTCATTTTAAGCTCTGAAACGATGAGAGTGATGACCGCAAGACCCTCATTTCAAACCAGAGAAAATTACTTTGCAAAGGGATGGAGTATTAAACATATAAATGGTCATCATTTTATGCTGAAGACAGGCAGTTTTACGGGCACAGAAGCCCTAGTCATGTTGGAAGATGATGGTACTGCTTATGCAGCTTTATTTAATGCTAAACCTATTAATCGAAAACTTTTTCTCTCTCAACTGCAAAATATGTTGATAAAGTATTCTCATAGCAGTACGACAACACAGATCGCTAATTAAGATGATTTCTTACACGCTGATTTTAAAATAGAAGCAGCACGACCATTTGCTGTCGCTGATACTGCAATTGCTCCACTAGAAATATTTCTAAGTGATTGGCTAAGCACAGCTAAATCATTAGATGAAAGCGCGCAATTTAATATGAAATCAGTGGACTGAGTTTGACCCGGTTTAACATATGCGCCTGCTATGGTAATTTGGCAATAATTCGAATCCATACCCGAGATGGTATAGGTAATTTGACTAGCATTTCCCATCATGACTAATCCGACAAGAACAGGTAAGTGGTAAGTGCCGGGAGTACAATTTTGCACGCTGTCCGCAATTTTCCCCATACCTGCCGCAAAACTTAAATTTGAGGCTAATGTAAAACTAATGATAAATAGGATGATATTTTTTTTCATAAATTTATCCTTTTATTTTTATATTATTATACCATAGTTTAAATTTAATTTTTCTGATAGCGGTAACTTATTGCTTACTATTGATTTAAATTTTTGCTCAGTTATAGTTAACGTCTTAGATCTTAGGAGGAGAGTAGGGGATAGTTGTGAAAAAAATCAGCATTAATTCGTAGCATCTCTTACCCATTTGCGCGTTGGCCAACACGCAACAATGACAATTGGCGCAATATAAATAAAAAATAACGAGATTAAATGAGATTCGGAACCATAATTACTATAGCCAGGAGCTCCACCAAATAAAATAAATAAAGTAAAAGTAATCATCAACAACAAAATAATTTGCTGCACATAGTTAAGCATAAGTTTTTTATAAGTAAGCGGCACAACTGTACTGTAAAAAAACCAAAAGCAATAACAAATCGGATAACCAAATAAAACCATTATCCACCAAGGTGAAATATTTAAAAATGTTAATACCTCTCCAACGTCACCATGTGTTGTAAATGTGCGACTGGGAATATAATCATTAAAATTACCTAAGTTCATCACAGCAAGCCAGATAAAAAAATAATAATAAAGTTGACTATGGGGTTTTTTAGATAATAAAGCACCAACAGCGATTAGAAACAAAATAGCATTCGAAATAATTCCTGCAAATGCAATAAAAGAGGCTTCCCACGGATGCGCTACATAAAACAATTTAAAATCTACATTTTCATCCATTTGTAGAAAAAACAGAATATTTCCCCAGCTGGTATCGCCGAAATTTAAAATGAGAGGATTATGCTTGAATCCTAAAGCCCAAGCACTGAGTGAGTGAGAATATTCATGAACAAAAAATGTAATAGCATGAGTAATATAAAAGAAAAGAGGTGTTAATAAAATCAAAATCCAAGCTTGGTTGATTTTAGGATTTGTCTGCTGGTATAGAGAATTCATAATAATGGCTCCCATTCTAAAATAAAGTCTCTCTCATCTGTGCCTGATTATATTCGAGAAGATACAATTTATCATGGTGGAGTAGCAATGCAATATGATTTTCCTGGAGAAGGAAAACCTACTACTTCCGGGTGGGTAGCTCGCGTATGGGATCCGGCCGTGAGAGAACGTTACAATTTATTAATTCAAAAATTGGCTACTAAATTTGATGGAAAAATTTATGGTATCAATTTACCTGAAACGGCCGTTGATTTTGATGAGCATAATCCCTCTGAAGATTTTACTAAGGTTTCATTTGAAAACACCAAAAGTGAGAGAAGGGTGGGCAGTTGGTAAATAAACAGCTTGATCCTTTTCACAGAAGGTCGACGGGGTAAATGATGCACTTGGAGCTAGTCAGTGCCATTAGCTTAAAATGGCCGGTAACTCCTATTACCGGCCATTTTAAAAAGAGCGCATGGTTCAACAAGATCTTTTATATCATCCCAATATTCATTTTCTTCCCCTCTACAGATTGCCCTTGCTCGTTTCATCACTGGTTGATATTTTTCAGGCAATCGATCAAGAGCCCAAGCTGCTGCATCTGGTTTAGAACGAATCGCATCCGTTTTTACGGTACTCCAAATTCGTGCAAGTGTTAATAGTACATTCCGAGTATCCTGATAAAGGTCTATCATTAAACTATTCATTGTTTCTATTGTAGCAATCATAAAGTCTCGGTAAGGTACATTGCAGAGCAATTGAGAGTTACAGTCAATTGTTGTGTACGAGAGATTTTTCATTAGGCGGCAACTCTCTCATTCACTGAACCATTTTCCCCTATCTGCCGTATGCCATTAGTGAATTTCACATCACGAATAACATCCGCCAAATAATTGAATCCTCTCAATCGATTCCAATGTTTCTGCGCACTCTCACACAGTTTAAATACCATCGTTAAAATAGTTGTGCGTGAAAAACATCCTTTCGATTTATACGTACGATGGCGCACGGTTGCGAACGTTGATTCAATCGGATTGCTCGTTCGTATATGCGTCCAATGCTCAGCTGGGAAATCATAAAACGCCAGCAATTCTTCTTTGTCTTTCAATAAGCATTCTGTTGCTTTGAAATGCTTAGCTTCATATATTTTTACAAAATTATCGAATGCCTTGTATGCAGATTCTCGTGTAGCAGACATCCAAATTTCTTGTAGTTCTGATTTCGCTTTTGCTTGCAATGATTTTGGGAGCTTGTCTAATACATTGCCCATCTTATGAAACCAACAACGTTGATGTCGTGTTTTACCATAAGCCTCTGTCAATGCTCCCCAGAAGCCTAACGCGCCATCGCCCACTGCTAATTTAGGTGCTTTTTTTAATCCACGATTCTTCAAATCTTGCAGAACGGACAGCCAAGATTCTTTACTTTCACGATGCCCAGCTTCGATCGTAAGCAATTCTTTTTCACCTTGCTCTGTTACACCAATAATCACCAGAACACACTCTGCAGCGTCTTCCATGCGCGCTTGCAGGTAAATTCCATCTGCCCAGAAATACACGTAGCGTTTACCGCTTAAATCACGCCTATGCCAATCCTTATATTCATCTTCCCAAACTGATTTTAAACGGCTAATAACGCCTGGCGATAAGTTCTTCGCATCGTCTCCAACCAAAGGAGTGAGCGCGTCCACAAAATCATTAGAAGATATGCCTTTTAAATATAATAACGGTAAAAGTTCATTCATGCTTCCGCTGCGACGCAAATATTTCGGTATCACTGATGAGCCAAATTTTATTCCATCATGCGCTTTTGCACGATCACGAACACGTGGCACTTGTACCGCAACACTACCTATACCCGTTTGGATTTCACGCTCTGGAAGATAGCCATTCCGCACAAAACGTGCCGTTTCATCCTGTTGGTTATGCTTAGCGAGAAACTCTTCAACTTCCAGATTGACCGCTGTAGCCAACAATTTACGTGCCCCTAATCGTAGTACTTCAGTCAATAAATCATTAATTGTTTCTGGCTTTTTTAACTCAATCACATTATCTTTGCGCATGGTGGTGTTCCTCTGTGGATTTATCCATTAACTTTTGTCAGTTAATGAGGATACACCACCTAATTAATTCGTCAATTTACTCCCGTACACAAGATTCGATCATAACTCAGCAATTGATCAGGATTAGCTCCCAGTAATGTTTTGCTAGCTAACAAAACTTGAGTAAGGAGAAGAGCAAGATCCGCAATTTTTTTAGTTTTCCATGGTTCGATATTTCCTTTTTCAAACTCCTTGCGTAACCAATCGCCATATTGGAAATCAAAATTTGGTAAATAATGCCAGGGATTAATTGCCGATTTCACTGCAATTGTTAATTCAATTGGCAATTTTGAACTTTTCATATAAACACCAGAAATTTGCAGCAGGCTCCTTACTAAGTTTATTTTTTCTTCATGTGTTGTAGATCGATCTGAAACAACAAATAAATCAATATCACTATATTTCTGTAAACCACCGACTATTGATGATCCATACAGATATACACCCAGAAGATCTTTTCCTAAAACATCTTTGAGCAAATTAAGACACTGCGCGATTTGCTCTTCTGTTTCAGCATTTAGTTGATAAGGCATATCTTTTACCCATAAGTTGTACCTCTTCTCTGAGCAACTCTTGTTATACTAACCGACAGGATTGTATAACCAACCTTACTGGCTCAATTAAACTAAAGTTGTACTTATAATTGGAATCCACAGATTATGGCTTATAAATATGCACCTGTACCACTGTTTGATGCCCTAGAATACCTTGATTCTTCGCAAGATTCACAACTATCACGAATAACATCTTTATTACCACCTAACATCGCTATAAATGATGTGATAGCTGATTATAAGCATACTTGCAGCTTTCTACAGGCTTATCGTGGCAGCGCTGAGACATTTAAATCTTACCGTAGAGAAATCGAACGTCTTTTACAATGGTCATGGTTCCTACAAGCAAAGCCATTAAAAGATTTACGTAGAAACGATATTGAAATTTTTCTCGAATTTTGCCAAGCACCACATAAAGACTGGATTGGCGTTAAACATGTTCCGCGTTTTATAGATCAAGATGGTTTGCGTGTTGCTAATCCCGTGTGGCGACCGTTCGTTGTCACAATTAGTAAAAAGGCTCATCGAGATGGTCAGCTTCCTGATGGAAAATCTTATATGCTTTCACAAAGCGCTTTACAGGCTATCTTTGCCGTTCTAAGTAGTTTCTTTAATTATTTGGAACAAGAAGAATATACATTTGGCAATCCCATTGCTCAAATTCGACAAAAAAGTAAATTCTTGCGTAAACATCATGGCAAGAAAACAATTCGTCGTTTATCTGAATTACAATGGATGTATATCATTGAAACAGCAGAGCAAATGGCTGCCGAAAATCCAATTCAGCACGAGCGAACGCTTTTCATTATGAATGCGCTCTTTGCTATGTATTTACGTATATCAGAATTAGCTGCTAGCGAACGCTGGATACCACAAATGGGACATTTTTATGTGGATATGGATAACAATTGGTGGTTTAAAACCGTTGGCAAAGGAAACAAAGAACGTGATATCAGTGTAAGCAATGCAATGCTAGAAGCTTTAAAACGCTACCGGAACAGCTTAGGACTCTCTTCCCTACCCTCCCCTGGCGAGGCAATACCTCTTGTTCCAAAAACGCTTGGAAAAGGTCCTATTGAAGGTACGAGACACATACGGAAACTAGTTCAGCATTGCTTTGATAAGACGATTGATCGCTTAAATGCAGATGGATTTAAAGAAGATGCAGAAATGCTTACTGCAGCAACAGTACACTGGCTGCGCCATACTGGAATTTCAGAAGACGTAAAAACTCGACCACGTGAACATGTCAGAGATGATGCTGGGCATAGTTCAAGTGCTATTACAGACCAATACATTGATATTGAATTACGTGCAAGACACGCTTCTGCAAAGAAAAAACTAATTAAATTTTAATTAGGTTCAATGTGTGGCTTCTGCTCTACGCAAGAAAAGCTGAACGTAGAGCAGTGCTCATCTTAAAATTTAGAATTTTTTATTGAATAAATTTGCACTAAAAATCCCATCTCCTTCTGTGGCGATAAAGAGTTTATTATTTGCAAATTGCAAATAAAATGTTTTCGAATTGATAATATCTAAACGTTCCCATGTTTCTCCTGCGTTGCGGCTGAAATAAACCCCATCTCCATAAGCGCTGCCAATGGCAAATAACGCATTTCCTAAATGAGCAAAGATATTGACGCCTCCAAGTTGCATAGGCGGCAAATCTTTGATGAGATTTTTAAAATGCACACCACCATCTGCGCTTTTTTGCAGAGAACCACCATAGTAATCTACTATGATCAAATCTCCATTTTCTAAAAAGACAGTGGGTACTAGATAAGGAGAATTCAGCACTGAGGCAGGTAAATTTGAATGCGCTCTTTCCCAATGCTCTCCTTCATCTTTAGATAAATAGATATCATCATCATCGCGGCACCCATGCTGAAGAAGCGTGAAGGTTTTAGAAGGGGATATATTCACTTCCAGGTTATCAAACATACAATCCGTATTAGGTGCATTAAATGCTTTTAAACTCTTTACCTTTTTGGGTTCGGTATTTTGCCTTTCCTTAAGAGTGGGCATGTAAAGTGGTTTATGTTTTTTGAGAACTGCAGCCAACTTTTTGCTTCCATAGGTGTCTTTTGTCAAGATGGCATTCCAATTTTCAAGGTCAGAGGAAAGGAAAACCCCTTGGCTTGCTAGAATAATCAACATCCCTCTGTCCTGATCAATTTCCATAATGGCTTTGATTTCCTTTGGGAGTTCTAAAAGCTCCCAAGTTTTTCCATTGTCTTGAGATGTGTTAAAGCAAAGTTGAGAGTTGCAGCGTACAAGGTAGTTGAGAGCTCCTTTAAAATAAAATAATTTGTAATATTTTTTGGAAAGATGGGTATAGTGGCTGCCGCCATCTTGCGAAAAATAAGTCTCAAAGGGGTCTCTCCAATTATCATAACCAACAGTTGTGACAAAATCTGTTTCGTTATTGACGCTCAATTCATGAATTAAACCTTGTTTAAAGATAGCGGGATAGGGAACGATGGAACTCTTTAAAGTCTGGGCAGTCGCTAAGCCAATGCTCGTGTTCAAATAAATTTTGCCATCGATATCCTGGGAGATATTGTATATTCTGCCCTGTAAAGAATTGACAAGTGTTCCCTTAAAGTCTTGGTCCAAGAAAACGATATTTGTTTTTGTTTCATCCATGTTTGTCACATAGAGATTTTGCTGATTATCGACAAAGCAATCGTTATTAGGACCCTTGTCTTCATAGACAAGCTTAACTTCTTCAAGAGATTTGATTTCAAAAATTTGTTTTCCTATTCTTAGGTATCCCCTATCCACTTCTCCAAGAGAACAAAAGGCTTTTTCAATCCAACCGTCAGATTCTGGCGGAAAAGGCGTTTTTGAGAGTTCTTGCCAGTTTTGACCTTCATCGTGGGTCACCTGGATTTTGCCATGATGAGTGATGATATAAATATTACCATTTATGGTTTGAAGAATGTCAAAGGCGTGGCAATTGACATTAAAGAATTTTTCTTCCCAAAGAATTTGCCAAGTATGTCCTTCGTCATGGGATAAAAATATTTTGTCTTCGGTAACGACAAAAAGATTTTGAGAATGGGTTTTGTTTTGCAAAAATCTTGGCGAATTATAATCATGTCCAAAGATATTTTCTGACGTCTTATCCCAATGCTTTCCAAAATCCTTAGAAGTATAAAGGCCTGTTGCATCTAGCGCCAAAAGCTTACCGCTTTGCAGGGCAAAGAGTACGCGCAAATTCTCATAGGGATTGGGCTTAGGAAGGATTTCCACAATACTGCGTGTGACGGCATCTACAAGCGTAATTTCTCCCTGAGAATAGGTGAGAAAATGTTTAGGATCCTGGGGAAGCAATATAGGCCGCTCATTTGGGATAGCATTTATAAAGTCTACAGGAGCTAAAGAGGTTGCTGTGAGTGAGTAGGCATTTAAGATTGACAAAGTAACAAGACATGTTCCAAGAGCAAAGAATTTTTTCATGATATTTCCTTTATTATGTTTTTGTTATGTAACATATAGAAAGGATTTTTAGCAAATGTAATATTTAGAAATTTGCATTAAAAATCCCATCTTCTTCTACCAAAATAAGCGGAACCCCCTTCAGAAGAGTTCCTCGGGGATTCAGTCAAGGTCCGTGAACCTATTTTCTATACCTTCATTTTTTTTGAGAAAATAAATCTTGTTCTAAGGATACTCTAGTACCTTGTTTTGCGTATTGATCAGGAACAAAAAGATCTTCTACTAAGGTTGCATTGGGATCCACTGCATATTGAGAAAAGTCAGTCACACCATTTTCTCTAAGTAAGGCTTCATCAATGAAAAATTGCCCCGTGCATTTTCGTGCATTTCGTTTTACTAATTCGTAGGCGGCATCAGCCATAATGCTTGGCCATCGACTTCCTTTATAGACTTTGTCGATGAAATGATCTTGTATCGTTGAAGTAGCAATAGTGGTTTGAGGCCATAAAGAATTGACGGCCACGCCACTTTTTTTAAATTCTTCAGCCATGCCTAAGGTACACATACTCATACCATATTTTGACATGGTAAATGCGAGATGATGTTTAAACCATCGAGCTTCCATTTCTAACGGTGGTGAGATATTAATGATATGTGGATTAGATCCATTTTTTAAATAAGGGACACAGAGTTTTGATAATAGGAAAGTGGCTCGTACATTCACTGAAAAGAGTAAATTAAATTCTTCTGGCGAGGTATTGATTGTATCTGCAAAACTAAATGCACTCACATTATTTACTAAAATATCAATACCGCCAAACGTTGAAACAGCTTCTTTTATGGCAGATTCCACCGCTTGAGCGTCGCGCACATCCACATTGAGTGGTAATGCTTTGCCGCCTGCGGCAATCATTTGATCTGCGGCAGTTTGAATAGCCGACGGTGAAGGTTGAGCGGGCTCATCTTTTGCTAGAATGACAATATTCGCTCCCTCATTGGCATATCGTAAACCGATAGCCAATCCTATTCCTCGACTGCCTCCGGTGATAACAATGGTTTTACCTTTTAATATGGACATAAATAAAATTCCTTTGAATTGTTCTAAATAGTATTCTTAGAGACAATGCTATTCAAGAGATGAATTAGCCATTGTTGGTCAGATTTTTTCACCACGCCAAAAAAAACTGCATCACTCTTCAATTATCGGTATCAATTTTACTGCGAGTGCCCTCCCCTTTTTAGTTAAATGTACCGATTTTGCGCGAGTATCTTCTGGGTGTTCCATGCGTTTTATATAGCCTTCAGCTAAAAATATATGAAATTTATCTTATGTTATGTAAAATAAACCCTACTTATGCACACATGGGGTTAGATTAAATAATGAACAGCTGGAATGGATTAGACTTTTTTATCTTTTTAATTTTAACTCTTAATACTGTTTTAGGCTTATCAAGAGGCGCTACCAAAGAAATTGTTTCTTTGATGTGTTTAAGCGCTGCATTAATCATAACGATTAAATTCACCGTTCCCTTATCTAATTTCTTTGCTTCCTCTTCTATCGTTAACAATTTTGTCGATAGTTCTATGACGAAAAATTTTATGGCTGCCATAGGAGCGGGTCCTTTAACGGTAGATTTAGTCAATCAAATTATGTATTCCATCAGTTTATTAATTTGCTTTGTTGGTGCATTTTCAGTATGTGAAGCAGGTCTTACCGTCACTGGCTTTTCAGAGTCATTTTCATTTCCTTACGCTGCATTAAATCGAAAAGTCGGTGGGTCATTAGGATTCATTCGGGGATATATTATTACGCTTATCCTATTGTCTATTTTGTCCCTGCATATTTATAAAGTTGGCAATGTCGGCGGCAATTTTCTTTCAGGTTCTTTTTTCACCAATTTGTTTTCATCGCAAACACAAAAATTAGATCAATTGATCAGTGGCCAACAACCCGAAAACTATCAGCAACTTTATCAAAACATACCCTATAACGAAAAAAATCTTTATCAAAACACGGGTAGCCCAAGCATTATGGGTAGTCAAAACCTTTTAAATCCCAGTGCATCAACGCCACCACCCAAGTAGTAATTCTTTATTGCTGGATGTCGCTGCTGGTGTTTGACATTATTTCGTTCTTCCCTTTATATGATCATGATATGGATTGACGCATCCTATGGGTGTATCTGATGGAGGATTGTTATGTTT
Organism: uncultured Gammaproteobacteria bacterium; assembly: GCA_963711205.1. Lineage (GTDB taxonomy): Bacteria > Pseudomonadota > Gammaproteobacteria > DSM-16500 > DSM-16500 > Aquicella. The sequence continues at coordinate 1,217,413 of CAVQDE010000001.1, forward strand.
AAGAAATTTATCATCTTGGGACAAATATTTTATTTGGCGACCAAACGGTTTTTGGATGAACGCTATTCTTATCGTGTTTCAGCATTGGCCTTCACTACCCTATTATCACTTATTCCCATTTTATCAATTGGTATTTTTTTAATTACGATCTTTCCTATTTTTTCCGATATCCTGGAGATCACTGAAAAATATCTTTTACAGAATTTTTTACCTAGTTCTGCGTTAACTCTAATTAATTATTTTAAAAATTTTATCCAACAAGCTTCTCATCTACCCGCTTTTAGTATCATTTTTTTGCTTATTACTTCTATTCTATTGATTAGAACGATAGATATGACTATCAATGACACGTGGAATGTCACTAAACGAAGAAAACACACGGCATGGATTTTTTATAGTTTCATCATTTTTTTGATTCCCATTTTTATTGGCGTTAGTGTTTTTTTAACAACTTACCTCTTTTCTTTTCCTTTATTGTCTGCTTTTACGATGATTCTCGTGTATTTTTCACCGATTTTTATAAATACACTTTTTTTTAGTTTAATTTACATTCTTGTTCCAAATACGCATGTAAAAATTAGCGCAGGAATATTAAGCGCCTTTATTGCTGCATTGATGTTAGACGGAGGAAGATTATTGTTTGTTGTGTATATTGCCCATTTCTCGACTTATACATTGGTATATGGTGTGTTCTCAGTGGTACCTATTTTTCTCATATGGATTTATATTTGTTGGAGCATCATTTTATGGGGTGCGCTGGTAAGCTATGAGTTGACTACTTATCATCAAGCTTAAACGTCTCTATCTTGGCATGGGGTGATACAGAGATTAGTCTCACAATCACGATGATTTATCAAATACTTGTACTTATTTTTCGCAGCAAACACTATTTAACATTTTGTGCATTATACTTAAAAATATATCTGCTAATGGAGAAACATAGAGTGACTTTCAGACAAGAACTTATATTACCGAGTACATCACAGAGCGTAGCACCGACCGGAGATGTAAAAAAATATGTGTTAATCGATTATGATAAAACGCTAGTTGGATGGCCAGCATTCATTGATAATAAATTTGTTCAAAGCATGCGACACGCCAGTTATACCCTGCTCCCATCACCGGACTAAATTTGAAATATGTATTCAGGCACCATGCCTGGTGCTAACGTGGAATAGTTCGCTAATAATCCCATCAACACAGAACCCAATGCTGTAGCTAATTTTTTTGTATGTGACTTTTCTTTTTGCATTTCAATCATTTAGTTCAGGCGTTTTAACTTCTTCAAGAGGAGCATTTGCGCTTTTTCTTGTTAAAATATAAGTATTGTATGAGCGATAGCTTCCTTCAAAATGATAAGCATATACGGCAACCAGAATGAGCATTTCATCTAGGCCACTGTGAGAAAAATCGCCCCAAGCCAATATTGAAATGACTGTCGTTGCGGCTGCTTTTTCAGAACTCAACGTGATTGAATATTTATCGTCTGATTGATTTTTTTCTATTTGAATGTCTGAGTAAAGTTCATGCAGACTTCCATTTTGTTGTTCTTCTCCACTTAAGTCTGGAAATATTAACGCTGCCGGTAATAACCCGTAATCTTTTTGCAAATTAAAATTTCTAACAAAGCTTGTGTTCGCAGGTTGTGCATTCTCTAGCACGATGAGGGCGTTACATTTAGTGACGAAATAACTTTCCATAGCAGTATTGTAATTATCTGCTGTAAAGTATTTTTCTTTATTCAATTTGATATAGTCGTTACAAGTGGTTGCTACAGCAGATTGGTTTTGCTCATTCACATATTTTACTGTTTCTCCCACATAACTTTTACTGATTAATAGCTGTTACGCCTCGCACAATTTAAGACATAACTCTTCAATTTGTCCCGCAGTATTTTAGTCTTTAATACCTGACCTGCACTCAACTATCTTGAGACAAACAGATAAAAAAATGACTGATCTTCCTTTAGTATTGTACGTCTTCTAAAACAACAAACTAAAAATGGATCAGTCATGCAAGGTATTCTCGCAGGGATCATGTCGTTAATGCAACACAAGGAATCACAAAAATTAAAACAGCAGCGCCTGGAACGCTGTCTTTGCTGTGGCAGGTCTTTCCCTTGGTTACACGGATGCTATCCTCGCAAAGCGGATCGTTCAAGCAACCAGGAGGAATCTCTGAATCCTATTTTAATTCAACGTTATTACTGCCCTGGTTGTCGCAGGACCTGCTCTGTGCTTCCGGAATGCCTGCCGCCGCATCGCTGGTATTTATGGGAGGTTCAGCAGATTGCTTTGATACCCGTGTTAACGGGAACAAGCTTTGAAGCTGCTGCCAAAGAAATCATGCCATCGCGCCACACTATCAGTCGCTGGGCTGAACGCCTTGCTGAGCAATTTCATTTACACAAAGATATTTTGTGCGGACATTTTATTGACCTTGGCCGCAAAATTGGCCTTGCTGATTTCTGGCAAGCCTGCCTGAATAAAATCCCGTTGGCACAAGCCATGCGTCTTTGCCATGTCGCAGGGGTGCCTGTTCCATGAACGCTGAGCTTGCCAAATTTTGAGATGGCAATATTTGCGCAAGAAATTGACCCCACACAGTTTGCCCATCCGTGTCGGAACATTTTTTATGGTTCACTCCTCTCTTCCAATTTTTAAATTTAGGAGAGATCAGATGAGTAAACCGTTACATCCTATTGCTTTGTTTCGCTTGATGGTACTGGGACCGCTTGCAAGCCGTGGTGAACTAAAACGTGGCGAAGTCAAAGCGGTGATTCGTGAGCTGGCTTCGAAAACACATAACATTCCTGGTTCGCGTCGCGTGCATTTAAGCGAGCAAACTATTTTACGCTGGTATTACGATTGGAAGCGTGGCGGGATCGAGGCATTAAATCCATCACAACGCAGCGATAAAGGAAAGACAAAATTACCAGAAGCAGTTCAAGCTGCATTATTGCAGCTGAAGCAGGACAATCCAGCGCGCTCCATTAATACCATGATCGAGATGCTTGAGAGGCAAGGTGTCATTGCTAAAAATAAATTGGCACGCGCCACTGTGCATCGATTTTTGCAGCGACAGAAATTATCTAAACGGGTTGTCGAAGATCTTCACACCATCGAGCGACGTTCTTTCGTGGCCGATCGTGCCGGTGACATTTGGCATGGTGATGTTCTGCATGGCCCCAGTATTCAAACAGCTAACGGAATGAAGAAAACCTATCTTGTATCGCTGCTAGATGATGCTTCACGCTTGATAGCGCACAGCGCTTTTTGTTTAGGTGAAACAGCACTTGATATAGAGGGTGTCCTCAAACAAGCCATTTTAAAGCGTGGGTTACCGCATAAAATCATTATTGATAATGGCTCTGCTTATCGAGCAGGATCATTACAAACCATTTGTGCGCATCTTGATATCAGGCTTGTTTATTGTCGCCCATATGAGCCTCAGGGAAAGGGAAAGCTCGAAAGATTTCATTCTACTTTTCGCGGACAATTCCTGAATGAAATTGACATGAATAAAATAGCATCGCTTGATGAGATGAATTCCCGTCTGTGGGCGTGGCTGGAGCAGGTCTACCATCAGCGCACGCATACTGGACTGGGTGAGCAGGCACCCGTTGATGCTTGGCGTGCGGATTTGATTCATGTGCGGCCCTTGACTGCTTTTATCGCAAATAAAATCGATGACATATTCTGTCATCGGTTTGAACGTAGGGTTCGCAAAGATGGAACAGTCAGCTGGAATGGCATGCACTTTGAAGTGTCCTATCATCTCTCCGGTGAAAAAGTAACGCTGGTTGTTGACCCGCATACTAAAAAAGCGATCAGAATAGAATCTGCGTTTGGTGATGATCTTGGGCCCGCTATTCGCCTTGACTTAAAAAGCAATCTTCATCGAAAGCGACAACGACCACACAGCGCTCCAGAAAAAGCCATAAAACAAGGCGAAAATGCCGTTGATTTGGCCCATCGTGAATACAGTGAGCTTTGCAGTATTTCCATATCATCATCTAACAAGGACAAATAATCATGTATCAATCATTCTTCGGTTTAACACATGCACCGCTCGGGAAAGATAGCACTCAATTGTGGGACAATGGTCAACTGACTGCTCTCACACAACAGTTTAATTGGTTGCTACACTCACCTGGCATCGGTTTGCTCACTGCAGAACCCGGGCTTGGAAAAACAGCAGCACTTCGTCAGATTACACGTGGCTTAAATCCACACCAATATGGTGTTTATTATATTGCGGATACCGATTTTGGACGTCTGGATTTTTATCGTCAGCTAGCTATTTTATTTGGTCTAACACCTTCCTGCCGGCGCTCGCAGTTATGGCGTGACATAAAAGAATATGTCACACATCTCACGACACAAAAAAATATTTTACCTGTCCTTATTATTGATGAAGCACAAAATCTACCGCACGAGTTCTTTCGAGATTTCCCGTCATTCATGAATTTCGTTTTCGACTCAAAAGATTACATGACAGTTTGGCTAGCCGGTCACCCCGAGCTTGCTCGTGAGATTGACAGGCCAGCGCATACCGCCCTCACTTCCAGAATACAAGCTCGCTATGAATTTAAGCCGATCATTGAACGTGAAGCATTCAGGCAATTACTGACGCACGGTTTTACACAAGCTGGATGTACTCACAATCTGCTGTCAGATTCCGCAATCGAATTAATTCGTATGTCATCACAGGGTAATCCACGTTTGGCACATCTCATTATTGTTACATCATTGCGACTTGCGACGGATAAAAAAATGAATCATCTTGCTGATGATGTGGTGAAGGAAGCAATTAGCATAATTAATAAGAAGGGCTGATCGCTAAAAAACCCGTGGTTATACGATCGCGGGTTTTGATGAAATTGAATTGTCTCATCTTGTTTATCTTGAGACGGAGTTTATTAACTAGAGCGAGACGTAACAATAGCATGGGTATTTCTTGCAAAGATTTCAATTTGATACTTGAGGTCCATTGAATAGGATAATTATGATTATCGCCATTAGCAGCATAACAGCGGGTGATGCATAATAGTAGCAGCAAGAACGAAGTTAGTCGCACAAGTCTATCCATGATAACTCCTTTCATTAGACTAGCTGTCCATTAATATAATTTTTACATTGAGTCATGAGGACTTGTTGTAATGGTGTCAGATGTGAGCTATCAAAAGAGACATTACCTCTGGCCATTGATTCAGCATCTTGATCAGTAAAAAGTGATAAATGTTTTGATGTAAATTCACATTTACTATTTATCAATTGATTATTTACATTGGATGATTGATCGATAGCACACAGTCCATCTTGTCCTTTGCGAATAGTGATCGTAGTAAAATTGATAGCAGTAGCCAATAATCCTGGTAACGCGATTTCGTAAGTCCCAGGATTACAAAGACGTAAATTCGCATAATATTTTTTTATATTTGTAATCATGGCGCCGATTAATTCTTGTCCTGTCGTATAGGTAGTTTTAAAGTGTGCATTATATTCTTTGATGGCATTAATCATGTTTTGCTGATTATTCATCGCAAAGTTTTGAGTGGTGATTTTATTTTGCTGAACTTCTGCGATACTTTTACGAAGAGTTGCTGAGCTTCCAGAAGAGGAAGTACAATTTGTATCCTTACAAAGTAAATAACTGACAGACATAATAAGACCGTTTTGATCTGTTATTACATTAAGATTGCTTTGAATCGATGGACATTGCCATTTATATTTATTAAGAGATGCTTGGATGAAACTTTTGGGTTGACCTAACACGTGAGTGATTTTGTTTAATGAAGGTATTTCGCCACTTTTCTCATTCGGCATACTTCCCATACTTAATTTTGAGCCATTTGCTAACAATAATAAACTATAACCGTTCCATTGATAGAATTTATCACTGGTTGCTATCGGTCGAATTTGACCGAGATTCGATAGCAACCAAGTTAAATGCAGCCAGGGTAAATTGGGTGCCACTCCACCATTGGCTAAATGATATTTATTGATGTCATCGGCAATTTGTTGAATAACGTTTTGGCAAGTGAAGCTATTGTAGTTTGTAACAGAAGTGTTATCTGTGATCTTAGATAACTGTCTATTCACGGAAGCTGATGAAATAGGATTTATTGGTGGGGTCATAGAGGTTTGAGGAGATGGATTAAGGGTAGAGACGGACATGAGTTTAGCTGGCGATGCATGTCCTGGCGTCTGCTGAATTTGTGTGTGCACTGATGAGGGGGTATTAAATGTCGTTGGCGGTATGGTAGAAGGAGTTGGCAATTTCACTGGACTAGCGATAGTTCTGCTAAATAGTCCACTACCACTCTCTAAATTATATTGCCCACTGATATGTGTCACATGACCTTGTTCGTTGGCAATGGCCACTAAATCTGGAGATATACTATTTTCACACGTCCAAGTGAATTCTATCTCATGCAAACCTATTCTTTTAACTTGAGGATTTCCTAATTGTTTGATTAGCCAACTGACATCCATCCATTTAAGATGTTGTTCACTAATATTGAGCGGATATTTTTTAATGTCAAAATAAATTCTATTGGGTAGATCAAAACAGGTTGATGCAAGAGTAAACGAAGGAAAAAGAAAGCCTACGGCCATACAGATGAGCAAAAGTTGTCTTTGCATAAATAATCCTATTCAAGTTCGTCCAATCATAAATGATCCTGTCTCTAAATTTACACATTTCAACCACCTCATCCAATCTTTTCGTGTCGCACAATACCGGTGATATAGATTAAAGTGCACTTTTTTTAATTAAATATATACTCTTGGGATAAAATTTATAACGCTGCAAGACGCTATTTTGATAGCATTTGAAACCTTACATGATTCACTCGATAAATTAGGCCTGTCACTTCTCACCTCATATTGTGCGTTCTTGTATGAAGGGGTACGCAATATCCCAGGAAGTGGACAATGCCAGTGTGCCAAAAATACCTGAATTGATTGAGTCGATATATTTCAAGCAATCTAAACGAATAGAGTTGAAAAAGAAGATTGAAGCTAGTCATCAACTCATACATGAGCATCATATCGAAACACAATCATTGATTGCTCCACGCAAGCGCGAAATGCAAAACAATCCTATTGCAGCATTGAAGAAATGACTGCTGATCGATCAGATAAATTATCATCCCAAATTCAAGCATGGCTAAGTATTTTACCTATTTTAATCAAACGATTTTCAAAGATACATGATCCAAGGCGCGCTAAAAGTGTTAAGCATCAATTAGTAGTTGTCATGCTTTATGGATTATTGGCTTTTATTTTTCGATTAAGCTCACGACGTGAAATCAATCCGGAATTAAGTGGGATGATAGTTTTTGAAAATTTAAAAAGAATATTTCCAGAATTAGAATCTATTCCACATGCAGATACGTGAGCCAGATTACTAGAAAGGATAAATGTAAAGGACATTGAAAAGACTCACACATTATTGATTAAGCAATTGATCAGAAATAAAAAGTTCAAAAAACTATTGATATCAGGTTGCTTGCAACTTGCCAAATACAGGCGAAAGCCTGATAGCACTATCGGGAGCCGTATGCGGGAGATCCGCACGTACGGTTCTGAGAAGGGGCTCACTGGGGAAACCCAGTGGGGCTACTTTCCAAAGAACCGAGGCTATCATTATGAACATCCGTTTTCATATGACTGGAATGCGATGCAAGGATTTCATTTGCTAATGAGAATGGCACATGCAGTTAATGCGCTATCTGAATTTACAAAAAAGCTAAAGAAATGGATAAAAGAGCAAGGATATTCTGCGACATTAAAACTAATCAAGGAAACGATTTTTAATCCATGGTTACCCAAAGAGTGGTATGAGAAACAACTTAAAAAACCGATACGATTAATATGCAACTCGAATAAAAATACAATTTTAATTAAGCCATCACCTGTACAATAATAATCGAATATAAGAGTCGATGATTTTGCTCGTCTGGAAAAACATTTCGTATCAATTCCGATCAAATAAATGTCGTTGTTACGTTTAAAAATATGTAGAAACGAGAAAATTAGTAGCAGGCAGATTGGACTAGCTGAAAAATCAGATGATTTTAGGCACTAATGCTTCAACGCTGAATATAGACTATACTTTAAAACATAAATATATAAAAAATTCATAATGAGAGGGGGTAGCTGTGGAAGAGAGAAAACCTGGTGAAAATGATGATTTAATTACAGAATTATTAATTGAAATTAATAACCACATAAATAATATAAAAGGTCAATTTTTTCAAAGTGACGCTAAAAATCAAAAAGTTAAAGTGTTACTTGCCGCAACAGAGTATCTTACAAAAGAAGATATGACGAGGGATGATTTTGATCTAATTTTACAAGATAATCCAAAATATGTTGATTCGTTTGGAAAAAGCATAACAAAAGAAATTATAGATAAAGTTTTGAATATTCAAATAAAATTTCAAATGCCAGGATTCATGGATTTAAAAGAAAAGTTAAATAAAATTGAGGACGTCGATAGCAAACAGGGTTTATGTATTCTTTGTTCATTGGAATCAGCAAAAGTGTTGATTACAGGTAATAATTATCAACCTAAATTAGTTACAAATACAAATATGGGATTAAGCGAAAAGCTAATTATAGACCTGAGTCATCAAATGTTAGGCAGTAATAAAGCGCAACGTGAACAATTTAATTGGCAAACAACCGGACAGGATTTTTTTAAGTATTTTCAATCTAGACCTCCAGGCGGTGTTTTTATAATTACTAATGAAGATCATACATTTAATATTTTTGTATCCAATCTTAAGAATATCTATTTAGTAGATAGTGATAAACATATTTATAAGCAAATCAAAAATAGTGACGATTTTAAAGTTGATCTAGAATTAATTACTAGAGAGCCGGACCATAAAGGAAAAGAATATGACTATTCTCATGTCAATGAAGGTTCTCAATCGGTTTTTTATATAGGCAAAACTCACGCAGACTGGAATGAAATAAAATCATTATCTCATGGCGATTCATTTTCAGAAAAGCAGCATACAGAATACCAAGAAGGGTATACCAAAAAAATATGAGGCTACGGGTCTGTAAATAATCCGAATTTTATTCTTACCGTTCGCCCTGAAGGCTGGCTGTACTGAGCGTTTTTTGCGAAGTACAGTGTCTCGAAGGGCATCCTTATAAAATTATCAACGTAAACAACAAATTAATTGTTTACTGCTTACATATGGAGATCAATCAAAATATTAATTCGAGTTTGTACTAGCAAAAAGCTGGCATCCACTAACTAGTTGAAAATACTAGATCAAAGTTTCCTCTGAAATCTAATGCTTTATTAATCATAATTTAAGCGGTGCTTAATGTGATTGGGTTACAATAGCTCAAGCTTTCTTATCTATTAAAATTTACACGAGGAGATCATGTTACGTAAAAAGAAACCAAAACAGACCAAATTTAAATTATCTGATGGACAGAAAATAAAATTCAAGTTATCAGATAAACTAGGAACAGGAGGCATGGGAGACGTTTATCTTGGTTACATAAAAACAGAAAATGAGAAGAGAAAAAAAGGATCATTTAGTAGACCCGCCACAATTAAAAAACGATGCGCAATTAAAAGGGTGGTTAATGAACCTGTTAACCAACAAGAAGCTGACAATTTCTCTCTTCTTGATCCTACGAATTATATCGGAACAACCGTGATCAATGAGCAAATCTATATTGTCATGAATGTGCTTGAAGGAGATAAGTTAGAGACCTTGATCGAAAATGACACGCTTGTCCAACTTCCCTTCGAAAATAAGTTTTGTATTGCGCTAGATTTAATTCAAAAAGTTAAAGAGATACATGAAAAGGGATACGTTCATCGTGACCTTAAGCCAAGTAATTGCATGGTGAAAGATGGCCGATTAACAATCTTTGATTGGGGTTCCGCTGTTTTGAATAATTCGCTAATTAACACGAATGATGGTATTACAAAAGGATATTGTCCTCCCAATATTCTAATAGGTGACTATTGCTTGTTGCAAGAATCCTTTGAAAAAGCATATGTGGCAGCAGGTAATGAGTTACCTAAAGATTGGAAAGAGGACATGAAATTAAAGAAAAAAGATCGACGCCCCGCTGCTGAAGCTTATGTAAAGTGGCGAAGTGATTTACGCATTGTTCCTTATACACAAGCAGATGAGATACACTCACTTTGCATAATGATGGGTGAAATATTTGGCTTTACCAAATTGGGTAATTTAGCAGAAAGGTATTCGGAATTTAAAAATGCAGAATTATTCGATCAAAAACTACTTGCTGATCAGCCTATGACTATCCTAAAAGATAGGAAGACATTAATGGCAGAATATAATCCTGATATTCATCCTAGCGAAGAGATATACAAGCAAATAATCGATGTTTTATATTTAGGTACTGACTGGGATCCAACAAAGCGTCCTGCCGCAGACGCAATCCATCGTTTTTTTAATCGGGTAAGTAAATACACGATGGACGGAGAAGAAACTTCATCGCATTCTCCGGTTTTATTCTCTCCTGTTGAATCTCATAAAAAAGAAGATCATGAGAAAAAAGAACCAGCTGTTCTTAAGAAATCTCGGAAAAAAACTGTATTATTAGAGCAACAATTAGCTCTTACTCACGAAGACCACAAATCTTTTAGGACAAGGTCTCAAACAACCCTTACTAAGGCTTCTGGTGTCTCTAAACATTCTCCTAGAGGAGTCGAGAGAAGAGCCGAGGGGGGGCATTCTAAACGTCGTTATTCTTCTCATCGTTCTAAAAAGCTCTTGTTTGACACAATAACCAAACCTGTAACACCAAAAGAATCTCCTAGAATATGGAAGGAAGAAGGTTCATTAACACTCTTTCAACCAAGCGACCAAACGAAATCTAATTCGTTACGCTCTGTGCAAACAGAAAAGGAAAACTTGGGTATGAGCCTAAGCAAAAATAGCAAAGAAAAAGATTCTTAACCTGAAATTGTCTCCCTTACAAATTATAGGGTATCATGCCAGCCGTAGCTGGCATGAACTGTAATGTTCGTATAGTGTTAAGACCATAGGAGAATCATTATGCAGCCAGCGGAAAAACCCTCTCTCTACGATAGACTTGGTGGCGTCTATAGCATCGCTACTGTGGTCGACGACTTCATCAACCGAATCATGGTAGACCCCAGATTGAATGCCAATCCCCTGGTGAATGATGCGCACCATCACGTACCGCCTGCAGGATTCAAGTACCTGGTGACCGAGATGGTCTGCTGGGCTGCAGGTGGCCCACAAAAATATACGGGCAGGTCGATGGCCGACTCTCATGCCCACTTGAAGATTACCAGCAAGGAGTGGGAGGCGTTCATGGACGATTTTCAACAGACGCTGGATAAATTCGCGGTTCCCGCCGAGGAGCAAGCTGAACTGAAAGCAATCGTCAACAGCACCCGATCAGATATTGTCGTCCACGGGCCCGGCTCAAAGTCATAGAATCTTAGCTAATCGATCAGTTCCGGATCACGGAGTTGGGGACGAACGGGGTGCTTGCTTGCCTCTCATTTAATGTAATTCTGGATGCTCAGCAATAATTTTTTCCAGCTCAGCTTGTTGCATACTAAAATAATGTTTATTTTTTTCTTGCCCGTTTTTTAAAATCTGATCTTCTATTTCAGTAGAATCAGGTTTAATCATATGAATTGTTTTTTCAATAGCGCTAAGAATAGACATCATTTCATTAGAAATGTTTTTAGCTTCCACTTGTTTTTTATAATCTGAAATATCTTGCACAAGATCCGAAATAATTTTAGAAACTTCTCCAACATAGTCAATACGATCAGAAAGTGTTTCATTTTTATGATGGATTTTTTTTCTAAGCGCTTCTAATTCATCACAACAGGCAAATAATCTTTCATACATTGGATCATCTGGTTTGACTTTCATTAGTAACGTACGATATTGAGAGATGACCTCTTCAAGCTTTTTATCTACATTTGCAAAAATTTTTTCAATTTTTGTGTTAATTTCAACGGAAGACATAGGCTCACCTCAAAGATGAAATACTTTTATTTAAGGCATTTAAAATTTTTTATTGAGCTGTAAAACCGCCATCGATGGTGATCGATTGACCGGTCACAAAAGATGATCCGGGACTACAAAGCCAAATCACAGCAGATGCTATTTCATCTGGTATACCAACACGACCTATAGGCAGCAGTTCATCTAAATGATGTTTAATGTCTTCATTACCGCTAATAAATCGCTGATACATATTTGTTTCGATAGGACCTGGTGACACAGCATTAACCCGAATATTTTGTCTTGCGAACTCAAGTGCAACTGATTTTGTTAATCCAATCACGGCATGTTTACTCGCAGCATAAATAGGTGCCGTCACAACACCAATCAAACCTGCAATGGAGGCATTATTGACAATGACTCCACCACCCTGCTTTAACATCGCTTCAATTTCATATTGCATGGAAAAAAGCACGCTTTTGACATTAATATCCATGATTTGATGATAGAGTGCTTCTGTTTTGTCCTTTAGCGGCGATGGAAATTCTTCAACACCTGCATTATTAAATGCAAAATCAAGCCGACCAAAGTGTTTGATGGTTTTTTCTATCATGGTTTTAAGATCGGATAACTGAGAGACATCGGTGCGTATGAAGATTCCTTCCGTACCCTGCGTTTTGATTTCTTCGACGACTTTCATGCCTTCTTCTTCACGTCGTGCTGCAATGACAACTTTTGCACCTTCTTTTGCAAACGCAAGAGCAGTTGCGCGTCCAATGCCAGCATTTCCACCGGTGACGAGTGCTACTTTCTGAGTAAATAATTTATTCATGTCATCATCCTTGTTTTTTTGCAATACATCATAATAAACCTGGACCAGCTCTTCTTATCTACCAAAAAGTGTTACATGCTTAACAAAAATATGCCTGATGAAATCAGGGGTTATCAATAATATGGTAGTTTGATCTGCATAGTACAAAGGTGCAATATAACAAATCAAACTGATTATTATAAAACTATAAGCCCATATTTTATTTTCCTTGATGAACAACATTATTATGCTCATCAATAACATTCCCAGCCCAAACGCTTGAACAACATGCAGCAAAATAGTTTGTCTTACGAAATCACATGTTACCATGGCAGCTATCTGTCCTAGTGATGGGTATGGCTGTGCAGCTTGCTCAGCAAAAGCGCTAAGACTAAAAAACACAAAGAGGCTTAGGGATAAAATAGATTTAATCATGGATTTCATCAACTTACTCGGATTATGTATATTGATTTTCTAAACTATATCATGGCTGAAATAAGAGGGCTATTCCATTAGCTCGCTTGAGAAAAGCCTTATCTAAAGTTCAAAATAAATTTTCATGTGAATGACATCTGAACTAAGCTCATAAGTATAGCGAAGCACCCATTTCGCGATACCAAAAATCTATCCACAGATTCTGTGGATAACTCTGTGAGTAAGCTCTCGACAACTTGTTTGAAACACTGTCAATTCTGACTTCATTAAAAAGCGCATTTAATATACACAAGTAAATATTTCCAATTAATCAACAACATAATTCTTAAGATAATCTTAAGTCATTGATTGAAGGAGATTTGAGCAGTAATGAACCTACTCTAAGTGTGATGTGAACAAATACTAAACGGATGTGCATGAATCTTAATTTTTAAGCGGAAGATTTAACTTGATTTATCTCATTGCCATAGAATGCTTTTAATTTTTTCAACATGAGAGCAGCCGGTGAACGGTGTGCAAAAGAAGATTGGAGGTCATTGGTCCAGTCTCCTGTAATTAAATTAACCAAAATAGGCATATAAAATTGTTTATTTTGTGGATACAACGCTAAGATCCAATCTCCGTATACATCCGCATATTGTTTACTACTAATAATCATCTTATTCATTTCATCTTTGACATATAAACGTGTAGTCACAGGATCAATTTGGAAAAGCTCTACCCCATCTAGTAACACTTTTCGTGTCTCGGGATAGACTGTGCGTACCGCTTCGGGTGAAAAATCACTTTCCAGAAAAATATGACCTGATTGAGGAAGGGATTTACCCGATTTAATGACGATGGCTAGAGATTGCCCACTGGTTTCTATCAGGGGAAGTCCAAGCAAGGTTAAGATGGTGGGCTTAATATCCAACAACGAGACAATGCCTGGGACTAATCCTTTGTGATAATTGCCTAATCCATACAATTTAAAAGCTAATACAGTATGATATTGCGGCAAGCCAAGGACATCTGTGCCATGACCAGCTGATTCATCAATGGCTTCATTATCCAAACTAGGGGGATAAAATTGCGGTATGGATGACGATGGATGGCTTGAAACAAATAATTCTTTTTCTGTGATGCGGTCGCCTGACAATTCAAGCGCTTCACCATGATCTGATAAGAGCACAACAATCGCATGATCTAACCAATGATTTTGTTTCAGCAAAGTATAAAAATCGCTAATTTGCTTGTCGACACGGCGTATGCTGAGTTCGTAGCGCTCAAGCACGTTGCTAACTTCAAATCCATTTAAACCAGACCATAGGTACGGATAATGCGTTAAACAAAAATGAACGGCTAAAAAAGTTGGCTGAGTTCGGTTTGCTTTCAATGTAGGGCTGAGTAAGTGGAGGAAACTATCGGGTTCATAGTTAAAAAAGAGAGGACGGTTTGCGTAACTGTAAGGAAATAACCACTGCCCTGCCCTAGTATTAATGAGAATATTAGTCAAAGGAAAATCATTAAATGTTCCTATTAAAAAATCGTTTAATCCTATGGGTGGAGACACAATGCGATCAAAACCGATATTTTTATCAATATTACTAAACCGTGTTTCATCAGTTGCATAAATCGTTACATAACCCTGACGTTGTAAAATAGCAGGTAACGAATGCGTAAAATTTATGTGTTGTTGTTGCGCTAAATTAGTCCGTATCCCTATCTCACGTGGGTATAAGCCGGATAAAATACTAGTCCAGGAGGGAAATGTTCTGGCCAATGGTGTCACAGCTTCACTGAACACCGAAGCTTGGTTTAGAAACGAATCAAAGAAAGGCGTCGGTTTTTCATACCCGAAATAACTGAGAAAATCGGGACGCAAGGAATCAACACCGATGAAAATAATATTGGGTTGTTCAGCGGTCGCAGCATCTGAGGGATGGACAGGAGCTGCTGGTAAGAAGCTATAGAAGGATGCGACGATAACACCCAGGAATAAAGGAACAGAAAAAAGCCACTTTTTGATGCTGAGTCGGATCAAGCTGATAAATGCTAACACCACAAAGATAACATCGAGGCTGACAAAGAGAAGCAAAGCGATTTGAGCGACGGTTCGATTGACTAAAACAAGAGCAGTCAGTTCCGCAAATTTAGAATTGGGAAAATAAAACTGATTCGCTATGGCAGCACTCACGATTCCTGCTGTCCAAATGCCAACCGCTAAGAACAACAGTTTATTTCCAGTGACGTGGAATAATGACTTAATTAAAAGTGTGATGAGCCACGCTAGACAGCAATAAACCAAATGAACAAAAAGCTGAGCGAAGATAAAGAAAACAATCCCAGGCAAAATCGTAGCAGGAATATGTAAATTATCTGCAACAAAGGAAAAAGCATAAAAATAAGTTCGATTACATTGAATAAAGTAACTTATTTCAAGTAATAAGAAAAATCCTGTCAAAAAAACAAGATAGAAAAAAATTCCCTCGTTTTTACTTGTGCTTATAGGAGTAATTTGCATAGAGAAGCAATATACCAGAATTTATTATGGTCTGTCATGCCAGCTCATGGGTCAATACTTTCACGGATCTGAAAATAATTTAGTGTGCAGAATCGCGTATAGCGACTAGATGCGGGATGTGCTCTCGAAGCATATCTCGCATCCTATACGGTATGATGCTTGACACTTACTTAACTACATTAAATTTTGAAACAGAGTCATGAATCACAGAGTTAGTAACGACTCTTTCTAGTTCTTCAGAAGTAAAATCATCCACTGCTATGACTTTTTTGCGTGCTTCCTCAGCTTGTATCACAATATCAAATTGTTCGACATTAATGATTTTCTTTTCTAGAGCAGACTGAGCTTGCTCAATATTCGTATAGCCTTCTATCAAGCCTTCTTTTTTAGCAGACCGGATTTCTTTTTCGATAGGTTCTGCGGAGATGGTCTTGATCAAGGCATCTTGTACATCGGCTAATACATTTTCAGGGACAGAAGATAAAAATGCGCCTGCAGATAAACGTTGTCTCGTTTCTGTAGGAGCAATGAGAAGTTGCGCTATTTTATGATTCATATTATCCCTAGGCTTTGAAAATCGCTCACCTATGGGGAAAATCAATACTTTTAAAATCCATGCAATCCAACGATTGGGGAAATTTTTGAGAATTTCATCAAATCGTTCTTGAATTTCAAACAAACAATGTAAACAAGCAAAACGAACGACTGGCAAATCGTCTGTGTTTTCTCCTTGGTCATGGTAGTGTTTAAGCACTGCTGACAAAAGATATAAATAACCGACAATATCACCTAATCGAGCGGAAATACTTTCTCTTCGTTTTAAATCACCACCAAAGAAAAGCATGCAAACATCAGTAATGAAAGCAAAAGCAGAGCTAAAGCGCGTCGCCTGTTGGTAATACCGTTTCATTTTGCCGCGCGGTGCTTTCACAATGATACTGCTGGTTAGACCTAGCACAAAACTCCGGACCACATTGCTAATACCAAAACCCATGTGTTTAATCAGGACTTTGTCAAAGGCGATTAAGGCTGCTTTAGGATCTTCTATACGTGCTGCTTCGAGTTCAGCAAAAATATAAGGATGACAACGCATCACACCCTGACCAAAGATAATCATATTACGCGTGAGAATATTGGCGCCTTCGACGGTAATGGCAATCGGTGCTGCTTCATAACCTCTGCCTAAGTAATTTTTAGGGCCTAAGCAAATGCCTTTGCCGCCATGAATATCCATGCCGTCGCAAGCCAGCTTACGACCCAACTCAGTGACATGATATTTCACAATGGCAGAAGCCACAGAAGGCTTTTCACCGGCATCAATAGAAGCCGTGGCAAACGTTCTTGCTGCATCCATGATGTAAGTATAGGCTGCGATACGAGCTAAGGGTTCTTCTATGCCTTCAAATTTTCCAATAGGCATATTAAATTGTCTACGTATACGAGCATAGGCACCCGTAGCATAAGTCAATACTTTTGCTCCACCGACGGCGCTAGCCGGTAATGAAATAGCGCGACCCACCGCCAAACACTCCATCAGCATTACCCAACCCTTCCCCGCTTTTTGTACGCCACCGATAATCCAATCAACGGGAATAAAAACATCTTTTCCATGAATGGGTCCATTTTGAAAAGGTGAATTAAGTGGAAAATGACGTCTGCCAATCGTAATGCCCGGTGTTTCCCTAGGAATCAATGCGCAAGTAATGCCGACATCTTCTTTATTTCCTATCAAGTGATCGGGGTCGTAAAGTTTAAATGCCAGCCCAACAACGGTAGCAATCGGTGCTAGCGTAATATAGCGTTTGTCAAAATTAAGCCGAATGCCTAAGGTTTTTTTCCCTTCGTGCTCGCCCCAACACACAATACCGTGATCGGTCATGGCGCCAGCGTCTGAACCAGCCACAGGAGAGGTAAGTGCAAAACAGGGAATTTCTAACCCTTTAGCAAGACGAGGTAGATAATAATTTTTTTGCTCTTCGGTTCCGTAATGCAATAACAGTTCCGCAGGACCAAGCGAATTGGGCACAGAAACAGTAGAAGAAGCCGCAATACTTCGACCACTAATTTTTATCAAAATTTGTGAATGTGCATAAGCGGAAAATTGTTTTCCACCATATTGTTTAGGAATGATGAGGGCAAAAAAACCTTGTTCTTTAATATATTTCCATACCTCAGGGGGTAAATCAGCGCGATTTTGCGTGATATCCCAATCGTTGAGCATGCGGCATAAGGTCTCCACTGGCCCATCTAAAAAAGCTTGCTCTTCGTCAGTTAATTTAGCTGGCGGATAGGACAATAGTTTTTTCCAACTGGGTTTACCGCGAAATATATCTCCTTCCCAGGTGACCGTGCCCGCAGAAATTGCTTCACGCTCGGTGCGGGACATGGCAGGTATGGATTTGCGAGAAAAATTTAACAGGGGTTGACTAAGATACCGTCTACGCCAGGTTTTGATGTTGAGCGGAATAAATATAGCTAACAAGATAATCCAAGTGATAATTATGCCTACCGTGAGGCCATGAAATTTTGTTGCAAGAATCATTAATAGCGCGAAACTGATGGTCCATATCACTAACGAGGCGCGTTGATAGGCAAGCACAATGAAGGCAAAGAGAAAAATGAGAAACCAACTAAATCCTAGCATAATCCTTCCTTATGATGATCACGATTTTATGAAGAAATCGTGGTTGATTGAGTGTCAGG
Organism: uncultured Gammaproteobacteria bacterium; assembly: GCA_963711205.1. GTDB lineage: Bacteria > Pseudomonadota > Gammaproteobacteria > DSM-16500 > DSM-16500 > Aquicella. The sequence continues at coordinate 1,235,869 of CAVQDE010000001.1, forward strand.
TAATTTTTTATTCGCGACGATTCCATAAAACATATAAAGCATGGCTAATACAAAATACAGCAAGAATTGGTACTTTATTATAACACCTAACCCATCAAGAATCGTAGCAATGACAATGACGGGTGTAATAGCGATCATCGTGATTTGTACAATCTGGCTATAGGTTAAAGGAAAATTACCAATCGCACTGAAAATTTTTCCAATGATGCTATAAAGTAAAACTTGAATGATACGATAGAAATACGAACCTAATAAGGCGAAAATGAAGATCGGAATCCATACAAAATGAGAATAGTATTGCAGATAGGATTTAATCTTTTCTGGGACTAACGTGATATTTAAATGATTGGGAATTTTGTTTTCTTTAATTTCGTTGGGATTGGTTTGAGTATAGATTTCAGTTTGTGTGATAAGTATGGGCGTTTTCGCTTGATCTAAAGTTTGATATTGCCCAGATGTATCGATGATAGCCCAGTTGGCATGTGACTTGGGATCAGTAATGATGTAAGGATGATTCTGCGGTGTAATAAGTTTGCCATCTTTAATCGTCATGATGGGAATTTGCGAGATGATATTTTCTGGCATCTGTTTGAAGCTAATGTTGAGAAAGGACTGAGCTTGGTAAACAGCAAATATCCACGATAAAAGCAATAACAAGAATAAATACCAAAATGTTTTTCCACCCCAATTCACAGCAACGTCACGATAAAGTTTGCGTGAATAAAATGACATGAAAAAAGCTTGTAACATATTGTATTGCTGCATGCGAGAGTCCCCTTCATTCATCTAATGAAACAGCATAAATCCCTGGGATATTGCGCAAATACTCTTCGTAATCTAAACCAAAACCAAACAAGTATTTGTCTTCCGTCGTCACACCCACAAAATTGGGCTCGAAATTAACACTGGGTTCCCGTTTACGGGTTTTGCTTACCATGACGGCAGTATAGATTTTTTTTGCCTTATATTGCCGACAATAATCGATAATAGCAGCCAAAGTTAGTCCGCCATCCATAATATCATCAATGATCAAAATAGTCCGATCTTTGAGGGATTGACGTGGTTCCACTAACCAGTGCAAATCACCACCACGATTAGTTCCTCGATATCTTGTGACATGAATATAATCAATTTCTAAAGGAAAATGCAGTCGTGTGAGTAAGTGTCCGGCAGGAATGAGAGCTCCTGTCATGACACATAAAATGAGAGGATTGGAATCTTTTAATTGTTGGGTAATGTCAATCGCCATTCGATCAAGCGCTTCATGGATTTCTGTTGCACTATAAAGACATTCAGCTTTTTCGAGCACAGATTGTATTTTTTTAATTGATTGCATATTGCTCCAGGATAAATTAAAAAATAATTAATTTTTCATATGTTTTCTGCCAACGAGGATGATTTTGATAACTCTCATTCATGTGCGAAAAATCACCTTGTAGCAAGTCCCATTTATTCACATCGACTTGTTGAGTGTTAATTGATAAATGATCCAGCACTTGTATGACACCCTGGCGATTATTACAAACCAAAGTAAAATCACATCCTGCCTCTCTTGCGGCGGTTACTCTATCTGCATAGTTTGCAGAAATATTGGCGCCTTCCATATTCAAATCGTCACTGAATATCACACCGGTAAAACCTAAGCGTGTTCTTAAAATGTCATTTAACCAGAATCGCGAGAAACCTACTGGCATATCATCCGCGTTAGGAAAGATGATATGAGCTGCCATTATCGCGGAAATGCCGGATTTAACCAAGCTTGCAAAGGGAATGAGATCACGTTGTTCGATTTCATTGATTGAACGTTCATCAATCGGAATAGTGACATGAGAATCAAGAGAAACAGAGCCGTGTCCTGGAAAATGTTTGCCTGTTGCTGTCATCCCCGCTTCCTGCATGCCCTGACTATAAGCAGTCGCTAAATGAGCGACAATGTGAGGATTGGCATGAAAAGCACGGTCACCGATTACATGGCTAAGACCGATATTTAAATCCAGTACCGGAGCCAAGCTCAAATCCAATCCTGCGGATAATAATTCAGTTGCCATTAGCCAACCACAGTCGCTAGCCAGCTTTAACGCTGATTCTGGATGTTCATCATAGTGTCTACCGATTGCTCCCATGTAGGGTAAGCGGGTAAATTCGCTAATAAAGCGTTGCACTCTCCCACCTTCTTGATCGACCATGATTAGCAAGGGAAGTTTGCGTGATGAACGGATTTTGCGACAAAGATCTTTTAGTTGGGCGCGCGTCTCATAATTGCGCGTAAATAAAATTACTCCACTCACCATAGGATGAGCAATGATTTCGCGATCTTCAGGATTTAGCTCCGTCCCTTGAATATCAACAAAAAGACACCCTAGTTTATTTGTCATACTGCCCTGCCCCAATGTTTGTCCATGCTCTTGGTCTCAAATTATAATGTTGTTTGCACCGATCATCCACCTTGGTAACATACACGGGGCCAATCGAACTCAAAATCTAATGAAGGAAAATCCATGAACCAGTATAGAGATCTTAAAACCATACGTGATTTTATTCGCATTGCCACGAGCCGTTTTAATTCGGCAGGTCTCTATTATGGTCACGGTACGGATAATGCTTGGGATGAAGCCATAGCCCTTGTGTTACATACTCTTCATTTGCCACTCGATATTAGTCCTGTTGTGCTTGATGCTAATTTGACTCAAGAAGAGCGGGAAACATTAACCGAGCTCATTGAGCAACGGGTAGAAAAAAGAATACCAGTACCTTATCTCACGCATGAAGCTTGGTTTGCAGGAATGCCATTTTATGTGGATGAGCGTGTACTTATCCCCCGTTCTCCTATTGCCGAATTGATTGAAAGCCATTTTCAGCCTTGGATTAATCCTGATAAGGTTGAACGTATTTTAGATTTATGCACAGGCAGTGGTTGTATCGCGATTGCTTGTGCGAAAGCCTTCCCGGATGTTGCGATTGATGCCAGTGATATTTCCTCTGACGCTTTGGCGGTCGCTAAAATTAATGTGTTAAGACATGGTATGGTAAATCAAATTCATTTATATGAATCTGATCTTTTTGCCTCATTATCCCCTAATAAATACGATATCATTGTGACTAATCCTCCCTATGTCAGTTCAGAAGAAATGTTTGATCTTCCTAATGAATTTCAGCATGAACCTGAATTAGGTTTAGCTGCTGGAACACAAGGTCTTGATGCGGCTATTCGTATTTTACGTGAAGCCACTCACTATCTTAATGATAAAGGGATATTGGTCGTGGAAGTGGGTAATAGTGAATATGCATTAGCTGAAAATTATCCCTCCATTCCCTTTACCTGGTTAGAATTTCAACGCGGTGGTGGCGGCGTGTTTATGTTAACCGCTGAACAATTAAAAGAGCATCAAGCCGTATTAAATGAGTAAACGCATTTTCTGGTATGTTGCGAATCACTAGGCGATCTTCTTACCTAATGACGATACGTAAAGCATGTATTTGATCTGGAATCATATCCGTAAACAAAGCATAAATTTGACGATGCGCTTCCACGCGTGTCAGGTCTTTCAACGCATCGGCAGAGATAATGACAGCAAAATGTCTCCCTCCCCCTTGATGGCCTGCGTGGCCAATGTGTTTATCACTTTCATCCACTACTTCAAGATGATGAGGAGAAAATGCTTTTTCTAAACGAGATCGGATAATAGCTAGTCGGTTTTGTGCGATCATTTTTCAGGTTTACTCTCTGGCATATAACGCATTAAATAGATGGCTTGAATAATACTCAATAATATTAATGCAGCGGTGATGCCATAAAATTTAAAATTAACCCAAGCATCATTACTGTAATAATAAGCAACATAGATATTAATCCCGCCAAGGACGATAAAAAAGCCAGCCCAAATCAAATTCAAATTTTTCCAAACATGGATAGGTACAATCCCTTTATCTTGCAGCACATTTTCCATGAGTCGTTGCATTAACGGCTTTTTTGTTAAAAATTGACTGCCAATGATGACAATGGAAAATATCCAAAAGACCACGGTCGGTTTCCATTTTACGAAAATCGGATCATGAAAATATAGCGTCAATCCACCAAATAAAAGAAAGACCACTAGCGTAATCAATTGCTTATGATCCCATTTCCCCTTCCATAGCCGGCTGATCATGACTTGCAAGGCAGTGGTGATGATTCCTACTACGGTTGCGACGTAAATACCATAGAATTTGAAAGCAAGAAAAAATAAAAGAACGGGAAATATTTCATAAAATAACTGCATGCTTTTATTCCTGAGGTTGCATAGTTAATTTTCTAAAGGGTGCTAAATAAGTATAGGTGATAGGTACAACAATGAGTGAGAAGAAGGTGCCCAATAAAAGGCCTCCGGTAATCACTAATCCTATTTGTTGACGGCTTTCAGCGCCTGGTCCAAAGGCAAAAGCCAATGGAAGAGCTCCTAACACCATCGCAGCAGTGGTCATTAAAATGGGACGCAATCGTAACCTGGATGCTTCTATCACCGCTTCTTGAACGGATTTACCTGTCATTCGCAATCGATTTGCAAAATCGGTGATTAGAATGCCATGCTTAGCAATCAATCCCACCAGAGTAATTAATCCGATATTGCTATAAATATTCAATGTGCCTCCAAATAATTTCAATGTTAATAAGGCACCTACCATTGCAAACGGAACCGTAAATAAAATAATAAGAGGATCGATGAAACTTTCAAACTGCGCGACGAGAACAAGATAAATGAATATCAGTGCTAGTAAGAAAGTGAAAGCTGTTTTGCCGCTAGACTCAAGATAACTTTTTGCTTCACCGACAAAGGAATATTTGATGTCATCCGGTAAGTTTTCTTTTGCTATGTTTTGTAGGGTTTTAATGGCATCAGCCACTTTAAAATCAGGTGACAAGGTCAGATAAATGGTATCTGCGCGCAAACGTGAGAAATGCCCAAAGGCATCTGGTGTGGTTCCTTCTTTAATAGTGAGGACACTGGATAAAGGCACCATTTTGCCATCCACATTACGGACATAAAGTTGTTGTACTAAATTGGGATTTGTTAGAGCGGACTCATTAATTTGTATGAGAATATTTGAGTCATCGGTTTTGCCAATATTTTTGCCTGCGATTAATGTCGAAAGTGTATTCGTAATGGTGGGAATCGTTACTTTGAGATCTGCTGCTTTTTCTCTATCAATCGTAATTTGAAATTGCTCACTGTCCCACTTCAATGAATTTTCTGCATGAGAGAAACCAGGCACTTTTTTGATGGCTTCCAGCATTTGCTGTGAAGATTGTTGCAATTTATTGTAATCGCTAGATGTCATCATCACTATGCCCACACTGTCGCCCTCATTGCTGCCGGCATATTCTGCGAGGGGGGAGGAAGGCGTAAAGACATTGATGCGCGCACCGGAAATCAGTGAGGATTGCGCTGTTAAAGATGCTACTAATTGGTCAATGGATTGTTGTCGTTCGCTGCGTGGTTTTAACATTAAAAGTTGAAAAGCGTGTGAGGCAGAATAACCACCGCTGATACTCAAATAAGAAGTGATATCAGGTATGTTTTGGTAAATGGATTCCATCTGTCTTACATACTGATCTGTATATTTAAAACTAGCACTGCGTGGTGCTGAAGTAGACACATAAATGATATTCATATCTTCAGACGGTGCGAGTTCAGAAGATAAATAATGATAAATTCCTCCACCTATCCCAGCCATGATGAGCAAACAAGCCACTACCCAATTTCTTTTTTTTATTAAGTAATAAAGTATGCGCTGATAAACCTGTTGCAGAAGTTCTATTTGCCTAGCCTGCCATGCACCATAGCGATTGACCTGGGCAGTGTTTTTCAATATGCGCGCGCACATCATGGGAGACAAGGTTAATGCAACAATACCTGAAATGATTACCGCTCCTGCTAAGGTGAACGTAAATTCACGGAATATCACACCTAAGAGACCAGGAGTAAATGCAATGGGTGCATAAACTGCAGCCAGTGTAACGGTCATTGCAATAATGGGAAAGATAATTTCACGACTTCCTTTCAACGCGGCTGAAAAAGCAGATAAACCTTCTTCCATATGTCGGCTAATGTTTTCAAGCATGACAATGGCATCATCCACCACAAGTCCGATCGCAAGGACAAACGCCATGAGCGTGATGGTATTAATGGAAAAACCCAGGAAATAAAGCAACGCAAATGTACTAATTAAACAGACAGGAATGGTAATTACCGGAACTAATGTCGCACGGAAACTACAGAGAAACGCAAGAATGACTAACCAAACGAAAAGGACCGCCTCAATAAATGATTCATAAACGCTGTGTATAGAAGCGCGAATATAATCCGCTTGATTGAAAATAATGTTTGCTTCCATGCCAGCGGGTAAAGTGCGCTTCAAGTCAGCAAATACTTTTTGGACTTGATTTTCCACATCCAAGGGATTGGCAGTCGATTGCACTACAATCCCCAGGGCAATACCCGGTTTTCCACTAATACGGAAGGCAGAATCTTTATCTTCAGCATCTATGCTTGCTTCACCAATATCTTTTAATCGGACCACTTGATTTAGATTATCGCGAATAATTAAATCATTAAATTGTTCAGCCGATTTTAATCCCGCATCGGCAACCAAACTATAGTAACGATCCAATCCACGAATTTGTCCGCTGGGAATGGATGCATTTTGTTCTTGAAGTAATTGTGAGACTTCTTCGACAGTGACATTCGCGCCTGCCATCTTGGCGGGATCTAAGCGAATTTGCATGGCGGAAATACGTTTTCCAAATATGCTGACACTGCCTACCCCATCAATAGTTTCAAACGAAGGGACAATGTATTTATCAATATAATCGCTTAACTCGCGTTCATTACGATGAGCATCATAAAATGAAATATATAAAATGGCGTCATTATTCGGATCTGCTTTCAATACAATGGGGTTTTGCACATCTTTGGGCAACGAACCGCGCACACGTTCAAGGCTGCTGCGTACATCTTCCACGGCCGCATCCATATTCCGTCCCAATTTAAATTTAATCGAGATTTGACTTTCATTTTGACGACTGTTGGAAGTGATAGTTTCAACACCGTTAATGCCAGAGAGCATATCTTCAATTACTTTGGTGACATCACGTTCGACTAAACGTGCGTTGGCACCGGGATAAGTCGTGGAAATTGTCACTTCAGGTGGGGTAACATTCGGAATCCAACGCACCGGCAAATTTATAAATCCAATGATGCCAATAATAGTCATGACCAAACTAATGACAATGGTAAAGGCCGGACGACGAATACAAAATGTAGTTACATTCACGATCACATTCTCTATGTTTTAATTTTTACTGATGCACTATTTTTTACTTTGAGCTGGCCATCGGTGATGACGACATCTCCGGGTGACAAGCCTTGTAGAATTTGTACATTCTCTTCTGTCCGTTTACCTGTCAGTACCGGAGTGGCATACGCTTTGCCATCGACCACTTTATACACCTGAATGCCATCTAAAACAGGTACCAAACTGCGCGAAGGGATCATGATGACGCGTTCTTCCCGGCCTAATGACTGTAACACATTCACAAACATGCCCGCCGCTAATTCGTTAGACTCATTATTCACATCGGCATAAAGTGAAACGGATCGACTATCGGTATTGATGGTTGGTGACATAAACGCGACTTTACCAGTGAAAATTTTCCCTGGATAAGTCGATGTCGTAATTTTTACTTCCTGTCCTAACTTTAATGCAGGTCGATATTTTTCAGGAACATTATATTCAATACGCAAATGCTTAGTATCAGTTAATGTCACAACACTTTGTCCTGTGGTGACATAATCGCCCGGATTGACTTTGCTTTTTCCTACCATGCCATCGAAAGGCGCGGTCAATTTCATTTTATTGATCATGACCGCATTTTCATCTGCATTGGCTTTTTTTTCTTTCAGATCCGCTTCTGCTTGATCAATGGCTTGTTTTGTAATAACTCCTTGCTTGCCCAATAAGGCTTTACGCTTATAGTCATTTTCACTATAAATGAGTTGTGCTTTTGTGGAGTCATATTTTGCTTTATAAATCGAATCATCTAATTGAATCAGTGGAGTTCCTTTTGAAACAAAAGTTCCATCACGGAACAGAATTTCTTTTACATGTCCGGCTATTTCCGGGGTAATTTCTACACTACGCGCGACTAGCGTACCAATAGCGCTAGCTTCCAATGGGAATGAGGTTTCTTTTATTGCCGCTGCCTGTACCCAAATGGCGCTAGCTTGCACATTGGCTGATTGGGAACGATATTTTATGATACCCCAGGCGGCGATTCCTACAACGAGCAATGAGGCAATAATGATGAATTTCTTTTTCATAGGCATCTTTAGTGTAAATGTGTTTTAGAAGGAGGTTCATCTTTGTTTTTAAAAATCTTTGCGATATCGACACGATCAAAAATATATTCCTTATTACAAAAATCGCATGTCACCATAATGACGTGATTAGTTTTTAATGCTTCTTCTGCTTCGGCTTGGCCTAAAATGGCGATGGCATCTTCACCTCGTTTGCGCGAACATGAACAATGAAAGGTGATAGGAACAGAAGGAAAAATTCTCACGTCTTCTTTAGAGTAAAGTTGATTCAGTAAAGTTTGATAGTCAAGATTTAGCATATCGTTGCTTTCTATGTTCGATGTCAATTGAACAATGTGATCCCAGTGCGGTTTAATGACATCTTTGTCTATCGATGTTTTTTCAGAACCAGGTATCACCTGCAATAATAACCCACTCGCCGTATTTTCATTCGTTGCTAACCATATTTTAGTAGCGAGTTGCTCTGATTCTTTAAAATAGCCTTCAATGGATTCAACTAGTGAATTTCCACGCCATGCGACTATTCCCTGGTAACTGTTTTTACCTGGTCCTGAATCTAGCGTGATCACCAATACTCCTTGATGAAAAGATTTCATGAGATCTTCATAAGATAAATCACCTTTCCATTTAGCGAGACCGCGAATTTGAAAATGATTATCGCACTGTGCTAGCAAGAGTTTCAGTTTACCTTTACCGCGAAATTGTACTGTTAAACGGCCACTGAATTTAATAATGGCGCCTAGTAAACCAGCTACACACAAAGCCTCACTTAACAATTGACGGATGGCGGGAGGATAAGGATGTTGATGAATAATAGTACTTAAGCTTTGCTGTAAGCGGATAAACTCCCCACGCACAGGTGCTTTGTCAAAGATGAAGCGCTGTAAAAAATCTTTATCTGTCATGGGGTAAGCCTGTTCAATTAAATGATTATATAACAAACGCATGCTTGTGTAATATTTGGACTGATTATCTATCCTTTTCTTGGAGCTGTCTACTTCTGTTCATCACGCGACAGATAGCATGACACAGTTGCACGAACACCACATTCGAAATTAAGGTAAAATAGTCCTGACTGATAAAGTGATATGAACTGATGCCTAAAAAGCCTCATAATATTAGCCAAGATGATATTGATGCCTTTCATAAAGCAATGGAAGGAACCAAACCATTAACCAAGAAAAAAATCCGGCTTTCACCTCCTTTACCACATTCTCATCGACTAACAAAAAAAGCACAGCAATTTGACGACAAATTACTTAACTTCAATCAAGCATTTGATGTTGAAGAGGTAAGAAGTGAAGAATTCATTGCCTATAAGCAAGTAAGCGTTTCGAATAAAATACTTCGCAAATTGCGCAAAGGCCAATATAATGTTGATGCTACGTTAGACCTACATGGCTTGTCTGTTGAAGAAGCCAAAAATGCGGTAGATGACTTCTTACAAGAGTGTTTGCGTGAAAAGATTAGAATTGTATTAATCATTCATGGAAAAGGACGCCATAGTCAAATGCCAATCTTAAAAAATAAACTTAACCATTGGCTTCGCGAAATCAATGTGGTATTAGCATTTTGTTCCGCTGCACCTACTCATGGAAGCCGCGGTGCTATTTATGTTTTATTAAAGCGTGTAGAGGAGACTCAGGATTGAATAGAAAAAATGCTATCATCATTGGAATTTCAGGTGCTTCTGCCTCTGGCAAAAGCTTATTAGCGAATACCATAGTCAATGAACTAGGCTCAGATCAGGTGGTCATTATTTCCGAAGATGCCTATTATAAAGACCATAGCAATATGCCTTTTGAAGAGAGAGCAAAAATTAATTATGATCATCCTGATGCATTTGATCATGAATTACTCTACAAGCATCTCCTGCAACTACAGCAAGGCAAAACTATAGAAATTCCTATCTACAATCATTCTCAGCATATTAGAGAGAAAGAAACGCGCCCGGTTGGTCAACATGCGATTATTGTATTGGAAGGCATTTTATTATTCGTTGAACGACAATTAAGAGAACTCATGGATATTCGTATTTTCATGGAGACCGCATTAGATATTTGCTTAATTCGACGTTTAAAACGTGACATTAAAGAAAGAGGCCGAGCGCTTGATTCAGTGTTAAAACAATATGAAGACACTGTGCGTCCTATGTACCTTCAATTTATTGATCCTTCGAAACGCTATGCTGATCTTATTGTCCCTCGTGGAGGCGGCAATCGTATTGCCATTGATATGATTAAAGCAAAAATGCGGGAATTATTGGGCGATTTACAAAAAACATCCAATTAATTTGTTACCACCTTTCTTGTCGTCGAATTTAAATATTTCGTCAAACCTAAACTTCTCGCGCTATACCCGGATGTATACTGGCTTGTATTGGCTACCCTCCCTACCGCCCGCACGCAGTAGGGAACTTTTTTTGTTAAATATTCCAAACGACTTGACCACCCACAAGATCAATAGTGGTTCTTGCATGTCCGCTTGCAACAGCATTGGAGATGGGATTAACGTCATGAATGCCTGCTGTCCGCACAAAGACATGGCCATAGATCAAATCAAACATGAGACAAGGGTTAAATTTATATCTAGCTCCGATTTGGAATCCTAGTTTGACTCCATCAGGAAAATCAACTTCTCGGAATGGTGTAATAGTTGGCGTGGGTTCATATTTCACATTGGCACGCAGCATCCATTTCTCGTTCAATTTAAAGTGGGTACCAACACCAAAATCGAACGTATTATACATGTTTTGTTGTAGCACAACGTTTGGGAGAATGCCGGACGGATTGGCTGGCGTGGGTGGCTGAACATAATTTCTCGCATGATAATTTCTTAATACACTCCATTGATCATAAGCAACGGTTCCCATGAGTGCCCAACAAGGAGTCACGTCATGATAAAAGCTTAACGTGGTTGAAGGAGGAAGAGGAATACCGAGTTTAAATGTATTGGATTCAAAGAAACCGCCGCCATTCAAACCAAAATCGCTAAATCCTTCCAAATCCATCATGATTTTTGTGCGATAGTTAAGACCGACACGGGTTGTATCATTGTAACGATATAAAATACCAATGTGGCCACCATATCCCCAATCATCAGCAGAAAATCGGGAAATGGAATCGCCCTTCGTACCAAGAAAAAATGGCGGTGTAGTTGGTGCTATGCCTTGTGTACGGACATGCGTTTTACTTTCGGCAGAAAAATAATGGAAATCAGGTCCTGCGCCGATTGACCAATGATCACTAATTCTGTACGCGACACTAGGAGAAATATCGATGGTTCTTGTATACACTCTAGTTAAGTTATAACGCAATAAAGAACTTTCGCCATAATCTTCTGTAAAACCCCAAGCAGGCACAATACTCAGGCCCACTGCCCAACGATTGTTAAGGGGTAGCGAGTAATGGATGGCTGGCAAAACTGAATCAGGATGTGAAGAAGCGGTGCCGCTGGCTGTAAAGTTGTTTGCAAATAAACTCACAGGAGGACCAAAGGTATTTAATGTGGAAGGCGCATTGACATTACCACCAAATTTTACGGGGGCATAGATATTAATGACAGAACCTACGAGCTGTTGTGGTAGATATACCAAGCCTGCTGCGTTGTACCAGTTAGTTCCTGCATCTTCAACCACTGCAGCTTCACCCGAATCAGCTAATATCGAGGTGCTTTGAAATTCTAATCTGTACCCCGAAGAATGAGCTTGGGTGGCTAAAACCGTTACTAAGCCAAGTCCACTTAAACGTAAAAGTTTTTTTAAAGAAACAGTCCTTTTCATAACCTCTTCCTTGAGAAAATTAAGTTAACATCAACAACCCCGCTAGCGCATGAGTTTTTATTATATACATCGACTATGTTGATGTTAAGTTAATTCAACTCCAGTGGAAATAGGCACGTTGTACTTTATCAGAAATTGTGTAAACAGGTCAGCAGCAAGCGGTTTACTGAAATAATACCCCTGAATATAATCACATCCTTTTGTGGTTAAGAAATCCAATTGTTCTTTAGTTTCTACCCCTTCCGCTAAACTTTTAATTTGCAACTCTTTGGCCATGGCTAAGATGGCAGAAACAATAGTGATACTATCGTTGTTCTCAGGGATATCTCGAATGAAAGATTGATCAATTTTAATCTTATCAATCGAAAATCGTTTGAGATAACTCAGCCCTGAATAACCGGTTCCAAAATCATCTACCGCTAAATTTAAATCGAGTTTGGTTAATTGTTGAATGACAGAAGTCGTGGCTTCATCGAGAATAGATGTTTCAGTTAATTCAAGTTCAAGTAGCTTAGGATCAAAGTCGGTTGATTTGATGATATGTTTAACCGTTTCAATCAACCCTTCTTGATGTAGTTGCTTGCCTGAGACATTCACAGCTACTTTAAGCGCAGGATATCCCATTTTTTGCCAGAGCCGTGTTTGTTTGCAAGCGGTCATTAATATCCATGCACCTATTGGCACAATTAAACCTGTTTCTTCTGCAAGAGGAATAAAGTTTGCCGGTGAAATAAAACCGTGTACGGGATGAGGCCATCGTAATAAAGCCTCCGAGCTTATCACCTGCCCTGTTTTTACATCAATGATAGGTTGATAATAGACTTGCAGTTGTGCGTCTTTCAATGCGTTATGCAAGTCAGACTCTAATTCGATTTGTTTAGGCAGTTGCGCATTAATTTCGGATCTATAAAATTCTAAGCGATTACCACCGAATTGTTTTGCTTCCAGCATGGCCGCATCCGCATTGCTTTGTAGGGTTTGCGCATCTTCTCCGTCTTTAGGATAAATAGTCGCCCCTATGCTTGCTGTGATTTTTACACCTTTTTGATCCAGGTAAAAGGGTTCATTTAAAATTGAAAAAAGAGATTTAATTCTCGCTTCAGCATCTTCAAGTTTGAGAGGTAATAAGAGAATATTAAATGTGTCTTTTCTCGATAGGGTAATAAAAAACTGCGTTTCATTTTTTATTGTAGCAGCATTTAAAGCGAGTGAGGAAAGCCGGCTTGCTACCGATTGTATGATAGAATCACCTGCTTGTTGACCTAAGCTGTCATAAATCATCTCCATACGATTAAGTGAAAATGAAACTAATGCAAAAGTATCTAATGCATATTTATCTTTAGATTGCTGAACAATTTTAATCGCTGATTCAATGTACTGAGGTAACACGCGTTGATTAGGAAGACTTGTCAGTACATCATGATTCGCTTGATAGCTGACTAAAGAGTTTTCTAATTTCAATTTCAGTGATTCTTTAAAATATTGTGTACTTCGATAATTGATGCTAATCATATATGAGGTATAGAGAAACGAAAAAATGGCAACAATGTGATAAAATACACCTCCTTGCAACATACACCAAACCAGTAATGGTAATAAAATAATACTTAATGTCACTACACATAATCGAAATTGGCCAATCGTTCCTGTTGAATATCCCGTTGAAGCCATAAAAATCACGAGTAACCCCAGGTATTGATGTATTGTGTTTGGAGGTAGAAATAAAATGACGGGCACCCAAGCGAGAGCACATCCCGTCATGAGTGCGGAATAAACATATTCCCACGTCATTAATGAGAATTTAGATTTATACTTAATATAAATAAAATAAAGTACAGATAAGGAGATCATCATAAGATTAAAGACCACCACCCATGCCGCTAATAAACGCGTCGATGTGTAGCCATAATAATTAAGAAATAGAACAGGACTGACAATCATGCCTGTTAATGTTCCCGGCAAACATCCTTTATAAAGATGATCGATTAGATCCGCTTTAACTTGTTTGTTAATTTGAATCTTTTCGTCATTGGATATCTGCCTTCTGTCCGCGACAATTTCCATATAAGGTTAATATTTCTCCGTCACTGTAAAACAGTGTGGTAAAGACTCCAGTTTTACTCCAGGTCTAATCGTTGCAACATAAGCTGTTGCCGCTCCTTCAACTCCTTTAAAAGGATATTCATTCTCCTCATAGGAAAATTTATCGTAGACAATTTTATTGAACAATTGCAACACCTTAAATTGATGAATCACATTTTCGCTTAATTCATTTGTAAACTCAGCATAAGCATAATCAAACCCTTTACGTGCTGCTCCTTCTATCACAGCCATATCGACTAGCGTAGATAACCCTTGGCCTCGATAAGTTGGATCAACAGCGGCAATCCATACATGGATGACTTTACCACGTATAAATTTTTTGCCCTTTAGAAAAGGTTTTGAGAGTGCTTCAACCAAGGCAAAAACAGGTTTAAGTTTGGGATAATGTGCAATATGAGGAATAAATGGATCTGCCAAATCCTCTGAGATATTACAGGCAATCACACGATTATGCTTATCCACAATCACTTTACTTAACCCTTCTTTCACTGCTTTTTGAATCACTTCTTTAGCAAAAGGTTCATAGTCTTGATAGCGAATGTTTAAATGTTTTGTAATAGGTTCACCATCACAAAAAGATTTTACGAAAAGCTCAATGGTTGATTTGACATGTTCTTCCTGCAAGGTATGAACGGAATATCCCACGGTAGTTGTTGTGTTCATGGCAGTCTCCTTATCGATTTTTAAATCATTGATGAATTGATCGATTAAAGTCCTTGAAACATTAGTTAAAACACAAATGGTGGCCCTATCTCCTGTCAACATTAATTGATATTTTTTTGCGATGGCTTGAGATGGTCTTGGAAAAATAACGTTGAATTGATAGGGATAATAAACTTGATCAGCTCCAAATAATTGGACTAAATGTTGATATAAATATTTCGCATTCTCTATATTTTCATCGACCATTTTTTTTAATTTCTCTGTGCCTTTATCTAAACCCAACGTACATAACGCATTATAAAACATTAAAACATTTAATCCTGAACGAGAGCCGGTAATGGTGACATCAAGAATGTTACCTACATATTCAATACTTCTTTCACTCTTCTCAAATGCTTTATCAAAGAATTTTTTTTTAGCTAGAATAATGCCGCACGGCTGAGATAATCCGGGATATTTATGCGCTGAGACAGCGATGGTATTTACGCCAAGCGCGTCAAAATAATTAGGTATATCACCAAATGGCTTAATAATAGGTAAGACAAAACCTGTTAACGCGCCATCCATGTGAATGGTGTAATTTTTGTTTGGCATGAATTCATCAAGAATTTTTTTGATACCTGGCACATCATCGATAGCGCCCGTGATAGTCGTTCCTATATTAGCAATCACAATGACAGAACTAAAAGGATGCGCGCCAAGATGAAGAAGTAATTCTTTTTTAAAGTCATTTAAATCGATGGTGCCATCACTTTGAGGTGCAACCGGTCTCACGTTCAATCGTAATATTTCTGCTACTTTAGGCACAGAATAATGGGTGTGACCTTTTGCATAAAATACTGTTGGCGTGAGTAATTGCTGCACGATGTTTTTTTTGTTGCCTATGGAAAAATTTAAATCGATAATTTTTTCTAGCTGATTTGCTCGCTTTTGATAATCATTAGTGGCAATTTTAGCTAATGCGGCGAGTGATTCCTGCTCATTTTTTAATTCTAATTTGATTGTATCATCTGTTTTGATCAATGTTTCAAGTGAATTGTTTATTAAGTATCGTTTTGACCACCAAAGGCTGGCAAAATTGCCTTCAGTTCCCCCTGTTGTGACATATCCTCTCGCTTGTCCTTCTTCTAAGCCATAAAACTTTTCCAAGATGGAGATAATTTGTCTTTCATGTTTTTTTACTTCAAGAAGAGAGGTTTCTGAATCTTTAAATGGATCACCGACGTTATTTAATAAAATATTGGCCAAAGTACCAGGTTGAATGCCGAGCATTTTATTATTAACAATGCCAAGATAAGTTAAGAGTGAAACGGGATAACCCATTTTATTGCTGGCGAGTTGATTTACATAGCGTAATAGGGACTTATAGTCGTCTATTTGATAGTCGAAATTATCTAGATGATGATCTGGAGTCCCTTTTTTCCACATTACACCCACCACTGTAGGTCATGTAAGAGAATAGTTAACTTTTTATTTATATATATATTAATGGTACTTTAATAGCGGAAATAGATAAAGAGATAGCCCTTTTGGCTAGGACAAAGCGTTGCAATTCAGTAAGCTAAGCAGGAGAATAATAGTAGTCGGCATTAAAACAACGATAAAAATGACTTCTTTTGTTCCAGGAGGTTAAATGAAGCTAATAAATAAAGCAATTATCGTTATTGGGCTGACCACTATTGTTTTTTTAGCATGTATTTCTTTAAAGGTTATTCGTTATCCTTTGTATAATATTGCAATTCTCACCATCTTATTTTCACTGACTCTTCTATGGCTATGGCGCATGATAGCCATTAAACGCGTTGAACATTTAAATCATGATTTGGCTGAAGTCGTAAAAGATAATGCTACCTCATACCCTATCGATGTGACAGGGAATGATGAAATTTCAACTATTACGGTTAATATCAATCAATTAATAGATAAATTTAAATCATCCAATGAAAAATTTGAACGGCGTATTATTCATCAAACACAGGAATTAAATGATAAAAATGCTATTTTACAACAAGAAATGTCTAAACGTGTGCTGGCGGAGAGACGAGAGATAAGTAACAGAGAATGTTTAACTCAAATTGCTAAATATGATGAACTGACTTCCTTACCCAATCGTGTTTTCTTTAACGAGTTATTGAATAAATCAATTAATCATTCAAAGAGGCGCAAAAATATTCTCGCTATATTAGTGATTGACTTGGATGCATTTTCTAAAGTCAAAGACATGTTAGGTGCAGCGAATAGTAATTTAGTACTGAAAGAAATTGGCAAGCGTTTTTTGAATGTGTTACGTAGTGAAGATATTGTGGCAAAATTAGAAGGCGATGAATTCATTGTCTTACTCAACGATATTGGAAAACCTAAATTTGCGGGAATGGTAGCAGAAAAACTCTTAAATATTTGCTCTCAATTAATTAAAGTGGATACACATGAATTTTCGCTCAGTGCCAGTATAGGAATATGTATTTATCCTAATGATGGTTTGTCTTTGGAAGATTTACTCGAAAACGCTGAAAAAGCACTATTCAAAGTCAAACAAACAGGCGGAGGTACTTATCAATTTCATTCGCAAGAAATCCATACGGAAGCGCGAGAATATCTGCAACTGGATTCGGCATTACGCAAAGCGATTCATAATAATGAGCTTGCACTTTATTATCAGCCAAAATTTAGAATCAAACAGGGTGATATCACTGGTGTGGAAGCATTAATGCGTTGGGAGCATCCGGTGCTTGGCATTGTCAGTCCGTCAAAATTCATTCCTCTTTCGGAAGATTCTGGTCTTATTATGCAACTGGGAGAATGGGCATTGCGTGAGGCTTGTCAAACCATGAAATATTGGCATGATGAAGGATATGAACACATGACGGTTGCTATGAAATTATCATCCAGACAATTTCATCATCCTGATATGAGTAAGATCATTACTAAAGTATTAAAAGGGTCGGGATTGAATCCTAAATATTTAGAATTAGAAATCACAGAACAAACCGTGATGGATAATGTAGAATCCGCTTTAAAGATTTTAGAAGAAATTAAAACGACAGGCGTTCAAATTTCGATTGATCATTTTGGTACGGGTTATACTTCTATTCGCTATTTAAAATTATTCCCATTGTCTGCAATCAAAATTGATCAAAGTTTTATAAAAGGCATTCCCCATAATCCCAATGATTCAGCAATCACAAACGCAGTGATTGGCTTATCACATCATCTAGGTTTTGAGGTGGTGGCGGAAGGAGTGGAGACTGCAGAGCAAGTTCAATATTTAGCAAATCATAATTGCGATATCGTGCAAGGCTATTTCCTGAGCTACCCTCTTCCTGTTGCGAAAGTAGTGCTTCAATTTAAGAAATTGAGCGAAGGCGCATTGGCTTAATATATTATTCTTTGACAAGCCCTAAGTTGGAATACACGTGAGTCTGTCAATCTCCTTTTCAATGTCTGATATTTCTCTCTGATTTGAGTTATACCCGTAGCGTTTCATTTTTAGGTGTGGCAGAATTTGCTACCCACTGAAGAATGTTAAGTAAAAGATGAAGGGATTCAATTTAAACGAAGCCGAATTATTAGAATTAAAACGCGCTCATAAGTCTGAGTATTACAGGCGTTCTGCAGACAAAATAAAAAGTGTAATTTTACTTGGTACTGGTTGGACACTAGGAGAAGTAAAAGAAGTGCTTTTACTTGACGATGAAACACTTAGAAGTTATGTAAAGAAATATCAAGAAGGTGGTCTGCCTGCATTACTTAAAGTTGACTTCAAAGGAAGTGAACCGCAATTATCTGTTTCTGATGTTGAGCAGTTATGCCACGCATTAAACACTCAGATTTTTTTAACAACACAATCGGTAATAAATTTTGTTGAAAAGGAATTTGGAATTAAATATAGCCAAAGCGGCATGCGAGATCTATTACATCGATTGGATTATGAATATAAAAAGCCGAAGCTTGTTCCTGGCCATCCTGACCATCAAGAGCAAGAAATATTTGCAGAGCAATATGAAGAATTCATGCTAAATAAGGCTGAAAATGTTGAGGTTTTATTTGTGGATGCTGTACATCCACAGCATAATACGATGGCAGCTTATGGTTGGATTAAACGTGGAGAAAATCGCGAGATACCAACAACGAGTGGACGCGAACGTTTGAATTTACATGGTGCGATGAATGCTGAGACGTTAGAGGTAACCATTATTGAATCAGAAACGATCGATGATGATTCCACAATACAACTATTAGAAATTTTAGAGAAGAAATATCCATTAGCAGCAGAAATTTTAGTTATTCTTGATAATGCTAAATATCACTATTCGAGAAAGGTGAGAAGATTTATAGAAACTTCAAAAATACAATTAGTATTTTTGCCGAGTTATTCGCCTAACTTAAATTTAATAGAACGATTATGGAAATTTTTCAAAAAGAAAGTGCTGTACAACACATACTACGAAAAAATAGAAGATTTTAGACAAGCGTGCATCAAATTTTTTAGAAATATCAATTCTTACTGGGATGAGTTAGCTTCTATTATGAGTGGTGGATTTGAGCTTGCTGATTAATACCTAAAACTGAAGCGCTACGGGTATAGATTAACAAATTGTTTTGTGTTTGCTAATATTTTAGCTTTGATTTTATTTCTCATATTTGCGCAAATAGGCATGAAATTCTTTATCATCAAGTATAGGAATGCCTAGCTTTTGCGCTTTATCTAATTTTGATCCGGGTTCTTCACCCACCACGACATAACTGGTTTTATTGGAAACGCTGCCAGCCACTTTTGCCCCTAATTTTTCTAGCCGTTCTTTTGCATCGTCACGCGACATATCTAATAATGTTCCAGTAATGACAAATGTTTTTCCTGCAAGTGGCTGATGTTTGCTTTCTTCGATTTCTTCCCAATGCACACCCGTTTTAATGATTTTTTTGATGACATCACGATTATGTGATTCATGAAAGAAATGAGCGATATGAGCAGCGACAATAGGTCCAATGTCAGGAACAGCTTGCAACTCTTCTATCGTGGCAGACTGCAATGCAGAGAGTGATTTAAAGTAAAGTGCTAATTGCTTAGCAGTTGTCTCTCCCACTTCGCGTATACCCAACGCATAAAGAAATCGAGGTAATGTCGTTGATTTGTTTTTTTCAATTTGAGCTAATAAATTCTGCGCCGATTTTTCACCCATGCGCTCTAAATTTTCTAATTGGTCTTGTGTTAATTCATAAATATCTGCCACGGATGAAATCAAGTTTGCATCTACGAGTTGTTCAACCAATTTGTCGCCCAAGCCTTCGATATCCATGGCTCGACGAGAGGCAAAATGTTTGATGGTTTCTTTGCGTTGAGCACCACAAAATAAACCACCTGTGCAGCGAGCAATGGCTTCATCTTCTAATTGTTCAATCGCTGAATGGCAGATGGGACAATGTGTTGGTAAAACAATATTTTTTATATGAGCTGGACGACGTTCTTTCACTACTCCCACTACTTCAGGAATGACATCCCCTGCTCTTCTCACAATGACGGTATCGCCTATGTGAATATCTTTACGTTTAACTTCATCCATATTGTGGAGAGTTGCATTACTTACCGTGACACCATGCACATGTACAGGTTTTAATCTCGCAACCGGTGTGATAGCGCCAGTACGTCCTACTTGGAATTCAACAGCTTCAACAGTGGTATAGACTTCTTCGGCAGGAAATTTATGTGCGATAGCCCAACGTGGTGCGCGAGAAACAAAGCCTAATTTTTCTTGCGCCGCCAAACTATTCACTTTGTAAACGACACCATCAATTTCAAAGGGCAATTTATCGCGTTTGTGTGAGATGCGATTGTAATAATCGAGACATCCCTTTACACCATGCACCACTTCTATCAATGGACTGACTCGCAAGCCCCACTGAGATAACATTTTTAACATGTCGCTATGCTTGCCTGGAAATTTAATACCTTCTACCACACCTACGCCATAACAAAATATTTCTAAAGGCCGTGACGCCATTATGCGTGAGTCTAGTTGTCTGACACTCCCTGCTGCGGCGTTACGCGGGTTGGCAAATATTTTTTCCCCTTTTTTTTCAGCTTGCGCATTTAATGTTGCAAAGCCTTTTTTTGACATAAAGACTTCACCGCGTACCTCAAGCACGCGAGGGATGTCATCGCCACGTAAACGCAATGGTACCATTTTAATTGTCTTAATATTCTCGGTGACATCTTCACCTGTTGTTCCATCACCTCGTGTCGCTGCTTGAACTAATTTACCTTTTTCATAGCGGATACTGATGGCAAGACCATCCAGCTTAGGCTCACAACAATAATCGATGTCTTTCTCGGTACCAAGACGCTCATGAATACGGTGATCAAAGGCAATAATATTTTTTTCGGTGAAGGCATTATCTAGCGACAGCATAGGAATGTGATGGTGAACTTCAGCGAAGACTTTGAGTGGTGTTCCTCCTACTCGTTGTGTAGGTGAGTCAGGCGTGATGAAGTTGGGATGTTCGTATTCTAATTTTTTCAGTCGTTCAAATAATTGATCATATTCCGCGTCTGAAACGATAGGATTGTCTAATACATAATAGTGATAATCGAGTTCGTCAATTTTCTTGCAAAGTTTTTCATACTCATCAAGAAATTTTTTATATTTACTATCAGACATAATGATGCGCTTTTATTGGAGAACATTCATTCAAATGTGCGATGAGTCGCCCCACCTCGCCTTGCGAGCCTTAGCAGTCGTCCACCTCTGTCATCCCGGAATTTAGCACTGCTCGGCGAGCTTGCGAGCCTTAGCAGTGCTTAATGCCCGGGACCCATCCCAACTATTGCACAAGAGCATGGATGGGTCCCGGACAAGCACTCAGTAAAAAACACTTCGCGCTTTCCGGGATGACACCAGGGCGCTCAAATTAAGATTCTACTAAACTAATAGCTTTTTCAATATCAACACTCACTAGGCGTGAAACACCGGGCTCGTTCATCGTGACACCTATCAAGTGTTCACCCATTTCAATCGTCAATTTATTGTGACTGATGAAAATGAATTGCGTCTTATCAGACATCACTTTAACCAATCGTGTAAACCGCAACACATTCGTGTCATCGAGAGCGGCATCGACTTCATCTAATAAGCAAAATGGCGCAGGATTGAGATAGAAAATAGAAAAAATCAATGCAATAGCGGTTAACGATTTTTCACCGCCAGAAAGCAGATAAATGGATGTGTTACGTTTACCGGGGGGGCACGCCATCATCGTGACGCCTGCTTCCAATAAATTATCACTGGTTAATTCCAAATAAGCTTTACCACCACCAAAAATGGTCGGAAATAATTCTTGGAAACGTCCATTGACCTTATCAAATGTTTCTTTAAACCGTGCGCGTGTTTCTCTATCAATTTTAGCAATAGCCTCTTCTAGAGTGGATAAACCAGATTGTAAATCGTCAAGCTGACGATCTAAATATTGCTTACGCTCTAAACAAGTCGTGTATTCTTCAACAGCCACTAAATTAATAGGTCCTAATCGATTAATACGTTGTATCACTTGATCTAATTTAGCTTGCCACTCTTCTGCAGCAATATCTTGAGGAAGTTCTTTCAAAATATCTTCTAACTTAAATTCGGTTTCTTTTATTTGCTCGACTATGGTATCTGATTTTACTTTCCAGCCTTGCAATTCTACGCGTAGTGATTCGAGATGACTGCGAACTTTATTAATATCACGCTCAATGATTTGACGTTTCTCTTCCAGATTATGAAATTCTTGATCTAGTGATTCCATTGCTACGCGCGCAGTATTTAATTCAACTTCAACACTAACGTGTTTATCCAGCACTCTGGATAACGCTCTCTTTAATGTATCCATGGGCGGCATGGAAGTGAGTTCGCTCTGCAAGGTAATTTTGCGCTCATTCAATGAAGCAAGATGTGTATGTAGACGTGAAATGTTTTGTTGCAAAGCTGATTTTTGTGACTTAGCTGTTTGTAAGCGAATTTCTAATTCGTGTGTTGCTTCCTTCTTGTGATTAGCTGCTTCACGAACAGTTTGCAAGTGTTGCCTAGCCTTGTCTTTTTCTTTCACGAATTTTTCGCGCGAGGTTATTTGTTTCTCAAGTTCGGTTAGTGCTTGTTCCCAATGTGAACGCGACTTTACTAAATCAGCTTGTGATTGTCCTAATTGTCTTAGACATTCTTCTTGCTCACTCATGAATCGTTCAGATTGTACTTTTAATTCAGCGAGTCGTTCTTGTTTCATTTTATGCTGAGCATTGACTTGAGCAAGTTGTGCTTGCTGATGATTGTATGCCTGCTGCAATTGATCACGCTGTTGTTCTATTTTCTGAATTTTTTCGCGGCGTTCTGAAATATTTTTTTCAAGTTCTTTTTGTGTATTCTGCAACTGATCAATGCGCGAAGCGAGTTGCTTTAATTCTTGTTCACGCTGAAATATACCGGCTGCCGGATCTTCTTCACGTAAAATTTTCAGCCAGGAGCGATTTAACCACATACCATCGCGCGTCACGACAGATTCATCAACAGCCAATGATTCACATAGCATTAATGCTTCTTCCAGTGAATCCGCCACGTAAATTCCTGCGAGTAATGAATCCAATGGCCAAGGTGATTTCACTTTATCAAGCAGTGCTGTGCCTTTGTGTTTACCAGGAAGTGTTGTAGAAAGTTGCGCTGGCATAAAAACACATAAGTTACCTGATGTAAACTGATCAAGATGGGGAAGAACGTCATTCACCTGATCAACACAAATCGCTTGTAAACAAAAGCCTAATACTTTTTCGACAGCCGATTCCCAGCCTTTTTCGACTTCAATATGCTGAGCAAGCCGAGGTTTTTCACCTAATTTATGTTCCGACAACCACGGTGTAGCGGGATTATCTCGTTGGCCTAATGCAGTTTGTTGCAATGCTTCAAGCGAAGCTTGTTGACCACGTAGACGTTGTAATTCACTACGTATACTATCTAAATGTGAATTAGAATCTTGCTGCGCTCCCTGCATGGTAGTCATTTCTTTACGCATGTCAGAGAGTTGTTCACTTACACTTTCTACTCTGTCTGCCACTTCATAAGATTTTCTTGAGTAGTCTTCGATTTCTTTATTCAACACTGAAAAATTAAATTTGCCTTGATCTTGACTGAGTTGATCTTGACGTTTTATTAAGGAAGAAATGCGTTCTTCCAAATGCTGAATATGCGTTTTCTCAACTTGTGCATTCTGAGCAGATTTTGCAGATGTTTGATTAAACTCATCCCACTGGTTTTGCCATGTTTGCATGGCTTCTTCAGCCACAGAGAGATCGTTTTGTAACGATTGTGCTTCTGAATTAACAATCGAGAGTTCAGGTTCGACAGTTTGAATTTCATGTTCCAATTCATGCAGATTATCTTCTGTTTCTGCAATTTGATTTTTGACAGTTTGCCAATCATTTTCTGTCTGTTTGAGATCGTTTTCCCATTGGTGTTGTCTTTCTTGATGATGCAAAATATCTTGTTCAATACGCGTGATTTCATTGCCAATAGAATAATAGCGACGCTGTACTTCCTGGAATGCGTCATGAGCGACACGCTGCTCATGACGTAATTGTTCGATGTCTCTGTCAGTCTTACTTATTTCAGCATTACGCGCTTCCAACGCCGTTTCTTCATGTTGGATTTTCAATGTATAGTCAACCATCCTGCTATCTAAGTGTCGCCAATGGATGCCATATAATTCAGCGCGTAAGACACGTTCTTGTTGCTTCAGGGACTTAAATTTTTCAGCGACATTCGCTTGATGTTTGAGATGACTGAGTTGTTTTTCCAGCTCAGTACGTACATCAGTGATTCTTGCTAAATTCTCTTTCGTATGTTGAATACGAAGCTCAGTTTCATGTCGGCGCTCTTTATATTTTGAAATGCCAGCCGCTTCTTCTAAGTAGGTACGCAAATCATCTGGCTTGGCCTCTATAATACGGCTGATCATATTTTGGCCTATTATCGAGTAACTACGCGGTCCCAATCCAGTACCAAGAAAAAGATCCACTACATCACGTTTTCGGCAACGTACACCATTTAAATAGTAAGAAGAATCGGATTCGCGATTAATGACACGCTTAATGGAGATTTCTCCATATTTCGCATATTCACCACCTATAGTGCCATCCGTGTTATCAAAGATAAGCTCAACTGAGGCTTGGCCAACGGGTTTACGACTACTAGAGCCATTAAAGATGACATCGATCAATGCTTCACCACGCAGATATTTAGGCGAACTTTCACCCATTACCCAAGTGACTGCATCAATAATGTTCGATTTTCCACAGCCATTCGGACCTACGACTGCAACCAGATTACTGGGAAGGTTAATAGTGGTAGGGTCTACAAAAGACTTAAAGCCAGACATTTTAATCTTCGAAAGTTGCATGTTTCATATCCATAAAAATAGTGCCCCCTATTATGCCAGTACCCTAAGCAGTCTGGCAAAAATAACTTCATCCTCGGGCCGAGGATGACGCGCATTAGACTGGATGACGTTGGATATCATAAATAATGCTGGAGGAAAGGGTGGCGTATCGTTTAAGCTAATTTATATCCCCCAGATTTTTAGCGAATTTTATGGATTTAAATCACTCACAAAGGCTGTGGTTACCCTATCTTGTCGCAATCGTTGGGAGTCTCTTCTCATTCCTGATGTGGTATTTTTTTCAACATGATCTGCAAATTTATTTAAATTTCCTCAATCGTGTTAAAACCTATCTTCCTTGGGTTTCCCTCTTATTCGGTCTGAGTTTTTCTTTTCTGATAGCAGCTATTATTCGTGTTGCCCAACTTGCCCGGCATCGCGCATTGACCGTCGATAAGGTTAATGAAGATTTAAAAAAAGAAATTGGTGACCGCATGAGTGCGGAAGAAACCAAGCAAAAACTTGAAGTCGCATTACTTCAAGGTCAAAAATTGCAAGCGATGGGAACATTAGCTGGGGGCATTGCTCATGATTTTAATAATATTCTTTATGCCATTATCGGTTATGTCGAAATGGCGAGAGAAGATGTCCCCAAAGACAGCATTGTTTATAAAAATTTAGGTAGAGTGATGGATGCGGCCCACCGGGGGCAAGAGCTCGTCTCACGTATTCTTGCATTTAGTCGTCGTCAACATCATCATTTTGATCCTATTCATTTAACAAACACGGTGGAAGCGGCGCTTTCATTATTGAGGCCCACTATCCCTGCCAGTGTCACGATTCAATTTGAACCCACTATGGATACTTCTATTCTTGGAAATCAAACCCAAATCCATCAAGTAATGGTGAATATTATCAATAATGCTGTTGATGCAATGGATGGTGAAGGTACCATTAATATCAATATGTCACAGGTGCCGGCGGGTGATCCCATATTAAAGCAATTTCCTGATGCGTTACCGCAAAACTATTGTAAGATTGTTATTTCTGATACTGGACATGGAATGGATCAGCCGACCATAGAACGTATTTTTGAACCCTTCTTCACAACGAAAGAGGTGGGAAAAGGCACAGGACTTGGTCTTTCTATCGTGCACTCGATCATGAAAGAGCATAAAGGCGAAATTACTGTTAACAGCCGATTAGGCCACGGAACAACGTTTACTTTATTATTACCTGAGTATTCGGCATAAGGACAAAGGAGCAATCATGGCAAAAATTCTACTCGTTGAAGATGATGATCTCGTCAGAGATATGCTGACACAAGTGTTGGAACGTGCTTCTCATCAAGTCATTTGTGCAGCAAATGGTGAAGAAGCAACAGAGTATTTGCAAAAAGAAGCGCCCGATATCATGGTGACAGATATCATTATGCCTAAAAAAAGCGGCATTACACTGATTTCTGAAGTGAAAAATCGTCATCCTAATTTAGAAATTATTGCTATTTCTGGCGGCGGACGTCTTGATCCTACTGGCTACTTGGACTTATCTGAAACACTAGGTGCGTCCGTGTCATTTGAAAAGCCTATTGATAA
This sequence comes from uncultured Gammaproteobacteria bacterium, assembly GCA_963711205.1. Classification (GTDB taxonomy): domain Bacteria; phylum Pseudomonadota; class Gammaproteobacteria; order DSM-16500; family DSM-16500; genus Aquicella. Next base: position 1,262,760 of record CAVQDE010000001.1, read on the forward strand.
TACCGCATTACTCATGGCAATTGATTTGTTATTACATGGGAAAAAAGAAAAAGCTTAGGATGTGTCGTCAATTTTCCATCCCGTTCTCGACGTCTCGCGGCGCCCGGTTTAAAACTTAACAGGGCAAGCTTCCGCGGGACGGCGATCTAATATTCCTAGGATTCACATTTAAAATCACACTCGTGCAAATTAACGACTTTGGTTTTTTTTACCCACTTATAACCTAGCCATAAGCCAATAAACACGGGAAGACCAATATATGACACCAAAATACCATACCAATCAATTTGCTCAGCCATAAACGCTTTGTAATTTTGTCCGCCAATAATAATAAGACACAAAGCAAAAGCAATTAAAGGTGCATACGGATAGCCTTTAGCCATGTAAGGTAATTTTTTGATGTCTAAGCCTTGTTTGATGTAAGCTTTTCGGAAACGATAATGACTGATGGCAATGCCCAACCAAGCAATAAATCCTGATAGACTCGATGCATTAAGCAACCAAAAATAGACTGTCCCGTTGCCGAACAAAGAAGTAAGAAACGTTAACATGGCGACAAGTGTTGTGGCTGCTAATGCAATGATAGGAACACCACGTCGATTCAATTTTCCAAATACACTAGGAACATGCCCTTTTTTACCCAGGTACCATAACATACGAGTAGCAGCATACATGCCAGAATTACCCGCTGAGAGAATGGCTGTCAAAATCACTGCATTGATTAAAGAGGCAGCAAATGTAATCCCGATCTGCTTAAAGACTAAGGTAAATGGGCTGACGCTGACGTCTGAGCCGGATAATTGAGGAGAGTTGTAAGGAATTAAAAGACTGATGACAAAAATAGAAAGCACAAAAAAGATTAATATTCGCCAAAAGACTTGTTTGATTGCTTTAGGAATGGTTTCGCCAGGATTTTTGCTTTCTCCGGCTGCAATACCAATCAGTTCGGTACCTTGAAATGAAAAACCTGCTACCATGAAGGCGCCAAAAATAGCGACCCAACCTCCATGAAAAGGACCCTCTCCAATCTTCCAGTTTTTAAATCCTATGGTTTCATTACCAAAAGCACCAAAGACAATAGAAAGTCCTACGATAATAAAAATAATGATGGCACTGACTTTGATGAATGAAAACCAATATTCGGCTTCACCAAAGCCACGCGCAGAAAATGCATTGATCGCAACAAATATAGTTAAGAACGAAGCGCACCAAAGAAAAGGTGAGCTATGCGGAAACCAAAATTGCATGATTAAGGCTGCAGCTGATATTTCTGAAGCAACGGTAATCGCCCAGTTATACCAATAATTCCAGCCTAAAGCGTAACCTAATGCAGGATCAACAAACTTAGAGGCATACACATAAAATGATCCCGTACTTGGCATAAAGGCTGCCATTTCCCCTAAGCTAGTCATTAAGAAGTAAACCATGAGGCCGGTGATAAGATAAGCGACCAGGGTTCCACCTGGGCCTGCGTTATAAAGAGCGGTTCCACTGGCTAGGAAAATCCCAGTTCCAATCGCCCCACCAATGGCAATCATATTCAGTAATCGAGAATTGAGATTGCGCTGCAAGGTATGGGGTGTTGCAGTATTGTTATCAGAATTGGCCGGCTTTGAATCAGATAGAAAAGATGAGCTCATAGTATTCCCCACACTCCCCGATTGATTTTTGAAAGAATTTTTATTTCCTGTCTTGCTGTCTAACAAAGCATCTACAACTTTTAATGGATGACAAAATGATCACCCTACACATAGTCTTTCGTCAAATCAAGCAAAGGTTTACGTGCTTCAGGACCATAAGCAACACTCCCTACGGGAACGTGAAAGTCAATGGCTTCGGAGACTTTTGCTATCCAAAGAGGACCAAATCCACCGCATAATTCAATCATTTGAGCTCCTTCTTTCACCATTTCTTTAGCGACTTCAATGACTTCTTCTTTGTGATCAAAGCTTATTCCTACCGCAGTAAAAGTGTACAAAGGAGTTTTAATTTGCGCGCGATCCCGTTTAGGATCTAGCTTAGGTCCCAAAAAAATATAAGTAAAACTGGTAAGTTTACTCATCGATTACCTCTTAATGATTAGCGAATTCATCTTATAATATAAATTATTGCTTTTTATTAAACTATTCTTAATTATTTATAAGAAAATTTGGCATCAGGCAGCCAACCTCTGAGAGGGTGAGCTTAAGGTTTTATAAAGATTGATGAGGCTGAAGTTAATAAATCGCACCGGTTTGTAATTGCCATAACCATGCATACATGCCATCGGCAGCGACTAATGAATCATGATCGCCTTGTTCAGTCACGACGCCTTTTTCGAGTACATAAATGAGATCTGCATTGCGCACGGCGTTTAAACGATGCGCGATAATGATAGTGGTACGATCTTGTATAATTTTATTTAGTGACTGTTGAATCGCTGCTTCTGTTTCATTATCAACAGCAGAGGTAGCTTCATCTAAAATAAGAATAGAGGGATCTTTTAAAATAGCTCGTGCGATACTTAAACGTTGTTTTTGTCCCCCAGATAATTTTGTTCCGCGCTCACCTATACGTGTTTTATACCCTTGTGGCATCGCCATAATAAAATCATGCGCTTCAGCTAATTTAGCCGCTTCTTCAATTTCTTCTTGTGTTGCATTAAACGTACCATAAGCTATATTTTCAGCGGCAGTACCGTTAAATAAAAATACATCTTGACTGACATAGCCGATATGACGGCGTAGTGCATCTAAATCAAAATCTTTTAAATTTTTTCCATCCAGTTTTATGGCGCCTTGTGTGGGATCATAAAATCGTAATAATAATTTAACTAGTGTACTTTTACCTGTACCAGTGCTTCCCACAAAACCCACTGTCGTTCCAGCTGGAATCACTAAATTGAGATTATCAATCACTGGTTTGTTATCTTTTTGATAAGTGAAACTTAATTTATCAAACATAATTTCGCCTTGAATGCTGGTTGAACGAGGAATGAGTGCACCCGAGGTGATATTGATAGGCACAGAGAGTAAATTAAAAACCCGATTAACAGAAGCGACAGCGCGATAAAAATGATCTGTGACTTCAGGTAAATAAGTTAAAGGCCATAATAAATGTTGGCTCAAAATAACCAATGCGCTATATACGCTCACAGAGAGTTCTCCCTGCAATGTCATCCAACCGCCATAAATTAATGTTGATATAAAACCAAACATCACGGTTAGGCGAATAATAGGTGTGATAGCCGACGTTAGTTTAATTGCAATCGCATTTGCATTACGATATTCCATGCTTTGTTCTTTTATTAAATTCAACTCATGTTGTTCGGCAGTAAAACTTTTTATAGTAGCCATTCCCAGCATGTTATTTATAAATCGATTATTTAATTCACCCGCTTTTCGTCTGACATTTTCATATTCTGGGCTAATTAAATGTTGAAAATAATAAGCACCATATAAAATAAATGGAACAGGAATGAAGGCTAAAATGGCTAGTTTAGGAGCCAAGATGAAAAAAATGGCACCGACAATGAGCGTGCTGGCAACAATGTGAATAATCATATTAACGCCATTATCAATAAAACGTTCCAATTGATTGATATCATCATTCATAATGGAGGCCAGATTACCATTACTGCTATTTTCAAAAAAATTCATATCAGCATCTTGAATATGTTTATAAGTATCCATACGCAATTGATGTTGAATGGCTTGGCCTAAATTGCGCCATTTGATTGAATAAAGATATTCAAATACGGATAATAAAACCCAAACAAAAAATGTAAGCACACCTAATACAATTAATTGGTTAGGTAATTGAGTGACACCTAGGCGCCCCAATAATGAGTTGTGTTGATAAACAACGACATCCACGGCAAGGCCAACTAATACTTCAGGTAAAATATAAAAAATCGTATTCAAAAAGGAATAAACTGAAGCAAGTATAACTTGCTTTCGATACGATTTTATATACCGCAATAAACGAATAACGGCATTTAATTGAGTCTTTTGCATAGAAGTAACCGCTGAGTGATAAATAACGAATACATTATTTACTTAACTAAATAAATAAATTATTTTTAATAAATATTAAACAATTATAACTCAATCAGCAATTGTTGAAAACTCGTAAGTTGATGATGTTTGAAATAAATATAATTATTTTTAAATCTTACTAGTCCATCCAATAACGTTTATGGGATAAACGATATAAATCAGTAGGTAAAATAGGCTGATTTTTTTTCACTTCAAAGTAAATCGCTCCGTGATTTGCTGTATTAAATTGAATCGCATTTATTTTCCTGTAATTTTGAACTACGGTTGCATGTGGAAAATGATAATGATTGCGATATCCTACCGCATATAAAACATAGTGTGGATGAGTGGCTGAGATAAATTTAGGTAAGCCCGAGGTTTTACTTCCATGATGTGGTGCAATCAGGATATCGGAGCGTAAATTATCTAATGAATGAGTAAGCAAATAGTGTTCCGCTTTTTTTTCGATGTCACCCGGCAATAAAATACTTTGTTGTCCATTATCAATACGTAATACACAAGAACTATCATTTCCCTGATTGAAGTTATTATCTGGTGGAGAAATAAATTCGAATTGCACATGATCCCAATTCCATGTTTGTCCGCGTAAACAATAAGATGCCTTAGCCAATTCATTGAATTTATCAGGAACACTGGTTTTGATTGTTATCACTGGTAAAGCATGAATAAGGGATTGCGCGCCACCTATATGATCACTATCACCATGACTGATGACGAGCATATCAATGTGATTGACACCGATTGAACGTAAATAAGGGATGATGATACTGTCACCGGCATTCAATGTATCAGCATATTTAGGGCCCGCATCATATACTAAATAATGATTTTTTGTTTGCACGATCACAGAGAGACCTTGTCCTACATCTAATAATGTCATTTTGATATCACCTAATGCGGGCATGGTGGGTTGATAATAAATCAATGGTAAAAGCCATATTATTCCTAGCCATCTTCCAGGAAAGCCTGCAGGTACCAACAATAATAACAATCCCAATAACGTTAAGATTAATATCGTGGAATTCGGCATTGCACTCTGCCATGTCAAAAACTGAAAATGGGATAACCAAGTGAGTAAATTCCATAACCCAGACAAACTTTGGTCTGCTATCCATAATAAACAGTGTGCAAGTGAAGGAGAGAGGAATAAGAAAATACTACTAAGAAAACAACATGGGAGAATGAAAAATTCCATCCACGGAATAGCAAGACTGTTTGCAATAAATGACATGAATGTGCATTCTTGAAATAATGCCAACGTCAATGGAAGTAAACCAATACCCACCACCCATTGCATGCGGCCCCATTTCCACCAATAGCCATTAGGCGCTAAACGTCCGCTCATCCCGTAAATAATTAAAGCCAAGGTACCAAATGATAACCAAAAACTTTCTGTCATCACATCAAGAGGATTAATCAATATCACAATGACCATGGCCAGTGACCACGATTGCCAAACATTGATTTGTCGTCTTGAGAGTAATGCAAACATAAAGACAGTCAGCATAAGATTCGCACGTTGCGTTGGAATAGAAAATCCAGCGAGCAAACTATAAATGAATGCGGTTATTAATGCAGCACAAGCACCTGCTTGTTTAGCTGGAAAATATAACGGAAGTGTTGGTATCAATCTCCACCACCATGAGAAAAATACATATATCAATCCTGCTAATATGCCGATATGCAATCCTCCAATGGCCATTAAATGATTAGTGCCTGTATTACGTAATACTTGCCAATCTTCTGGTGAAATACCATTACGTTCACCAATGATTAATGCCATCAACCATGGAGCGGTTCGTGAAGATGGCGAATAGCGTCGAATATTATCTTGGAATGCTTGTCGAATTTGATCGATTGGGTAGTGATACCAATGATGTGAAAGTAATTGATTATGTGTATGAGTCACCACATATCCTATGGCCCGAATTCTTTTTTGCAATGCCCAAGCTTCAAAATCAAACGTACCAGGATTTTGCGGCGCATGAATTCGTTTAAGCCGCACTAATAGTTGATAGTGATCACCCACGCGCAGAGGTTGCTCAGCACCGTGCCACACTAATCTTACTTTGGCAGCACCCAGTTGAGATTGAATATGCGTTTCTTTTATCGTATCAATGGCAAATTCGAAACGTGATCCAAACGCTTCTTGCACAGGTAGAGAGGCAATATAACCTGTTACCCAAATTGATTTACCTTCGAATTGATTTGGCAATGACCATGACAGTAATTCATTCGCGTACCATGCACTCCATACAATGGTGAATACAAAAATGAATGGTAAATAATAATATCGAACATAGCGAGACAATATCGCACTGATAAGTCCACTGATGATGAGTAATGTAAATAGAAATAGTGTTGAAGGTAATGCAGAAAATGTTTGTAAATAGAGATCGCCCATTAAACAGGCCATGGCAATAAAATACATGGTTACCTCGGAAGTGGTGTTAAAAAAAAGGGGGGCGACGCGCGGCGACGAGGCTAGAAATTTATTCTCTTACCATGTCAGCTAAAGCATTTATCCAGCGAGGGGAGTGATTAATACAAGGGATAAAAGTAAAACTTGTACCGCCAAGAGAAAGCCATTGTTCACGTGCACGTATATTTACTTCTTCTAATGTCTCAAGGCAGTCAGCAACAAAGGATGGGCAAACCATAGCGATATGTTTAACGCCTTGTTTAATTAATTCGGGCAATAACAAGTCTGTATAAGGTTTAATCCAAGGTGTTCGACCTAAACGAGATTGAAAAGAAACGGTATACTGAGGGGTATCAAATCCTAATTGTTCAGCAATAGCATGCGTGGTTGCATAGCACTGAGCGCGATAACAAAAAAGATTCTCATCATAAATGGTAGGACAGTTTGTCATGTGATCACACGAAGCGTTACATTTACTTTTACTAATGTGTCGCTCTGGTAATCCATGATAGCTGAATAAAAGTAAATCAATTTTTTTATCACTAATATGTTGCTTGATTATTTCTGCATACGCAGTGATAAATCCTGAATGACGATAAAAATCTCGTTTGATAGTTAATTTGGGCAAATTCCATTGCTTAGCTAATGGTGCGATAAAAGCTTCAATGGCAGAACCTGTTGCAGCTGAGGAATATTGTGGGAATAATGGGATGACGGTTAGCGAATCAACCTGTTTTAATTTATCAAACGCAGTTTGAATGCTAGGTTTTCCGTAACGCATTCCCAATTCCACATGATATTCCGCGCCTAATTCTTTTGCTAACTGGTTCGCCATTTGTTGGCTGATAATGAATAACGGTGAACCTGCATCATTCCAGATTTTTTGATAAGCATGTGCCGTTTTACGATATCGAAAAGGGATGATCATCAAATTAACTAATGGCCACCGAATCAATGTTGGTAAATCTATCACACGAGGATCATTTAGAAATTCATGCAAATAACGCCGCACTGAAGTAGGATCACAGTGATCTGGCGTGCCTAAATTAATTAATAAAACCCCTTTTTTACGCATGTAGATATCGCAATGATAGTTGTCAGGCACCAGATTTTACACGGGATTCATATATTCAAAAAGAAAAAGAGCAGGTTTGTTCTTGAATTTGCGCTGCACCCAGGAACAAGCTTATTCATTCTTAGTGCAAGATTCTGTACCTACTTGATTTTCGCCTTGCAGTGTCCAATTGGCTGACAAAGACCTATCTGGTTTAATTTTAAAGACTTCTGTACCAAAATAATCTGTTTTTTTGGGGTCCCAAAAAACAACAGAGATCACATCATTGACGTCTTGGTTGAAGATACCTGTCCCTAAAAGAAATGGATAGCCCTTAGCATTAATCCACTCAACGCTATAGGTATCACCATGTTTTGAGATAGTGACGGGATTACTATAATTACTTTTTCCGAAGGGATCATAGCCGCGACATTGATAATTTCCGCTGATATCCGAGGTAGTAGTTGTTGAATCGGATGTGCTAGGTGTTGTTGGGCTTGAGATAGTGGAACGGCTGGGAGATTTTGCATAGGTAACGATGGCGAGAACAGACAATGCGCCCATCAACAATAGTTTTTTTCCTGTGGACATAGATAACTCCTTTTTCTATCTCTTATTTTACGCTGGCCTTCCATAAAACCCAATATCAGATTAAATTTCAACCAATGTTCCCTCTTGTATTCTCATGACGCGTTGAGCGCGCTTGGCAATGGATGGATCATGGGTCACCATCACTACACTCGTCTGTCGGGCTTTTTGTAGATCAAAAAAGAGTTGAAGGACTCGTTCTGCATTGTGGGGATCTAAATTACCAGTGGGTTCATCGGCTAAAACACAAAGTGGATCAGCGACTAAGGCACGCGCAATGGCCACACGTTGACTTTCACCACCCGATAATTGTCCTAGACGATGTTGTAATACGCTGCTCAAGACCCACTTGCTCTAATAAATGCATAGCTTTTTCACGAATGAGACGCGGTTTTTCACCGCGAATTAACAATGGCATACCGACATTTTCTAAAGCGGTAAATTCTGGTAATAAGTGATGAAATTGATAAACAAATCCTAAATATTGATTACGTAAATGGCATTTTTCTTTTTCTGATACCTCATGAAGATTTTTATTATTCAATAACACATGTCCATAAGATGGCTTGTCTAATCCCCCTAACAAATGCAAAAATGTGCTTTTACCAGAACCTGAGGCACCGACAATAGCCACCATTTCTGCTGTTTGCACTTCAAGATTAATTTGCCGTAATACATCGATTTTGGATGCGCCATCTATATAAGATTTACCAAGATGATGACAAGCAAGAACGGGATTATTCATAACGTAGTGACTCCACAGGATCCATTTTTGATGCTCTCCATGCAGGATAAATAGTGGCGACTAAACTCAAAATAAGAGAGGCGACACAAATTTTCACAACATCAGGAACCATCAATTTCTGAAGGCAGGTAATTAACAAAATACACACTAGATGAAAGAAATTGCACATGGAAAATATGTTGTATCCAATTAACAATGGTCAGTGACATTCCATGCCAATGCAATACCGCCCATCACACCAAACAATGTTCCAAACACACCAATAATACCGCCTTGAACAATAAAAATGGCCATGATCATTCCTGGTGTTGCGCCATAGGTGCGTAAAATGGCAATATCAGATTCTTTTTCACTGACTACCATCATTAATGTAGATACTAAATTAAATGCAGCCACAGCGATGATCAATAATAAAATTAAAAACATCATGGTTTTTTCTAATTGGATAGCATGAAAAAATTCACCGAATTGATCTGCCCACGTGGTAATGTTTGCTGTGGAATTTAATTGACTTCTCAGGTCATTCGCTAGCATAGGCGCTGCAAACACATCGTTGAACATTGACATGCAAGCCTGTCACATTGTCACCTAATCCCAATAATTTTTGGGCGTCACTGAGATGAATAAAGCCCAAGCCGCGATCAAAACCAAAACCGGTCCGGCGCGAAAAATTCCAATCACAGTAAACCGTTTGAAGCGAGGAATAACACCGGCAGGCGTCATAGACACTTGAGGAGTGACGACAGTGACTTTATCCCCTATTCTTGCATCTAAGTGATGAGGCTAAGTTTTCACCTAGAACAATGCCAAATTGTCCGGCTTGTAAATCGGTTAATTTTCCTTGCACCATTTTATCTGCTAGTTCAGATACATTTTTTTCTTCAGCAGGCAAAATACCTGAAACAATGGCTGGTTGGGTGGAGCCGCGAATAATTCAATAATACTTCGCCAGTGACATAAGGTGCTGAACCTGTCACATAAGGAAATTGCATAATAATTTTTTGTAAATCTTGCCAACCAGCGACATAGCCTGTGATACTGCTGACCGTAATAGGCGGAACCATGCTAAAAACACGTTTTTTAATTTCGCGATCAAAACCATTCATGACTGAAAGCACCGTAATCAAAACCGTAATGCCCAGTGCAATACCAATCATCGATACGAGTGAAATAAAAGAAATAAAATGATTGCGGCGTTTAGCACGTGTATAACGTAATCCAATAAAAAGTGCAGCCGGTCTAAACATGGGGTCGTTTTGCTCCACTAAACAAACTAAAAAAGTTTTGCGTGGTTTGCTCGGCAAAGTCTTCTAGCGGCATATTGGCGCAAATCCGCAAGATATTCGGCTGTATGTCGAACATAAGCAGGTTCATTTGGTTTTCCACGATATGGATTAGGTGCCAGATAAGGGGCATCGGTTTCAATCAGGATTCGATCTAGAGGAACATGCTTGGCAACTTCTTGTATTGTAGTCGCATTTTTGAAAGTCACAATACCAGAAAATGAAATATAAAAATTCATATCCAAGGCTTGTTTAGCAATAGACCAATCTTCAGTAAAGCAATGCATAACTCCTCCAGCATGTGCTGCACCCTCTTCTTGCATAAGGCGTATTGTATCTTCTTTTGCTGCACGCGTATGCACAATTAATGGCTTTCGTACTGCGTTTAGCCGCACGAATATGTGCGCGAAAACGTTCACGTTGCCATTCTATCTCTCCGGTTGAGCGAAAATAATCTAACCCTGTTTCACCAATTGCCACGACTTTTCGATGTTGTGCTAATTGAATTAAGGTATCTGTATCCACTTCTTCTTCGTTGTTCATTAGGATGTAAACCAACTGATGCACAGACATTGGCATAAGTTTCGGCAGTCTTTAAAACAGTAGGGAAATCAGCTAATGAAACACACACATTCAAGAAATAATGAACATCATTGGCTTGCGCACGTTTTAAAACAGGCTGATATTTCCTTGATCAGGCGCAAGGTCGAGTAAATCTAAATGACAATGTGAATCAACCAGGAACATATAATGCCTTATACTTTATCAATATACTTTCTATCAACAGTTGCTTATTCAAATTAATACCAGTGCAAATTTGACCGCGCAATTTTTGTAAATAGTTTAGGAAATTCATATTATGTTTGGCATTGCGTACATTGTTTTAGTGCTGAAAGTTGTTCGCTAAAATCAATGTTGATGATTTCGTTACTGTTAGCACCTAATTGCAAACGCAATAGATCTAATATCCATCCCAATATAAAATCGAGAAATGGCAGCAAATCTATCTCTGTCAAAGTCGCTGCAATTTGGATAGGATCGAATTCTTGTTGGGATAATGTAGGTAAAGTTTAAAATAACTTAAGACGTGTCGAGATAATCCCATTTTGCACCCATTTAATGGCGGCAAACGGTGCGCCATGCGTAAATTTAGCACAAGCGCGGGATCCATTCTTCTTTCTTTCCGATTGATTCAGTTGCTCTTTTAGCCAAGGTAAGGCTTGAGCAAGAAGGTGGCGGAGGAAAAATAATACGCTGGCAACGGCTTAAAATAGTGGCGGGTAAGCGTGATGACAAATCCTGATTAAGATAATGATTGCGCCAGAGGGAGGTTCTTCCAGCATTTTAAGTAGTGCATTAGCAGCATTAGCATTCATTTGACTAGCAGGATTAATGATAACGATACGATACTCACCTTGTAAGGAAGTTTGATAAACGAATTCTCCAACAGCGCGGATTTGATCTATTTTAATGGTATGGCCGTCTTTCTCTGGTTCTATCCATAACACATTGGGATGTGATTTACCTGTCACTAATCGACAAGTATGACAATGATGACAGGAATCCTTCGGCGACCATTTCTTGACACAGCAAAGCCTGAGCGAAATTCTCGGCAAATTGTGTTTTACCAGTCCCATGAATACCAGCCAAGAGTAACGCATGTGATAAACGATCCGCTTTTTTTGCCTGCCAAAGCTTATCCCATTGTTGTTTTGCCAAGGGAAAGTCATCTTATTTTCTCTCAAGAAACACATCAAGTGTTTCTCGTATTTGATTTTCGACAGCAAATAAAGGAACACTTGCATCAATAATTTTGATTCTTTGTGGTTCTTGTTTTGCTCGTGCTAAATACACATCACGAACACGATTAAAGAAGTCTATTTTTTCTTCTTCAATACGATCTTTATCCGTGCCGCGCTTTTCAGCACGATCAAAACCTATCTCAGGTGAGACATCTAATAATAAGGTTAGATCCGGATAGTGAGAGCCAACCATCCACTTATCAAGCATAGAAATAAAATTCATATCAATTTTCCTGCCACCACCTTGGTAAGCATAACTTGCATCAATAAATCTATCTGATGCGACCCATTTGCCTGACTCTAATGCAGGTAAAATAATTTTTTTCATGTGTTGTGCGCGTGCAGCAAACATTAACAACAATTCTGTTTCGGGTATCATTTCTTCAAAACTCATAGGGTGTAATATCAATCGTCGAATTTCTTCTGCTACTTCCGTACCGCCGGGTTCCCGTGTCCAAATCACATCAATGTTTGCTTTCGTTAAATAGTCTTTAATAAACTGAAGCGCTGTGCTTTTTCCCGCGCCTTCTGTTCCTTCAATACTAATGAATTTACCCTGTGCCATTTTCTTCTCCATGAATTTAATGACTAAGATAATCGGATAAAAAATTCGTGCTGTGTTGTTTCATCCATATGTCCATATGACGACGAATTAATGTTTCATTAAAATTTGAATTGATGGTGGGATGTTGCTTCATTGTGGAATCAATGGCAGCATTATGTTCCGTCAGTGTTTTAGAAAATTGATGGCTACCATCCCCTTTGGCCACAAAATAATAATAATCATTTTTTTGTGGGTGCATAGCAGCTTGCAGCGATATCATGCTTGGCATCGCAATGGGAGTTGGCGGTAATCCCTTGTGTATGTATGTATTATAAGGGATTATTGTCGAGTAAATTTTCTTTATGAATTTTTCCATCGTAACGATCCCTTAATCCATAAATCACTGTGGGGTCAAACTGTAATAGCATATCTTTTCTTAATCGATTTACTAATACACCTGAAATAATGGGGCGTTCTGAATTTAAATACGCTTCTTTTTCTATTAATGACGCAGCAATCAGTGCTTCATAAGCAGATTTATAAGGAAGATTAGGTTCTCGATGTTGCCAAGCATTAGCCAGTTTATTTTGCATCAGGGCTAAGGCGTGTTTTAGGATAACTAAATCAGAAATGCCTCTGGTGTAAAAATAAGTTTCTGGAAAAAATTCACCTTCAGGCGCAAGAGTGGGATAACCTAAGCGCATCATGATTTGTGTGTTATCAAAAGGAGTTGTTGTGTGACGCAATCCTGCAGCTTTTCCTAATGCATGACGAAGTTGAGTGAATGACCAACCGGGAATGATCGTGAAAGGATGATATAAAAGACCTGTGCCGCTCGATATTTGTTTCCAAATGGAATAAGGGGTCGATCCTTTTGGGAAAAAATATTCTCCTGTTTTTAGAGAGGTACTTTTTTGTGGGTAAATAAACAAAGAAAAGAAAAAAGTGTGCGTCAAAATGCCTTGCTGCGTGAGTTCTGTCATCATTATTTTTTTAGAGGTGCCTGGCCGCAAATAATAAACAACCCCTTCATCCTTAGAAACCACAGGGGTAAATAAGAAATATATCCCTATGCTGACAAAACAGCAGGCAAGAAACGCCACAAGACTAAGTGTATAAAAATGTGTTTTTTTCATATACATAACTAGAAAGATGAATATGCCGATTGTAGCTGCATGACACTAGGTAAAGCAAATAAGTTATACGACGAGAGATTCACGGTTTCTCGCTAGCGCTAGTCCCGAGGATGACAAGGTTATACCTTCTTGAAAATCAAGGTTCCATTGGTACCACCAAATCCAAATGAATTGGATAAAGCGATATCAATAGGCATTTTTTGTGCCGTATGTGGAACAAGATTTAAATCACATTCTTCGCTAGGATGATCTAAATTAATAGTGGGGGGAGCAATTTGATCTCGTATGGCTAGAATAGAGAAAATCGCTTCTACAGCGCCAGCAGCACCTAATAAATGACCAGTCATGGATTTTGTTGAGCTAACAGCTAGCTTATAGGCATGATCACCAAAGCTACGTTTAATTCCCATGATTTCTAATTCATCTCCCGCAGGTGTTGATGTTCCGTGAGCGTTAATATATTGAACTGCTTCAGGTGAAATGCCTGCATCCGCTAATGCGGCATCCATAGAAGCGGCACCACCCTTACCTTCCGGATCAGGCGATGTCATGTGATAAGCATCCGCACTCATGCCAAATCCAATTAATTCAGCATAGATTTTAGCGCCTCTAGCTCTAGCATGTTCTTCACTTTCTAACACAAATATGCCGGCGCCATCTCCTAACACAAACCCATCCCTATCTTTATCCCAAGGACGGCTTGCTTTTTCTGGCTCATCATTACGAGTGGATAAGGCGCGCATAGCAGCAAAACCGCTGACGCCTAATTTGGTCGTCGCCATTTCAGAGGCACCTGCTACCATGACATCTGCATCCCCGTAAGCAATAGTGCGTGCAGCAACACCAATGTTATGTGTCCCTGTCGTACAAGCTGAGACTAAGGCAATATTGGGACCTTTCATACCATATTGAATGGAGAGATGACCCGCAATCATGTTAATTAACGCGCTGGGAATAAAGAATGGTGAAATGCGGCGTGGACCTGATTCTACTAGTATAGAATGGTTTTTCTCTATGCTAGGTAAGCCGCCTATACCAGAACCCATCGCAAGGCCGATACGATGTGCATTAGCATCAGTGACTTGCAGCCCAGAATCTTCAATGGCTTGCATCGCTGCAGCCATGCCATATTGAATAAAAATATCTCTTTTTTTAGCTTCTTTTTCGGGCATGTAAAGAGAGGCATCAAAGTTTTTTACGCGGCTGCAAATCTGGCAACTCAAATCAGAAGCATCAAAATGGTCTATGCGAGTGACCCCGCTTTTGCCAGAAACAATTGCTTGCCATGTACTATCTACAGTATGGCCAAGGGGCGTAATCATCCCCATGCCTGTCACTACAACACGCCGTTTATTCAAAGCAGAAACCCTCTCTCAGACAATTAAAAAGAAAAAGTTTTAGGAACGTGTTAATCCAATGGCAACCTATGCCCATTGAGGAATAATTAGAACACGTTCCAAAGAAAGACTAGCTAGCTTTTGTTTCTTTTTCCAAGCGGCTAACAATATAGTTAACTGCGTCTTTGATAGTAATGATTTTTTCAGCGTCTTCATCGGGAATTTCAGTCTCAAATTCTTCTTCGAGTGCCATGACTAATTCAACAGTATCTAATGAATCTGCACCTAAATCATCAACAAAGGAAGCATCGATTGTGACTTCTTCTTCCTTAACACCCAATTGTTCAACAACGATTTTTTTAACTCTCGTTTCAATTTCATTCGCTTTCATGGTCATGATGGATCTATCCTCTATAAGTAAATACAATAATTTGTGCTAGTTTATTCGAAAATCATCAAGTTGCAAGATGGATTTTCTGTCACTGATTCTGTTAAGTCGAGTAAAAAACCTCCCAGTAACCTTATCCCATTTAATTCATATACATCCCACCGTTAACATGGAGAGTTTGGCCTGTGATATAACCAGCCTGGTCGGAGGCTAAAAAAACAACGGCGGCAGCAATATCCTCTACTGTTCCTAATCGTTGCATGGGGATTTGCTGAAAAATAGCATTACGTTGTTCTTCAGAGAGCGCATTAGTCATATCAGTGGTAACAAATCCCGGTGCGACGATATTGACAGTAATATCACGTGATCCTACTTCTAAAGCCAAGGCTTTGGTGAAGCCAATCACACCAGCTTTAGCGGCGCAATAATTCACTTGTCCGGGATTACCTGTTGAACCCACAACAGATCCAATATTGATAATCCTTCCCTTTCTGGCTTTGATCATGTCTCGTATGCAGGCTTTGCTCAAACGAAAAATCGAGCTTAAATCGGTTTCCAAGACTTGTAACCACTCATCATCTTTCATGCGCAGGAAAAGATTATCCTGTGTGATGGCCGCATTGTTGACCAAAATATTAACGGCACCATATCGCTCTTTGATGAGAGCAATTAATTGAATGACTGATTCTTGTGATGTCACATTTAATGGCAAACCACAACCTTCCATATTTTGGCTTTGCAGCGTTTGCGTGATGCGGTCAGCCCCCTCTTGTGATGTGGCCGTGCCAATCACGATGGCTCCTGCGTATCCCAATGCCAAGGCAATGCCGGTTCCAATACCGCGGCTTGCACCTGTGACTAAAGCAATTTTACCTTTCAGTAAATGATCGTGAGACATGACTAAACACTCCTTTCATTTTCTAACTTCAATAGTGTTTCTAAGCTAGACGCATCAGAGGTGGTCATGGTCTGAAGATTTTTATCAATACGTTTAATTAAGCCTGTTAAGACTTTGCCTGGACCACACTCAATGATGTGTGTCATTCCTTCTCGTGTAAAATGCTGGATAATTTCAACCCAGCGCACCGGCATAAACAATTGTCTCACCAGACCATCACGAATGGCGTCAGCGCTCCCATAAAATAAAACATCCACATTATTCATGACTGGTATGCTGGGTGTTGCAAATGAGATTGTCGATAATAATTTTTCTAAACGAAATGCTGCGGGCTGCATGAGTTTGCAATGAGAGGGTACGCTCACTGGAATGGTGATGGTTAACTTTGCGCGTTGCTGTTTCGCTAATATCATCGCCCGTTCCACAGCAGCTCTATGACCGGCAATGACGACTTGGCCTGTGCTGTTAAAATTGGCAGGTGAAAGAACGTCATCGGATGAAGTCAGCGCTTGTCGACAAATGGTGTCAACAGTCGCTTCATCTAATCCAATTATTGCAGCCATGCTACCTAACCCTGGCGCTACCGCTTCTTGCATAAATTGGCCACGAGCAGCGACTAACTTGATTGCGTCTTCAAATTTGAGCGCATTCGCACAGACTAAAGCGGTGTATTCACCTAAACTATGGCCTGCCAACATGGTGGGATGAAGCGGCGTGCGAGATTGAAGTATGCGCCAAATGGCAAAAGAAGCAGCTAATAAAGCAGGTTGTGTATGTGCTGTTTTATCTAATTCTTCAGCGGGGCCGGTTTGCGTCAACTGCCATAAGTCATAACCTAATACAGCTGAAGCTGCGTCGAAAGTTTGTTGTACTTCTTTAAACTGTTGAGCGATCTCAGCCAGCATGCCTACCGATTGTGAGCCTTGACCAGGAAAAACAAAAGCTAATTTGTTATTATTTATCATGATGTTAGTAAATTCTATTCAATTAATATCTTACTAAAGCGGATCCCCAGGCGAGGCCCCCTCCAAACCCTTCCATCAGCAAGATCTGGCCGTGTTTTATACGTCCATCACGCACAGCTTCATCCAATGCTAGAGGGATAGAGGCACTAGAGGTATTGCCTTGCTTGTCTAAAGTGATTGCTACCCTATCCATAGGTAAATCTAATTTTTTTGCCATGGCCTCAATGATGCGCATATTGGCTTGATGGGGGACCAGCCAATCTACATCGGATTTTTGCATCCCATTGGCGGCTAAGGTTTCATCAAACAATCCACCCAAGGTATTGACGGCTAGTTTAAAAAGTTGATTGCCCATCATCTTGACTGATTCAAGATTAGGATTTTTGCTTGAACCTAAAGGAAGATATAACACATCTTTGTGTTTGCCATCGGCATGCAAGTGAGTGGATAAAATCCCGGGTTCTTTACTGGCTCCTAAAACAACGGCTCCCGCCCCATCGCCAAACAAGACGCAAGTCGCCCTGTCATTCCAATCAATGACACGTGACATGACTTCACTACCAATCACAAGAGCATGTTTGATCGTGCTTGTTCGAATATATTGATCAGCAATACTCAATCCATACATAAAACCAGCACAAGCGGTTGCATTCAAATCGAAAGCAGGACACCCAGCAATGCCAAATTTCTCTTGTAATAAACAAGCCGTGCTAGGAAAAACCATATGGGGGGTGGTTGAGCTCACGATAATCATATCGATATCGACAGGTTTAAGCCCCGCAGCGTCTAACGCAGCAAGACCAGCTTTTTCCGCCATCGTTACGGCATTTTCATTTTCACTAGCCATGTGGCGTTCACGAATACCGGTGCGCTCGACTATCCACTCATTGGTGGTGTCGACCAATTTCTCGAGGTCAAAATTAGTAAGCACTTTTTCTGGTAGATAGCTACCCGTACCAAGAATCTTTGAGTATGTCATAAATGAATTACTCACCTTGTGAGGTGGATGATGCCAATACTTGTTCGACTTGATGTCGAATGAGTTCAGGAATATTTTTTTCCGCTTGGATCTCGGCTTCTTCTATGGCTCGTGCGAATGCTACTGCATTGGCACCGCCATGGCTTTTAATCACCGTTCCTTGAAGACCAATCAATGTTGCACCATTATAACGACTAGGGTCAATGCGTTTGATAAATGATTTCAAAATGGGTTTGACCAGCACACCGACTAATCGTGTCAAGGTGTTGCGCATAAAGGCTTCTTTCATTAAACCTGTAATAAATCGAGCAATTCCTTCCGCTGTTTTAATGGCGACATTGCCCACAAATCCATCGCAAACGACCACATCAGCTGCCCCTTCATGAATGGCGTCCCCTTCAATAAAGCCCGCATAATGAATAAATTTAGTTTGGGACAAGAGCTGTGCGGTTTGTTTGACTTGTTCATTCCCTTTAATTTCTTCTTCACCGATATTGAGCAAATACACTTTAGGCACGGCAATATTATCTAAAGCCGATGTCAGTACCGATCCCATCACGGCAAATTGCACTAGATTCTCAGCTCTTGAATCGACATTCGCACCCAAATCTAGCATACGTACATTTTTATGAGGATCATTAGTCGGAAATGTAGATATGATGGCGGGACGATCGATACCGGGTAAGGTTTTGAGTACAAACCGGGCTATGACCATTAATGCACCGGTATTTCCAGCGCTTACACACGCCTGAGCTTTGCCTTCTTTCACGAGATTAATGGCAACACGCATAGAAGAATCTTTTTTGTTGCGTAATGCGAGTGAGGGAGATTCATCCATATGCACTTGTTGTGACGCATGCTGGATGGAAAGGCGTGCCTTGTCATAGGTGCATGATTGTAGTATTTGCTGCAAAAGCGGTGCATCACCCACTAAAATAATGTGTAAATCAGGATGACGAGACAGAACCTTTAATGTAGCAGGAACAGTAACGGGAGGCCCAAAATCGCCTCCCATCGCATCGATTGCTATTGTTATCATTCAAGCTGGCTTCTTTTTTTGAGAAAGCAGATTAAGCGAACAACTATTCTTCGTCACTCTCATCTTCCACGGTGACAGATTTGTCGATGACTTGACGACCCTTGTAGTATCCGTCTGGGCTTACATGGTGACGACGATGAGTTTCGCCTGTTGCAGCATCAATGGATAACGTTGGTTTTGTTAATCCATCATGGGAACGACGCATACCGCGCCTTGAACGAGTTACACGACTTTTTTGAACGGCCATTCTATAAACTCCACTCTACGAATAACACCTGGGATGTTATTTTTGCTTATGTTTTAGTGATTGTAATACATGGAAAGGATTTTCACCTTTACCCTGCTTCCAACCTGAATCTGTCAAAGGTAACTTGACATGGCAGTCTTCAGGTTCATGTCGAGGAATAATTGGCAAATTCAGAATGATCTCATCTTCGATCAATTCTCGTAATGCTAAGTGCCCCTCTTTTGCCAACGCAGGCTCATAACGCTCCGGCAAGGCATTCGCTTCATCTAGGGTATTCACGATACCCAAGACAAAGTTGGTTATTATTCCATAAATGAATGGTTCCATACAACGCTGACATTGCAAACTTAAGGTTGTTTCTAGATGTCCCTTAAGAAAAGTGATGCTTTGCTCATCGACGCCAAATTGGAGATGGGCAGATACCATAGCATCATTATTAGCAATGACATTGGCACACAGACGCTGCATATCCGCTATTTTTAAGGTGCCATCCAGGCCAAGGCTCTGTTCGGCATAGCGAAATGGATCAATATGTTCAGGTATGAATTTTTCAGACATGCGGGCATTTTATGAGCGGACTGAATCTCTGTCAAATGAAGATTGTAGGTTGTGTTTTATTCCATCCCAGATATCTATATGGTAGATTTCCTACATAGAGGGTAAGCGATAAGCTAAATTATTTGGCAGAAAAAAAACATTATTTAAGATTTTCTTAAGTTTATGCTCCTAGAATAACGATAATTTTTTAATCCTAACACACAAGCAGAAGAATATATTTATGACAAGTCCAAGAAAGTCATCATCTCACCTCCCTATTCAGTCATCATCTCCCCTCGCTATTCCAAGAGGAGGAGGAGTAAAAAAAAGTCGGTTTTTAAGCTCAAGTCCATTGACCCCTAGTGCCAACTCTATTCAAGACAAACCAGGATCTATTGGTACTCCCTTGAAGAAAGGCAATAGTTATGGCAGTTATGGCCCAGTCTCATCATCATTATTCAGTGGTAAAAAGCCACAAGAAAACAAAAATAAGAAGGAGGATGGCTCATTCATAATTCCTATTTCTGATTCTTCTTCTGATTCTTTCGAAGAAATCAAGCCTGGTGGAAACGCTGATGAAATAATCGATATACCTTCCAATTTTAACGTGGGTTCATTTCAAGCTAACGTCGTAAGACCACATATCATACAGGATGAATCATTTTTTTATCGTGCTTTTGTTAAACCATTAGTAAATGGCGTTGATTATATAGTAAATCATCCTTTTTATTTTTTGATTGGATTTATTTTAACACTGCCAGGTGCTGTAAATGCTTTTGATTCTTTTGATGGAGTTAACCCTAAAGCTTTATTCACAGATTTTTTTAACACTATAAACAAAATACCTCTGGGCGATCTTATTTTTTCTCTTGTTAATGTGCTGGCCACAATAGGTATTAACACGCCGATGAATACTAAGTTTCTCTCGGAAGCAAAAGATAAGCTTAAGGATTTGTTTAGTCAAATTTGCTCCTTTGCAGGTTCATCTACCCTCATCTATTCAGCGCTTATTGGGATTGCTGTCTTTTCTGCGGCTTTTTCACTTGGATTTGACCCGTTTGCCTTTTTGCCTTATGAACTGGGTGCCATACCAGGTGTTCTTAGTGGATTAAATATGGCTCTTAGCCGTTTTATTGGCGTATCAGGGCTTGTGACGTTAATGAGTAGGTTTATCAAAAATATCATGAGTTTTTTTGATTCTGATCAACGGCTACAAAATAATGCCATTGAAATCTTGAATCGCATCAAAGAGGAACATTTAGAAGAGCTGAAACAATTTCTAGACGCCAATGAACTGGAGACAAATGACACTGTAAATCAGTATAAGCAAAGAATTAATAACTTATTCATACGTTTATCAGTACATCCTGAATTTATACATGAAAACACATTAATGGATTACATTAAAGAAGTATGTAGTTATATAGTTAATACAGCTTTTGCTTCATTTGCTGCTTATCTCACCTATTACCTTTTTACCGAAAAAGGGTTTCAAGGGTTTAACATTTTTTTCAAAGAATTTTTTAAATCAGAGACATTAGAAAAACTTGAAGCTTATCAAAAAATTTTATTGGGCAGTTTTCCTGGTATTGCATCGGTTCAGTTTTTCTTTGCAAAAGTACTCTTTACCATTCCTGAATTCATTAGATCTATTAAATTAGTTGCAAGTACTATCAAAACCAACCCAGAAAATCTCTTGCATTTTATTTTCATAAGCATTCTCAATGGCTTATCTGGGTCATTGATGAAAGACGTTGGGCAAAATGTGGTTAAAAATCCAAAAAATATTTTTGGCCTTAGCCCAGAGAATGAGTTTGATCGCATTCGTCCTTATCTAAATGGTTTTGCAGCATCTAGTTTGAATCAAACGGTAGTCGGTCAAATTTTTAATAGTAATATTGAAAAAGAGAAAGAAGCAAGACATGACTCAATGCTAACTGAAAACGAACGTGCAATGCGTGATGAGCTAAAAACTATTAGCACTTATTTTCAGCAATCGATCAAAGACCATCCTGAGGTATTAGCTACGTTGCAACCATTAGAAGAGCAGATTAATGTTGCTGCACCTAGCTTTCCAAAGGCAGTGAAAAAAACAAGTGAGTTTTTTGGCTGCGGTCATAGCGGTATATTTACTCCACCCAATGACATTACCGAACCACTACTTAAGGAAGAAAGGGCTGCTCCTAGCATAACCTATAGTTACCAAACTTGATTCGGATAGACCGTCATCGCGATACTGCAAATTTCGTGTTAGTTTGTCAGCTTTCAACCTGCCCTGGATAGCGATTTTCTCCAGGGTGGATTGATTCATCTTGCACTCTCCGTCGATATCCTTTATCTTGTACCTAATGCAGAAAAACAACTACATATTGTGGTTTTTGAGTTTTACAACCACAAGTCTGCCTCCTAATAATGAATAACTTAATGAACAATTTATCTACCGTGGAGAAAGTGAAAAATGGACACTCAATCAACCCCTCACGTTACCCATTCGCCCCATTTTGATATAACGCAAACCGCCCCAGGCCTTATCAAAGTAGTTCGCCGTAATGGCACCGTTACCCCCTTCGACGCCAACAAAATCGCTGTTGCCATGACCAAAGCGTTTCTGGCGGTGGAGGGAGATACGGCAGCAGGTTCAAGCCGGATTCATGAGAAAGTCTCAGGGTTAACAAAAAAAATTGCCGAGACTTTTACCCGTCGCTTGCACAGTCACGGGACAATTCATATCGAAGAAATTCAGGACCAGGTTGAATTGGAACTCATGCGTACAGGTGAATATAAAGTTGCAAAAGCCTATGTGCTCTATCGTGAAGAACGACGACGCATTCGTGATCAAGAAAAAACCGAATCCGAAAGCAAAAAGTCTAGTTATGTATTACACGTTACGTTTCCCGATGGCACTGTCAAGCCATTGGATATGGATGGTTTGCAGCAGCAAGTACAACAGGCGTGCGATAGGCTTGCTGATGTCTCAGCGGAATTAATTCTTGAAGATGTTAAGCGCAATCTGTTCGATAAAGTCCCCGTGCGCGAAGTGAATAAGGCACTCGTCATGTCAGCTCGCACGCTGATCGAGAAAGAGCCAAACTATACTTATGTTGCCGCACGTTTATTACTGAATGATTTACGTCGTGAAGCCTTTTTTTTCCTTGATTTAAAAGACAACAATCAGGGAGATGTGCATGCTTATTTGCAAGCTTATCTAGATGCTGGCATCAAACATGAATTGCTGGATCCACGATTGAAATCCTATGATCTCGCGCGCATGTGTGCCGCGATTAAACCAGAGTGCGATTTACAATTTACTTATCTTGGGTTGCAAACCTTATATGATCGATATTTTATTCATTGGGAAGGGCAACGGTTTGAATTGCCTCAAGCTTTTTTCATGCGTGTTGCCATGGGTCTTGCTTTAAATGAACCAGAAAAAGAAAAGCGTGCTATTGAGTTTTATCATCTACTTTCTTCTTTTGATTTCATGAGTTCTACTCCAACTTTATTCAATTCGGGTACGTTACGTCCGCAATTATCCAGCTGTTATCTCACTACCGTTCCAGATGATTTGGATGGTATTTACGGCGCCATCAAAGATAATGCCCTGCTATCGAAATATGCGGGTGGACTTGGCAATGACTGGACTAATGTCCGTGCCATGGGTGCTCATATCAAAGGGACGAATGGTAAATCACTGGGTGTTGTCCCCTTTTTAAATGTGGCCAATGCAACTGCTGTGGCAGTGAATCAAGGTGGTAAACGAAAAGGCGCGGTGTGTGCTTATCTTGAAACGTGGCATAAAGATATCGAAGAATTTTTGGAACTACGTAAAAATACAGGCGATGAACGGCGCCGCACTCATGACATGAATACCGCCAATTGGATTCCAGATTTATTCATGAAACGCGTCACTGAAAATCAAGATTGGACCTTATTTTCACCCGATGATGTGCCTGATTTGCACGACTTATATGGCAAAGCATTTGAAACAGCGTATGTTGCTTATGAAGCAAAGGCGGCTCGTGGCGAAATTAGAAATATTAAGAAAATACCTGCCCTCATGTTATGGCGAAAAATGCTTACCATGTTGTTTGAAACCGGACATCCTTGGATTACCTTTAAAGATGTTTGCAATTTGCGTTCACCCCAACAACATGTGGGTGTAGTGCACAGTTCTAATCTCTGTACTGAAATCACACTCAATACCTCGCGTGATGAAATTGCAGTGTGTAATCTGGGTAGTATTAATCTTGTTGCGCATATGACCGATAAGGGTCTTGATCAAGAGAAATTACGCCGCACTATTCATACCGCGTTGCGTATGTTAGACAATGTGATTGACATCAACTATTACTCTGTTCCCCAAGCCCGAAATTCCAACATGAAACATCGTCCTGTTGGGATGGGAGTCATGGGTTTTCAAGATGTGCTTTACTGGTTACGCCTTCCTTATGCTTCCCAAGAAGCGGTTGAATTTGCAGATCGCTCGATGGAACTCATTAGTTATTATGCCATTGAAGCTTCTACTGACTTAGCAGAAGAGCGTGGTACCTACTCAACTTATGAAGGATCGTTGTGGAGCAAAGGCATTTTACCGATTGATTCTATCGCGTTAGTGGAGCAACAACGTGATACTTATGTGGAAATGGATAGAACACAAACACTGGATTGGACAGTCACTGCGTGAACGAGTGAAAAAAGTGGGAATGCGAAATTCCAATGTGTTGGCGATTGCTCCTACTGCGACCATTTCTAATATTTGTGGTGTGTCACAATCCATTGAACCCACTTATCAAAATTTATTTGTGAAATCCAATTTATCCGGTGAGTTCACAGTCATTAATCCTTACTTAGTTGCTGATTTCAAACAAGAAGGATTATGGGATGAAGTCATGGTAAATGATTTAAAATATTACAATGGTAGCGTTGCTAAGATCAATCGCATCCCGGAAAAACTAAAGACAAATTTATGCGACCGCATTTGAAGTAGATCCAATTTGGTTAGTCGAAGCGGGGTCACGGCGTCAAAAATGGATTGATCAATCGCAATCACTCAACTTATATATGGCAGAACCTTCAGGCAAAAAAATGGATCAACTCTATCGTCATGCTTGGATACGTGGTTTAAAAACAACTTATTACTTACGCAGCATGGGTGCAACTAATACTGAAAAAGCAACCATTGATGATCGCGCATTCAATGCGGTGGAAGTGAATCCAGAGCCTAAAGCAGAGTGTTTGATTACAGATCCAACATGTGAAGCGTGCCAGTAATGTTAGCCCCGGCTAAATATGTGTCGGGGCAATGAATACATCCATAGGAGAACAATAATGACGCTAGCAGAAAACCATGGCGGTGTGACTGGTTTAGAATCATTAGAAATGGGCGCTGCACGCATTCAAGTCGATGATAAAAAAATTATTAATTGTCGTGCTGATCTCAATCAATTAGTGCCTTTTAAATATAAATGGGCATGGCAAAAATATTTAGATGCTTGCGCAAATCATTGGATGCCTAATGAAATTAATATGGCAGCGGATGTTGCATTTGGAAAGATCCCGATGGATTAACTGAAGATGAACGTCTCATCATTAAGCGCAATCTAGGGTTTTTTTCTACCGCAGATTCATTGGTTGCCAATAATTTGGTGTTGGCAGTTTATCGTCACATCACCAATCCAGAATGTCGTCAATATTTATTACGCCAAGCATTTGAAGAAGCGTTACATACCCATGCTTATCAATATGTGATTGAAAGTTTGGGAATGGATGAAGCAGAAGTATTTAATATGTATCGCGAAATTCCTTCTGTCGCACGTAAAGCGGCCTGGTCATTCAAATACACGCAGAGTTTAGGTGATCCCAATTTCCACACAGGTACACCGGAAAATGATCAGCGTTTATTCCGTGATTTGATTGCATTTTATGTGGTTTTTGAAGGTATTTTCTTTTATGTTGGCTTCACGCAAGTTTTATCTATGGGACGCCGCAATAAAATGACGGGAACCGCAGAACAATTTCAATATATTTTCGTGATGAATCCATGCATCTTAATTTTGGCATTGATGTGATCAATCAAATCAAAATTGAAAATCCACATCTTTGGACAGAAGAATTCAAACAAGAAGCGATTAACATGATTCATGAAGGTGTTGATCTTGAATATCCCTATGCTGTAGATACCATGCCACGCGGCATTTTGGGTTTAAATGCAGAAATGTTTAAAGATTATTTGCAATTTATTGCAAATCGACGTTGTGCACAAATTGGATTAACTCAACAATATCCAGGCGCTGCCAATCCTTTCCCATGGATGAGTGAAATCATGGATCTTAAAAAAGAAAAGAACTTTTTTGAGACCCGCGTGATTGAATACCAAACGGGTGGCGCATTAAATTGGGATGATTGATATATCTATCGGACACACAAAGGGAAGACACATGTCTTCTCCTCCTGCGTCATCCTCGGGCCGATGACGGTGATAAACATTCGCAAAAAATAATAGCCTAATATTTATGTTTAGTGATTATTGGATAAGGACAGCAAAATAAATACAACCACGGATATTATCATTATTGGTGCGGGTCTTGCTGGTTTAGTGGCAGCCACGGAAGCAGCTGAAGCAGGACGACATGTCATCCTCTTAGATCAAGAACCAGAAGCGTCGTTGGGTGGTCAAGCATTCTGGTCATTAGGCGGACTTTTTCTTGTTAATACCCCTGAGCAACGACGCTTAGGTATCCATGATTCCCATGATTTAGCCTTACAAGATTGGCTCTCATCGGCTCATTTTGATAGAGCGGAAGATCACTGGCCAAAAAAATGGGCGGAAGCCTATGTTGATTTTGCCACAGGGGAAATGCGCTCTTGGTTGTACGCTCAAGGATTTCGGTTTGTTCCATTTGTCGAATGGCCCGAACGTGGTGGTTATCTTGCCAATGGTCATGGAAACTCTGTGCCCCGCTTTCATCTTACTTGGGGATCAGGTCTTGGCGTCTTGGATCCCTTTGTGCGCAAAATCAAACAAGCTCAAGAAAAAGGTTTAGTACAATTTCATTTTCGACATCGCGTGACTGAACTAATGGTCACGGAGGGTGTGGTCACGGGTGTGAAAGGTGAAGTACTAGAATCAAGTTCAGCCATGCGAGGAGCACCCAGCTCACGAACAGTCACCAGTGAATTTGTTATGCAAGCCAATGCAGTCATCATCACTTCCGGAGGAATAGGCGCGAATCATGATCTTATCCGCAAATATTGGCCATCCCGTCTAGGTTCGCCACCCACGACATTACTCTCAGGTGTGCCAGATCATGTGGATGGCAAGATGCTGGAAGTGGCTAGTAGGGCTGGTGCTAATCTGATTAATTTGGATCGCATGTGGCACTACCCTGAGGGGTTACACTACTATGCGCCAATTTGGCATCATCATGCCATTCGCATTTTAAGCGGTCCCTCACCTCTTTGGTTAGATGCGCATGGTACTCGCTTGCCTAGCCCTCTTTTTCCAGGTTTTGATACGTTGAGTGCGTTAGGCCATATTAATCGTACAGGCTATAGTCATTCCTGGTTTTTGCTCAATCAAGCCATGATTAAACGAGAATTTGCTCTCTCGGGTTCTGATCAAAACCCGGATCTCACGGCTAAACATAGATGGGGATTATTACGACGTGCTTGGTCGGGACCCACTAAACCTGTCGCACAATTTCTTCAACACGGTACAGATTTTGTTTCAGAGGCTGATCTTGCAGGATTGGTTCGCAAAATGAATGAATTAATTGGAGCCGAACTCATCGATTTTGCGCGGCTTGAACAAGAAGTGCGACTTCGTGATCAGCAAGTGCGCTCAGGCTATGGTAAAGATGCACAAATCATGGCAATTCGCGAAGCGCGACGATATTGGCCTGATAGGTGGTTGAGAATTCTTCCACTAAGTTGCTTGACCGATCCTAAGCAAGGGCCTTTGATTGCTGTGCGTTTAAGTATCATGACACGCAAAACATTAGGCGGATTAGCAACGGATCTTTCAGCACGTGTGCTAAAAGTAAATGGCGAACCACTTCCTGGTCTTTATGCGGCTGGTGAAGTAGCTGGTTTTGGTGGCGGCGGCATCCATGGTTATCGCGCTTTGGAAGGAACTTTTCTAGGTGGTTGTCTATTTTCAGGTCGAGTTGCGGGGCGTGAGGCATCATCGTAGTACTCGACGATCAGTTATAATTCATTAAATACCGCCAGTAAATCCAAAAAATAATCCTTCCGGATCATACTTCGCTCTGATTTGTTCCAGTCGTTTCCATTTTTCTGGTGTATATGAATTTATTATCCGAGATGGATCTTGCACGATATCTGTTTCGCCTATGTAATGTGTATGAGTGAACGGTTTGAGAATCGCCATCGCTTCATCTTGCCATTTCATATTTACGCTATCGTCTTCTGGTTTCTCCCAAATTGCCCAGATACCACCATAGGATTGTCCTTCCATGGAAAGTGCAACCTCAGGAGAGGATGTCAATAAGTTGTGTTGACCTGTACTCTGACAAAAAACAATAACAGATTTAGCTGACGGTGCATCAATTATTTTATCGCGCAAAGCCATCAAGATATCCACCGGCTTTGCTTTGGAAGATTGATTCTCACACAAATTGCGATGATTTTCAGGCCATGTTATTCCTGAAATCTTTGATAGCTTCTCAAAACTACTGGGCTCATTAATGCTTTTCGACAAGCATGTCTGTGCGATTTTTCCTGTTTCAAACACGTGAAGTGCTGCTTCGCCTTCTTCTTTTGTCTCTGCAAATGCAACGGCTGTCACCATGCATAATTTTCCATTCGTTGATTTACATTGGTCTACTAACGTTGGAGGAGCTTGAATTAAAAAGATAGAGAGTTCAACAATGCTTGGCATGTTCCAGCCAAGTGCTGTGACTTCTTCCACCACCTCACGTAAATGATCCAGTGAAAAATAATAAGTACTCGTCATAATTGATTTTGGAAGTGGATAACAGATTAAATGGTAACGTGTTGCAATAGCAAACATACCCGGTCCTGCGCCTCTAGCCGCCCAAAATAAATCCGCATGATCATTAGAAGTTGCTTTTATTTTTTTGCCATCTGCTGTGACAAATTCAATCGCTTGAACACTAAGACATCCCGGACCCCAATGACTTAAATTCCAAGACATACCCCCACTCAGAAGATAGCCACTGGCTTTGACAGTCGGACAGTGTCCAATCGGGAATGCCAAATCGTGTTGTCCTAATCGCTTAGCCAATTCTTGATTGCTAATCACCGGCTGAATGATAGCGGTACGACTGTCTTTATCAATGACTGATTCCGTCAATTCTGACAAATCGATGGTCATTCCACCTTGACGTATCGCCAACCCACACCAAGTATGTCCTCCACCATGGACTGCGATTTGTAATTTATTTTCACGAGCAAAATGAACGGCTTCAACAATGTCATCCACATTTTTAACGGTGACAATCACATCAGGTGATCTTGAAGGTTTGACTTCATTCCAAACCATCGCAGCTTTAACTGCGTTAAAATTCAGATCCATTACAGTGGTGATAGTTCCTTTGATTCGCTTTTTCAAATGATCCCAATTCATATACTTACTCCCTGAATCTACACTTCCTTAGATTTATTTTACTATCGGTATGTCTGTTAATCGATGATATTAAGATCATAACAAGATTATTAAGTTGGGCTATGCATTTTCCTTAAGATTTTTATTCCGTTTGAAAAAAATGCGGTATATGCCAATTGCGCTAATCATTATCCATGCGAATTCAATTAAGACAGAGGATGTATTCCAATGAAAACAGAGGGAAAATAAAATGAATGAGGCGCCAAAAAAATTTAGAAATTGATAAGGTAAACTGTGAGCAGACATTTTACTCGTGTTTAACAAGTAATACCCCAGCAATAATAATATGACACCGGCAATGCCAATCCCTTCAGATAGTTTTTCAAATAATTCAAATAGCATACTTATCTCTCCACGATATCATTATTCACCTTGCACCAATGCCAAGGCTTCTTCAATGACCTTAGCATTGGCACCTTTTTTGTGCGCATGCTGACTTAAATAGCGACGCCAGACTGCGGCGCCACGTTGTCCTTGAAATAAGCCCAAGATGTGGCGTGTCATACTGTGTAGTCTGACACCCTTAGCTAATTGATCATGAACATAAGGGATTAAATTTTTAATAATGTCGATACGGTTTAACATTTTTTCCTTGGAAAAATAATATGACTGAATGTCAGATAAAAAATAAGGGTTAGCATAAGCTGTACGACCTATCATGACACCATCGACATGAGATAATTGTACATCAATATCGGTAAGTGATTTGATTCCGCCGTTAATAATGATGGTTAAGGCAGGAAAATCTTTTTTTAATTTCCAAACTATCTCATAGCGTAAAGGTGGAATCTCGCGATTTTGTTTCGGGCTTAATCCCGCCAGCCAAGCTTTACGTGCATGCACAATAAATGTAGTACATCCTGCATTTGCTACCAAACGGATGAAGTGATAAAGAGATGCTATGCTATCTTGATGATCGACACCGATTCTGCATTTAACTGTCACGGGAATATGAACTTGTGACTGCATGGCTGACACACACTCTGCGACCAACTCAGGTTCTAACATGAGACATGCTCCAAACCGACCAGCACTGACTCTGGGACTTGGGCATCCCACATTTAAATTAATTTCGTTATACCCCGCTGCCTCTCCCAGCTTGGCAGCGTAAGCAAGATGTTTTGGATCACTGCCGCCTAATTGTAATGCAACATATTTTTCCGCTGGATCAAAAGCCAATAAGTACTGAGCATCGCCATGAATTATCGCTTGCGAAGTAATCATTTCCGTATAGAGTTGTACATCGGGCGCAATCAAACGTAGAAAATAACGATCATGGCGATCGGTACAATCCATCATGGGCGCTACAGAAATAATAGGCGTTTGTGTCATATTAATGGTTTACTTTATGCGGCTAGGATCATTGACTACGCTATGCTAGCCCTTCTTCCAGGCTATAAATAGGAAGTATTGTACCCCATTGCTTACATCCCGGACACTGCCAATGCAAGGATTTACCTGAAAAGCCGCAAGAAGTGCATTGATAATCAGGTTTGTTGCTAAGGAGATTTTTCATAAGATTTTGTAAGATATGTAAATCTTCCTTTGCTCTTCCTTCAGCGTTGGAAATATAAAGATTAATGAAAAGATATAACCCGCGTAATGAAGGAAAACGACGTACATAATCCGCAACGAAGCTAGCAGCGACTTTATCCCCTTTCCATTTGCGAATTCGCTCAGCGAGAATTAAAACCACAGGAACACGAGGATAGTCGTCTAATAATCGTTTAAGGTAGACAACCAATTTATCTTCTTGATTCAGTTTTTCATAACAAGAAGCCAGTAATTCAATGGCTTCAGAAAGATAATCAGGATTTTGATCTTTAATTTTTTTCAAGCTGGCGGATGCTTTTTTATATTCGTCTTGTGCCATCCATACCTTGGCTTGTAATAAACTCCCACGTACACAAGTGCGATCAGCGGCTATGGCTTTTTCTAAGTAGTTGGCTGCCACATCATATTGCTTTTTCATGTAGGCGGCTTCACCGAGTTCACAATAATAATGAGCAATGACAGGCTGCATGGTTTGTCGAGTCACGGTTTCGTATTGAATGGCTGTGTTTATGGCTTTTTCCCATTCTTTTTCTTGCTGATAGATGTCAATCAATATTCGTAATGCTTGTGCTGAATGAGATTTTGCGGTAACGGATTCTAAGAAAATTCGCTCTGCCCTATCTAACATCCCTGCGCTCAAATAATCTTGACCCAATTCAAATAATGATTGCTCTCGATAAACTCTTTCCAATTGAGGGCGAGCAATAAGATTTTGATGAATACGTATCGCTCTATCCACTTCACCACGACGACGAAATAATTTTCCAACAGCGAGATGTGTTTCTACCGTATCGCTATCTACTTCAAGCATTTTGATGAAGATATCAACTGCTTTATCGGTTTCTTCATTTAATAAAAAATTTAACCCTATTAAATAATCACGAGGTAAATTAATTTTACGTGGTGGTTCTTCTTTGGGACGAGCACGATAGCCTAATAACCAGGCAACGCCTATGCAGATGAAAAAAAACAAGATCCCAACAATTTTCATTACACTTTATCCTGTAGAGGAATCGCGCGTAAATTATCAATTTCTTTTTCCGCTAAATGTAGACGCTGACGTAAGCGATAGTTTAATAATTTGACTTTAATGAGCAGCCAAAAGCCAACGCTCATACCGATTAGACAACCAAATGCAAATACTAAAACTAATAACAATGAAAGTGGTAGCGTACTTTGTCCGAGATAATAATTAATCGTAACAGATTCAGAGTTTAGCGTTGCAAATGTCATGCCAAACAATACAATCACTAATAATAAAAAGTAACTAATAATACGCACGCCATCAATCTCCTAAGAATAATAAATGTCTATTCTATAATTTCTATTCCGTCCATATAAGGTTGTAATGCTTTAGGAATACGGATGCGGCCTAACTCATCTTGATAATTTTCAACAACGGCGATTAATGTTCTTCCTACTGCCAAACCAGATCCATTGAGTGTGTGAACTAACTCTATCTTCCCCGATTCATCGCGCCATCTTGCTTTCATTCGTCTTGCCTGGAAACTTTCCATATTACTACAAGATGAAATTTCGCGATAACGTTGCTGGCCTGGTAACCAGACTTCTAAATCATACGTTTTAGCGGAAGCAAAGCTAATATCAGCAGTACATAGTGCCACCACACGATAAGGTAATTCCAAACGCTGCAATACCGTTTCTGCGTGCCGAGTCAATTCTTCTAATGTTTGGTAAGAAAATTCTGGACGTACAATTTGCAGCAACTCCACTTTTTCAAACTGATGTTGCCGCAACATACCTTTAATGTCTTTTCCATAGGAACCCGCTTCACTGCGGAAACAAGAACTGTAACAAACATATTTAATCGGTAATTGATCTGTATTTAAAATTTGATCGCGAACAGTATTGGTGACAGGGACTTCAGAAGTTGGGATTAAATAAAATTCATTTTCCCCATTCACTGCAAATACATCCGCTTTTAAGTTAGGTAATTGCCCGGTACCAAACAAGCTTTGTGCATTGACAAGATAAGGAACCGAAATTTCCTGATAGCCATGTTCACGTATATGTAAATCCAACATAAACTGAATCAGTGCTCGCTGCAGTCTTGCAAGCGGACCACGCAATACAACAAAACGTGCGCCAGAAATTTTAGCTGCAGTTTCGAAATCCATCCAATTTTGATTTAAGCCAAGTTCTACATGATCTTTGGGAGTAAAGGAAAATTTCCGCGGTTCACCCCATTTACGGATTTCTTGGTTGTCTTCTTCACTTTTGCCTTCTGGAACTGATTCATTAGGAATATTCGGAATTCGAGCAAGAAAATCATCCATCTCTGTTTGCAGAGTAGCAAATTGTTCTTCAACCAATTTCAAAGAATCACTTAATTCTTTTAAATTTTTTAAGACATCGTCAACATTTTTGCCTGCTGCTTTTGCTTGACCTACTTCTTTTGAACGTACATTTCGTTCATTCTGTAAATCCTGCATTTTTACTTGAAGTTGTTTGCGCTGTTCTTCCAATGCATTAAATTTGGCAACATCCAAAATAAAACCGCGCTTTTTTAATTGCGCGGCCACCCTATCAATGGAACTTCTAATAAGTTTAGGATCGAGCATAAACTAAGTAGTTACCTTGGTTAGTACTTCAGCAGCTTTTTTACCTATCTCTGCTGGAGAACGAACGATATGAACACCAGCTGCTTCAAGTGCTTTGAATTTTTCTGCAGCTGTCCCTTTTCCGCCAGCAATGATGGCGCCTGCATGACCCATGCGTTTTCCAGGAGGGGCTGTCACACCCGCAATGTAAGCAACGACAGGTTTTTTGACGTGTTTCTTGATGAAATCAGCAGCTTCTTCTTCTGCACTGCCACCAATTTCTCCAACCATTACAATGACTTCTGTTTGAGGATCATTTTCAAACATAGCTAGTACATCGATAAAGTTGGTTCCAGGAATAGGATCGCCGCCAATACCCACACACGTACTTTGTCCCAAATCGAGATCGGAAGTTTGTTTCACAGCTTCATAAGTCAATGTGCCTGAACGAGAGACAATCCCGACTTTTCCTGATTTATGAATATAGCCAGGCATAATGCCAATTTTGCATTCCCCTGGTGTGATAACGCCTGGGCAATTGGGACCAATTAAACGAACCCCTGGATGTTGATCAAGACACGCTTTCACTTCAAGCATGTCAAGCACTGGAATACCTTCAGTAATGCAGACTATCAATTTAATTCCGGCATCTACTGCTTCTAAAATAGAATCTTTACAAAAAGGAGCAGGCACATAAATCACAGAAGCATCTGCTTGAGTTTCTTTATAAGCTTCTTTAACAGTGTTAAATACAGGTAAACCTAAATGTGTCTTGTCCACCTTTATCAGGGGTGACACCACCTACCATTTTTGTGCCATAAGCAATAGCTTGTTCGGAATGTAACGTGCCTTGTTTTCCTGTAAAACCTTGGCAAATCACTTTTGTGTTTTTATTAATTAAAATACTCATTGCTTTACCCCTTTACTTTAGCTGCTGCTTCAACCACTTTTTTCGCAGCATCCGTGAAACTGGTAGAAGCAATAATATTAAGACCACTCGCGTCTAGCATTTTTGCACCTATCTCAGCATTATTTCCTTCTAAGCGAACGACAACAGGAAGTGTCGTGCCTATTTCCGACACCGCACCAATAATACCTTCAGCGATTAAATCACAACGCACAATGCCACCAAAGATATTGATTAAAATAGCTTTGACTTTTTTATCCGACAAAATAATTTTGAATGCTTCTGCAACACGTTCTTTTGTAGCGCCACCGCCTACATCTAAGAAGTTTGCTGGATTGCCGCCATGCAACTTAATCATATCCATCGTAGCCATGGCTAAACCTGCACCATTAACCATGCAGCCAATATCGCCATCTAATGCGATATAATTGAGTTCCCAATCACGAGCATGATTTTCACGCTCGTCTTCTTGTGTCGCATCACGCATGGCGCGTAACTGGGGCTGACGATAAAGCGCATTGTCATCGATATTAATTTTGGCATCTAAACACAGTAAATCGCCTTTTTTCGTGATGACTAGCGGATTAATTTCAAGCAAGCTCAGGTCACATTCTTGAAATATCTTACCCAATCCAACTAATAGATTAACAAATTGTTTTATCTGATCCCCTTTCAATCCTAAAGCAAATGCTAATTCACGTCCTTGATAAGGCATCACGCCAACCAGCGGATCAACGGTAATCGTCAGAATTTTTTCAGGTGATTTTTCTGCTATTTTTTCAATTTCCACACCGCCTTCGGTAGAAGCCATAAAAACAATACGTTGCTTTGAACGATCAATGACGGCACCAAGATACAATTCTTTTTCAATGTCACAAGGTTCTTCAATCAGTACTTGATTGACAGGTTGACCTTCAGCGGTGGTTTGATAAGTCACTAAATTTTTGCCAAGTAAAGAGCGTGTGACATCAGCAAGTTCATCTTTTGATGATACTAGCTTCACCCCACCGGCTTTCCCTCTTCCCCCTGCATGGACTTGGGCTTTCACTACCCAACGTGATAATCCCATTTGATTTGCAATCTGCAATGCATCCTCAACACTGGCAGCTACCTGACCTCGTGAAACAGGTAAGTTGTATTCACTTAATAATTGTTTTGCTTGGTATTCATGAAGATTCATTTTTGTTATACCTCGAGTAAAAGACGTGTGGGATCTTCAAGTAATTCTTTAATTGTGACCAAAAAGGTAACTGACTCTCTGCCGTCAATTAAGCGATGATCATAAGAAAGAGCCACATACATCATAGGCCGAATGACAATTTGGCCATTTTCAACAACAGGACGTTCCTGAATTTTATGCATCCCTAAAATGGCACATTGAGGAGCGTTGATAATCGGTGTTGCCATGAGCGAACCAAACACACCACCATTGGTGATAGTAAATGTTCCACCTTGCATTTCTTCTAATGACAATTTGCCAGTTCTCGCTTTTTCAGCAGACTCTGCAATTTTTGCTTCGATTTCAGCCATACTCATTTGGTCAACATCGCGTAAAACCGGCACAACCAATCCACGATCTGTGGAAACAGCAACGCCAATATCAAAATAGCCATGATACACAGTATCATTTCCATCAATAGAGGCATTGACAATGGGGAAACGTTTTAATGCTTCAACACAAGCACGCACAAAAAATGACATGAAACCTAGACGCACATGATATTTTTTTTCAAACTTTTCACGATATCGGTTACGGATATCCATGACTGGCGCCATATTAATTTCATTAAATGTCGTTAACATAGCTGTATTTTGTGTGACTTCAAGTAACCGTTCAGCAATGCGGGTTCGAATACGTGTCATGGGAACTCGTTTTTCAGTACGAGCACCCAACGGCATAGAAATGCTGGTTTGCGCACCTAAGCTAGGTGCGCCACCGGCTGACGCCGCAATGGATTCCTTGGTGACTCGAGCACCTGATACTTGTGAAATATCGACACCTTGTTGCGCAGCAGCACGCCGTACAGAAGGTCCCATGGGAGCAGTTGCTTGGGCAATCGTTTGTTCAGAGACAGGAGTGGTTGCGGGTTTTTTCTCAGCTTCTTCTTTCTCCGCTTTTTCTTCTCCTTTCGATTCTTTCTTTTCTTCTTTCTCTTCTTTTCCCTGGTTCTCTTCTTTATCCGCTTTTTCTTCTTTTTTAGGTTCTTCCTTAGCTGCTGCACCAGCTTCAATCACAGCAATAATTTCTTTTGCTTTGACCGTGCTACCGTTCGGTTTAATAATTTCTTTAATGACGCCGTCAGTTGGCGATGGAACTTCAAGCATTACTTTATCAGTTTCCAAATCAACAAGATTTTCATCTCTAGAGACTTTATCGCCTTCTTTTTTATGCCAAGTAGAAACCGTTGCATCTGAAATAGATTCAGGTAGCAGTGGAACTTTTACTTCGATTGCCATCGTTTTTTCCTTCTAAAATTATTTTTTAACAGACTCTAATGCTAATGCCTGTGCAACTAATTCTTTTTGCTGTTTCTCATGAACAGAATGATAGCCTACTGCGGGTGACGCTGAAGCAGTTCTTCCAGCATACTGAAGTTTTTGTCCTTTATCTAATAAGTCCTCAAAATAGGGTTGCATAGCAATCCATGCCCCTTGGTTTTGTGGCTCTTCTTGACACCATATCATTTCTTTCACATGATGATACGGTTCTAGTACTTTTTTACAATGCTTCCCGCGGGAAAGGATAAAGCTGTTCGAGTACGAATAATTGCTATATTACTCAAATTATTTTCACGTCTTTTCTCAAGTAATTCATAATAAATCTTACCAGAGCAAATAACGAGACGATTTACTTTTTTCAAATCTATGTCATCAATCTCGGGAATCACAAGCTGGAATCCACCATTGGATAAATCTTCCAACTTAGAAACAGCCAATGGGTGACGTAGAAAACTCTTTGGTGACATGACAATTAATGGCTTACGATACGGTCGTATCATTTGCCGACGCAATAAGTGGAATATTTGTGCAGGTGTTGAAGGAATGCAAACTTGCATATTATCTTGAGCGCATAGTTGAAGATAGCGCTCTAATCGGGCAGAAGAATGTTCTGGCCCTTGACCTTCATAGCCATGAGGTAACAACATCACTAAACCACACAGTCTTCCCCATTTTTGTTCACCGGTACTGATAAATTGGTCAATGACTACTTGCGCTCCATTAGCAAAATCACCAAATTGCGCTTCCCAAAGGACTAAAAAATTTGGTTCTGCTGTGGCATAGCCATATTCAAAAGCAAGCACGGCTTCTTCTGACAAAAACGAATCAACCACATTAATTTGAGCTTGGTTAGAAGAGAGATGACTGAGTGGAATATAAATGGCATCTGATTTTTGATCATGTAAAACAGCATGACGATGGGCAAATGTTCCTCGGCCTGCATCTTGGCCACACAAACGGATGGGATAACCTTCCTCAAGTAGTGTGGCATAAGCCATGGTTTCAGCATAACCCCAATTAAGTGGTATCTCACCCGCGGTCATTTTCTTATGCGCATCTTGCCCTTTTTTCACTTGAGGCTGTAACACAAATCCTTCTGGTAATTGTTCAAGCTGCTTGCCAAGTTCCTTAATTCGTTGCAGTGGAACGGCAGTCGATACTTTCTCTGTCCATTCTTGACCAACATAGGGTTCCCAACTGACGGCGAATTCATAAGACTCACTGTCTTTTCTTACATCAACAATCGTTTTGCCTTCATCTAATGCCTTGCGATAATCATCGATTAGTTTTTTCACGATGTCTTTTTGAATAATGCCTTCACTCACTAATTTTTTAGCGTAAATAGCATAAGGCGGCTGCATGGCTTTAATGATTTGATACATCAGAGGTTGGGTTGCTGAAGGTTCATCAGCTTCGTTATGACCGTGGCGGCGATAACAAACCAGATCAATGACCACATCTTTTTTAAACATGTACCGATAATCGGCGGCAAATAAAGCAGCGTAATACACTGCTTCAGGATCATTTCCGTTAACATGAAGAATGGGAGCCTCCACCATTTTTGCCACATCGGTACAATAAGTAGTGGATCGTGCATCACGAGGATCACTGGTCGTAAATCCAACTTGATTGTTAATCACTATGTGAATCGAACCTCCTACCATAAACCAGCGTGCTTGTGACATGTTAAATGTTTCCATCACAACACCCTGTCCGGCAAAAGCAGCGTCACCATGAATTTGAATAGG
The DNA here is from genome assembly GCA_963711205.1 of uncultured Gammaproteobacteria bacterium. Taxonomy (GTDB): domain Bacteria; phylum Pseudomonadota; class Gammaproteobacteria; order DSM-16500; family DSM-16500; genus Aquicella. Next base: position 1,301,676 of record CAVQDE010000001.1, read on the forward strand.
AAGAACTTGTCTTTGTCCCGTATCGCGGCGGCGACGTTGTCGTGCTCGCACTGATCCTTGCACGACCGGTGCTACAATTTCTAAATGCGAGGGATTAAAAGCAAGAGCAATATGCATTAAGCCATATTTGGTTTGTACATTAGAAGAGCAGCCTAAGTGATATTTCACGTCACCTGAATGGGTAGTTGAAATGCCAGTTCCTTCGAAGGCAGAAAAAATATCTTTTGGATCCTTACCTACGACATTGGCCAGCACATTCAAACGGCCGCGATGCGCCATACCAATGATGGCTTCTTTTACACCTACTTGGGAGCTGCGGTTGACGACAGCATCCAACATGGGAATAAGCGTATCGCCCCCTTCGAGGGAAAATCGTTTTTGGCCGACATATTTGTTGCCTAGATATTTCTCAAGACCATCAGCGACCACTAAACGTTCCAGAATATGACGCTTCTCGTCATCGGTAGGTTTAAATGCCGCCCACACTTGTTCAATACGATCACGTATCCATTCAATTTCTTCGGAACGATTGATATGCATGAATTCAAAACCAATCGTGCCACAATAAATTCGGCGCAGCCCTTGATAAATGTCATTTAATGACCCTGATGCTTTATTTAATCCGCTAAAAGTTCCCGTATTGAAATTTCGTTGTAAGTCCTGAGTAGTCAGACCGTAATAAGAAAGTTCTAACATCGGACTATACAAACCCTTGTTCATGCCCAGAGGATCAATGTTAGCTTGTAAATGTCCCAAACGACGATAAGCGCTAATCAGTTCAATGATACGTTCTTGCTTTTGATCTTCATAAGAAACCATGCTTTCTGCCGTGGTTTTTGCTGATTTTTTCGCCAGTTGTAAGAAGTGCTCACGAATTTCTGCATGCGGGACATCTGGTGTAGTGCGGGGAAATTGTTTTAGCAATTCTTCAAAATAATGACGCCATTCAGGCGCAACACTGTCTGGATTATTTAAATAAGATTCGTAAAGACTTTCTAAGTAGCTTTCATTTCCTGAAGCAAAATAAGAATCTTTCCAAAGTTCTTGCATAGACGGAGATGGATGAGTGGCCATGTGTATTATACCGATTCTTTAAGTATCTCTTCTTTAATGTTATTGATGGCTTCCAATGGGTTCAGACCCTTGGGGCAAACATCAATGCAGTTCATGATACCACGACAACGATAGACACTGAATGGATCTGTCAAGTCAGCCAGCCGTTCTTCTGTATGGGTATCGCGACTATCCGCGATGAAGCGATAAGCTTGTAACAAGGCGGCAGGACCCATGTATTTATCTGGGTTCCACCAATAGGAAGGACAGGCTGTCGAACAACAAGCACACAAGATGCACTCATACAGTCCATCGAGTTTCGCTCGGTCTTCTGGTGATTGTAATCGTTCAGTCGCAGGGGGCGCCTCATCATTTTGTAAATAGGGCTTACCTTTTGCATATTGTTCATAAAATTGAGTCATATCCACTACTAAATCCCGAATGACTGGTAATCCCGGTAATGGACGGATGATGATAGGTTCTTTTAATGAGGAAAGATGGGTTGTACAGGCTAATCGATTCTTTCCATTGATATTCATTCCATCTGATCCACACACCCCTTCACGACAGGAACGTCTCAATGTGAGCGATTCATCAAATTTATTTTTAATTGTTAACAACGCATCTAATACCATGACGCAATTGTGCTCTTTCACATCAATCTCGAAATTTTGCATATAGGGTGGTTCATTTGTTTCTGGATTGAAGCGATAGATGGAGAAAAGCATATCTAAGCCCTCATTAATTTCACTTACCCGCGGATATCATCGCAGGAACCTTTGTATACTTACGTCATCCTCCGGCTGAGGCGTCAGCTGAAGACCCAAGGATGACGAGATTAAACTGGATTTTCTTCTCTATTTCTAAGGGCAATCGGCTCCATTCCTTGTGGCTTCATATTGACAGCTCTAAAGGTGATGCGTCCATCATCAAAAAAAAGAGAATGTTTAAGCCAATTCTTATCATCTCGCTCTGGATAATCATAACGTGCATGCGCACCGCGACTTTCTTTACGCACATCGGCAGAATAAGCTGATGCCATCGCCGTTGCCATTAAATTATCCAGTTCCAGTGCTTCGATACGAGCAGTATTAAAGCAATTGCTCTTATCTTTAATAGAAGCATAATTGAGGCGATCCTTGAGTTCTTCTAGTTTCATGAACCCTTCTTTCATGTGCTCTTCGGTACGAAATACGCCAAAATCATCTTGCATGACTTTTTGTAAAGCGGAGCGTATTTCATCGACGCTGTCACCTTTTTGATTGCCATTCCATCGATAGACTCGTGATAAAGCTTGCTCGATATCAGTGTTATTGGCCTCATTAAAATGCAAACCTTGTCCAATACTTTCTTTGACATGCAGACCAGCTGCTCGACCAAAGACGATGAGATCAAGCAATGAATTTGCGCCAAGACGATTTGCGCCATGTACCGAAACACAAGCGCATTCACCAGCAGCATACAAACCTTCAATCACTTCATCTTCGCCTTTTGCATTTTGTGTAATGACTTGCCCATGATAATTAGTGGGGATACCACCCATTAAATAATGGCAAGTAGGCACAACAGGAATAGGTTCTTTAACAGGATCAACACCAGCAAATGTAATAGCTAACTCACGAATACCTGGTAAACGGGTTTTAATTAATTCTTCACCTAAATGATCTGCTTTTAAGTAAACAAAATCTCCTTTAGGACCTGCACCGCGCCCTTCTCGAATTTCGATAGCAGAGGAACGTGAGACAATATCACGGCAGGAAAGATCTTTTAGATGTGGCGCATAACGCTCCATGAAACGCTCACCATTTTTATTGATGAGATAACCGCCTTCACCACGCACACTCTCACTGATTAATGAGCCTGAACCATAGATGCCAGTGGGATGAAATTGCCAAAATTCCATGTCTTCTAGAGGGTAGCCAGCTCTCAATACCATACCGAGGCCATCGCCAGTATTAATATGCGCATTCGTTGTTGATTGAAAAATGCGCCCTGCTCCACCAGTCGCTAGAATGGTGGCACGTGCTTGAATGAATACCACCTCACCCGTTTCGATACAAAGGGCTGTGATACCAGCCACACCCGCAGGCGTTTTAACAATATCGATGGCAAACCATTCATTAAAGAAATTCGCTTTTGCTTGAACATTTTTTTGAAACAACGTGTGTAACATGGCGTGCCCCGTACGATCCGCAGCACAGGCAGTACGATGTGCTTGGGCCTTCCCATAGTCACGAGTGGCGCCGCCAAACGCACGTTGATAAATTTTTCCATTTTCTAATCGGGAAAAAGGTAATCCCATGTGCTCTAGTTCATAGATAGCTTGCGGCGCATTTTTACACATGTACTCAATGGCATCTTGATCACCTAAAAAATCAGACCCTACGACGGTGTCATACATATGCCAACGCCAATCATCAGGCTCAATATTACCTAATGCAGCATTAATGCCGCCTTGCGCAGACACAGTATGGGAGCGCGTTGGAAACACTTTAGAAATCACAGCAATATTTAAACCAGATTGGGACAGCTCAAGAGCTGATCGTAGACCAGCACCACCTCCACCCACGATTACAGCATCAAACGTGTGCGTTGCAACTCTCATCGATTAAACACTCCATAAAATCAAGATGCCCCAGAAGAAGCAGGCAAATAGCATGAGGAGAACAAGAAAATTTAATAAACCGCGAATAACAAACGATTTAATGTAGTCGGTAAAAATAGTCCAGATACCTATCCACGCATGCCATAGCAAAGCTAAAAGGAAAAGAGCGCTTACTACTTTCATCCACGTTTGTGAAAACAAGCTATGCCATTCCACAAAGGATAGATCTGTATGACTAATTATATAAAGGACTAAGCAGATAGTATAAACTGCCATAAAAATGGCAGAAACACGCTGTATCATCCAATCGCGCAATCCTTCATGATTCACACCTAATACTGATTTCACCATATCCAAACCCCTGCCAGAATGACTAATAAGCCAGAGACAACGAAAGTGAGCACAGCTCCCCTTCTTCCTCCTCGCAACGAATCTCCCAGATGAATATCTGATAATAAATGTCGAATACCAGCCACTAAGTGGTAACAAAAAGGAATAAAGAGAATCCAGAAAATAAATTTGACAGAAAAAGTATTAAACCATTGCTTAAGCGTATCAAATCCAGTATCTGTCAAAGAAAAACTCAATCCCCACAAGAAAAAAGGGATAAGTAAAAAAAGAAAAGCCCCACTAGCACGATGCAAGATTGAAACAATAGCCGGCAAGGGAAAATGTATTGTAAACAAGTTTAAATTTTTTGGTCGAGAATGGCTCACGTCTTGTGTTCCTCATAAACAGCTAAAAATGACCACAACAAATGACGCAGATTATATTCTTGGAATTTCAGTAAATCAAACAGTTACCTCTCCCGTCATCCTCGGGACGAGGAGGACGGGTCTAAGATTCACCCTTAAATGCAATAGTTCCTAGAAGGATGTCTGTTATTTATGTTTAAATATAACAATCAAATATTAAAGGTATGGAGAAAGATAATATGGCGGAGAAAAAAGCTAAATTAACCGTTAATAATAAGAATATCGAATTCGATGTGTTGTCAGGCACCCTAGGCCCTGATGTCATCGATGTAAGCCCATTACTAAAAAGCGGTTATTTTACTTATGACCCTGGATTTAATTCTACGGCTGCTTGTGAATCAAAAATTACCTATATCGATGGTGAAAAAGGCATTCTTCTTTACCGCGGCTACCCAATTGAGCAACTTGCGAATGCATCAAATTTTCTTGAGACCTCTTACCTCTTGTTAAAAGGTGAGCTTCCCAATAAGGCAGAATACGAGGCTTTTTGTAAAGATATCACTCACCATACGATGGTACATGAACAAATTCGTAACTTTTTTAATGGGTTTCGTCGTGATGCTCATCCCATGGCGGTGATGGTTGGCGTTGTCGGTGCACTTTCCGCTTTTTACCATGACACCTTAGACATTGCTAATCCTGAACATAGGACGATCTCAGCTTTACGTCTGATTGCTAAAATGCCCACGATAGCGGCTATGTGTTATAAGTACTCGATTGGGCAGCCCTTCATGCAACCCCAAAATCGACTTTCTTATGCGGAAAATTTTTTACATATGATGTATGGTACGCCCTGCGAAGAAACGACTCCTAATCCAGTTTTAGCTCGAGCACTAGATCGAATCTTCATTCTTCATGCTGACCATGAACAAAATGCTTCAACTTCTACAGTCCGTTTAGCCGGTTCAACCGGAGCAAATCCATTTGCTTGTATCTCTGCGGGTATTGCTGCGTTGTGGGGACCTGCACATGGCGGCGCTAATGAAGCAGCTCTTAACATGCTGCATGAAATTGGCGATGTGTCTCAAATTAATAAATATATCGCACGTGCAAAAGATCCCAAAGATTCTTTCCGCCTGATGGGTTTTGGTCATCGGGTATATAAAAATTATGATCCTCGCGCTAAAGTCATGCGCGAAACTTGTCATGAAGTATTAGAGGCCGTAGGCGCGCGTAATGACCCTATTTTTAAATTAGCCATGGAATTAGAAAAAATTGCGTTAGAAGATGATTACTTTATTGAAAAGAAGCTTTATCCAAATGTTGATTTTTATTCGGGTATTACATTAAGCGCGATTGGGATTCCAACAAACATGTTTACTGTCATCTTTGCGTTAGCAAGAACAGTCGGTTGGGTTGCACATTGGAATGAAATGATTAGTAGTCCTTACCGCTTAGGTCGTCCAAGACAGCTTTATCTCGGGCCAAAAGAAGAGAGTATCTGGCAATGTCTTTGAGAGGAAAATAATACAATCATCCCGGAAAAATCTATCTCCGGGATGTTATTTTATAAGAACACATTTATCACTTGCATAAATCAATTAAAATACTCACACCTGCGGTGAAGAGCAGATCGTTTTTACCACCAACCATAGTATAAATATCACGTGCATCAAATCGAAGAGCGAGTGAATTGAATGGAAAGACTTGAAATCCAACGCCTGCGTTTATGTTACCTTCGTTGTTAGCATCTTCTGTACTTGGATTTAAACCCATGATTCCTACACCTGCTAATAGATAAGGTTCCACTCGATGCTCAGGCCAAAAGTGATAAACACCATCAAAAAGAAATAATGTTCCATTCACTTTTCTATTATCATGAACCCATCCTTTAAACTTTGTATTAAACATCCCTAAAAGTCCTTCGACTCCCCAATGCGCAGTCAAATTATAACCCACCATGGCCACGCCTAGTGTCGTATTATCAATATGGCGTTTTGATCCAAAGTCTGCATAACCCACCGCGCCGCTCAATGTGAGAGCGCCTGGACGATTTCCTGCAAAAGAAGTTGCATAAGAATGAGTTGAGATAAGACCAAGACAGACTAAAGCAAAAGAATATAATTTTTTCATTTTTTTCCCTCATCAACACTATTCCTGGTGGAGCCGAGGAGGATCGAACTCCCGACCTTCGCATTGCGAACGCGACGCTCTCCCAGCTGAGCTACGGCCCCACTGTTCAGTGCTTGAGACGGCTGATAAGCTCAGCAGGCCGTCTCGAAGCACTGATTCACACACCCTAATATTCGGAATAATATTATGTATTTTTGAGAAATGCTAGCTCTGCATCTGTGGATTGACGACCTAATACTTTATTGCGTTGTGGGAAACGACCAAATTCTTTAATCACACGGAAATGTGCATAAGCATAGGCTAAAAATAACTGATAAATTTGTGTTGTTTCACTCATAGAAAGTGAAACTAAATCTTGATATAAACGAATAGATTTTTCCTGACTTTTTGAATCTTCCGAATGAACTAGCGGCATATAAAAAAACACTCGCTCAATTAACGTCAGTGATCGATCCATTTGTTCCCGCAATCCATCAACACATAATTGTTGTGCTTTATCATCATGGGCGAATGCTTGTGGAGAGCGACGATGAATGTAACGTGGAAATTGATCTAAGAGAATAATTAATGCTAACCGACCTCTTGGCGTATTTGACCAATCCGCCAACGTTCCTGTAGCAGCTGCCTCATATTCTTGTCTAAACGTTTGAAGAAGTTTTTCTTTGACAACATCATTTTCGCCAAACCACAAATTAGTACGATCACTAGTCGGCAAATCTGCTGACCCTAGATGACCAAACCAAAAATCTAGTAATTCATGAATTTTATCCATCGATCACCTTTGTGTGTTTTTATTTTTATTCTCTTTTATAAAGCATAGCATATTTCAATCATGCCTTTTCATAGAAAATCTTTATGTTGATTGTAAATTCAATGTGTTAATGACTAGGTTAAAAATTCTTTATTCTTTTATGATTATTTGCGTGTGTATAGGCACTAAATCAAACAATTCAATGATATGATTGTTACGCATACGGATACATCCTCTTGAACCGGGTGCGCCCATGGTTACATCATCTGGCGTTCCATGAACGTAGATATAACGTTGCATCGTATCAACTTGTCCCAAACGATTCTTATACACCTCAAGACCACTTAACCAAAAAATTCGCGTTAAAATCCAATCGCGTTCTGGAAATTTTTCTCTTAGTTCTTTTGTATAAATTTCACCCGTGGGTCTTCTACCAACAAAAACCGTATTTACTGGTTGATGTGAACCAATTTTTGCGCGAATGATGTGCAAACCGCGTGGCGTTTGTTCACTACCACGAATTTCACCCACACCATTTTTTGCTGTCGAAATGAGATAATCACGAATAGGTTTGTTGTTTTCAAACACAATCATTTTTTGTGTTGCAATATCAACTTGAATGGTAATCATACTCATACTTATTCTTCATTCCGGCTTGCGTAGGCACAATGTATAGTCTAGGCTGCAAATACAGTCTAGACAACAATAATGGAGTTTTTTGCATGAGATTATTAATGTGTCGACCAGAGTATTATGGTATTGAATATGAAATTAATCCGTGGATGAATATAAAACTTTCTGTTGAGCAACAATCAGCCATTATTCAATGGGATCATTTGTATCAAACTCTCTTGTCATGTGGAGCAAAAATTAATCTTATCACCCCTGTTCGCGGATTGCCTGATATGGTTTTTACTGCTAACGCAGGTTTGTTTTATCACAATAAAATCATTCTTCCTCATTTTAAATTTAAAGAACGCCAAGGGGAATTAGCTTATTTCCAAGCTTGGTTTATTCAAGCAGATTTTAAACTCTGGAACACAGTGACTACCACCTCACCCTATTTTGAAGGAGCGGGTGATGCATTATTAGCGGGAAATAAATTATTTGCTGGATATGGTCATCGTACCGATCGCAGTTTTTATAAACAAGCTTCTTATTTAGAGCAAAACAAGCTTGTTTACTGTGAATTAATGGATCCTTATTTTTATCATATTGACACTTGCTTTTGTCCACTCAATGACAAACTTGCCATTTGGTATCCTCCTGCGTTTAGCAGAGACACACAATTACGCATGGAAAAAGAAATTGAGTTATTGGCTGTGGTTGAAGAAGAAGCAAGACGATTTGCTTGTAACGCAGTGGTTTTAAATGACCATGTGGTTATGCCTTCTGGTTGTCCTCAAATCTCAGCACAATTAGAACAGCGTGGATTTACTGTGCATGCTTGTGTCATGAATGAATATTTAAAAGCAGGCGGTGCATGTAAATGTTTAACATTGCGGTTAGATTAATTATTTTGTTGAAGAATAAGACTGTTGACATTTTGTTAGACCGAGGCAAAAATCCTTGATTTTTGGCTGGCAACGTTAATAGTTTCGATCAAAGGTGCTCTATGGATCAGCAACAGAATACTCAATACATTAATCAACTTTGGGATGACAGCATTGTCCCTACTCTAGTTGAATACATAAAAATTCCTAATAAATCTCCGCAATTTGATCATGACTGGCGCGCACACGGCTATATGGATCAGGCTGTTCGTTTGCTTTCAAATTGGTGTCAATCTCACGCCATTGATAATATGACGCTAGAAGTCATTCAGCTTGAAGATAGAACACCAGTCATTTTTATCGATATTCCGGGTAGTAGCGATGAAACTATTTTGTTATACGGACACCTGGATAAACAGCCTGAGATGGCAGGATGGGACAGGGATCTCGGTCCGTGGGAGCCTGTGCTGCGAGGCGATCGATTATATGGACGCGGTGCTGCTGATGATGGCTATGCAACGTTTGCCTCACTTGCAGCTATCAAATCATTACGTACCCAACAGGTACCCCATGCTCGCTGCGTTATTCTTATCGAAGCAGGCGAAGAAAGCGGTAGTCCAGATCTCCCTTATTATGTGGATGCACTCAAAGACCGTATTAGTAAGCCTAGTCTCGTTATTTGCTTAGATTCCGGATGTGGTAATTATGAGCAATTATGGCTTACCACCTCCTTACGAGGTTTAACAGGCGGTACACTGACTATCAATGTATTAAAACAAGGCGTGCATTCTGGTTCAGGGAGCGGTGTGGTCCCTTCTTGTTTTCGTATCTTGCGTCAATTACTTAACCGTATTGAAGATGAATCAACAGGGAATATTTTGCTCCCAGAGCTGCAAGTCTCTATTCCTCCAGAACGTATTAAGCAAGCAGAATTAGCAGCCAAGGTGTTAGGCAAATCTGTATTTCAAGACTTACCCTTTGTCTCCGGTGTTCAGCCAGAATCTTCTTCTCTGTCAGAACTTATTTTAAGAAGAACTTGGAAACCCGCACTCTCTGTGATTGGCTGCGATGGGATGCCGCTCATTGAAAATGCCGGCAATGTCACACTGCCCTCTCTCTCAGTCAAACTTTCTATGCGTTTATCCCCAACATGCGATCCTGACATGGCTTCAAAAGCTTTGAAAAATGTATTAGAAAAAAATCCCCCTCATCATGCACAAGTTCATTTTGATATCGATGAAAACTTTGCTGGTTGGGATGCGCCTGCTGAAGAAGCATGGCTAGCAAAAGCTGTCACTCGTGCATCACAACAGTATTTTGACAAAGAATCTGTTTATTGGGGTGAGGGTGGCTCTATTCCATTTATGGGCATGTTAGGAAAAAGATTTCCTCATGCTCAATTTTTAATTACAGGGGTATTAGGACCAGAATCCAACGCTCATGGACCCAATGAGTTTTTGCATATTCCTACCGGTAAAAAGTTAACTGCCTGTGTTGCACAGGTAATAGCTGATCATTATCGTAGATAAACTTAATCCTATGGCAGGCCATGAGCAGACCTGTCATAGTTACTCATTTTACTTAATTCTAAACATTAACATTCAATATTATCCCATTGATTAATTTGAATAATCTATCCTAAACTTGCACACCCTTGATCTATAGAGTAACTTTAAAGATAGGAACAACGAAAAAATAATATTAGGTGCCCGTCATGATGAACAATATCACATGGCTACTGGTGGCTGATGCAAGTAAAGCTCGATTATATTCCATGCATAAAGCACTCTTTTTCAAAGAACAAAATTCTAATCATTTAGAACTCATAGGTGAATTTACTCATGCGGAAAGTCGCATGAAAGGGACAGAGCTTGTTAGCGATAGAATGGGTGAATTTGGTTCAGGTTCATTTGTGGAAAATACCCAGCCTAAAGAGCATGAAGCAGAACAATTCGCGCACGAGTTATTGGGAAAATTGAATGCCGGACGTAAGGAAGGTTGTTTCCGTGATTTAATTATTGTTGCCCCACCTGCTTTTATGGGATTGCTGCATAAACATATGCCTCATGAAGTGCATAAATTAGTTAGTCAAAAAATTGAAAAAGACTATACGCAACAAACAGTACGAGAGCTTATGCATAATTTACTTAGCCATTTTTAGTAGTTAGTTTTTGTTGGTAGGATTGATTAACAATCCACACACCTAAAACAGCAAGTAATCCACCAATAAGTGATATCCAAACCGGAACCTCTCCTAGACATAACCAGCCTAACAAGGTCGCTACAAATGGTGTGAAATAAAAAAAACTCGCTGCGCGAGAGGCAGGTATATTGGCTAGGACATAAGCCCAAGCGATGTAAGCGATAGCAGCTGGAAAAACACCTAAATAGGCCACCGTCAAAGTTGTTTTTAATGATGCATGTAACAAATCATGTTGTAATTTAGGTAAATGAATGGAGAGAAAAATGGTGGCGCCCCAAATGATATAAGTCGTCGCTTCAATGGCGTGGTATTTTTTAAGAAATGGTTTTTGCAGAACTGAATATAAGGCCCCTGCTATCGTGGCAATAATGATATAAGACAAACCCACATCCCATTTAAATCCACTCTTTTCGCCTAATGTGATTAATGCTACGCCAATAATACTCACCAGAAACCCTATGAGACGGGAAACACTGACTTGTTCACCCAGAAAAAGCATCGCAAAAATAGCTGTAATCAAAGGACCTTGACTGATAATAAAACTTGCGACTCCCGAAGAAATGGAAAGTTCGCCATAATTTAGCATGATGTTATACAAACCTATGCCTAGCGCACCTACACCCATTAATGCGCAAACGTCTCGGGTAGAGATAGAACTGCGCTGTGGAGTGCTGTAATAAATCACTCCCATGCAAAGAGATGCAATGATAAAGCGCAATAAAGCAAGACCCTCTGGCGAGTATTCATGTAACCCGGCACGAATCCCCACAAATGCGGATGCCCATAAGAAAATAGCGATAATGATGGCGAATTTCGTTTTGTATGGCATAGTTGGACCTATTTTTTTCCTCATTCCACCTAAGAGTATTTTTTCGTCCTAAGCTAAGGTTTCTGAGTGGAAGCCTACTTTTTCAAGAGTGTTTAAACACTCTTCTGTTTCAGAATGATATGCTATTTTGATGAACTATGAGAAATTTTTCCACCTCTTCTGCAGAAAGAGGTTCAGATAAATAAGATCCTTGCCCCTCATTACACATGAAGGATAACAACATTTTCTTTTGATCCAGGGTTTCAATACCTTCTGCAATGACTTGCACATTTAACTCTTTTGCCAGCTGAATTGTAGAACGCACAAAAGATTCGCCTTGATTAAGATGAAGGTTTTTAACAAAGTGTTTATCAATTTTAATTCTATCGACGTGAATATGTTTTAAATTGCTGGCACTGGCATAACCGGTACCAAAGTCATCAAGAGCTATTTGAATGCCTAGTTTGCTTAAACGATGAATGATGTCAATTAACAATTCATCGTGAATGATAATGTGTTCATTCAGTTCTAGCTCCAAATACTGAGGTTTCAAATCAATTTCTTGCAAGACACCGATGACAAAATCCACGAAATTATGTTTGAGTTGTCTACCAGAGATATTGACTGCCATACGCAAAGGATTCAAACCTTTGTTTTGCCAATGCTTTATTTGCAGACAAGCATTTCTTAATACCCATTCTCCTATATCAACGATGAGGTCACTTTGATCTGCGACAGGAATAAATTCTTCTGGCAAGAGTATTCCTTTTTTAGGATGTTGCCAGCGAATGAGAGCTTCTACGCCATCACAGGTTGATTGAGTAAGATTGAATAAAGGCTGATAGAACAAAACGAATTCCTTACGTTGAAGGGCGAGATGCAGATCCGCTATTAATTCATTTTGGGGAACTGACATGAACAACACAACCTTTTAAAGGTAAGGAATATATCTAAAAAGAAAAAACCCGATCGCGTTAATGACCGAGTTTTTCACATTATCAAATTTAAAATGATTGTAACGATTAAAAGACTGCAAATTAATAATCATCATCGCCGGTTGCAGTATCGGGGCTGGCTTGGTCATTACTCGTACTGCCACCATTACTGCTGCCCGTATTATTACCGCTACCCATGTTGTTACTACTGCCCATGTTATTGCTGCTACCCATATTGTTACTGCTACCCATACTATTATTGCTGCCCATATCGCTAGCCTGAAACATGCCACCATTATTCTGGGTATTAGCCTGTGTATCAGAAGGAGCTGACTGTAGTAGCTGTCCATTATTACCCATGTCATCAGCCATAGCAGGTGCGATATATGCGCATGATGCAGCTAATAAGCCTGACACTGCTAACATCGCGAATGACTTTATCTTCATGTTACTCTCCTATATTAAGAAATTGACTCATGGATTCTCACGTTCTTTAATTTAATACTAAATTATTCTGTTTTCTATTCTTTTTTATATACAATTTTCTCATTATACTCATATTGTTCAGCGATAGGGCCCGAGGGGATTCATTGACTTTAACCAATGGGTTTTGTTATAAAGCGAATCCAATAGGTAACTCAAGCTAAGTTAAAAGGATTATGCCTTGCTTAAGATTATTTAAGATTGATTAAAAAAATACTGATTAATAGTAGCTTTCTAAACAACGAACATCAACCTGATCCTGATCCCCTTTTTAAAAGGAAACCGTTTCATGAGGGCAAGCAACCGAAGTATGCCGTTTTCCTTTCTTAAATCAGTCTATCCTTGGCTGATTGTATGTTGTGGAATGCTCTTTTACTGCTACAACTATTTCCTCCGTGTCTCTCCCAGTGTTATGCATAATGAACTTACCCAAGCCTTTCATATCACAGCGACTCAATTTGGTACGCTGGCGGTATTTTATTACTGGGCTTACACGCCCATGCAGATTCCTGCGGGCATGATTTATGACAAATTTGGGGTACGTTTCGTATTATGTGTTGCCTGTTTAATGGCTGTCACTGGATTAAGTGTATTTATTGCGGCGGATAACTTTCTGATAGCAGGAATAGGCCGTTTTATGATTGGCCTAGGATGTGCATTTGCTTATATTGGCACACTTAAACTCGCTTCCATTTGGTTACCGCCAAACCGGTTTGCTACTGTCGCTGGATTAGCTACTGCGATTGGCATGACTTCCGGTGCATTAGCTCAAAAGTATCTTGCTAATGTGGTGCAGGCCATTGGTTATCAAGAGGCTCTGCGTTCAGCTTTAATTGCGGGTGTTGTGCTAAGTGTTGTCATCATTCTCGTTGTTAGAAACAGGCCGAAATCGGATGGTAATACGACTGACAATGAAATGCAGACGCCGATGAATCTTAAGCAGCTGCTAAGTGCTTTGCGTATGATTTTCACTAATCCACAAATGTGGTTAATTGGAATCATTGGATGTTTGCTTTATCTTCCTTCCTCTGTTTTCCTGGATCTTTGGGGTATACCTTATCTGAAAGCGGTGTATGGACTCACACCTGAACAAGCAGTCACAATATCAAGCTATACTTTTATCGGCTGGATTATTTCTGGCCCCATGATTGGCTGGTTTTCAGATAAAATTAAACGCCGCAGAATGCCATTAACTGTAACGGGTTTTTTTGCTGCAGTGTTACTTTGTGGTGTTTTTTACGTGCCAGGAATCAATGTTTCCCAACTAAATCTCATTTTCTTTGTCATCGGATTTTGCTGTGGTGCGCATCCCTTATGCTTTGCACTGGGCAAAGAAACTAATCCTATTCAGATTTCGGGTTCTTCTGTAGCCGTTACCAATATGTTGATTATGATGGGTGGCGTTATTTTTCAACCTGTTGTTGGCAAACTACTCGACTTTCACACGACGAGTCCATTGGATACAAATGGATTACCCGTTTATACCTCAAGTGACTATACTTTTGCGTTGAGTGTGATACCACTGGGTGTGGCATTGGGTATCTTCCTTTCTATTTTCTTGAAAGAGACTTTTTGTGAATCGCAAGCAAAAGAAAAAGATAAACAAATTTTTGAACCAGTTAGTTTGCGTCCTGAAGTGGTGAAGTGAAGATAAATAATGTTAATGCCATCGTTGGGCGTAGCGTTTTTTTCATGACACCCAACGAGTGAATGATTCAGGATATAAAAAGCGAATTTCATTTATCTACGCAAAACTGGATGTTGAGAACGGACAAGGATCTTAGTCGTGTTTGATTTTATAATGCGTCACATATTGCTCTTTATCACACTTCCTTTCGTTTCTCGATTCGGTCCTGTGAAAGCCAATATCTTATTTGTCATTATCTACGGTGTTGTTTTACTCGCTTGTTCCATTAAATATAAATCTGCTGCAGTTCGATTGAGTTCAGTCATTGCTTTTATTGTTCTCGTCTTTATATGGCTTAAGCTCTATTTTAGTACGACTCCGCCTGATTTAAATTCAGTCTTAGAAATAACTTATTTGCCAGCGATGCAAATTTATTACGGTGTTATTATTTATGCGCTTTCATGGTTCATCATCACATTGGTGACAATGATACGAACACAGCGACATCACCCACTTCAGCATAGAGCGCAAATCCTAGTATTTATTTTTGTTGCTTTGATCGCTATGGCTATTTATTACGCTTATCATCGCATAAGTAATTATGTGATTGGAAATCAAGTAGATTCCATGATGAAATCAAAGAGTCCAGTTCAACAAGCTGAAAACTCATACCCATTCACGCGGGACTAAAAATTCTTCATACAATTTTGCTTCTTGTGTTCCTGGTTCAGGTCGCCAAGCATAGTGCCATGCAACTAAGGGTGGTAATGACATGAGAATGGACTCAGTACGTCCACCTGACTGTAACCCAAATAACGTACCTCTATCGTAAAGCAAATTAAATTCAACATAACGACCGCGTCGATAGAGTTGAAAATCACGTTCTTTCTGCCCATAAAGATGATGTTTTCTCTTTACGACAATAGGTTGGTACGCTTTGATATAGTGATCTCCCACACTGCGCATAAACGCAAAACAATTCTCAAATCCCCACTCATTCACATCATCATAAAAAATACCGCCAATGCCACGAGGTTCATTGCGATGTTTTAGAAAAAAGTAATTATCTGCCCATTTTTTAAAGTTGGGATAAACCCTATTTCCAAAGGGATCGCAGGCTTGTTTTGCAATTTGATGCCAATGAATACAATCTTCATGGAAACCATAATAAGGGGTGAGATCAAATCCACCACCAAACCACCAAAAAGGATTTTGATCGGCTTTTTCAACGACAATAAATCGTATATTGAAATGGGAGGTGGGAACATAAGGATTTAACGGGTGGATGACGACAGAAACACCAAGTGCCTGAAATGAAGAATTAGCAAGTTCTGGTCGTCTTGCTGTTGCTGCCTGTGGTAGTTGTTGTCCACGTACATGAGAAAAATTAACGCCAGCTTTTTCAATGATGTTACCCGAAGCAAGAACGCGCGTGATGCCGCCACCACCTTCTTTGTATTCCCATTTATCTTCAACAAAGGCAGCTTCACCTTCTTCATGCTCGACAAATTGACAAATACGCAGTTGTAAATCGAGCAAATATTGTTTAATGGAAGAAACAACGGGGGAAACTTCTATTTTTTCGATTTGATTAAAAGGCATCTTCGCTGTCATCGTGGGAGGAGTTTCAAGTTGTCTGTGCGATTTTCTTTTAAAAAAATCGCGCAAGTTTTATTCAGATAACGCTGATTTTAGAAGCAAAAATAGCTTGCAAATGCAGTGCTAAAAACCTGAAATCCATCTATGTTGGGTATATAATACGCCATAAAATTTTGTGTGTAACGTATTTTGGAGACTATCCCGTGACTTCTGTTGATTCTTTCAAAACACTTCGTCAGCTTAATGTAAATAAGCATAATTATTCTTATTTCAGCTTGCCCGCATTAGAAGCGGCTGGTGTAAAAGGTATCTCTCAACTCCCCCACTCTCTAAAAATTTTATTAGAAAATTTATTACGTTTTGAAGACAATGACACGGTTAAACGCGATGATATTGAAGCGATTAGTGCTTGGTTGCAAACAAAAAAATCAGATCGCGAAATTGCCTATCGTCCCGCACGGGTTTTAATGCAGGATTTTACCGGTGTTCCTGCTGTGGTGGATTTAGGAGCGATGCGTGATGCGATTAAAAAAATGGGAGGAGATCCTGAAAAAATTAATCCCCTTTCTCCCGTGGATCTTGTGATTGATCATTCAGTTCAAGTGGACGCTTTTGCCAATCCTTCTGCCTTAACTATCAATGCACAAATGGAAATGGAAAGAAATAATGAGCGTTATGCTTTTTTGCGTTGGGGACAAAAAGCGTTTGCTAATTTCCGTGTGGTGCCACCCGATACCGGCATTTGTCACCAAGTTAATCTCGAATTTTTAGCGAAAACGGTTTGGCATGACGAAAAAATGGGTCACAAAATGGCTTATCCCGATACGTTAGTGGGAACAGATAGTCATACCACCATGATTAATGGTCTAGGTGTGTTAGGTTGGGGGGTGGGTGGTATAGAAGCAGAGGCGGCTATGTTAGGTCAGCCTATTTCTATGCTTATTCCTGAAGTAATTGGCGTAAGGTTAATCGGAAAATTGCGTGAAGGGGTGACAGCCACCGACCTCGTTCTCACACTGACTCAATTGTTACGCAAAAAAGGCGTAGTCGGAAAATTTGTAGAATATATGGGACCGGGCCTTTCTGATTTGCCCGTTGCCGATCGTGCGACCATGGCCAATATGGCACCTGAATATGGTGCGACATGCGGCTTTTTCCCCATTGATCAAGCGACCATTGACTATCTCCATTTAACAGGACGAGATGAGGAAACGATTGCCCTGGTTGAAGCGTATGCGAAAGCTCAAGGGTTATGGCACGATAAAAATAGCATCGAACCTCATTTCACGGATTGTGTTGAATTAGATTTATCTAAAGTTGAACCCAGCCTCGCGGGTCCCAAACGGCCGCAAGATCGTGTTGAACTGACAGAATTAAAACTCTCTTTCTCAAAATTATTGAATGATGTTAACCGTGCACAAGAAGAAGCAGTCGTTTATAAAATGGATGATGGCCACACTTTACGCCATGGTGATGTTGTGATTGCTGCGATTACCAGTTGCACCAATACGTCAAATCCTAGTGTTCTCATGGCAGCAGGTTTAGTGGCAAAAAAAGCCCTAGAAAAAGGTTTAGAACGTAAGCCCTGGGTTAAATCATCGCTCGCTCCAGGCTCGAAAGTCGTCACACAATATTTAGCCGCATCTGGTTTACAAACCTATTTAGATAAGCTGGGCTTTAATCTTGTCGGTTATGGTTGTACCACGTGCATTGGTAATTCTGGTCCCCTCCCTGATAATGTCGCAAAAACCATTAGTGATAATGATTTAGTTGTCTCTGCTGTTTTATCCGGCAACCGTAATTTTGAAGGTCGTGTTCATCCGCAAGTAAAAGCAAACTGGTTAGCTTCTCCTCCTTTGGTGGTGGTCTTTGCTTTAACCGGTACTACTTCTATTGATTTAACGAAAGAACCCATTGGACAGGATAAAAGTGGCCAACCTGTTTATCTCAAAGATATTTGGCCATCGAATGCGGAAGTGGCACGAGAAGTAGCGAAAGTGAGTAGCGCCATGTTCCGTGAACAATACGCCGATGTATTCGCCGGCAGCACTGAATGGCAATCCATAAAAGTGTCCATGGGTGATACCTATACTTGGTCTCACGATTCTACTTATATCCAACATCCACCGTTCTTTACCAACATGAGTCAAGAGCCTGGCCAAATTCAAAATATCCAAGGTGCGCGTATTCTCGCTTTACTAGGCGACAGTATTACAACAGATCATATTTCACCGGCAGGCTCTATCAAACCAGATAGTCCAGCGGGTAACTATTTACAATCCAAAGGCGTGGCGGTGAAAGATTTCAATTCATATGGCGCACGTCGTGGTAATCATGAAGTGATGATGCGTGGTACGTTTGCAAATATTCGCATCAAAAATGAAATGGTACCTGGGGTAGAGGGTGGAATTACCAAACACTATCCGGATGGCGACGTCATGTCGATTTATGATGCAGCGATGCGCTATCAAGAAAAAAATATACCGCTGGTCATTGTCGCGGGTAAAGAATATGGGACAGGTTCATCGCGTGATTGGGCGGCAAAAGGACCGAAATTACAAGGTGTACACGCTGTGATTACTGAAAGTTTTGAACGTATTCATCGTTCTAACTTAATTGGTATGGGCATATTGCCACTGCAATTTAAAGAAGGTGAAAATCGAAAGACTTTAGGTTTAGATGGAACTGAAATTATTCATATCACAGGATTAAGTGACACCATGAAACCGGGTGCAGAAATCAAAGTGACTATTCAACGCAATGACGGAAGCAAACAAGATGTCATGTTATTAAGCCGTATCGATACACAAAATGAAATTGAATATTATCGCCACGGCGGCATTTTGCAATATGTACTAAGAAATATGCTAAAGCCGTAAAGTTTATCACCGTCATCCTCGGGCCGAGCGTGCTTCGAGACGGCGCAATGCTTCGACAAGCTCAGCACGCGCCTCCTCAGCACGAACGGGTTCTAGAGGATTTATCAACTTGCCGTTCGCCCTGAGGAGGCGCGTGCTGAGCTTGTCGAAGCATTGCGCCGTCTCGAAGGGTGAATGGCTAACATGCATTTTTTTGTCCTGTGCAAAGTTACTTGTGTCAGCCCAGTCTATGGCTAATACTATTTTAACACTTTCCAAGTTGTTCCTTGAGAACCATCTTCAATGACAATATTCATCTTTGTTAATTCATCACGAATACGATCTGCTTCCGACCAATTTTTGTTTTGACGCGCGAGCAGGCGTTCTGCAATCAGAGCTTCAATTTTGTTAGCATCGACGGAGATTCCCGTTTGGAAAAACAGGTCAGGATCAGTTTGCAAAATGCCTAACACGTTACCAAGATACTTAAGGAGAGCAGCATGTTTAGCGGCTGATTCAATGTCTTTTTCGCGTAAACGCTGAATTTCATGGGCTAAATCAAATAATACAGATAATGCAATAGGGGTATTAAAATCATCATCCATAGCCGCAATGAATTGTTCTTCAAATTTCGAATTTTTCTCACGTTCAGCAACGGGTAAAAAGCGCAATGCCGTATAAAATCGTTCTAATGCTTGTCTTGTTTGAGACAAAGCATCTGCAGAATAAATTAAGGGAGAGCGATAATGGCTAGACAAGAGAAAAAATCGCAAGATTTCTGGGTCATGATTTTTGAGTGCATCACGAATAGTAATAAAATTCCCTAACGATTTAGACATTTTTTCCTTATCCATTTGCAAAAATCCAGTATGCATCCATACATTCACAAATTTATCGTGAGTGGCGGCTTGTGATTGCGCTACTTCATTTTCATGGTGAGGAAAAATCAAATCACGACCGCCTGCATGCAGATCAAAATGTTCACCCAGTAAATCCATAGACATCGTAGAGCATTCAATATGCCAACCTGGCCTACCCTTACCCCATGGTGAATCCCAAGAAGGTTCACCCGGCTTTGCTAATTTCCATAGCACAAAATCCAGCGGATCTTGTTTTGCTTTTGTGACTTCTACACGTGCGCCACTTTCTAGTTGTTCAATATCATGATGCGATAAGCAGCCATACTCAGAAAAACTACGCACATTAAAATAAACATCACCATTACTCGCAACATAAGCATGTCCATTACCGATGATTTCTTCTATGAGTGCAATCATTTCTGGAATATAGTCAGTGGCACGCGGTTCATGATCAGGTAAGGCAAGACCCAGCGCGGCAAAGTCTTCGTGCATAGCTTGGATAAAACGTTGTGTGACGACATGAAACACTTCATTATTTTCATTTGCGCGTTTAATAATTTTGTCATCGATATCGGTAATATTTCTGACATGATTCACCGCATAGCCATGCCAACGGAGATAGCGAATAATGACATCGATCGCAGTATAAGTACGCGCATGACCTAAATGACAATAATCGTAAACAGTGACGCCACAAACATAAATTCCCACTTTGCCTGGTTGTAGAGATTGAAAGTTTTCTTTTTGGCGTGTGAGTGTGTTGTAAACTTGTAGCATGCTATGACCTTCTGCTATTGAATTGTTTGATCCAATCTCTATGTTACCTCATTCGCTGTCATCCCGGAATTTGGCGATAAATGTCCGGGATCTATTTCGCATTATTCTTACTAGCCAATTTAAATGCGCGTCCTAATCGATGCTTCATTTTTTTCTGACCCAATAATTCTGCAATATGAACTAGCTCAGGTCCGTGTTTTTTGCCTGTTAATGCCACGCGCAATGGCATGAATAGTTTTTTCCCAGACAGCCCTAGTGTCTGTTTCATTTCTGCTAATACACGAGCAAGATCCGTACCAAATTTGTCAACGGCTTGTTCCGCTTCCACGAAAAATTGCTCGCCCGCTTCACGCAAAATCAGTAATTCTTCTTCACCCATAGGCGGATTTTCATGAAAGAAAATCTTTGCCCACATTAAAGCATCATCGGGAAATTCAATGTTTGCTTTGATTGTTTCCACGAATAGCTGTCGCGCTGATTCAGGGACTTGATCAACGACATGCTCACCCAACCAATGCCACATAGCGGGAATATCTAGCATTTGCACCGCTATTTTTTGCCAAAACATTAATTGACTTGGATCAAAACGCGCCGGCGATCGGCTTAATTTCTCTAAATAGAAATGAGCGGCTAAATGATTAAAATCCAATAATTCTTGCGTATCACACACATGGCCCAGTCTGGCGAGATAATTAATGATAGCGTTAGGTAGATAGCCTTTCCGATGCATTTCATCTACGCTAAAACTACCATGACGCTTAGAAAGAGGTGCACCATCATCACCGACGATTAACGATAAATGTCCATAATGTGGCATAGGAAGATTCAATGTTGTTAGCAACATGATTTGGCGCGGCGTATTAGCAAGATGATCTTCACCGCGTAAAACATGTGTTACTTTCATCGCGGCATCATCAATCGCATTGCAAAATAAAAACGGTGCTGTGCCATCGGCTCGACGCACAATAAAATCGCCAATGTCATCGCTTTTAAACAATTGCGGGCCTTTGACCACATCATTAAATTCAATCGTAGTATTTTTAGGGACCGAAAAACGCCATGCCGGTTTTTTCCCTTCCGCTAGACGATTCTCTATCTCTGCTTGTGTCAGCTTAAGGCAAGTACCAGAATATCGTGGTGCGTGGCCGCGTGATATTTGAACTTTGCGCGCAAGCATTAATTCTTGATCAGTACAAAAACAAGGATAAATGAGTTTTTTTTCTTCGAGCTGTTGATAGTATTTTTTATAAATCGCTTGGCGCTGCGATTGCCAGTAAGGACCATAATCACCCTGTATACCCGGTCCTTCTTGCCAATGTATGTCTAACCATTGCAAGTCTTCTTGTAGGGATTCCACATATTGGATTTCAGAGCGGGATGCATCGGTATCCTCAATACGCAAAATAAAAACACCTTGATGTTTCGCGGCAAATAACGCGCTAAATAATGCAGCGCGAGCATTACCAAGGTGAATCTTACCTGTTGGACTGGGTGAAAACCGTGTACGTATCATTACCTTTTCCTTGCCTCAATCATTAATCGTTTCATTTCGCGAACTGCGGGCGTAAGCCCCATGAATATGGATCGAGCAATAATACCATGACCAATATTTAATTCATTTATCTCTGGAATGGCTGCTATGGCTTGGACATTTTGATAATTTAATCCATGTCCTGCATTGACCACTAGTCCTAATTCATGAGCAAAATTGGTTGCTTTGATAATACGCTGTAGCTCTTTTTCACGTTCGGCTTCAGTTTTTGCATCGGCATAAGTACCTGTATGAATTTCGATGACAGGTGCCTCACAGCGCGCCGACGCTTCAATTTGCTTGGTATCAGGGTCAATAAATAAGGACACTTGTATGCCTGCTTGTTTTAATTGCTGTGCCGCTGCATGGATTTTTTTTTCTTGAGAGAACACATCCAAACCACCTTCGGTGGTTAACTCTTGGCGTTTTTCGGGAACTAAGCAACAGTATTCAGGCTTTAATTTCTCTGCGTAGGCTACCATGGCGTCAGTGACAGCCATTTCTAGGTTAAGACGAGTTAATATGACTTGCTTGATTAATTCCACATCACGTTCTTGAATATGGCGACGGTCTTCACGTAAATGAATAGTAATGCCATCTGCACCGCCATTTTCTGCTGCTATGGCTGCTTCAATAGGATCAGGATAGCGTGTCAATCTCGCCTGCCGCAATGTTGCTACATGATCGATATTTACGCCCAATAAAATGGGATTATTCTTCATGATGACTCTCCTCTTCTGCTCCTTCCATAGGAGTAATTACCGCGTCTGCGCATAATGGTAAAAATAAGCGCCGACTATAAATGGGCCGTGTCCCTAACAAAGGAGCAAGCACTAATCGGGTCAGCCGCTTAGCATCTTGTAATGCCTCTTCACTTTGCCAATCTTCATTAGCAATGGCTAACAAGCTTTTCCCGGAGAAAATAGTCGACTTTGCTTGGGATAAATCACCCAGATCGCTGACGACAAAGCCATGCTCTGGGATGAATCGATAGTATTTATCTTGAGAAAATGAATTATGCAAGGAATTTTCAGTTTTTGGCAGCACTCCGTAGCCTAATTCTTCTAGTAAATACTTTTCAAATGAGCGTAAGGTTTTCTGTTCGAGCACAGGCATTTGCAAGGCAGCAACCGTTTGTTCGTAAGCCACAAATAAATGGGGATGAGGATCCCATTTTTGTAATAAGCACATCAAAAGCTCATTAAGATAAAATCCTGCAAATAAGCACTCTCCCCGCAAATGCTTGGCTGCTCCATTCGCTTCAACCTGGGAGAGTGACATAAGCTCACCTTTCCCCGCCCAAGAAACAAGCAAAGGCACGAATGGCTGCAATAACCCCTGCATATTGGAATGCGCTTTACGCACGCCTTTTGCAATGGCGGTCATGCGACCATGTTCGGGTGTCAATAATTCTACCAGGAAGCTGCTTTCACGATAGGCACGGCGATGCAAAAGATAAGCTGGCTGTAGGAGTACACGTTTCATATTGTATTCTCAAATCAATTCTTTCTGCATCAGCCTAGGGCGTGTTGACACTGGCAGTAACTCCTTGTTTTTATTAATGGCTCGTCGGGCTCCGCCCTTCTGCGCTTTACTTAATAAAAAAAAGAGTTGCTGCCAGTGTCAACACGCCCTAGCGAATTGGTCAACAGGCCTTAGAATCATCCCTCATACCCTAGACTTCTAAGTGCTCTCTCATCGTCTGTCCAATTTTCTTTAATCTTCACCCAAAGCCGTAGAAACACTTTTGTGTTAAGTAATTTTTCTATTTCACGACGCGCTTGCGTACCAACTTTTTTCAGTCGCGCGCCTTTTTTACCAATAATAATAATTTTTTGACCCGGACGTTCTACCCAAATCACTGCGGAAATTTCAGTTAACTTTTCACCCGGTTGGAATTGTTCTATTTCGACAGTAGTTGTGTAGGGTAATTCTTCTTCTGTGACTTGAATTAGTTTTTCGCGAATGATTTCGGCCACTTGAAATCGCACACTTTTATCTGTGATTTGATCTTCAGGAAATAATTGGGGTCCTTCCGGTAATAACTTTGCGATCTCTTCTTCGAGATGAGGCGTATTGATATTTTCTATCGCTGAAATGGGAATGATATGAGTAAAATGAAATTTACTTTTGAGCTTATCGATAATGGGTAATAATTCTGCTTTATCGTTTAACAAATCAATTTTGTTTAACACGAGAATGACTGGCTTGGCAGCATCGTGCAATTTCTTCAACACCATCTCATCTTCACTACGCCAACTGGCGACATCAATCATAAAAACAATCACGTCTGCTTCTAAAATAACGGCACTCGCAATTCGATTGAGATAACGGTTCATGGCCCGCTTTTCTTCACGATGTAAACCGGGTGTATCAACATAAATAATTTGTGCATGATTGAGTGTTTTAATACCTAAGATTTGCCAGCGCGTCGTTTGTGGTTTATCTGAAATGATACTGATTTTTTCTCCAATCAGTGAATTCAGCAAGGTGGATTTCCCTACATTCGGACGGCCAATAATGGCGACAAAGCCTGATTTTGTTACTGTCATTTTAATACTCCCAACATGGCAAGAGCTGCATCTTGTTCAGCGCGTCGTCGACTCGTACCCTTACCTAATGTTTTCTCCGTTAAGCCTTCAACTCGGCAACTGATCGTAAAAATTTGCTGGTGTGCTTCACCTGTAATCGTTTCAACTTTATAAATAGGTAACGCCATACGACGACTTTGTAAATATTCTTGTAATAATGTTTTAGGATCTTTGTGACTTGCAGCAGATGATAATGATTGTAGCCATGGCTCATACCACTCAGCAAGTTTATTACGCACCATGTCAAACCCGCCGTCTAAATAAACTGCTCCGATAATAGCTTCCATGGCGCAAGAGAGAATGGATTGACGCTCAGCTCCCCCGCTTCTTAATTCACCAGGTCCAAGGAATAAAAAACGACCTAGTTCAAATTCTTTTGCTAAATCAGCCAAGGTATCACGGTTTACTAATGAAGCACGCCAACGACTCAATTCGCCTTCAGTGGCTTTTGGAAATTGCTGATATAAAATTTCAGCAATCACAAAATTCACTACCGCGTCGCCTAAGAATTCCAATCGTTCATTGTGTTCCCCACCTTTACTGCGATGGGTTAAGGCGATTGTTAAAAATTTCGCATCCTGAAATTCGTAATTTAATTTGTGTGATAACTCATCAGTCATAGTTATTACCGGATTATCATTCCCATTCGATTAAAACGCACATTATTATTAGCACCGTTCCAGCTCATCCATACCAACACCGCTTTTCCAACAATATTTTTATCTGGTACAAACCCCCAATAGCGGCTATCAGCACTGTCATCTCGGTTGTCACCCATCATAAAATACATCCCTGCGGGTACAACAATGTCTTGATAATCATGACTGGATTTAGTGGGATCAACATAAATAAGATGTTTAATGCCCAATAAATCCTCCTGTCTTTCTTCCACTTCTTTTTCCGTTCCATCTTCATCGCGAGCTAAACTTTTTTGCAAAAATGTTTGCGGAATTTTTTGACCATTTACATATAATTCTTTGTTGATATAGCTAATATGATCACCCGGCAATCCAATCACACGCTTAATAAAATCAACGGAAGGATTGGGCGGCCAACGAAATACTGCAATATCGCCGCGCTGCGGTGTTGCTTGACCATATATTTTTTGATGCACAACTGGCAGTCGTACACCATAGTCATATTTATTAACCAGAATAAAATCTCCCATTAATAACGTTGGTTCCAACGATCCTGAGGGGATACGAAATGGTTCAAATAAAAATGAACGCAATAAGAAAACGATAAGCAACACAGGGAAAAAGGAACGCGCATAATCAATTAGAAGAGGCTGCTTAACTTCTGCTCCTGTTTCTTTTTGCTTTTCATTCCGCTTTCGCGCAAGAAAAATAACATCAAATAACGCAATAATGCCGGTGATGACTGTGGCATAAAATAAAATTAATTCGAAGTTAAAATTCATGGTTTAAGTCTCGCAATAATATTTTAATCAATAAAGGATGACGCACGATTCCTGGATGACACGCAAAGCGTGTCATTTCTTCTCGTCCATTTTCAACACGGCGAGAAACGCTTCTTGAGGCACTTCTACATTGCCTAGCTGCTTCATGCGTTTCTTGCCTTCTTTTTGTTTTTCAAGCAATTTGCGCTTACGTGAAATATCACCACCATAACATTTGGCCGTCACATTTTTGCGCATTGCTTTTACTGTTTGTCTTGAAATAATATGCCCGCCAATCGCGGCTTGTATAGCGACATCAAACATTTGTCGGGGAATTAATTCACGCAA
Organism: uncultured Gammaproteobacteria bacterium; assembly: GCA_963711205.1. Lineage (GTDB taxonomy): Bacteria > Pseudomonadota > Gammaproteobacteria > DSM-16500 > DSM-16500 > Aquicella. The sequence continues at coordinate 1,328,425 of CAVQDE010000001.1, forward strand.
TTTATCTGTGACAATGCGACCTCGGGATTGTGCTTGTTCGCGATGAACAATCGTTGCCAGCGCATCCACACGATCACCATTAATCATGATATCTAACTTAACTAAATCCGCTGTCTTGAAATGCGAAAAACTATAATCCAGCGAAGCGTAACCACGGCTGACTGATTTCAATCGGTCAAAGAAATCCATCACAATTTCACTCATTGGCAGCTCATAAACAAGAGCGACTTGATTGCCATGGAATAACATGCTCTTTTGTATACCGCGCCGTTCGACACACAAAGTAATCACACTGCCAAGATGTTCTTGTGGCACTAAAATATTTGCTTTGGCAATGGGTTCATGGATTTCTTCAATTTGATTCACCGCAGGCAATTTTGAAGGATTATCGACATAAAGCGTCTCACCTTTAGTGGACAAAACTTCATAGACTACGGTAGGTGCAGTCGTAATGAGTTCTAAATTGTATTCTCGCTCAAGTCGTTCTTGAACGATTTCCATATGCAGCATGCCCAAAAATCCACAGCGAAAACCAAATCCCAACGCTTCAGAAGATTCTGGTTCGAAAAATAAAGCTGCGTCATTTAACCGTAATTTGCTTAACGCATCGCGTAGTGCTGGAAAATCATCAGAATGAATAGGAAATAAGCCAGCATACACTTGCGGTTTAACTTTTTTAAATCCTGGCAACATATCGGTGGCGGCACGATGTGCATGGGTCAATGTGTCGCCCACAGGCGCGCCATTGATATCTTTAATTCCAGCAATGACATAGCCTACTTCACCGGCACGCAAGATGTCGGCCGCCACTCGTTTGGGAGTAAAGACACCAAGCCCAGTGACTTCATAAGCTTTGCCTGTCGACATTACTTGCATTTTTTCACCCGTCTTTAAAATGCCATTTTTAACACGAACCAATGATACGACCCCTAAGTAGGAGTCAAACCAAGAATCAATAATAAGAGCTTGCAAAGGAGCCTCAGGGTCTCCCACCGGAGGTGGAATATCTCTGATCAGCCGCTCTAATAATTCCTCTATTCCTACTCCTTGCTTGGCACTGATACGAATGGCCTCTTGCGCCTCAAGACCTATAATATCCTCGATTTCATGAATGACACGATCAGGATCTGCCTGGGGCAAGTCTATCTTATTGAGAACAGGAACCACTTCTAACCCTTGATCTAAGGCGGTATAGCAAACAGCCACAGTTTGGGCTTCCACACCCTGCCCTGCATCCACCACTAACAAAGCGCCTTCGCAGGCTGCTAGAGAGCGTGATACTTCATAGGAAAAATCCACGTGTCCAGGGGTATCAATAAAATTCAATTGATAAGTCTCGCCATTAGGCGCTTTATAATACAGCGTGACGCTATGCGCTTTAATGGTAATGCCTCGTTCGCGTTCTAAATCCATGGAATCAAGCACTTGAGCTTGCATTTCACGTTCACTCAATCCCCCGCATAGCTGAATCAAACGATCAGCGAGAGTCGATTTACCATGATCAATATGAGCAATAATTGAAAAATTACGAATATTTTGCATAACTACTATTAGATAACCCGATAAGGGGAAAGATGGTAACGTATTTTTCATCAATATACCAACCTGTTATGATGATTCAATGAATTAACTTCTCCTCCCCCAATGGGCTTTATGTGGAGAGGAAGTAGGAATTATAATCAGCCAAATGTTGACGTTCAAAAGGAAACTTGACATGTCAAAGCAAACAGAACTCTGCGGCAATTTAGTGATACAAATTGTCGCTATGCCCAGTGATACAAATGCAAATGGTGATATTTTTGGAGGTTGGCTTGTTTCTCATATGGACATGGGTGCAGGCATTGCCGGACGTCGTCGCGCACGCAGTCGCGTTGTCACTGTAGCTATTAATAAATTAGTCTTTATTAAACCTGTTTCTGTAGGTGATACCGTCTGTTGCTATGCGGACTTACAGAAAGTGGGTCATACCTCCATGCAATTTAAAATGGAAGCTTGGACGCTTGGTCTCAATGACGATACACCCAAGAAAGTGGCAGAAGGCATCTTTACCTTCGTCGCAATTGATGAGAAAGGTAAGCCCCGCCCAGTTGATCGTTAAATACGAGAATGTTTCGAACTGTGTCAGAGAGATATATAACTACTTCGCTCCAAACGCACCATCCATGGCGCTTAATCTTTACCCATTCTGAGTATCACAAGCAATCGTCGATATTCATCAGGCTCAAGTGAATCGCGAAAGATAATGCATGTTTTTGGCTTATATTGTTGAGGAATTTGAAATCGCAATACCGAGATCCATTGAGTCACCGTGCTATCCCCTCTTAATGCTCCTTCATAGTGTTTTTCAGGGGTTTGCAATAACCACATGCCATCGGGATGGCGTCGTAAGGCAATGATAGAACGCGGACTCCAACGTAATCCAACGTCAATAAGAATGAAGATTCCATAGGCAGCGATCAGAATAATACCGATTAGCTTTAGCCACAGCGCCAATGTGAGGCTTAACACAATGGCAATGCTCGCTAACACCAAGAGTGCGAATAATAAGAGGTACTGTTTTGAAGACTTAAGCCTAAATTCGAGATCGAGCATGACGACGTATTGCTTCCGTGATGTGTAATAAGCCTGAATCGTCAGGTATTTCTCGTCCCATGAGCCAAGCAAATAGTTCGGTATCGGTACAATTCAACAGTTCAACAAATTGTTTTTGTTCAACCATAGGGAGGTGAGGATAAGCTTCAGCAAGAAAATTTCCTAATAAAACATCAAGTTCTAGCATGCCACGCCGGCAAGCCCATTGTAACTGTTTGATATTGTCAATCCTGTAACTATTTTTGCTGTTATCTGCATTCATTTAAGCTTCTCTTTATCTTTGCTTGCTATACTAATTCTAAGACTAGAAAACTATAGAAAGAGTAATCCAATGGCCACTCATTTAGAAGAACTAATTAAGATTTTAGATGTCATAGCGACTAATAATGGCAACAAAGAATTGAAAAAAGATATAGCGACTCTAGAATCTATGCCTGCAGAAGTCGATGATAACAAAGTATCAGGAAATATTATTGCTCTCATTACTGCTTGGCCTGAACTTATAAATGATCCCCGATTTGGAGACCTAAAAGCACTTTGTTTAAAATTAAAACCAACTCACATTAAGAACGTGCCCGATGAAATTTGGAATAAATTGATTGAAACTTACGATTACAAACCTGCGCCGAAAAAAGGTTTTGGTTCAAAATAACAACTAATTCATTTCTCCCATTCTCATCCCTATTGAGTTCGATTAAGATAATCAACCAAACACGCGGATTAAAATTATGCCCATTCACAAGCTCAAATTACTTGCGCGACGAGAAGTTGCAAAAGGAACAGTGGTATTTGTCTTCGAGAAACCCCAAGGTTTAACCTTTACTCCAGGCCAATATGCGGGATTTACGCTGATTGATCCACCTGAACAAGATGCAAATGGTATTACAAGACGTTTTTCATTATTAAGTACACCTGATGATGAACACATCATGATTGCTACCCGCATACAAAATTCTGCATTCAAACGTGTCATTAATCGTCTTCCTATTGGCAGTGAAATCAAATTCGCTGGTCCAACCGGTAATTTTACTCTGCATGAAAATACGTCAATTCCAGCGGTTTTTATCGCGGGGGGTATTGGCATTGTCCCCTTTTACAGTATGATCAAACAAGCAACACGGCACCATTTTTCTAGGGATATTTATTTATTTTACGGAAATCAAACGCGTTTAGATGCCGCGTTTTTAGACGATTTAATCATGCTGCAACAACAAAATTCTCATTTTAAACTCATTCCAACCTTGGCTTTGCCGGATGATGGTTGGACAAGTGAAATAGGTTTTATTACCCACACGATGATAAAAAAATACATCACAACACTAGATAAACCGATTTATTACATTTGTGGCTCGCCAGCCATGGTAACGACCTTGCAAGAGACTCTGGTGGAAATGGGCATAGAAGAAGACAAAATCCACATCGAAGATTTCCCCGGGTATTAGCTGTGCCACAGGCCTTCCTAACAATTAAGTTAACGAGGAAAATCATTATGCTAAGAACAGTAATGTCATTTGTGCTGATTGGTTTGCTCGCTTATAGCTCAACGACGATAAGCGCGGAATCATCTCATCTTCTCCCAACAGAAAAAACATTGAAACAAACTTACGAAAAGTATAAATCCCTAAACACAGGTAAAAATGCGGATTACATTCCCGAACTTGCCAAGGTCAATTCCCAATATTTTGGCATTGCTATTGTGACTGTAGATGGGAAAGAGCTATCGATGGGAGATGCTGATGTTCCTTTTGCCATTGAATCCATTTCTAAACCCTTTATGTATGCACTTGCTCTGCAAGATAACGGTGAGTCTTATCTCACCAATAAAATCGGACTCAATGCGACAGGACACCGTTTTAACTCTGCTTTTGCAATTGAAGAAAAAACAGATCATTTACAAAATCCCTTAGTCAATGCAGGCGCTATTCAAATTGCTAGCACGATTAAAGGCAAGACAAGTGCTGAGAAATGGCAACGCATGTTGACATTCCTGCAACAATTGGGAGATGGCAAGGCCTATCTAGGCAATGCGGTTTATCAATCGGAAATGGCGACCAATCAACATAATCGTGCTATTGCAGAGTTATTAATCTCCTATGGCATGATGTCAGGTAATCCCGATGAGTCTGTTGATCGCTATACCAAAGACTGTTCGGTTATGGTTACTGCGAAACAATTAGCATTAATGGGCGCGACCCTCGCAAACGGTGGTATTAACCCCATTACTCATCAACGGGTTATTTCCTCCCACTATGTGCGTGATACGCTTTCACAAATGGTGGTGAATGGTTTATATGAAAATAGTGGCGCTTGGTGGTGGAAAGTCGGTTTGCCTGCAAAAAGTGGCGTAGGTGGCGGTATGCTTGCAGTGATTCCACATAAAATGGCAATCGCTGTGTTTTCTCCACCACTGGATGACGCCGGCAACAGTGTGCGAGGACAAGCTGCCATAGAAGAATTGTCCCGACAATGGCATTTACACATGCTGGATTAACCCTCACTTCGCTACACTCGTTATTCCTGGGCTGACGCCTGACTAAAAATATTGTCACCATAGGAAAACCTGAGCCATAATCCTTCCACCTTTGAATGGAGCGACCTATGAAAACATCTGATTATTTACAATTTCTAGCCAATGAATTACAGCAGCTAAAAGAAACCGGACTTTATAAACATGAACGTGTGATTACTTCACCACAACAAGCCGTCATCAAACTGCAAGATGGTTCTGAAGTGATTAACCTCTGTGCGAATAATTATTTAGGTCTGTCTGACCACCCCGCCCTCGTCGAAGAAGCGAAGCATTCTCTCGATCACTATGGCTACGGCATGTCTTCAGTACGATTTATTTGTGGGACGCAATCACCACACAAAAAATTAGAAGAACAGTTGAGTGAATTTTTAGGCATGGAAGATACCATTCTTTATTCTTCTTGCTTTGATGCCAATGGCGGATTATTTGAAACACTCTTAGGTTCTGAGGATGCCATTATCAGTGATGCACTCAATCATGCCAGCATTATTGATGGTGTTCGTCTCTGTAAAGCAAAACGGTTTCGGTATAACAACAATGACATGCGGGATTTAGAAACCCAGTTGAAAGCAGCGGAAGGATGTCGTGTTAAATTAATTGCGACAGATGGTGTGTTTTCCATGGATGGCATCGTTGCCAATCTTCCCGCTATTTGTGATCTGGCTGACAAATACGAAGCGATGGTCATGGTGGATGATTCTCATGCGGTGGGTTTTATGGGCAAACACGGTCGAGGAACACATGAATATCAGCATGTCATGGGTCGTGTCGACATCATCACTGGCACATTAGGTAAAGCCTTAGGCGGTGCATCAGGAGGTTATACGAGTAGCCGTAAAGAAATTGTGTCTTGGTTAAGAAATCGTTCTCGCCCCTACCTTTTTTCAAACTCATTAGCTCCTATGATTACCGCGACTTCTATCAAAGTCTTAGACATGTTAAAAGCGAATCAACATCTCATTGAAAAAGTTCATCAGAATAGTGCTTATTTCCGCCGCGGAATGGAAAAATTAGGATTCAAATTAGTTCCAGGCGATCACCCTATTATTCCCGTCATGTTAGGTGATGCCAAACTAGCAAGCCAGATGGCAGATCACATGCTGCATGAAGGAGTTTATGTCATCGGATTTTCTTATCCTGTTGTGCCCCAAGGACAAGCACGTATTCGTACCCAAATGTCTGCAGGCCATGACACTCATCATCTCGACAAGGCCATAGAGGCATTTGCAAAAGTAGGCCATGAGTTAGGTGTTATTAATTCTTCAATAAAGGCGTAATCATGAAAGCACTTGTTAAAGCAAAACCAGAAGCCGGACTTTGGATGGAAGAAGTACCACGTCCTACTATTGGTCCCAATGATGTTCTCATCAAAATTGAAAAAATTGCTATTTGTGGCACAGATACCCACATCTACAATTGGGATGAATGGGCGCAGCAGTACGTTCCTGTGCCGCTTGTCATTGGCCATGAATTTATGGGCAAAGTGATCGAAAAAGGCAAAGAAGTCGAAGATTATTTCAAAATGGGTGATCGCGTTTCGGGTGAAAATCATATCGCTTGTGGTCATTGCCGCAATTGCCGGGCAGGCCGTGCTCATCTGTGTCGTCACAATGTGAGTGTTGGCGTGACACATAATGGTTGTTTTGCAGATTATCTTAGTCTACCTGCAGCGAATGCTTACCCTATTCCTGATACGATTTCCAATGAAGTGGCCGCCATCTTAAATCCCTTTGGTAATGCCGTGCATTGTGCGCTTTCATTTGATATAGCGGGTGAAGATGTTCTCATTACGGGTGCAGGTCCTGTTGGTATTATGGCTGCAGCAGTGGCTAGACATTTAGGAGCTCGCTTTGTCGTCATTACAGATGTGAATGAATATCGATTAAAATTCGCGGAAAAAATGGGCGCCACTCTTGCGGTAAATCCTGCGACAACATCACTGAAACAAGTGATGGATCAATTAGGCATGCAAGAAGGATTTGATGTCGGTTTGGAAATGTCCGGTAATGCCAAAGCCATTAACGACATGATCACCCATATGAATCATGCAGGCAAAATCGCGTTATTGGGATTTCTTCCTAACAATACGGGCATTGATTGGAGTCAGGTGATTATGAAAGGCATTACCATTAAAGGGATTTATGGGCGTGAAATGTATGATACGTGGTACAAAATGATAACGCTGCTGCAAAGTGGTTTGGATATCACACCTGTCATCACCCATGAATTTTCTAGTCGGGATTTTCAAAAAGCATTTGAAGCGATGCGCGATGGAAAATCCGGCAAAATCATCATGAATTGGGAGTAGCGCAGAAGCCAATATGAATAGATTTTGTTGTTGAATTAATCAATAATCATAATGAATATATCTATAATCGTGGAGAAAACGATGGCAACAGTCAATTTCAGCGTACCAGAATCTGTAAAAACTCGTTTTAACAAAGTATTTGCCCATAAAAATAAAAGTCATATCATTGCGGAACTCATGGTACAAGCTATCGAGGAACATGAACGTCAGCAACAACGGGCACATGCTATTGATGCTTTAATTAAATTACGTTCCAAGCAAAAACCTGTACCAGATAAAGCTATTCGTACAGCACGTCGTCAGGGGCGCTCATGAAATCATTTGTCATTGATGCAAGCGTCATCATCAAATGGGTATTTCCCGATCGAGCCGAAGAAGATCATACGTCACAAGCCATCAATCTATTGCGAACCATCAAACAAGGAACAGTCAAAGTATTACAACCTCCTCATTGGTTAGCTGAAGTTGCCGCCGTTATTGTCCGCTTACAGCCAAAAATCGCAAATGAAACAATCGACTTACTAAATATGATGGAATTTCCAGTCATTAATGTACCAGAAATCTATCAAATTGCCTGCCAATTGTCAGAACATTTTAAACACCACTTGTTTGATACGCTATATCACGCAGTTGCAATTTATAATGGCAATACACAATTTATTACCGCTGATGATCAATACTATCGAAAAACTGTTAAAAAAGGATCAATACTACATCTTGGTGATTTTTCTATTTTTGACGATTAAAAAATACAGTAATCTGGAGTAAATGTGAATTATAAATGATTAGTAAAGGCATGTTGACTTGAGTTATCAGGTCCCTTTTTGATAACCTCAGAGTAAGCTTCTTTAGCAGATTCAAACTTTGCAGGATCCATGGTTACTTTTGATTTTCCAAGATCATTTAATGTTGAGTTTTCTGCATGAGTTTTTAATAAATCGAGCCCTTCTCCTTTGCGCAATTCAACCAATATATCTTTAGGCAATATATTTAATAACGCCTTTTGGCCTTCACAACCACTTGCATTTAATTCAGCGAGCCGCGCTTGATGATGCGTTTTAAATAATTCCAGAAAAATAGCGATCAATTTTTGACGATCTTCTGTACCATCTTCTTTGGGTGGTGGGAAATATTTATGTTCCTCAAAAAATGCCAACATAGCATTCCGATAACATATTTTTACGCCCTCACGATCTTTTCCACTTTTACAACTGCTTTGGACAAAATTGCCCGTATCTTGATAAATGATTTCCTCTAATGCTGCCATATGCAATTGATATTCCTTTTTATAAACAGAGGCATTATTAGTTATTTGTGTATACATATTTAATGCAAGCAATACTCCCTTAATAGAATCCATTTGCTGGGTCCTTTCCTCTGCAGTCTTATGCTCTGCCTGAGTTGGATAATTCTTAAAGTTATAACTGGAATCAAAGGTGGTATTTAATTTTTCAACGGTTAACTGCCCTTGTTCTGCCAGTTTAAAGAGAGGGTCAATTATTTTATCAACAACATCAGAAGGAATGCCCGATTGTTTATTTTTCAATGTTGGTTTCAATGTTGGTTTTACAACCTCCTTAATAAAACTTTTTACAGGGTTTGCAACATGGGCTGTCGTTTTAATATTCGCTCCCAGAATGTGGTGCATTCCGATCTCGACTATTCGTTTTGGCGATCTTGGCAATCCTATACAATGATTGCTGCCATACACCGTGAGCGACTGATTCGACCCTACTTCGTCTATGGCTTTGTTTTCTTCGTCTATGGCCTTGTTTTTATGATTGAGGACATTATCATCGCCACCGCCCTTCATTCTAAGCAATGTTTGACACAACTGGTACTTTTTGCGATATTGTTTATCACCCCATAAAGACGTAAAACGCTTTCCCACTTCATTAAATTTAAACTCATAAATATGCTCAACTTGACGCACATTCATTTTGGTAAGATCTTTTTCGTCGTCACTTAATTTGGCTTTTCCTTCTTTATTTTGCACTACTAGGTTAGAACTTCTAACAGATTTATTTGAAATAAAAGTTTTAACATGACCATTGCCGTCATATTTTATGGTAGCAAATGAGCTTAAAGCCAGATTGCGTAATCCAGGAAGTCCTTCTTTCTTTACTACAGGCACCATATCCGTCTCCATCTTATTAAATCCAGTCAATCTCTCGGCCCAAAGATCTTTTTCAAACTCAGGTAGTCTTTTAAACCATGGAGGTATTTTGTTATCGTTTTTATTTTGATAAGCTTTAATTGCCTTTATCCAGGCTTCTTGTTGTTTTTCACTTAAATGCTTAAATTGAGTAAGAGGCTCATCAATTTGCATACGAATATTTCCGTTGAATGCCTCCGCATCATCGCCATCGAGTGTCCCAGAAAGAGTAATATGAGATTTCTTTTGCTGCATGTTTTGAATAGTTTCAGCATTCTTTAAATAGTTAGAAATTATTTTATAAATTTCTTTCTCACTTAGCGATTTTCCTTCTTTAGAAAACTCTTCAGAAAACTTTTCTCTTATAGTGGGCTCCAATGCATCTTTAAGAATGTCTTTTAACACATCGAGAAACGCATCATAATAAGATTGCAGTTCATTTTTATTTTGATCTTTATCTTTATCTTTTATATCACTTTGAAAGTTTTCAAATAATACACTGAGTTTATTGATGACATTATTTGTAATATCAGCATTCAATTTTGAATGTTCGATAATCATTTTTGCTGCTTCACTAAAGCTTTTCCCGCGCAGCTCAAGTGTTTCTTGATAGTGATGCAATCGGGAAGCGTCCGTGGGTAGTGAAATCGAAAATGGGTGAATTAATTGTTTTAACTTAGCTTTATCTTCTGGACTGATTTCTTCTTCATGTACAAGTTGCTGATCCACATATTTTTCAATCGATTTTTGGATGGTGTCTTTATCAGATGGCAGCCCGCTTACACAAAAATTAAATTGGATTTGATCCAATGGTAGTCCTGAAACTTTAGCTGCATCTAACATTAATTTAACATACATGCGTCCCTGACGGACGTCTTCATTTTCTGGGACTAATTTTTTAGTAGGTTTTACGGAATCGGCTTTTTGTTGGGTCATTGTTACCGGATGCCCGGGGACCTCATGGAATACTCTAAAGGGAAAGCCTAACATCTTATGCGTTTTGTTCTCTTGATATTTCTTAATATCAGAAATAAATAAATTAATTAATTTTCTGACTTCTTCCGTTGTCTTACTATTGTTATACAACTTGTATAGTGGACCCTTTTTCCAATTTTCATACCAAAGATCATCTTTAGCTTCGTAAATTTCTTTAAGAAACTCCTGGACATATCGCGTGCGCTGACTGGTTTTTTTAGATAAATTTTGAGATTGTGTCGCATAAATCTTTAATTGCTTAAACGAAGTAAACTGGATTAATTCATTTTGAAACTCTAAGCTCGATAATGGTGTATGTCCTGCTTCAAAATCCCAAGGCGTTTCTTCTGGTGTTAATCGATTAATTAATCTTCGAATGTTAGATTCTTTTTTAACAGGGGCTTGGACCCAAGACAGGTTTGTCCAATTCTTTTTAGAGCATTCATTGAATTTAGTTATATAATCGCTTATCTTTAAATCTTTTTCTATTTTTTCTGCTATTTTATGCTCTAGGCTAATCGCCCGATGCAGGTTAATTGCTTCTTGTGCTTTTTTCAATTTATTAACATTCCCTTTTTGTTCCATCAGCTTCAGCTCGTTCCAATCAACTACCTTATCGTCATGCAAATCCACTTGAGGACGCTTTTGTTTAAGCTGATTAACCGCGCTTTCTAAATTTTTGCTATCACCAAAAATCGCAATATAGGTAGCAACAATCATTGCACTGCGCGCTCTACCCGCCTTGCAATGTATATAAACTGTTCCGCCTTTTTCGATAATTTCTCTCATTTTGTAGACAGTAGCGAGAATAGCTTGAGAAGTTATTTCCGCACCAAAATCTGTCATAGGAACTTGATGATGTTTAAATGTGATGCCATTATGCTTTGTTTCTAATTCTTGCGGCGTTAACATGCCTGGCATGCCTTGTTCGAATTCATCCGTAACGCTAAAAATATGAATCTCGTTATTGGTTTTTCGGGTGTGGCCTCTTTTTGCTGTGAGATCAAAAAGTCTTAGTATTGCATTTTTGCTGTCCGTGTCTAAATTAGTATCGTTAGCATATAACAGTTTTGTTTGATGAGTCTTAAGTAATGACTCAAGAGAACTAATTTCAGCTGGATCTTCAACATAAGATTCATGGATGTTACCCTTATTATCCTTAACCATATACGCCAGTTTCTCGCCCTCCCTATACATACATAACTCTTGATCTCTCAGTTGTTCGAGATAGTTTTTATCTGGTTTACTGGCCATCAAACGGAGGCCACACCCGGCTGCTTTGATAATCTCATTAAGTTGATCTGATTTTGGAATGACTCCTAAAATGATTCCTTCTTCCACTACATCCATGGGTCTTCTTTCCTCGTGTTCAGCTTCCTCGTCTTGTGTTAAGTTTTCAAGCTCTTGCGTCTCCTCAATATCTTCTTTTGTTTTATTATTTTTGTTCATAAATTCATTCCACTTATTGCTTATCTGAAATTTGATTAGCTGATAGACTTCCGGATTAACAAAGTTAAAATGTCTTTTTAAGGAAACTTTATCTAACAACGGATCTTCGTGCGCCATGGCCACCCCCTAACTCGTTACTTATAATATGTATATTATTCTTATACTTATTTCCTTCTGGTAAAGATAAATAGTTAATTAATCTAATAAGTTAATTATAGCTTATTAAGCTTAAGACTTTTTTATATTACATCTATAGTTCCAGTTTAAAGATAACATACCTTAATTTTTCTTCTCAAAATATCACTTATACTTAATAACAAGATTACAACCACACAGCGAAAATTGAATATATGGAATCAAATCATGATGTTCAATTGGAGTTAATACAAGGGCCTAGAGAAAAAGGATCGGCTACGATTTATTTTGAGCGTTTAATAAAAGATATTTTATTCGCATGGCAAAATAATCAAGGATTCAAAATTGCTTATAATCGCATTACACCCATATTTGAAAATACACCACAGGAACCGACGGGTGAGATGACAATTGAAGTGAATAATCATTTTTATAATCTGACACAGCTACTCATAGCCAAACCTGATCTTGAACAACTAAGCTTTGATGATCAAGATTTAGAAACGTTAAATAAGATGTTAAATGATAGTGAAACGGCATATGGTAGAAAAGATGTATCCAGGTTGGATGAAAAACTAAAGCGAGCGAAGATCTATTTTCCTCATCTTTCTGAGGCTGAAATTATTTCGATTCATAATCAAACAACGGCTTTGTATACCTTAATTAATTATTTATTAAGGTATAATGCCGCAGTTCAATTTCCCTACAAAAAAATACAGGAATATAATGATTCTGGTGAATTTCCCACGGCTTTGAGAAAATTTTATGACGGATATGGTTATGATCCAATCGACACACCTGTTGAATCAGCCAGTCATCAAAATTATTTAACTAGATTAGTGAGAGAAGTACTATTGAATGTAGCATTTATTGGATTTGCATTATCAAAAAACTTGCAATCGCAACCAACCATCTATCTGGCTAGTAATGAAGTTGAACTCGAAAACAATATACATAGCATTTCAGGTTTAGGATTGGTCATAGTTGGAATGGGAGAAAAAAGAACCATTTATCTTGTTGGTTATGGTGAGAAAAATAAAACAAAAGAACCCATTCCCATTATGGAGTTACTTAATAATAGCGGTCAGTTTGATAAAAGTGAGGATTTAATCCGCATTGAAGATAAGCTCAATAATCCTCAACCTTTTACTAATTTGAATGATCTTGGTGAATTAATGATGACTAAAATGACTAATGCCTTGCGAAGTCACGAGCAGATTGATGCTCTTTTTTTCGAAAATGTTTATAGGGTTGATAAAATCAATGATGCTTTTAAGGACTATCTATTCAAGATAGAACAAGGTATAGAGGAAAACAAACAATATTCTCTTAATGTGTCTGGCTTTTATAGCACAAGTAATGAACCAATAGAATATTTTAAAAAAGGTGCTGACGCGATTGCCATTACCGAAATAAAAAATCCGATTGGCTATGCAAAGCTAATAGATTGCATATCAGCTGCACAAGGAAATGAAAAAGAATATGAACGCTTATATGTTCATGGCCAACAAATGGTATTTAATAAAATCGAAACTGATGACAAGCAAAATGTATATTTACATGGTGCACCTGCTCGCAGCATCGATGATATTTATCATAATGCTTACTCTCATCAGATAACCTTAATAAGAGAAGCTACTATCATGTTAAATGATAAAATTGATACATTTATTCAACAACAAACCAATCCACAAAATATGGAATATTTCAAACAATGTTTATAAATAAAAATGATTACTGAGGATTTTTTAAAAACGATTCAGATTGCTGCGTCAGAGAATGCAACCTATATTTCCATGAAATATGTTGAGTATATTCTCAAAAAAATTAATACATTACCCCAAGACATTATGGATATATTGACCGAGGATTTTCCAGTTGAGATTAAAAATAGTTTATCTTTCATCCCTAATGTTTTAAACGAAATTCAGTATAAAATGGGATTGATAGGTCACCCTTATGATTTCGACAAAATTAAAGATAAATTTTCTAATGCTAATTTGATAGGTGAATCTTCAATAAATGATCTTCATATTCACAAAATAAATAAAGAAATTGAAAATATCAATGATAATAGTCAATTAACCAACTTGAACAAGACAATAGCCTTGATTGAATTACTTAGTACTCAGTATTATGTCATCATCAATGATGAACAAAAAAATACCATTACGCTTTTTCGAGAACAAAATAATCTGCTCAAGACAATCAAAGAATTTTTGTATTCAGAATTTGGGATTGTTCTTTCTGATGCTCCAAATCAGAATAAGGATAAGATTGTTGTTTATCTTCCTAAAGAATTTGATCTATTAACCGATTACAGTCATCAATTTGGCAAAAATTACATTGAAATTGATCCATATAAAATAGAAACTTTATCCTTGGGTGGTAAAAGGAAGTAATTTATAGGATCGTTAAAGCTAAGCCCGAGGATGACGAGGATAAACATTCTCCTTAAGCGAAAGTGATTAAAGACTTCAAGAAAATCTTTCCTGCAAATAGCTAAATAAAGCACGTAATGCCATCGCTTCGCCACCTTGTGGGCGGCCACCACGAGCGCGTAAATTCCAAGCCATCAAATCAAAATGCAACCATGGAATGTCATCGGGCACGAATTCCTTTAAAAATAAAGCAGCCGTAATGGCGCCAGCATAAGGTTCTGATGAATTATTATTAATATCGGCAATCGTGCTGTTTAAATAGTCACGATATAAAGCGAATAAAGGTAAACGCCACATGGGATCATGATTTTTTTCCCCTTGCTGTATGACATCGGCAACGACTTTCTCATTATTTGAAAATACAGCGGGTAATTCAGTCCCTAGAGCCACACGCGCAGCGCCTGTTAAAGTGGTAATATCAATCAGCAAATCTGGTTTTTCACTCACTGCCTCAGTTAATGCGTCAGCTAAAATGACACGACCTTCCGCATCGGTATTGCCTATTTCAATGGTTAATCCTTTTCGACTTTTAATAATATCTCCAGGTCGATAAGCATTACCTGAAATGACATTTTCAACCACTGGAATAAGCACACGTAAACGTACCGATAATTTTTCTTCCATGATCATGCGGGCAAGACCCAACACATGCGCGCCACCGGCCATGTCTTTTTTCATGAGCAACATATAAGAAGAGGGTTTGATGTCTAATCCTCCGCTATCAAAACAAACTCCTTTGCCTACGAGAGTTACTTTTGGGTGATCAGGATTACCCCAATGTAAATCCAGTAAGCGAGGAGCATCATCGCTTGCTCTGCCAACGGTATAAATAGAAGCATAATTATGTTGTAACAATTCTTCACCAATGATTTGTGTGAGCTTCGCGTCATATTCATTAGCCAGCTTTTCAGCTGCGCTTGCAAATTGAGTCGGACCCATATCATCAGTAGGCGTATTAATCCAATCACGGACGAGATATATCGATTCGACTAGTGTATGAATCTGCGAGTTTGTATTGGGTAAATATAATTGTGCTGGTGTTCGAGTTGCTTTTTTGTAACGTGTAAATTGATAGGCACCTAATCCCCATGCAACCGCATAAGCAGTATCATTCTTGCCTACAGGATCAAAGCTGTATACACCTTCGGGCAAGGACAATGGTAGATGTCCCACGCCCCATAAAATAGTTGCGTCTGCAACACAAGAAACAACTCGTACAATCTTACCAGTCTCATTGGGAATGAGTTGCACCCGCCCGGGTTCAGTTTGAAATTGTGTTGTTGTTAACCATTCTTTTGTTGTGTTGGACTGAGCGGATAACCAATCATTATAGGTTTGTGGTGTCACGACTGAAATTGGAATAGCTTGTTGAGTAGATTCTGTGACAAAACAATTTAACATGTGGGTTCTCCGATGATTGCATTTCAATGAGCTCTCATCTCGTTGTCATCCTGAGAGCGCGCACTCGAAGGATGACAGGTCATGAGATGATACTGGTAAATTAAAGGCCTATCATTTGTTCTGCCGGAGTGTATGGTTGCTGCAACGCTTCTGCAACAGCTTGATAGGTAATTTTTCCCTGACTAATATTCAATCCATGCATTAAATGATGATTGCGTTTCATTGCATCTTTATAACCATAATTTGCCAGTGCAAGAATAAACGGTAGCGTGGCATTATTCAAAGCAACGGTGGAAGTACGCGGAACAGCTCCCGGCATATTGGCCACACAATAGTGAACCACACCATCAATCACATAAGTTGGATTTTCATGTGTAGTCGGTTTGCTTGTTTCAAAACAGCCGCCTTGATCAATTGACACATCGACAATCACTGAGCCGGGTTGCATGTCACTTAACATTTTTTTCCTCACTAATCTTGGTGCTGAAGCACCAGGAATTAATACTGCGCCTATGACTAAATCAGCCGTCTGCACATTCTCTTCAATTGCATCTGTTGTTGAGAAAATGGTATTAATTTTCGAGCCAAATTGCAGGTCAAGGTGATATAAACGCTCAAGTGATTTATCAATCACAACCACATTCGCTCCCATGCCCATAGCAACCCGCACGGAATTGGTACCGACTACCCCTCCTCCTAATACCACAACTTTCGCAGGCACTACACCAGGCACGCCACCTAATAACATACCTCTGCCGCCATTTTTAATTTCAAGGCTGGTGGCACCTGCTTGGATTGCCATGCGCCCTGCCACTTCACTCATGGGAGCCAATAAAGGTAAGCCACCTTTTTGATTAGTCACAGTCTCATAAGCAATTGCAACACAGCCCGATTGTTGCAGTAATTTGGCTTGTTCTGGATCGGGTGCCAAATGCAGATAAGTAAATATCACTTGGTTTTCGCGCAGCATTTTACATTCACTAGGTTGTGGTTCTTTGACCTTAATAATCATGTCTGCGTGCTGGAAGATTTCATCCGCTGTTGTTGCTATACGAGCACCAACATGGGTATAAGCATCATCACCGAAACCAATTTTTTCTCCCGCTCCTTTTTGTACCACTACTTGATGGCCATGAGCGATAAGTTCTCTCACGCTACTTGGTATTAATCCCACTCGATACTCAAAATTTTTAATTTCTTTTGGAACGCCAATTAACATATGAATACTCCAATGCATGGTCTCAGTTATAATTTATCCATCCATAATTTATTAATACGCTGCACAAAAGAGGCTGGATCAGGCAACGAACTTCCCTCAGCGAGCAAAGCCTGCTCATACAAAATTTCCGTCCATTCTTTCATTCGCTCTTCATCCAGTCCTTCGCGTAGTTTACGGATAATACTATGCTCCGGATTCACTTCCAGAATCGGTTTCACTTCTGTTACGGGTTGCCCTGCAGCTTTTAACAAGCGTTCCATTTGCGGACCCAACGCATTTTGATCACGCACCAAGCAAACTGGCGATGTGGTCAAGCGATGCGACAGTCGCACTTCTTTGACTTTGTCATCCAATACCAATTTTATTTTTTTCAATAGTTCGTCAAATTCTTGCTGTTGTGCGTGTTCTTTTTGTTCTTCTTCTTTTTTTGCTGATGCATTTTCTTCTGTGATTTCATCCAATGACAAATCGCCTTTTGCAACTGATTGTAATGGTTTACCTTCAAATTCAGGTAAATGACCTACAACCCATTCATCAATGCGATCGGTTAACAGTAACACTTCAATATTATTTTTGCGGAATATTTCTAAGTGTGGACTAGACTTCGCAGCATTTATATTTTCAGCAGTGATATAAAAAATCTTCTTTTGAGTGGGCTTCATACGGTGAATGTAATCAATCAGTGATGTATTTTGTTCTCCTGAATCTGTGCTGGCAAAACGTAAAAGCTTTCCAATGCGTTCACGATTGGCAAAATCTTCTGCTGGGCCTTCTTTCAATACAATACCAAATTCATTCCAGAACTTAGCATATTTATCTGGTTCCTCATTCGCTAAGCGATCTAACAAATCAAGGACATGACGAACAAGTGCTGAGCGTAATTTAGGAATGGAGGGATGGTCTTGCAAAATCTCACGAGAAATATTCAATGGTAATGCTGTTGTATCTAATACACCACGCACAAAACGTAAGTAATGCGGCAGGAATTGTTCGACTTGATCCATGATAAAGACACGTTGGACATATAATTTCAAACCATGATGTGTATCGCGTTGCCAGATATCAAATGATGCATGCGAAGGTAAATACAAAAGACAGAGATATTCAATATGACCCCCTTCGATTTTATGATGTGTCCAAGCTAACGGATCTTCAAAATCATGTGCAATATGCTTATAAAATTCATTGTATTCTTCATTTTTGACGGATTGCTTAGGCAACGTCCATAAAGCAGTTGCGCGATTAACTGTTTCCCATTCACTGGTCTCTTTACCATCGTCGGTTCTTTTTGGCATGAGAATAGCAATATTGAGGTGATCAGAATATTTCGCGACGATGTTGCGTAAACGCCAGTCATTTAAAAATTCATCTTCTCCTTCTTTGAGATGTAAAATCACATCGGTACCACGCGAAGTCTTCTCAACATTGGCTATAGTATATTCACCATCTCCATTTGATTCCCAACGAACGCCATGTTCGTTACCTAATCCGGCTCGACGTGTGATCACGCTGACTTTATCTGCCACAATAAAAGAAGAATAAAAACCGACGCCGAATTGCCCAATAAGATGGGCATCCTTTTTTTGATCGCCCGTCAATCGTGCTAAAAATTCACGCGTGCCCGATTTTGCTATTGTTCCTAAATTTTCAACGACTTCATCACGACTCATGCCTATGCCATTGTCACTGATAGTGATTGTCTTAGCTGTAGGGTCAAAATTCACACGAATCGCTAATTGGGTATCGGATTCATAAAGCGCGGGATCAGATAAAGCTTCAAATCGCAACTTATCCGCCGCATCTGAAGCATTTGAGATTAACTCGCGCAAGAAAATCTCTTTATTGCTATAAAGCGAGTGCACAACAATATTCAATAATTGTTTTACTTCAGCTTGAAAACTAAGTTTTTCTTGATGAGCATCAACGGTCATATACGGTCCTCCCATGAGTAGTTGGGGATACTATATAGCCGAAAGGAAAATATTCAAGAGCTGTAAAGAGGCTGACCATCGTGGGCGAGACTTTTCGTTGCTTTGACTTCTTCAATCTTGGGTGCCGAAGGCAATTTGGGTGCGGGTTGAAAATGAGTCAAATTTGATTTGGGTGGTGTAGCACTACTTTTTTCCTCGACCACTTCTTTATTTTTCGGCGATGAGGCGGGTGCAGATACCTTCGATTTAGCTGAAACTGGTGGAGTTGGAGTGACTATATACTTATAAACATTAATAAATCCCATGATGACAGCGCCAGATGCTTTCTCCCAATCAAAGCTATTAAGAATCACAAAGGCAGCACCGGAGGAAAGGATATTTGCTCTGGCGCCGATAAAAAGGCCAGAGACACTTTTTTCCGCAAAAATTTTACTCAAAGATTTGATAAGAGAAGGTACTTTATGGGTAATGGGATCTTTGTCTAAATATTGTCTAGCCCCGATCACTTGAAAAGGAGTTGTCAGACAACCACTTATCGCACCCGCAAGAATATTGACGAACGCAACATCGATGATTGGATAAGGATTATTTGGAAACAGTTTATTTGCAAACGGTTCTAATGTAGTTTTAGCGCCCACACAGAAAAAGGCATTTAAAAAGCTACCCAAGAACGCTGCACAACCTGCTCCATAATAAAAATTCAACGCTTGCTTCCAGGTGCTTAATTTGGGCATTTTTCCTTTATGAACTAGCTCTCTTCGTGGATTTCGAAAGGGATGTACGATCAACCCTTCTAAAACGCTAATAATCGCTGCTGTTCCACTCGTAGCGGCTAGTCGTTGGGAAGGCGAAGGTATGGCTTCAGGTTCTACGATGGCATCGTTGACCTTATTTTCAACATGGCCTTTATGAGATAAAGGAACACTTCTCATTCCAGCTGCTTGTATGGTTTTTATTGCTCCAGCATAAATGGTAGGAATGTTAGCAAATAGAAACGCGGTATAACCTCTAAACCCGCCTGGGATGTTGTTCATGCCCAATTGCTTACGCATTTGCCAAAATTCAATCGTTGGAAAAAGGACTGCGCCAATCGTAAATCCTGCCATCACACCGCTTAGGGTGGTTTGTGTAATTAGATAAATGGGAGTTTGAGTGTAAGAAGGTTTAGTTTTTTCTGTTTTAGTCGATTCTTCCGTGGGTCTGGTATTGCTCACGTGTTATCTCCAAGTTTGCGTGTGCTAATGAGAAAAGTCTGATTTTGGGCGGATATTGTAAGGTGTGATTATTAAAGCAATATTAAATATTTTTATTGTCTTATTAGACGATTTGAAAGTAAGACTCCAATGATCGCGAAGAGAAAAGGTGGAAGTAACGCAGCCAAGGGTGTGGGCAGCTGATAAACAACACATAGCTGTCCTAGCAAAGCATTGAGGATGAAGAAAGCAAACCCTGTCATGATACCGATGACAATACGCCAACCCAGCGTTGCAGCACTCAATGTACTTAATACAAAGGGGATAGCTAGAAAAATCATGACCAGAGAAGCAAGTGGCTGGAACAGGCGTTGCCAAAAATCATACTCATACTCGCTAGATTGCAATCCATTTTGTTCTAGATAATGAATATATTTTGAAAGTTTAGGCAACGACATTTCATTTGGATTTACCAATCCACCATTAAAAAGATTTTGATTTAATTTCAGATTCAAGGGTGTTTGAGGAAATGATTGGCTTTTTGTTCTCTCCGGATAAAAAGAAGTTTTGACAACATCTTTCATGATCCATTGGTTATCTTGAAATGAAAGTGTTTTGGCGTAATAAGCTGCTTGTAACTGATGTTTATTATTAAATTGGTAGCGAGTCACCCCTTCAAGCAATTGTCGTCCCACCACTTGTTGGACGTGAATAAAGTTATCATCAATATGAAACCAAACACCTGCGGCAGTGACGACAGAAATTCCCGCGTTACGCGCATTTTCTCTACGTACTTCGGCTTTATAACTTAAACGAGGTCCTACCCATTCCGCCGCGATACTGATCATCAACACAAGTAATAAAGCAGCAGAAAGAACACTCATAATAATCTGACGCACAGCAAAACCAGAGGCACGCATGACCGCTAATTCACGATGGGAGGATAAAATACTTAACCCTATGATGCTGCCTAATAAAATAAACAAAGGTGAAAATTGGTAAAGTTCATTAGGCAGGCGCAAGAGCACATAAATCAGTGCCTGATTAAAACTGTAATCGCCCTCGCCCATGTGTTTTAACTCACTGATCAACGTCATCAGAAATAAAACACCCGTCATAATGAAAGCAGAAAGACAAGTCGCGAGTATGGTTGTTTTTATAATGTAACGTTGTAAGATCTTGATCATCGCTTCACCGTCCAAGGCTTTGAACTCATCAACACGACGATGCAAACCAGAAGCAAAAGAAGACCATGTACCCACCACATACCAATAAAGATAGGAACAGTCCCTTGCTCAACCCAACGGCGCGCAATAATAAGCAAATTGAAATAGACGATATAAACCAGAACAGCAGGTAATAACATCATATATCGCCCTTGACGTGGCCGCACTGCACTTAGCGATACTGCTAATAAAGCTAATAAAAAGGTGGAGAGCGGCATAGAAAATCGCCATTGAAATTCGGCTGCACGGTTAGGTGTTTCATAATCGTGCCAGAGTTGTGAAGTAGACAATGTTTCATCTTCTTCATGAGTAGGGCGCACCTCATTTTGCGGGATACGTACCCAATATTTTTTAAACTGTACGATTTTATATGCGTTCTGACCTGGCGTTCCTTCATAACGGTACCCATCCGCGGTGACAAAGAAAGGGTCTTGCGACTCTTTGTCTTTCACTTGATAACCTTCGTTAGCCAAGACTAGCGCCCAAGAATTTTGCTCGGCGGAATCTGTCGTATCCCGCTTTTCTTGCGCTAAAAAAACATTCTCAGCACGGCTGCGATCCCGTGATAGTTTTTCGACATACATCACATGACGTCCATCAGGACTGACTTGAAATCGCCCTGGGATGAGGGTTTGCACTAAATGGATAGTGGCTTCATCACTAGACATCACTTGCTGTCGTTTTGCCGATACCCATGGATTCACGACGAGCATTAAAAAGAGCACGATGGCCCCAATGACTAATGCGATCATACCGGTAAGCCGTAAGAGCTGATGCTGATTAAAGCCACACATTTGTAATATGGCCATTTCATTATCAGCATAAAGCCTGCCGTAAGCGAGCAAAATGCCTAAATACAAGCCTAATGGAAGTAATATAGCGAGTAGATAAGGGGTTTCATAACTGACTAATTGCAATAAAACATTAGTTGGAATTTTTCCAATGGCGACGTAATTTAAATAACGGACGACCTGCTGACATAAAAATGCCACTAATAGCACCAGCGTGACTGCCAATAAGGTATTGATGACTTCACGAGTCAGATAACGAGGAATAATCACTACTTACTAACCTGCATTAAATATAGAGAAGCAAACGGGATTATACCTTGAAGTAGCGAGTGACAAATAATTTTTTTTGACTAAACTTGGATGTTTGACTAAATAACATTGATTAAATAGTTTCTGCTGCTTGTACAGAGCTTCATTATTGATTACTAGCGACTGGATTTCAGGATGAAATCCTAAGCGCCATGGACGGCGCGTTTGGAGCAAGTAATCAATAATGAAGCTCTGTACAAGCAGCAGAAACTATTTAATCTCAACATTTTATCGGTGACAAGACAAATAATCGGAGCCCTTATGAAAGTAAGTCTTAAAGTGACACAACCTGAGAAGCAACAAAAAACCTGCCTTATTGTTGGCATATTTGAAAAGGGAGCACTCTCTCTTACCGCAAAAGAAGTTGATAAAAGCACTCAGGGTTATATCAAAAAATTGCTGACACAAGGAGTATTTCAAGGCAAGGTCGGACAAACTTTTCCCTTATTTCATACAGCTCACGCGGGTTTTGATCAAATTCTATTAGTTGGCTGTGGGAAAGCACAAGCTCTCTCCCCCGCTAGTTATCGTAAAATCGCTATCACAACGGTCAAAGCGCTTATTTCGCTCAATGTCAGCCAAGCCACTTCGTATCTCACTGAACTTGATGTAAAAGACAAATCTCTTCCCTGGAAAGTGAAACAACTTGCGGAAGCAACCTCTGAAGGATTGTATCGTTTTGATCTGTTTAAAAGCGAAAAAGAACCTGCTATTGCTTTAAAAGAAATGATTATTCATCTTCCCGATACGCATCACCAAAAAGCCTGTGAACAAGCTTTAAAGCAAGGGCAAGCCATCTCTGATGGGGTTTTCCTCACCAAAAATTTAGCCAATTTACCCAGCAATATTTGCACGCCGACCTTTCTTGCCGAGCAAGCAAAAGAATTAGCAAAAGGCTATTCTTCATTATCTGTGAAGATTCTTGAAGAAAAAGACATGCAAAAATTAGGTATGGGTGCCCTATTGGCCGTTTCACAAGGCAGTGCGCAAGAAGCCAAACTCATTTGTCTGGAATATAAAGGGGCAAACAAAAAACAAGCACCTATTGCCTTGATAGGAAAAGGAATTACTTTCGATACCGGCGGTAACTCATTGAAAACACCTGATAATATGGTGGGAATGAAATATGATATGTGTGGGGCTGCCACTGTTTTAGGCACAATCAAAGCCGCTGCGGAATTGAAGTTACCCATTAATATCATTGGAATTATCGCTGCGGTTGAAAATATGCCCGGCGGAACCGCATATAAACCGGAAGATATTTTGACCAGTTTGTCAGGGCAAACGATAGAAGTCATCAGTACCGATGCCGAAGGGCGGTTAGTGTTAAGTGATGCATTAACTTATTGCGAACGTTATAAGCCAGAAGTGGTCATTGATATTGCCACATTGACCGGAGCGGTCGTCATCGCCCTAGGCATCCATGCCACTGGCCTATTAACTAATCACGATCCTCTCGCCAACGATTTGCTCAAAGCAGGTGAAGAAAGCAATGACCGTGCTTGGCAATTACCGTTGTGGGATGAATATCAAGAACAAATTAAAAGCCCTTTTGCTGACATGGCGAATACCGGCGGCCGTTCTGCAGGAACAATTACAGCAGCCTGCTTTCTCTCGCGATTTGCTAAAAAATTCCATTGGGCTCATCTCGATGTCGCCGGGACGGCTGCCATGATGATGGGAACGAGTGAGAGGATGGCAACCGGGCGCCCCGTCCCCATGTTAATGCAATACTTGATTAATCGTGCGCAAGATCGTGTGAGATAAACATGGAACACAATACTCAAGTCTTTTTTTATGTGCTCAATGAAGCGACGGGTCAAAAATCTTTGCATTTTGCTTGTCAACTGATTGAGAAAGCTTATGCCGAACAAAAACGCATTTATGTTCACATGAATTCACAAGAAGAAGCAGACCGTTTTGATGCCTTGTTATGGACTTACCGTGATGATAGTTTTCTTCCTCATAGTATTTATTGTGCGACAGAGGATTACCCTCCTCCCATTGCGATAGGCTTTGGAGAAGTGTCTACGCATTATCAAGATATGTTAGTTAATTTAGCTAAAGGGATCCCGAGTTTTTATAAACAATTTAATCAAGTGGTAGAAATTGTGTTTGCAGACCCCGTTGTGCAACAATTGGCGCGCGAACGCTATAAACAATACCGTGATCAAGCGTGTGATATTAAAACACATAAATTAAAAGCAAATGAATTATGACAGCAATCGAAAAAACGTATCACCCACAATCCATTGAGCAACATTGGTATCAATCTTGGGAAGGAAAAGGCTATTTTGCCCCTTCAGGGAAAGGACATTCTTACTGCATTATGCTGCCGCCGCCCAATGTCACAGGTAGTTTGCATATGGGCCATGGTTTTGGGTTTACTTTAATCGATGTATTGATTCGCTATCATCGTATGTGCGGTATGAATACTTTATGGCAAACCGGCACAGATCACGCAGGCATTGCGACACAAATGGTAGTCGAACGTAAGCTCAATCTCGAAGGTAAAACCCGACATGATTTTGGTCGAGATGCATTTGTTAAAAAAATTTGGGAATGGAAAGAAGAATCCGGTGGACACATCACACGACAATTGCGTCGGCTAGGTGCTTCTATGGATTGGTCACGGGAACGTTTCACCATGGACCCTTCTCTCTCCCACGCTGTCCGCGAAGTATTTATTAAATTGTACGATGAGGGTTTGATCTATCGTGGTAAACGTTTAGTTAACTGGGATCCCGTGCTTCTCACAGCTATTTCTGATCTTGAAGTCATTAATCAAGAAGAAGAAGGCAAACTTTGGCATATCCGTTATCCATTAGTGGAAAGTGAAGGTTACGTTATTGTTGCTACTACCAGACCAGAAACTATGTTGGGAGATGTAGCAGTGGCAGTCCATCCGGATGATGAACGCTACCAACATCTCATAGGCAAGCAGGTCAAATTGCCTTTAACCGACCGGACAATTCCAATTATTGCAGATACCTATGTTGATCCCTTATTTGGCACAGGCTGCGTTAAAATTACACCAGCACATGATTTTAATGATTATGCGGTTGGTGAACGTCACGGTTTTGAACCTATCAATATTTTTACGCCTACTGCTCAT
Source organism: uncultured Gammaproteobacteria bacterium (assembly GCA_963711205.1). GTDB lineage: Bacteria > Pseudomonadota > Gammaproteobacteria > DSM-16500 > DSM-16500 > Aquicella. Next base: position 1,354,195 of record CAVQDE010000001.1, read on the forward strand.
CTTAATGAAAATGCGCCTAAATACTATCAAGGAATGGAGCGGTTTGCTGCGCGTGAACACATAATAGAAGAGTTAACTAAGGGCGGACTGATTGAAAAAATTGAAAAACACACATTAAAAGTACCACGCGGTGATCGATCAAATGCAGTGATAGAACCTTATCTCACCTTTCAATGGTATGTGAAATCGAAAGTGTTAGCTGAACCCGCTATACAAGCTGTCGAAAAAGGTGATGTTCGATTTGTGCCAGATAACTGGAGTAAAACATATTTTCAATGGATGAATAATATCGAAGATTGGTGTATCAGCCGGCAATTATGGTGGGGACATCGCATTCCTGTTTGGTATGACGAAGAAGGTGAAGCTTATGTGGGACAGGATGAAGCAGATGTACGCAAACGCTATGATCTAGATGATGATATGCCGCTGACCCAAGATAACGATGTACTTGATACATGGTTTTCAGCTGCCTTGTGGCCCTTCTCTTCTCTCGGCTGGCCAGAACAAACGCCAGATTTGAAAACATTTTTTCCTACCAATGTGCTTGTCACAGGCTTTGATATTATCTTTTTCTGGGTAGCTAGAATGATCATGATGAGTCTTAAATTCACGGGTCAAGTTCCTTTTAGAGAAGTGTATATCACTGGACTCATCCGTGATGCCGAAGGACACAAAATGTCAAAATCAAAGGGTAATGTATTAGATCCCATTGATCTCATTGATGGAATTGAACTTAATGCGTTAATCCAAAAACGCACGTATGGTTTAATGCAGCCTGCGATGGCGAAAAAAATCGAGAAAGCCACGCAGCATGAATTTCCTGAGGGAATTCCAAGTTATGGTACTGATGCGCTTCGCCTGACGTTTTGTTCACTCGCTTCTTATACACGTGAAATTCGCTTTGATACGAATCGGCTTGGCGGTTATCGCAATTTCTGTAACAAATTATGGAATGCATCGCGTTATGTCATGATGAATACAGAAGGTCATGATACAGGGCTAGGTAATGAAGCAAAAATCTATTCGCTGCCTGATCGCTGGATATTATCACAATTACAACAAACGATTGCCTCTGCGCATGCCGCATTGAAACAATATCGTTTCGATTTGTTTAACCAGGCTTTATATGATTTCACTTGGAATGAATTTTGTGATTGGTATTTAGAGTTATCAAAACCGATATTGACATCAAAAGACTCCACACAGGAGATGTTACGCGGAACACGCCATACATTAGTGACTGTACTGGAAGCTTTGTTGCGCTTGTTACATCCCATCACACCATTTATCACAGAAGAAATTTGGCAGCGTCTCGCACCACTGGCTGGAAAAAAAGGAAAAAGCATTATGCTCGAGGCTTATCCTCAAGTAGATCCAAACAGGCAAGATGAAGCAGCGATGAAAGAATTAGACTGGTTGAAGAATGTGGTTATTGCCATTCGTACTATTCGTAGTGAAATGAATATTGCACCAGGGAAACAATTACCTATTTTATTACGCAAAGGATCGGCATCTGATAAAAATAACTATGCAGCTCATCAACGTTTATTGATGACCTTAGCGAAAATTGAATCGATTAGCTGGTTGTCCTCTAATGAAACGCCACCTCAATCTGCCACTGCTTTTGTGGGGGAATTAGAAATATTCATTCCCATGTCGGGTTTTATTAATAAAGAAGAAGAGACGTTACGATTGAACAAAGAGATTGCTAAGTTACAAAAAGAATTAGCACAGACAGAAAATAAATTAAAAAATCCGCAATTTATTGACAGAGCGCCTGTGGACGTCGTTGCTAAAGAACGTACTAAGCAAGCAGAGCTGCAAATGACTTTATCAAAGCTTGAGAAACAATTAGAACAAGTGATGTGAGCAGGAAGCTATCGTCCTTGTTTCATTTCACTTTGCTGAATAATTTGATCTATCTGTTGAATAAAATCTTTCTCAGAGACATGGAATGATGGATCTTGATTTATGCTGGAGTGAATAATCAGCATTAATTGATTGAAATCCGTATCAGATAAAATATTATTTTCAACCACCACCAATGGAAAAAATACCACATCAATCGATAACAAATTATGCTTAGACAAAATGCCATCAACATCAACATCACGTTTTGAATAAAGATAAATATGTCTGCAGATATCTTTAATAGCCTTATGAAGGGTTGCAGTGATGACCAATTTATCCGTGTTATTTTTAATATAAATATTTATCGTTGTAATTAATTGGTTGAGTATCTCTTGCTGAAATGGTTCATGACGAGCATCCATATCACAGCCTCTTTTACCATTATTATAGTTATGTTTTTATTATAGCATTGACTAGCCATGCTGATATTAAGAAAAAGAGGCAAATAAGCATTGTATTTTCAATCAATTATTCAATTGTCGCTTGGTGAATCAGGAGATGACTATGATGGCTTCTCCCACTATCGTAAGGCTGCCCGCAACGATTGAATATCTATTCATTTTTTGTATGTGGCTTCCTGAAGTAGGATCACAATATTTGATGGCATTTAAAGATGCAGACAAACAATACCAAACAAAGGCTGGTTTACTATCTTACGATTATATAGCCCACTAGAGTCTTTCTTTAATAAGTCTTGGCGTCTAAGTGAGATGACGATCGTTGCGAACAATACATAGATTGTGATCGATTTAATTATTTATATATTTGAAAAGATGTCGCGATTTCTTTTTTGTCACTGGGATTGAGTATCAAATCAGGCGTCGATTCCAATTCAGGAGCAATTAAATTCGATAATGATTGTTGCTCTGATTCGAGATGAGTCACGATAGAGTTTATCGTTTCTGAATTATTTGTTGATATCCCGTTCATTACTGCATTGACTAAATTTTCACGTTGCAATTCCATTGCTTGGAAAAGTGCTTTTATTTTACCCGCCATGGTAATATTTAACGCACTATGTGCTTCGCCCAAAGCAAGAATCGTTGACCCTTTCGATTTGATCGTTTGTGATATAGCGTGAAATTGATTTGCAGTAGACATCGCTTCTTGTACGGGATCTAGTTCATTCGGTTTTTCTGCCGCCAAGGATAGGGTGCTGAATGTCATGCTTAACGAAATAACAATAGCCAGCCACCATTTTCTGCATAGGCTAGGGTTAATCATACTATTCTTCTAACCATTCGAATTTCTTCACGACAGTATCTAATTCTTTCAGTGTCGTTAACAAAGCTTTCATTTTTTGTATTGGCCACATATTAGGGCCGTCCGAAGGAGCTTGATCAGGATCTGGGTGAGTTTCCATAAAAATACCGGCGATGCCTGCGGCCACCGCAGCTCGTGCCAAGACAGGCACAAATTGTCGCTGACCCGATGTTTTGTTACCACCGCCGCCAGGTAATTGCACCGAATGAGTCGCATCAAAAACAACAGGGCAACCTGTTTCTCGCATGATGGCAACAGAACGCATGTCAGATATCAAATTATTATAACCAAATGAAGTTCCGCGTTCGCATACCATAATGGATTCATTGCCCGTTTCACGCGCTTTTTCGACCACATTTTTCATTTCCCAAGGCGAGAGAAATTGGCCTTTTTTAATATTGACGGGAATACCTTGCTCAGCGACACGCTGAATATAACTGGTTTGGCGGCATAAAAATGCTGGCGTTTGCATGACATCCACCACTTTTGCTACTTCTGTCAATGGAGTGTCTTCATGGACATCCGTCAATACGGGGACACCGATTTGTTTTTTAACCATCTCAAGAATGCGTAGACCTTCTTCTAAACCTGGCCCACGATAGCTATGTATCGAGGTACGATTAGCTTTATCAAAAGAAGATTTGTAAATAAAAGGGATTTGCAGGGTTTGTGTTATCTCTTTCAATAAGCCAGCTGTATCAATAGCAAGCTGTTCACTTTCAATGACACAAGGTCCAGCGATTAAAAAAAAGGGTTGTTCAACTCCCACATTAAATCCACATAATTTCATTTAGCTGTCTCCTGGGGATGTTTTTTTCAAGCGATACGCGTTCGCAGCTTGAATAAAACCAATAAACAAAGGATGACCATCACGTGGTGTAGACGTAAATTCAGGATGAAATTGACTACCTATAAACCAGGGATGGTTGGGTAATTCAATCAATTCAACCAAATTATCACGTTGTGATCGTCCTGATACTTTTAACCCGGCTTTTTCAAGTTGAGGCAACAAATGATCATTTACCTCATAGCGATGACGATGACGTTCGATAATGACTTCACGCTGATAGAGTGTGTGGGCTAATGTGCCCGTCGTCAAACAGCATGCCTGACCACCTAAGCGCATTGTCCCACCCGCATCCGATTTTTCACTGCGCTGTTCACGCTCGCCTGTTTGAGTCGTCCATTCGGTGACCAAAGCAACAACAGGATGTGTTGTCTCTGTTTGAAACTCTGTACTATTGGCATCAGCCATATTAGCCACATGACGTGCATACTCAATCACGGCGATTTGCATGCCAAGACAAATACCAAAATAAGGAATATTATTTTCGCGGGCATAACGTGCGGCGAGAATTTTGCCTTCAATGCCACGCTTACCAAACCCGGGCGCGACTAAAATAGCATCTAAGTGAGAAAGAAGCTTTTCCGCTCCCTTTCGTTCTAACTCTTCTGAATCAATATAGTCAATATTGACCCGTGTACGTGTTTGAATGCCTGCGTGCTTAAGTGCTTCAGATAATGACTTGTAGGAATCCGTTAAATCCACATACTTGCCCACCATCCCTATTCTTATTTCGTTAACAGGATGACGATAAGCATCAACGACCCGCTCCCATTCTTTAAAATCAGCGTCTTTTGCTTGTAATCCGAACAACTGCACGACAATCTTATCTAACCCTTGTTCATGCAGCGCAATGGGAAGTTGATAAATAAAATCCACATCCAATAAGGGAATTACAGCTTCTTTTTCAACGTTAGTGAATAAGGCAATTTTAGAACGTGCGCTATCAGAGATGGGCCTATCGCTTCGACATAATAAAATGTCTGGCTGAATACCAATAGAACGCAATTCTTTAACAGAATGCTGTGTCGGTTTAGTTTTAATTTCACCAGCGGTAGGAATAAAGGGCAACAACGTGAGATGAATGAAAAGAGCATGTTGTCTGCCAAATTCCATGCGCATTTGCCTAATCGCTTCTAAGAATGGTAAGGATTCGATATCACCTACAGTTCCGCCAATTTCCACCAAAGCGACATCCACCTCTCCTGCCCCTTTAATGATGCAATGCTTAATCTCATCGGTGATATGGGGAATGACTTGTACAGTGCCGCCTAGATAATCCCCTTTGCGTTCTTTGCGAATTACATTGGCATAAATTCGACCCGTTGTGAAATTATTGGCCTTAGTCATCTTGACCCGGACAAACCGTTCATAATGACCGAGATCAAGGTCAGTCTCAGCGCCATCTTCGGTAACAAAGACTTCGCCATGTTGAAGAGGGTTCATTGTGCCTGGATCCACATTGATGTAAGGATCTAGTTTCATTAGATTAACTTTAAGTCCGCGTGCTTCTAAAATAGCACCTAGGGAAGCTGACGCCACGCCTTTCCCCAAAGAAGAAACCACACCGCCTGTGATGAATATATATTTTGTCATGTGATGATAATAAATGGAATGTTAGAAAAATTCTTGTTGTTGCAACTTTAACAAAATTGGGTAGTGGCTGCAATGATAAGAGTACCTTTACAACCATTCCATTCATCCTCGGGCCGGTCTCTTTCCTTCCTCGTCATCCTTGGTCCGAGGATGAATGAATGACGAGAGCTGTGAAGGGCATCTTGACTCCCACCTCTTATACTTTTAGTCTGTATGGGTTAAATGGAATCGTGCTTATTTTAAGGAGACAACTAAATATGTATATGAAAATCTTCGTGGCTCTCATCATCCTAATCGCCGTTGTAGTGGGTGTGCTAGCCCTGGCTCTTCCCCGTGACCAACTGATTCGCTTAATTGTTTTTCGAGATTTCTTTGATGTCACATTACCTATTCTTGCTTTTGGCGCGCTAGTTAAATACCTATGCACTTGCTGTATGAAGTGTGATGTATGTCATCATGATGAAAAGAAGAGTATCTAACTTGAGGGTGAGGAGCCATGTCCTCCTCACCTTCTCTCCAACCAAATTTCAACCCCCATCTCATGAGGTTTAGCTGCATAATTCGGGTCAATAAAGTATCCTACTATGCCTATTAATTGATCATCAATATACAATAGAGGAAGGCGATCTCGTTCCCAAGGCAATATCCCCCATTCTTGAAAAAGATTCTTTAAGGTGTGATGGCCCCGGCCAGGAACATGGATACGCTCACCTCCTTGGCGAAAGCGGATGGAAATGGGTAAAGTAGGTGCTTTTAAGCCTAGACCCAGGGCAAGTGAGGAATGTAAATAACCTATGCCCGATAGATGAAGCGGATGGGAAAAATCCCATGTATAGGTTCGCTGTGTATCATGCACTCCCAATGATTTGATGAGGTAGAGATCGTCACGAAAACGACGCAGTTCAACTTCACCCCAAGCGACACAAGGCATTTTATCCCACGCTGCAGTCAGTACATTCTGTCGAATCGTTTCAATTTTTCTGGCATCGGGCAATGAATGGCGTTGCTGTTGAATCCATACACGTAAGACTAAGCGTTGCCTTTCAGCATTGAATGATCGTAATTTTGCTACTGATAATGTATTGTCAGCAATGCCTTTTGTTATGGCACATAATTCCAAAGCATGTTCTTCTAGCAATGCTTGAGCTTCTGCACAATGCATTGCGCTACGTGCAATCGTTGTTGCAACAGCTGGCCAGCGTGATTTCAATAAGGGCATCACTTGCTGACGAATAAAATTACGCGTGAATTTGGTATTTTGATTTGATTCATCCTCTACCCATTCGAGTTGCTGATGCTCAGCATAATGTCTTAAGAGAGTGCGCGAAAATGTTATCAATGGCCTACAATGAAATCCACGCGCAAAGGTTTTAGTGAGTGGCATGGCAGATAATCCTTTCAGTCCTGCTCCGCGCAATAATTGTAATAAAACGGTTTCTGCTTGATCTTCTTGATGATGAGCTGTCAATAAGACGTCACCCTCTTCTAGGCAGTCTGCAAAAAACGCATAACGCTGTGCACGTGCTTCTTCTTCAAGGCTGTCGCCCGTTTCCAAATGAAGTGAGAGTGTATGTTCGATGAAATCAATTCCATTTTCTTCGCAGGTTTTTTTACAGTGTTTGGCCCATGCGACGGCGTTTGGGCTCAAGCCATGATTGATATGAATGGCGCGAATGTTAATGGCAAATTCCGAACGCAGGCTGCAACAAAGTGAGAGTAAGACATGTGAGTCCAACCCTCCGCTATAAGCGAGCCAATAAGTTTTATCTAATCCAAATTGGTGGCAGAGCGTTCGCAGTGAAGAAAGTAATACATTTTGTAGATCAGCTTGCTGTATTAAGTCGTGCTCAACCTTTTCAATCTTATCTGTCATCCTGAGGCTAGCTTCTTGTGCGACAAGTTCTCCCATTAATTTTGTAGAAGTCTTTGGTCGCTGATTCGCAGAATGACAATCGGCATCATTCCGTTTCACGGATTTAATCCATAAGCCATGATACGCTTATAACGTTCATCTAATAAGGTAATGATAGGATAGGATTGCAGTTCGGTTAATTGACGAACCAATTCACTCTTAATCGATTGTGCGATCGCATCATAATTTCGATGTGCGCCACCTAATGGTTCTGGAATGACGCCATCTATCAACCCGAGTTTAATGATCTTATCAGCGGTCAGACCCATTGCTTCCGCTGCTTCAGGTGCTTTTTCAGCACTCTTCCACAAAATCGAAGCACAACCCTCAGGAGAAATAACAGAGTAAATGGAATATTCCAGCATAAATACGCGATCACCTACACCAATAGCGAGCGCCCCGCCTGATCCCCCTTCACCAATCACCGTACAAATGATTGGGGTCTTAAGACGTGACAATACAAACAGATTACGGGCAATAGCTTCACTTTGATTGCGCTCTTCTGCGCCAATGCCTGGATAAGCCCCCGGCGTATCGATAAAAGTAATGATGGGCAACTTGAACTTTTCTGCCATCTTCATAAGACGCATTGCCTTCCGATAATCTTCAGGATTAGGCATACCAAAGTTTCGCTCAATTTTTTCTTGGGTTTTGCGTCCTTTTTCGTGACCCAGCACAACCACTGGCTGACCCTCTAAACGGGCTACGCCGGCAATGATAGAAGGCCCCGCAGAAAGCATCCTATCTCCAGAAAGTTCATCAAAGTCAGTAAAAATACGCTGGATATAATCGATAGTGTGCGGGCGCTGCGGATGTCGAGCTAATTGTGTCACCTGCCAAGAGCTTAATTTGCTAAATGTCTCTTTAATCAATTGATTACATTTTGCTTCTAACCGCGCTATTTCTTCGCTTAAATTAATGTCTGCATCCGTACCCACCATGCGCAACTCTTGAATCTTAGCTTCAAGTTCTGCAATAGGCTGTTCAAAATCGAGAAAATTGATATTCATGAACCTAAACCTTGCGTAGCAAAAAAGTCAGATATAATAGCTTGTTTTTATGAATTTTCGCAAAGAATCTGAGTATTCTTCGTCAATGTATGAATAGGATCCCGGTTAAATGTTAAACCGGGTGCTCAATGATGATTCCGTGTGGGAGAAGATAAAGAAGAGGTGCGGGTATTATTCATCATGAAAGTTATAATAATAACCACAAGACCACTGATTGCAGTGAGGCTGGTTATAGTAAGCAATAGGGCAACAACGATTAGAGGGTAAATAATTACATTTATTATCTAAAGCAGTACATCCTGTTAATAGGCTTAAGCAACCAGCCATGATAAATAATCGTACTTTCATGTCATTTCCCTGCCTTCTAAAATGTCAACAGTCCTTTATCCTTTTCTTCCATTGATTGTAATGGAAAATCACTTCAAACTTAAGCCCATTGAAGCAACTTCACGTTTGGAGATCGTCAGCTATGGAACCGAATTTCGTACATTTACGATTGCACACAGAATATTCTTTAAAAGATGGATTACTCATTATCCCTACACTCATGGAAAAAGCAGCTGATTTTGCAATGCCTGCCGTAGCTGTGACTGATATGGGTAATTTATATGGAACAGTTAAATTTTATCAAGAAGCGTTTACAGCGGGTATCAAGCCGATTATTGGTGTCGATCTTAACGTAGTAAATGAGACGAATCCCAAATCAACCTCGCTCCTGACACTATTATGTCAAAATAACGAGGGTTATAAAAACCTGCTTAAGCTGGTTTCTCAAAGCTATTTGGAAGGCCAAACAAGTGGTCACCCTACTATTCGGCAGAGCTGGCTTCAATCGCTCAATGGAGGTTTGATCGCTTTATCTGGCGGTTTAGAAGGAGATATAGGACAAGCTTTGCTTATGCAAGACCATGAGACAGCCCAATCCCATTTACGCTGCTGGCAACAGTTATTTCCAGATCGATTCTATATTGAAGTCAGCCGTATTGGAAAATCGCAAGAAAATGAATATATCCAATCTGTCATTAAATTAGCTGAATCTCATTCCATACCCGTTGTTGCCACCAATGATGTGCGCTTTTTAGAGCAAGATGATTTTGAGGCACATGAAGCACGTGTTTGTATACAGGAAGGAGTGACGTTGAATGATCCCCGCCGATCACGTCACTACACGGATCAGCAATATCTACGCAATCAACAAGACATGCAAGATTTGTTTGCTGATATCCCAGAGGCTCTCAGCAATACCATAGAACTGGCTAAACGTTGTAATGTAACCTTCTCTCTTGGTAAGAGTCGCCTGCCCCATTTCCCTGTACCAGAAGGCTATACCACGGAAAGCTATCTATCTGACCTTGCCAAACAAGGATTAGAAAATCGCCTTACCACACTATTTGATAAGCAATCAGACTCTTTTTCGACAAAAAGGCAAGCATATGATGAGCGCTTGGAACGTGAATTAGCCGTTATTAATAAAATGGGATTTGCCGGGTATTTTCTCATCGTCGCAGATTTTACAAAATGGGCGAAAGAAAATGGTATTCCTGTGGGTCCGGGTCGTGGTTCCGGCCCTGGTTCGCTGGTGGCTTATGCACTTAAAATTACTGATCTTGATCCCATTGAACTAGAGCTTCTCTTTGAACGATTTTTCAATCCTGAACGTGTTTCTATGCCAGATTTTGATATCGATTTTTGTATGGATGGACGCGATCGGGTCATTGAATATGTGATGGATAAGCATGGTCATGACAGTGTGTCGCAAATCATTACTTATGGCACGATGGCAGCTAAAGCAGTCGTTCGTGATGTGGGACGTGTGCTAGCCTTGGGTTATGGTTTTGTCGATAAAATTGCAAAACTTATTCCATTTGAATTAGGCATCACCCTGGATAGAGCGATGGAACAAGAGCCTATGCTGCGTGAGCGTTATGAACAGGAAGAAGAAGTACGTACGCTCATTGATCTCGCACGTAAATTAGAAGGGATCACCCGTAATGTGGGCAAACACGCAGGTGGCATAGTGATTGCGCCAGGTAAGCTCACTGATTTTGTTCCACTCTATTGCGAACCACATGAAGCCTCTCATCCTGTCACTCAGTTTGATAAAGATGATGTGGAATCAGTGGGTCTTGTGAAATTTGACTTTTTGGGGCTAAAAACACTCACGATTATTGATCGTGCTTTGCATGTCATCAATCAAAAAGAGACAGTGTCACCGGTAGATATCAGTCTGATTCCTCTTCATGATACGCAAACACTCCGTCTACTCAAAGCCTGTCAATCGACTGCTGTTTTCCAACTTGAATCGCATGGTATGCGCGATTTGATTAAACGTTTACAACCTGATTGTTTTGAAGATCTCATTGCGTTGGTTGCATTGTTCCGACCTGGTCCGCTGCAATCTGGCATGGTGGATGACTTTATTAATCGCAAACATGGACGTGCAAAAGTTATTTATCCTCATCCTAAATTAGAACCTATTTTACGCCCTACTTATGGCGTTATTTTGTATCAAGAACAAGTGATGCAAATCGCGCAAGTCTTGGCTGGATACACACTAGGCGCAGCCGATATTTTGCGACGTGCTATGGGTAAGAAAAAGCCTGAAGAAATGGCAAAACAACGCGAGATTTTCTGTCAAGGCGCGATGGCGGGTGGTGTAGCTGCAGATTTAGCGAATCATATTTTTGATTTGATGGAAAAGTTTGCTGGCTATGGATTTAATAAATCACATTCAGCTTCTTATGCCTTCATTGCTTATCAAACTGCATGGTTAAAAGCTCATTATCCTGCTGCATTTATGGCGGCGGTATTATCGTCGGATATGGATAGAACAGAAAAAGTGATTATTCTGCTAGAGGAATGCAAAGCATTTAAATTAGATGTGTCACCTCCCGATATTAATAAGAGTGATTACTTTTTTAAAGTATTGGATGATCAGCATCTCATGTATGGACTAGGTGCCATCAAAGGCGCAGGCGAAGCGGCGATTGAAAACATCATGGCAGCGCGTGAATTAAAAGGGCCTTTCAGTGATTTATTTGATTTTTGCCAGCGGGTTGATTTGCGCAAAATTAATCGACGGGTGCTCGAAGCATTGATTAAATCAGGGAGTTTTGATTCATTTGGTTCACATCGTGCCGCATTGATGGCTACCCTCAATCAAGCGTTGCAACAAGCAGAACAAGCCTTGCACGATCAAACTTATGGTCAACATGATTTATTAGGTATGCAAACAACAACCCAATCACCGCAATATACAGAGATCGCTCCTTGGAGTAGTGAGATTCAGTTGCAAGGAGAAAAAGAGACGCTAGGATTTTATCTGACGGGCCATCCTTTGCATCGTTTTCTTAAAGAATTATCTCATTTTACGACCTGCTCTCTTGCAAATTTACATCCTAGCCAACAACAGGCCGCGCGTGTGGTTGGTATCATTACTAACATTCGTACTCGGCAAACCAAACGTGGTGATCGCATTGCTATCTTTACGTTGGATGATAGCACGACACAAACAGAAGTCGTTTGTTTTGCGGAGTGTTATCAGAAATATCGAGCTTTCCTCAATGAAGACCAACTCATTGTAGTTGAGGGCGAGGTCAGCATGGATGATTTTAACAATAGCGTACGTATCGTAGGACGGGAACTATACACCTTGGATCAAGCACGGGAACGTTATGCAAAGTATGTGAAAATTAATCTGTGTTCAACCCAACCATTTGATACTGAGCATTTAAAACAAGTATTAACACAACATTTAAATGGCCAATGCCCTGTGATTATTCGTTACATCAGTGATCAAATTCAAGCTGATATTAAACTTGGAAAGAAATGGCTTATTAAACCTTCCGAAATGCTGATGACACTCTTACAACAGCAATTTGCGATAGGAGAAATTGAAATTGGATATGAATAAACCCTAAACCCACGAGACGACATTAAGGTAGTGACGACAAGCGTTAGATAAAAGTTTATAATTAAGCCCCATATATCCACTAGCAGGAAGTTTTATGCATTTATTATTTGATTTTGATGGAACATTAGTCGATAGTTTCGATTGTGTGGTGGAAACATTTATGCGTTTAGCAGATGAAATGCATTTTCGAAAAATAAAAAAGGAAGAAATTGAAGACCTAAGAAACTTATCTTCCACTGAGTTTGTTAAATTTCTTAACATTCCTCTATATCAAATTCCTACACTTATTTATCGAACTAGAAAATATTTATTTCATGAAATGCATCGTCTCCAACCAGTTGCTGATATGCCGTATATTTTGCAACAACTAAGTAAGACAGGTTCAACCCTAGGGATTCTTACATCAAATTCAGCAGCCAATGTCAAATTATGGTTGAAACAACATCATTTACAGGATGTATTCAGCTTTATTTATATTGAATCCAGTTTTTTTTCCAAAAAAAATCTTTTGAAAAGAATCCTTAAAAAGCACAAAATTCCTCTCTCACAAGCCTATTATATTGGCGATGAAACACGGGATATTGAAGCGGCCAATCAAAATCAAATCCGCTCTATTGCGGTCACATGGGGATATAATTCTGAAAAAGCATTGACAAAAGCAGAGCCTTATTTACTTATTAGAAGGCCTCAGGATCTGTTGAGATTATTTAGAAGAAAATAACTCTCAGCTATCTCTTAAGCAAGGAGTAAATATATTTTCGAGGTTTTCTCAAACATTACCTCTATCATCATGGATGCATCACTCAGATTTATATCAATAAAATACTTCAGCCATCATACAACGCACACTCCCTGCCCCTATGCGTTCAATATTGGGAATGTCTACCACCACTAATTCACCAAATTGTGATAGCTTAGTGCGTTGATTCTCAGAAAGTATTTCATATGCATTACGAGAAAGTATAATCTTTGATTTTTTATCTCTTGATGTCAGTTGTAAAATATTGCCCGCCATATGAGTCATTTGCTTTAGTGTGATTGAAATAATTTCTTTATGTGCGTCTTTTAAAGCGGTTATGACTTCGTGATGTTCTTCTTTATTTTTAATGCATTCTTCACAAAGAAGAACAAATTTATCTCCTATGCTCATCATCACATTTGTATGATAAATGAGTCTAATTTGTTCATCAAAACTAGAAAAAATAATGGGTTTTTATCCTAATTGATTTGCAAAATCGTTTAATACCTCTAAATGGGTGCGGGGAGAAAGGGCGGCAAAAGCAATTTTATTTTTTTTATCTAAAACTAAGCTGCCTGTCCCTTCTAAAGCTTTGTTTTCTCGTTCATAAAAGGATAAATCGATGACTTTGTTAATCTGAATTTGATTATTCTTTAGGGCATCTCTTAAAACGATTGGCTGTCTTTCCAAACGTCGATTTTCAACTAACATGGGATAAAGAATTAAAATAATTCCATCGTTCTCTATTCGGTGGAGTGAAAACCACATTTGGAAATACAGCATCTGGAGTACTTGCATCTGTACGACTGGATAGAGGGATGACGCGATATGGTGAGATTTAAGCATATCCACCATGGCATTAAATTCAGCAAATGCTTCTTTAGTTACTGATTGCATCATGCTTTGACGTTGAAAGACATTTGTCATAACAGTCTGAGCATTAAATTGGAAGTGATCAGGCAAAATCATAACCATAATGTCAGTCGTTTGATTTAGCTCAACATGACTGAGGTTATTAATCATAGAGAAGAAAGAATGTGAACATAATCAAGTTATAAGTATTTTTATGTCTCTATCTGCGGAATGTCAATATTCATTTTGATTCTGGCATTATTAGTTTGGCTACGCTTATATAATTCATATTCTAATAAGCCTTCACTATTTTGAATTTGTTCGGAAAACACAGTGAATTGCTTTTTATCAGAGATAACTCCACCTTTTACTGCTTTCAAGGCAACAATAGCATAACCACTGGGTAATCTTACGATGCCATAGGAGACATTCTTTGACAGCGTTGCTGGATTAGGTAAGCTGAATGCTAAATCTAAGATAGCTGAATCAACTTTGGTGGAATAACGACCAATTAATCCCGTTGAGTTCCATTTAAACTTATAGGTATTGGCTAGTCGTTGTGGGTCAGCACCGGATTGTAATTTAGCCTTAAAATCATCCGCAAACTTAGCCGCTATGCTTTCCGCTTCTTTTGCTTTTAACTTCTCTTCAATTCGTTGAGATAACCCACTTAAAGGAAGCAATGTAGAGGCTACATGCGATTTGACACGTAAAACAATGACTGTTTCAGGATTTAATTGGATCACATCACTATTATTTTGAAGATTCAATACATCATTACTAAAAGCAGTATCACGTACTTTTTTGAATTGAGAAATATCTTTGCCACCTTTGTCTTTAGCAAATAATTCACTTGTTTGAATGGGGATATTAAGTGTCTTCGCGGCAAATTGTAATGAATCAGGATGTTCATAGGTAAGGTCAGCTAATTGATCACGTAACTCAGCAAATTTTTCTTCAGCATGTTGATGAATATAAGTCTCTTTGACTTTATTTTTAACTACATCAAATGTTTGTATTTTTGGTTCTTGAATATCAATTACTTTGACAATAACATAGTCCTTGATTCGTTTTAAAAGGATCTGATACTTGGCCAGGCTTAGTTAACGTCGCTACCGCTTTCTGTAATTCGGGTGGAACTTGATTAAGCGTCATCCATCCTTCAATGCTGCTATTTCCATTATTATCTTTAGCCACTTTGGAAGGATCTTCGCCATTTCGCATCGCCTGTGCAGCGGATAGGGTCTTCTTTTGCCATTGTTTTGCTTCATCCCGTGTGATATTTGCTGATATGGGGAATATGACACGAGCAAATTTCCACTGGGTGGGTTGGGTGTAGGAGTTGATATTTTCATTATAAAAACTCTTCAGCATAGTATCCGTAGGATTAAACCTTGTAGATAAATCTTTTAACGACAACTGAATATATTCAACATTAACTTGTTCAGGCGTCATGAATTCATTTTTATGCTGATCATAATAAGCTTGGATTTTCTGTGGTGAGACCACTATAGGCTGCGATAAGAAATATTGCAGTGGAATGGTAATATAATCGATATTACGTTCTTGACTCACCAAAGAAATGGTATAGGTTGTTTCATCTGGCAAAGCAAATGAAGTAAAGATAATACCCAACTTAGGTTGGTCAATAAGTAAACTGGTTTTGATTAACTCAAGAAACTCACTTGTCGAAAGTAGTGTTGTAGATAAAATTTCTTGGAATCGCTCCAGGCGAAAACTGCCCGTTTACTTGAAACTCAGGCATGCTTTGTAAATAATTATCAATTTGTCGATCAGAAACACGAAACCCTTGTGAATAATGAGGCTTGCTTTAACACTTCAATATCAATTAATGACTGTAATGCTCGACCTTTTAAGGTTGAATTCATCTTTCGATGTAATAGGATTGGTTGAACCATACTGAAGTTGCGCTTGGCGCCGTAATCTTTCATAAGCGACAGCAAGCTGTTCTTTGGTAATCTCAATGCCATTGACTTCTGCTACGTTGGTATTAGCTCCTCCGCCGATGAAGTAGCTATGTATACCCCACAAAGCAAACGTGAGAATAATGATGGAAATAATAGTTCCTGCTATCCAACCTTGTGTATGTTCACGAATGGTTTGAAGCATCTTGCTTACTCGCCCTTTATCTATTTACACAAAAAAGTAGATCTTTGTCACCAAGATACACTTTTTCAGCAGACTAAGATTTTTGTACGGAGTGGACGGGACTCGAACCCGCGACCCCCGGCGTGACAGGCCGGTATTCTAACCAACTGAACTACCACTCCATGGAACTGCTTTTTATACCACTTTTAACAAACTTACAATACCTAAGATAATCTTTTTTACTTTGGGTGCTGAGGGGATCGAACCCCCGACCTTCGCCTTGTAAGGGCGACGCTCTCCCAGCTGAGCTAAGCACCCATGAACCACTACTTCACTTTAGGATTTAGCATCTTCTTTAACAGCTTCTTTTAATGCTTTACCCGCTTTAAACCCAACAACTTTAGCTGCTTTAATTTTAATCTTTTCACCAGTTGAAGGATTACGACCTTCACGTGCAGCACGTTGTTTCACAAGAAACGTACCAAAATTCACTAAAACGACAGGATCACCTTTCTGTAAGGATGAAGTCACACCTTCTAATAATCGCATCTAATGCACGTGATGCAGCTGCTTTTGTTAATTCGGCTTTTTCAGAAATAATATCGACTAAGTTCTGTTCTGTTCATAATGTTTTCTCTCTATCCATAGTTAACAATGATCTAATTATTTGTTCGCAACCCAAGCCCGACTTACTTTCCATGTAAAACTGAGAGCTCGTAACGAAGTGTGATTTATACCAATAGCATGAAACTTATGTCAAGCAAGTCCTGTTAATAAACAGCATAATTTTTATGTTGATATTTTTTTTGATTTGAGATAAAAAACCTGTCTTGAAATTCTATTCAAGACAGGCTCTGAACGATACGTGAGATGAAGAAGTTTAATGTGTTCTAACTCTATCTGATTTATCAGTTTTACGGATTTTTACTTTCTTCCCACGCCGCCACCAACCAGTAGGTTTTCATTTTTTTACTTTTCTTTGGTAAACGGTCTGGATACCATTTAATGCAGAAGTTAATACTTCATCAATCCATCGTACAGGTTTGATATTAAATCCTGCTTAATATTATCTGGAATCTCTTTTAAATCTTTTACATTTTCAACGGGAATAATCACATTCTTAATACCACTTCGATGCGCTGCCAACAGTTTTTCTTTCATCCACCGATAGGCAATACTTCACCACGCAAGGTGATTTCACCTGTCATGGCATAATCAGCCCGCACAGGCAATATGTGTCAGAACAGACACAAAGCAGTACACATACTAATGCCCGCACTGGGTCCATCTTTCGGTGTGGCACCTTCTGGACATGAATATGAATATCATGTTTTTCAAAAAAGTTTTTGGAATACCCAAAAAGGCCGCTCGAGCTCGCACCACTGATAATGCTGCTTGAATGGATTCTTGCATCACTTCACCCAATTGACCGGTATAAATGGTTTTACCTTTACCAGGAAGAACAACGGCTTCAATGCTAAGTAATTCACCACCCACTTCAGTCCATGCTAATCCCTTCACTTGACCGATTTGATCTTGTTGATCAGCAATATCATAACGAAAACGTCTAACGCCCAAATAATGTTCAAGATCATCAGGTTCAATTCTAGCTTAGCGATTTTGTTTTTAAAAGCACTTCTTTTACTACTTTTCGGCAAATTTTTGAAATTTCTCGTTCTAGATTACGCACACCAGCTTCACGGGTATAATAACGAATAATGTATTGAACCGTTTCTGCTGGAATTTCAATTTCCGTTGGCTTCAATCCAGCTGCTTCGATTTGTTTTGGAATCAGATGGCGTAATGCAATATTCATTTTTTCATCTTCCGTATATCCTGGAATACGAATGACTTCCATACGATCCCGCAATGCAGGCGGAATATCTAGAGTATTGGCTGTTGCCATAAACATCACACTGGAAAGATCATAATCCACTTCAAGATAATGATCATTGAAAGCATGATTTTGTTCTGGATCTAATACTTCTAATAAAGCGGAAGCAGGATCACCACGAAAATCCATAGACATTTTATCAATTTCATCTAACAGGAAAAGTGGATTATTCACATTCACTTTTGCCAAGCTTTTGAATAATTTTGCCTGGCATGGCACCAATATAAGTACGTCGATGACCTCGAATTTCAGCTTCATCACGCACGCCGCCCAATGACATGCGTACAAATTTACGTCCTGTCGCATTGGCAATGGATTGCCCTAAAGATGTTTTACCAACACCAGGAGGCCCAACTAAACATAAAATAGGACCTTTCAGTTTTTTCACACGTTTTTGTACTGCGAGATATTCAATAATGCGTTCTTTGACTTCTTTCAAGCCGTAATGTTCTGCTTCAAGCACTTTTTCAGCTGAAGTCAAATCAACACGCGCAGAGCTACGTTTACTCCAAGGTAAAGAAAACATCACATCAAGATAATTGCGTGATACGGTTGCTTCTGCAGATTGCATAGGCATGGCTTTAAGTTTATTTAATTCAGCCTCGCATTTTTCTCGTGCTTCGGCAGTCATTCCTGCTTGTTCAATTTTCTTAGCAATCACTTCGAATTCATTAGGAACATTTTCAATTTCGTTCAATTCTTTTTGAATTGCTTTAATTTGTTCATTTAAATAATATTCGCGCTGAGTTTTTTCCATTTGGCGTTTCACACGCCCACGAATTTTTTTCTCAACTTGTAATAAATCAATTTCGTTTTCAAGTAATGCCATTAAGCGTTCAAGACGTTTAGGTAAATCATCTATTTCCAATAGTTTTTGTTTTTCATCCAACTTAATACTAAGATGTGCTGCAATGGTATCACCTAAGCCTGCTACCATCTTCTATCGCGAGAATAGAAGCCATAATTTCTGCAGGAATTTTGCGATTTAATTTTACATATTGTTCAAATTGAGATTTCAATGAACGAACGAAAATTTCTACTTCTCTATCAGTAGCAATCTTCATCTTCAAGTAATTCCACATCGGCAAGAAAATATTCTTGATTTTCTACAAATCGAATAATTCGGCCACGTCTTACGCCTTCAACTAATACTTTCACTGTGCCATCAGGGAGTTTTAGCAATTGCAATACGGTTGCTAATGTCCCAACTTGATAAATGGTTTTTTCACTGGGTTGGTCTTCAGTGGCATTTTTTTGTGAGACAAGTAAAATTTGCTTATCTGCTGCCATGGCCACTTCCAAAGCTTTGATTGAACGATCACGGCCGACAAAAAGGGGTACGACCATGTAGGGATAAACCACTACATCTCGCAAAGGTAAAACAGGAACACTTAAATTAGTTGTATCAATTGGAATAGACGCCATAACTCCTCCGCTACTCAAGTTGGCCTCTTACTAGTTAGTATAAATCATTTTTACTTATCTGCTGCAGATTGCTGCTGCTCATGATTTTGATTTTCATAGATGATAAGTGGCTTGGTTTCACCATGAATAGCCGCTTCATCAATAATCACTTTAGAAACATGGTTCAAGGAAGGAAGTTCATACATGATATCTAATAATGCTTTCTCTAAAATTGAACGAAACCTCGCGCTCCTGTTTTTTTCTCAACACAACGTTCAGCAATTGCGTGTAGCGCTGTTTCTCGAAACTCCAAGGCAACGCCTTCCATTTCGAAAAGTTTTCGATATTGTTTTATCAAGGCATTTTTAGGTTCTGTTAAAATGCTGACTAAAGCCTCTTTATCCAGTTCTTCTAACGTTGCTACGACAGGCAAACGACCGATTAATTCTGGAATCAAGCCATACTTGATTAAATCTGCAGGTTCTACTTCACGCAGCAAATCTCCTATGGTTTTGGAATCTTCTTTACCATGAATTTCAGCAGAAAATCCAATACCAGATTTTTCAGATCGATCTCGTATTACTTTTTCAAGCCCTGCAAAAGCTCCGCCACAGATAAACAAAATATTTCTCGTATCAACTTGAATAAATTCTTGTTGTGGATGTTTTCTTCCCCCTTGAGGTGGGACAGAAGCAATGGTGCCTTCAATTAATTTGAGTAAAGCTTGTTGCACCCCTTCGCCTGACACATCGCGAGTAATAGATGGATTTTCAGATTTGCGAGAAATCTTGTCGATTTCATCAATATAAACAATACCCATCTGAGCTTTTGATACATCATATTCGCAGCGTTGTAATAGCTTTTGAATAATACTTTCAACATCTTCACCCACATAACCTGCTTCAGTCAGTGTGGTAGCATCAGCAATCACAAAGGGCACATTTAACAGCCTTGCTAAAGTTTCTGCTAGCAATGTCTTACCGCTACCCGTCGGGCCAATAAGTAAGATATTACTTTTGCTTAATTCAACATCATTTTGTTTATTTCCATGCGTACGTAATCGTTTGTAATGATTATATACAGCCACAGAAAGCACTTTCTTAGCTTGTGTTTGACCAATCACGTACTCGTCTAATGTTTTATATATTTCCGTAGGTGCCGGCAACCTGGGCAAAGTATCTGTTGCTTGCGGCGCTTTATCATCACGTGATTCTTCATTGATGATATCGTTACAAAGTGCGACACATTCATCACAAACATAAACAGACGGCCCGGCAATGAGTTTACGCACCTCGTGCTGGCTTTTGCCACAAAAAGAACAATGGAATACTTTATCTTTCCCACTGTTACCGCGCTGGTCATTACTCATAAAACAAAGGCCTCTCAAGTTAATTCTTAATAGATAAGGGTTGTTTTCATAAAATCAATGAGTACCTAATATTTATCTTATCACTTCTTGTTGGTTCGGTAATCGAGGATTTTATCTATGATCCCGTAAGTCTTAGATTTTTCGGCGCTCATAAAATTGTCCCTATCGGTATCTTTAGAAATAACTTCTTCAGATTGACCAGTATGTTTGGCCAAAATTTGATTAAGACGAGCACGAATTTTTAAAGTTTCTTCAGCATGAATAGCAATATCAGAAGCTTGGCCCTGAATTCCACCCAAAGGTTGATGGATCATAACGCGTGCATTAGTCAAACAATAACGCTTACCTGCTGCGCCCCCAGCCAATAACAATGCCCCCATGCTGGCTGCTTGGCCGACGCATATTGTGCTTACGTCTGGCTTGATAAACTGCATGGTGTCATAGATAGCTAGTCCAGCTGTGACTACCCCACCTGGTGAATTAATATAAAGGGAAATGTCTTTATCTGGATTCTCAGACTCCAAAAACAGCAATTGTGCGACAATTAAGTTCGCAACAATATCATCAATAGGGCCCCCTAGGAAAATAACACGGTCCTTAAGCAGTCTTGAGAAAATATCAAATGCCCGCTCACCCCGTGCCGTTTGTTCAACAACCATAGGCACTAGGTTGGAAGTTATAACCGAATGATTAATCAATTTCTCAGACATATGATTTCCTTTCTAAATTATTTACTTACATTAATACCTTTAAGTTCTGCATAACTTACGGACTTTTCTGTCACAGGCACACCTTCAATGAGTTTGTCCATGACTTGATCTTCCATCACTTGCGCTTCGATTCCAGCACGACGTTCATCCGATGATAACCACTCAACCACCTCTTGTGGGTTTTCATAAACGGAAGCAATCTCTTGAATACGTTGTCTGACTTTCTCTTTATCCGATTGAAGATGTACTTGCTGTGCATATTCAGAGAGCAACAATCCTAAAGCAACACGTTTTTGTGCCACATCACGGAATGTTGTCATTTCATCTTCAGAGTGTTGATGATGATTATGTTCATGAGGGTAAATCTCATCATGAATATTTTTTGCTTCACGAGCGACCAAAGAATTAGGCACTTCTATTGGATTTTGTTCAAGAAGTTGACGAAAGACTTGTTCTTTCATTTTTTCATTCACTAAGCGATCACGTTCTTGCTCAAGCGATTGTTTTACTTGCTCTTTTAAATCTTCTTCTTTGCCACTTTTCACGCCAAGTCTTTGAATAAATTGGTTATTTAGCTCGGGCATTTCCGCTTCAAATACTTGTTTCACGCTCACAACAAAATCTACCGACTTTCCTGCTCTTTCTGCGACAGTAAAGTCAGATGGGAAACTTAAGTTAAGCGTTAATTCATCACCCGTTTTTGCACCTATTAGGCCGTCTTCAAACCCAGGTAACATGATCTTATTGCCCAATTCTAATGGGAAGTTCTCGATTTTATTTTCAGTATCAGCCTGCCCTTCAAAAATAGAATAATAGTCAATGACAACACGATCTTTTTCTTTAGCAGGACGCTCAACAATATTCCATTTTGTATACTGCTTCTTGAGCTGTTCTATCACATGATCAACCTCATCTGAGGTGATATCAACCAGCAGCTTTTCCAAGGAATCTATAGAAAACTGAACTTTTTCTATCTCTGGCAATACTTCAAATAATGCCACAAATTCTAGTGGTTGATTGGGGACCATGAGCTTGGGTTCTACACGCGGCGTATTAATCGGTTTTAGATTCTGCTGAGTAATGGCTTCATACAGTGCCTGTTGAATGACATCACCCATTGCTTCTTTACGCGCATCATCACCAAAACGCTGAGTAATATAAGAAAGAGGAGCCTTACCAGGACGAAAACCTTTTATATTTGCATTTTTTGCATATCGATTAATTTGTTTACTATACGCTTCCTCAATTTTTTCTACAGGAACAACGATAGTAAGACGACGTTCAACATTGCTAACCTTTTCAACTGATACTTGCATGGTAGTAACCCCACCGAGTTATAAAATAGCTTCTTCATTAGGGGCTGTTGACATTTCTAGTCACACTATTAAACGGGGACATACCTTGGACAAGCTCCCGCAGCGCTCTCGGTTCTTAAAAATCAACG
This sequence comes from uncultured Gammaproteobacteria bacterium, assembly GCA_963711205.1. Classification (GTDB taxonomy): domain Bacteria; phylum Pseudomonadota; class Gammaproteobacteria; order DSM-16500; family DSM-16500; genus Aquicella. The sequence goes on from CAVQDE010000001.1 coordinate 1,377,165, forward strand.
ACTTCTGCCTGGGCTTAACTTAATGAAATGTCAAACAACCCCTACCTTTCACAACAAAAAAACACTCTCAGGATAGCCCTCTTTTTGAGGTGCTTATCCAATTTTGTCCTGCCCTTCGCTGGCAAAGTTTAGTAAATACTCTCTTTTTGCAAATCCGTTATTATATTGATAAATCGGGTCGTTAACCAGAGCTTATCAAGTACATTTGAAATATGCGAAAGGAGAGACTCGAACTCTCACGGGTTACCCCACTGGAACCTAAATCCAGCGCGTCTACCAGTTCCGCCACATTCGCATGCAATGAGCAAGTTGCCATTTTTACTGTAGTTTTCATTTGTAATCAAGCACATTCTTAAAAAGCAATCACGACTGATTCTTCGCTTCTTCCATTTCTTTTTTCCTTATTATGAATCATCTCGGTTTGATCACCAAATCAGCTAGCTGTACTGAGTAAAACAATGTATAGGAAGGTTGGACTCGCGCATCGCAATTCTAGAAAAATAGGAGCGATTTCACTTTAACAATATCATTTTTACTATGTTATAATGACGATCACCTCATAGTACAAGGATGTTATTATGTCGTTCATCATACAATCTAAGCAGCCAGATTTACGTGTATTCAGTAAAAATTGGCTTTGGTTAGTTATCTTTGGCATTGCGCTCATCATATTGGGTTTATTTGCTATCAGTGCCGCAACACTTACCACTGTCATTTCAGTGATTCTTCTTGGCGTCCTGCTCTTGATTGGCGGCATTATCGAGATCATCGATGCATTTAGCTTTTGGCGACGAACAAGTGGTTTTGTTCTTCATATAATCATAGGAATTTTATATGTCATCGCGGGTATAATCCTTATTGATAATCCCATTTTAGGTTCCGTTTCCATCACCTTATTTTTGGGTATTTTTTACGTAATAGTCGGATTATCCCGGCTGTTTTATTCTTTGAGCATACGCATGACAAGGTGGGGATGGATTTTTTTAAATGGCTTGATTGCTCTACTCCTTGGTATCTTAATCCTTGAAAATTGGCCTGCTTCTAGTCTAGTGATTATTGGTTTATTTGTAGGAATTGATCTCGTATTTAGCGGATGGGCTTATGCGATGATGGGAATTGCTGCAAAAAGCTTTGCTATGCAAACAAAATAAGTTTTCTAGCCAGATAAACCACATCATGAAGGGCGATTTTTTAGTACAGATCATGTACAATCTCCCTTCATTATCATTTAACTACTCTTATTCCGTCGCAAATGAATACTTGGTACAAAAAAATAAGCGCTTATATGTTTCCTATTCTTTTACTTTCCTCTATTGTTTGTGGAGGTTTAACCGGTTATGGGATGGGAAAAGAAGCGATTCGTTTAAAACCTTTAGGGGATATTTTCTTAAATTTACTTTTTACTGCTATTGTACCTCTCGTGTTCTTCAGCGTGTCATCTTCAATGATACGAATAGGTCAAGCTAAGCGATTATGGAAAATTTTATTTGCTATGTTGTCCACCTTCATTTTCACAGGCATGGTGGCTGCGATAGTGATGATGATAGTAGTGACAGTGTTTCCTCTCTCGCAAAACATGATCTTGTTACCCACCGTTACAGAAGCCATGACAAATAAGAGCTTTACTGAACAACTGGTTGGTATTTTCACTGTCTCTGATTTCACGAAATTATTTTCGCATAATAGCATATTGCCATTAATCTTTTTTTCCATTTTGTTGGGTTTGGCTACTTCTACCTTAGGAGAAAAAGGCAAACCAGTTGCCCGCATTCTGCAATCAGGTGCGGATATTTCTATGAAGCTCATTTCCTTCATTATGTACTACGCGCCTATCGGTTTTTTTGCTTATTTTGCTGTGTTGGTTGGAGATCTTGGCACCACATTAGTGGATAATTATGTTCGAGTTACACTGATATACTACGTAACAGGCATATTATATTTTATCGTTGCTTTTACCTGTTATGCTTATCTCGCCAATAAAAATGCAGGAGTGAAACAATTCTGGAAACATGTCATTCTTCCTATGATGACATCATTAGCCACTTGCAGCAGTGCAGCCAGCATTCCTGCCAACTTAGCAGCAACAAAAAAAATGGGTATCTCCCCTTCTATTTATGAAACTGTCATACCGTTAGGCGCTATTTTACATAAAGATGGTTCTGTATTAGGTGGCATGATCAAGATTGCATTTTTATTTGGAGTTTTTCATATGCCATTTTCAGGCGCATCAGTTTTATTAACCGCCTTATTGATTGCGATATTAGTAGGAACGGTGATGGGTGCTATCCCTAGTGGTGGTATGTTAGGAGAAATGCTGATTTTGTCTTTTTATGGATTTCCACCGCAAGCACTCATTATTATCGCTGCGATCAGTATTATTATCGACCCACTCGCCACCATGTTAAATGTGACAGGTGATATTGTTTGTAGCATGATGGTTGGCAAATTAGTGGAAGATCCCGTTCGATATCAGCCAGATATTTCCTATTCACCAAACGAGTTGAAGATATCTTAAAAATTAGATTTATTATCTCGCGCATTTAAAAAATAAGCTTCTGACTGCATTTCCAATAATCGAGAATAAGTGCGAGCATAATCAAAAAACAGGTGCCCTTGGGTGTAAATTTGTTTTACCTGTGTCTCAGCGGAACAAATTAACCTTACCTTAGCATCATAAAAAACATCGACTAGACGAATGAATAAAGCGATTCTATTTTTAGCATCGCCTGGAATGACAGGAATATTGCTGATAAAAATAGTGTGAAATTTCTTTGCGATGGCTAAATAATCCAGCTGACTTCTAGGAACATGACAAATGGCTGCAAAATCAAACCAAACGACATCATTAACTTGTTTATGAGTCTGAATTATTCGTCCATGGATTTCTATTGGCTCAGCACTTACGTTTTTTCCATTCGCTAAGACAGTAAAAATGCAATCCATTTTTTTATGGGCTGCCTCATCATTCGGTGAAAAAAACACGCCTGCTTTGCTTAAATGCTGCGACCGATAATCTATTGTGGAAGGTAAATGGAGTACGGTGGTATGTTGCTTTAACAAGGCAATTGCCGGTAAAAATTGAGGTCGTTGCAAACCATCTTTATACAAATCATCTGGCAGGATATTGGAGGTGGCGATTAAACAAACACCACGAGTAAATAACGCGCTAATTAAGCGTCCTAATAACATGGCATCGGTAATGTCTGACACAGTTAATTCATCAAAACATAATACCATGCATTTTTGTGCTATCTCGTTAGCCACAAATTGCAAGGGATCTTTTTTACCCTGATGCTTTTTTAATTCCTGGTGCACCATTTGCATGAATTGATGAAAATGCATACGCATTTTTTCAGGAAAAGGAAGGCTTTGATAAAAACAATCCATCAAAAATGTTTTACCTATACCTACCCCACCCCATAGATATAATCCGCGTACTAGCTGTTGGCGTCGAAATGCAGCATAAAAAGCAGAACGTTTTTTATGCTCAATGAGTAAATCATGATGGAGTTGTTGCAATGATTGCAGGGCCATCCATTGATGCTGATCATCAACAATCAAACCTTTGCTATTTTGTTCTCGATAATAATCAATAGGTGTCACTGTGATAAACCGGATTCCAGTCTGCTACTACAATAGAACAGGCTGAAATATTAAACATTATTTGTTATTTACTGGTTGGAAGGTATAAGTCCCAAGAGAACCATGCTTAAAGTCTTTTGGTTCAATGGACATGTATGAAAAATCATGAAAGTTGCCTTTACATATCAAGCTTGAACCTGGTTCAACGCGATGATTTCTATAAGTATCTTCATTCGATGCATTGCATGAAACAATCACTGGGTCTGCTGGAGCTCCGTTTGCCACCGTTTCATTCACACGAATGATAAGTAACTTTTTAGTATATTGACCAATATTGAAAATCATTCCATCATCTAGTTTCTCAATTGTCCACTCATAGACTTCATTTTGAGTTGAATTGCTAGGTTTGATAGTTTTGATAGTAGCAAATACAGAGGTCGTTGCTAATGATAACAAGCTTGCAATCAATACTTTTTTATATAGTGTAACTTTGTTTAGTTTCATAAAAATAACCTTTATTTATCCTTAGAATTATTTTCGCGAATGATGCTATCTCAAATAAATATGAATTTCTAGTCTAGATTATGAATAAAAAGGCAGGCTTGATCGAAGGCCCGAATAGAATAAGTGGATGTCTCAGTGATACTTTAGACTGCCTTTAATTTCAAAGGTATGCACACCATATCAACTTTCTGACTTCCTTCAGGCTTGCTTGTAGGGCTTCGATCAATACCTGCCTGTTGGTTATTATACACAGATGGTAAAAAGTGACAATTATTCTGAGTTTAACTATTTTTTTCTTGTTAATCTCCTCTTAAGTCTCATCGCTTAGAATATCTCCTCTATTATTTAAATATTTGAAATATGATAAGTCACAAGCAGATACAAAATAACAAAATAAAGGATGTCGCCTGAGTGTCTTAACTTTTAATAAGGAGAGCCCCCTGTTATATCTGGCGTCAGAACTGGCGGTTGCACGACAAGAATGGATTTAACATTTCGAACACCCGGTATTATTTTTGTAATACGGATAGCTTCTTTAGACTGATCTTCCGATGTTACCGTCCCACTTAATGTCACCACCCCATTCACCGTAGATACAGTAATATTCGCACCGTTCAGCATGGAATCTGATGTAATTTTATCTTGTACATTGGTATTAATGGCTGAATCACCAGCAGACGTGTCAATCGTTGGCATGGTGTTGGGTATGGGGATTAAGGGTGTGGTTGTGCTGCTTGGGTTAGCTTGAGGTGGAGTGGTAGTCATTTCACCTTGAGCAAATAAAGAAAAACCAATTAATGATATTGAAATGAATATCATTAACTTAATTAATTGAGACATAAATCCTCCGTCACGCATCCATCCTAAATATTATTATAATCAATTTAACATTGAAATGATTAATCTTAGTAGCTAATACTAAATATTAATATCTTGAGAAATCAGTTTAATTTCATCCTGTTCTAAGCTGGCTACAATTAACGTATATTCAGGCACAGAAATCCAAGTAGTCACATCTCTTGTTAATGGTTCAGATGAAATGATAATACTCGATTTTGTCTTACTGGCTTTCATTTTATATTCATTATCATAATAACCATAACTATCGCCATAGGTATACCATAATGAATGATAAGTCGCATGTGTAGTGACTGGTGCATCCAGCGGTTGCCAACCGTAATCAAATACAAATCGTGTTGCGGCTATAAATTTCCCATTGGTAACAAATAAATTAACTGGTGAATTAACAGTAATCTTACATTTGCTCCTCACATGTTGGAGAATTTTTAATGTTTCAGTAATGGCGTGTATGATTTCATCTACAGTGTAGTCTCCGGTTGAATGCGGTAATTGTGATAATAGAATGGCATATATCCATTCACTATCTGTGGTTCCACGAATTTCTTTTACATAACTTGGATGAACATATTCAAGCAGATGAAATTTCATTTGATCGAAATTCATTAACACGCCATTGTGAGCCAATGCAACTTGAGTTTTATCAAAAATAAAAGGATGTACATTTTGATTTGAAACAATTTGTTTTTCATTATAGGAAACACCTCTAAGATGAGCTAAAAAGCAGTTAGGTGTTATTTTACTCGCTAAATAACGTAAGTTTTCATCATAAAAAGGCAGATGTGGCGTTTTATAAATAAAGGGTTGATCGGGATTGTAAGAAATCGTGTCCCAAGCAACCATGCCAAAACCTGCTAAATTCAATAAATGCGACATGTATTTCGGATGATAACTCTGCTTAATAAAGGAATTATCTGGCTTATATAACAATTCTTCTACAATGATGGGCCTACCCAAATAAGCAAGAATTCTACACATAACGACCTCATCTATTATATAACTCAATGTTTAATCGAATATCTAACTTTTGTACCGACTTTTCTAATGCAACCAATGATTTGCAAATTAAACCAAATAACTTATCCCAAAGAAGTTTATTATTTCTTTGGATGGATTCGAGTTCAGATTGAGAAAAACTTAATAAAATAGCTTGCTCACATGTAGTATAGCTCACCGTAGAAGGTGAAGTAGGATCAACAGTGGATACACTGGAAAACAATAGAACAGGACCAATGACAGACAATTTAGCGACAATATTATTGTATACAATACTAGATTGCACCGCTCCACGTAACACAATGAAACAGCCAGAATGGCTTTCTTCTTCTTTAATCAAACTACAGTGCTTAGCTGCCTTGATCAGCTTCGCGCTTTTTAATAATTTCGCATATTCCTCTCTATTAAAAATGGAAAAAGTCTCCATGCTGTGTAATTTATCTAGATCGATTTCAGCTTCTTCATAACTGATAGGTGTGGGCTTTTTTAATGATTCAATCATCCTTCCTACAATCGGTTGCGATGTCATTGAAGATTTATCAATGAAAGAAACAATTTTTGTATGCGTTATTTTTATCCGATCACAAATTTGTTTAGCGATGGCTAAAATGATTTTATACTTTTCATCAGGAAAAAAAGCCGAGAGAAAATCCAAATATACATTGCTTATTAAAATGCATTTGACTTGCGTGGTTGCGATAATAGACATGGAGGAAGGTTCATGAATAAGAAGATTAATTTCTCCTATAAAATCACCTTTTTTTAAAGTAGCAATGTTAGTTGCATCAGAACCCAGTGTGCGTGCGGTTAACAAGGCTAATCCTTCAGTGATGATATACAGTCCATCGCAATAAACACCTTGTTGAAGAATAATTTCATCTGGCGAAAAGGTAATAGTTTTGACATAAGTCATGAGCATTTCAAGTTCATGGGGTTCAAGATATTGACCCAGAGGTGTCGCTGCTAATGTAGCCCTAATTTTACCATTTAGCATAAGATTTATTCCTTTTTCCACAATGTACACTGCTCACTAACTACTTTTGGTAATGAGCCTGTTTGTTTAAAAAGTTGCCGCAAAATCGCTGCATCATTTTTTTTATTGATCACATAATCTAATAATTGAGATATCATCCCCATATTATTTAATTGATTAGCGTAACGTTCGATTTTCTTTAATGTGCTGACTATGTCATCTCCGATGGAACAAGCCTGCATACACTCAGGGTCAATTATAGAACCTCCAAAACCATAGCGACTTGCCTGAAATCGATTGTACCCATATAAAAAGTATAAATCGTGCGAAATACTCAACGGTTTTTCATGGACTAGATAAAGTGATAATGCTTGAATATAGGCTGTGATAAGAATGGCTTTTTTAATGGTGAGAGGGGTATCACATACCCTTATTTCTACTGTACCAAATTCAGGTTTTGGCCTGATATCCCAATAGAAATCCTTCATTGATTCAACAATCCCTAAGTTTTTCATTTTGTAAAAATACTCTGAAAAATCACTCCAACTGATTAAATAAGGAATCACACCACTTAATGGAAACGCGTTAAAAATAGTGGATCGAGATGAGAAATAACCTGTATCTACACCTTGGTAAAATGGAGAAGAAGCACTGATAGCAATAAAATGAGGCACATATCTCGCTAGTGCATGTGTGAGATAAATAGCATCCTGACTATTAGCGCACCCAACATGAATGTGTTGGCCAAACACGGTAGCCCGCTTAGATAAAAAACGATATTGACGTGATAATTTTTTATAGCGCATGGTGGGGAAGATTTTTTGCATGGCCCATTTTTGAAATGGATGAGTTCCACCTCCACAGAAACTAATATTTAAGTTTTCTCCTTGATGCATTAAAAATGTTTGAATCTCGTATAATTCATTCATCATGTCCACAGGCGAAGTATGAATCGAAGAATTAATTTCAATCATACTTTGAGTAATTTCAGGTTTTATTCTTTGGTTAAATGCGCTTTCATTAATGATTCTGATGAGATCTTTTGAACGTGATATTAACGCATGCGTATGTGGATTGATGATTTGTATCTCAAGTTCCATACCGATTGAGGATTGTTGAGATGATTTAAATGGCAATAGCTTCATATGGAATCCTTATGCGCTTTCATTAATTCCTTACACGCTGGAGGACTCATTGTTCATTCAATGATATATATATTATACCTTAATACGGCTTTCTTCTTTATGATGATGATTTTATTAACTATCATGATAATGCATGGAAAAGCATTCCATCATTCTCTTCTGATATGAGTAAGTCTACGACATGCTAAAGACCGCCGATTGGTAAGAGCTATTTATTATTATTTCCACTTTCGAGATTCATTTTAATAAACATAATATCTGAAATATCCTTAAGCGTGATGATTCCATATAATTTACCTTTCTCAGTCACAATCAATCGACTTATTCGTTGAGATGTCATGAGCTGAAGTACCGTCATGACAGCTGTATCCACATCAATCACATTTTCAGACGAACATTTATCCATTACTTGTCCGACTTGTAGCTCTTCCCATTTTTCTTTTGGAATTTGCTTAATTTGATTGAGTGAAATACATCCAATCAATTCTTCGTTTTCAGTGACTGGATAGAGTTTGTGATAATAGTGATAAAAATATTCTTCCACCAACTGTTGGAGAGTGATATGAGGTGAAACAGCAATCGGATTGGTTTTCACATATTTTCTAATTTTTTCATCATGAAATATTTCTCTTACCAGCATTTCTTCATAAGAAACTCTTGATATGTGTTGCAGAAAAAAACCTAGCAAAAACATCCATAATCCTGAAATTAAATCACCTTGAATTAATGAAACAATTGCAAAAACAATCAAGAGATACCCTAGCCCTATTCCTCCATATGATGCGACCCTTGTTGCCCATATGACATCTTTCTTCCACCACCATAGGATAGAACGTAACAACCGGCCTCCATCAAGCGGAAAACCAGGAAGCAGATTAAAAATAGCTAAAATAATATTAATCACACCAAGATAATTCAGCACGCCATTCACGGATGTCGGCCATAAGGCGTAGAGACCGAGTCGATAAAACATAAGGAAAAAAAGGCCAAAACAGATACTAAAGACCGGTCCTGCCAGCGCCATAAGAAATTCGGTTTTTGGATTTGTGGGTATATCAGTCATTTCTGCCACACCACCAAAAATAAAAAGAGTGATGCCAGACATTTGCAACCCATAATGCCGTCCCACCAAGGAGTGACAAAGCTCATGTAAAATAATAGACAAAAAAAGTCCTAGGGCTCCCACTACTCCCATTGTCCAATACTCTGCGAGACTAAGACCTGGAAATTTGATAGGAAAATATCCGGCAGCTAATGTCCAAGCGACAAGAATGGCAAGAAATAACCACGATGCATCTAACCGCACTTCAAACCCAAATAAATTAAATAAACGCAATCCTGATTTCTTGATATTTTTTTTATCCATCTTCTACCTCCAGGTAGAAAGTAGATTAATCTTTGACATCTTTATTTACAGTATATACCTAACGTGAATCATCATGACACCTCACTTTATTCATGTTAGGTAGTGTCACGATTAATTCTTGCAATTCACTAGTATCTTCAGTATGTTCATAAAAAATCCCATTTCTTAGCGAGTGATCTTACAACCACCCAAGCATCACTGCGAAAGAAAAAAATGGCGATCCTGCTCTTTATCCGTTTGACCTTAATCCAACATACCTTAAAAGGAAGTAAAAAAATGAAACATTCTTTTAGCATGTTTTCTATTGGTATTATTTCATATGCTTGCATGTCTCATGGGTTTGCTGCTCAGGCGATTGATCTCAACCATCAATCTGTGTCAGTTCTCCAAACTTTTATGACTGGCAAGCCAAGATTAGCTGCGACTGCTCATGCCAATCAATCTTCATTGAAGGAGTTGACCAGCAGTGCGGATTTTAATCAAACAACTCATGTGCGCGTACAAGAAACTTATGCAGGTTATCCTGTTTGGGGTAGCGATGCTGTCGTTCATATTCCCCAAGGTCATAGCAAATCGTTAGCGGCATTAGCAGCGAGAAAAGAGCCTAGCGATGTCACTATGAGTGGTACCGTTTTTCAGGGGTTAAGTGAAGATTTAACTCATGCGCCAGCTTACCTATTTCAACCAGCACAAGCAGACAAAGCCCTGCAACAAGCTACTTACTTATTTCAGTCTAAAAAAGCAATGAAATATCAGATTTCACAAAGCCAATCCAGCATGATGATATATGTGGATAAAAATAATAAGGCACACTGGGCTTATTTAATAAGCTTTTTTGCGGACCCTCAGAAAGGCATGCCCGCTATTCCAACCTTTATCATGGATGCCGCATCATTAGACGTTTATGAGCGCTGGAATAATTTGAAAACGTTAGATTTAGATACGGTACCTGGCGGCGGTATTGGAGGCAATGAAGGGAAAGTAGATAAACTATACTATGATGGCGCACCGTTACCCCATCATCTTCCTAAACTTGAATTTCAACGCAATAACAAGACCAAGACATGTTATTTACAAAATGAATTAACCATCATTAAAGATGTACGAAAGAACAATGCTGTTCCCCACTTCTCTTGCAACAAGGTTGATAGTACGCATAGTGAAGTATATTGGAATACCACTGATGACAAAGCTAATGGTGGCTATTCACCTAATAATGACGCCCTGTATAGCGATAAAATTGTAAGACAAATGTATAAAGAATGGTTTGATGGCATTAACATGCTGGAAAAAAATGGCAAGGCTATGCAAGTTATCATGCATATTCATGATCCCAAATTAGGTCAAAATGCTTTTTATGAAAATGGAGAAATGACTTTTGGTGACGGGGATGACGAATCTTATCCTCTCACTGCACCAAGTGTCGTCGCGCATGAAATGAGCCATGGATTTACTGAACAGCATTCAAACTTAGTCTATGCCAATCAATCGGGTGCATTGAATGAATCTTTCTCTGACATGGCAGATAAAGCTGTGCAATATTATGTAGATCACAGTAATAATTGGATCATCGATGATGAGCTTTTGAAAATAGGTGGTAAACCATTACGTTGGATGGATACACCAGAAAAAGATGGCGTGTCGATTAATCATGTTGACCAATATAATAAATTACTTTCTTTCTGCAAAGAGAAAACACCTGATGAAGAACAATATCAATCTTGCATTGTTCATTTCGCTAGCGGCATCTTTAATAAAGTATTTACTATCATCTCAACTAAATGGAATAACGATACGGAAAAAGCATTCAAAGTGATGACTCAAGCAAACTTACATTATTGGACACAGACTATCGATTATAACCAAGCAGCGTGCGGCGTCGTCAAAGCAACGAAAGATTATAAGTATGATGTGGCGACGGTGGTGGATGCGATGAACCAAGTAGGTATTGATGCCAGTAAGTGCTAAAATATGAAAATGACAAAACATGTCAATCTGATTGTTATTGGTGGTGGCAGTGGTGGCTTAGCGGCTGCTAAAAAAGCAGCCTCTTATGGCGCCACAGTCATCTTGATAGAAATGGGTCGTCTTGGTGGCACCTGTGTCAACGTGGGTTGTGTTCCCAAAAAAATCATGTGGTATAGCGGTGAAATCGCTGAAGCCTTGCAGATGGCGCCAGCGTATGGATTTCAGCAGCAGGATCTAACGTTAGATTTCAAAGAATTAGTCACGCGTCGTGAAAACTATATTCATAAACTCAATCAACTCTACGAAAAACAATTAGATCAAAATAATGTCGACACTATTAAAGGTGCCGCGTCATTTTTAGATTCTCATACTGTTTCCATCAATCAAGATTCTTACACTGCAGACCATATTATTATTGCGACAGGCTGCTGCCCAGATCAACCCATTCTAAAAGGGGCAGAATTCAGTATTAATTCGGATGGTTTTTTTGCTTTGCAGCAGCAACCCAAGCATATTGCCATCATTGGCGCAGGTTATATTGCGGTAGAATTAGCTTGTGTTCTTAACCAGCTTGGTTCGAAAGTAAAATTGCTGGTTAGATATGACAAACCATTACGGCATTTTGATCCTATCATTAGTGATACTTTACTCGACATCATAACGTCTAAAGGAATACAAGTGCTTCCTCATCATCATGCTTCTGAAATTACACGTGATGCTCGTGGACAACTCACTCTTCACTGCATGGAAAACGATGACATTACTGGTTTAGATACTGTTTTATTTGCCATCGGACGTCATCCACGCACACAAATGCTAAATTTATTTGCTGCTGGGGTTAACACAGATAAAATTGGTTTTATCCCAACAGATAAATGGGAGACAACCAATGTTCCTCATATCTATGCGATTGGGGACATTACTGGGAAAAAATTACTTACGCCAGTTGCCATTGCCGCCGGTAGACAATTAGCCACTAGACTTTTTGGTGGTGAAAAAAATGCGTGTCTTGATTATCACCATATTCCTACGGTCGTTTTTAGCCATCCTCCTATTGGATCGGTTGGACTCACAGAGCAAGAAGCTGTTGAGATATATGATCGCGATGAACTCATTATTTATCACACTCAATTTAATTCTATGTTTTATGCTCTCGGTGAACATAAAGTTCCCTCAAAAATGAAATTAATCACACTGAAAGACACGGGAAAAATACTAGGTTGTCATGTGATAGGACTAGGATCGGATGAAATGCTACAAGGATTCTCAGTAGCCATTAAAATGGGCGCAACAAAAAAAGATTTTGACGCGACAGTGGCAATCCATCCTACCAATGCAGAAGAAGTAGTGTTAATGAAGTAATGGCTACTCTCATAATCCAAGACATTGGAATCATTATGATAATCTGTATTTATCGAGAGTCTTAAGCCAAAAAACGGCCTGTTCACGATGACAGTTCATTGTTCTTGAATAAGAATCAATACATTAAACATGATTACATTTTTGTCATCTTTACGTCATCTGATTGTTTAACTTCATTTTATATTATATACTCTTCGCGGCAAGTTAAATAAACACAGAAAAACAGAGGAATTATTTATGTTAAGAAAAAACAATTTAAATCACCAACTACGTTCTGGACCAGTCAAATTTCGAACTAATGATTACATAGATTTTGCATTACTTCAATTTAAACGAAATACATTAGAGCAGATAGCGGCTGACTGCCTATCAATGAACATTGATAATCCTAGCGAAGTGAATAAAGCCTTAGACGCTGATCTTGAACAGATTAATTTCATGAAAACTTATCTAGACAAAACGACCTTTAGAAAAGAAAAAAATCTTGTCATTGATTATGACAGTTTTAAAAAGTTTATTTATACTAAGATACCGTCATTAGAAAATCCCAAGGACTATATTGCTGATAAATTAGGATTAACACAGACAAAAGAAGGATGGATTAAAAAAATAAACGCTATTAAAAAGACCATAAATGAATACAATAATGGTAATAAGCAATCATTTATTACAGCTTTTAATCAAGACATGGATAGGATACTTACTTCTTTACAAGACAAAAATAATCTCTCGTGCTTATCTAACATTGAAAATCAAGTGAAAGCCGGTTTAAACACAATGCAAGCTAAAGAAAATCAATATTATCTGCCTCTATTTTTTGTAGAGTCGAGAAAAGCGAATAGTACGTTACAAAAGAAAATTAACGAAGCTAATCAGATACTCATTTCAAAGCCTGCAGATGACAAATCTGCACACATTGTCCCATCAAGAAGACATTATAGTTAGAATCGCAGGAGCTGCTTGAGTCATCCCTCGCTATCATGACGCGAGGGGTGTTATTTCTTTGGCAAATGCGTAAATGATGGCGTTTTTTGCAACCCCAAAGTACGTAATAAACGATGCCATTCTAAATGCATGAGATTATATATACCTTTCCATTTATTTTTTTTAGGCAGCGGTTCATTAGTCGGAGTTAAACGATAGAAAACAATATTAACGTCACCTACATCATCAACATGTTCACTGGTAAATTCCGGCTTTTTTCCCTGCCAATCACCACAAAGCTGATGATAATCAGCAGTCATGAGAATATATTCCCGACAGTTAATTGAATTTTTTAACAAGCGATGAACAACAATCACTTCTTTCCCGGCGATTTCTTCAAAATGTTGAATCTTTTTAATCAGTATCTCACCTCTATGTAAAATAATTTTTAATTGCAGCTTATCTAAATTTGTACAGGCATCACAATCACACAAGCTGCTGGCCAACAATTCTCTTTGTTTATGCTTAAATTTTTCGAAAAATGTTTCAGCTTGTTTGAGTATATTCATCGCGACATCTGCTTGATTTGACTCATCCACAAAGCATACAAACAATACAGCATCCCCTTCTAATTTATTTACAGTTAAAGGATGCTTAGATGTTTTAATGACGGCATTGATTAACTCAGTAATGAGCGTTTCGGCATGCAGTAAGCTTTTATCATACTGTTTAATAAATTGGGTATAACCGCTAATATCTGCTATGACTAGAATACCTGATTTAATTTCCATATCGTCGCCATATCCATTTAATGAATTGATCTAGACTTAATTTACCTGTTCCGTGTAACAGTATAACCAATAAAATAATTCCCCAGCAAATATGATCTTTCAATCCAACATAACCTTTTGGCGTCAATAAAACAGGATAAGAAATAACAGCCATGATGTTAAATAGAAATAGGATGAAAGCAGGAACCCGACCGCCTAATCCCAGAATGAGTAACGAACTGATGCCTAATTCGATACAAACAGAGATCGCTGCAGCAATGCCGGGTGATAACAATGGTACTTGATATTCATACTGAAATAAGAGCAAGGTACTGCTCCAACTGGCGATTTTAGTTAAGCCAGAATCAATAAAGGCTTTAGCGACCCAACAGCGAATGAATAAATCACCCAGTGGTGTCAATAATTCAAAAAATTTATTAAATAAATTCCATGCTTTTATAATCAAATTCTTTAATGACATTGAAAGGATCTCCCCTATTTTAGAGAATGAGATGATTTGTCAGAGGTACACTAGCGTCATACTTCAAATTCAGCGACCCAGCCACAATTCACTAACTGGGGAAGTAATTCTTCAAGATCAACTCCAGGTAGTTTCTCACTCACTTTTTCGCAAATTTCACCCCAAGTGAATCTATCATTCATCCATGTGAGAATTTGCCATGTATCCTGTTCCACTATATCGATTCGCATCACTAATTCTTTGCGCCAAATCAGATAATCAAAGCGAGCATGATCGGGTAAGATAATGGTTTGATTGCCTACATAATCCTCTTGATTCACTTCCCATATGCGATGGATAGGATATGACGAAGTGAGTAAAGAACTTTTGGGTGGCAACACAAAAATAATTTTTTCACCTTGAGTTGTATAAGTCGCTGCTAATTTATCAAATGCAATTCCTCTACTAGCACGCGCATTAAATAAGGTGTGCCAAGCCCATTCTACCCGTGCAACATCTGCTAAGTACGGCAATGAAGACGCCTGTGGAAAAGAAGCGACAAAATCAGCCATGTGTGCACCATAACTAGCAAGATCCGGTGAGCATGAGGAATAACGCGCAATATATTCATTTACCATCATAATGAAAAAATCATTGCCCACTAATTTATGACAAACGGGATAAGTTTCATTTAATACTTTTTGTAATGCACCCGTAATACTGGATTGATAAATGGCAAGATGCTCACTGGCAGATAAGTGTTGCGTTGTTTGGATGTAAGTGAGAACCTCGTTGCTTTCAGAGTTTAAGGCTCTCTTTAAATATCTTTGTAATTCATGTAGTTGCAACATAATTTTCAACCCATTTCTGTGCTTGATAAGCTTCTTGTTGTAATTGAATAAAATTGGGAATGTGATTATCCCATTCAATAACAGTAGGAAGAGGCCCAAATTTGTTGAGTGCAGTTGTAAATAAATGTGTAACAGAAGGATTCACAGGAGCACTGTGTGTATCCAACAAATGTGTACCGCGATCTTCAAATCCTGCTAAGTGAAATTGCGCAATACGCTGGGTTGATAATCCTTGTAAATAATCGTGAGGATTAAAACCATTATTTTGAGCACTGACATAAATATTATTAATATCGAGTAAAATGAAACAATCCGCTTCTTCTGCGACGGTTTGTAAAAAGTCCCATTCAGTTAAATAGGAATGCGTAAACGAGAGATAACTCGATACATTTTCTATCATGATAGGCATTTCAAGATAGTCTTGTACTTCACGTATACGGCCAGCCACATGCATCACAGCTTCTTCAGTGTATGGCAACGGTAATAACTCATGAAAATATTGTCCCTCAAACGAGGTCCAGCACAAATGATCAGATACCATTAGTGGTTCAGTAAAACGAATAAGCGATTTTAATTTGCTTAAATAATCACGATTGAGCGGATCACTAGAACCTAAGGACATACCTACACCATGCAAGGTGACAGGATACAAAGAACGGATTTTTTCTAGATGAAACAAACTGGGTCCACCTTCACAGAAATAATTATCCGATACCACTTCAAAAAAAGGTATTTTAGGATGTTCTGCTTCGATGTAAGAATAATGGCATGACCTTAAACCAACACCGACTCCATTAGGCAGACCAAGTTTTTGATTTGACATTAAGTAGCGGAACCTTCCGTGGTGCTACCTCCGACAATTTTGTCACACGTCCCTTTTGGTACACCTAACCAAGCATCTTTTGCACCATCCATTTTTGCCTGACCCGCACAAGCTTCACTTCCGGACGCACAATCATTTTTTCCTGCTTTAGCAATACCATAGCATTTTTCAAAACCACCTGGCATTTCTTTCATCAGCATTTTTTTGGTATGTTTTTGCATTTGCATGCTGCCGGAATTATCAGCAACAGCAGCAGAACACAGACCGAGTGCAACAACAGCACCTAAAGCGGCAACAATAACTGGTTTAGACATAGCGAGACTCCTTGTATAAGAAAAGATTCCTTGTTACTCAAAAAAGAAGAACGCTTAATTTTGGCTTACTTTTTTACAAATGTCTATCTTACTTCATCCATTCATGACCTCAGCATCAACTGTCGCATTACGAGTGGTATAAGAGTGTGCCCCCATTCCTGCTAACCTGCCTTTAGCTACAATCAAATATTCATCACGAATTGGACGTCCTTCAAACCAACATTCTAGTATTTCACGAACTCCTGCTGCATAGCGTGCTTGTGCACTGAGCGTTGTGCCAGAGACATGAGGTGTCATACCATGATGTAACATGGTTCGCCATGGATGATCTTTTGGTGCTGGTTGTGGAAACCAAACATCGCCTGCGTATCCTGCTAAGCGACCATTTTCAAGTGCTCTGACAATGGCATCACGATCGCAAATTTTCCCACGCGCGTTATTAATAAGATATGCGCCTCGTTTCATTTGACCGATCAGTTTGTCATTGAATAAATATTCTGTTTCAGGATGAAGCGGGCAGCTTAAAGAAATTACATCACAGATTGGTACGAGTGAGGCGACGTTTGCATGATAAATCAATCCTAACTCTTTCTCTGTTTTTTCTGTCAGGCGATGTTTATCTGTGTAATGCAGTTTGACATCGAATGGTTTTAATCGATTTAATGTAGCCATCCCAATGCGACCCACACCTACGATACCCACGGTCATGCCCTCAAGATCATAGGCTCTTGAGACACAATCAGCAATATTCCAACCCTTTTTCATGATCCATTGGTGAGACGGAATATAATTGCGAACCAAGGTCAAAATGAGCATCACATTTTGTTCGGCTACGCTAATACTATTACAATAAGTCACTTCAGCGACAGTCATACCCTTCTCTATCGCGACTTGTAAATCGACATGATCTGAACCGATTCCTGCTGTGATGGCTAATTTCAATTTTTTCGCTTTGGCAATTCGCTCTGCTGTTAAATAAGCAGGCCAGAAAGGTTGGGAAATAATAATCTCTGCATCTGTTAATTCTTTTTCAAACACCGATTGATCACCCTCTTTATCTGAGGTTACCACGAGTGTATGGCCTTGCTCTTCCAAAAAATGTCGTAATCCTAATTCACCTGAAACACAGCCTAACAATTGGCCGGGTTTAAAATCGATTTGCTTAGGTGAAGGTAAAGATTGTCCATCGGGATACTGATTAAGTGTAGGAATATGATCGCGAGCATAAGAAGATGGATAACCATCAATAGGATCGTCATAAAGAACACAAAGAATTTTTGCCATATATTTTTCCTTTAAATGAATTGTATGGCTTATACTGAAAGTTAAAAACTGCAATGTCAATTCAATTTGCAGCCATCAATTTAGTCTTATAACGCTGTGATGTCAGTCGCATTTTTTTCTTTATTATCATAGGAGAATAATCTTTGGGACTAGGCGGTTTAAACAAAAATAGGATTGAGTCATGGGTGGTAGTGGCAACTTGGCGTATAATTAATATAAATAGTTAATAAGTTCAAAAACGAGGAGGCGATATGTTGGAAATGAGACGTGCAAACAGGCGCCATCGAGCTTATTTGTGGTACAAGGCAAAAACAAAAAAGCATAAAGGCTTTTTATCAAGAACACACAGGCCGCCGACCAAAGTCATACATTAAAAAACTCGGGGGAACAGCCCTTGAGTTTAAGTTTAATCAGCACAAACCATCACCAATAATCTCTTAAGCTCTTGACGAATTCCTCATAACCTGGATGATTGAACCTTTGTTTAATTTTCAGGGAGAAAGATGAATGCGTTATTCAAAACTAAATAAATTGGCTAACCTGGCCGTTATCACTCTAGCTGTTTTCCTATCCTCTAATCATTTAGTCTATGCCACCACTGCTGCTGATGTGACCATTTATGGCAGTAGTATCAGCTGGGAGAATGAAGCCAGCAAAACAATGTTACTTGAAAGGACACCACAATGGCATGAGGATGTGATGAAATCATTATTTAATGTGTATCTTCATCCAGATCGATATCAATTAGCAGCTATCCAAGATATTAAACAATACAATGTCCAATTTCTTCATGCTTTTTGGGGACCGTTAACTAATCCTTTTAATCAATACCCAAGACCCGCTAAAGCCTTTGTCTTTCTCAGCAACACAAACAATTCCGGTCCTGATCAAATCTATATCGCGCCGGTTGTTAAAAATGATACGGATGGAAATTATTATATTTTTGATAAAAACCAATCACAGCCTATTCTATTAAATGATTGGGTCACAACAATTAAAACGGCTCACGGAGCTCAAACCTTACGTTTTAATATTTGCAATGGCTATGGCAATTTACCGACCGAAACATGTGATGGTAAAGGTTACCAAGATGAAGTCGCATATTATCAGAAAGCAATGTTTGCCGCTCTGTCTCCAATTCCTAGCGCTCATCGTTTATTTAACGAAGATTGGAAAATGAAAGTTAAAATGACCAATATGCGTAAAGCAACAAATGGGGGCTTAATCTATAATGAAAGTATTGCTTGGGATAATGTTGATAAAAGAAAAAAATTGTTAGATACAGTAGAAATATGGCCAAATTATAATGTCATAAAAGATAATTTCGAAAAAATAAGAGACATAAGATATTTTCGTGATGAAGCTAAACCCAATTTTTTAAGACGTATTTCATGGCTTTATCCAGATGATGGTTGCTGGACCAGAGCGGCTGCTGTGATTAAAGATTTATTTGGACCATTTAAAAATATCGCGAACTCGTTTTCTCGTCCTTCTAAATTATTTGCATTTGGTAATTTATGTGTGAATACACCTAATTCGCCAAATGGCAGAGTCACCTGGTGGTATCACACCGCGCCTATTATCAGAGATGCTCAAACAAACCAGACTTATGTATTGGATCCCGCAGTTAATCCTAACCAACCATTGGCGGTAGAAAAATGGATGGAAGAGGTTAGCTCACAATCAAAAGCCTGTGCTGGATCTTCTGCAAAGGTTAACTTATTTAATATTTGTAATGGTTATGGTGTCGGTCCGTATGATGAGTGCCAAGGTGCTAGCGTTAACTTTAATACAGAAACTTTTGCCATGTTAGGTCAGTTAACATATCGAAATTATGAACGTAGAAGACAAGTCGAACTGCATCGGGATGCAGATAAAGTGTTAGGTGATTTACCTCCGTGGTCAAATCCAACTAGCTAATGATCACACCGGTTGAAGCATACGCTTCAGCCGGTGTTTCCATCCATATTTATTTTTTTCAAACTACTTGCTTATTAATTGAGTCTCTTCTTATAATCCACGCGCAAATGATAATCATTATTATTTCATTTGTGGGATAGGAAATATTTATCTATTCAAATAAAAGATCACGGAGATTGATAATATGCAGATTAAAAAAAACATTAAACTTGGTGTGCTAATTCTAGTTGGATTGACTACTTCATATGCGATCTCAAGTCATGCCACACCACATACCTGGCATACAGTAAGTTCAAATGATGGTACCTGGGAGGCTAAATTACAAATGATTAATCAGGGAGGTTCATTTGAGGCACGTGATGGCACAGCGTTGAACACTTTCACAGTCAGCCCCGGTCATTCACAAGAATATGGTTTTAGCTTTGATGCAGGCAATAATTTCGATGTCGCCTATACGTTGACCTTAACACAAAAATCCACAACATTTTCTCGTTTCACCTCTAAAGCGTGTGTGTATGTCATCACTGCTTCAGGACCTGCTAAGCCTGATATTCGAGTCTCCAGTTTTCGTGGCGGAAAATGTGATTGGGTGGTTGTCGACGGTGTAGGTGAAAATTTTACCGTCTCATAAATACACGATGAGATAAAGAGGATTGTGTTTCCCGTTTGACTGTGTTTGGTTGACGTGAAAACAATCCTCTGTCTTAAAATCATTTTTCCATTCCCCCACTTTGCATATCCTTTCTTGAATTCAATGCTTCCGCTACACAACGATTGCTTCTTCAGTATGAACCTAGATGGGATGCAGCTGGCGCCTTTTTATACGAGAAATGCTTTTATGATATGCTATTGATAAGGGGCATTTTTAGTTGTATGAAAGGAATTTTGTGATGGATAGCAATCACTTTAAAAGAAGTTTTCAATTTGTTGATCTAGAAAAGCTTCCTCCTAAACCACGTAAATCAGGTTTGATTGAAATTCGCGGTCCCTATTACGAAGCATTTACAGTGTCTCAATTTAAAGGATTACTTGAAACATGGGGTTTTTATATTGATGGATTTAAATTTGCAGGTGGCATTCAAGCATTGCTAGAACCCAAAACAGTGAAGGCATTTACTGATCTTGCTCATCAACATCACGTGTATGTTAATACCGGCGGATTCATAGAACGAATCGTCATTCAAGATCCAAACAATGTGGATGCTTATCTTAATGAAACCAAAGCACTAGGATTTGATGTGGTAGAAGTTTCCAGCGGCATGTTTGAACATCCCGATGATTTCACTCTCAACGATCAAATAGAGATTGTAAAGAAAATAAAAAAATTAGGTCTAAAACCTAAACCAGAAATTACCATTATGAGCGGCGTGGGAGGCGGATCCAAAGAATTTGATTATAAGGAAAAAATAAAAGCCTCTAAATCGGTTGAACAATTGCTCGAGGAAGGTGAACGTTTTTTCGAAGCTGGCGCGTATATGCTAATGATAGAATCCGAAGGAATGACAGAAGGCATTGAGAATCCCAAAGAGTGGCGTAGCGATGTTATCTTCGCGTTGATTAAAAAATTCGGTCACGAAAAATTAATGTTTGAGATCTCACCGGAAGATGACGAAGCGCGTATGACCTTTAAATGGTATTTAAAAAATGTCAGTCCGGAAGTTAATTTAATGATGAATGCAAAAAACATAGTTGAATTTAATGCATGGCGACTACATTTATGGGGTGATCGAGAACTTTGGAAAGGAAAGAAAATCACCTTTAAAGAATGAGGGCAACAAGATGGATGACATTGAGAATAAAACATTTGATGAAATTAATATTGGTGATTCTGCAAAAATAGTTTTCAACCACCCAAAAATGCAAATGAAGCAGCTCGATATCGTGCCATGCGTTTTAAAACACATGGAATGAAGCCTGCTATTCCCTATTTTGTCCCCAAGATTAACACGGAAACTTATACACTCGATTTGTGTCGCATTTATCCTGAGAACGAAACATTATAAGGGAAATCGATAATTGCTCTTGCTACCTCTCTGATGTTTTAATGAATGATACCTAATGTGAATTAAACTCTATGCACACCAACACTTTTTTGGTACGGGTAATAGGACTTTTGGTATTACTCTTAAGCATAAGCGCTTTCGCCGATCCTCCTTCACGTGTCGCACGATTAAGCTTTTTAAATGGTATTGCGAGCTTTTCACCCGGGGGCACTCAAGAGTGGGTGACACCTGCACTAAATCGTCCCTTAATTACTGGTGATAGAGTGTGGGTGGAAAAAGAGGGGCGACTTGAATTGCAAATGGGTTCAGCGGTTGTTCGTTTAGGATCTAGCACTCATCTTGCTATTTTGAATCTGGATAAAAATATTGCCCAATTTCAATTATCCCAGGGAATGTTATTTCTTCATGTACGCGGAATCACGCCAGGTCAAATCTATGAAGTCGATACGCCTAATCTTTCTCTTATAGCTTCTAGACCTGGAAATTATGAGATTGATGTAGATGACCAAGGCATGACCACACAGGTGACTGTCATCGCGGGACAAGCCAGTGTATATGGGCAAGATAATCTGGCCTATGCTATTAATAAAGAACAATCTTGCCTCTTCTCTAGTACAAATCTATCTTATCGAAATCTCGATCTTCTTTTAAGCGATCTTGCTGTATGGAGTATGAAACGCGATCTTCGCAGTGATAATGCAGCATCTCTTCATTACATTTCAGACAATGTCATCGGTTATGAAGATTTAGATAATTATGGCCGGTGGCAGCCTGATAACACGTATGGTCATGTTTGGGTACCCTCTACTGTAAGCGCAGATTGGGCCCCTTATCGAACCGGCCACTGGGAGTGGATTACTCCCTGGGGATGGACTTGGATAGGAGATGAAGCCTGGGGATTTGCGCCTTTCCATTATGGCCGCTGGGTTTATCTGAATGATCATTGGGGCTGGGTGCCAGGGCCAAGCCTTGTAGAACCTATTTATGCGCCAGCTTTAGTGGCATTTATGGGTGGCAAAAACTTTTCATGGGTAGGATGGTTTCCACTGTCACCCGATGAGGTTTATACGCCTCCCTATACAGTGAGTGAAAAATATTTCATTGCTATGAATATGTCTATCAATAGAACACTATTGCGTCAGCTTTATAATCATCCAGAATTAATTCACTACAAGGGGGCCAATCTAGCCGCCACCGTGGTGCCTACCGCCACTTTTATCCTTTCACAATCTGTGGCGCAGGCTATTCTGCCCTTATCTCCAGTTGCTTTGTCTGCGGCAAAAATCACGCTTATGCCAACGCTTAGACCTATTAAGGCAAGTCTTCTGGGAACAACCATAACGACCAGTGTAGTACCACCACTGAATATTCTTTCCAGAACAGTCCTCATCAAAACAATGCCCGGATCTATCCCGACTCTGCCTAAGATGCCGGTTAAACGAGAAACATCAGAGCAAGCCTCCTTAGGACAGCGATCCAAGAAGGTAAAACAGTCCGCCCTTCCCTCTTCTCTATCATCCTTTAATCAACGTACGAGCGCTCCATCCACGTTAAAACATAATCCTCACAGGCAACCCACCGCTGCCCCTAATCAACCTTTGCCTAATATCTTTTCTTTAGAAATGCCTAAACAGACTAAATAGCCCTCCACATCAACCGACCGGATGTGTCATGCTTTGAGATGAATGATTCGGCGAGGAGAGATATGCATTAACAGTAGAAACGCTCACAGAAGTGATGCATACAGAATACAGATAATCTGTAACGACAACTGACCAGATAAAAAAACATCAGCGAGACTTCCTTTGTCTCATCTCATACATGAGCCTTATCCAAGCAATCATCTTTATCAATAACGCTTCTTTTTATTTATGATTTGCTCTTTGTACAAGTTTCTGTCCCTGTTTTGTTTGCTGATTGTACAACAAACTCACCTTGCAAGGATCCATCTGGCTTAATCGTAAATAACTCATTCCCATAATTATCTGCATTTTTTGCATCCCAGTACACAACAGAAAGAAGATTGTTAAGTCCGGATGCAGACGAGGTAGCACCTGTACCATATATCGTTGGATAACCATTTGAATCAGTCCATTGAAGTGTATAAGTGTCACCTGTACTAGAGATATTTAGAGGAGAAGAGGTCGCATTATTTTGAGCATCAGTGCGTTGGCATTGATAATTGCCAGCAATAGTATTTGACTGAGCATATGCTGTCATGGATAGCAACGACAAAACACCGATCAAATAGATCTTTTTAAATGTGGGTTTCATAAATCACTCCTTTTAAATCACATTAGTCAGATTATTTAATTTGTCACATTTAAGAAGCTTTTGTGCAAGTTTCAGTGCCAGTTTTCATTTTGTTATGATCTGCGTATACACCGCTTAATGAACCATCTGAACCAATGGATAACATTTCTGTTCCCATTGTGCTGGTATTTTTAGGATCCCAATACACATATGAAAGAACATTCGGATTATTCTTACTAACAATGCCTGTACCAAAGTTATAAGGTATGACATTGTCACTATGAATCATCTGTACGGTATAGGTATTATCTCCATTCTTTTTAAAGATAATCTTTTCTTTAAAATCGGGAGGTGTCGAATAAGGATCACTACCTGAACAGGTATACGTACCGGAAATGTCGCCTGAACCGGATGGAGCTGGTGTTGCTGATGAAGATGAAGATGAACTAGGACTAGATGGAGAAGATTCTGCATAACAAATGAGAGTCGATGCACATAGCACAGAGGCTATTGCAATCTTTTTTATCGTATTCATAAGTACTCCTTTCATGTATTTAAATTATTTTTAAAAAAGCACTAACGACTACTGATACAAGATATATTATTATTATACTCTGTGAATTTAAAAAAACTAACTCAAAAAAAGTCAAAACAATATAAGCTTATTATTTTTATGGATAATTTTTTAATATTTAAAAAATAACTCACGGAGCAGCTGAAAGGATCTGATCAACAGCTTTTTGAATAAAATGATGTTTTTCTATTTGTGAATAACGAGAAAACATTTCCATCTCCGTTTTATTAAAGTCCAAAATCAATGATCGAGATTCATGAATCACTTTCACTGAAATTTTTTTATTGATTGTATTCCAATCTTTAAATTCAACACTTTTCAATGTCTCATAAGTGAGAGTTAATTTTTTGAATTCCATTTCAAAATCAAGTATGACATGTTGAAGGATTGGATCCACACTATACATGCCGCATTCCTTCTTATTTAATTTTTTATATTATTCACGATTAATTCTGATTTAATTTTATCAACCCCCTTCACTGATTTTGCTAATTCGATAGCCTTCTCTACCAGGGCTTGGTTAGCAACAGAGCCTGTCAATGTTACCACACCATTATTCGTGATCAAATTTAATGGATTCAGTGACGCGCCTTCATACAATATTTTTTCACGAATAAATGTTCCTTTTACTTTTGCGGTGATTAGGAGATCTTCAGAAGGATATTTATTATTTACTGTTAGCTTAGTGGTGTTGACTTCCTTTACGCCTGTTATTGACGCTGCGATTTCGGTCAACAAACTTAATTGATCGTTATTAGAAACATTTCCTATGAGCTGCACTACACCCTTATCTGAATTCACATCAATGTGTAATTTAGTTAATGTGCTATTAGTCGCAATAGTAAATTGAATTTTCGTGACAATGTAAGGATCACTAGATAAATCCAGTTGATCGGATGCTGTTGTTACTTTCATGGATGGAGTTGATGTGATAGGTTGTGCTGTCACATTTGTATTCGTTTGTGGTGTGGGAGGCCCAACAACATAAATCAGTGTAATGTTATGACCAATTTTTGCTTGATTATTTGCGTGGAGTGGTAAAATCAGGAAAGATGCTGAGATGAATAAAACAAGATTAACTAATTTGCTAGTCATCTTATTTCTCCTTTCGTCAAAAACTCCCCATGTTTATTGATTGATCTTAATTTGTAGTTTGATCTTCAAATTAACAATGATGACAAAGAGAAACATAATTGATTATATCATGTTATCAAGACGATTCTCTTAAATGGACAATCGCATACGTAATGAGTGAAATTAATCTAACAAAATCAAAATAATATGAAGTGGTAATGAGACTGAATGGCACAGACTGTTGAGGTAGGTAGACGTAAGTGATGAGTAGGTAACCGATCAAAGACACAATCCACCATTTTTCAATGCTTCGCGGTATTCTAGTTGCTATGACAAGATGATTTTTTTTCATAACCAATGAAATTAACAATTTCCCACTGGTTGTCTTTATTCTTTTTAAAGATATCTATGCCTTCTTCCTGATCTATGCGTTTTAAATGGCCATTTTCATTTGTATATACCCATAATACTTCAAGATGCGAAGTTATAACGTTCAGATTGCAAGAAATTTAAACGTTTTGATTGAGAAAAACCGCAGCAATACTTATTGTATTGTGAGGTTTTTCGATTGAAAAACGTTTAAAGTTCGCAGCAAGCTGGACGTTAGAACTCGCCTCTTGAAGTATTATGGGTATATAAATACCAAGTGATTCTTAATGCAGCCAAATCTTGAGAACGATACACATGGTGTAATTTAAATTGATATTGATAATGTTTGTTGTTTGAAAAAAATGTCTTAAATCCATTACAGAGAGAATCATAATTCTTTTTTGGAGAGCACTGATAATCTGCCTCTACCGATTTTGAAAATAACTCACAGGTTTTAGCTAAATCTTTATGTTTGAAAGCTGTTATCCAATCGTTAAAAATTTTTTCAAAAATTAAAAAATTTTCGTCTGGCGTGTTGGCAAAAACATGCATTGAAATGCACATAGTGAGAATCATTACACTGATTAATCGATACATATTCTATCCAACAAACTTAATAATGATTTTGAAAATCGTTCAAGGGACAAATTTCTTCTTCTTTAGAATAAGGGGGAGAAGGAGGAGGTTCACGCTGACATTGATAGCTGCAATAGTTGCATTCATGGCCCGTACTAAAACAACTGTCTAGACATTGTCTATTCCAAGTCGCAAGGGACACGGTTGGAAGGCTAAAAATAATTAAAATTATGAATAACTTAGGCTGATTTTTCATGTAACTCCCTCTACATGCTTTTTCTTTTATATATTACATATGATTATATATCATTTATGCTTGCAACTCACTACCCTCTTCTATTCAGCTGGGCTTTTGCAGCCGACACCTATATCCCCGACACAGTTCGATAAACATTCGAGTAAATAAATGCTGGATTTAACATTTAATCTTTAATAAACCCTCTCTGTTGGAGGAAATGGATCCACTGTTTCAGGTTTCATATTGACTGGTCGAAAACGAATTAACCCATCTGAAAACACTAAAAGATGTTTTAACCAATTTTTATCATCACGCTTAGGAAAATCTTCTCGACTATGTGCGCCGCGACTTTCTTCGCGTGTTAATGCAGCCACTGCTGTCACGTAAGCCACTTCCATGAGATTATCGAGTTCTAATGCCTGTATACGCGCCGTGTTAAAGGTTTCACTGCTATCTTTCAATGCTGCATGATGTAATTGTTCTCGCAAGGTTTCCAATTTTTCCAGTCCTTTCCTCATATCCGTTTCTTGTCGAAAGACACCGAAATATTCTTGCATGGTCTTTTGCATAGCGTGACGTATTTTATTAAAATCTTCTCCCGTTTTGGTATTATTCCAGCGTTGCAAACGCGCTAAGGCTATATCGATATCGCTATCACTTGCTTTATGTAATGGCAATCCTGCATGAATCGCTTTTTCGGCATGAGAACCAACGGCGTGACCAAATACCACTAAATCTAGCAATGAATTACTCCCTAGACGATTAGCACCATGCACAGACACATTGGCACACTCACCTATTGCATAAAATCCTTCAACAACTTGATCTTTGTCACTGGTTCCTAACGTGACGACTTGCCCATATTTATTGGTCGGAATACCACCCATCATATAATGACAGACAGGTGTGACTGGAATGGGTTCTGATAATGGATCCGTATGTGCAAATGTAATTGCTAATTCACGAATACCCGGTAAGCGTGAATTGATGACCTCTGCACCTAAATGATCGAGTTTTAATTTGACGTAATCAATATTATCAGGATCAAAACCATTCCCTGCACGAAACTCTAAAGAAATCGCGCGAGAAACAACATCGCGGGATGCGAGATCTTTCGCATGAGGCGCATACCGCTCCATAAAGCGCTCGCCTTTTTTATTAATCAGATAACCGCCTTCACCGCGCACACCTTCTGTGATTAATACACCTATCCCTGGTATGCCAGTGGGATGAAATTGCCACATTTCAATATCTTGCACAGGCATACCCGCTCGTAAGACCATTCCTAAGCCATCACCAGTATTAATCAAGGCATTGGTAGATGATTCATAAATGCGTCCTGCACCACCCGTTGCAAAAATAATGACGTTGGCATTAAAAAATGCGATCTCACCTGTTTCTATGCGAATAGCAACCACACCAGCAATATTATTTTGCGCATTCCTTACCAGATCAATGGCAAACCATTCATTAAAAAAATGTGTTTTTGCTTTGATATTATTTTGAAACAACGTATGTAATAGCGCATGTCCAGTTCTATCTGCCACCGCACAAGTTCTATGTGCTACTTCTTTACCATAATTAATCGTCTGACCACCGAAAGCTCGCTGATATATTTTTCCATTATCTAAACGTGAAAATGGCATGCCCATATGTTCAAGTTCATACATGGCATGAGGCGCCATCTTACACATGTATTCAATACTGTCTTGATCACCTAAATAATCAGAACCTTTCACAGTGTCATACATATGCCATCGCCAGTCATCTTCATGAACATTTCCCAAAGCAGCCGCGATGCCTCCTTGCGCAGAGACCGTGTGAGAACGTGTTGGATATACTTTAGATAAAATAGCGACTCTCAAACCAGATTTAGCGAGTTGCAATGAGGCTGTCATTCCCGCACCGCCGGCGCCCACAATCACCACATCAAAATTATAATGAACTAGCTTCATCACTTAAGCTCCATTAAACAGGTTGAAATAAAATAGCAACACCCCAGAAGAAATAAATGATTAATGCGAAAATCACCGCGACTTCAACGATGACCCGTATCGCTATTGGTTTGATATAATCAGTAATGACGGTCCACACACCTACCCAAGCATGCAAAAATAAGCAGAATAACGTAGTGAGGGTAAAGATTTGCATCCATGTGCAAGCAAACAAATTGCGTAACGTAGAATAATCAAGATCTTTATGACAGAAAAAAAAGCTCATTAAAAAAATAAAATAGGCTGCAATGACAAGAGAGGAAAATCGCTGCACCAACCAATCTCGAAAGCCATTCCCAGTCAAGCTCATCCCTGATATTAATTTTTTTACCATAACCAAATCCCCATTAATATTGCCCAAACGATGCTAATCACGAGAGTGATCCCGCCACTCAGTCTTGCCATGTGTAATCCTTCTCCCCAGCCCATATCCATCAATAAATGACGAAGTCCCGCAACTAGGTGATACCCTAATGCGATTAAAATTAGCCATAATATGCATTTAGAAGTGGATTCAGTCAGTGTGAATTTAATATAGGAAAATCCATCTGAGGAAGTACAAGCCACATCGAGTAGCCATAATAAGAATGGAATTAGTAAGAAAACAAAAATTCCTGATAAGCGATGCAAAATAGAAATAATGGATGTAAATGGGAATTTAATGGTGAAGAAATCTAAATTGCGATAGCGTTCTTTTATCATTGTCATTCCTTATCGATAAAAATTAAGTCCCTTTTTTAGTCATGTTACGACGAATGTTTGCAATGGCGGCGGCTGGATTTAAATGTTTGGGACAAACGACAGTACAATTCATAATCGTGCGACAACGATAAGCGCTAAAGGGATCTTGTAAATTAGCTAATCTTTTTTCAGTGGCAGTATCACGACTATCTTCAATGAACCGATCTGCCCACAATAAACCCGCAGGACCTATGAATTTCTCTGGATTCCACCAGGAAGAAGGACAGAAACTAGTACAACACGCACACAGGATACACTCATATAATCCATCTAATTTAGCCCGCTCTTCAGGTGATTGTAAGCGCTCAGTGGCCGGGGGTTCAGTGCTATTTTGTAAATACGGTTGTACCCGCTCGTACTGTTGAAAAAACAAGGTAAAATCAACCACCAAATCTCGGATCACAGGCATATTCACAAGAGGCCTAATCACAATAGGCGGCGTGAGGGAGGAAATAGCAGTAATGCAGGCTAAGCGATTCAATCCATTGATATTCATGCCATCTGAACCGCATACCCCTTCTCGGCATGAGGCACGAAATGATAATGTTTCATCTTGTTCTTTAATTTGCTGGAGTGCATCTAGCACCATCATGTCAGATTTTTCAGGAATCTTGACCTCATAATCCTTCATGCAAGGCTGTTTATCGCTGTCTGGGTTATAGCGGTAGATTGAAAATCGCATTGAAGACCTCCTGTCTTTTCAAGATGCGAAACGATACGGGATATCTATCAATATACCTCGTACCAATGCGATATAATACTATTACTAATGAAAATATATAATACTAAATGGCTTAGGAAACTAATCAATGCAAAATGCAATATTATTTTCATTTCATTCTTATGAATATATAGCGAGTAAATTGCTTGAATCACCGAATGTCGAGAAAGGTGCATTCACATTGGACCGTTTTTCTAACCAAGAACTGCACCTTTCTTTGCAAACTCATGTGAGCAAGCACGACTGTGTTGTTTTAGGCTCCATCTCTCCGCCGGATATCAATCTTTTATCATTTCAACTCTTGTGCCACACATTGAAAAAAGAACATGCCGCAAAAACTATTGCCCTACTGCCTTATCTTGCTTATACACGGCATGACAAAAATGAGTCACAGAAAAGTTTCACCACCGCATTCATAGCCGAACTCTTATATCGATCCGGCATAGATGAATTAATCACATTAGATATTCATAGCCAAAAAGCGCGTGAACTTTTTCCCATGCCAGTTATATCACTTTCTACCGCAGCTTTATTTGCGCAAGAAATTCAATCGCAATCGCTACAAGATGCTGTGATTGTTGCACCTGATGACGGAGCCATTAAACGCGGTGAAGAAGTAGCAAAAAAAGCCAACATAACACGACCGGTGTGTTACTTGGAAAAGAAACGAACGGAAGAAGGGATTATTCATAGTAAACTGCATGGTGAAGTGGGAGAACATGTCATTATCATTGACGATATACTTGACACAGGGGGAACGCTTATTTCTTGTTGTAAGCATCTGGCACGAGCAGGTGTAAAGAGAATAGAAATCATGGTCACCCATGGTATATTTACCGGAACAAAATGGACTGAATTATGGCAACTCAATGTCAATCGCATTTATTGCACGAATACTATTCCTCTACCCCCACACTTTAAACAGCAACCTATCACTGAACTTTCCATAGTCCCTTTGCTGCAAGCTTATTTTGCAACCTATTCTAAAGATGCATGGGCCAAACAAGTAGAATGAGTCAGTTGCAACAATGCTTATCATTCAACCGATACTGAATACATACTTTTTTTGTTGGCGTTAAGCACTATTTAAATTAAACTCCGCCATTTGAGTTTTTTTGTCTGCATGACGAATTTTTACGTGTGAGGATAAAATGAATATTGGTCAAATCATTGCTAATGAATTGAATGTTAACCCTCAACAAGTGGCAGCAGCTATTGAGCTATTAGATGGCGGCTCTACTGTCCCTTTTATTTCCCGTTATCGAAAAGAAGTCACTGGTGGATTAAGTGACACCCAATTGCGGCATCTAGAAGAGCGATTACATTATTTACGTGAATTAGAAGATAGACGGCAAGTTATTTTAAAAAGCATCACGGAACAAAATAAATTAACACCGGAATTAGAGAAAAGTATTCTTGAAGCTGAAAATAAAGCAACATTAGAAGATCTTTATCTTCCTTATAAACCTAAGCGGCGTACTAAAGCACAAATTGCTAAAGAAGCAGGTCTTTATCCATTAGCCACCCAATTATTACAAGATCCCACTCTGCATCCCGAGCAGTTAGCGGAACAATTTATTAATCCTGATCATCACATCACCACTGGAGCCGATGCACTAGCGGGTGCACGGCATATTTTAATAGAGTTATTTTCTGAAGAGGCTGAGTTATTAGGTGAGTTACGCGATTTTATTTGGGAACATGGCATACTGACAAGCGAAGTAATTAAAGGCAAGGAAGTAGAAGGTAATAAATATACGGATTATTTCAACTATCAAGAACCCATTAAAAAAATTCCTTCTCATCGCGCACTAGCCCTATTCCGCGGCCAACGAGAAGAAATGCTCTACCTTAATTTAATCCTTGAAGAAAACCAAGCGGACAAAGGTCTGCAAAAGATATTGCATTACTTTGACATTCAAGATAAAAAGCGCCCCGCGGATACTTGGCTAATTGAAACCGTGACTTTAACATGGCGCGTGAAATTCCAGGTCAAATTTGAACTCGAACTCATGTGGCGTTTACGCGAAGGTGCAGAAGAAGAGGCTATTAAAGTATTCTCCAACAACCTGAAACACTTACTCATGGCAGCACCAGCTGGTTCACGTGTCACCCTTGGTCTGGATCCAGGGTTACGCACTGGTGTTAAACTTGTCGTGACAGATGGAACAGGAAAATTGCTTTTTCATCATGTCATTTTTCCCCATGCACCGCGCAATGAATGGGATACATCTATCGCAACCCTAGCCAAAGTGTGCAGTGAATTCAAAGTGGAATTAATCAGCATTGGCAATGGAACCGCATCACGTGAAACCGATAAATTAATCTCTGAATTAAAAAGACGTCATCCAGAATTGAAACTTACCAGTGTTGTCGTTTCTGAAGCAGGAGCTTCGGTATACTCAGCCTCTGAATTTGCGGCTCGAGAATTTCCTGAATTAGATGTCTCGTATCGTGGAGCAGTATCCATCGCCCGTCGTCTACAAGATCCATTGGCTGAATTAGTTAAAATAGAGCCTAAAGCGATTGGTGTGGGACAATATCAACATGATGTTAATCAAACCAATCTTTCACGTACATTACATGCCGTGATGGAAGATTGCGTAAATGCAGTCGGTGTGGATGTGAATACTGCTTCTGCGCCATTATTAGCGTGTATCGCAGGATTAAATGATACCATTGCAAAAAATATTATTGCCTATCGAAATGAAAAAGGCGCATTTAAAACTCGACAACAATTAAAAAAAGTTCCTCGTCTCGGCGAGAAGGCATTTGAACAATCAGCTGGTTTTTTGCGTATTCTTCATGGAGATAATCCTTTAGATGCTTCTGCTGTACATCCTGAGGCTTATTCAATTGTGCAGCGTATCTTAGAAAAACAACAAAAACCAATCAAAGATATCATGGGCAACACATCACTGTTAAAAAAATTAAATGCGGCAGATTATACCAATGAACATTTTGGAATTCCGACTATCACAGATATTTTTCATGAATTAGAAAAGCCTGGACGTGATCCAAGACCTGAATTTAAAACAGCGATATTCAAAGAAGGCGTAGAAACATTAGCAGATTTAAAAGTGGGTATGATATTAGAAGGGGTGATCACAAATGTTGCCAATTTTGGTGCCTTTGTCGATATTGGCGTACATCAAGATGGATTAGTACATGTATCGGCACTGGCTAATCATTTCGTCAAGGATCCGCAGCAATTTGTCAAAGTCGGCGATATAGTTAAAGTAAAAATATTAGAAATTGATTTAACTCGAAAACGCATTCAATTGAGTATGCGCTTGACTGAAACAACAGATCATGCGACTAACCCTGTTCAACGGCAACCACAAAAGAAAAAAATGAATAGTGAACCACCAGAAACCACGTTAGGAAATGTATTGCTTTCAGCATTAAAAAATAAAAACAAACATTGATTAGAAGCTTAATTCTCTCCTCTCATTACGTGAGAGGAGAGGAATTATGATTGTTTTAACACCATTAAAATCACATAAAATCCAATAGTAATGGTGCGTGATCTGACACTTCATCTTTCAATACTTCAAATTGATTTACCCTAATCTCGGGTGAAATCAAAATATAATCAGCAAATTTTTCATCTTTGGGATATAAGCTTGTACGAGTGGATGTGACATGATGTGTTTTGACGAGATTATTCATGCCTTGTTCTATGATTTTCATGCTTTCAACATCAGGTCTTAGATTAAAATCGCCGCATAAAATTTTTGGCGTCGTTAACCCATCCATAAATTCTCTAATCCGTTGTGATTGAGCAATTCTTTCTGGACAATCTGTTTTTCCCTTGCCATTCCAAAGACCGTGCACATTCAAAATAGAATAAATTTGTTGCTGAATGCAGCATTCTAGCCATTGTAGATTTCTAGAATGAGTGGGACCTCGCCCTGGATAATTTGAATTGATATGAATAGCAACTTCACCCTCTCCCAGTACATCTATATCATTTTTTACAAACATCCCTATGCCATAAATCTGATCTACCACAGGTCTAAAAAAGCCACGATGTTTAGGTAAGAGTTGTTGCATTTCTGAAAATATATTAAGACTTACCGGTCTATCTTCGCTGGAAACTTTGTTTTGAGCATTGTGATAAACTTCTTGGAAACAAAAAATATCAGTCTCTTGATGCGCTTTTATAAAAGTTAATAGTGGATCACGAATGTGACCACCCCAAATATTTAGTGTCATCAGTTTCATAATTTATCTCTTATTTCTTACCAAGACTATATTGGACCACATCTTTGATTGCTTGAGTACAGATATCACAAAACGATCGATTGATTTCCATTGCATAGCCTCCCAGGTAAGCTCCATAAATAGGCGGTGATGATTTCCAAACGGAATAACAATGCTTATTGTCGGATTAATTTTGCAATGCTACGTAATAATAAGAATCCAGTAATGCCAGTCATTAAAATGAGAGAGGGAAGCGAAATAGGATTGTTGATGCGCTTAAAGGTTGCTTGACCATTTTTAATTTCGATATAACCTACCGGCTGTGCTAATCCCCCACCACCACCGCCTTTAGCAATGTGATTAGGCTTATTCTGACGATAACCACCACCAAATCCATATTGAATTCTCGCCACAGGGATAATCGTGACCCCTTCTCTTTCAATCGGGTCTGCAAAAATAAATTTGCTATTAAGGGATTGGCCTAGACTATTAGCAATCCGTTCAATAAATGAATTCGGTGTGTGCATAAATACACTCCATTACTTCATGAATTTAGCCATGCGTTTTGTCATTTCAGCCAGCGTTACATCTTCGATATGGGTTGAAACATGCCATTTATGTCCAAAAGGATCTATTAATGTGGCTGTACGATCGCCATAAAACATATTTTCTATCGGGGTCAGGAGTGTAGCGCCTTCAGAAACTGCTTTAGCAACAACGGAATCAACATCTTTGATATACAAATGAATACTGACGGGAGTTCCGCCATAGGCTTCAGGGCTGCGTGCATCCATTTCTGGATATTCATCAGCTAACATAATCTTAGTATCACCAAATTTTAATTCGGCATGTCCAATTCGCCCTTTGTCTTTTTCCATGCGCATGACTTCTTTAGCGCCAAAGACTTTTTTATAAAAATCTATCGCGGAAGCAGCATGATTAATTATTAAATAAGGTGTGATATTGTTATAGCCCTTAGGAATGATAGAGACTACTTTTTTTTGCTTTACGGATATTTTTTTTTGACTTTTTTTCTTGGTTTTTGCCGCTGATTTGATTTTCTTTTTCGTCACTTTTCTTTTTGCACTGTTTTTCTTTGCCATATTTTTCTCCTTAGCCGATAGTTATTTTTTTTCTTTGCTTACCCGCCTTTTTCATTGCATAGGTAATAATAGAATTATAACATACGATTTTTTAACCTTGAAATTTAGTACCATGACCCGCAAAATAAAAGCACTTATTTTTATAAGAAATAATATCCCAGGAAGGAAGTGAAAATGAAACAATACCTTAACTATCGCCGGCTTTTTTCGATCTCACTTGCCACACTCATTTTTTCTGGTACATCTCAGGTCATGGCAAGCAGTATTAATTTATATGATCTACCTAAATCAAATGGCAAAATCGTCGGAAGTGTTGATTCTAATGTTGGCATCATCACTATTTTTACCCCTAAGAGAGGTGGCTGGGTAAAAGTAGCGGATCCTCGTAATGGGAATGTTGGCTGGATCAAGGCGACAGATTTCACTCAAACGGAATTTAGCATTAACATGATAAGCACAAGCAAAGGTACTCATACTTATCAGATTGTTCAATATGGCAAATCCAAGTCTTATACGCCTGACCAAGCAGCAAAGATAATGAAACAAGTGCAAGTACAAGAACAAGCCCTTCAAAAAGAAATGCAATTAATGATGGAAGATATGTTTGCTGATATTCATGATCCTTTGGCAAGTTTTCCTATGATTATGCCAGTGATAGTGGTACCTGAAAGCACGTTACCTATTCACCCTAAGAGTGCTTCATTACCACCTGCTCCATCCTCTAACCAAAAAGAGAAAAAATGAGTACATCAATAAAGAGGATCTGTCCCCTTTTGACTAAGAAGGCTTCTCTAGCTGTGTATCGAAGATCCCTCAGCATCAAGAGGCTGATATCCTGCTTTGCTATCCGCATAGGTAAAAATCTGGCCTTTTTTGACATCAAAAAACCACAAATGAATCTTTAACTCATTGCGATCGACCTTATCCTTTACCCATGGGAAAGTGAGGCAATGTTGCAACGATTGATTTAGCGCCAATTTTGCATACTCATCGGCATCCTGCAAATTAGGGTGTTGCGTTTTTATTAAAGAAACCCAATTTGTTATAAAATCATTGTGATTTGAAGCATTATTGTTTAATAACACTTGAATTCCACCACATTGGCTGTGACCTAATAAAATGAGATTTTTCACTTTTAAAAAACAAATTCCAAATTCCAATGCCGCACTCGTTCCATGATGAGCTTCGTCTTTTTCATACGGTGGAATGATATTCGCCACATTACGTACCACAAATAAATCACCAGGATCGCATTGAAGTATCAAAGCAGGATCAACACGAGAATCACAACAAGAAACCACCATCACTTGCGGTTGCTGGCCATAATGAGAAAGATATTGCATCACTGAATTGTCGCCTAAGGCATATTTCTTCCTAAATGAGCGATAGCCTTGTAGAATTTTAACCAACGAATTTTCCATTTGTTATTCCTAATACGATATCAATGGTTTATGGAATGTAAAAATTTTTCTATTTTACATTATCGCTATCCCCACCACTAGTAGGTTGGTTTGCTACCGAACCACGATAACAAGCAAGGGACGACTGTAAAAAGAGCATGTTTCGAACTGTGTCAGGGATATAGGTGACGAATGAGCAACTGATTGCATGGATGCAATCCTAAGCGCCATGGATGGCGCGTTTGGAGCGAAGTAGTCACCTATATCCCTGATTACAGTTCGAAACATGCTCGTAAAAAACAGTGTTGGATTTAAGTAGTTACGATTAAGATGAGGGATCTGTGCCTTACATAGGGAGAAAGTGTGGCTAGTCAACGCATCTGGAAACAATGGCATCAGCGACTTGTATATGGTTTGTGCATTATTTTCTTTATTTACCATCTACCCGCTTATTCAGCCCCTAATTTTACTTATGAATTGCATGGCATTAGCGGCGCCGCCTTGACCAATGTGAATGACCGATTACACATCCTGCAAAATAAACATGACAAGCCGCTCTCACCCGCTCTCGCACGGCAATTTTACTTACAAGCTAGAAATGAAATCAAAACGGGATTGGAACCCTATGGCTATTTTAGATCTAGCATTCATTCTCAATTATTCAGACAACAAGGACAATGGATTGCCGTCTATTCTATTAATCCAGGCGAACCGCTGCATATTACGAATGTTAATATACAAGTCACAGGGTCAGGAAAAAATAATCCAGCGATTTTAAATTATATTCATCAACCCCCTCTTAAACCAGGAGAGATTTTCACTGTCCCTGCTTACGATGAGGTCAAAACAACCTTATTCACCATTGCAAAAAATCAAGGATATTTGCGTTCTTATTTTCAAAATCAGATTATTGTGGACTTACGTCGTTATACCTGCCGTATCTCCATCCATCTTGAAACAGATTCACAATTTTATTTTGATCATGTGTTGTTTGAAACTTTTCCTTATTCAGAATGTTTTATGCGTCGTTTTATTGATATACAGTCTGGCGAAGTTTTTTCTAGTCAGAAACTTCTCACCCTACAACAAGCTATGGAACAAAGTGATTACTTTAATCGTGTCGTATTAGAACCAGATTTCCAACATGAACATCATCATCAAATTCCAATTAAAGCGTATTTGTACCCGCCTAAAGAAAAACGTTATAGCTTAGGACTAGGTTACGGTACATTAACAGGTCCCCGTGTCTCTGGCGCATTGAGCTTGCGACATCTAGGTAATGAGGGACATCATGCCGAAGCTGAATTCAAGCTATCATCCATACTGTCTACGCTTTCAGCCACATATTATATTCCCGGACGAAATCCTCTGACTGATGAATGGCTGGTTGGTGTGAATGTCAAACATTTTGAACCTAACGCTGGAAAAAGTAGCTCCGCCACACTCACTGGCGGATATTCAAAAAAATTTGATCCGTGGGAAACCAGCATAACACTGAATTACTTGTTAGATCATTTTAGAATTCGCCCCTCTCCTTCACATACGTCTCATATGCTGTATCCGAGCTGGAATTTATCGTATTTGGTCACAGATGATTTAGCGAATCCACAACATGCACATTCCATTGATTTAACACTGCGTGGCGCGTCACAAGCAGTGTTATCCACCACGAGTTTTGCACAAATTCATGCTAAAGCTAAATTAATTTTCTCACCGTTCAGTTTTGCTCGTATTTTATTACGTGGTGCTTTGGGTTATACCGGGGTACATCGTCTGCCTGTTTTTCCAATGAGTTTGCAATATTTCGCAGGTGGTGCAACCAGTATTCGCGGCTTTGCAGATAGCAGCATAGGTCCGGGAAAATATCTTGCGATTGCGAGTGGTGAATATCAAAACCAAATTAAAGGCGATTTATACGGTGCTTTATTCTACGATCTAGGTAACGCCACAAATCATTTTCATAATCGTCTTAATCGGGGCGTAGGCATTGGACTCATTTATAATACGCGAGTAGGACCGTTAAAAGCTTATCTGGCGCGTGCCATTAGCAAACATACCCAACCATACAGTATGGAATTTATCATAGGGCCTGAATTTTCATGAAACAATTCTTTCTAAGCATCTTCTACATTCTGCTACGCTTGATTGTTATATTATGTGCTTTCAGTGCTGTTTTTTGTGGCGTGATTTATATAGTCATATTTACTCAAGTGGGATTACATTGGTCTATCGCTATAGCCAAAAAAATGACCGCGGGACATTTAGAGATTGCAAACAGCTCGGGGACATTCGCTTCACGCGTTAGCTTAAAGAATTTTATTTTTACGAATAATGAGATGAAAATAAAGATAAAGCAGCTTGATTTTAGCGGCCAACCATCTCAATTATTTTATCATCGTTTATTCATAGGACAAGTAATTGCACGCGGCGTAGACATTTATTTATTTGATAATAAAACGCAAACTTCTGCCGCTATTTACCCTTTAGGCATTAAAAAAATATGGCTAGGCAATGCGAATATAATTGATATAAATATCTATAAAAATGCTTCATTGATAACACATGTTAATTCCATTCTCATTACTTATGCTAACCCAGGATTGAATCAATTCCAGATTCAATTAGCAAAAGGCATAGTAACAGGGCATTTCATCTTTAATGATTTAATCCAACGAAAATGGAAAATCGTGGCAGAAGGAAAAGACCTAGAAACTAACTATCTTTGGAAAAATTCGGATAGCCGGCTTTCATTTCAATTGGAATCTGAGGGTGAATGGAATCAATTGAATAAATATGCAAGCCTTCAATTAAGCAATCTCTTCGGTAATGTGCGTCACATTCCTTTGTCTGGTGAAATTAAACTTAATGTAAAGCAAAATACTTTATTTATTGATAATTTCGATATTGATTTAGGCATATCTTACCTTCTAATAAAAGGAGTGATTGGTCAGCAATGGAATTTGAGGTGGGATGTTCAACTCCCTGATCTTCATGTATTTGATCCGCGTGTATCCGGTAGCTTTTTCTCATTTGGAACACTTTATACAAAGGATAATTCACCCGTTGCAAAAGGTATTATCCATGCAAGGCTAATTAAATTTAAACAATTTTCCGTACAAGCTGCTGATGGAACCCTATCATCCATACTAGATAAAAAAGTAGCGCAATTGGTATTAAATAGTAACCAATTAAAATGGGCAAATTATACAATTCCACCTCTTCGCCTCTTAACCGACGTTAAGGCAACGTCTGAAAAAATTAATACGCATACTTCAACTTCGCTTTCTAATGCAAATCAAATTCAAATGAATCTTCAATTACCGAATTGGTTTCAAAACGGGAATAAGTCTAATGCTTGGCAAGGTGATATCACTTTAAAGTTTCAAGACATTAGCAAATTCGTTTCATCCCCCTACATAACTTCACTCAAAGGACTCTTAACCGGACACATAAAGTTAACTGGTAATGGGTCACAGCCTAACTTGCAAGGAACAATCGACATAACGAATGGTCAATTTTCTATCCCAAAATTAGGTATTCAACCTAGAGCTATCACTCTTCATAGTACGTTTACCAATTCATTATTAGTGGCTATCACAGGACAATTCAGTTCTGGCGCTGGACAAGGAACCATAAAAGGTACAGTTGACTTAAACCAAAAAAATTATCCTTTTCAATTGGCGTTAACAGGTAATCAACTACAAGTCGCTAACACAAAAGAGTATAAAATAACGGCTTCTCCTCATTTCAACATCATTAGAAAAGATTCAAATGCCTTTATTACAGGATCTTTATTACTGCCTTATGTTCATATTATGAATGAGCAATATAAGCAAATTGTTACGTTGCCATCCGAGTTGACTTTTGCTGGTAAAACTAAACCTGAATCTTACTTCAAAGATTTTGCTGCCCATATTCAAGTCCAACTCGGCAATGATGTCTATATAGAATATCAACAATTGCACGCAGAGTTAGCAGGAAATCTGTCCGTATTTAAATTACCAGGTGCGTTAGCGACAGGGAATGGCACCTTGATGATTACTCATGGCACCTATCAGATTCAGGATAAATTATTTACTATTGAGAACGGTCGCTTTATTTATGTGGGCAATTTACTGACTGATCCCGGATTAGATCTTGTAGCGATACAACCAATTGCGCCACAAACTAAAAATTTTCTGGGTTTCAATTTCACCCCATCCGATAACAGCAGTATAAAAGTGGGTATTTCAGTCACTGGTACACTTCAATACCCTATTCTTACTTTATTTTCAGATCCTCCCTTGCCACAAAGAGACATTTTGTCTTATATGGTATTTGGTCAACCTAGCGCCAGTATTTCAGGAGTAAATGCCTTATCTCTTATAGGTACGCTCACAGATAACTTAAATATGTCCCAGCCAATTTCAGGTAACCAATCTAATGCGGCAAATGGATTTTTGAGTATTTTTAAAATGGGGTCATTTAATCCTGTTCAAGCATTCAATTTCACACTACCTATCAGTAAGCATTGGCGATTACAGACTGAAACGTCAGGAACAGAAACCAGTGCAGATATCTTATATGAGTATGAAACGAAAAAATGACTGATATTAGGCCATTTGACATAGAACAACTTGTCTTGTCAAAATTAAACCATCACTCTCATTTTAAAACAAATTCAGTGAACAATGTGATTTATATGGCTTATTTTGTATAGGGATATTACTAGATTATATTAATAGTCATCTTTAGATAAAATAATGATTATCACTCACTATTTCATTCTTAAGAGAGTCAGCATGGCAAGACCTATATGGAATGGTAATATCACATTTGGCCTCGTTAATATTCCGGTTGTGCTATATCCTGCTGAAAAAAAATTCGATATCCAATTTAAATTATTAGATAGCCGCGATAAGTCTCGCATACATTATGCACGTATTAATGAAAACACTGGCGAAGAAGTCCCTTGGAGCGACATAACGAAGGGCTATGAATATGATGAAAATAACTATGTGTTAATAAAAGACGAAGATATTAAAGCGATTGCTGGTGAAAATACCCGAACCATTAATATTGAAAGTTTTGTCACAAAAGATAGCCTAGATTATATGGATTTCGATAAGCCTTATTATCTCGTTCCCGATAAAAAAGGAGATAAGGGCTACGTCATATTACGTGAAATCTTATCAAGCACGAAAAAAGTAGGTATTGCTAAAGTCATGATACATACACGTCAATATTTAGCTGTGATCATGCCTTATGAGAAAGCACTTATTTTGAATTTATTACACTATCATAGAGAAATAAGAAAACCTGCTGAATTCGAATTACCTACTCACGATCTCAAGACATATAAAATCACAGCGAAAGAAATGGAAATTGCCAAGCAATTAGTCGCTTCCATGACTACTAAATGGAAACCTGATAATTATCATGATGAATTCAGAGAAGCGTTAGAGGAATGGATTGAAGAACAGATACATCATGAAAAACCGTCAAAGAAAAGTAAAATGACGCCTCCACCCTCTAAAAGCAATGTCATTAATTTTGTTGAATTATTAAAAAAGAGTTTAAAAAATAAAAAAGGACAGAAAACGCAAAAAATCTCTACTAAACGAAAAAAGAAGCAATCGAAATAAAATCTAAATGGATATTAAATGTCTTTAGCTAAGTATCGTACCAAAAGAAACTTCAAGCAAACACTAGAACCAGTGGGTAAGAAAAATATTCCGGCCCACACTAAACTGGCTTATTGTATTCAAAAGCATGCCGCCAGCCATTTACATTATGATTTACGTTTAGAATTAGATGGTGTCTTAAAGAGTTGGGCTGTGCCTAAGGGCCCCAGCCTGGACCCAGCTGTGAAACGTCTGGCTGTGCATGTTGAAGATCACCCGCTCGAATATGGATTATTTGAAGGTATTATTCCAGCAGGACAATATGGCGGTGGAACTGTCATGTTATGGGATAAAGGTAATTGGGAAAGTCAGGATAAAGATCCTGAGCAAGCTTATCAAAAAGGCGATATGACTTTTCTTATCCAAGGAAAAAAATTAAAGGGTTTATGGAAATTAGTGCTGATTAAAAAAGATCCTAAAAATTGGTTACTCATCAAAGTAAAAGATAAATACGCTAAATCTGGAGAGCCCGATATCACTGCAACTCATCCCAAGAGCGTTATTAGTCCTCATCGCACTATGGATCAAATAACACAATATTACGAAAAAAAAGCAGGAAAGAATTCAGAAAAGAAAAAAAAAGTGATGTCTTAGCTACCTATCATAAAAAGAAGAAGATGCCCTCTTCTCTTCGACCCCAACTATCCACTTTGGTTGATAGACCCCCAGCGGGTAATTCATGGTTACATGAAATCAAATTTGATGGCTATCGCTTAATCGCATTTATTCACCAAAAAAAAATTAAATTCATGACTCGCAATCAACATGATTGGACCAGTAAATTTCCCATGTTGAAGAAAGACATGGCTAAACTAAAATTAGACACAGCCATTTTGGATGGAGAATTAGTCGCTATCAATCAAGAACAGCAATTTGATTTTCAATTATTACAAAATTCCATTCATGACAAAAATACCACTGCTTTAATCTATTATGTATTTGATCTCATTTATTACAATGGTTACGACTTAACCAGTGTTCCTTTATTAGAAAGAAAGCAACTATTGAAAGAATTGATTCCTAATGATGCAAGCTCAAGCATACGCTATTGTGATCACGTGATAGGCGATGGAGAAGATGTTTATAAAAAAGCCTGTGAATTCGGATTAGAAGGTATTATTTCGAAGGCTGTTGATAGCGCCTATGTGCAAAAACGTACGCGCTATTGGTTAAAAATAAAATGTACTCAACGCCAAGAATTCATTGTGGGTGGTTTTACCAAACCTGGTGGTCATCGTCGCTATTTTGGCTCACTATTAGTGGGTGTCTATTCTTCCCATCATAAGCTGACTTACTGTGGTCATGTCGGAACAGGCTTCAATGAAAAAACATTAAAACA
The DNA here is from genome assembly GCA_963711205.1 of uncultured Gammaproteobacteria bacterium. Classification (GTDB taxonomy): domain Bacteria; phylum Pseudomonadota; class Gammaproteobacteria; order DSM-16500; family DSM-16500; genus Aquicella. The sequence continues at coordinate 1,421,519 of CAVQDE010000001.1, forward strand.
CATGGGACAATGGCTAGAAGCAAATACTATATCCAATATGCCATTTGCATCTTTGCCTGAGGATGTTAAACGCGCAAATTGGGTGAAACCAAAACTTGTCATAGAAGTTGAATTTAGAGGATGGACACAAGATAAGATACTACGCCAACCTAGCTGCAAAGGTTTACGCAAAGATAAATCGCCCAAGGAAATCATGCTTGAGACAGCCCAACCTAAGAAAGCAATTAAGTCAAAAACGACAAAGGATAATGAATCCATGCCTGATTTTCCGTTAACGAATCCCGATCGAATTTTATATGCTGAACAAGGGATCACAAAATTACAGCTTGCCGAATTTTATGCGAATATTCGTGCATGGATATTACCTTATATAATCAATCGACCACTGACTTTATTACGCTGTCCGCATGGAGACCACAGCAAATGCTTTTATCAAAAGCATTTAACTGAAACATCGCTTAAATCAATTTATTCTATTCAGATAAAAGAAAAACATCATCATCAACCCTATCTTTACATTAAAGATGAAGAAGGATTAATGGCATTAGTCCAGCTCGGTGTACTTGAAATACATCCATGGGGATCACGCATTGATGATGTAGAAAAACCGGATGTGATTGTGTTTGATCTTGATCCCGCTCCGGATGTGGCTTGGAAGAAAGTGATAGAAGCGGCCTGTTTCATTCGAGATCAATTGGAACAATTAAATTTAGTGAGCTTTGTAAAAACAACGGGTGGCAAAGGATTGCATGTCTCTGTCCCCATCAAACGTCAATATAGTTGGGATGAGATAAAAGCGTATTCACAAGCTTTTGTGAAATATATGGTTTCGTTGCAACCTGACAATTTTGTGGATGTAATGACCAAAGCTAAACGGTCGGGAAAAATTTATCTTGATTATTTACGCAATCAAAAAGGTGCTACTTCCATTGCTTCTTATTCAACTCGTGCAACCAGTGGGGCCACTGTGTCAACACCACTACGCTGGGAAGAACTCTCTACTAAAATTAAATCTGATACTTATACGATAGAAAATCTGCATAAGCGCTTAGAAAAATTAAAAAGTGACCCCTGGGAAAATTTTTTTGATTTACATCAAGTATTGAAGATGTAGTTGCAGCTAAGAGGAATGCATCTTGAACTATATCACCCTTTACGAAAAGGGCTCCAGCGCTGCTTTTTTTCAGGTTTTTCCGGAACAATATTAGAAGTAGGAGTCTGTTTTTTCAGCTCAGCTTTTAGTTTCATTGTACCGGTAACGCGGTGGATTTGCGTACTTAAAACTGAGTTTTTTAAAGCTGGGTTTTTTTGTATCTCACCTTTCTTTTCCTCTAAAAAAGTTTTCATCTCACTCACGATCGCTTGACCGTTTTTTTCAGGATATTGCTTAATAAGTTCTACTAATTTTTCATTAATTGCAGTCACTATCCCCGCTTTGCTCTTTTGGCTCTCTTTATCTTTAAAAAAAGACAATTTTGTTTTTAGCCCCCCCCATCTTGCCTCATAATTTTTTTGAATAGATAGGACATCTTTTGCGAGAGATACGACAGACTTAAATTCATCATTTGTTCCTTTTCTTTGTGTAGGATCAAGATGATTTACCTCGTTCCATAAAGTTAAAATTTCTCGTTTTACAGCATTATTTTTAATTTCGTCCAGCATCTTTTTTTCATTTTCCGCAGCAGCCATGACCGTTTCAAGAGACATGTTACACATCTTTAATGCTTGATCTTTTATAGGAGTTAATTCATCACGGGGCTTTTCGTTCATAACATGGCTGATATAACTCACTTGAAATTCTATAGCTTTTTCTTGATATTGGTCTTTGATTTTTTTATAGCACTCATCATCTTTTACATCAGCAAGATGTTGAACGGTAATCTGCTGGACAACCTCTACAAATCCTAGTGTAATTTTTCCTTCTTTCATTTGCTTGTTTAATGCCTTAAATACATAACCTCGTTTAAAATCATCCAGAGGCTTGGTTTCTTTATGCGTATAGCCGCAGGCTGATGTTATTTGTTTAACCAATGCTTGATCCTGACTCCCATCTATTTCATCTGCTTGATCCTGACTCCCATCGCGTAAAATCTTGAATGCTTTTACTGCTTCTACTTGATCCGGAGTTAGCTGTTTAGTTACTTTTTCAAGTGTCGTTGCTTTTCCATCCGGAGTTAGCTGTTTAGTTACAAGTGTCGTTGCTTTTATGACATCCTTACCATCCTTACTAATTTTTTGTAAATATAAAACGTTGCTTTTCAATTTTGTTGGGAGTTCGCTAGACAATATCACAACGCTGCTATACCCATAGTTTTCAGGAATCTTAGAAAGATCTATAGTATTACGATCTAAATCACTCAGAATGCTATCAATTTTTTCATTAATTTTTTTTACCGTCGTTGTATTGAAAGCATCTAAGCTAATATCATTAAATTTGATGTTTGTCGCATTTTGTCCTAGGGTCCCTTTATAGTGATCAAAAGGGCGATTTTGTGTAACTGGATTATCTTTCCAACCATCTGCATAAGTTTGTAAGGTCTCTGGAGGGACAGGGGCCGCAGTAGGATTGCTTAATTCTGTAGGGGTGGATATAGGTGTTGCGGTCTGTTGGGTTGGCACATCAGGTGGCTTCACATTCGCAAACGCTTGACCTACCAGTGCATCGTAAATCGCATCACGATTAGCTACAACCTCTACTGGAAGGTCTTTTTTTTTGGCACGATAAGTTGAAATCAAAAGTAAAATATCACTTTTATCAATTGTTTTGTCTATGGGCAGTGATTTATAGCCTTCCTCACGGTTTTTATATTTTATTTTCTCTGTCTCCACTTTAGCTAGAATTTTTTCTAATTCCTCCAGCTTGGGAAATTTCACATTTGTTAATATGTCAATATCCTCTATTGTAAGCTTAGGAAGCTCAGGAAGCTTAGGAAGCTCAGGAAGCTCAGGAAGCTTAGGATCATCATTTGTAAGCTTCGGATCATCATCTCTTTGCATAATAAATTCTCATTTAATTAATTTTATGTTGCATTAAAATCTTTCTCATCTTTTTTGTACCTTTAAACTAACCAAAATCGTGCACACTCCATATATAACAAAATAACAAACATTTTTTTTCCTACTGTTTTTATTTTTATATATCAATATAGCTCTACTTTCTATTCTATCGAATGTTCGCTTCGCTCCATCCGGAAAGCGACATCCGAGACACTAGTCTATATATGGCGCACACTTATAGTATAGTTGAGATGTTATAGGTTGTTTTTGTATTGTAATCATTACATTACGTGAAATCGGCGTATATATAATCGTTTAACCTAACCGTTGATAAATTGGTGCCCCGCTGTCATCCTCTGCGGAGGCTGCCAATTTATCAATGGGTTAAGCGAACAGAAGATGACTATCGATGTCAAAACCATTCAGGCTCTTTATTGACATTCGTTCCGCCGGTAAACATTTTTAACATGTCTTCATTGTAAAACATATAAGGTGTCATTTTTTCTTTTGCAGATACTTGCTCTAATTTGTCTGAAAGCGGTTTAGGAATAGTAAAATCCAATGAGGTGAGATTACTCTCGAGCTGGTCGATTTTTGTGGCACCAATAATCGTTGATGTCACACCAGGTCGTTCAGTAATCCAATTCAATGCCACTTGTGCGGGTGTCTTACCTATTTCATGAGCGATTGATTTAAGGACTTCGACAATTTCCCAATTGTGCGGATTTCTTAACACCGCACCAGTGACAGGATGCTCTTGAATACTAGCGTTACCCAAACGTCCTTGAGAAGCATTGAGTTTATTTTTATCGTATTTACCTGTTAAAAATCCTCCTGCTAATGGGCTCCATACACAAATTCCCATACCTAAGGTTTGAACCATTGGAACGAATTCATTTTCAATGGATCGGTCAGTCAAATTGTATTCCATTTGTATAGCAGAAATTTTTTCCCAACCGCGTACTTCAGCTAATGTCTGAGCTCGTGATACTACCCACGCAGGAAAATCACTCAAGCCTATGTAACGGACTTTGCCAGATTCTACTAAGCAGGTAAGCGAATAAATCACTTCTTCAATAGGGGTCAGCGTATCCCACGCATGAACCCACAACAAATCCACAAAATCTGTTTGCAATCGTTTCAAAGAACTTTCTAATGCACGATATAAATTTTTACGTCCATTGCCGCCTGCGTTAGGATTGCCCGGCTGAGGGTTAAAGGTATACTTGGTTGCGATCACGAGATTATCACGCAAATGACGTTCACGCGTGAATTTTCCTACCAGTTCTTCACTTTTACCATTGGTGTAAAGATCAGCTGTATCAATAAAATTTCCACCCATTTCTACATAGCGATTAAAAATTTGTCTGGCTGTCTCTTCCGGACTACCCCAACCCCATTCGGTACCAAACGTCATGGTGCCTAATGCCAGCGGGGATACGCGTAATCCTGATTTTCCTAATAAATAATAATTCATGGTTATTCCTCCAATAAAGTGATGGGTTATCTCCCAAAAATTATGTTGAATTTCGAAATGATAGTAAACCATTTTTAGCCTATGTTGCTTCTTTGCTGAATAATCTCAAACAACATAGGAAATTCATTGAACAAGAATATATACCCATTACACTTCGAAATGTTGAACTTGAACAGAAGTTTGCGGTAAGAATTATTGCGAGAAAATAGTAAATCACTTAATGATTTTCTTTGGCGGTTATCAAATCCTCTTCTAACGCAGGATTAACATGCCTTGGCTTTAATATTTTTTCAGCCGCTACACTATCAAAATCCCCCTCCCATTTTGCTATCACAACAGTGGCCACAGCATTGCCAATGAGATTGGTGAGAGAACGAGCTTCTGACATAAATCTATCTATGCCTAGCAATAATACTAATCCTTCAACCGGAACAAAATGCATACTTGTTAGTACAGTCGCCAGTACAATAAATCCACCACCTGTAATCGTCGCTCCGCCTTTTGACAGCAAAATTAAAAATAGAATCATTGTTATTTGTTGGGTGATGCTAAGATCGATGCCGAAGACTTGCGCGATAAAAATGATGGCCAGGGTAAGATAAATAGACATTCCATCTAAATTAAATGTATAACCCGCAGGAAGCACAAGTCCTACTACTGCTTTTCCACAACCGAGATTTTCAAGTTTACTAATCAAGCGAGGTAAGACTGCTTCGCTAGATGCCGTGCTAACAACAATGAGTAATTCTTCTTTTATATATTTCAAAAAATGCAAAAGACTAAATCGACAGCATTTCGCAATGAATCCTAAAACAATAAAAATAAATAAAAAGCAAGTGAGATAAAAGCAAGCTAATAATTTACTGAGTGTGATTAAAGTTTGGATTCCGTGTGTTCCTATCGTGTAAGCCATCGCACCGAAAGCACCAATGGGTGCGACTTTCATAATGAAACCGACAATAGCAAATAACACTTGAGACATTTGATCCAAGAGTCCTACAATGGATTTTCCTTTTTCTCCTACCTGTAATAAACCAAAGCCAAATAAAATTGCTACAAATAAAACAGGTAGCATATCTCCTTTCATTAGAGCACTGACTAACGTATCAGGAATGATATTGGATATAAATGTCACTAAACTAAAGGTAGAACTCTGCGTAGTATAAGTTTCTATGCTTTTACTATCCAATGCATGTAAGTTGATTGTTAATCCGGCACCAGGTTGATAATAATTAGCAACAAAGAGTCCTATTATCATTGCAAACGTGGTCACAACTTCAAAATAAATTAATGCCTTGATACCTATGCGTCCCGCTTCTTTTGAATCCTTCATGTTAGCGATGCCTAGGACAACCGTCGTAAAAATAATGGGAGGCACTATCATACGAATCAGCTTTATAAATCCCTCGCCCAATGGCTGCATTTTCACAGCAAATTCAGGGAAAAAATGGCCGACTAGAATGCCAATTAAAATACTCATCAATACTTGGAAATATAATTGCTTAAAAAATTTAAACACTTTATCTGCTCATATTTATAAACGTCCAAAACTATATACCATACCCAAAAAGGCCTTGGAAGATCTTTTTGGTACGTGGGATTCAAAAAGCATACTGATGAAAAGATATATTTTCTTTTCCAGCAAAATGCACTCCCACGCCTAACAGTCGAATCGGAAGTTTAATTTTGCCATACACTTCCAGAAACAAAGCCTCGAAAATCGCAACATTGATTTCACAAGAGGAAGCTTCTGCCGTAATAAGTCTGAAATTACTCAATTTTATTTTAATATATTGATTTTTTATGGTTTGATTGGGCGCGTTTTCTTGAACGCGAGAAATTAACCTTTCACACAAAATTTTTAAAGCGCTTAAACAGAGATCGCGGCGAGTGATGTCTTCTGGAAAAGTATGCTCGACACTTAATGATTTTCTTTCACGATGGGCGATGACTTGGCGATGATCAATTCCCCGGCATTGCTCATACAAATATTGTCCTAATTTGCCAAATTGATTTTGTAATTCAGTCAATGACAGCTTTTGTAAATCAATACAGGTTTTGAATCCAGCACGATGCAGCTTTTCCGCAGTGACTTTTCCAACACCGAATAATTCATCTACGGATAATGTTTTAATGAATGCCTCAACCTCATGCGGTCGAATCACAACTAGGCCATTGGGTTTATTTCGTCCGCTGGCGATTTTTGCTAAAAATTTATTAGGTGCCACCCCTGCCGAGGCAGTTAACTGCTCAGATTCCCAAATTTTTTGGCGTATTTCTTGTGCGATTAAAGTAGCACTACCCTTACAATGAGAAGAATGGGTCACATCAATATAAGCTTCATCTAAAGCTAAAGGTTCAACTTGTTCTGAATATCGTAGAAAGAGGTGATGAATTTTCTTTGCTATTTCTCGATATTTTGCCATATTCACTGGTAATAACACTAAATCCTTACATAATCTGAGTGCCGTTGCAGTTGCCATCGCAGAACGCACGCCATATTGACGAGCGATATAATTGCTTGTACAAAGCACTCCTCTCTTCTCTGCTGATCCGCCTATTGCAACTGGTTTATCTGCTAATGCAGGGTCATCTCTTATTTCTATCGCCGCATAAAAACAATCCATATCAACATGGATTATTTTGCGTATAGTATCTTTATTTGAAGGAATAAATGTGTCCACGAATTGTCACTATTTGTCATAGGCTGTCCCTATGATAACAAATGTTTTCTCGAATATAAATTCTATAAATTCAATTCTTCAACTGGTAAAAAGTTTAACCCAATTAGCAAAATTATTTATGAACCCTTGTAAAAATTTAATGGTTTTTTCATCCTGAATTTCACCGTTTGCATTGAATAAATCAGCTGCATGCCCCATATAAGCTTCGGGTTGTTGCATACAAGGAACATTTAAAAATACCATTGATTGACGCAAACACTGATTAGCACCAAATCCACCAATCGCACCAGGAGAAACAGTCATCACCGCAGCTGGTTTACCCTCCCAAGCGTTTTTACCATAAGGACGGGATCCGACATCAATCGCATTTTTGAGCACACCGGGGACGGAACGATTATATTCGGGAGACACAAATAACACACCATCGCAAGGTTTTATCTGATCACGCAATGTTTGCCATTCAGAAGGAGGTGCCCCTGCATCAAGATCCTGGTTATAAAGAGGAAGATGACCGATATCAATGATTTCAAAAGTCAGTGATTTTGGTGCTAGCTTGATAAGAACATTTGCCATTTTACGATTCAAGGATTCTTTACGAAGACTTCCAACAAAAACACCAATTTTTTTGCTCATCATTATTCCTCCTTTTTGAAATATCCATCCTTTTAAAATAGGCTAACCTATTCACACATCGTAACAGAAAGTCTTACTACAACTTAAAATAATAATCAGCAAAATGATGAAAATGCTGGGTGATATTTGACTGGTTCAAATTCAATGATTGTATAATCAGCAACACCGTGTATGTTGAATGGGTCTTTTTTTAAAATTATTTCCAATTGATTTCGATTTTTTAATTGAGAAATGATAACTCCACCTGTGCGTGGATTTTGAGGGCCTGATGCGACAAAAAAATTCTCTTTATATCCTTCATCAAGAAACAATCTATGCTCAGCAACGTATTTATCCACTACTTCAATTGGCTTCAAATAAGTTAATGTGACAACGAACATAAGCGCCTCTCTCTAAAATGAATTGACCGAACCTTACCTAACCTACCCCATAAAATCAAGTTGCAAACAGATTTCGCTATCCCTAGGCTACATCATCTGGACGATCGAATAATAATGAGTTGATTTTACTTTTTCCTAAAACACGCATGAACTCTGAAGTCACCACATAAATCACAAGAAGCATGGATAGCCATATTTGTATAGCCCAAAAAACGGGGGAAACAAGAATAGTGATGAGATGCGAGTAAATCAGCGGAATATGCTCATATTTGAAGGACAAATCAATTAATTTCTCCACAATTCGAAATAACACAGCAAAAGATCCATACACAAAAAATTTCCAAATAATATTATAAATAAGAGGCTTGTTCGGAAACGCATTAATAAATGGCATGTAATTTACTATGATGAGAAATTTACCGACGATAAGTGCTCCTATAGTGGCTAGCATATAGCTAAAATAGCCCGCATTATAATGTTTAAGCATCAGGTCTTCAGTGTAAACGATTAAATTAAACGCGATGAGAAAAAAGATGACTGCCGGAAGGATACTAATGATTTCTCCCTTAATGATTTCCCATATTTTCATTATGCATAACCTCAATGTTGTTCCTTCGCAACTAGTTTGTCTTTAAAATGATATTTATTCAAGATAGCAATAGAAGCTATCATCTTACAATTTTGCTTGATATCATGCTGGCCTTATCAATCTGTCTGATTGGAATCTTCTTAGCCAATATTGATTTAGGAATCATCATGACAAATAAAATAATGCCCACTTACTATCACCAAGTACCCATCTCATTTGACCATGGTCAAGGTGTATGGCTGTGGGATGAAGCAGGAAATAAATACATAGATGGTTTAGCGGGTATTGCAGTCTGTGGATTAGGCCATGCGCATCCTGCTATTACTGATGTGATTATTAAACAAGCCGGCAAATTATTACATGTCTCCAACACCTATATTATTTCCCAGCAAGTCGTGCTTGCTGAAAAACTAACGCGTATCGCTCAGATGGAACAAGCTTTTTTTTGTAATTCGGGCGCGGAAGCAAACGAAACAGCCATCAAAATTGCGCGGCTCTATGCCAGGAAAAAAAATATTTCACATCCTATGATTATTTCCATGAAACATTCTTTTCATGGCCGCACAATGGCAACGATCAGCGCATCAGGAACAGAACGTTTACAAATGGGTTTTGAACCCTTAGTTGAAGCATTCACTTATGTCAATTTAAATGACATTGAAGAATTAGATAAAACAATACAGCAACATCATTCGAATATCGTCGCTATCTTATTAGAACCCATTCAAGGAGATGGTGGTATACAACTCGCGTCTCATGATTACTTAAAACACGTTAGAGATGTGTGTGATCGATATGATTGGCTGATGATGTTAGATGAGATTCAATCCGGCATGGGTAGATCAGGGAAATGGTTTGCACATCATTATGCTAATATCCATCCAGATGTTATGACCGTGGCAAAAGCCTTGGGTAATGGGATTCCGATTGGCGCATGTCTAGCTTATGGTAAAGCCTGCAATATTTTTGGACCCGGCAAACATGGTTCCACGTTTGGTGGAAATCCACTCGCATCTGCAGTAGGATGCGCAGTCATAGACACGATGGAAAGAGACCACTTAGTTGATCATGCGCATTCGATAGGAGACTATTTTAAACATCAATTAACGTCTACATTAAAAAAATATCCGCAAGTAGTAGAGATACGGGGTAAAGGTTTAATGATAGGTGTTGAACTCGATAGACCTTGCATGGATATCCTGTCCATCGCGATTAAAAACGGACTGTTATTTAATATCACTTTTAATAAAGTCATACGATTATTGCCGCCACTCATTATTTCTAAAGATGAAATTGATGAAATTGTTGCTAGACTCGATAACTCATTGGGCGAATTTTTGGATACTCAAAAAATGGGCGTTAACTAGTGCGTGTTGACACTGGCGCATGCTTCGAGACGGCGCTTTCGCGCCTCCTCAGCACGAACGGAGAACTTATACCTCTTTCCGTTCGTGCTGAGGAGGCGCGAAAGCGCCGTCTCGAAGCATGCGCCAGTGTCAACACGCACTAAAAAAGATTTGAATTAAGATTTTTGGCAATATATTATACACACTTCGAGCACGCACATTACGGGATAACCTCATGTTTACTAAAGAACAAAAGAAATTATTGATATTGTCCAGCTTGGGCGGCGTATTGGAATTTTATGATTTTATTATTTATGCTTTATTAGCAAATTATATTTCTAAAGAGTTTTTTTCCGCTGAAAACTCTATCGTCTCACTGATCGCCACTTTTGCAACTTTCTCAGTAGGCTATCTAGTCAGGCCATTGGGTGGCGTGATATTTGGCCATTTTGGGGATAAATTTGGTAGAAAAAAAACCTTTACCTTATCAATTTTTCTGATGGCACTTGCTACTTTTTCAATCGGACTAATTCCTTCCTATCAAACCATTGGTATAGCTGCTCCCATTTTATTAACTCTGCTCAGAATCATTCAGGGTTTATCGATAGGTGGTGAAATTCCTGGTGCTATCGCTTATGTCAGCGAATCCATACCACACAAAAAGGGATTAGCAACGGGCATTATATTTTGTGCGATCATCAATGGAATTGTGCTGGGATTGATCGTACAGGGAATCATGACCAGCTCACTGACAGCAAACGATATGCTGAGTTGGGGTTGGCGTATTCCATTTTTAATCGGCGGAGTATTTGGTTTTTTCAGTTATATGTTTAGACAACAATTGGAAGAATCACCCATATTTAAGGAAATTGAACAGCAGACTGAATCTTTTCCTATCGTGAAAGTTTTTCAAGATCAATTTGTTAATGCCATTGCTGCCACCTTAATTGTGGCAATGGGCGCTGCATTTATCACACTTTTATTTTTATTCACACCTTCTTATCTCACGAATGTATTGCATATAACAGATACAAAATACATTTGGTATAACTCGGGTGCTGTCTTCTTAGTCTCATGCTTAAATGTTTTAGCTGGCTATTTGTCTGATAAATTTAATAAAAAAAGAATGATTCTATGTATCAGTTTGTTGACGCTGGTGCTAAGCATTCCCATATTTTTAATTTACTCAGCTTATTATGACTTTGTCTTACTCGCACTTCTCGCCAGTGCGATATTAACCGGCTTTGCATGGGGCATTATTCCATCGTTATTAAGCGAACTTTTCCCAGCTAAAATTCGCTGCAGCGGCATAGCTGTTTGCTACAATCTGGGATTTGCCATCTTTGGTGGTCTAACGCCACTCATTGCTACGCTATTAATCTATAATACCTCTCTGGTGATTTCGCCGGCTTTTTATTTACTCTTTACCGGCGTGCTAGCAACGATTGCCTTGATTTACATTCGTCCAGAGTGGCAAAAAACAGTATCTTCTTCTTAAGAGGAGGGACTAAGGCCTGTTGAAGGCTTACTCTTGCTCTACAAATGCGGCTGAGTAACCACCATCTACCAATAAATCGACACCGGTGATATAAGACGATTCATCACTTGCAAGAAATAAAGCTGCGTGGGCAATGTCTTGAGGCGTGCCAATTCTCTTTAATGGAATATAACTTTCTCTTTTCTTTAAATAAAGCGGATCACGTTCTAAGCGAGTTTCAAAAATAGGTGTTTCTATATAACCAGGTGAAATGCTATTCACACGAATTAATTTATCCGCTAAATCGTACGCAAGATTCTTTGCCAGCTTAGTCACCGCAGCTTTCGTAGAACCATATACACTTTGGTGCTTAAGTGTAATCGTCGCCGCACAAGAAGAAATTAAAATAATTGAAGCAGACGTATTCAGATATTCAAGTGCATATTTAACTGTGAAATACACGCCGCGATAATTAATATTGACCATGTAATCAAAATTTTCTTCTTCTACATCTTTCACATGTAATCGCTGAGCAACCCCTGAATTTGCGACAATAATGTCAATCTTTCCATACTGAGCTAATGTGGTTTTATAAAGATTGATTAAATCATTTTTTTTTGTGACATCGCCTTTGATTGCTAGTATTTTGCCATCCATCTCATCTTTTGCTTCATCTAAGGTTTTTTGGTTACGCCCAAAAATAACCACTTTGGCGCCTTGTTGATAAAAATATTTAGCAATGCCTTTACCAATTCCACTATTTCCACCCGTAATTACTGCAACCTTATTTTGTAAACGCGTCATTATTTTTGCCTCCATCTTCGTCCATTCTTTTTAATATCAATATGATGATATCCCGCAATAATGATAAAAGGCTAATTTAATAAAACCCCTCTCTTATGTTGTATAATAATTAGACATTAATATTAAATAACGACGGGGAGTGTAATGAAAATCAATCTTTTATCAATTAGTTGTAGTGCTTTTTTACTGCTAGCTACTCAATCACTCTTTGCCGCTCCAACCGGCAGTATTGTGATTCAAAATGCCTCTAATAATACAATTACAGCTGCAATCAGTAGCTTTGGAAAATTTAACATCGCAGCTAATCAGCAAAAAAATGTGTCATATAGCACATTAGAACAAGTTTGTTCTGCGAATCCTGCACATTGTACGGCGCAATTTTATGTAAATAGTCAACCTGCTGGTTCTGCTACTATTAACACTGTTACCGGTCAGTTGGTGAATATGAGTTTGACCATGAAAGTTCATACGGCAAAAAGCCAACATGTACTAAGAAGTGTCGTTATACAATAACTTGGAACATCATCTATAATACTACGGCGTTCTTGCGCGCACTTAGACACCGTTGAATCATTACCTATCGATTATGGAGGATTAGAATATGGTTAAAGTCGCTTTATTTGTCCGATTAGAAGCAAAACAAGGAAAAGAAAATGATGTCGAAAATTTTCTACGTTCTGGATTACCCGTTGTAGAAGACGAACCTAAAACTATCACCTGGTACGCCCTTCGTCTCGGCCCTTCCACGTTTGGTATTTTTGATACCTTTCAAGATAACGCCGGTCGAGATGTTCATCTCGCAGGTAAACTAGCAGCTGCGTTAATGGCAAAAGCAAGCGATTTATTCTCTCAACCACCTGTGATTGAGAAAGTCGATATACTAGCTGCCAAACTGCCGAGTTAATTTACGATTATTTAAAATTATCTTTTATGTAAATATACCATTTACACATTTATAATCTGTGTGCGTCATCCTCGGAACTAGCGCCAGCGAGGATGACGCAGTACTTCCATTCAGCAAAAGAAAAGGTATGAAAACTATTCAGCCACTGGTAATGACTTTTGCCTTTATCCTGATTCTTGCGAAGGTAAATCATAGTAAATCCTTTTAAATTAATTCGGCGAAGAAAGAAATGTTTCAACCAAGGCAGCTAATTTTACTGGCTGATCGTGATGCATATTATGTCCAGCATCATCGATTAAAACCTCAGTCAGATGACGAAAACAAGCTTTACGTTCTTCATAGGCAAAAGAATTTCTCATAAAATGATTTAGGATAATAGAATCCTTGGCACCCACCCATAACACAGGGGCGCTAACCTGTCGCCAAATCGCTTTTGATTCATCAAGACGATAAAGAATGGGATTAATCCCTCTATGCCAGGCATCGGCAGCCCATTCCCACTCGCTATCATCAATTGACTGACTAAAGTGCTCTGCTAAAAATAGGGCTTTCTGTTGATCTAAACGTGAATTGTTTTGTCTTAAGCGTGTTGCCATATCTTCCAGTGTTTTATAGCGCGTTTGTTGTGGTGGTGATTTCAATTCATCCAGCCAAATACGATAACGTTCAGGAGCTTCCTCAGGTTGATTAGGTAAGATTCCAAAACCTTCTAACGTCACTAAATGGGCGATTCTATGGGGCCGTATCCCAGCATATAAACAAGCTACATTACCACCCATACTATGGCCAACTATGGCATGTGGTGAATAGATGTCTAAGAGTGCATCGAGATCACCTAGGTAATCAGGAAACCAATAAGGACCACCATTACCATCGCTTTGTCCAAAGCCGCGCCAATCAGGAGCCACGAAATGCCATTCTTGCTGGCAAGCATCCACAAAAAATTGGAAAGTCGCTGAACTATCCATCCAGCCATGTAAAAGGAAAACCAATGGCTTATCCGGTCGTCCCCAATGACGGAGGTGGTAATTTAAGCCACGCACTCGCATTGTTTCAGACCAAGATTCTTTCATTTTAATTTGCACGTGATCATACCATTATCTAATTGAATGCATGACTACAAGAGTAAATAGTGTTAGCAGGCGAAATAATTTCATAAGGAGAACCTAGGTCTTTGAGCGAGGTTGACATCATGAAAATAAATGCCTGCCATGACAATGTCAATGAAAGTTATGAATTTACCTCTTGCTTCTTTGTCGGTGTTTCAATTATCAGCTATAGTATCCTGATAAAAATTTGCTGCAATTAAACAAATACCAACCCCTGCTAATGGGTAAATAGTGATAGCCAGAGGTGAATTGAAAGATTCAATAAGTAAAGTAACAATGAATTGTGCAAAAGCGCCGAAGATCATCACACCGATATTAAATCCAATTGAAAGACAGGTAGAACGTATATTTATCGGAAAGAGTTCTGTTATAGCTATGGTGATCGCTCCATAATAAATGGCCAGTGAAAAACAGAATAGACATTGAACAATGATCAACCTCATTAAGGAAGGCGCAGCGTTAAGCCACATAAAGCAAGGATAGAGCTCAACAAAATATAGTGCCATTGAAAATAGTAATAATGGTTTTTTTCCAACAATATCAGATAACCAGCCAAAAAAAGGGATGAATACCGCCATCAACCCTACGCCTATTAAAACTGATAAATACGAATCATGTGCGGTTAAATGCAAATACTTAGTCACATAAATTGGCATATAGGATAATATGACATACATTGAAACTGTGCCTCCACTCACAAGACCAGTCACAATGAATATTGGTTTGATATTATCTTTAATGATGCAAATAAGAGAACTGATCGATTGTTTTTGTATTGGCTGATTATTCGGCTCATTTAATTTACTTCTGATATAAACACCGACAGGCGCGATCAATAACCCAATTATAAATGGAATACGCCACCCGCCATTTTCAATTTGCTCCGCACTTAAGTGACTTGCAAGCATCATTCCTATAAACGAGCTCAGCAATACAGCAATCATCTGCCCAAATGTTTGCAGAGATGTGTAAAACCCACGCTTATGTTGTGGAGCTAATTCTGTTAATACGGAAGCTGATACTGCAAATTCACCACCAGTTGAAAATCCTTGGAGCAGACGAGCAACTAAAATCATTATTGGTGCAACCATCCCTATTTGTTGATAAGTTGGTGCCAGAATGATAAATAAAAGAGAAACCGACATAATCAATATGATCAAATTCATGGTTCGGATTCGACCATATTGATCTGAATACACTCCCAGTATCATTCCACCTAATGGCCGCATCAATAGCGCTGCACCAAATGCTGCGGTCGACGCTAGGATAGAATTGATTGGATTCATCGCTGGGAAGAATAATTTTGCAAAATAGATGCTGATAAATGCATAAATAAAAAAATCATACCACTCAAACGCATGACCTATCGTTAAGGCAATGATATTTTTTATTGTCAATTTATTCATGGCAGCACCTAATGTCTTGGGAAAAAATTAGGTGATGTGTTTAAATGTGAAAATTGATTGTTTGGTGCATGACCAAGACATAAAAATAATGTATCAACTAAAAAATGGTGTTGGTTATGAGTTATCAAATCCCATTTATCTCTGGCAATAGTATTTTCAATATAGTTATGAGATAACATTTTATAATTTGTATTCTGTAGTTTTCTTAGATTTAATTTGCTCATATATCGGCTTCCATGGACCCACACCGCTTATCTGAATGATAGCTCCTTCAGGACCCGTCCAACCGTAATGAGCTAAATGGGGTGGAATTGAAACAAACGTACCAGGTGTCGCTAATAATCCATTTTCTTTTTTTAATTCTTTGCCCTTGGCAATATAGCAGCTGCCAGAAATCACAGTATCGTATTCATCATGATCATGATGATGCGGAGCAATGGAATAATTGGCTGGAAATTTTATTCGAACAACAAATAAATCTTCCTTTTTTGGATCACCCGCTAATATTGCATATTTACCAGCCGAATGAGGCATATCAATCCATTTCAAATCATCATCAGCCTTAACAACTTGAATACTATGATTTGCAAATACGCTAGTTGATAGAAAATAAAGAATAGCCAGTAAACCCATATATTTATTTTTCATACATTCCTCACAATTAGTTTGATTGATGTTATTTCTCATTCATTTGTGCAGTATGGTATTTATCTAATGTTGCGGCGGTTATCTTTGCATTTTTGTAAACAAGTGTTTGTGGAAACACCAATTCTATTTGATTAATTCTATTGATTGAGACATCAATGTTTTCTGCTTTTAACTCTAAGACGTGACCTGACATTTTTCTGTCATCTGCAATAAAATGAAAATGAAATTCAGGAACAGTGAGACTGAGTAAGTATTCAGGAAACCAAAATCCTACTAACGTTCCTTTAACACTTTCCACAGTATAGGTTTCTTCATACACCTCTTGTGTTTGCAATGCTGCTCGCGGTGAACGACTTCGTAATTTAAGGAAATTAAATGCTCCTGTGACTTTTATTGCGTAGGGAACATTTTTATTTTCTAATTGCGATGCAATGGATTTTTTCAAAATTGTGTAGCTATCAATTTTGTCAAAATGTATCGCCTTATTTTGAGAAAATTTGACTAGCTCCACGAAAGGTGTTTTCCAATCTGGACTGACTGAAATCGTTGCCCCTTTTTGCCCGATTTTATAAAAGTATCCATCTAATGCGACCATTTCGCCGTGAATCCCATTAAATGTCCCGAGCCCAAAGTCACCTTTTGATTTTAACTGACGATAGGTTATATCACCTTCAATCGCACCAGAAAACAAAGCACTGGCGTTTCCTAACTGAAATAATTGGGTTGAGGGAGAATTCAATCTCATCCCATGTGTTGGTTTAGCATAAACATTGCAGCTTAGTACAAGCAGTCCGATATAGCAGCCTAACCGTGAATATTTGTTATCGCAAGCCTTCAAAGCATACTGCCCGATCATTTATAGTTTCCTCATTGGGACATTTATTTTTCAAACATTCATATGGTATCTTTTCATATGAGGTATAAGGTTGAGCGACATTACCACCATTGATGAAAAGAGAACATCCGTGAAATCACGGAAGATATATTTTTTCTGATTGAAACCACTTCTGTGGATTTTATTTATCCATTTATTGAGATGATACTGCTCAATACGTGAGCATTTATATCACACTTGGGAGCGGATATTATGGGTATAGATATATATAATTTGCAATAATATACCCATTACACTTCGAAATGCGAAGTTTTAACGCCCAGCTTGCGAGAAGTTTAAACGTTTTGATTGAGAAAAACCGCAGCAATACTCATTGTATTGTGAGGTTTTTCGATTGAAAAACGTTTAAAATTCGACGCAAGATGGGATGTTAAAATTCGCATTTCGAAGTGTAATGGGTATATGACATTGGTAAATATTTAGTTCCATTAACCAGTACTCAGAGCGAAAAACCAATAACAATGACAGTTAAAAATTCATCATTAACAATATCCAACTTAGATATCCATTCACTCATTCGCGATATGCCAGGTTTTGTTATCATCAAAGATCTCAATTCCAATTATCTGAATGCAAATACGAATACAGTGAATGAATTTGGCCTGAAAAATTCCGACCTTTTATTTGGCTATTCAGATCTGACTATACCGCACCCTTTATCTCACAATGGGCAATTCTATAGAAACCTTGATCTTGAGGTAATTAATTCAGATGAGTCAATGAAAGGGATTTGCACTTTTCCATTTCAAGGTCTCATTCGTCCATACCACTTCAGGAAGTCACTTCTGAAAAATCTTGACGGAAAAAACATTGCCACTTTGTCACATGCCGAAGAATGCACAGATCCAATACTCATTCGATTCATTCACAATCTTATAGCAGATCATCCAATCAAATTCTGGAAAAACAAATCAAATACAGTAAACAGCTTCATCTTAAACAAAGAATATCGTGGAATACAATTATCAACATTTGAATCTTGTTGCCTGTTTTTTTTGATCCGGCGGAAAAAAATATCTGAAATTGCAGGTTTATTAAATTTTCCTGTCAATGTAATTAGTTCGTGCGTAGAAAATATTAAAAGTCAATTAAATGCAACTAGTATCTGCGACATACTAGATATATCCATTGAGAAAGGATACATCAATATCGTGCCGCCAGGTATTTTTACTCAAGTTTATCAAACACACAATCAATCGCCCGCATTGAAAACTCAACAAATTGATCCTCCAAAAGCAGCATTCATGCCTAATAATCCTAGATTGGATTATCCTGCTAAATTTACTAACAGAGAACTTGATTGCGCCAGACTACTGATGAATGGCAGCAAGATAAAAGAAATAGCTGCTTCTATTCATTTATCACCGAGAACAGTTGAAACACATATTAATAATCTCAAAATGAAATTAAATTGTCGTGACAAAGTAGAGTTAATAATTAAATTAAGAAATATGTTTTTATAAGGTTAATTATCTATAATAACCACTCTTCTATAAGCAACTTCGAAAAAAATAAAACCTTTCTTTACGGATTTAACATTTCATCATTTATAATCATTTTCGTATTAGGATTTATCAAATCGATATGATAGCCTGTGTGGTGATTACCGAACCCATAATGAACACAATAGTTCTTATTCCCATAAACCTCCATCAATCCGCAATTATTTAATTCCAATGGACAGTGAGTGTTAAGTCCTATACCAATTTCTGTTAGAATAGCATACCGTTCATCCACTTCTATCAAAGAAGATAACACCCGTAACCCTGCATGATCAGCATGATTATTAGCTGGAACTAAGTTCGTAATAATACCGTTCTTTAACGTTGCTATGATAGGATTGCTAGCCAGTGATGTGAGATGTTGGTATAAACGTTGTTGATCTTTTTCACGAAAAAATGGCTCAACGCCGCTAACAAGAACCAACGGATAACTGTGCAAGCATAATTCACCATTTAATGGTAGTGGCTTAGGGACTACATTAAAAGGCTGATCGCTGGTTATGGCAATTTCGCCGGATGGAATTGTTTTTTCTATTTGCTGATCTGTTACATAACCATAAAGATCATTAAACTGACAACGGTCATCTATTTCAAACGTTGCCGATGTGTGATAATTCATATCTTGAAAATAAAGCTCTGGTTTCTTGTCTATACATTTATAGAAATATTCAGCAGATTTTATTTGCGAATCAATTTCTGTATTTTCCATAACTACTAAATATTTTTTTATTACCGTCCAATTTTGTGGAAATCTTGTCATATTAAAAACAAGAACAGATTGTTTTGATTGTAAATCATTTTTTTTAAATTTTAAAAAACTGCTGTAATCATTATTTGGCAGATAAATGACATGCGCTGATGGACTTACCTTATTCATCAATTCATAAAATTCTTCGTGATTTTGACAAGTGGATAAAGTAGTAGAATGATACAATTTAGAATTTCCAATAGAAACTAATCCATCTAAGACTGGTGGAATCATTAAATAGAAATCTTTGTCTGATTTGTCAGATAATTGGGTAATTTTATCTGGAGAAATTATATATGATGAGTTCATGGTATCCTCTTAAATTGCAACGATTTTTCTAGGGCGGGTTGACAATTTGGCAGCAACTCCTTTTTTTATTAAGTAAAGCGCAGGAGGGCGGAGCCCGACGAGCCATTAATAAAAACAAGGAGTTGCTGCCAAATTGTCAACATGCCTAATTCTTTTATATTTTTAATTCGCGACGAAACACACAATATAAAGAGTGCTTATATCATTAAGTAGAAATCCTTTTCTACTTTTCAGTAAATAATTTTATTAGATAAAATTATAATGGAGGACCCCATAATGGACTCCATTGCATAGTGTCATTTCTATTAACTCTTTTAGTTTTTGAATTCCTCGCTATTTGTAAAAGATAATTGTCATTGTCATCATTCTCATGATGATCGCAATACAGGTGATTATTTTGTGCATGGCTCATCATTTTCTCATGGTTCATAATAGCTTCCTTCTTATTTCATTAATAACTAGGAAAACTTACCATCATTTCAAAAGCATGAACATCCGTGAAATCACGGATAAATATTTATTACTTACCAGAGGTGATGCATCAGTTTAATGAGGTCATTCTATGCCATTCAAACTATACCCATTACACTTCGAAATGCGAATTTTAACATCCCATCTTGCGTCGAAGTTTAAACGTTTTTCAATCGAAAAACCTCACAATACAACGAGTATTGCTGCGGTTTTTCTCAATCAAAACGTTTAAATTTCTCGCAATCTGGGCGTTAAAACTTCGCATTTCGAAGTGTAATGGGTATAGATGAACACACAGGTGTGTTAATAAAAAAGACAGCACGCTTATTTGACAGCATCTGTCAAAATAAGTGGTAAAACCATATCAAATGCCTATAATGAAAATGCTTCTGATCGGGTATCTTCTTATACCAGCCGCAATCAGCGAGTAAGATGTTACCATTAAGGTAAATCAATTGGAGGAATCATGAAAAAAATTTTATTAATAAGTTCTATCGCAACATTACTCTCACTTACTAACCTCGCCCATGCTGATTTTCTATTTAACTCTACCGATGCCGATGCATGTAAAACTATACCGGGGAATTGGCAAGGAACAGGTAAAGCATCACATTGGCTAATAGGAATATGTAACTATCATGGTACAGGCACCGCTAGCGCCATCGATGCTGCCGGTAATTTTAATTTCGATGTTGCGCTACAAAGGGATTCAGGATCTCTACTTTGCCCTGCTTCTCATACGGACAGATTTGCTGGGCATTGCGTGAATGGTAAAGCTACTCTCGTAACATCCTATGGGACATTAAATGGTAATTTCTCTGGTGATTCAGCTCATGCACAAGGAACATTGACTATTTCTGGACTCGATGTTGATGTGGAATTTAATTTCCAACATGTTAAATAAATATGTTTTCGTAAATCAAGCATATCAATTGTAAGATTATTCAGAGTTGAAATCCTTGGGAGAACAACTCATTGAGTCCTCGTTGAATGATGAGAAGCGTGATCTGGGATCGAAATTGCTGACGGCGGATTCACTTGCTACTAAGGTTAAGCAACACTGTAAAAGCGTTCTTTTCCAAAGTAACTTCGTATGTCAGCACATTCTTTCATCATCACAATAGTTACAAAGTTCCTCCTATTGAAAACCCCGTCCCTAATCAAACCGTTGGTTTAGCATCCCATTCATAATCAATCTCATAAAAGCCTGTATGGAATTTTTCATACGGGCTTTTTCCATTTATGCACTTGATAAGTCTATGATTGGATTTAAAATACCTTAATTTGTGCTGCTGGATAAGCATTTTTATGTAAAAAGTAGCTACAATAGATTATATAAGAGAGAGCATTTTCACATAAAGGATGTTGCTTATGAAAATCACTAAAAATATTTTATTAATTTCCGCATTATCTGCATTTAGCACATTGCTATATGCTGAGAGCGCGCCAAATACAACGATTACGCCAATCACAACAGCACCCACAACGCCAACATCGACAACAGCAGCACCCACAACAACTACAACGCCAACATCGATCATAACATTGCCTACAACAAGCGCAACACCTACAACCACTCCAGTGATAACAACCACTGCCGCTCCAGTCTTGACCACTGCTACACCTACTACGCCTTCAGCCTCTACAAATAGCGCTAATATGAGTGGTGTTTATCAATGCACTGGGACAGATCCCTTTCAAAAAAATACTTATTCTTTTCAATTGGTAACCATTATCAAAAATGGGGATGTGTATAATGTTCAATGGCAAGATGCAAGCGGTACCCCTATTATGATAGGCACCGGTGTAACACATCCTGATTTAAATAATACATTTGCTGTTCTTTATTGGCCTTTGAATAAAAGTTATTACATGCTCGGCTTATATGCAGTGAAACCTGATGGGAGTTTACAAAGTAGATGGATAGTGAATGGTCAAGTACTAGTTGGCAGTGAAACATGTAAAAAAACTAAATAAAGATCATCTATTATTCTTGACCAGTTTTATTTCCTATCATAAATCGACGAGGTTGCTGAAATAATAATTTTTCTAAGCAGTTTTTTCAGAAAAATTGCTTAGCTTCTAGTTAGTTAATCCATATTAAACAATAAGATTAAGTATGATAGACTTTAATCATCATTTTCTTTTGCTATGCGAGTAATGTATGCCTATGCAAATCATTGGCACAGTAGATTCAAATAGATTGTTTTGCTCCGGTTCATTTTCAAAATTGTTGACCACTTTTGTTTGTTTATCGTTTCTCTCGGAAAAATATAACTTATCAGATATTTTAGATGATAATGAATTTTTAGATAAACTATGCCAGTCACA
Source organism: uncultured Gammaproteobacteria bacterium (assembly GCA_963711205.1). Classification (GTDB taxonomy): domain Bacteria; phylum Pseudomonadota; class Gammaproteobacteria; order DSM-16500; family DSM-16500; genus Aquicella. Next base: position 1,444,229 of record CAVQDE010000001.1, read on the forward strand.
AAAAGCCAAGGAATTCTTATCTCTTTTTCAAGCATTGGTTGGAAATAAATTTTCTATTCGAGATATATGCTCTTATTATGCTGGCTTACCCTACACATTTGATGTTTCGGAAAGTGAATTAGAGCAGGTTGAATTAGGATATCTTTTCAAACACCATAGTATTCTTGATGAAAACCTGTTTCTAGAGATGTGTCGCAACCACATTACTCCCATTTATACCAATGAATGTAAATTCCATTACTCAGAAATCTCCATTATATTTTTGGGTTATATCATGGAAAAAATTTACGACCTTAAGATTGAAGATTTGTATGACAACTATGTGCTTAAAAAATTCAATTTAAAACAATCACTTTTTTCGCGGAAAAGAGTGCCGAATTTATATTGCCAAGATCTTTCCATTGATTATGATTATCCGTCCGTTGCGATCTTGGACCATGGCTATTTTTGTTACAGCAACGGCTTTTTTACTACTCTAAATGACATGAAAATATTGTTAGAAGGACTTATTAATGAGCCTATTTTTCATACTATGACAGATATTACTCATGCACGTGCTGCATCGAATACTTTGATGAATGGACTAACGATTGAAATTAGAAGAGTCAATGATGATGTGATTTATGGATACGAAGGACTTTCATTTAGCGGTTGCAATATATGGGCCTATTCTACAAAACATAAACAAGGTTTTTTGACTTTTACTAACAGTGAGGAAGAAGCCTATCCGATTATATACGATAACTGGAATTACACTGTTTTTGACAAAGTCCCAAATCATACTCAACAAATCTATAGGAATTTTATCAAACACTATCCGTATAATACCGCCTCTATCGACATCCCCATTGACTATCAAGGAAATTACCATCGCGTTAAGATGAATGAATCTAATTTAGATATCACATTTATAGTAGGTACTCATTTTATCGTGATTAGAGATCCTGATGAAATAAAATATGATGTCATGAATGTGAATGGTGGTTATTGGATAAAAGGCAAGGATAAGGTGCACGGCGCGAAAGTGGGATTGGTACAATCAAAAAGCGGTCGCTACTATATGTATCATGATGGAACGTTATATCAAAAAATTTAGCTTTATTTAACTATCAATTCAGGAAAAAGATAATTATTGATTGTAAAAGTTTGGTCATGATACCAATTGGCTACAAACGTAATATAAGCGATTAGACGCTCCTCCTGCGTTTTATTGGCTGATCCTTGATGTAACGTTCTTCCATCAAAGATAACAATATCCCCTGGCGATAATAATGGAGCATAGATTTCTGCTTGGCTTATGTTGACCACCGCCTTGTTATGACTGCCTCTAATAAATTGCGTTGGCCCATTCTCTTGTGTGATTTCTACTAACGGAATGAGCACAGTAAAATAATAAGGCGGCAAATTGATATCGTATGAGCTTAAATCTTCGCCCTCGATATTATTCAGCATTGGATAAACATCTCTATGCATATTGGTAGGCCCAGATCCTCCCAATGCAGGAATAGCTCCCCAATAATGTCTGAAATCGATTCGGGGTGAGATTGTATTAATTAAACGAATGATAGGCTGTGCTGTGATAGAAAATATTTCAGCATGAAATCCGCATCTGTAATCAAAACGCCCTAATTGCCTTTCAGCAATATCGGTATACGTTTTTAGCGGACGTTCCATGCCTCTAATTTTAGATATGACAATTTCTTTAATTTTATGGATTTCTCTTCTTAAAAGCTGGATGTTTTCCGCATCAATGATGTGACGACAAATAATCACACCTTCTCTTGTCATTTGATCATGATAGGTTTCTTCAGTTTGATGTTTTACAATATCCATTGAGTACCTCTTTCCATTAAATAAAAATGGATGCAGAACATTTTATTTGAAACCATTATAATGCCATACAACCTAGTGAAAAGGCTCCATGATCAAAACAAAAATATCTCGTAATGTAAGAGAGACATCCCTCAGACTTCAAGGCAGCATGGTGGTTGTCCAACCCTCACTTTTTTTACAATGCTATTTATGAATTTAGCATTTCCTCATAGAGTTTTTACAACTTGTTAGCTAGGACTAATCATGACTTACCAAATCTCTTTCAAGATGATCCGCCCTCAATTTCACTAACATCAATTAAATCCACTTCCCTAGATAATATTTTTTTGTATGCAAGTAATTTTTCTCGCCTGATCACCGGTAATGGCAATCCAAAGATAAACTTAATCATCACCGTTGAAAGATCTTCTGTCAGCGTATGCCATGTTTGTGTTTTTTCATTGAAAACCTTCGTAGTATAAGCACCACTCAAATCAATTGACTGCTCTTTGTAGTTTAACGTCATGAGATATAAATCCCATTTATCACTTTTAAACCGCTCTGGACCAAATAGGATAAAGCCTTCCACTTCTTTTTTTACTAATTCAAATTTATCCTCGGGTATGTCGATATCAATATCATCGAGTGGACGCTTAGAGCCATATACATTAGCCGCCAGACCGCCTGTAATTTGAAAGGGAATATCGTATTTTTTTAAAATTGTCGATATCCAAACAAGAGCTTTTTTTGTATCACGCATGTACCCCTAATCCTTTTATTGCTTTAAGTAGATCTACTGAGAGGCACAGTTATATCAGGATGCCCTGAAGATGTCGCGTGAAATTCTAGATGACAATTTAAAACAGTTTGTTTTTAGAAAAAAAATAGGTAATGTAATACGGCGTGCATATTTCACTCACTAATTAAATGGAAGAAAACAATGAATATTAAACACATCTTGTTGTGCATGGGACTTGTTTCTGTAATAGGAAGCCAATATGCTCAAGCATTCGTCCCGCCTCTCAACCCAAAAATTGATAAATATGTTCAAGATCAATTTAAATTAAACAATAAACAATCTAATCATACGGTCTTTGTTATTTTGAAAAGCCAAGCTGATTTGAGTGGTGTGGAATCACTTGTCGCCCGCGAAGACAAAGGCCGTTTTGTTTATGACACACTCCGAAATACGGCGCTCTCTACCCAAGGACCTCTTGTTGATTATTTGCAATCGAAAAAAATACGTTTTCGTCAATTCTATATTGAAAATATGATAGCGGTAGAAAATCCAACGGCTGATGTAATCAACACATTGGCAGCTAGACCTGATGTGGCACGTATCATGGGTAATCCATCTGTGAAATTAAGACTCCCGCAGATTTCTAATAAGTTTTCCCCAAGAGCACATCTTCTTGCCGGTCCTGAACAAAATCTCGTTCGTATTGGTGCAACAAAAGTGTGGGATAACTTCAACATTCGTGGTGAAGGCATTGTAGTGGCAGGACAAGATACCGGGGTTCAATGGGACCATCCTGCTTTAATTCATCAATATCGTGGTTCTTCACCTGATGGCACAGTGAACCATAACTATAACTGGCATGATGCGATTCATACTTCTAGCAACAATATCAACACAAGCAAATGTGGCTATGATTCTCAAGTTCCTTGCGATGATTTTGGACACGGTACGCATACCATGGGCACCATCGTGGGTGATGACGGCAAAGGAAATCAAATCGGCGTAGCGCCAAAAGCACAATGGATGGCTTGCAGAAACATGAACAATGGTGTTGGCTCGCCTGCCAGTTATATCGAATGTTTTGAATTTTTCTTAGCACCCTACCCGCTTAGTGGAAATCCGCTGAAAGATGGAAATCCAGCTAAAGCACCTCATGTAATCAACAATTCTTGGGGTTGTGACAAATCAGAAGGATGCCAAGGTGATGAAATATTACCAGCGCTGACAGCAATGAAAAAAGCCGGCATATTCGTTGTCGCTTCCGCAGGCAATGATGGTCCTCGTTGCTCTACGATAGATGCACCACCTGCTTGGCATTCAGGTCTCACTTTGTCGGTCGGAGCGTTTGATCATAGAACAGATAAAATCGCTAGTTTTTCGAGTCGCGGCCCATCCTCACTTAATGGCGGCCCTGGCCCGAATATTTCCGCACCAGGTGTTACCATTCGATCCTCCGTTCCTGGCAATCGATACGAATCTATGATGTGGAGCGGAACCTCCATGGCAGGTCCCCATGCTGTAGGAGCAGCAGCACTGCTTTGGTCGTTTAATAAGAATCTGATTGGAAATATCGATGAAACGATTTCTATTCTTGAGAAAAACGCAGAACCTAAAACGACGAGTGAAAGTTGTGGCGGAATTCCTGGATCTCATATTCCCAACAATACCTATGGCTATGGACTGCTAAATGTTGCCCAAGCAGTCTGTTCTCAAACCGATCATTGTCCAAAATAATTGTTGAAACAAGTCTGACCTCGCTTCTAAACAGAAGCGAGGTCAGGTTACGTAATCAAGTTAATTCTCATAACTCGTTGCAATCCCGCTAAACCAAATGCATTGACCATTCTTAAATAAATTACCATGATCGACCAATGACTCGTATAACGTGGGCTTCACTTTTGGTTTGGGAACATCCGTATTTAATTGAGTATCATCAGCACTTGGATGAGCGGTATTAGTCAGCGGATTAAAAAAGGTGGTTTTTTCAAAATCAGCTGATTTTATTTTATTATTTTTTAATACTTGAAATAAATTATCATAGACATTATTAGCGCTCCACACATACCAGCCTGAAACGCCATTCGCATCTTCTACTGCGCGAATTTCTTGTAATAAATATTTTTGTTTTTCTGCATTAGAAGTCTTTTTAATATAATGATAATTGGCAGCCTCAATGAAAGCATGCACTTTAAATGGCGGCTTACCATCAAATTGCCACTAAAGCATTTAAAGAATTATTAATCGTTTTATAGGGTTCAGCAGAATATTTTTGATATGGCCAAAAATGGGATGGATAAACCATAGGATTCACCCATCAACGCTATCAGCAAACATTTTAATATCTTGACCAATATGCATGGAGGGATGATAACTTACTTCACCAAAGATATCGATTTCCATCGGGATATGTTCTGCATTGATTTTTGCTTTAAACCATTTGATGACTTGATAAACATCTTTGGCATGTTGTGGATTAGCGGGTTCTTTGGAACTATAGCGAATATAGTCAAGCTGTATAGTATCGGTGCCTGCTTTAATTGCATCTCTGCGTAATTTAAATTTTTCCTCCCAATGCGCTTGTGAGCGAATTTGTTGTGGCGTTGACCGCCATCAGAAAATACAACAATACGCGTGACCACCTTAATACCAGCAGCTTTGACTTTGGCATATGGCAGGTGCGTAATGCGAACTGTAGTATTCGTGATCAATGACAAATGTATTAATGCCTGTTGCTTTGGCTTCGCGGATGTAAATAATCTAATTTATCCGGGTTTTCTGCCATGTATTGGGTTAAGTAAATACCTTTATCCCAAGCTTGTGCGGTATGAGTATAAATGCTGAAAACGACTAATGTAGGTAATATAAATTTGCTTCCATATTGTCCACATACAGACTCCCTTTCGGTTGTCCATTTACAAATTCAGATTATCATAAATTTATAATAGGTTTTTTTCCCTAAGCGGCATAGCGATTAATTGCGCAAGAAGAATCAAAAACATACCATTATTAAAATAAATTTTGATACTCGAAAAAAACCTGTGTCAGGTCGCTGCGATATCAGCACAGGCGATTAATGGTGATGAAAGAAAAGACTACATTTAACTACTTAATTTCAGTGAAATTTTTACAATATGCTGCATTAATTATAAAAAATGACATTGCATTGATTAAGAATGAATCTACTAATTTTACTTAATTGATTTTAATGAATTAAATAGTCAATGTTACTTTTCTTCATGCTCGGTATGTGGTTCGGCTTTAACATCGTTATGATCTGCTTGTTTGATGGTGGTTGTTTTTAACTGCTCAATCAATTGGTTTATTTTCTGGATTTCGCTATTGCTTAATTTGTCATGATTGAGTAATTCTTTTAAATAGTTCTCTAACTCTCTGGCAGCTAGACTAATACCCATGTAACCATAGGTGCCGGCCGAACCACACAGAGTATGCACTTCTCGATGAAAATGTGTTAATTCGCTTTGCGCGTAATTATTCCGTAGTGTGGTCCACTTTACCACTATGGAATCTATTTTTACTGGAAGCTTATCCGCATAAGCAATATAGAGTGCCTGTATTTTGTCGTTTATTTGCTTAGTCATGATTTACTCCATGCTTTTTTAATTTGATCCACTAATGTCATGGGATCGAATGGTTTTGTGATAACTTCAATCGCTCCCATTTTCTTATATTCTGCGATTTCACCTGGTTGAATTCTTGCTGTCATAAAAATTGCTGGGATATTCTCATAATCGGGAAGTTTACGTAATTCTTTCAATAACGAAGGACCATCCATTTTAGGCATCATCACATCAAGCAGTAATAAATCTGGTTTTATTTCCATTGCCTTGCTTAGGGCATCCTGTCCATCGGTACAATAAGTCACAGTAAAACCACCTACATCTTCTAATGCTATTTGTGTGATAGTACGTATATCATCTTCATCTTCAGCGTAGAGTATTTTTTTCAAGTCTTGTTTAGACATAATCAATATCCTTTATCGTTTCAGGTAATAAATTCTTGATCGTCTGCAGTAGTTTTTCATTCGATGTAGTCGATTTCATTAATGCTTGTTTAACTCGCGCTGAATATTCACGATCCAATGCATAGTTGGAATACACTAATATCGGAATATTATATTGTGATAATAAATTTAATAAATCTGTGCCATTACCATCCGGTAAGTGTAAATCCAATATTGCAAGATCAAATTTTTCCTTTTGTATCAGTTTTGTTGCTTCATTGATTGACGTAGCGGCTGCAATGATCGCTTCATTTTCCAGCAATGTCGAAACAAGCGATTGAATATCAGAATTATCTTCCACATGCAAAATATGTGGCTTATTTTTATGAACTTGAATTCGGTTAATGGCAGACAGCAATCGATTAATATTAAGAGGCTTATCTAACCAATCAACCACTGAGAATGCATACCCATTCAGCAAGTTGCGCCCTGTTTGCGCAATCACAGACAACACGACAATAGGCAGATTTTTAGTTTTATCATTTTGTCTTAACTCACGAATGAAGGTGATACCATCTTCATCAGGAAGAATCAAATCTAGCAATAAAGCGTAATAGATATTCTCTTCCAGCAGTTTTTTAGCTTCCATCACATTATAGGCAATGTCCGTTTGTATATTTTCAGATTCAAGTAATGTTTTCAAATAAGATGCTTGATCTTCATCATCCTCACAAATTAATAGCTTGACTGGCGTTGCTTCTCCCATTTGCCCAGGTGCCGCGGTTGTTACATTGGTTACTCCTTCCATCGGTAAGTCAAAATAAAATGTCGCCCCACGTCCTGGTGCGCTATGGAAACTCATAGAACCATAATGTTTTTCAATGATTGCCTTACTGATATTCAGCCCTAAACCACTGCCGCCTTTGACCCGGGTGTTTGATGAATCTGCTTGTGAAAATTTTTGGAAGATACGTGATTGAAAATCAATCGGTATACCAGCTCCATGGTCTTTCACTTCAACTCTGACATCATGATGGATGGATTTTATGGATAATTCAATCACTCCCCCTGGATTCGAAAATTTGACCGCGTTAGAAATCAAATTAGTTAAAACTTGCATGAGTCTATCTGGATCGGCGCGCACATAAATTTCTGGTCTGGGATCGTTTAATTTGATCGAAACATTATATTTTTCAGCATATATATGATTATTAGAGATGGCCTCATTAACCAATTGATTAATTTCAACAGACCGAAATTTAAATTGCATTTTACCTGCTTCGATTTTTTCGATATCCAGAATATCATTGATGAGAAGAAGCAACCGGTCACAATTTTTATTAGCGATCCCCAGTAATTTATACGCTTTATCTGTGAAATGTCCCATTTTTCCACCCGATAGCAGCACCAACGATCCTCGTATAGAAGTAAGTGGTGTCCGTAATTCATGACTGACGACAGAGATGAATTCATTCTTCATGACTTCAATTTTTTTCCGTTCGGTAATATCGCGAACAATAATGACATAGCGTAATTCATTTTTGTTTTCCATTTTTGAAATAGTCGCTTCGATGGGAAATTCTTCGCCATTCTTTCGTTTGCCTTTTAATTCATGCAACTCTTTATCAGCAAGCAAGGCCACCGCTGCGCTCAGATGAGGGATAAGTTTATTAATATCGATTTCTTTGATAGCAACATTCGTATAATTGAATACTTGCCTCGTTTGAGAATTGCATGAAATGATTTTGCCTTGACTATCAATTGTTATGATACAGTCTGAAGCCGATTCCAAGATGGCTTGTTTATATGATTCGCTCAGACGCAATTGATTTTCCGCTTCTTTACGCAGCAAAAACAATCCCATTTGCAAACCAACTGTATTCATGAGTTGTAGTAATTCTTCATCGAATAATTTGATATCGGTGCTTATGAATTCCACTACTCCTATCACTTTATTCCGCAAGAAAATAGGAAAACAAAATGCTGAATGCAAACCCGATGTTTTCGCATGGTTAAAACGCGGAAAATTTGCATCGTGCATGATATCTTCTATCCATGCTGCTTTACCCTTGGCATACACACGTCCTGGCAGTCCAACCCCTTTTTCAAAAACCATATTGTGTGTAATATCATTAAATGCTTGTGTTTGTTCTGATCGCTGCCAGCTGCTTGCACAACGCAGCTCGTCTTTATTTTCTTCTTTCATCCAGAGCGCGCCAAAATCATAATCAAGATTATCGCAAATTGTCCGCACAATGTGTGGCGCTATATCCTCAAGATTTGAACCCTCTGCCAGAATTTTCGTAATCTCAAATTGAATATGCAATCGTTTTACAAAGCGTTTACGCTCTGCAATGTCAAACAATGCGCCCACCATGCGAGTCGGATGACCAGATTCATCCCATAGCGCTTGACCCGTTGCCTCATACCAATGGTAAATACCTGATTTTTTTATGACACGATATTCAATATCGTAGGGACCGTGATTTTTAAGATGGTCTGCAATTGCATTTTTAAGTCTAGTGATATCATCTGGATGAACTCGACTCATGAATGCTTCATAGGTATCAGGAAATTCTGCTGTGGAATAACCCAGCATGTTTTTCAAGTAAGGTGAGTAAAAAACATTATTTGTTCCCACTTCCCAATCCCATAAACCAATTCGGCCGCCAGTGACTGCTAGATTAAAACGCTCAGCACTTAGTTGCAGATTTCTATTTGCTTCGCGCAATTTTAATTCAGCATCTTGTATACTTTTTTCAACACGATATCGCTGGGATAAATGATAGTTAATTAAAGCAAACGCAAATAATAAAAGAATGAGACACACCCCAATGCTATAGACATTATCAATGTTACTGTGAGCAATTTCGTGTCCATAGCTCGCGTTACGAATTTGAAGTAACCTTAATTCATCAGAAATAATATTTTGAATAACGATACCGGTTTGTTCGTTTAATTGATCCATTTTCTGATCGGAGAATAACGCGAAAGCGGCATTTTTATTATTATTTTTATACAGCTGAATTGCCTGCTGTAAATAGACATACTTCTCGTTAATTAATGCTCGTAATTGCTTGATACGCGGTATTTGACGGAGATTATCTCGAGTGAGATAGCTAATGCGATTTAGATTTGCATTTGATGAACTCTCTAGTGACGCTAGCTTGTCACTGATCTTGTCGCGATTAGTCAAAAGCAAAGTAGCGACTCCAGTTTCTGCTTTTGTTTCTAAAATCTGGATTTGATTGGCCGTATCAATGACATCATGAGTATGAAAGACCCAATTACTCGCATTCAGCATTCTGTTGGATTGCACATATACCCCAATCCCAATACCAAACAGAATAATCAACGCGAATACAAGTAATGTGTTTATAAATTTTCTTTCTGATAATAATCCCATCATTGTTATCACTACCAGATTCACTTATACCTATTATAACTAATTATGTTCTACGATTAATTAAAGGACTTTTTCTCTTTAAAATAGCAAGTCATTCATTAACATAAGAAACCATATGACGCGCACAGTTCGATAAACATTCTCAAATAATCGGATGATAAGGCTGATAACTCACTGTAGAATATTAATTCGTTGCCGAAAAAATTAGGGATTAGCTTACAAGGAGATCATTATGGAAGATGTGAGATCATTATTAAAGTGTCTAGTAGTCATTCCGACCTGCATAGGAATTGCGAGTACTCTCAGTCATACCGCATCAGCCCAGGCACAAAATCAAACCGCGCCGCAAGCCAACTCAAACGCAAAACCCAATATCGTCATGCTTATGACAGATGACACAGGTTGGGGAGATTTTGGTGCCTATTCTGGTGGTGGCGTTGCGCTTGGTCATCCTACCCCCAATGTAGATAAATTAGCAAAAGAAGGGGCTGTTTTTACTAGTTGGTACGGGCAAGCAAGTTGTACAGCAGGTCGAGCTTCATTTATCACTGGACGTATTCCAATTCGCTCAGCACTCTCTATCGTCGTTGCACCAGGTGATATGAATTATCTTCGCAAAGAAACACCTACCATCGCTGAATTCTTTAAAAAGAATGGTTATTCCACTTATTTCTCTGGCAAATGGCATTTAGGTGACAAGCCGGATTCCTATCCCACCGCACATGGATTTGATGAGATGAAGAATTTCGCTGCCTATTATGCAGGCGTGTATTCTTACAATGATACCTCTAAGTGGTTCCACCCCTGGTTTCCCTCTTTCAATCCTACTTTCAACAAGGAATACGATGACATTGTTAACTTAGGTGAGTGGGAAGGAATGGCAGGTCAGCCAGCTAAAATGATTGGCACTATCACCTATGACAGTCTCGCTACCTTTGACATGCGGCAGACAGATTCAGCCATTGCTTATATTAAAGCTCACGCTAAAGACAATAAGCCATTCTTTATGGATGTAAACTTTATTAAGATGCACAACCCGACGAATGCAGCACCACAATTCAGAGGTAAATCGCATCTGGGTGATTACTCAGATTCACTCATGGAGCTTGATTATAATATCGGCCGTATCGCGGACACGCTACGCGCAGAAGCTCCGAATACAATTGTGATTGTGACGGCAGACAATGGCGCATGGTTAGATGCCTATCCTGATGCAGGAACGACACCCTTCCGTGGTGAAAAGGGAACTGCTTTTGAAGGTGGCTGGCGTGTTCCTGCGATTATGTGGTGGCCTAATCACATCCCCGCTGGCGCGCAATATCACGAAATGATGTCACATATCGATCTGTGGGCTTCCCTTGCAACCATGGCAAGTATCAAACCACCTCCACACGATTGGGTAGATAATAACGGCAAAGGAATTTATTTCGATAGTATAGATAACAGCGCATATATTCTTGGCAAAGCGCAGCACTCAGCACGCCGGTCATGGATTTATATTGATGGTGAAAATTTTCTAGGCGTACGTGCAGACATTGCTGGTGATCCCAATGAACCTTGGGTAAACATCGCTTGGAAATATGTTTATACCGCGAAAGATTCATGGCTGGGAGCGACGGCAAATTTAGGTTCAATCGGTGCAACCTATAACCTGACGATGGATCCCTACGAGAAGTACGACATGACATTCAATGGTGCTGCACCCTACCGTGTGCTGTCCTCTTCGCCAGGTAAATATGCGGGCCAAGACAATGGCTGGGTGGTGGCACTAGTAGGTCCAGTCATGATTGATTTTGATAAATCGATTATGAAGTATCCCAATATTAAACGTTTCCCCGGCGGAGCCTCAAATGATTTAGTACCGGATCTTCAACATCCAGACAATCCTTTGCCTTTACTTAAGGGAGTCAATCTTCAGCTTCCTGCGGGTTCTGGCGGTTAATCTTATTCAGCAAGACAGACAAAAGAGCATGCACAGTGCATGCTCTTTTTTTTGTGCGTCAAGTCCTGCCGTAGCTCATTAAATACATTCATTTTTTTCTGAACTTCCACGCAGTTTACAATCCATTGCTATACTTAGGTTATATCAAAAAAATAACATGAGAATATGATTATGGAAATTCAACCCTACTTAAAACTCGCTTTGGAGCAACACGCTTCAGATTTGTACATAATGCCAGACATGACACCTCTCTTTCGCGTGGATGGAGATTTAGTGGCACCGAAAGAGAATACCGAAGTATTCACCCCTGAATCCTCGAAACGAATTATTTATAGCCTCTTAACTGATGAGCAACAAAAAAAGTTTGAAAAATATCTTACGTTAGACTTAGCCATTTATTTCCCAGATATTGGAAATTTTCGCGTTAATGTATTTCATCAAAGAGAAGGTGTTTCCGCTGTATTACGTGTCGTTACCGAAAAAATTCCAACGTTTGATGAATTGAATTTGCCAGTGATTTTGAAAAAACTACTGGTTCAACCTCATGGTTTAGTCTTAGTCACAGGACCAACGGGGTCAGGTAAAAGTACAACATTAGCAGCCATGCTTGATTACATTAATAACATGCGGCCATATCATATTATTACCATTGAAGATCCCATAGAATACATTCATAAATCTAAAAAATGTTGTGTTAATCAATTACAGTTAGGACGCGATACAACAAGTTTTTCTTCTGCTTTACGTTCATCCTTGAGACAAGATCCTAATATCATTATGTTGGGTGAGATGCGTGATCTTGAAACCATTCGTCTCGCATTGACAGCGGCGGAAACTGGGCACTTAGTTTTATCGACTATGCATGCTAACTCTGCATCCATTACCATTAGTCGTATCATTGATGTATTTCCCACCGCGGAAAGAAACCGCGTTAGAAATATGTTGTCAGAAACCATTGAAGCGGTGATATGTCAAACACTCTTAAAAAAAACATCTTCTGGACGAGTCGCCGCATTTGAAGTCATGCTCGCGACACCAGCGATACGCCATTTAATCAGTCAAGGTTTGAATTCCCATATTGAATCCACTATTCAAACCGGTGGTGATTCAGGTATGTTTACCTTAGAACAAAATCTCAAAGAATTAGTGGCAAGAGGTATTATTTCACAAACTGCAAGCCGCTTAGTCAGCTCTCAACGTGATAGCATGAAATTCTCTGAGGGAGCACGTAAAGGTGGAATGAATGAGCCAATGGGTAGCAGCGCTAAATTAAATAATGTGAAATAAACATGACAAAAATGATCACGAAAAATCAGTTTCGTAGGACATCTTTTCCCACATGGTGATGGTTTCTTCAAGACTAGATAATTTTTCTCGTGCTCGTTCAACTGAAAATTTACCCATAAGTAAATGAAGAGGTGGCACTGGATTATGAACCAGCTGGATAATTGCGTGAGCTATTTTATTAGGGTCACCAGGTTGATTACCTTGATATTGCGTAAGGACGCTGGTAATCATGTTGCGAGTGTCATCATAGTCAGCAATGCCGCTGAATTGTTGTGAGTGAGTGATAAAAGCTGTCCGAGATGGTCCAGGTTCTACCAGTGACACAGTAATGCCCAATGTTGCTAATTCTTGTGCTAATGCTTCACTCAACCCTTCAACAGCGAATTTGGAAGCATTAAATATTCCTAAGCAAGGTGTTGCGACTATCCCACCAACAGAAGATATATTGATAATAGATCCTGATTGTTGCGCACGCATGACGGGCAAAACAGCCCGTATCATATTTAATACGCCAAAGAAATTGGTTTCAAATAAATTTCTGACATCTTTATCTGGCACTTCTTCCACTGCACCGAATACAGCAGCACCAGCGTTATTGACTAATACATCGATACGGCCAAATTTTTTTTTCGCTTCTTCAACAGCGATATTAATTTGTTGTACGTCGGTGACATCGACACTCAATGCTAATGTTTGATCTGGGAATTCAGAGACAAAATCAGTGATGGCAGAAAGTTTTCTTGCAGTGACTACGACTTTTGCACCAGATTTGAGGGTTTCATTAGCTAATGCGCGTCCAAGTCCAGAAGAACAACCCGTGATAAACCACACTTTTGATGGATCGCCCATGCTCCTCCCCCTTAATCATCCATGCTTTCACATTAATATTTTAGCACTGGGTAGATCTTTTTCACATCCTTTAAAGCCTCTGCGGGGTGACAGTAAAAGTCATCACGTGGGATGCTTTACAAAAGTTCCATCGTGATAGTCTTGAAATGCTTGTTGCAATTCCTCGTGCGTATTCATGACTATCGGCCCATACCAGGCAACAGGTTCTTTTAGCGGCTTACCGGAAACAAGTAAAAATCGAACAGAATGTTGATCCGTAGTGACAGTAATTTGCGATCCACTCGTCTTATAAAGCACCAACGTTCCATTACTACAGGGACAAGGGGATGTCATATCAAAATAATTTTCGCCAGCCGCATCATGCGCGAACGGCGTACGTATTGGATCGAAATAAGCTTCGCCATCGATGACATAAGCTATTACAGTGTGATCTGGTTTCACTGAGTGAGTAAATGATTTACCCGATGCTATCTCAATATCAAAATAAGCAGGATCCGTGACAATATCTTGCACTGGACCTTTGACACCCTTCATTTCGCCGCAAATGATTCGAACAGTAACACCATCTTGTACTGAGACCAATGGGATTTCTTTTTTCTTCACACCACGATAACGCGGATCCATCATTTTTGATTTTGCAGGAAGATTCGCCCAAAGTTGAAAACCCAACATTTGGCCTTTACTATTTCCCTTAGGCATTTCTTGATGAATAATTCCACTTCCCGCTGTCATCCATTGAACATCTCCTGCTGAAATATCTCCTTTATGCCCCATGCTGTCGCCATGCTCAACATCGCCATCTAAGACATACGTAATCGTTTCAATTCCACGATGAGGATGCCAAGGGAATCCAGCTTTATAATCCGCAGGATTTTCAGAACGAAAATCATCTAATAGCAAAAAAGGATCAAGAAGAGGCACTTCATGAAAACCAAATGCACGCTTGAGATGAACACCCGCTCCCTCAATCGTGGGTTCACTTTTCCAGATTTTATTAATAATACGTTGCTGGTTCATTCCCTGCATATACTGCCTCCTTACCAATAGTTGTTAAGTTATAATAAACTATCACTACCCTAACAGCTAAGGTGATTATCAATGGCAAGTTTTCTCCGTGCGCCATGCGAGGCAGTCCCAGTGCCAACCAATTCTTCCCGTATAGCAAAATACTGCGAGAAATGGGTACTTGTAGCGACTATCCTCGGCTCGAGTATGGCATTCATCGATGGGACCATTGTCAATGTCGCCTTGCCAGCACTTCAAGATGCTTTACATACTTCCATTAGCCAAATGCAATGGGTGATAGAAGCTTATGCATTAACCCTTGCCTCATTGCTCTTAGTCGGGGGCGCATGGGGAGATTTATATGGTCGTCGCAAGATCTTTCTCATTGGTATATTGATCTTTACTAGCGCTTCTGTCTGGTGCGGATTAGCCGCCACAATTTCACAACTCATTATGGCACGCACTATACAAGGCATAGGAGCAGCACTTCTGGTGCCGGGAAGCTTGGCACTAATCAGTGCTTCGTTCCCAGAAGAACGACGAGGACAAGCCATAGGGACTTGGGCGGGCTTTACATCCATCACCTCAGCAGCCGGTCCTGTTGTAGGAGGTTGGTTGATACAACATGCTTCTTGGCGATGGGTATTCTTTTTGAATTTACCACTCGCCATCATTGTTTTTATCGTCACTTTTTTTTATGTCTCAGAAAGTAAAAATGAACATCAAACACAAGGCCTTGATTTAGTGGGCGCACTACTCGCCACACTAGGATTAGCTGCGATAGTCTTCGGCCTCATCGAATGGGAATATGGTAATAGTTGGGTGATTGCTTCAGTCATATTAGGAGTGATAACGCTCACAGGATTCTTCTTTGTTGAGGCGCATATTTCCTCTCCTATGGTTCCACTGGTGATGTTTCGATCGCGAAACTTTAGTGGAGCAAATACGATCACTTTCTTTCTTTATTTTGCACTCTATGGTGTTCTATTTTTCTTCCCCTTGGACCTGATACAAGTACAAGATTACACTCCCACAGAAGCAGGCGCTGCCCTGCTTCCCTTCATTCTATTAATGTTTGTATTATCTCGATGGTCTGGTGGATTAGTTAAACGATTTGGCCCCAGGCTTCCCCTCATTGTTGGACCTGCCATTACAGCTCTTGGCTTTGCATTATTTATTCGATCAGGTATTGGGGAGTCCTATTGGCGTAGCTTTTTTCCTGCTACGGTGACACTGGGTCTAGGCATGGCCGTGAGTGTTGCGCCCCTGACCACTGTTGTGATGAATTCCATCGCAATGGATCATGCTGGCGCTGCTTCTGGCATCAATAATGCTGTCTCGCGCATTGCAGGTCTCTTAGCCATTGCGATTCTTGGCCTTGTCATGACAACCATTTTCAATCAGCAATTATTAAAAGGACTACAAGCATCTGCGCTGCCTGTTACTACTCAACAGCAAATCTTCAATCAGCGATCTCAACTCGCCGGTATCAAGACAAATGATAAAAACATTCGCCAATTAGTTCAGCAGTCATTCGTGACCGGATTTGAAGTCATTGTGCTTATCGGTACCATTCTAGCTATTGCTAGTTCTTTAAGTGCTGCTTTGATTCTAGAAGATAAACGTTTAAGCAAAATGACGAATGCAAAACGCATAGTGATCGTTGGCGGTGGTGCCGGCGGTCTTGAATTGGCAAACCTCTTAGGGAAAAAATTTGGCAAGAGAAAGAAAGCTGAAATCACCTTGGTAGATAGCTCACCTATTCATCTTTGGAAACCTCTGTTACATGAAGTCGCTTCTGGCACATTGAATTCTTACGATGATGAATTAAGTTATCTCGCGTATGCAAGCGATCATTATTTTCAATTTTGTTTAGGCACGATGCAAGGTCTCAATCGTGGAAAAAAAGAAATTATATTGAAACCATTATTCGATGAAGATCAACAAGAAATTATTCCTGAACGTTCCATTCCTTATGATATTTTAGTGATTGCAGTTGGCAGTGTATCAAATGATTTCAATATCCCTGGCGTTAAAGAAGAATGTTTAGTCATAGACAATAGCCAACAAGCACTCCAATTTCAGCAACATCTGATAAAAACCATGATGAGCTTACCCTATCAAAAGCAAGATCAGCCATTTAATATTGCGATCGTTGGCGGCGGCGCTACTGGCGTGGAATTAGCCGCTGAACTCCATTACGCGCTTCATCAGATGGCGGTATATGGATTTGCCTTTGATCCCAATAAAATAACCATCAACTTAATTGAAGCTGCGCCGCGTCTATTACCCGCCCTATCGCCGCATTTATCTAAGTCAGTGCAAGAAAAATTAAAAGTGTTGGATATTGTCATTCACACCAATGAACAAGTGAGTAAAATTACTCCCGAAGGAGTGTTGACTAAAAGTGGAAAATTTATTCCTGCCACATTGAAAACATGGGCAGCGGGAATTAAAGCACCTGAATTTTTAAAAGAGTTAGATGGATTAGAAGTCAATAAACTTAATCAATTGGTGGTCAAACCCACTTTACAAACCACCGTGGATGACTCTATTTTTGCTATGGGCGATTGTGCCAGTTGTCCACAAGAAGGCAGCGATAAGCCGGTACCACCACGTGCTCAAGCCGCCCATCAACAAGCTGATTTTTTGTTAAAAGCCATTACGGATTATCTTAACAATCAACCGCTGCCCCACTATCAGTATCGCGATTATGGCTCTTTAATTTCTTTAAGTCGTTATGAAACCATTGGAAATTTAATGGGACGAATTACAAAAAGTTTGATGATCGAAGGAATGTTAGCGCGTTTTGCCTATTTATCCCTTTATAGAGCACATCAACGTGCTCTGTATGGTTGGTGGCGTGTCGCCATGATGATGGTTGCGAATTTTTTAACTAAGCAAATTAGACCTAGACTGAAATTGCATTAGAACCACATTAGGGCGTGTTGACACTGGCAGCAACTCCTTTTTTTATTAAGTAAAGCGCAAGAGGGCGGAGCCCGACGAGCCATTAATAAAAACAAGGAATTGCTGCCAGTGTCAACACGCCCTAATTCTATTCAAAAATAATCATTCCAATGGAAGCAACTAAAGCTACGGCCATCAAAATATTAAAGGCTACTCTTTGATTGGGTTTCCTTAAAATGTGTTGTAAAAATTTTCCAAACAAGAGCCAAGTTCCTATGCAAGGTATGCACATGAAGAAATAGACAAGACTGATGATGACTGCATTATTAAAATTATTATTTGCCATGCTAAAAATTGAAATTGTTCCAATTGCCATCAACCAAGCTTTGGGATTGACCCATTGAAATAATACGGCTTGGATAAAACTGAGTGGTTTTCTCGTACTATCCATAGTTGCTTTGTTTGATCTCAAAATCTGCCAAGCTAAATAAAGCATGTAAAGAGAGCCAATAATTTTTAATATGTGTTTAATCCAAGCGTATTTCATAAAAATGGCGCCTAACCCTAACGCGACCATTAAGACCATGACTGGGAAACCAAGACAGATTCCTAGGTAATGAGGCAAACTTCTTCTGATGCCAAAATTCATTCCTGAATTCATTATCATGAGATTATTGGGACCCGGAGTAAACGTGGTTGACAGAGCAAATAATAATAAGGGAATAAAATTTTCCATTTCTCGACTCTTCTCAGTACATTCTTCTATTTACGAAAGTATATCACGACGTAGCAATTTCTTTTTTGCATGCACTTTTTTCTTTTCCAAACGTTGTTGTACAGAGGCCCTGGTGGGTTTTGTTTTCTTACGTCGTTTAGGAGGAATAGCCGCATGCTTTATTAATTTGATTAAACGATCCAATGCATCTTGTTTGTTACGTTCTTGTTTGCGAAATCGATTTGCCTTAATAATGAGCTCGCCTTGTCGTGTGATTTTTTTACCGATTAAAGCCAGTAAACGCAAACGCACGTCTTCAGGTAAAGACATCGACTGGACAACATTAAAGCGTAGCAATACTGCCGTTTCCAATTTATTCACATTCTGTCCACCCGGTCCTGGTGAACGCATAAAACTGAATTTAACTTCAGCCTCATCCAGGGTTAAATTTGGTGCGATTTGAATCATTAAAACTCTCCAGTGGAAGCTAAACCTATGCCAAAATACAATGTTACTATTATATAAAGTTTAAAACAAAAATCTTATATGGGCGAAGTTAGATTTAGTTGATCTTCAAGGACAGTTAACATTGATGTTCTTGCCGCAAAAAAATCCAGAGACCCAAGCTGCATTACTATTGTCTGTACATTGTATTGTTAATGCAGCATTTTCAATAAGTTATAAGTCATTAATACGACTGAAGGATTAGCCAGAATGTAGTCTATACTTAGAAAGAGAGATACACAAAGCGAGATTATAAAATATTCTTATGATTACAATTAATGAGCTTAGAAAAAAAGCTTTTGAATTTGATCATGCTATTAATGCCAGCGATGGCAATAATCTAATCGTATTAGTTGATAATATAGTTAAAAATACGGATCAAAATAGAGAAACTACCAGAAATGAGCTGATCCAATTCTTTAACTTAGGAATAGTCCCTAAATTACATACAGCCATTGATAATGAAAAATACCAGCCTCTCTGTCGTCTTATTAATTCCCTCTGTGAAAAAATTTCTCTAGAAGATGATCACCGTTTATTACAGATTTTGAGTGAATTAAGTTATGGCGAGAAACTGAGCGATCAACTTATTTCTACTATTCTATCCCATCCCGATCCCATATCTTTTGCAACAGCTTGTAAAATACTCAATGTTAATTACCTTAAAGATGACGTATTTCACGCATTACTTAACAGTAAAAGTAATAATTTGATAGAGAATGTAGAAGCTTATAATGATGCTTTTAAAACTGGCTTATTCAGTACACAAGAACAAGTACTTGGGATTTTACAACATAGTGAACCCAGGGAGCTTTTTGAAGCGTTATATGCGTTCAACAAAATATATTATCAAAATCAAGACGACTTAACTCACCAAAAAGATTGCTTATGTAAACACGCTCATCCACTTCAACTCAGTCATGCATTTATTGAAATATATGAAGCAGGCATTTATTTATCCAAAATACAACAAGATAAATTGACAGCGATAGATGATCCAAAAAAAATAGCTAGCTTTATTATTAAAGCACGATCTTTAAATAATATATTTGATTATTTTAAAATCATTGATGATATTATCACTCATCCATCTGCTAAGGAATTTATTGAAGCATTAGAATTTATCACCAAGAAAAAAATATCTTTAATCGATAATGAAAATATGTATGACATGTTACGTAAATCACCTTCCCCACTTTCTTTTGCAGTATATTGTGCTGATTTACATGAAGAAATATTAAAGGAAAATTCGGTTAATTTATCAAAATCAACTAATTCTGTAAAACCAAAAGCACAAAAACCACCTTTATTACCTGACGCCTATAATCAAAGAGACGTTATATCATTGTCAGAAGTACCCGTATGGACAGAAAGAGTAAAGCAAGTTAATTTGGCACATAATCGAATTTTGCAACCTGGTTTCTTGAATAGAGATCCAATAGATTTTATTGCCGACGTCAAATTAACAGGAGAAAAATGGTTAACTGATGTCTGCTGCCCAAGTGTTCGCTCGTCTCTCCTTCTTCATATTGCTAAGGAAATGGTTGTCACTTATAAAGTGAAAGAAGACGAATTAAACATTGTAGCTCATACTGCCTATCATAATTTATTAAATAAAAGTCATAATACCCTGCCAATGCTAGAAGATAAAATTCAAAATAAATTACATGCTTTAATGAATGGTCCCAAATGGCAAGATGAAATTCAGCAAATGGCTATATCATTATTAACAAAAAATAAAATTAATAATCCTAGTGTCGAGCAAATAGAAGCTGCTAAACACCTTATTAAGGATGGTCAAAGAAAACAAATAACAAATGAAATAATTGCTGATTACGTAAAATCATTTTTACAGAAAAATGCTGAAAATTTAAATTGACAAGAAAAACCAGTTTCTGACATTGGAAAATCGAATGATTATTGTTTCCTAGGCGCTGCAGGAAGTGGTAAAAGTACTATTTCAAAACTTTATATCAATGAAGATGAAAAAGCGGATTATATTACTTTAGCTGTAGATAATTATCGATGTTTCACCCTCCCCGATACAGACGCACATGAAGAAAAAATGACTAAAGATGTATTTATACGAACTCAAGATATGGCTTATTTAATTAAAGAACTGGTTCAAAATGAAATTGATTTAAAAATTGAGCAAAATCAATGCCGATCTAATGTGATATGTGATTGTATTCTACTAGACAATCAAATGCGTAAGTGGGTATCCCAAGGTCATGTCACTTCTGTCATCGCAGCGTACAGAGGCGAACCCGGTTATGTTGGTATCGCGGAAAGAGCAGATTCAAGAGCTCATGATCCTAAAGCCTCACTTGCAGATAAAGGAAGATTTGTAGAAACGACAGCTTTATTAAAAGGACATGCATTGGCTAGTCAACATATTTTATCAAGTATTCCACAACATGCTATTACCACTGTATTTGATACGGGCGTAACCGGTCTCCCACGCCTATCATGCAGCCAACGGCCAATCAATTTTTTTAATAAGATCACGATTTAGATACAACCTCTCTATTTCTTTTTTCATACGATATTGTATAAAATCGTCCCAATCATCATTTAAATAAGTGCTTCGCATATTCAGCATAGATTGCGCGCCGTCAATTGACCAACGCATTCCTGCGCGCTCCATACGATCTTTTACAAAGTGCCGGCAAGCCCCTTCAATAACACCAGAAGCAATTTGATATCCATTTTTAAGATATTCGTCATATCTCATGCGAGATAAATTTTTTTCTAAATAATGACAAGCTCTTTCTAATTTTTTCAGTTTAGTTTTGACCATATTTTGTTTGGTGGCCATTTGACGAAAGCCACTAATCACTAATTTTGCCTCGCCTTTTAGTACTCGCAGGACACGCTCTTTCATAAAAATTATTTGTGAACTTTTATCATTTGGATAAAAAATATTAGCTGCATCCCACAGACGAGGAGTCACATGCAATATATCAAGAATTTCTATCATAGGGTCAGCACTAAACTGGCGATGCAGTTCTTCCCATAAGGAAGGCTGGCCATCCATCAGCGCAATACAAGATTTTAGGCGCTTTGGATTACGTTCTGTCACTTGTGCTTTTATCCACGAAAATGTAGTGACCGTTGCATTAAATGTCGTAGCATTGATATCACGGGTTAGGTTCGCAACAACTTGCTTGTTTTTTAGTTTTGGCCTTTTCGGCACGGCGTCTCGTGATGTTTTTTCAGGATCTAAAAATAATGCTTCAACTATTTGTTCTGGTGTCCGTATGAATGGTGCAACAGAATAGACGGCACCGACCACTGCCATACGTTTGCGATCTGGTTTGGGGCCTTTTTTGCGTTTATGTTCTTCAATTCGAGCTTGATCTTTTTTATGTCGAATAGGGACGCCTTTTCCATCTGCACTAATCACCAAAATAGATTCCTCTTGTTCTATGTCAATCTTTTTACTCGAGCGAAAAGCCTCTACATGCGCTGCCTGAGTTTGATTAATTTTCTCCAAGCTATCAACAGGCACCTTAATTGGGAAAATTTTTTCTAACAACATAGCAGTCGTTTGAAATGGAACTTCAACTGCAATTAGCTGGCTCCATTCCTGCAATAAAAAACCATAATCACTTTCAGGCAATGCCAGCCGTTCATCCAAAGGAACAGATGTGATTCTCTGTCCTTCACGTGATCCATAACGGTAACGTTCTAACGTAAATTCTCCAAATATTGACTGATAATAGCGCGTACCTTTACCAAGACGTTTTACTTCTTTCTGGCTATTTTCTAATATTATTTTCTCACCCACATCACCGTCACCTTGCGACGCGAAAAAATAACCCAACGCACGTTTACCTATTTCCAGTACGGTTGAAAAAATACTCTTTTCAACTTCATGGACTGGTATTCCATGTATCGCAGCCTGCTGTATATAATCTTTCAGGTTGTTTTGTAACTTATCTAACTCAATAATATTGCGTTGAGCTAATTTATTTGACATTATTCTCATGCAAACCCTCTCCTTTGACCATGTCATTAACTTCATCGTGAAACGACAGTCATTTTTAGAGGGTTTTGCACTATTTGTAAAATGAAATTTCTATATAAATCAATTAGTAGTTTGGAGAGGAAGGCCGGTTACGCCCATTTGATACAGCCGTGGAGAGAGGCCAACCACCGATTGAAATTGCCAAAATCAATACTGAAACACATGTAATTGAAATATTTAATTTAAGAGTGATGGCTGAATTTATAAATAAACGAAACATTAATATAAATGCAGTCAATCAAATTGATTTAATTTTAAAACAAATCGATTTAAATTTATTAGCTACTCACCCAGAAAATAAAGCAAAGTCTATCATTGATCTGGTTTCATCATCTCAAACTCCCTATACGATCGAATTTAAAACGAATGATATTGTGTATGCTAAATTAACTTCAACGAATGGTAAGGTAACGTTAGATATTTTAAATGAAAAAGTATTTCATGATAAATCCACAACTAATACTATTGAAGCATCTATTTTGCAAGCCATCATGCGCCAAGTTACATTAGGCGATCTCAAAGCTTCACATATTCAGTCATATAATCAAGCGCAAAATCCCTATGCTGACCATCAAATCTTTTGGAATACCCGCACGCCCACGAATCACAGTGAAGGAGTTGAAAATGCTAAAGCAACATCAAAAAAAATTCATCCTAATAAAATGTAGTAATACCCAGTTTTGGTTATGACTCAAATACCTTATTGGAGGAAAGCAGTTCCCACCCTCTCATCACATCTGTTCTAACGTCTTAATTCCTAACAAATCTAAGCCTAATTGCAACGTTCTTGCTGTGATGTCAGACAATAAAAGACGACTATTACGAATCTGAATGTTGTCATTCGATAAAATAGGACAATGCTCATAAAAACGATGATAAGTAGCAGCAAGATCATAGAGATAATCACACATGCGATGTAGTGATAGATCTTCTGCAACAGAATAGATTAAATCCGGTAATTCTAAAATTTTAATGGCTAGAAGATGTTCGATTTCATGCGCTAATAAAATAGGCGTTTCTTTAATTTCTTCTATCTGAACATTGCCTTTACGAAAAATAGCGCGAATACGCACATAGGCATTTTGCAGATAAGGCGCTGTGTTCCCATCAAATGATAATAATTTATCCCAATCAAACACATAATCTTTTATCTTATCTGCGCGTAAATCAGCATATTTCAATGCACCAATGCCGATTGCATGGGAAATAAGGCTTAGCTGTTGGTCAGTCAATGCTGGATTTTTTTCTTTAGCCAATTGTCTGGCTCTATTTTCAGCTTCATCTAACAATGAAATGAGCTTGATGGATTCACCGCTTCTTGTTTTAAATGGTTTATTATCCGGTCCCAAAATAGTACCAAAAGGAACATGCTCTAATTTGACATTCTCTTCAATAGAGTCAGCTTTCTTCAAGGCTGAAAACAACATAGCAAAATGTTGTTTTTGTCTTATGTCTGTTAAATAAATTAAACGACTTGCATGTAATTGTTCAGTTCTAAATTTAGCCGCAGCTAAATCCGTGGTTGCATATAAATAGCCGCCATCTTTCTTTTGAATGATAAATGGAATTGAAAATTCATCTAAATAAATAACTTTTGCACCCTCACTAAGGGTGACTAATCCTTTTTGGTCTAATTCGCTAATCAAGCCAGATAACATAGGATTATAAAAGCTTTCGCCGCGAGCATCTTCTTCAGTGAGTAAAACATCCAATTTGTCATAAATTTTTTGAAAATATTGCAGACTTTCTTTCACCAATCGCTGCCATATGGCCAGCGTCTCTTCATCCCCTTGTTGCAATGCAACGACCCGAGCACGCGCTTTATCAGCAAATTCTTGATCGCTATCAAAACGTTGTTTGGATTTTTTATATAGAATGTCAAGATCACTGACAGAATAAGGATTTTTATATTCTCCGGTCTCAAATAAGTATTCAATCAGCATGCCAAATTGCGTACCCCAATCACCGAGGTGGCTTTGCCTAATGGTGTGATCCCCTAAAAAATTAAGTATTCGGACAATTGAATCACCAATCACAATAGATCGTATATGACCGACATGCATTTCTTTAGCAACGTTAGCATTAGCATAGTCAACGACAACATTTTGTGATTTTGTTTTTTTAGATACACCTAAACGAGGATCATCGATTAATAATTGCAAACGTTGCGATAAAAACCCATTCGCTAGAGAAATATTAATAAATCCAGGCCCTGATGGCTCAATTGAACTGAATAATTCTTTATTCTGTAATTTATCTATTACTGCTTTTGCAATCTCTAAGGGCTTTTTATTTAATACCTTTGCAAGTCGCATCGCAAAATTAGCTTGGTAATCACCATATTCCTGACGTGCCGCTAGTTGTATGGAGGGGTCACAATCGGAAACGGTGTTGCCAAAAGCTTCTTGAATCGCTGTGCTAAATAGTTCAGTTAATATTTCTCTCACGTGTATTTCTCATTTTATTGAAAGTTGCATCAAAAGATGATGGTCCCAGATCCAAGAGGTTTGAGCCCACTATTCTATTGATGACGGCTAGATTTGCAATCAGATTCTGATGGATTTAATCAAATGGGAAAATACGCTTCCAATCGTTTTTCATGCTGATGACATACCACCCACGTTTAATGGCCCATTCATCCTTGAATCTCAAAATCAAAGTATGTGATTATGGGTCTTTACTAAGAGACATTAATTCACGATTAATGGAAAAGCTTAATATAGTTCTCACCACTACGATAATTGCTAATAACCCTACCGCATAATAATCAGGTGTTGTCGTTGTGCCGATAAGGTCCGCTGCCACAATGAATTCCAAACCTAAAATCAAAATACGTCCTAAATTTAAGCGGATATTATTGATATTCGCGCCTTGGGTAGTCAGTTGGCCAGTAAAAACATACAAAACATATTGAAATAAACAAATAATGACACCAGTAATAATGATCAAGATACCTATGGTCGAGACGCAATGCTGAATAAAAACCAATATTTCATGCATTATTTGCCAATTCATAGTGAATACTCCGTTAAACACTACACTGAAAAAAATATTATCTGATGACCATAGCGCATCAGACTAGAATTTGTCTAGGTTCCAGTTCCTGCATGACTAGGGACCCTCAAATTATTCAAGCACTACTCCCTCCTAGATTTTTTCTCAGACTAATTTTATTTTTAATATGTCGTATTGACATATATGTCGTATTGACATATACTATAAGTAAGATTTTGAGATTAAATGGAAAGTAATTTTGCGTGTTATTTCAAAAAAGAAAATTCGCACTTATAGCAAGGATAATGCCCAAGCAGAACTGCCACTGGCAGAATGGTACATTACCATACAGGTCACTGACGCAAAAACCTTAACCGAGTTAAGGAAAAAGTTTAATAGCGTTGATCATGTCCATGGATATACCATTTTTAATATCGGTGGTAACAATTACCGTTTGATTACAGCGATTCATTACAATACACAGCGCTGTTATATTAGAACGATATGGACCCATGCTGAGTATAGTAAGCCCTATAACCAAGCTAAGTTAAAACGAGGTGAATTATGAATATGAGCTCTAGCAATCGATTATGTAGATCCGAAAACAGATCACACATTTTATTTGCCTATTTCTGTATTTAAAAAGCCCAGCAATGCAAAAGAATATTCAAAACTTGAAAAAATCCTTGATGAATTAATTGATGCAGTCCGGGATAATGAGAAGCATCCATTAGCGATAGCTATGCAAATAATCGGTGATAACTTAGAACAATATGATAACGAGCATTATCCTACAATCGGCCATAATATTAGTGAAATTGATATGGTTAAATATTTGATGAAATCGCATAACCTACATCAAAGTGATTTAGCTGATATCTTTGGTGGACAAGCGAATGTATCCAAATATCTAAATGGAGAACGCCCATTATCTAAAAATCAAATTGCTGGATTAAAAAAACGATTTGGTATTAGCGCAGATTTTTTTGTCAAATGATATAAATACCAAGGCACACTGGGTGCTTCAACAAGTACTGGATAAGAAATTTAAAAATTAATTAAAATTTGATATCATACACACTCAATCTCCCACAATTAAAAAAAATGATTGTGCTTTCGTGTTTTTTCCTATTGACCCTGACATTGTGTCATACCCTATCCTTATGTTCGAAAGGAGACTTTAGATGACAGAATGGCGTATCAAAGAAATCAGCGATTTGACCCAAACATCAGTGAGGATGTTACGGCATTACGACAAGATTGGCTTATTAAAACCTTCTTATCGCTCTGCTAATGGATATCGCTGTTATACAGAGCAAGATTTGGCAAAGTTACAGCAGATTATTGCCTTGCGGTACTTTGGTTTTAGCTTAAGCACCATAAAGACGATGCTGCAAAAACACCCTAACATTTATGCTCATCTTCAGGCACAACAACAAGTGCTCAAAGCACAAAGTGTGCATTTGCGGCAAGTGAATGATGTGCTTCGAGATATTCTTAAACGCCTTTCACCATCTGAGACGCCTAATTGGAACGATTTAATCACATTAATTGAGAGGTATCGTATGACAGAAAATCTCAGAGAAAAATTGAAGAAAACATGGGCTGGCCAGAAATTAACTGAACCCCAATTTGAAGAATACTTATCCATTTATGAACTGTTTCCCGATGATTTTGCTGCGCGGGACAAAATTATCGAACAGATCAATCATAATGAATTAGGTCATCCCGAAGGTCCGGATGGTGAGCGAGTCGCCTGTTTCATCTATGATTTATCGAAAAAAACAAAAGACTTATTTTCTAAGCAAATAAAATTTAGTTCTAGTCTTATGGAAAGTATTCAATCGGGTAAATTGACACAATTAGAATTTACGCCAGAAGGAGCTAAATGGTTAAGACAAGCCCTGCTTTCTTATTGGTTGAAGCGTTGGAATAATTTATATATTTCGATTGTGGAAAATTTAACATCTGACCCTGAAGGAAAAACAGGAAAGAGAATCGCTAACGAATGGACAGGATTAATTGATGACTATTTTTCAATTGGCTCTCGATCCTTTTTGACAGGGATCCTGCTTTGGAATGATCTTGCCAGACAGGGACAAGAACTAAAAGAGTTAAAGACAGTCCCAACACCAAAGGAACTTGTAAACCAATATCATATCAAATTGCTTTTCAATCCCGAGGCAACAAGCTGGATTAGTCGGGCTCTTGAAGCACATATAAAATAGTTTTTGGTTTCACCTTTTATCCTGGAGGAGAAATCCTCTAGGATAGTGTTAACAATCATTGAAAGCCCTATACTTGCAAACCTCTACTTTCCATGCTTAAATAGTGAACAGCCATAAGAGAACTGTATATAATGCTATTAAAATCATTATGTTACATTAGATATACAACAATCGCCTTACTTCTTCTCACCGGATTTCTATGGTCGAGCGAATTAGTTAGCCAGACTAGACACTTTCCTAAAGGAACGCGTGAAGTCTTCATCGCTAAAGCCACTGGGATACGATCTGATTTGTTACGAAATATCGCCCCTATCATTGAAACCTCTATCTCTAAGGGTAATTATCCAGGCGCTGTGATTTTAATCGGGCACAGAGGACAAATCATTTATCGCGGCGTGTTTGGCAATAGACGCATTCTTCCCAATGTTGCGCCCATGCGTTTTGGCACTATCTTTGATATTGCTTCGTTAACTAAAGTCGTTGCGACTACACCAGCGATTATGCAACTCGTTGAACAAGGAAAAATTGAAATCGATGCACCTGTTGCTACGTATTGGCCTGAGTTTGCTAAGCACGATAAAGACGCCGTGACCATACGGGAGTTATTAACACATACTTCCGGATTACCCGGGGAAATCCCGCATCAGCCAGACATATCGAATGAATGTGACTCATTAAAACGCATCGCTCAGCTACGTTTAGCATATCCTAGCGGAACAAAATTTTTATATAGTGATGTCAACTTCATCGTCTTGGCGCATATAGTTGCAATCATCACGAATGAAGACATTGATACTTATGCTAAGCACCATATATTCAAACCACTTAAAATGAACTCTACCTTTTTTACGCCTGCAAAAATATTACGTGATCGCATTGCTCCGACAGAATTAATTGAAAATAAATTGCGTTGGGGTGATGTGCATGATCCTCTTGCTCATTCGCTAGGTGGTGTCGCTGGTAATGCTGGTGTTTTTTCCGATGCTATGGATCTTGGACTATACGCACAATCATTACTGAATGGGGGTCTTGAAGGCCGTGCTACATCGAATCATTTTCTTGGACCGTTATCTATCGCTAAAATGACGACGCCACAAACACCTGCGAATCTGGTTGATACCCGAGGGTTTGGTTGGGATATTGATTCGCATTATTCAAATCGGGGTATTTTATTCCCCACTCAATCTTATGGTCATACCGGCTGGACAGGTACCTCACTGTGGATAGATCCTGTCACACAAACATGGATTGTCATGCTGACTAGCCGTACGCACCCACTGCCTCTTAAAGATAATCAACTCATCCAAGACCGACGCACTATCGCTAATATTGTCTCTGCCAGTATTGTTGATATATCTACATATAGTTTAAATAATACAGGAAGAGGTGAGCTTTATCGTGCTTACCCGCATATTAACTAATCATCAGGGTGTTATTATGAGAAAACTACTTTTTATTTTCTTTATTCTCTATGCAAATTTTGCTTTTGCTTTATCTCACCCGATTAAACCTGGCGCCGAACAAACGTCCCTGTATCTTCCTCTTTTGAAAAATAAAAAAGTCGGATTATTTGTTAATCAATCTTCTTTGATAGGACAGGTTCCATTAGTAGATTATTTACGTAAACATGGCATTCATATTACAAAAATATTTGTGCCTGAACATGGATTTCGTGGAAAAGCTGATGATGGAGATAAAATAGCGAATTCTATGGATGCCAAAACAGGAATCCCTATCATTTCATTGTATGGAAAAAAAGTTAAACCCACAGCACAGGATTTGAAAAATGTCGATGTGTTGGTATTTGATATCCAAGATGTTGGCGTGCGTTTTTATACTTTTATTTCTTCATTACAGAGATTGATGGAAGCAGCTGTAGAAAATCACAAACCTCTTATTCTTCTGGATCGGCCTAATCCCAATGGATTTTATGTAGATGGACCCGTCTTGGATCCTAAATTTAAATCATTCACTGGACTACAACCTATCCCTGTTGTTCATGGCATGACGGTCGGTGAATACGCAAACATGTTAGTAGGTGAACAATGGCTAGAAGTCATACCTAAATCGAAAGCGCAGCAATTGCAATTAACCGTAATTCCAAATGTTAATTACACACATAAAAGTCTCTATGCGCCGCCAGTCAAGCCCTCTCCCAACTTACCTTCCATCCAATCTATTTACTGGTATCCCTCTATTGGTCTATTGGAAGGAACCATTTTCAGTGTTGGGCGAGGAACCAATAAACCATTTCAACAATTCGGCCATCCTAAACTCACCACACCATTTACTTTTATTCCCACTTCAAGAGTAGGTGCGAAACATCCCCTGTACGAAAATCAGATTTGTCATGGTTGGAATCTTTCCGGAACCAAACAAGAAATTCTTAAAAAAATCGATGGAAAATTGCAGATAAAATATTTAATCCAAGCGTATCAATCTTTTCCCAGTAAGAAACTTTTTTTCCCTGATGAAAATGATAAAGGCTACCCGCAAACTCTCATAGCGCAAATCCGCTTAGGAATGAGTGAACAAGAAATTAGAACTAGTTGGGAACCAAAATTGAGTGCGTTTGAAAAAATACGTAAAAAATATTTATTGTATCCAGATTTTTAATCAATGAGTTAACGCAAGAGACGGCGAAATATATTTCATCTTTCTGTCTTTCATAATCTCTGCTCCATGTATGCATATTAACGAAAACATCTTAGTTGAAGAAAGATAAATTGAATAATAGCTATCGAATATAATTACCATAGAAAGAAATTATGGTGGCTGTTTTAATGCTTGGATTTTCTTCGCAAAATTATTATGATGGATCATTATCGATGTGGTATGAATGTAATCACGGATAAGGAGCTTCACTATGGAAATGGGAACCCGCATTAAATACTTACGTATCGCGTTAATTATCTTCGGTTTGATACTCATATTCTTTGTTTTTCCAGCCATGTTATTGTGGCCATCCGGGTGGCGTTGGTTGCCTAACCAAACCAACTATGAACAAATGATTGTTGGTATTTATGTGACCTTAGGCGTGTTCTTATTACTTGCTGCAAAAAATCCGCTACAAAATTTAAGCTTAATTTGGTTTACTGTATGGTCTAGTTTCGTACATGGCGGAATTATGTTGATTCAAGCTATTGTCTACGCACACGAAATGGGGCATTTGGCGGGTGATGTTCCTGCCCTCTTTCTGATGGGAATTATTCTCGCCATCTTAACACCACGAAAAAGTCAGTTAGCAAATAAAACTGCTCCATACTAGGGTCACTATCACGTCATCCTCGGGCGAGGACCCGGGGACCTCAGGATGATTCAAGAGGTCCCCAGTTCCTCGCTGCGTACTTATAAAATGTGTTAATTCAGCCTATTATATTGAACTATACCCATTACACTTCGAAATGCGAAGTTTTAACGCCCAGATTGCGAGAAATTTAAACGTTTTGATTGAGAAAAACCGCAGCAATACTCGTTGTATTGTGAGGTTTTTCGATTGAAAAACGTTTAAACTTCGACGCAAGATGGGATGTTAAAATTCGCATTTCGAAGTGTAATGGGTATATATACAGCATGTTCATTGAGCAAATTTGCTTATTAACATCCCTACTCAGATTTAGCATTAAAAAAGATTGCATACAGCGTTGGAATAATCACTAAAGTCAAAATGGTCGCAAATAACAAACCGAACATGATGACAATCGCCATGCTGCGAAAGAAGATATCAGGTAACAAGGGAATCATACCTAAGATAGTCGTAACCGCTGCCAATACCACAGGACGCATACGACTAAGTGATGCATCGACAATAGCAGGATAGGTTTCCTTACCTGAAGTTCTTTCTATTTCAATTTGATCAACAAGGACAATGGCGTTTTTAATCAACATGCCAGTCAAACTAAGAAATCCGAGTAGCGCCATAAAACCAAATTCAGAATTCATTGAGAGTAAACCAATTGTTACGCCAATGACAGACAAAGGGACACACAGCCAGATAATAAGCGGCTGCTTAACGGCACCGAACATAAAGACGAGAATAAAAATCATAGCGAGTATGCCTACCGGCAAGTTTGAATATAGGGCTGCTTGCGCATCGCGTGCATTTTCATATTCACCACCCCACTCCATTTTATATCCTATCGGTAAAGATATAGCTTCGATTTTAGATCGGATACTGTTGAATACGACGCTTGCCGGCAAGGATTGAGGTTCGCATGAGGCTGTGATGGTGGGGATACTGTTGCGTCGTCTTATGAGTGGATTTTCCCATTCATTATTAAATGCGAGTACGAGTTGACCAATAGGAACGGTCTTTTGTAGCAAAGGACTCCAGATTTGAAGATTCTTGATGTTATTAATATCTATTCGTTCATTTTCTGGCGGCTGCGAGAGGATAGGAATTAATTTGTCATTCTCTCGATATATTCCCACTTGTTTACCGGAGAATGCTGTTTGCAAGGCATCAGATAGACTTGCTCGTGTGATGCCTGTCGCATGCGCTTGCGGTTGAGAAAATTCTGGTCGTATCACTTTGACCATTTGCCGCCAATCGTTTCTGATATCGATTGCGTTAGGCGTTTCACGCATAATGGTTTCAGCTTTTTCTGAGAGTTTACGCAAGACTTGTGCATCTGGCCCACTGAATCGTACTTCTATTTTTGCCCCGCCACTGGGTCCTAAGCGTATTTTTCCAATTTTGGGTTCACTGTCTGGATAGTGTTGCATAATATATGTCTTAATTTTATCGGCGATTTTGTCTATCTCTCTGTAATTTGAAACTGAAATCAAAAATTGGCCGTAAGAGGAATTAGGTGTCTCAGGAGTATAAGTCAACATGAAACGTAACGATCCTTTTCCAACGATGGAAGTAATTGATGTTACCCCTTTAATGTTGGTAATCATTTTTTCGATTTCTTGCATATCACGCTGAGTGGCGCGTATATCTGTTCCTTGAGAACGCCAATAATCAATAAAAAATAAAGGGGTTGTTGAGTCTGGAAAGAAACTTTGTTTGACAAATTTAAATCCGTAAACAGACAACAACAATAACATAAATATTATCACCACGGTCATGAAACGGAATTTTAAACAGGTGGCTAGAATTTTTTTATAAAAAACATAAGTGGCGCTTGAATAACTGTCTTCGGATTGTTTATTTTGTCTTGGTTTTAGAAGTAAGAAGCAAAATAGCGGTACTATATAGACTGCAAATAACCAACTCAGTATTAATGAAATCAGTATCACATAGAAAAGAGACCGAGTGAATTCACCTGTATTGTCTTGCGACAGCCCAATGGGTGCAAAGGCAATAATCCCTATAATAGTGGCACCTAATAATGGCCAAATAGTTTGTTGCACCACTTCCTTACTCGCTGTCAGTGCATCCATTCCATTTTCTGTTTTGACTAAAATGCCTTCAGTAACAACAATGGCATTATCAGTCAACATACCAAGCGCAATAATTAATGCACCCAGCGATATGCGTTCAAGTGAAATGCCAAATATATTCATCACAAAAAATGTGCCTAAAATAGAGATCAAGATAATGATTGCGATGATTAAACCGGAACGAAATCCCATAAATAGCAGCAAAACACCAACGACAATAGCTAAAGCCTCAATTAAACTCCATATAAAACCATTGATTGCGTGTTCCACCACCTTGGGTTGTTCATAAATATAGGTTGCATTGATGCCAATCGGAATTTGATTTTGTAATTCATTGATTTTTCGATTGACTGCTTTTCCAATGGTAATGACATTTCCTCCAGAAACGATAGAGATACCAATCATTAATGCGGATTTTCCATTGTAAAAGATTAATCTACTTGGCACTTTGACATAGTCACGTGTGATGGTGGCAATATCACTGAGATGAATTAATTTACTTGTTACATTACTGCGAATTAATAAATTTCCAATCGCGTCAACAGAACTGATATTGCCAGTGGGACTGATTCGGATATATTCATCACCGACACGAACATTTCCACTGGGAGTCACTAGATTTTGTGATTCTAGAATTTTATAAACTTGATCAAGAGAGATACCAAATGACGCCATTTTTTCTCGCGAAACTTCAATGAATATGGCCTGCTGACGAACACCATCTATCTCAACTTTTGCAACACCGGGTACCAGAGACAATTGTTTTTGTAAAAAATCAGCGTATTGCTCAATTTCTTTATATGAAAATCCATCGCCAGTGATAGCGAGAAGCATACCAAAAACATCACCATAATCATCAATCACAATAGAACGTTGTGATCCAGGCGGTAATTGTATCTGGGCATCATTGATTTTATGCCGTAATTCATCCCATATCTGCGGCAAATCTGTTCGTGAATATTTCTTTTTGATGATAACGTTTAACTCAGACAATCCCGGCTCTGAGGTAGATTTCACATAATCTAATTGATTTAATTGTTGTACTGCCTTTTCCAGCCTATCTGTCACTTCATTTTCTACTTCTGATGGCGTCGCTCCGGGATAACGCGTAAAAATTAGTGCTTCTTTGATAGTGAATTCCGGATCTTCGTACCGTGCGAGTTTAGTGTAAGCAATCATGCCACCGAACAAAAAAACAATGAAAATCATCCAAGTAATAACTCTTTTTTTAATGGAAAATTCAGCTATATTCACCTAATTTTTTCCTCATACGCTTATCATTTTAATACTTTAACTTCTTGTCCTGCATGGATGAAATTTGCGCCAGAAGTCACGATCAGATCTCCGGGTTTAAGTCCATTTAATACTCGAATTTGATCCGTTGAAAGGCTGGATGTCGTAACGGGTATTTCTTTCACTTTCATTGTACTTTTGTCAATCAGCCAAACAGATGGTTGATTGGATTCGTTAATAAAGACCGCACTTGAGGGAATGAGATAAAATGTTTGCGCAACATTATTGCCCAGTGAGGCATGAATAGAGACGGTCATACCGGGTAGAATATTAATATTTTTTGGCTTATCCATGGTAAATATGATACGAAATGTTTGCGTCTGAGGATCAGCTTGTGTTGAAAATTCTTTTAGTTTAATGCTAAAGATTTGATTAGGGATAGAGTCAAAGGTAGCAAATATTTTTTCCTTATCTATTTGATTGCTTTTGATACGCAACATGATATTTTCTGGGACATTGATTTCCATATCAATAGTATTTTTATCCTGAAGTAAAGCAATCGATTGTCTTGCTATGACATATTCATACGTGTTTACATTTTTTTTTGCAATCACACCCGTAAAGGGAGCGAGCAGTTTTGTATTGTTCAAGTCATTTAAAGCGACGTTATAATTGGCTTGTGAAACTAGATAGGCCGATCTTACTCTGTCATAGTCTGCTACAGATAAATAACCTTGATTAACAAGCTTAGTTGCTCTCGCGAAATTTGCTTTATCTCTGGTTAAATTAGCTGAAGTTTCATTTACCTTTTCCTGATAGATGACAGGATCCAATTCTGCAACCATCGTACCCTTAACGATGCGATCACCTTCTAATACTGGGAATTTAATGATTTGTCCTGGAATCTGAAAGGATAGTACCGTCTCATTGGTGGCTAGAGTGACACCGGGGAATACTCGCATGATGGTGGATTCAGGTGTAGTGATTAACATGGTTTTGACAGGCCGCACACCATTTTCTGAGGGGGATTCTTCTTTACCACAAGATAACAAAAAGATTGAAATGAGAAACAAAGATACCGTCCATGTTAATATCCTGTTTTTCATGCTCTCTCAATCCTTTAAGATCTTTAGAGGGTTAGAACTAATAAATATAATAACATATATCAATTATTAGCTAGTTAAGTTCAAAAAAAATTGACTGATGAGACAAAAAGAACCGTTGCTAAACAATTCATTTAATTCCATAAATTTATGCTATATTACTTTCACCAAGGATGATTTATCTTAATTACCGATATGATCTCGCTCATATGCTAAAAAGGATATTGCTTTTATCAGCTCTCTTTTGTTGGCAGTTAGATGCTGATGCCGCCGATTTACTAGAAGTCTATCAACAAGCTCTTTACAGTGACCCTATCTTTCAACAAGCCATCGCACAAAGCTTTGTAACGAGAGATAATGTTCCTATTAGTATCTCCTATATCTTGCCAAATATATCTGCATTTACTAATCCCACCGTCACTCGTTATGGTTTTTCTGGCACTGAATACAGAATCGGCTCGATTGGTGATCTTACTTTTTTCAATCCACGGAATTTAACGCAACGTACTTACACCTTAAATCTAAACATCACGCAACCTATATTTAATTTCGGCTTATTTGCAGCTATTGCTGTGCAATTAGAAAATGCTAAAAGTGCGTGTGCAACTCTGAACGCTGCCTTGCAAAATTTAATGATTCGGGTATCAAGAGCTTATTTTGCTGTGCTTAGGGATGAAGAAGAAATTACCTATACTGTAGCCTCAAAACGCTATTATCATTTTCAACTAGATCAAGTCAGACACCAATATCAAGTGGGACTTAAAACCATAACAGAGGTTTATACAGCGCAAGCAGCCTATGACTCCTCAGTCGCCGCCTATATTGTTGCAAACAAAAGATTGGCTAGTGATCGTGAAAACTTGCGGGCTATTACTGGTATTTATTATCCGCATTTGTCATATTTAAAAAATAATTTTCCTCTTCTTACCCCCAAACCAAATAATATGAAGCTATGGGTCGATATCGCTTTAATGCAGAATTGGTCTATCAAAGCCGCACAATATTCACTTGAAGCAGCCAAACAAAATATCAAGCAACAATATGCAGGACATTTTCCTATTATCTCGTTACAAAGTAATTTTGCCAGACATTATACTTTCAATATTGATAGATATTCTTCTTATATAGACAGAAATGGCCCGGGTACCATCTCAGATAGGTCTATTGGATTTAACGTGGATCTTCCTTTGTTTGAAGGTGGTGGCGTCGTAGCAAAAACCAATCAAGCCAGACACTTTTATGAGCAGCAACAACAATTTCTTGAGGAAAACGTTCGTATCACGATAAACAATACGCGTCAAAGTTTTATGAATATCGTAGCGGGAATTAGTCAAATCAGAGCGGATTTGCAACTAATCCATTCTGCCGTGCAATCCTTAGAAGGTACCATCGCTAGCTTTAACGCAGGAAATGAAACCTTGCTTGATGTACTCAATCGGGAAGAAGCACTCTATGAAGCGCAAATTACTTACGCGACTAACCGTTATGAATTAGTCAATAATATCTTAGTGCTTAAAGAATCAGCGGGTACATTAAGCTTTGATGATCTTCGCGTAGTTAATTCTTGGTTGGTAAATGATAACAATAACCACGTTAAGCCATTCCAGGATAAACTGTTACATCAAGCTCAATCTAATTTACGCAAACATCCACCTCTTCAACAAGTCACTGTGAATAAAAATTCTACGAACAAAAATGGCGTGCAAAATCAGATGGACACGCGCTGGACAAATCTGATTGCAGAGATAAGACAGGAAACCAAAGAAACTTATAAAAAGTTAGCGAATCAAAACCAACAAAGCAGCACTGAAATCGCAAAACTTAAGTCATCCGTATCAGAATTAAAACAAGATTTACAAAATAAAAATAAGCAATTAAAAATCGCTTTGGAACAAATGAGCCAATTAAAAAAGAAAATAAATGAGGTAAAAAAATAAATTTATTGATAAAAGGAGAAACCGATGCCAACGACAACTGTGTCACGTGCTAAGAAAGGTAATGAAGTCCTGATTGACCTTGCACTGCAAGGCGGTGGAGCACATGGTGCTTTTACATGGGGCGTGCTTGATCGATTGCTTGAGGAAAAGCGACTAAGAATCGAAGGCATTTCCGGTACGTCAGCCGGAGCAATGAATGCCGCCGCGCTCGCCGATGGTTATACAAAAAATGGCGCTGACGGTGCGCGCAAAGCTCTCGAATTCTTTTGGCGCAGCGTTTCGCAATCGGCGCAATTCAGTCCCTTCCGACGTAGTCCTCTTGATATCTTTCTGGGTGTTTGGTCACTAGACCATTCCCCAGTTTTCATCACTATGGACATGATGTCTAGATTGTTCTCGCCTTACGATCTCGATCCATTTGGGGTGAATCCGCTGCAGGAAGTTTTAACAGAAACCATCGATTTCAAACGGCTGTCGCAAAGTAAAATTAAGTTATTTGTTACAGCAACCAATGTCAGCACAGGCAGAGGAAAAGTATTCCGCAACAACGAACTTACTCCCGATGTACTTCTGGCGTCAGCATGCTTACCCACTATTTTCAAATCGATTGAAATCGATGGAGAACATTACTGGGACGGTGGCTATTCAGGAAATCCTACGATCACACCCCTAGTCCGCGAATGCCGTTCGCGAGATACCATTCTGATTCAGATTAATCCCGTTCTACGTCCAGACTATCCACGTACAGCCAGAGATATCCTCAATCGTTTGAATGAAGTCTCGTTCAACTCAGTGCTGATGAAAGAACTCCGCATGATGGCGTTATTAAGAAAAATGGCGCAGCCAGAAGACTCTGAGGGTGCGCAATGGGCTGGCATGCGGATACACAGAATAACCAGCGATATCATGATTGAACTTGGCTACTCATCTAAACTCAATGCGGAATGGGCTTTTTTGACCATGCTGCGAGATGAGGGTCGACGTGCTGCGGAGACTTTTCTATCAGAGCATGGCGATTGCCTGGGAAAACGCTCGTCGTTTGATATCGATATGCTACTGGAGGGTGTGTGACCATGGGACTTTTCGGAATTATACTTGGTCTAGGACTACTTATTTTTTTGGCATTCCGCAGTTGGAGTATACTGATTCTTGCGCCAGCCGCGGCCCTACTTGTTGCTCTCTTTTCAGGTGAACCTTTGCTCGCCCATTGGACGCAAACGTTCATGGACGCCACGACTCATTTCCTCGCTCAATTTTTTCCGATATTTCTTCTCGGCGCACTATTTGGGAAGCTGATGGATGACAGTGGCTCTGTCTCATCCATTGCAGATTTCATGACACAGCGGCTCGGTAAAGAGCGAGCCATCTTGGCTGTGGTATTGGCGGGTGCGTTAGTGACTTATGGTGGCGTCAGTCTCTTTGTCGCATTTTTTGTGCTAGCTCCTATGGCGCAAGCTCTTTTCCGTGCTGCAGCAATTCCTCGCAGACTGATGCCAGCTGCGATTGCATTAGGCACCTCTACTTTTACCATGTCAGCATTGCCTGGAACACCAGCAATCCAGAATGCAATCCCCATGCCCTTCTTCGGCACGACACCCTTTGCCGCACCAGGACTAGGCATTATCGCCTCCGTGATTATGCTCG
Organism: uncultured Gammaproteobacteria bacterium; assembly: GCA_963711205.1. Taxonomy (GTDB): domain Bacteria; phylum Pseudomonadota; class Gammaproteobacteria; order DSM-16500; family DSM-16500; genus Aquicella. The sequence continues at coordinate 1,483,916 of CAVQDE010000001.1, forward strand.
TGTTTGGAATGTGGTGGCTTGGCAGAGCTGAGAGTCGCGCGAAACGCGCTGGTGAGCAATTCGGTCAAGGGGATCTCGCCAAAGTCGACAACATTGTGAATGACCAACCGCTACGCGAGCGAGCCACTTATGCACGTGAATTTGATACGGCTGAAATAACACATGGGTGTCATGTTAAAATGCTTCCTCCAGTCTTTCTTGCATTTCTTCCCCTCATCGTGGTGATAGGTGTCAATCTTCTGATGTCACTTTTGATACTTCCACGGCTAGATGTATCGTATTTATCAGAACAACAATTTGGTGCAACTTCTCTCTCAGCCGTCAGTGGTATATGGTCAGTCATCACCGCGTTGGCAGCAGCTAGCCTGATGGTAGTCATCATTAATCTTAAACGACTGCCTAAGTTACGAGAAACGATGGATGCAGGTGCAAACGCTTCTGTATTGCCAGCCTTAAGTGTTGCCAGTCTAGTCGGCTTTGGTGCGGTGGTCGCTGCCATGCCAGCCTTCGCAATGGTCCGTGACTGGATCTTAGGGATGGGCGGCAATCCGCTCATCTCACTCGCAACAGCCACCAACCTGCTTGCAGCGCTTACAGGCTCAGCCTCAGGGGGTCTCACTATTGCTCTCGATGCTCTCGGTAATACTTATTTGAGCTTGGCAAAAGAATACGGGATTGATCCTTCTTTATTGCATCGTGTTGCCGTAATTTCATCCGGCACGCTTGACAGTCTTCCTCACAATGGAGCTGTTGTGACTCTCCTCGCAGTATGTGGATGCACGCATCGCGAAAGTTATTTTGACATTGTGATGGTAGCTATCGTCGGCGCCCTTATCGCTCTTGCCATCGTCATTGGTGTTGGTTCAGTATTTGGATCATTTTGATTGTTTTTAAAAGATGATATTCAAATTGTATTAAATCGTAAGGGATTATCATTATCATCCTGGGCAAAAATGCACAAGTATTTTTGGTATATCTCAAAAGCTATCTTAAACACAGATAGCTTTGAGTGTAAGCATCCGATAGTGGTGAAAAATCAAATCACGCAATAGAACATTTTAAATCCTTGATTCGAACCTTTCCAGATTCATTAATCACGTCCCCAGAAATAGTGAGTGTTTTATTTAGATCGACCAAAGCATAACATGAGTCAGGTAATCCCTGATTGAAGAGGCGAAAATTTTGTGTATTTAAGACATAAAGACTATTTTCCATCTTAAATGGATGGTAAATAGAATAGGTTTTCCCTTGTTGAGCAGCAAGAACGCTAAGACAACCTACATAGGGTATACACAAAAAATATTGATTCTGCTTTGAACCGCCCGTTAAGTTAATTTTTATTTTAGTCATGTTATCTGCAAAAGCAATTTGAAAATGACATAAAACAAACATCATCATCATCATTATTATTCTTTTCATAAATTCCAATCCTCTCCACGATCTATCATTTTTGGTTTTTTCCTTTGGCACCACGCCAAAAGTTCTCATTTTACCCAAAGCTGATTGCTTGTCTACTCTCATCAGTTTTTCCTTGTATGGGCGTGTATGATTCTACGAAAGGATTAGATGAGCTATAATTAGTAATATCCCATTCGAGAATGCGTTTTTTAGATGAAAAAATAGGACTAATTATGAATGAACCCACACCAACATATAAAAAACTCTATCGTTCAAGAAAACATAAAATGATTGCTGGCGTTTGCGGCGGCCTGTCTGAATATTTTGAGATTGACCCTGCATGGATAAGATTAGCTTTTATTTTGTTCTTTTTCGCCGGTGGCTCCGCTTTATTAATTTATCTCGTCATGTGGTTAATTGTTCCCCTTGCACCAGTGTGATTCTAGAATAAATTGCGGACAAAAACGCAAAACTGAGCTGCTACCGCACCGAGGGAAAACCATTGAATCAGCAATCTTTTTAGATACTTAGAGGTTGACAGAAAGCATACAACTCCCTAGGGAAGAATAATATAAGGTATAATAATTAAAAAGACGGATAGGAGGATTCAGGATGAGTCAAAAGCCTTTTACTGTCGCACACAAACTTATTCATTCCCATCTTAATGATGGCGATATGACGCCAGGAAAAGAAATAGCGCTTAAAATTGATCAAACACTTTGCCAAGATGCAACAGGTACGTTGGTCATGTTAGAGCTCGAAGCCATGGAACTGGATAGAGTTAAAACTGAATTATCCGTCATTTATGTCGATCATAATCTCATTCAAGAAGATTATAAAAATGCAGACGATCACTTATTTTTGGAAAGTGCGGCAAGACGATTTGGCGCTTGGTTCAGCAGACCTGGCAATGGCGTAAGCCACCCTGTTCATATGCAATATTTTGGTAAATCAGGTAAATCGTTATTGGGTTCAGATAGTCATACGCCTGCTGCCGGTTCATTAGGAATGCTGGCTTTTGGCGCAGGCGGTATTGAAGTCGCACAGGCCATGGCTGGACATTCATTTCATGTTAAAATGCCAAAAATTTTTGGCGTAAAATTAATAGGAAAATTACCTGACTGGGTCAGCGCAAAAGATATTATTTTGGAAATGTTAAGACGCTATGACGTGAAGGGTGGTATTGGTTGTATCCTTGAATATTATGGCCCTGGACTTAAACAATTATCCGCCATGGATAGACATGTTATTGCTAACATGGGAACTGAGTTAGGCGCAACGACGACTGTTTTTCCTTCTGATAAAGAAGTTTTGAAATTCTTAAAGAGTTATGAAAGAGAAAGTGATTGGCAAGAAATCGTCGCTGATAAACATGCTGAATATGATTTACATGATGAAATTGACTTATCGAAATTAGAACCCTTAATCGCATTGCCTTCAAGCCCTGGAAAGGTTGTGCCAGTAAAAGAAGTAGCGGATCGTGAGTTGTACCAAGCCTATATTGGTTCTTCTGCAAATCCAGGCTATCGCGATTTTGCAATGGCTGCCTCGATTGTAAAAAACAGGCGCGTTCCCACTCCGATATCATTTGATATCAATCCGACCTCTCGCGATCAGCTTGAAGAATTAGTAAGAGATGGTTTACTTGAATCCTTGATTCATGCTGGTGCTCGCATTCATCAAGCAGGCTGTAACGGTTGTATCGGAATGGGACAAGCACCTGCATCAGGACGAAACAGTTTACGCACCGTACCAAGGAATTTTCCCGGACGTTCCGGCAATAAAGAAGACAGTGTTTATCTTTGCAGTCCAGAAACCGCAACAGTGTCAGCAATAAAAGGTAAAATTACCGATCCACGTAACTTAGACATGACTTATCCAAAGGTAAAAGATCCTAAGAAACGCATTAGAAATCATAGTGAAATGCAAGCTCCCCTCCCCTTTGAAGAAGCTAAAAAAGTAAAACTAGTGAAAGGGCCGAATATTGAAGCACTGCCTGAATTGGATGAATTACCCGAAAATTTCAACTTACCGGTGTTATTAAAATTAAAAGATAATATATCTACCGATGAAATTATGCCGGCAGGTGCGAGAGTGCTACCGTTTCGCAGCAACATTCCGAAAATTAGTGAATTTGTTTTTGAAAGAGTCGATAGTACCTATCCAACGCGTGCTAAAGAAGATGCTGTAAAACAAGGCCATGCCATTGTGGCGGGTGAAAATTATGGCCAAGGTTCTAGTCGTGAGCACGCTGCCATCGCTCCCCGTAGTCTGGGTTTACGCTTAGTCATTGCTAAAAGTATCGCACGCATTCATTGGCAAAATTTGGTGAGTTTTGGCATTTTACCATTAACATTTGTGAATGCCGATGATTATGACAAAATCAATAAAGGCGATGTGATTATTATTCAAAATGTGTGTGAAGCTATTCGTAATAAAGAACTCACTGCGGAAATTGCAAATAAAGGAAAGATTCAATTAGCTCACCAATTATCCAACCGGCAAATCGATATATTACTCAAGGGTGGCCTCATTAATTGGATACGAAAAAAAGAAGACATGAAGTAACATTAACATAGGCCATCTGTGACACATTGCCCTGAGGTTGACCAAATTAAAACATTATTTGTTGGTGTGGGGGTTAAAACATAAGATTCAGAACTAAGCGCATGCAAGCTTGAGCCAGTTGCAGTAATCACACCTGCTGCTGTCACAGTGAGTGAACCTAAATTACCTGTTGATGTGGTAATATTCGCAGGAACTCCATTTTGCCCAGCGGCGCAATTTGTCACTGTCGTGCCACCTCCATGAGTTTGAAAACAAGACTCAACACCAAGCTTGTAAGGGGCGGTAGCTTGAACAACTTCAGAAAAATAAGCTTTTTTTGTATAAGTTAAATAAGAGGGAACAGCAATAGCAGCTAAAATACCAATAATTGCAATGACGATTAATAACTCAATCAATGTAAAACCCATTACTTTATGCCAATGATTGTTTCGCACCTTCGTAACTCCCTTAGTTAACATTATCAACCAGATCTTGTGATACAGACACAAACCCTCTGCCAAAAAATATCGTAATAGTATTCATTTTAAATGATTTTTTAAACGATATAAATACATTCTAGTAAGACAAAAAAAGTAATCTTCGCTCTTGGTCAGCCTAAAATGACAAGCTCACTCACTCATCCGTTTATTTTTATACAATCCTGGCATCACCGTATATAATAAAAGAATAGATACAGTTAATTTATGATTGCATTGATAACTTATCTATACAGAGGGAGGAAGTTAATGAAATTTGTCTTCATTAGTTACAGCGGGTTGAGTTTGCCTATCGCCTATAAATTACAACTAGAGGGAAATGATGTTGTTGTTGGTCAGATAGAAGATATCAAAGAATATGTCATGGAAGAAGAAGCAAAAAGAGCGACTGAGAGTGACTTTAATCGCGAACGACGGATGAGATTGTTTAAGAACATGGTAAAAATGCAACCCGCTGAACGTGTCATTGAAACTCTTAAAATAGTAAAAAATCCTCAAGACTATTTCGTGTTTTTTGAAGAAAATAATTTATACCGATGGGCTGATAAAGTGCGAGAATTAGGATTTGAAGGAAACTTTCCAACAAAAGAAGATTATTTATTTGAAATAAATCGCGATTACGCGAAAGAATTCGTCAAAAAAAATTATCAAAAATTATATACGCCTGAAGTAAGAGAATTTTCCAAAGCTGTGGATGCGATCAATTTTCTGAAAGAAGCTAACGAAATTTGGGTACTTAAAGGTAAACATGATCACGCAAAAACATACGTGCCCACAATGAATGACGTAGGCTTAGCAAAGGGACAAATTATTGAGATGCTGAATAATTTTCCACAAGAATACGAAAGATTAGGATTCATTTTAGAGCTGTTTATCCCCGCCATTATAGAATTAACCCCTGAAAAAATGTATTACGATGGCGTTCCGCTTTTCACCACCATGAATTTTGAGAATAAATCATTTGGAAGCGGTAATATTTCCATTCAGACAGGATGTGCTGAAGATTTAATTTTCCCTACCGATATGGATGATAAGATTAACAAGATATGCTTTCCGCCTATTGTTGACGAGATGGCACGCCAACATAAAGGTTTGTTTATTTGGGATGCATCCATTTTAATTAATAAACGAGATGGAAAACTTTATTTCGGTGAATTTTGTTCTAATCGGCCCGGATACAATTCTTTTTTCACTGAATTAGCTCAGGTAGGAACTGTCACTCATTTCTTTGAAAAAATTGTGCATAAGCAATCCCCTTTTACATTAGGTACAGTTGGAACATCTGTGCGTATATTTAATTTAAACCGTGATGATAATGAGCACGTAGCAGCAGATATTACCATTGACTATCGTCCGGAAATTGAGAAAGATTTGTGGTTATGGGATGTTAGAAAAAATCAACGCGGAAAATTAGTCACTGTGGGTTCAGATTGGAACTTAGCAGTCATCACTGGTGCTGGTAAATCCATTGATGAAGCCGTTGCAAAAATGTATAAAAATGTCGATGGTCTCGCCTTTGTTGGCGCCTATTATCGCTCAAAAGATGATTATTTATCTCTCGATTATCCCACTTCGATTATCAATCGACTTAATTATGGATTAGAGCGTGGATTATACCGCCTGCCATTCGATGTGAAGGTCGGTGAAATTCAAGCAAGATGACCAGCCGCCATCAGTTAGAAAAATCACAGCAAAAGCTCACTTTTGCTATAATTCAAGCCTATCTATATAGTGTTGAAGTGAAATAATAAAAATACTATAAAAATCATCTTTTAACTCAGGCCTTAATAAAAATAATGACTAATTCGGGGGAGATATGAATGTAAAAGTGGGCCTTAGCGTGGATGCTACCTATGCACCAATGGGAGCGAATCGTATAGCAAATGCATTAGCCCTTAACTTCACGGGTAAAAATCAAGATAGCACCGTAGGCATTTTTCAAGAGGGAATTGATTATATGTTACGCCTCGCACAATTTAAGACATAACTCTTCAATTTGTCCCGCAGTATTTTAGTCTTTAATACCTGACCTGCACTCAACTATCTTGAGACAAACAGATAAAAAAATGACTGATCTTCCTTTAGTATTGTACGTCTTCTAAAACAACAAACTAAAAATGGATCAGTCATGCAAGGTATTCTCGCAGGGATCATGTCGTTAATGCAACACAAGGAATCACAAAAATTAAAACAGCAGCGCCTGGAACGCTGTCTTTGCTGTGGCAGGTCTTTCCCTTGGTTACACGGATGCTATCCTCGCAAAGCGGATCGTTCAAGCAACCAGGAGGAATCTCTGAATCCTATTTTAATTCAACGTTATTACTGCCCTGGTTGTCGCAGGACCTGCTCTGTGCTTCCGGAATGCCTGCCGCCGCATCGCTGGTATTTATGGGAGGTTCAGCAGATTGCTTTGATACCCGTGTTAACGGGAACAAGCTTTGAAGCTGCTGCCAAAGAAATCATGCCATCGCGCCACACTATCAGTCGCTGGGCTGAACGCCTTGCTGAGCAATTTCATTTACACAAAGATATTTTGTGCGGACATTTTATTGACCTTGGCCGCAAAATTGGCCTTGCTGATTTCTGGCAAGCCTGCCTGAATAAAATCCCGTTGGCACAAGCCATGCGTCTTTGCCATGTCGCAGGGGTGCCTGTTCCATGAACGCTGAGCTTGCCAAATTTTGAGATGGCAATATTTGCGCAAGAAATTGACCCCACACAGTTTGCCCATCCGTGTCGGAACATTTTTTATGGTTCACTCCTCTCTTCCAATTTTTAAATTTAGGAGAGATCAGATGAGTAAACCGTTACATCCTATTGCTTTGTTTCGCTTGATGGTACTGGGACCGCTTGCAAGCCGTGGTGAACTAAAACGTGGCGAAGTCAAAGCGGTGATTCGTGAGCTGGCTTCGAAAACACATAACATTCCTGGTTCGCGTCGCGTGCATTTAAGCGAGCAAACTATTTTACGCTGGTATTACGATTGGAAGCGTGGCGGGATCGAGGCATTAAATCCATCACAACGCAGCGATAAAGGAAAGACAAAATTACCAGAAGCAGTTCAAGCTGCATTATTGCAGCTGAAGCAGGACAATCCAGCGCGCTCCATTAATACCATGATCGAGATGCTTGAGAGGCAAGGTGTCATTGCTAAAAATAAATTGGCACGCGCCACTGTGCATCGATTTTTGCAGCGACAGAAATTATCTAAACGGGTTGTCGAAGATCTTCACACCATCGAGCGACGTTCTTTCGTGGCCGATCGTGCCGGTGACATTTGGCATGGTGATGTTCTGCATGGCCCCAGTATTCAAACAGCTAACGGAATGAAGAAAACCTATCTTGTATCGCTGCTAGATGATGCTTCACGCTTGATAGCGCACAGCGCTTTTTGTTTAGGTGAAACAGCACTTGATATAGAGGGTGTCCTCAAACAAGCCATTTTAAAGCGTGGGTTACCGCATAAAATCATTATTGATAATGGCTCTGCTTATCGAGCAGGATCATTACAAACCATTTGTGCGCATCTTGATATCAGGCTTGTTTATTGTCGCCCATATGAGCCTCAGGGAAAGGGAAAGCTCGAAAGATTTCATTCTACTTTTCGCGGACAATTCCTGAATGAAATTGACATGAATAAAATAGCATCGCTTGATGAGATGAATTCCCGTCTGTGGGCGTGGCTGGAGCAGGTCTACCATCAGCGCACGCATACTGGACTGGGTGAGCAGGCACCCGTTGATGCTTGGCGTGCGGATTTGATTCATGTGCGGCCCTTGACTGCTTTTATCGCAAATAAAATCGATGACATATTCTGTCATCGGTTTGAACGTAGGGTTCGCAAAGATGGAACAGTCAGCTGGAATGGCATGCACTTTGAAGTGTCCTATCATCTCTCCGGTGAAAAAGTAACGCTGGTTGTTGACCCGCATACTAAAAAAGCGATCAGAATAGAATCTGCGTTTGGTGATGATCTTGGGCCCGCTATTCGCCTTGACTTAAAAAGCAATCTTCATCGAAAGCGACAACGACCACACAGCGCTCCAGAAAAAGCCATAAAACAAGGCGAAAATGCCGTTGATTTGGCCCATCGTGAATACAGTGAGCTTTGCAGTATTTCCATATCATCATCTAACAAGGACAAATAATCATGTATCAATCATTCTTCGGTTTAACACATGCACCGCTCGGGAAAGATAGCACTCAATTGTGGGACAATGGTCAACTGACTGCTCTCACACAACAGTTTAATTGGTTGCTACACTCACCTGGCATCGGTTTGCTCACTGCAGAACCCGGGCTTGGAAAAACAGCAGCACTTCGTCAGATTACACGTGGCTTAAATCCACACCAATATGGTGTTTATTATATTGCGGATACCGATTTTGGACGTCTGGATTTTTATCGTCAGCTAGCTATTTTATTTGGTCTAACACCTTCCTGCCGGCGCTCGCAGTTATGGCGTGACATAAAAGAATATGTCACACATCTCACGACACAAAAAAATATTTTACCTGTCCTTATTATTGATGAAGCACAAAATCTACCGCACGAGTTCTTTCGAGATTTCCCGTCATTCATGAATTTCGTTTTCGACTCAAAAGATTACATGACAGTTTGGCTAGCCGGTCACCCCGAGCTTGCTCGTGAGATTGACAGGCCAGCGCATACCGCCCTCACTTCCAGAATACAAGCTCGCTATGAATTTAAGCCGATCATTGAACGTGAAGCATTCAGGCAATTACTGACGCACGGTTTTACACAAGCTGGATGTACTCACAATCTGCTGTCAGATTCCGCAATCGAATTAATTCGTATGTCATCACAGGGTAATCCACGTTTGGCACATCTCATTATTGTTACATCATTGCGACTTGCGACGGATAAAAAAATGAATCATCTTGCTGATGATGTGGTGAAGGAAGCAATTAGCATAATTAATAAGAAGGGCTGATCGCTAAAAAACCCGTGGTTATACGATCGCGGGTTTTGATGAAATTGAATTGTCTCATCTTGTTTATCTTGAGACGGAGTTTATTAACTAGAGCGAGACGTAACATTATATCAATAATGGTTTAGGGAGCAGTGATGTTCAGCAGCATGAAGAAAGACTAAAGAAATTAGTTGATCTCTATTTCGAACACTATGACGGCTTAGCCATTCCAGGGAATAACTTAAATATAAATGAAAAATTTTATTCCGGCGAAGGATTGAAGTCAGAAGATTTAAACGATTTGACGTCTGAAGATTCAAAAAGTAAAGCAAATTATAACATTAGAAATAATCGTAGAACCAAACTGGAGATTGCTCTCGTTCAAGGCGCAATAGCACGTGGCATTCCTATCCTTGGTATTTGTGGTGGAAATCAAGTGATTAATGTTGCTTTAGGGGGCAAGATCAAAACTGTCTCGGACAAACCGTATGATGATACAAAAAAAGAAAATGTGCTTTATCTTAAAGATACTCAACTGCACGGCATTGTGAAGCCTTACAAAAAAAATCAAGATGAACTGAATCACCTTGTTTTTCCAGAAACCAGCTTGCATCATCAAGCCATTGATCCCGATCAATTACCTTATATTTTGCTCAAAGCCGCAATAGATGAAGAAGGCGGCATGGTGAAGGCGGTAGAAATTAAAGGGCATCATCCATGGGTATTAGGCATTCAATTTCATCCAGAATATGATTTTAGGCCAGGTGGAACAACTGCTGCACCTCAAAATGAAGCTGTATTTAAAGATTTTTTAGATGCATGCCGTGTTGTGAAAGAACAAAAAGAATTCAAGAAAGAGATGTTATCCTCTATTAAAGCAGGCGTGGAATTGCAAGGGACTAGTGAGCATCAAGATAGTGAGTTGCACGTATTAGTTGAAAAGTTGAAAGAAAATTTAAAACAAAACAAATTTGCAGACATAGATATACAAGCGCTTAAAAATAAAACCCCATCGATATCCGCTTTGATTTATGTTTTACAACAAATTGAAGAACCTAACGACCGTGTAAAATTTACGCTGGCCTGTGTCGATCTGATAAAGAAAAATGCTATCCAACAAGTCATGAAGTTGTTTGACTATATACCGGATGAATATCGTTTAGAAATTTTCAAAGAAAAAATAATTAATAAAAAAGAATTAATTCAATCAACCAATTATCTATCTGACGTAAATAGATATCTACTGCTTGATTCATTTAAAGACAGCTTAAATTTAGATTTCAAAAAATTCATTGCCTTAGCCGCGCCTACCACCCAAAAAAAAGAAATGAACGATCTTTCGAGATTAAGTAGAATTTTAAACTTCCTTCCAAACAATCTCGGCATCGAATTTATAAACAACCATAGAGATGCCATAGATGAAAGAATATCTAAAAACGCTATTTTTATTAATCTACTTGAGTCTCTCATTGAAGATCGCCGATTAGAATTTGCAAATATTTTCAATGAAAAAATAAATGACACTGATGACTTACATAGTGTCATGCTAACCTTAGCAGAAAATGAAAGATACGGTTTTGCTTTACAGTTTGAAGACATGATAGAAGATGGAGAAGGATTGTCTAATGTCGTCGATACATTAGCTGATAAAGATAAACTTAAATTTGCTACCGATCGCAAAGACAAAATCAATGATGTGAAAGAATTATCTCTCGTCATTTCTACATTAGAAGATAAAGATAAAGTTATATTTGCTAACGACAATAAAGCGATGATCACAGACATAAAAGCATTATGCCAAGTGCTTGCTGTACTGCCAGCTAAAGATAAAATTACATTTACTGATGCTTACAAGGACCAAATAAAAAATGTGAATGACTTAGTGAGCGTGATTAAAGTAGTAGGAAAAGATGGCTTAAAGTTGAAACCTACAGTAGATGCCATTATAACAAATGAAATTCAATTGATTAAATTTATTCAAGATATGAATAAAAGTAATCGTGCAGAATGTGCCATCGGATTATTGTATAAGGTAAGCGAAACGCAACTTCCTAACCTGCTTAAAATTTTTAGCTTATCCATTGAGAAATCAAAGATCAGTCAAGCCTTTAATGAGTTAAAACAAGTAAAGAGTCCTGAATTGACAACGCATATGAACTTTTCGCCGACACTATTTCATCATAATGTTCCTCATGAAAAAGATACCAAGAGTCTTCCTTCTGATAAAGCTGTGAGCAGGACAAAGTTCAACCCCGGAAGCACAAACTCAACTTGACCACAGAAACTACTTTCCAATGAGAATAAGAATACCTGCCACTAAGGCAATGATTCCTAAAATGATGCCTGGAATGGCAATGGCGGGGATAATAGCTATAATTCCCACTAAGATTAAATAGACAGCAAGAAGAATAAATCCAATATTAGTAATGATACGCATAGGATAGTCCTTTTAAATAGTCATGTCCTGACTGTGTCATTCTCGAGCCACGGCCCGAGGTTGACGCAGCCACTTTAATCCAGCGAAACTGCTTGATCGATTTTACAACTATTTATTCCAATCATTTTCATCAACAAATTCTTCGATTTTTTCTTGAATTTCTTCTTTTTTATAACCATATCTTTTTTGCAGAAGACCTTCTAATTCTTCATAATTCCCTTGCATTTTGCTAATATCATCATCAGTCAATTTACCCCATTGTTGTTTTAACTGACCTCTAATTTCCTTCCATTTTCCTTTAATAATGTCCTTGTTCATAACCCTCTCCTTATATTGATATTGGTTTGATAAATCGATAAACCAGCCTATTTATTTTAAATCATTTAGATTAACAATAAATTTTGTCATATTTTATAAATGATTAAAGAATAGTAGATTGCAACATGAATTTAAGCTGACAATTCTTTAAACCATTCACAATAAATAGTATGAATAAAACCATACTCTTTTTGACGGTTTATCGATTATTTGATTCATGTCGAACCAATCACATCGAACACGACATCAATATTGCCGCGAGTTGCGTGTGAATAAGGACAGATTTTTTCATGAGCTTCTTTAACAAAAGCTGCAAGATCTGCTTGAGACAGGCTTTTATCCTCAATCCGCATTTTGACTGCTAATCCAAAACCTCCTCCATCACGCGGACCAATTGAGACACTACAATCAACTTTTGCATTTGCAGCATTTTTCTTATGTTGTTTAGCAACAAAATCGAGAGCACCACCAAAGCAAGCTGCATATCCTGTTGCAAACAAATGTTCCGGAGTGACGGTATTTGGTTTACCGGGACCGCCCATGTCTTTTGGCACCGAAAGATCGACTTTCACCATACCATCGTCTGTTTCACTATGTCCGTTTCGTCCACCCACAGCGGTTGCAGTAATAGTAAAAAGTGGCTTGATCTTATCCATTGATATCTCTCCTATGTTGTCTTGCAGGTAAATCCATCAAAATTTTTTTCCTCTTCATATATACCTATACCTCATAATTAATATTAATTATAGTTTGCTGCGTCAAAAATGGTGGAAAGAGAGGAATAATAAAATTATCACGAGGTTATAAAAGCGAGGTTTGGAAGGCTGCCAGAAATACAATATTACATCACCAAACATTTTTGGTGATGTTTTTCATTTTTATGATGTAAGGATTTTTCTTTTAGAGGTTTTGGGTAATAGTGGTGGTTTAAATAATGTTACATGGGAAGAGGTGCGAAATATTTTTTTCTGTTTTTCATCACGTGCTATTTTTTTCATAGTGTATTATTTATTAACAATTGAATTATATTTAAACAAAAATAAGATTTTTATAGTCTATATAATGATCAATTATTTATTATGAGTTTATTTTATATTCTTATGATGGTAACCTCGCGAATTCGTCATTTTTATATCAAGTGAGTTCGTCGATGAAAATTTTACTGGCCACCATTATTTTTATATTTAGTTTATTTGTTTCAATATTATTGATTCAGCAATATCGTGCACCTTCTCAGAGCAAAACAACATCATCGATTGCTGAGACAGCAACAAAAGTAGCATCTACTTCAATCGGGGTTTCGACATCTACAGCAACAACGATTCCTGCTCCCAATGCAGCTACCATTCAATCTACTTCATTAACAGTGATTCATGCCACAACTAAAAAACAAAATAATAATAAAGTGGCTGGCGTAGATGTAAATAAATTAGTTTCCGTCACTTCTTCACAAGGCTTGAAACCTAAAGCATTAAAATCAGCGCTTAATGCTTATGCCTGGGCACTGAATCATGGAAAATTAGGCGTTAACAAAGATACCTTAACTGTTGTTGATTTTACGCTGCCATCGTATGAAAAACGCATGTGGGTATTGAGTTTGCACCAAAACAAAGTATTAATGAAATTATATACGACGCAAGGTGCCGGCAGCGGTTTAGTTTATGCAAATCGATTTTCAAATACTAGTATGACCCAAGCGTCAAGCTTAGGATTATATGTCACTTCTGATGAATATTCAGGAAAACATGGAAAATCTATGCGCCTCGATGGATTACAAAAAGGAATTAATAGTAATGCACGCAAACGAAATATTGTTATCCATGAAGCTCCCTATGCTTCACCTGCATACATTAAAGCCTATCATCGTGCGGGACGCAGCTGGGGTTGTTTTGCTGTCGCACCATCAAGCAAAAAAGTATTACTCAATTATGTTAGAGGTGGAAGTGCATTATTTGTTTATGCACGTGCCATTGAAAAAACACCTATTGTTAGTCACGGGGTTATTTCTATCTAGGGCGTGTTGACACTGGCAGCAACTCCTTTTTTTTATTAAGTAAAGCGCAGGAGGGCGGAGCCCGACGAGCCATTAATAAAAAAAAGGAGTTGCTGCCAGTGTCAACACGCCCTAATGAACTGTCAGGAGAACAACTGCTATTTACAAAAAAATCTTTAAACGTTTAACCCTTGTTTTTGGTAGTCGATCAAGCTGCGTAATCCATCTATCAATTTCGTGGTGGTATTAACATGCAAAATCTCTGAGGCGTGACTAGGATCACCTAAAGAATAATATATGTCACCTACTCTCGCTGGTTCATACACATAACGAGGATTTACATCGACTAATTGAGCTAACTGATCCCCCACCATTTTAATTGAGACAGAATGACCAGAACAAACATTAAATACTGCCGAATGACACATAGGGACTTGCATGGCAGCCAGGAAAAATTTGATCGTATCAGCAACATAAATAAAATCCCGTGACTGTTTGCCATCACCATAAATAATGAAGGGTTCATTAGCTGTCAGTTGATTGAGAAAAATAGTAATCACACCAGTATAAGAAGAATTGGGATTTTGCCGAGGTCCATAAATATTAAATAAACGCAACCCCACACTGGGAATTTGATACGCACTGTTTGCCATGTGCGCGTAATATTCACAGCATAATTTATTTAAGCCATAGACTGAAATGGGTGAAGACATGGTTTCTGTTAATGGAAAAGAGGTTAAATCACCATAAACAGCGGCAGAGGAAGCATAAACAACTCGTAATGGTAACCCATTAGGTTTTGCTTTTTTTGCCGCTTCAAATACATTAATCGTTCCTGATAAATTGACATGATGAGCCTCTACCCAGAAATCATTACACAAAGGAACAGAGGCAATTGCTGCAAGATGAAAACAACCGTCTAGTGGTCTCAATAGTTTAATTAATAAATCTAAATCCCTCACATCACCCTCAGTGAAGATTACCCCATCAGGCAAATTCTCAAATTTACCTGTGGAGAGATTATCGAGCACATAAACGGTGTGGCCTAATTGAATCAATTTATGGCAAAGATGCGAACCAATAAATCCACCACCACCTGTCACCAAATACGCTGCCATGTTAAGTTTCCCAAATTATCGTAACGCTATCATTTTATATTCTAAATCTTTCACCATGTCAGTCAGCCAGAAATATCCTAATGTGCAACCAAGAAAAAATGCCACTGTAAATCCAAGGCCATAATAATTTGGCCCCAAATAAATAGTTATCGAAGTAAAGAGTGTATTTAAAATCAACACGAGTAATGACAATTTCAGTGCTTCTATACGTTTATCCAGATAAAAAGAGATATTCAATATCCCTAAAAAAATAATCTGTAAACTCGTCCCAATCACAGCAATATTTAACATTTGCGTGTAGAGGGGAGAGATATTTAATAAATTAAGTAATTTCCCACCCAGCAAAAAAATACATGCTACAACGATAGCTTGAATTTTAATGATTTCCAGAATGCTGTATTTTGCATACGAAATCATTTGATCACGAACAGCTTGAATTTGTTCTAACGAATTACCTTCACGTATCGCATCATTAAAGCGCTCATAATAATCAGCAAAATCAGTTTCGAGTCGCAGTAAAAAAACTGCCATGCCAGGCAAGATAGCTAAGTAAGCTAAAAATATGGGGATATCATACAACGGCGAGGAACGAAGTGGACCAATAACAGATTCGCTGGTGGAGGGAGTGAACCAGAATAAATATTTATCTACCCAAATGGCCAAATTAAAAAACAAACTCGTCAACATTAGCGAATAATAGCGTTTAGACGGCTCTAAAAATTCAAATTCAATCAACTTAACCGCAGGGTAAGCACGATAAATCGCCATGCTTAAAATGAGAAAAATCACCGCATGGCCTAATAAAAATCCTAGTAAATATCCATCCACACCAAATTGTTTTAACATTAAGCCAAATACAACAATGAGGCCATAGCCGATAAAAAATGCAAACAATACGATTTGATAATCTTTTAACCCTGACAGTAAATTGGTTATCACCCAAATATTACACAAAATCACAAAGCATCCCATGATAAGAAATCGATAAGCAAGGTCTTGTTCAGGAAAAAGCGTGGCCAACAAAAAGTAAGCCAGCTCGCCTGCTATCAAGGTCACGACCAAAAGTAAGCCATTGAGATTGGGTATCACTTTAAACACTTGTTTTTTAAATAAGGCATCTGCTACAAATCGCGTGAAGCTATGTTGCGCAAAGCTACTAAAAATTAAACTCGTTGAGATAAGATATGTGACAGAAACTTGAAATTGTGCGACGGGTATATTGTACTTTTTGATTGATTGAATCAAGAGTCCTAAAAATAAAATGCCTAAAATGGAAATCACCCAAGGTCCTGCACCAATCGCACCTGCGTATCCGTATGCTTTGAATAGATCAAAATACGTTCCTTTTTTTAATAGCTTACGCAACTCAAAGCCAATCCCTGCCATTATGTCAGCCTCTGTTCATAGATAGTGAAATACTTTTCAAACATCGTATTTTGATCATAGTAACGTTTCACTCTAGCCATTCCTGCTTCACTTGCTTTATTCCATTGTGTCGGATTGGTTAATAAGGCGATAATAGCTTTAGCTAAATCATCAGGATCTGCGATTTTAACAATCAAGCCGCTTTTTCCTAAGGCGGCATCTTCTCCAGGAAGACCTTCAATTAACTCTCGACATGCACCCACATCGGTAGCAATAACAGGAATACCAGCAGCGCTACTTTCAAGTATCACTAACGGCATCCCTTCACTGATCGAACTTAACACGAGAACTTGTAATTCAGGATAAATCACTCGCAAATTTTGCGTAGGGATGATTTGTACATATCGTTCTAATTCTAAGCTTTGAATTAGATCTTGGCATTCTACCACATAGGCGGGATCTTCATCGGTGGGTCCCACTAGCCAAGCTTCTATATCCTGGATACTATGCTTTACGATGGCAATCGCACGTATCAGTGTTTTGACATCTTTGATTGGAACGATGCGGCCAATAAATCCAATGATGGGTTTGCGCTTTTCGGCAAGCGGTCTATACAGGTCAGAATAGAGATGCACATCAATTCCATTAGGAATAATTTCTGCTTTTTTAGGATCCACGCCATATTCGATTTGAATACGATTAGCGCCTTTAAATAAGCTGATAATAGGGTCAGCAACGCTATAACAAGATTTTGCCAAGGATTCAAAAAAATTATTCCATAAAGTGCGTAAATAGCTGATATCCACAATATCATCTTGCATGAAATTAATTTCACGAAAAATATTTGAACTTAATATTTCAATACGACGTTCTTTTGTATAGATGCCATGCTCGGATAAGATAAGAGGATAACCAAAATGATTATGTAACAAGGCACCTAAAAATCCCGCATATCCAGTCGACAAAGTGTGGACTATTTTTGTTTTCGGTAGATGACTGACAATAGTGGGTAATACCCAGAGTGGTTCATGAATATTTTTGATCGTCCAAAAATAATCGATAAATGATGGCTCGGTTGAATAAGTTGAGTATTGTTCCGTTATGTAATCCCAACTTTCTTTGGAATAAAAAAATTGTTCTTTAGTGATTCTTTTTTTTGGATCGATGTAAAAATTGAGGTGATCAAATAAATTAATATACGGATTTGGCTTATTCCTAAAACTTTCATGTAGGTCTTTCATTTGTTTATTACAAGTAGAATCAATATGCATTTCTCGAGGCCGAGAATTTGGCTGAGTGAACAGATAATGAACCTCAAAATGAGTCACATTACTAGGCAGTTCATAGCGTGGACCTTGGATATAATCCTCTGGACGGCTTCCTAAAAAAACGACACCAAAGCGAAAGCTAGGAAAAGCTTGAATGATTTTATGGATCCAAGCAGACACACCTCCCAACACATATGGATATGATCCTTCTAAAAGCAAACAAATGTCTACTTCATCTGCTTTGCGATGCAATTTACTCATGATGACACCAGAATTTAATTAAAAAAGCATTGGTGGAGATATCATAACTACTCGACTTATTACCGAGATAAGTCCTCACTAGATCATAATTGTGTTCTTCATAGCTAAGCTCAGCCAGATTAAGATAAGCTTCCACTGGCACATATTCAAACCCGCTTATCGCTTCCAGGGTTTTACGGTATTTATCATCTTGATTTGACGCTTTGAAAATCTTTGCCAGCAACATCCATAAATTACTATCATTTGTAAAAAATTCGACAGCATTCGTTACGCAAACATAGGCTTTTTTTAGTATCTCATCTGCCAATTCACCAAGATTCGAATTTAATAAAAAATATTCCCAATACAAGTAAGCTAATGATTTATTAACTTGTGCTAACTCAGAACTATTAGTGACTGTCTCTCTGATATCTAAATATTTTTTTATTGCGTTTGTAATAAAGGTTTGTTCCTTGTTTAAGATATTAAAAGCATACAAACGAATTTCGTATGTATCATCATCTAAGAGTGCGCGATTCACATCATTTACTTGTTGTGTGCGCAATTTATTAATGGCGTACAGTGCGCGTTCACGATCTTCTTTAGAAAAGGATTCATTAAAAATGCGTGTATAAGCCCAACCGGCGCCATAGGGAGATAATTTTGCAAATTTCTCTGACCCATATTGTTTTTGGATTGAAGTAACGACTTCAACTTGAGTATAGTGACGCGCATAATAACGGAGTAAATAAACCCCAATAATTAATATGATAATCCCGAATACAGGAATAAAAACACTCCAAACCATAAAGAATAAAAAAACGTATAAATCAGATTTTTGAAAGCGTCTGGGGATGAAATACATTATTATAATGGAGATCGGCACACAGAATAACAAATACAACATGAACACATTGAAATAGCTTTGCGAAGCAGGATGCTGCAAAAATAAAAAATTCAAATGATTAGCTTGTATGAATTGGATATCCATTTCTCTCAAGTTCCCGCCATGTCCTTTAGCAAATCATTTAGAATAATTTCAGGCTTTTGATCATAAAGCAAAATAGATCGCTCAGTGATACCTAGTTCTTGAGGATCTTTACCATAACTCGCGAAAAGATATTTATTCACTCTTGAAAGATAGCCGCTAATTCCTACTGCGTTTGCGAATGGCATCAACGTTAATAACAAATCAGCATCATCAAAATGATGTTGCCATAAATAATCGAAACCACGTTGCTGCTTTTTAATCGAATAAACAATATTGTCAATTTGATCTGATTTATTGATACGAACGGCAACAATGGCGCTATCTATTCCTATGGATTTTTTTAGATAGAGCAGTTTATTGAGTTCTTTAAGGAATTCCGGCGGACAATCTGGGAATATGGCTAACAAATTCTTAGTTTGTTGTACTACCGTCACCTCTTCAGCAAAATAAAGCGTTAAAATCTGCATAATTTGCATGGTTTCGGTATTCAACCGCCAAAATGATATTTCCTTCACCACCAATAGACCGATAAACTGCTTATTGCTGGTATACATAGGTACAACTGCAATATAACCAGTACGCTTCGGATCTGCCATATCATTTAACGTGACATAATTGTGCTCGTTATTATCCATCACATAACGAATCAATGGATCGTTAATATCTAATATCCGCATTGTTCCAATCGTGGCAATAGGCTCAGCACTAAGATGATTGGCCTTAAACAAATAAATGCCAGCATCACGCAATGAACAATATTGACTGACAATCTCTAAAAAATGACTCGCATTTTTTGCACTGATTTCGCCATTGGAGTCAAGTAACGATTGTTGCAATTGCTTTTCAATCTCACGCAGTGTAACAGGTTTTGCAATTAAACTTTGTTCTAAATAATCATAAGAGACTCTAAGTACATTATATGAGCGTGATAGAGTATCTAATCGTTGCTCAGTGTACTCGTACAGTTCCTCTGCTCGTAAAACACGTTGCATCCAACTGGAACTATAAAGCGCACAGATAAAGGTTAATAACATGCCTGTCAATAAATACGTTTGATAAGGAGAGGTAGATAAGGCAGCTACTGAATTATGGCTAGAAATGGCGATCGCGATAACGATAATCGACAATAGACCAGGACCAAATCCATATTGTAATGCGATAACAATCCCTGCTAACCATGGCCAAGGAAAGATACTATCCACATAAAATGGATTGGCTGGATTGGTCACATAGCATAAAAGCAAAATAATGATGGTGATGGCTATGCTCTCAATCCAAGACCAACGCGTGGCATTTTCTCTTTGCCAAAATTGAATCCATTTCAATCGCTGCATGATAAAAACCTATCTATAATGATTTCAGCATGTTGTTAATGAGTTCTTGTGCAGTGACGCTCAGTCCTGAATGAGAAGATCCGATTCGGCTGCCGACTGAACTCCATACAATTTGATCTCTATCTACATCTAGCACTTGAATTGACACAGAAGCAACGGGTTCGCCATCCAAGCCCACTTTGTATTGCCATTCATTAACAGCACCGATGACCATATAACGAATATTATGTTCATAAGCAAAGCGACGAACTTGGCTGAGTGGGATTGACGAATTCGGGCAAATAATCAATTCGTTGCAAGTTTTATATGGCTGATAGGTAGAAAGATTGATGATACCTCTTGAGCGCAAGACACCTGCAGTGATGGAGGTAGCTCTAGTCCCGGCTTGTGGTACATCAGTATTATTACTAAACGTCGCGATACCCCAAGCACTATAAGGTTGAAAATGATAACAAGGTAATCGTTCGGTATTAATCTTGGTACAACCGATTAATAACATGAACAAGGATGAAATGGCGATGACAAGAAAAGCTTTTTTCATAATAACTCCTTTTACTTATTAAAAATATAATCGATAACTTAATCCAATTAAAATTTCTTTTTGCACACCTGGTGCCTGATCCGTACCGTATTGATAATAGAACGCAAGATGATCGCGTCCTATCACTGACCCTGCAATGCCAACATCAATTATTCTACCCATGTTTGTTACTGAATTTCGTAGAATAGTAACTGAGGCGAATGGCTTCCAACTATGTGTGTAATCTTCTTTATACTCCATTCCGACTTGCGCGGTGATACCCACTTCAGTGCTAGTGGGAGGAATCACTAAATCAAGATTATTTCCTTGGTCAGGCGGAATTAATTTCAGAATCGGTCCATTTAGCTGTGAGGTTTTGGGATAATATTGATTTCCGCGTACATAAAGACGTATAGAAGGATCGGGATATTCAAGCCAAATATAGTGCTCAAACCCTAATTCTTCCAAATTACCACTGGCTAAATAACGATTATCTTGGGTGTAGAAAAACTTTTGCGCCAACTCTAAAGTTACATAATCATGCTGAGTAAAGGTATAGTCCAATTGTAATGATAAATAATTAACATATCCTCCCACATACAAAAACGCCGTATCATCAGCTAACCGCTTATACCCCAACTCCAATCGAGAATTTAGAGCACGGTCTAATATATATTCCGATCTCAATAACAGAGTTGGAAATGATTCTAGACTTTTTCTATGCGCCGCCTCTAACTCCACATAACCATGCAAGGTAGTAAACTTAGCTTTTAAACCGACAATTTCATCAGGCGTAGGTGTGGTTGCCAAATCACCCGAATTGTTGGTGTGGACAAACCAATCTTTAGTATAAGGTGTCACACTGATTCCTGGTGTAACAAAATAGGTAGCGGCAAGATAAGTACGCATGCCTTGCAACGGCCCATACTGATAGAATTCTTCTCGCGCATCGACATGATTGCTTGATTTAAGCATGACATCCGTAAATGTGTCATACATTTGATAATCATGCGGATGCTCTCTTAGCCCTTGCATGGCCAAAGACTGCGCCAATGGCAATGCATTAATTCTATCCGCAGCATCCACACGATCACGAAATTGTAATTGATCTGGTTTCTCCAATAGCTTACGCATCTTATAACGATCTTCGTTATACAGTGCTAAACTCAACATCGCTGTGGCGGGCGGTTTTAGCCCTAAATTGAGATAATTACTATAAATAGCTTGGGCGAACGCATAATCATTTTGATCGATGGCCCAAGCCACTATCAATTCCTCGGATTCTGGCGTCATCCTAGTCGCCATCAGCTTTGCGACTACATTCGCCGTCGGATCGCCCGCCGCTTCTTGTTGAGATAATTTCATATAATCCAGCAACTGATCATAATAAGGAGCCGTACCCTGCTTAAGCAGCAAGTTCAAGTAAAGTGGCCATGTATAACGACGTAACACATTTCCAAAATGGACAAAATCCATATCCATATTAGGATCAGTTTGATCATAAATATCAGCTAAATCCAATTGCCAATAAGGATCATGCAGATTGTTTTGCAGCTGGGTGGAATATAATGAAACTATTTGCTCTGTTTCTATGGGTTGATTAAGCAAATAATAAGCCGCTGCGCTCGGGCCCCACAGATCAAAAGATCTCGGAATAGAATGTTGGATACGCGCCAGCATGTTGGGTAATAAAACTTTTTGATCGGTATTGATTAAAAACCATAAATAATCGCGCTGTAACGCGATTGATTCAGGTAACGCATTCATTCCTCGAATATATACTTCAATGGCTCTAGCTTCTTGATCCGTGTACTGCCAGCGTTCCGCTTTCAGCGTCCAGAAATAGGGATCAAAATTCAAATTTCGTAACACATCGGGAGAGACTGAATCAATCACCGAACCCATCTCATTCCAGCGTCCCAATTTTTGCTGCAAGCTCAACACATCTAAAGGTAATTCGTAGTTAGTTTTAAATTTCAACATCGCTTTCTTTGCAAATTTTAATGCCTGAGTAGGATTTGCATCTGATCGTAAGGTGAGAAAACGTTGATAGGTTTCTAAATCTGGATTACCTTGATTTATTAAAATCTGATAAGCACGTTCTGCCGCGCTACGATTATCGATAGTCCAAGCTAATTGCGCATACATCATCCAATAATTTTTATCATTCAACGAAACATTAGCACGAGCTGCATTCAATGCATTAAATGCATCTTTAATCCTATTCTGGTTGATCAAGATGACGGCATTTTTGAGCGCAATCATTGGTGAACTGGCGGGAACTTTATTAATAAGGGATTTTTCTCGGTTGATCTCTCCTAGCGATTGATAGAGATCGGCTAATTGTTCTTTGAAAAACGGATCAGGGTTTGTTTTGATCACCATTTGCAATTTAGCAATGGCAAGTTCTGGTTTCCCTACCAGCTCGACGGAGTTGATATATTGTAACCATAAGTCTTTTTGCTCGTAATTGGTAGAAAGTTGTAACCAAAACAAATCACTTAATGCTGCGTAATTATAGATTTGTTTTGCGATCTTTTTACCTTCTTCTATATCAGCAGGATTTTTAGTTTGCTTCGCAATATACATCCATTGATCTAATGCCGTTTGATATTGACTGTTCCAGATGGAAACTTGTGCTAACCGTCTACGCCATAGCAAATCTTGTGGTCGTTGTCTGACAGCAGCTTGTGCCAACAAATAGGCTTCCATGATTTTATTATTCATGGTAAACACTTTGTACGCTAACTCATACAGCGCAGGATTATATTTAACTAATTTAACGGTGATGACTTTATTGTTTTGCTCATCTTTAATAAGTAAAGTGTAACTATCTTTTTTGGAATTATTATTAGGAACAGCAGTTTGTGCTGCAAAAGCCACACATAACTGACTGATTACGACAAACAATGTCATCGTAATGAATAATAATTGAGTAAATCTTTTTTCCATCAATTGCTCCAATGTTGTAACTGTAACATCTGCTCAACAAATTTTAATGCCATATCCGGCTTACCGGCTGTGATGGCGATTTTAGCCAAATAATCTAATGTCAGAGGATCATGCGCAAGAATACCAATGTGTTGCTTTGCCGCAGATAATGCTTGATCATTTAAATTTCCGCTTTGTAAACTTTTTAAACCGTTAATAAAATAATTACGCTTTTGTGTAATATCATTTGTGTGCTCTTGCGCTGCAAAATACAAGTTAGCACTAGCACGATAGTCACTAATGAATAACGCGACTTTAGCAGCATCCGCAAAATAACTCGCTGGTATATCGGTGTTAAGCGTAGCCAAACGTTGGTATAAAGTGACACCCGTTCGCACGGATCCGAGCGACACGGCATCATTCGCTACAGAAGCTAATTCATCTGCATTCAAGTAAGGAGAATAAGCTAATTTATTGACGATTTCTTTCAATTGATTTTCTAATTGATTTCGAGTGGGATCATTTTTATTTAATGCATAGGCTTTGGTACGAGTGATTAAATATTGACTCCATAACGCATCCCATTGCAACTTGTTAGTGGGATTTAATGTGTAATACGGCGTCACTAATTTTTCAGCATCGGCTACATTGCCTAGGCTTAATTCTTGATTTGCGAGTAGGATTTTATAAGTAGGTTCTTTAGGATTGCGTGCGACTAAATTACGCAAATAGGCTAGAGATACGGCATTAGGTTTAGAGTGTTGCAGATAACTAAGCATACTGTTCTGTGGGATCACGTAATAAAGTATAATTAGCGAAATGGCAAAAAAGATTAAAAAATGCCACCATTTTAAGATAAAGTTTTTTCCTCTATTCTTATTTGCACTTAATCGTGAACGCATATTGTGTTTCACCAATTGTGTTGTAATCATTGAGGTCATTCTGTACCGCGCTGGGTGTCACCTGTTTGCCCGCATGCTCCATCCAGCAATTAGTCATATTCCCCATCGTCAATTTGAGCGGCATATATCCACTTAGGATTACATTTAATCCTTGATCAGTGCGCGTAAACTGCTTAACCACGCCATTAGCACTCACAAGATAGGGAATGGATGGCGGTGAATTAGCGAACTGCACATACGATTCAGTAGCAGGTCCAAGATGGATATAATAATCATCACCGTGTGTGTTATAACCGATGACATTTCTGCTATTCACCAGGTCGGGATAGCCTATTTGTTTCGCAACACGTAATTCACGTAGTTTACCGCCTGTTCTGATTAACCAACCTTGCTTTTGGCGTGCCATGGCGGTGCCATTAAAATCTTGTACTTTATCAATGAAATCACTGGCGAAAAAATTAATCACAGGTTGCGCTAATGACCAGTCATACACTTTCTTGAGTGCATTAAGTGAAGCTAACTTTGAACCGGCATACATGTGGTAATACATATCAATTGGTTTAAGTCTGCGTGGTAAATCAGTCAATTTAAACGCTGAAATCACATTAATATAGCCATAAAATGGAGCCGTCCATTCATTCGTATAAATGTAATCATTTTGAATAGGTGCAAACGTTTGAAAATAAGGGCCTTGATGAAGGCCCAACGGACCCACTTGCGTTATTGAATTATTGTAATTTGAGATATCAGAATCACCGCCATTCAGATTTTTAACACCGATTTGATAAGTCATTTGCAGCGCTTCAAACGGTGGGTTGGCATCACCCGACCAGAATAATAACTTACACTTTTTATCAGGAGGCGCTAAGGTTTTATTGATGTAATTCACTGATCCAATAATTTCATCTTTAAGATTAAATTTATAATGCGGTATTTTAAGATTAAATGCTTCAAATCGAGTATTAGCTAACTCTTCTGGATCAATCGCATTTGGCTGCCAATTATAGGGATGACTAAATGTGTGACTCGCAATTTCCACCCAAGGCAAACGAAAAATATCTCTGGCAACAGCTTCTAGTGCTTTTGAATCTTTTGGATACAATCCATAAGGCGCAACCTCTCCTTCAATCACCGAAACGGAAGTTGGCACTTTATATCGATTAAAGATTTCATCCAGTAACACCTTGCCAGCATAGGGACCATGTAACCATTCCCCTTTATTAGCAATGCCATCTCCATCGATATGCACAAACATGATACGTCTACCATTTTCTGTCGTTGTATCCGGTACAGGCATCATAGGTATCCGCAATGCTTGTTGTAAAAAGAGAAATGGATTAATGACCCAACGGGTTTGATCCTTGGTGACATCGAGTACAGCAAAGGGATAAAGAACATATCCACCCCAGGGCATAATGCCAATCATGTCAGCATGGTTGCCAACCAAGTCCGCAATTCGTAATAGTGATTTGCCTTGATTAATGCGTATGGGGAGAAAATCATCGGGCTTTACCATAGGCTTCACTTCATATCCCACCTCTGGTGCTTGAGAAACAATTCTGACCCAGTGCGTATTGAACACATTTTCTTTGATTTGCAACCCTAGTGGTGCAAGATATCTATTATTCAAATCAAAACCAAAGCGATTAAAAAATACAATTGGAATATGCTTGTTTTTATTGGTCATTAGCCAAGAATAAAACGCATTTTGACGTTCGGGATGATCTCGATTCAGCCACACTACAATACCGGCAAATTCGTTGGGATCCACCTCGAGGAGCGGCTGCTTGATATCATGATATAGTGGTATATAGCCCAAATACTGCAAAGGCATCGCTAAATATCCCAGCGCATCATAATCAAATATATAATGAGGTATATTGGAATCCGCAATAATGAGAATTTTTCTCGGTAAACTAGACGGTGTCATGAATTGCAGGTTAGTTAAATTACCATTCGTAATCCAAGGGATAAATCCTAATTGATTAATCTTATCGATGAGATTATCTGCTTCTGTTTTTTGTGCGGCAGGCAGATATTCAATGGCAATAACGGGAATTCCCCATTGTTTCACTTTGTTAAGTTGATTGAGTAATTCCGTTCTTTCCGATTCTGTCACATTGACATAACGTTGATTACGTTGATCCCAACCAGCAAACAAAGATTCTGCCGCCACTGCATAGACTAGATTATGGATTTGCGGTAATAACTCAAAACCTCGATTGAGAATCAATTTAACTTCTGGATGCTTCTGTTTGATGGCTTTAATTAAGGTAATCAAACCGTCAATTTGACGTTGAGCAGCTGCTTTATCTTTGACAGCTAATTCATAGGAATCTAGTGTATCGAGAAAAAAGCCGCGATATCCTTGTTGCCAAAGTTTGTCGACTTTGTCATTTAAAATATATTTTTGCCAATCGGGATTAGCTGCATCCACTATGTCGCTTTTCCAAATTTTATTTTCTCCAATGAACCATTCTTTAGGAAATGCCTGCGCATCTTTCTCTGGCAGTTCTCCTAATGAAAGATAAGCAAATGCCGTGCTTTGATCAGAATTATAAGATTTAGGATCGAATCCGCTGCTAGGATCAACCACCACTACGTCAAACCATCGTAGCTTATCGATAGGAGGATAATCACCATAATAAAAAGCCACCTTGGGTAAAGCATTTGTTGTTATGGTGTAAAGAATAGCGAGTAAACTAAACATTAAAATAACTAGGGAACGTCGTTTTATCAACCAGTAGGCATGCGACTCAACACGATAATAACAATCAGCCATATCCCTGCTCTTTTCATTTATTCCAACCCTATAGTTATAACATAGCTATGTTTAATAATTAACTCTAAGATTACACATGACATTTTTGTAAAGAAAATGATATTCATTAAAAATAAACATTCTTATGATATTTGCAGTTAAATAATACATATTTTTAGTTATTCAAAAAAGGCACATCCAGAAAGAAATTTCATGTTGCCTAAATTAAAATTTTTTTTATTCGCTCAGCTTCACGGAGACCAGACAAATATGCACCGTGTGTAGTAGCAAGATATTTACCATTAGTAGCTTCGCCAGCAAAAAATAAACGCTTTGAAATAGGTTTCGCAAGCGCTTCAAAATCACACATGCCGGATCCTGTTGCAACAAAAGAGTATGAGCCATAACTATAAGGATCACTGCCCCAGCGTGTTATGAAATGAACATCAGGATCGGGAATGTTGTCACCAAATTGTTTGCGAAAATTTTCCATTATTCTTTTGATGTGGATATCATCAGCAATACTTTCCAAATGATGGGCTTTATTTCCGCCATAATAACCAATCAAAATAGGTTGTTTCATGATGAAATATAAATTTAAAAAGAAAGACGCCGTTGATGGATCAAATTGGGAAAAAAACATCCCTAGCTCTTCTTTAGGCCAAAAGATTGAAGGGAATTTCATGACGATGACATTTAATAATCCCATCCCGATACGCTGAATGGCTTGTTGTTTATCTTTCGGTAATGGCGGATCAAATGACACGGGTTTCTTTTTTAACACGCCCAAAGGCAAAGTCATCACTACGCTATCCGCCGTATAAGTATCACGCTCGGTGACGACTTCGACATGTGTATCATATGTTTTAATTTCGGTTACGACTGCATTTAATTGCAATCTACAATTATTTGCGAGTCCATTAATAATAGGCTGATATGTATCCACTAAAAAACAATTGTTGCCTGGCCACACTTCCTCTTGATCCCAATTTAACGCTGAAAGCAAATGATAATCAGCACCAATATATCCTTGAAAATAATTAAGCTTACCTATAAATAAATCATTTTCAGCAGAAGAAAATTTGGCTGATGCGATTTCTTTTGATAAAGCATCTGCTAAAGAAAGGTTTTGCTCAGATTTTCGCGCTGTCACTTTTGCTTGTTGCAACATCTTGTCAAATGTATGATTAAATTTCTGCACTGTCTCAGTAGGAATAGCAACGCCCGTTTTATCAAACATAACGAATTGACCAGTGTCAGCCGATTTCATATGGACATGAAAGTGTTTAGCTAGCTTGGTCATAGGATTATCCTTGTCACCATGTATCCAAGCTGCCCCACGACTAACAGGTACACCCAATTCAAAAGCCGTATCAATCCGACCTCCTACCCGATTTCTTGCTTCTAAAATCAGGGGGTCAAAGCCATATTCTCGTAATCGCGAACAGGCAGCCAATCCTGCTATGCCCGCACCGATAATAATAATTTTATAATGGGAATTATTTTTGTTATTCATAAACCTTCTCGATTCGTAACCATGATAGTGCAGGCACAAGTTTATTTCTC
Organism: uncultured Gammaproteobacteria bacterium; assembly: GCA_963711205.1. GTDB lineage: Bacteria > Pseudomonadota > Gammaproteobacteria > DSM-16500 > DSM-16500 > Aquicella. The sequence goes on from CAVQDE010000001.1 coordinate 1,513,035, forward strand.
TTATTTCACTAAATGCAATGGTCATATCCACAGTATGACCCGGATGTATTTGCATCCGGGTTTTGCCATCCTTCTCGTGATACAAATTCTTCCAAATCTATCGTGATACTCCCTAGCAAGTTGAATTTTAATCATTAATAATTGTGCACTTCATTATTGATATACTTATTTCAAAGATAGTATCGAAATATGATAAAGGAATAAAATAATGAAACATATTTCTGGGCTATTGATGGCAGTATTGGCAATCCTTCTTCTTTCTCCGATAGCGTATGCAAATCATTATGTAAGATGTCAACGATACTATTCCAATAGCTACACTTATTGCTATCGCCATAGTTCTTGCTGTGGTTACTACACTTGTTGTAGGACTTATCGTCCTTACTATTATCGATATTATTATTACGATCTTAATGGTGAAGTCGATAATGCATGCGTAGATGCTTGTCTTGACTTACATCATTCACTGAAGCAATGTACGCGATCATGTTATTACTGAAGAGTTAGAACTTTAAAATCAGTATAAAAAATTATTAATTATAATAGGCATGTTGACAAAGCAACTCCTTGTTTTTGTTAAGTAAAGCGCAGGAGGGCGGAGCCCAACGAGCCATTAATAAAAACAAGGAGTTGCTTTGTCAACACGCCCTACCTAGTATCCGCCCTTCTTACCCGTTCCCACATAAGCAAAATTCCAACTGACATCAAAAGGATCCCACCATTTACCAACGCCTGTTTCTTTATCCATATGACGCACAAACCCATTAAAAGGTGGTGGATTAATGTGATAGGTCAAATGATATTTGCCAGGACCATCCATTTTGACATTCGCACCATAATGCGGGCCATCACTTGCAACCATGGGCATAAGTATTCCTGTTTTTTGCCAGGTTGAACCTTCTTTAGTGAGATGAAATGCCACTTGCAGAGAGGGAATCCACTCGCCAACGCCAAATCCATTAGGATTGCCTTTGATCGCATGTATATCAGCTTCCAAGTGAATATCAGATGGCTTGTCTTCGCCAGGCATTGCTGGCTCCATCACCACTGCTTGTAAATAAACTGCCCCAATTTCCATGCCATTTTTTCCAATTGCTTGGCCGATAGGAGTTTCTCCTGCGATTGAATTAGCACTAACAAATGCGAATAATATGCCAAGAACAGCACTCTTTGTGTGTTGCATGTGTGACTCCTATTTTAATTTAGAATTTAATTTAGAAAAATTAATTGTTGTCGGTATTGTTCTAATAAAGAAAAATTCACGCCAAAAATCGCTGGCCACCAAGCTAAGGCGATAAATAAACTACCTAATACTCCAGGAATTAATGCAATCCAATTTTTGATTCCACCAACCCCCTGTCTTAGGAGTAAGCGCTTACCCAGATAAATACTCCAAATAATACTGCCAATGAACAAGGCTGCTTTCACACTAGCTAAAATACCGCTGCTAATATTCAATGCGTTATGCAAGGTACTAAAAAGTGAATCGCCCAAACCGATAATGATAGAAAGCATGGCAACTGGTGCAAATTGATAACCTAATTCCACGAAACGATCTTTTAATGTTTTATCAGCACGAAAAAGTCCTGCAAGATAGCTACTCGCTAACGTGCATAGGCTTAATACCAATGCGGTGATTAACATACAACTCAGCATGAATCCCACAATCATAAAAAAATCTAGCCAGTTATAGGTTTGACGCAATTCAGGATGCACACTCATCAACCAATGGGGACCACTTTCACCAATCCAATTCCAGCCATGTTCGATACACCATTCACCCATAGTTTGTCGTAAGGTTTGATAACTAGGCAAAACCAACCAAAGAAAACCTCCTAGAGAGATGCCGGTACTGAGAAAAATAAACCCTACTTCACCGAGACTAGGAGTATGATCACGTATTCGAATAATTTCATCGGCAAAACGCCTAAAACGCAAAAATAATCCACCCTGCGATGCTGGTTTGACGCAACGAAAACACTGAATGCAATGCCGGGACTCTTGTTTTTGACTAATAGAAATCATCGTTGGACATATGCCTTTTTCCGTATATTGATCACCACCCGCACGTGATTGTTTCGCAGCAAATTGCACTGCGCCCAAACGCGAAAAAATCCCTAACAATAATCCGATCGGACAAACATGCCGACACCAAGCGCGTTTCTTTTGTTTCCCATAAAAAAAGCCTATCAGTAACGCTAATAACAAGGTGCCACCAAATATTTCAGCAATAGCAGTTGCCTGATCACGCACATCCACTGTCTGGCCTAAAATAGTCACCAGTAAAAAGCTTAAAATCGGGGTGCCATTCCATTTTAACCAGCCAGGAATTTGACGTTTTAATCCTATGCGAGTTATCCACTCAGATGCTGCTCCCATAGGACAAAGAATTCCACACCAACTCCGTCCGGTAAAAATAACGGAGACAAATACTAATGGGAACCAAATTCCCCACAATAAAAATTGTGCGAACAAAGTAAAATTTGTGAATATCGTTGCTTGCTCTGCTGGCTGCGGCAAACATAAAGGCAAGACAATGAGCACTAAAAAAAATAAAAATAAAACAGCATGCACTAAGACTAATTTATTTTTATGACGATAAGTCAATGCTTCGACCTTCATTAAGAATTTATTCTTACGCTTGGCATAATCAGGATTGACTGTCACATTAATTTTACTTAATTTTTGGCGTGCACTCATATCACTGCTTCACATCCTTTTTTGTCAACTGGCGTACATACCATCCTACGAGCAAGCCTATCGTTGGAATTAAAAACAGCAATTGTGCACTAATATTTTGCCAAGCTGGGAAAATCCCCAGCCAGACAAGTTGGGGAAAATGATTGATTGGTGTAATGTCCACCCAACCTGCTTGTTGTAATTCAAGAATACCTAGGCCAATGAATGAAAATGACATGTAATATAAAAAGATGGCGGTAGCGGTGAAAAATAACCGATAGGGAATCTTGAATGATGCAGTTCGCATGGCTTTATAAAGAATTAATAAGGCGAAACAAGCTGTGCCAAATCCTGAGATAATTGCCCACATTTGCCCTTTATTGCCTATGAATAACGCTTGATAAAATAAAATGGTTTCTGCGCCTTCGCGATAAACAGCTAAAAATGCAGTTAATCCTAAAGCAATCGTACTACTCGATGATAAAGCTTGATTCATTTGTGTCTTGATAAAGCTTTGCCATTTAGCAGATTCACGTTTTGCAAATAACCAATAACTCACATAAAACATCACTGCAGAGGCAAAAAGCATCGTCAAGCCTTCTATGGCTTCACGATGGGATCCTAAATTTTTAAATACGGTGGTAAAGAGATAGGCTGTCACGGCACTAGCAATGACGGCAACACCAACACCACAGTAAATAATTTTTTCTTTGCTTTGATGTTCAGAGCGACGCAAATAAGTAAGTAACGCTGTGATAATAAGTAATGCTTCAAATCCTTCACGTAGCAATATACTAAATGCTTGTAAAAATGCAGAGAGAAAATTATTTCCCGTGTTGCTTTTTAATAAATCTAGGTCGGCATTTAATTGCAGCTGCAATTTAAGCCAATTTTTTTGTAATTCTTGCTTGTTAACACCTGTGTTTGCTCCACCAATAAGTTGAGTAAACCAGTTTTCTGTTTTCACATTGATGGCGGATGAAATAGCAGCGACAGCCAGCTCCATACCACTTGCTTCATAATGATCAAAATACAATTTGCTAAAACCATCCATCGCAGCTAATCCGTTTTCCGGTGTATAGTGTGCAATAAGATCATCACCTAGTTGGTGTATTTGCTTGACGACAACATCATAGTCAGCTGAAGGTTTTGTATTATCGGCATAAACTGTTGTCGCAAAAAAAATTGAGAGTACGAAACAGATGGGTAAAAAAATAGAAAAAATTTTAGTCATTTATTCCACCTTAAACACCTGACGCTGTACATGCTCAGCATTTAATGCATTCGCATCTTCACGTACTGATTGACACAATTCAGCTGCAAATACACTGACTTTTTTTAATTGTTTTTTATCTGGATTTGGCGTCATTACAGTAGAAAAGTCGCGGAATTTCCTCTCCACGGCAAATACATGCGGACCACCTAAGGTCACACGCACAGCGGGTTCAATCTCAGCATCATATCCCTTGAAATAAGACATCACCGCGGACAAATGGGCATTTTTAATATCACCTTTTTGGTATAAACGCAGGGCTTGATTGATTTGCTCGCACACTTTATCGGCGGCTGGCTGCCATACATTGGACACTGTTTCAGCTTCTGCCATCGAGACGAAAAATAAAAGGAAAAACAGGCTAATGATTTTCATAGTTTTTTTGATAAATCCCAACTTGTTCATCATTATATGAGAATAAGAATCGTTCTCAATTAAATCGATCTAAGCTTTCATTGTCAAGCGTTTAATGAGCTATACGACCGAGATCATGCAATTTTATCTCCTGATTATTATTTTTCAGTAGAAAAGAAAATCTTATTTTCCTATACTCAGCCGAGTTCAAGCAAAGGAGAAACAAATGAAAAAATATTTTGTGAGTGTTGCCATGTTAGCTGTGGTCATATCAAGTCAGAGTTTTGCAAATAGCAATTCTCTTTGCGAAAAGCTCAGCGCATCAGGAAGCAAAAGCTTTGTTTCCAATGATGCAAAAAGTGCAATTCCTTCTTTACAAGTCAGTAAGAATGGCGATGTCAGAGGCAATGTGTCGTATGTAGATGCTAAGGGACAGGCTCATTCTGCTCCTGTCATGGGTGGATCCTGTCAAAATGACAAGCTACATCTCGAGTGGTCAACACGGCCTTTTGCAGGTGATTTATATGGCAGCGTCAGTATGAATGCGGTCAATCAATTCCAGATTGAGGAAATAAAAGCTGATATTTGGATTGATAAACCTGAGCATGTTGATCTTGGCACTCTGTATCAAGTGGGCAGCTAATTCATCAATTTAACGATAGCCCGCATGACGCAACATGTGTTAGGCGGGCTTTCTTCATCTGTCGATGGCTTATTCGCTAAAGCAAGATATATACCCATAATACTTCAAGATGCGAGTTCTAACGTCCAGCTTGCTGCGAACTTTAAACGTTTTTCAATCGCAAAACCTCACAATACAATAAGTATTACTGCAGTTTTTCTCAATCAAAACGTTTAAATTTCTTGCAATCTGAACGTTATAACTTCGCATCTTGAAGTATTATGGGTATATAATAAACAAATCAATATCAGCATTAACTCATCTACATTAATCACAAGGAGCTCAGTGATGAAATTGACTTTAGGGAAATGCATGCTGTTATGCTTATTGAGTACAGTGACTTTTAATGCCTATGCAGAATGGACGTGTTATGCAGGAGATAAAAAAGGACATTATTGGATGAGCACAGGCTGGTTGGAAGAACGAGCAGCTAGAATCGCAATAAATTTTTGTACCGCATATTCCCCTCATCCGGGTAGCTGTCATAAAAGTAAATGTTTTGAAAAAAAATTGTGATGGCACCATGCTACTCAACTACTGTCCGGGGAAACGGACAGTAGTGGCATATCTCTCCCCAGGATTAGACGTACAAGGCCTTATTTAAGCACAAAAGATCTCTTGTAGAAAATAATTACTCGCAGCACAGAAACTTAACGCGTGGATTGCTTTTCTCCTAATATCACACAAGCTAATCCTGCAATAATAAATATCATGGCAACAAACATATAAAAATCAATTTTTTCATGTAATAGAATGACAGAAAAAATAGCGCCACTGACTGGCACACCTAAAAAACCAAATGCCGTAAGAGAAGGAGGAAGATTTTTACTAAGAATCGTTATTCCAAAAAATCCTAACGCAGTAGCGATAACAGCTGTATATCCAACACAGACAATCGATAATGTATTCCAATGCATCATAGGCGAAGGCTGCTTAATTAACGCAACCACAACAAGCATGACGCTACCGACTAATAGTTGCCAGGGAATTAATTCCAGCGGTGTTCGACGCCAAGTCATATATCTCGCGCACAGAATTGAAATGGCAAATGAAAAAGAAGCACTCAACAAAAAGAATGTCGCTAATAACGTATCATAATTAGTCCAATCGATTTCCTGTGGGTTTAGCATAATTAAAATGCCTATTAATCCTAATAAGAACCCTATCCATTTCAACAGTGCATGAGGTTCCTTGAAAAAGAAAATCGCCATAGGCATCACCCACAACGGTGTGGTGTAAACTAAAATGACAGAGGAGGAAGCGGATTGCACTGAAAGTCCAAGATTGATAAATAAAATGAATAAACCGATTTGAAAAATACCTAAACTTAGTATCAAAGGTAAATCTTGTAAGGTGGGTAGTATAAATTTTTTTAATGCGACGACAAGAATAAACATAATGAAAGTCGCTATGACTAATCGCAGTGTTGCAAACCAAAATGGCGGGATAAATTCTAAACCGATTTTATTAGCAGGCCAACTTAATCCCCATGCTAAAACAACAAGGATCAATAAAAGATAAAGCTTTGAGAGAGTATTGAATTTTTCTAGCATCATGATCTTCCTTGATCTGCATCCTATTTGTTGATGTGAAATTTTTTCACTGCAAATTCTTGAAGCTCTTCAATAGAGGTAATGCTTACGATAACTAAGATATTATGAAGTATTTATGTATTTCAATCAATTTCCAAATGGATGCTGGAAAGTTATGAGATTGAAGTTCCCCTTTTGCGAGAGCTACTTGGATATTCTTGTTCTTTCTTATTCTCAGGTTCTGTTGGAGTTGCCGCCAACACTTTTTCTATAAGAGTTTTTGTTGAACTTGTTCCAATAGCATCAGCGTAATCCTTATTGTTTGTGATTGTTATCAAAAGGTCGTCTCTGGTTGTCTTCTCTCCCTTAAGATATTTTTCTGCCGTATCTAAAACAATTAATTTTTGATTTTTTGCTTCTGTGCGATAAAACATAAAAGAAGATTCTATTGCAGCCTTTGCTTTACTAATTTCGACTATCAAATCATTTGTCTCCGTTGATCCTGAAACTTCAGGTTTTGTCATGGATGGATTTGATATTGGCTGGGTATATTTGAGACGAAAATCAGAATATCCGAATTCAATATAGGTAGACCCATATTGATCTTTCTCACCCATCGCCCCTTGATTCTTTAGCCAATCGTTAACTTTTTCAGGTTTATTAACATTAAATACCTCTACTTTAGCATGGAACTTTTGTATTTCCGCAATCACAGGTTGCCAATACTTAGCAAGATGGTTTATCTCTCCAGGATATATTTTCCTGATAAATCCCTCGAGTTTTTTTCCATCTTCTTGTTTCCAAAAACCCTCGCCGATCAGCATAGACAGACACATACATTCAAAATTCCCAAATCTGGTCACAAAGTCCAATAGAAAAGATTGATTCTCTCTCACGTAGCCTGCTAATTCTTTAGGATAAGAATTGCTTATTGACGAATTCCTGGTAGATGGCTTTAAAAACATTCCTCTTGGAAGAAAATCTCCCATCCCCTGCTCCTGCAAACCCATAAATGGAAACCACGTGTCCTTCTCTCTCGAATTACGTCCTGTTGATTTATAAAAAGGCATGTCGCCAATGACCGTCGCCAAACGATCTTCTTTATGGCTTTTATCTTCTATACAAATAATAGGTTGTGCTCGCTCGTCATGCATCATAATGAATACTCACACTGCTTATGTGTGTTATTTAAGTATAGATCATAGACAGAGGTGCAAGGGAGAAAGGAAAAAATTCAACTTCTTTAATGTGCCAGAATAAATAGCTTTATGACCTACTCTGCGCGGACCTTCTACAACACCATATAATGTTAATAAATGATTTTACTACGGATCTATTATATGCCTCCAAATGAGGCATTTTCCTTCTCTTTATGCAGGTATAATAAATAGATAGAACGAATAAACCCTGCAGGGATAGGACTCATATGTTCGCTCTAACCGGATATAGTATTCATGAGTTAATCCATCAAAGTGGTCGGTTTGCAATATATAAAGCCAACCGAAATTCAGATCAACAAAAAGTAATTTTAAAAGTTTGCCGGTCAGATCAGTCTAATTTAACTGATCTAGTGACTTTGCAACACGAATATCAAATTTTAAAGCAATTAGATTTATCTGGTATTGTTCACGTCTATGACTTAATCAAATTACAAGACAAATTAGTTTTAGTACTAGAAGATATCGATGGATTACCCTTAGAACAATATTTAGCAAAAGGTCCATTAGACTTATCAACATTTTTTAAAATTGCGATACAAATTGTCGATGCGATAGGAGAATTGCATTTACAACAAATTATACATAAAGACATCAATCCAAATAACATCATTATCAATGGAAAAACCTTCACGGTTAAATTAGCAGATTTTAGCGTGTCTTCTGAATTAATTCAGGAAAGTCATGAACATCATTCGCTTATTGATTTGGAAGGGACTCTTCCCTATATTTCACCTGAGCAAACAGGGCGTATGAATCGTGCAGTGGATTATCGAAGTGACTTTTACTCATTAGGAATCACCTTTTATGAAATGCTAACAGGACGTCTTCCCTTTAAATCTGAAGATGCATTGGAACTGGTTCATTTTCACTTGACACTAATGCCTGCGCCTGTCACAACAATTAATCCTGCTATCCCTCCTGTTATTGGGGACATTGTTACGAAATTACTATCGAAAATCCCTGAAGGACGTTATGCCAGTGCCGCAGGATTAAAATCGGATTTAGTTCGATGTCAGCAAGAATGGGAAGCCACCAAACAAATAAAATCATTTCCATTAGGTCAAAAAGAAATTCAAGATCATCTCATTATTTCGCAAAAATTATATGGCCGGGAAGAACAAGTAGATAAACTGTTGGAAAAATTTGATCGCGTTAGTCAGGGTCAAACTGAATTGATGTTGGTCTCAGGTTATTCAGGTATAGGTAAAACTTCTCTAGTCAAAGAAATATATAGACCTATTATCCGACAACGCGGCTATTTCCTCAGTGGAAAATATGATCAATTACAGCGTGCAACACCGTATAGCGCAATCATTGAAGCATTTTCAGAATTTGGGCGTCATTGCCTAGGGGAATCTGAAGCTCAACTGTCCATTTTAAGAAAGTCATTACTCGTCGCTTTGGGAAATAATGGACAAATCATTATCAACCTTATTCCAAATCTTGAACTCATTATTGGACCTCAGCCACCCGTCCCTGAATTAGGTCCGGGAGAAGCTCAAAATAGATTAAGATCAACTTTCCAAGATTTTGTGCGAGTTTTAGCTCAACCTGATCATCCCTTAGTTTTGTTCTTAGATGACCTTCAATGGATTGATAATGCATCACTTCAGTTACTCAATTTGCTACTCACTGATAGTGAATTACATTACTTTTTGATGATAGGCGCTTATAGAGATAATGAAGTCACCCCGGATCATCCTTTAATTCTTATGCAGAAACAACTAGAAAAAATGGGTGTTTCGTTTTCCAATCTTGTTCTTTCACCTCTCAAACAAGAAGATATTCAGCATTTAATTGAAGATAGCCTCCTTTCAGTGCACGAAAAAATACCGACTTTTGCCGAGTTAATATTGGGAAAAACACAAGGCAATCCATTTTTTATTATCGAATTTTTAAAAAAACTCTACCACGATAAATTATTAATATACTCATACCAAGACCGCTGCTGGAAATGGGATATTAAAAAGATTCAGGAGCTTTCCATTACAGATAATGTGATTGATTTATTAATCTCACGTATTGATCGATTGCCACAAAAAACTCAAAAATTATTAGAACTGGCTGCTTGCATTGGCCACACTTTTGATTTGCTTACATTAAGCACCATTAATGAACAAGATTTATCTGAAACGGCAAAATATGTATTAGAAGCAACAAAAGCTTCATTTATTATTCCTATTAATGAAAATTATCGATTACTTGAAAGCATAGCAGCAGGTACAATTAGTTATTCACGTTTATCAAATGATGTTAGATATCGTTTTATCCATGACAAGATTCAACAAGCTGCTTACCAAATGATACCTGAAGAAACAAAACAACAGGTACATCTACAAATTGGTCGCTTGCTTTTGAAAGAGAAGAAATTAAACGAAAAAGATGAACAATTATTTGAAATTTTGAATCATTTTAATTATAGCTTAATCTATATAACCGATACGCAGGAAAAATTAAAGCTGACTGAATATAACCTTTGGGCAGGAAAAAAAGCCAAAGTATCCAGCGCATATCAAGCAGCCAAAGATTATCTGGAAGCTGGCCTGCAATTGATAGAACCAATTGATCCAAATATAAAATATGATTTACAATTTGCCCTCTTAAAAGAACTTGCTATTTGCCAATATTTAACTGGTGAGTTTGAACAGGCAGAAGCAAGCTTTAATCAACTACTAAAATCTGCGAAAGAAACGCTATCCACCATAGAAATTTATAAATTAAATTGTGAAATGTTATCTACATTAAACAGGCATGATGAAGCCATCCATCTTGGGTTAAAGGTTCTCGCTACTGTTAATATATCTATTCCTGAAAATCCGAAGTTATTACATATCTTATGGTCAATTTTAAAGATTAAAATGCAAATTGGCCGTCGAAGAATTCCAGCTATCCAATTTCCCATGATGGAATCAAAAAAATATCGAGCCATAGCAGAGCTGATTAGTCAATTATATAACAGTGCATTTGTAACGAATCAAAACTTATTTGTGCTATTAGTATGCACCAATGTTCATCTTAGTCTACGTTACGGTTACACAGACAGCACTGGATTTTCTTGTATTGTTTATGCATTCATTGTGATGCACTGTCTGAATTGGTACAAAGAAGGCCTAGATTTTTATGAATTATATAAAAACCTCAGCAAACAATATTCCCAAGCAAACTTCGAAGGAAAGAATGAATTCATCATAGGCTCTTTTATTGATCCATGGCGATTAGAGTTAGATAAATCATTAGATGTGCTTAATAAGTCGTATCAATATTTATATGATGCTGGTGATATTGTTTATAGTAATTATTGCAATCTCCTCATGACATTCCATAGTTTCGCCATAGGAAAGCCACTAGCTGAAACAAATGTATATCTACAAAATAGCATCCATTTTATTAAGAAAGTCAAAGCTAAGGATTTTAATAAATTAAATGAGGCTTTAGATTTCTTTCTTAAATCTTTAACAATAAATGAATTTTCCATCACACAATTATCCCAATATGAAAAAGAAATACTTGAATGCAAAAATAATACTGAAATTAGTTTTTTTTACATGGTGGCAACTAAATTATGTTACCTATTCGGTTATTTTGAAGAAGCTAAAACCTATGGACAGCAACAGGAGAACTATGCTCAATACTCCCTAGGTCTTGTGATGTTTCTCGAAGGATGTTTTTATCATGCACTAACCATATTCTCTACATTTTCTACATCTAACAAGAAATACTCTTTAAGGAAATTGCGCAAAATACATTCGTATCTTAAACGCTGGGCCACTTGGTGTCCTTTCAATTATCAATCCTATTTATACCTATTTGATGCTGAGATGGCACGAATTCAGCATGACATTCCACTCGCCATACAGTGTTATACAAAGGCAATAACGGCAGCTGAGCAACAAAACTTATTAAATATTCAGGCCCTTGCAAATGAATGTTTTGCCAATTTTTACAAAGAATTTTCAGCATCTGATGTCACTGAATTATATTATAAACATGCTCACACTGCGTATCGTCTTCTTGGTGCGTTAACAAAAGTAAAAGCCTTAGAAAATGCCTATCCGAAATTAGCAGCTCCGTCCGATCTATCGCCGTCATACAGCCAAGATATCACCGGAGCAGCACCCGAAGCCCCATTGACTTCCATTGATATGTTATCTCTCATGAGATCAGCACAAGCTATTTCAGGTGAAATTCAATTAGATAAGTTGCTACAAAAATTGCTTATCATTTTATTGCAAAATGCTGGCGCTCACCGAGTGATTTTATTATCTAGAGAAAATGATACATGGTATGTAGAAGCGGAAGGAACGGCTTCAGAACAGCGTATTTCACTTGCGCATGTTGAAAAAATGGAGCAGCGTAATGACCTACCTTTTTCGCTCATTCGATATGTACAACGCAGTGAAAAACCCATATTAATACAAACGAGTGAAGATATTGAATCCTATGCCATCAATGATGAATATATATCACTCGCACAGCCCCAATCGATTTTAGTTATCCCCGTGTTTTTTCATGGTGAATTACAAAGCATATTATATTTAGAAAATAGAACCGTCACGATGGCTTTCAAGAATGAACATGTTCATATTTTACAAATACTATCGTCGCAAGCAGCCATTTCTCTACAAAATGCCCGTCTCTATTATCAAGCAACCCATGACTCCCTGACAGGACTTTCTAATCGTAATCTTCTTTATCAACTATTCAATTTGTTCATCAATAAATCTGACCGCACCCATACTTCTATTGCCATATTACTATTTGATTTAGATTTTTTTAAAATGTTTAATGACACCTTGGGACATTATATTGGCGATAAAATATTACTGCATTTTGCTGACTTGTTAACGATGTGCTTAAGAAAAGAAAATCTTGCGGTACGCTTAGGTGGTGATGAATTTGTTGCTATGATTGAATTTATGGATATCAAAGAAGTTAGCGATATTGCGGAAAAATTCATTGGTAAACTCAAAGACCCATTTTATATTGATGGACATGAAATTAACCTCACAGCAAGTATAGGCATCAGTCTTTATCCTGATGATGGAAACGATATCGCCGAGTTACTCAAACAAGCTGATATAGCACTTTATCGTGTCAAATCCAGCGGCAAAAATTATTTCAAATTTTATACGACCAGCCTTGACCATCAAATTAAACAGGAATACCGACAAGAAATCGAATTACGCCATGCATTAGAAAAGCGTGAACTATGTGTCTATTATCAACCTGTCTTCTCCGCTATAGAGCATCAGCCTACTCATTTTGAAGCGTTAATGCGCTGGCAGCACCCACAACATGGCTTAATCGCTGCAAAATATTTTATTGCTACTGCTGAAAAAACTGGATTGATCGTTCCTCTAGGCAGATGGGTGCTCAGGGCTGCTCTTGAGCAGATTAAAACATGGCAGTCCGCTGGCATAAAACCTATCCCTATTGCTGTGAATATTTCAGGCTTACAATTCAAAGTACAAACCATCAATGAGTTAGTCGCGGAAATTTTAGAAGACACCCACGTTGATGCCTCATATTTGCAACTTGAATTCACTGAAAGTGTATCCATTGAATACACGGAAAAAGTATTAGATGATATTGCTAAATTAAAAGCACTTGGTGTGAAACTGACATTAGATGATTTTGGAACTTATTACTCTAGTCTTTCGTATTTACGTCAAGGTGTTGTAGATAAGCTTAAGATTGATAAAACATTCGTCAATGGCATTGATACAGGGCGACGCAGTGATAAAGAATTGATTACCGCAATTATCAATCTAGCCCACAGTTTAAATCTTAAAGTGGTTGCGGAAGGAGTAGAAACTCAAGCGCAAATGCATTTTCTAGAGATACATTACATCGATGAGCTACAAGGCTATTATTTAGGTCATCCTATGAGTGCTGATGATTGTAGTGAGTTACTTTTAGCTAAAGTAAAAACTGACGAAACAAATAAAATGAATGTTTAAATGTGAAGAGTGGGCGCTCGGTCCGAGTAATGAACCTGCCAAAAAAAAAAGAGTTTGAACCTCATATGCATTATTTGTTTAAAAATAGTCAATTCTTAAGATTGTTTTAATTAAACATTGCTAAAATTATGCCAATTAAATGAAAAACATACAAAAAGAGGACATAATGCAAGCACATTTTCTTCATATTGATCACGAATATCAACCACATGATCATCAACCACGTGATATTGAAGCGGCTGTTCCTTTGGTAAACGATGCAAATCATTCCGAGACTGCTCCAACAGGCTGCCATATAGACAAGCACACGTTACTTTATGCTGCTCTTTGGTTTGCGCCTGTTATTAGTGCTACCAATCTCGGCGCACAGGCCTTGGTAGGATTGACTACTACTGGCAAGTCATTTGCTCAAGCTGTACCGTTAAGCCTTTTTGACTTTATTAATTCTTTAGCAATGGGAGGCAAGGTAACAGTTGAGAATATGCAAGACACTATCCAGGCAATACAAAAAGGTGAATTGCCAGAAGATTTGATAGATAAGAACATGTCATCCAAAAAAAGAAAGGCGCTTATTTTTCTTGGTTTAGCCATCACATTATATGTCAGCGCGGGAGATGGAATTTTAAGCAAATTTTTTGTGAGTCAAGTCCCCGAAGATTTACATTTTGATAATCAAATCAATAAAACTGGGTGGAATGCTTTTGCTATTTTCTTAGCATCAGCTACGTCAGTTTCCATTGCATTTAGTGAAGGACTAGAAACTGTTGCTGCACTTCAGGAACTGTTTGGTGATAAAGGCATTGAATACCATAACAACATGAGCAAATGGCTAAGCCGAACGATAGGTGGTCTCGGAGGCATATTTGGTTCAGGAGAGGATATTTTAGCAAGCTTCATTGGTATGCAAACTGTCTTTAATATTGCAACCAACTCATGGTGGCTGCTGCCTACAGCAGTTGGCGGATGCTTAAATGGAGTCGCTGATTTTTCATTAAACGGTCGCTTTAATATGAAAAATATTAATTCTGTTTATACAGTCATGTCAACTCGGTATCCAAGCTTAAAAGAAGCCATTATATTTATTCTTTCAGCAGGGGTTGGAACTGTAGCTGCTTATACTACCAATAGCCTTATTACTAGTTTCTTTGGTGATGTAAGGGAGATGTATCAAATTGACAATCAATATTATAACTATACTGCAACAGTATTCAGTTATGGTTCTCCAGCAAATGATTTTATGATATATACTGGCGCAGCTTTTCCTCTTGCCTATTTTGCTGTTGACAAGATAAGCAACTCGATTAGCAGTTTAATTAATTATTGTTGCCCAACAAAAAATAATCATCCGGATAATAGAGAAAAACAGCGATTATTAATTAATGAAGCAATGGAAAAGGTAGCTTTATCTCGCCATACACTACTTAAGGAACAAGAATCAGAAAAAAATGATGCACCCGTCGATTTAAACATTCAAGATTCTATATTTATAGATATGTCGCTTGAATCACACATTGATAACATCCCATCCTTAGTTATCCCATCTGATTCAACATGTGAAAAAGAGACATCCACAGAAGATGGTTTTTCTTATAAAGATCTTGAAAAACATGGCGGACTCTTCCAAGAAAAACAAGTCTTTACTCCTTTCAAAGAAGAGGCGAAAAAGCAGCCATCACACAAGCAGGGGATGCCACTATTAATAGCAGCAAAACAAATTTAATTAGATATTTCTTTGACAATAGACTTGTCATAAACCATCCTTGTGTAAAATGTAGGAGAACCCATCCATCACTGGCTTCGTGATCGCTATAGTGACAAGTAGAACATTTTCAAACCTGTCTTTCTAGCAAAAAAATCTTCATAATGATCACAGCCATTGCAAATGATTAGATCCACATCTTAAACTTTATATATTTTCACCTAGGGAATCAGTACAGGATGCTAGCAAAAATACAAATCAATTTACTACTCTCACTCGTTCTCTTTCTTTTACCTATTCACCCTGTGATAGCAGCATCTCCTGAATTCGATAAAAATAACCATCTCGATGGTGTGACACTCGATTCAATTAAATCATTACCTACAAGCATAAATGCATTACAAGAATTTCCCCACAAATTAATGGTTCGTGTTGTATTTGATCCCGATAAATCTCCGCGATATTACAAGTCAGCCATTGATTCATTACATAAACATGCTTTTATTATGGGTGAATTACTCGATTCAATTTCTTTCAAGGAATATACATTAAATCGTTACAAGAAAAGAATGTCTCGATATATCAAGACCTTACATAAAAAAGTTGATATTTGGGAAATAGGCAATGAAATTAATGGTGAATGGTTAGGTAACACGAATGATGTTATGGATAAAATCAATGCAGCCTACAGGATCGCAAAACGAAAACACGTGATTACTGCTTTGACGTTTTATTATAACGAAACATGCAATCCCCAGCCGGAAACTAAAATGTTTACCTGGATTGAAAAAAACATTCATGAAAAAATGCGCGATGGTTTAGATTATGTATTCCTTAGTTATTATCCCGATTTTTGTGCCGGCCCTTCCCCCAATTGGCAGGATGTATTTAATCGGCTACATCAGCTATTTCCAAATTCTAAATTGGGCTTTGGTGAAATAGGAACGCCAAAACAGGATGAGAAAGCCCCTTTAATTAATGAATTTTATCGTTTAAAGATTAATTCGGATTATTATATCGGCGGCTATTTTTGGTGGTATTTCCGTGAAGACATGGTTCCGTCTTCTAAACCCTTGCACTCTGTATTAAAAAATGCCATCCAGGATTAAAGAAGATCTGACCGGTTGCAATCCAAAGATTTGGCAGTAATTATACATATGATATTTTTAAAAGAATTGATAGAATAACATGTTTGTTACTTATCAATGGAGAAGTTATGAAAAATACAAAATGGGCATTAGCAATTATATCTGCACTTTTAACGGTATTTATTTCCAGTCCGATTATTGCGTGCGGTAATGGTACGATGAAACATTGCCATTGCACGAAAAAATGTCATTGTGCTCCTGGTCAAGCATGTAAGTGCCCTAAAGCTAAAGTATCTTGACGTTAGCTCATAGTTTGAATCTTTCATATTCACTAACATGCAAGTCAAAGTGAATGCGCTGAGTCGCGCCAAACAACCTAATTCCATCACCTTGTTGCGCGACAACGCAATGGGCGTAACCGGCCTTCCTCTCCAAACTACTAATTGATTTATATAGAAATTTCATTTTACAAATAGTGCAAAACCCTCTAAAAATGACTGTCGTTTCACGATGAAGTTAATGACATGGTCAAAGGAGAGGGTTTGCATGAGAATAATGTCAAATAAATTAGCTCAACGCAATATTATTGAGTTAGATAAGTTACAAAACAACCTGAAAGATTATATACAGCAGGCTGCGATACATGGAATACCAGTCCATGAAGTTGAAAAGAGTATTTTTTCAACCGTACTGGAAATAGGTAAACGTGCGTTGGGTTATTTTTTCGCGTCGCAAGGTGACGGTGATGTGGGTGAGAAAATAATATTAGAAAATAGCCAGAAAGAAGTAAAACGTCTTGGTAAAGGTACGCGCTATTATCAGTCAATATTTGGAGAATTTACGTTAGAACGTTACCGTTATGGATCACGTGAAGGACAGAGAATCACATCTGTTCCTTTGGATGAACGGCTGGCATTGCCTGAAAGTGATTATGGTTTTTTATTGCAGGAATGGAGCCAGCTAATTGCAGTTGAAGTTCCATTTCAAACGACTGCTATGTTGTTAGAAAAAATTTTCCCAATTAAGGTGCCTGTTGATAGCTTGGAGAAAATTAATCAAACTCAGGCAGCGCATGTAGAGGCTTTTCGCTCGAGTAAAAAGATTGACATAGAACAAGAGGAATCTATTTTGGTGATTAGTGCAGATGGAAAAGGCGTCCCTATTCGACATAAAAAAGATCAAGCTCGAATTGAAGAACATAAACGCAAAAAAGGCCCCAAACCAGATCGCAAACGTATGGCAGTGGTCGGTGCCGTCTATTCTGTTGCACCATTCATACGGACACCAGAACAAATAGTTGAAGCATTATTTTTAGATCCTGAAAAAACATCACGAGACGCCGTGCCGAAAAGGCCAAAACTAAAAAACAAGCAAGTTGTTGCGAACCTAACCCGTGATATCAATGCTACGACATTTAATGCAACGGTCACTACATTTTCGTGGATAAAAGCACAAGTGACAGAACGTAATCCAAAGCGCCTAAAATCTTGTATTGCGCTGATGGATGGCCAGCCTTCCTTATGGGAAGAACTGCATCGCCAGTTTAGTGCTGACCCTATGATAGAAATTCTTGATATATTGCATGTGACTCCTCGTCTGTGGGATGCAGCTAATATTTTTTATCCAAATGATAAAAGTTCACAAATAATTTTTATGAAAGAGCGTGTCCTGCGAGTACTAAAAGGCGAGGCAAAATTAGTGATTAGTGGCTTTCGTCAAATGGCCACCAAACAAAATATGGTCAAAACTAAACTGAAAAAATTAGAAAGAGCTTGTCATTATTTAGAAAAAAATTTATCTCGCATGAGATATGACGAATATCTTAAAAATGGATATCAAATTGCTTCTGGTGTTATTGAAGGGGCTTGCCGGCACTTTGTAAAAGATCGTATGGAGCGCGCAGGAATGCGTTGGTCAATTGACGGCGCGCAATCTATGCTGAATATGCGAAGCACTTATTTAAATGATGATTGGGACGATTTTATACAATATCGTATGAAAAAAGAAATAGAGAGGTTGTATCTAAATCGTGATCTTATTAAAAAAATTGATTGGCCGTTGGCTGCATGATAGGCGTGGGAGACCGGTTACGCCCCAACGCAATAAATCTCAAATAACACATGTATGACAGCCATTATCCACCTGCGCATGAGTCATTCGCTATACCCATTACACTTCGAAATGCGAAGTTTTAACGCCCAGATTGCGAGAAATTTAAACGTTTTGATTGAGAAAAACCGCAGCAATACTCGTTGTATTGTGAGGTTTTTCGATTGAAAAACGTTTAAACTTCGACGCAAGATGGGATGTTAAAATTCGCATTTCGAAGTGTAATGGGTATAGATAACTTGAATTTATCCATCGTATTCAGTATCGTTTTGATGAACATTTTTTCTCAAGGAGAAGTTATGAAAAAATTCATATTATTGAGTGGGCTTTTATTAGCAACAACGAGTTTTGCAGATCAGTTACACAACTACAATGATATTACAGCTGCGATTACTAACGGAAAATCGCTGCATATTGTTACTAATCTCTCACAATGTACAACAACGGCCAAACGTGCAACCACAACCATGAGTGTTGGTTCATTTACGCCAAATGAAATTGCGGTTACCGATAGCCACATCGCCACCGCAATGACGCATTTTACGCTAAATAATCCATTCTTTCCGGGTAAGCCCGTGTATGAGTTTGTACGCTACACGATTACGCCCGACAATACGATGGCAGTAACAGTAGACATGTTAGACGCACCTAGCTATGCCAAATTAAAAGATCCCATGACGTTTAATTGCACTCTTGACGGAGCAGCAAAAATATACGTATAGGCTGGCTTAGCGTCAGATGAAGGAACTACCTTACATTGGGTAGTTCCAAGAATAGATAAACCATTTTGAGAAATAAAAGAGAATATTTCGAAGGCACACCGAAACATTCTCACAAAATTAACTCTTCTGAAGACCCGTTGTTACAACCTTGACTTTATTTTGCAAGATTTGTGGTAAAAATTTTCCATTAATTTGTCCAACTTCCTCAGTTAGCAAAGTATTTAATAATTGATTCATGTGTAGAATAATATTTTTATTCTTTTCAGGCTCTAATGCCAAATTATTAATTTCATTTGGATCATTTTGTAAATCAAATAATTGAACATCATTATAGTGGAAAATGTCATCCAAGGTTTGCGGCATATTGAAAGCATTAGGTGCATAATATCGCGCATATTTATAACGGCCATCAAAAACAAAAGATAAAAAGCCGCGTTTAGACATATTGATTTCAGTTAATGTAGGCAACGGTTTACTTGTAAAAGTAGAAACCAACATATGGCCTAAATATTGACCGTCAATTGTCGATATACCCACATAATTAAAAAGTATTGCTGGTCGTATAGCATGCATATCATTATTTGATCTGCTTATGACAAGCTTTGAAAAATCATGTCCTCGGAAATGAGCTTGAATAGCAGTATATTTACTTTCCGATAATCCTGTCAGACCTATCAATGTCGGCAACATATCTAAATGACTTGTTAGTGCATTATTTTTTGCCCCTTGTATTGCGTTGGGATGAGCAATAATCAGAGGAATATGCGAATTTTCTTCATAAGCCATTGGCCCTTTGCCACGCAAACCGCCATGTGCGCCACCCATTTCCCCATGATCCGCAGTAAAAATAATAATGGTATTTTTCCACATATCCATTTCATTAATGGTGTCAATGAATTGTTGCAATGTTTTATCATTATCTCGTAGTGCATTTAAATAATAATTATAATAATAATTCCACATATCTTGGCGTTTGGTTGGGATAGTCCCCAGTGCTTTTGTCCAGCCAATTTGATATTCATATAGACCATTCGGTATTCCTTTCCCTTGCAATGACTCATGTAATGAGTTAGGTAAAGTAAATGTCCAATTTTTTGCATAAATGGAATTGGCTGGTGGCGGCATAATGACAGGCGCTTGCGGTTGTTGTGCTTGCAGAGTGTTTGGTAAATTAGCATCCCCATACATGATGTCATGAGGATTTAATAAACTAAGCACCATGAAAAATGGCTTGTTTTGGTTTTGTTGATGAATGGATTGCCATCGCAACCATTTAATTGCTTCGCCTACAAAAAAACTATCTACATTGTAACCTTGTAAGGGTGTGCCACCTACATCGCCATTATAATTAAACACATCAAACCCATACGGCTTAGCTAACATACTATAATTTACATTAGCTTTATTCTCTAACAGCGTTTTATCCATTTCAAATTTACCAAAAAAAGCTGTGCGATAACCTAAGCTTTTTAAAACCGAACCCATAGTCGATAAACCGGGATTTAATGTAGGTACAAAACTATATTCCATTTGATCAAAGACACCATTGACTTGCGGAGGCAAGCCTGTCAAAAGCACTGCACGAGAGGGTGAGCACATCGCTGCAGCAGTGTAATGATTAGTAAATGTTATCCCATGATTCGCTAAAGTTTGACGTGCGGGTAATTGATAATCATGAGCAGGTAAAAGACCATAGGCTTCTTGATCACTGATAATCAGAATAATGTTGTACGGAGAAGCATTGTCATTGGTAGCAGCAGAAAAGGCAGCAAGACTAAATAAATATGTCAACACCAACCCGCCTCGAACAAAATTCTTAATTCTTACAAACATACTACGCCTCCTGCTAACAGAAACAATATGACATCTCAACCATTTCCGATTCAAAAATACCAGACAAGGTGTTGATTTACAACTCACTAGGACGTGTTGACACTGGCAGCAACTCCTTGTTTTTATTAATGGCTCGTCGGGCTCCGCCCTCCTGCGCTTTACTTAACAAAAACAAGGAGTTGCTGCCAGTGTCAACACGCCCTAGTTTATTTTTTTGAGAATGTTTTCTTCAATATCGACGCATAAAATTATAATCACCTATTCGTTTTGACTCGATAAGACTTTTTGGCCATTGTTTTTGGTCAAGCAGTGAGACGATTTCACCTAGCCTATCATGCTTTAAAGCAATTAATTCATCATGAGTAAATAGATCTATCTTTATATCTAAAATCGCTTCTTTTATTTTTATAGCCGCATTGATTTTAATATCTGCATCTATTATCAAACTTTCAAAAAAGAGTTGAATCTTTGATGCTTCACTTTTTTCCTTTTTACGCTGTCGAATGTAATTATCAAGCAATATCACCAGCGCTTTTACGAGATAAGGACTATGTGATAAATATTCAAGAAGTTTAGCATCTTCATTCTTCATAAAATAATGCAATGGCGTAATATTATTACTATTTTGTATTGTTAATACGTTCTCATCGCAACTAGGGCTCATAAGAATATTCATGATTAATGCTTTATTATTTGTCTCAATAGCATACTGCAACAGCGTCTTACCATTAGAGTCTTTAGTGGCTAACTCTTTCTGAGAATAAGTCTCTCTGATAGGCATTTTTTCTATCGTTTCCCATTTTCCCAAGTGAATGGCAATAACTAATGGCGTCTCAATTTCATGGCCCATAATCCATGCGATTTCATAAGGAGTGATTGAAACGTTAACGTTATCATCAGAAGAATTTCTTCCTACGATAAGCTGCATTCTTTCTGTGACTTTGTGTTTTTCAGCAAACTTCATTAAGTTATCTTTTGTATCTGTGAGAGACAAATTAACATCAGCATTGCGTCGCATTAATTCCGAAAAAACTGCTTGATTACCATATTGAGCAGCAGCAAAAAGCGCCGTGCCTCCTTTACTGTCAGCTTGATTAATATCTACATTTAAATCGGCAAGCATCTTAACGATATCAACATTGTCATATGCAGCTGCTTCAATAAGCGGCGTAACTCCCATTTTAGTAGTCTCATGGATAAGATGAGGATAAAGTTTTACGAGCAGTCTAACTACTTCAATCTGATTGTTTTGAATAGCAATTAAAAATGCTGTGTGTCCAGCATTGTTGGTTACATTAATATCTGCTTTTGCTTCTATCAATGCTTTAACTACTTCAACATATCCATTTGCAGCAGCGATCATAAGCGCTGTCCATCCCTCATCAGTTAATATATGAATAAGCTCCGGGTTATATACTGCGAGTTTTTTTACAATTTCAACATGACCCCGGCATACAGCGTGATGAAATGGGGTGAAATGATCAATATGAGTAGCTATAGTAAAATCGACATTGAGTTTTATGAGCTTATCTAGCAGTTCTTCATTATTCATAAGACAAGCTAAATGAGCCAGACTAACATTATCTTCTGTTACACGCGAAACTATTTCCTTCGTTATAACGTGCTTATTTCTAAAAGACGCTAAGTTTTCAAGCAGCTTGTCTCTTAATTGGAAATCATTTCCGGTTGTTACTATTGTTGAATTCAATGCTCTAAAAGGCTCTGATACGGCAGGTTTAAGAGTATGCCCCCGTCTTCCTGTTTCACTGAGAATGGTTTGGATAAGATCTGGATTGTCTGAAGCAACAAGTTCATCTGCTTTTTGATTGAAGTTTTCGTGTTTTAGTAAATCGGTTATCGTTGGATGATCCAATTGATATTTAGTTTTATTGCCATTCTCTTGAATATAATAAACGTAATTTCCACCCTCTTTATATAAGTGTAAATGAGTTTTATCTGAAAGTTTGCAGTTTTCAATTTTACTAGGTCTATCCATTAAAAAGATCTCACACTTTAGTGGTTTGAATGCGTTTTGAATTTTTCCCGCAAGCAATATTGGATTCTTGATGTTAATCTCTTGAGGAGGATATTGATTGATATCCATAAATATCCATCCTGACTCGCTATATTTCAATGCAATAGAATGGCCCATATTGGAAATCACCATGCCAAACGGTTGGGTCGGTGGAATCTTTGATTGATGGATAACTTCCCATAATCCACTGAAGTAATTTGCTATTTCTTGTTTATTATAAATTCCCGAGTCTGTATAAATGGGATTTAATCCTCCTCTCTCATTAATAGCCTGAGAAGAAGCAAGAATAGATATCGTTTTTATGTCTTGTTGATTCAATGAATAAGGTGTATTAAAAAACGCAGTAAATTTAGCTGGATTTTGGAATAGCATTATACTATCAAGAAATGCTAAAATATCGATTAATTCCTTGTCATTTTGTGTTAAATGTATTCCGCGCTTTGCTTTTACTTTTTTTATCTGCCCAACTATATGGTTACGTTCTTCAACAAGTTTTTTTATCCGTTTTTCAAAAATCTGTTGATCTGTTTTTCCAAGAAAATTTGCCTCTAACCATCGCATGGTAAAGCCGCGACAAATCCCTGTGTGATCACCGTAATCCAGTGCCGACAGTAACTCTAATAGAGAACTATGAACAGACATAACAAACCATCCCTTGGATTGGAATTAGGGCGTGTTGACAATTTGGTGCTTCGAGACGACGTGCTTCGACAAGCTCAGCAGCGCCTCCTCAGCACGAACGGAAAGGGATAAGTTCTCCGTTCGTGCTGAGGAGGCGCGTCAGTGTTGCCCTTCTCTTTCTCCATTTTCGAGAATGTTTCGAACAGTGCCAGGTGACCGTCATCCCCAGTCTTGCTTATCCTTGACCGAGGATAACACACTCAGTCTATATATTAATCGATCAATGAATATTTCCAAGCTCTACATTTTTCTCTGACTAGCTTATTAAAAGAAAGATCTTTATTAAAATTATTTTTTAAAAAAGATGCGTCGTTGATTTTAGCTTTGGCTAACGCTTTTAAATCATGTAAATAAGGATACGTTCCCAACGCTTTAGCATGAGAACGCAATGTTTTAATCGTTGCTAAAATGTCATTTTGTATTATAGATTTCTTATAGGTAAATGGATCAATAAATATGCCATCAAAACCAAATCGTGATGCTTGAAACCGATTATATTCATACACTTCATAAAGATTATCGCAAAGTTGAAATGGAAATTGATTTAACAGATAAGAACAAATAGTTTGTATATAAGCAACTAGCATGATTGATTTGTTTAATGTTAATGGCATGTCACATACACGTATTTCAACGGTACCAAACTCAGGTTTTGGACGTATATCCCAATAAAAATCTTTCATTGATTGAATAATGCCTAAGTTTTTCATTTTATAATAATGCCTGCAAAATTCATCCCAGTTTTTAACAAGCGGGATGTGACCACTCAAAGGAAATGCTTTTGCGATATTGCTTCTTGTCGAATTAAAGCCAGTATCTACTTTATTGTAAAAAGGTGATGAAGCACTTAACGCAATTAAGTGCGGAGCATAACGTGATAACATATGCGTTAAATAAATAGCTTTTTCGGTTGACTCACAACCCACATGAACGTGCATAGAAAAAACAGTATATCGTTTGGCTAAATATCCATATTGTTTAGTGACTGCTCTAAACCGACTCGTAGGAAAAATTTTTCTCTCTTTCCAATCTTGGAAAGGATGGGTTCCCCCTCCACAAATACTTACTTTTTCACGATCAGCGACGTGCTTTAAATAATAACATAAAGAATGTAATTCTTTTTTTAAAGCAGATGGCTTGTAATGAACATTAGAATTAAGCTCTATCATACTTTGTGTGATTTCAGGCTTAATATTGTCTTTGTAATGACTTTTTTGTACAGTGCGAATGATTTTTTTTGCAGACGCCGATAAATCTTGATTACGCGAATTGATTAATTGTAACTCTAATTCTACTCCCAGTGTAAGATCTCGATTATATTTATGCTTCATGTCTCATTCCTTGTATTAAATTAAATAAAAAATCGTAGCTACATTTTTTTAATAAATTTGAGAATTAAAAAAATGTAAATTTATTTAACGATAGATTCATCTAGAAAAATCATTATGGAAACTTTGTAAAAAGGCATTTTTATATCTGTCATAAATATCCTCTTTTATAAGTTTTGATCGTGAATGGTTAACTCGCTGTGTTTTTTTTAAGAGTATATAAACAAATTTGTGATTTGGCAAATGTAGGATTTTGACTCGCCACTGTACAAACGGCAATCAAAATCTCATTGCTTATATGAAAGAAGCCAGAAATAAAATATACTATCGCTCCATCAGATCACATGAGTTTGTTAATGATCAAAAAACAAGAAATCAGTTCAATCATTATTATTGCATTACCATTAATGGCCGCGTTCCTCGCCCAAAGAGGTATGCAATTTATTGATACCATCATGATGGGATGGATTGGTCCCACGGCACTTGCGGCAGGCGCGCTCGGTACCGCTATTTTTGCAACTATTTTAATTTCTTGCATGGGTGTTCTGAGCGCAATTGGAGTTTTTATTGTACGCGCAAAAGGCGAAGATAATATCAATGATGTTAAATGTATTTTACAACATGGCTTGTTTTTAGCTGTCTTTTTATCTATTCCATGCATGATCTTCATTTGGTTTACTCCGCATATTTTATTAAAAATTGGCGAAGACCCACTGGTTGTGGAAGACACCGCCTTACTCTTACATGGAATGGTGTGGGGCCTTCCAGGCTTTCTATTATTTTTAGTGTTACGAGAATACATTTCCGCTTATTCATTAACACTGATCGTGATGATCGTATCATTATTTTCTATCCCTCTTACCTTTATAGCCAATTACATTTTAATTTATGGAAAATATCATTTTCCTCAATTGGGAATAGCAGGAATAGGCTATGGTGGTTCTATCGTTATGTGGTTTATGTTTTTATGCTTACTGATGTATTGTAAAAATCATCCTTTATTAAAACCACATATCATTATGCAGCCTTTTAAGTTTGACCGCGAAAAATTTCTTGATTTGCTACATATTGGCACTCCTAGTGGCGGGTTATTTTTATTGGAAGCAGGAATGTTTTTATCGACTGCAATCATAATGGGATATTTTGGCATCGCCGCGCTTGCTGCACATCAGATTGCATTACAATGCGTTAATATTGCTTATACCCTACCTGTTGCATTATCTACCGCAACTGCATTACAAATCAGCTATGCAACTGCGTCAAATAATTTTTTACAAGCAAAACGAACCGCTTTTCTTTGTCTTACCATGGCATTGTTGACCTCATCTGTGATAGCGATTATTTTTATTTCAGCCTCACATTTTTTAGTGAACCTATTTTTAGAAAAAGCCGCAGGTAATGACAAAGACGTTTATCAATACGCCATTTCATTTATCCATATCGCAGGCTTCTTTCTCTGCTTTGATGCCATACAATCGGTGGCTAATGGTGCTTTGAGAGGATTAAGAGATACATTTTTTCCTATGTTATTAAGTATTGTATGTTATTGGGTCTTGGGAGTTGGTGGCGCGTATTATCTCTCTATGCATACCTATTTAAGCGCTGATGGGATATGGTATGGATTAACTTTGGGACTTTGCAGTACAGCTATTATATTAGTGTTTCGATTATTCAAAAAATTAACGCCGGATGAGTGAGATAAATGCCATTTCATGAGTATCATTATGACTACAATTCGAGACTCCTACGTGGCGAGGATATAACGCCACGCCCACAAATCACTCGTGAACACATAATTAAATACAGTAAGACAAATGGTAACTTGCTGGATATAGGCTGCGGATCTGCCTATAAAACCGCTTCATATAAACCATTTTTTTATAAAGTTGTTGGACTTGATCCTTCGCCAGACTTACTTGCAACAGCAAGACACTGGTTACAGCAATCTACTATTACCAACATCGAGTTAGTTGAAGGCGTCGCTGAAAATTTACCCTTTGAAGAAAACTTTTTTGATGTGGTGTCTTCCATCTTAGCTTGGTGGGATACTGCTGAAGTTAATCGTGTATTAAAGTCTCATGGCGTTTTTATTATGGAACGATTAGGCCCTGAAGACAAAACAACTTTCACTAGGTTTTTTGGTGAAGATAAACATGGCATGCGAGGAGCATGTTTAAATACTCAGCTTGATGAAATTAAGAGTAGTATTCACGCCAAACTGTCGCCTTATTTTAATGACATCGAATTTTATGATAGCCAATGGGAAACCGCCTATACGGCTGAAGGATTATGGCTTTTACTCAATAACACTAAAATGACCGTTAGAAATTTTCATCCAGATAAAGATAAAAATGCTTTTAATAATGCGATTAAACAATTAGAAAAACATGGATGTATCACTCTCACTCAAAACCGAATCACTGTGATTGCATCGAAACCCAGATCATTTCCATCCTGTACGTAATTTGAACAAAACTAAATATTTGATTTTATTAATTCCGGTCATTATAATTGTGTGTATTTTTAACATAAATCATAAGAGTGGTCAAAAAATGAAGAAACTAATTTCAATTACTGCATTAGCTTTTATCGCAACTGGATGCGCGTCAATTCAGGTTACTCCGGAAGCGTCCCGTGTTATTTCGTCACCTAATCCTGCACCAAAAGGCTGTAAATATTTAGGCCAAGTCATTGGCAATCAAGGTAACTTCTTCACCGGTGGTTTCACTTCAAACCGTAATTTGGAAGAAGGCGCTATGAATGATATGAAAAATCAGGCTGGTAGATTAGGCGCTAACTATATTCAATTAGTGACCAATCGTGCAGGCGTGACCGGATCCACCAGTGGTTCATTTGGACAAAATGGTGGATTTATCAGTGGCAACTCAGAACAAACGAACGTTACCAATTTAGGAAACGCTTATACCTGTCCACCTAAATCCATCGGCTTAGAATAATTGACATACAAGATTGTCATGCTAGCAAGCTGGCATGACAATCTCATGATTTTCACTTCATCGAATCGTGAGCTCAGGTCCCCCGGTGCCGTCATCCCAGACAAGTTGTCAACAGGTTTATTGAGTAACCTATGCTTAATGCGTATGATTTTTGATAAAAAATTAATGATTATATAATCCAATATATTCAGCTTGTTTTAGTATATGACCTTGCATTGCTTGTTCCACATCATCCGGATCTGCTTCCTCTCCTAAATCCAGTACAGTGTTCAATGCATATAGCGTAAATGAATAGTGATATGATCGGTTATTAGGCGGGCAAGGGCCATCATATTTTGCTTCTGAATAATAATTCAAGCCTATTGATATCCCGTCAAGCATTTTTTGATGATTGGCGTTTTCAGGTAATGAATTGACAGAAGCTGGAATATTATACAAGACCCATAAGTAAATTTTCATCGGTAACCAGTCTTTGTTTATTAATATTAATACAAATGATTGTGTATTCGCAGGTACGTTTTGCCAACTAAATTGAGGAGAAACATTACCCCCATCACATGTATATAGGTTGGGTATTTTTGTATTGTCAGGAAATGAAGTGGATGTTAGCTTGAAGTCAGCAGCATGAGCAGATGTCATCAGAAATAAAATAGTTAGAATACTGGTCAGAAGACGCTGCATTCTTAATCTTCCATTTTTTAAGTGACCTCATAATTAGTATACCTGTAATAGACATACTTAATGAAATGGTATATTAACTGTTATGTATAAGACTTTGATCAATATCACATTACATCCGTTGTCATCCTGGACAGGTGACCCGAGAACACGGCGACACTTTAAGCAAAAATAGAATTAGCCAGGGAATGAATGTCATTCATATAGTTTTTAGTTTCTTCGAACGAAAGTGGTTTACTTACATAATATTTTTTATAACAACATAGATATTTAAACACATTATTAGACATTGAATATGAGGTTACAATGATAAATAGAAATCCAGATTTATTAAAATTAATTTCTAAAACCAAGCAACTTTTAGCTGACGTACCAATGAATTCACCAGAGTTCATTGATGCTGCCCTTGGCCTTATCGATGAATTTATAGAGCTCGAAGCGATGTTAACTGAGCAAGATCATAATATATCACGTCAAGATTTTATAGATGCCCAAGCTTGTAATACAACTGCATTAGATCTAATAGAAAAAATTATCGATCACAATTCAGACTTTCAACATACAATAGCTTATTCTCTGGCTAGAATAAAACTTCATACTAACTTCTGTTATCTTAGTATACGTATTGAAAATGGAATTAATGAATCTAACTTAAAACCAATTAAAGAACATCTTTTTGAAGCTTGCAGCCCACTATATAATTATAAAACTATTTATCAATATATTAATTTACATAACTACCCTACTTTTATCGCAGCACTTCAAGGATTCACCCATCTGATAGACGAACTTTATGACGTCGATCCAGAAACTGGCATTCGTTATTTTGAGGTTATTTTAGATATATTGCGAAAAGTCTTCGAATTAGAATTTCCAGAACAAATCCATAAACTTAATTTGGCGGAATATGAACAACTAACAAATAAAATATTCAATCTCTATCTGAAAATTTCTAATAATACATTTAATATGAAACTGTTTGATCACGTCAAGGAAGCACACAAACTTCTGTCCGATCCTTACGTCCTCTCTTTTTTTGTAACAAAAGAAAAGCAAAACATTCAAGGGTGGTACAATTATTTTTACAAAAGTGCAAGATATTTTTTCAACAATAATCAACAACAAATGTCTTTGGAGTGTGTCAATTATTTTACTCAAATTCTTACGAATATTCTTGAATTGGCTAAATCGACGCCAATATCCACATTTACTGCTAAAGATGAAAAATCAATTAGCCGAATGTTATTGATATCAACATATTACGCTTCGCTAGTACAGCAAACTGTGAATAATAAAGCTACCAGAGATACTGAAATACTCGATGTTAAAGCTCGTTTAAATGAAATTTTTAACACTAATGAAAAGACTACTAACACCATAAATCAACTTCTTGTTAATGCTGATTTTAATGCAAAAATGTCTGCATGTATTGAATTAGATAAAAATCCTAATCAATATAAAAAATGTATGTTTGAATTAGCTGATTTACTTATTAAGATTGCCAATGCTTCTGCACCCTCACCCGCAAACCCTGATTGCGCTAATACTTACTATGAAATGGCAATTAAAATTTATGACGATATCATTAATAGAAATTATCCACTCGTCTCTGCGTATAAACAACCTCTGAATTTAGAAAGTATGATAAATCCTCATCTTTCTATTACAACAGTAGACTTAGTCGAAGCTGCGCTTAAAAAAGTTAATGTTTATAAGAGTCAATTACGATTATTGATCGCTCAATTAAAAGATCCAAACCTTGAAATCAATCTTGATGTCTTTAACAATACTTTAAAGATAGATGATGCATTCGTAATTGTTAGCCATGATCAAATAGAACGGTTTGTCCATCCAAATTTACTAGCCTACCACACACAAGAACTAACCGATATTTACAATGAATTATTTACATTACTAGACAAAGTCGAGCAGAAACTCGATAAATCATGCTCAACGCACTTTCACCAGACGACCATTCTACCGTTAATTTCTAACATCACAATTGAAGAAATTTCTAACATCACAGAGAAAGATTTACCACTTGATGAGAAAAAACGTCAGTTATTTACCTTATTCAAATTACCCAAGGAAGTACCGAATACGAACATTAGTAATACACCTACTGCTCCGTCCTTAAATAAATCCTTTTAGGTCCTACATCAACATAATGCTTAAACGCATTATTCAAGAATAGATCATTATTTGTTACTAGGGCGTGTTGACACTGGCAGCACGCCCTAATTGAAGATAAGTCATTAGATCACCGTCTTCCAGAATCCTCAATGAGTAGCTTTATCTCACTTGACCTCTTCATGTAAAACACCTTCTATCGTTTGGATTAAATGCTGAATTTCAAAAGGCTTTTGAATAAATGCTTTTGCACCAAGTTCTGTTGCTACTTTTTGTATATTTTGATCATTGGCCGAAGAAATAAAAATGATATCGGTTATAGATAAATTAGGAGTATTACGTAGTCTTTCTGCCAGCATGAATCCAGAGCCAGTTGGTAAATTAATATCTAATAAAATTAAATCAAACTTTTCACTGGTTATTAATCTGAATCCTTGAAGTGAATCAAAGACGACACGAACATGATAATTTAATTTTTTTAAATTGAGTTCGATTAATTTTGCAATATCTTGATCATCATCTACAATAAGAATTTTTTTCATATTATTCCTTCTATGTTTTTTCGATAATAACCTTACTCTTATATCTATTTTACTAATTATTTATAATTCTCTGCAATTTATAAGCTGCTGTCATTATAATGGAATAGCGTAGCCAGGAGAGAGACAAAAGTAACTTGAATTGTCTTCTTGAAGGCATAAAAAAATATTATACTTAGCAATAAATTAGCTCGACCATTACACTAACACTGTGCTTTATTTGACTAGATATAGCAAAAATGATTTTCTAAGAAGCAGGCTTATGCCTTAACAACCACAAATTAATGAACATACTTAAAGTCACAAAGAGCATCTTATGACACCTAGAAATCTGGGTTACGAGACACTAACCAAAGAAGACGATTCTCAGATAACAATTCCTTTTGAAGATAATCCGCAAGACACAGAAAATGATTTGGGATCAAGAGAATTAATTGATATTGATGAGGCAGCTCCTAAATTATCTACGTATGCAAAGATACGAAAATTTATTTCTAATAATATTATTGAAAATCCGAAAAATAGTCTTCTTCCGAGTGCTGCTGAATCTGTGGCGGGGTTCACATATGCTTCTGCAGCTACACCCTTTATAACAAAGAATACACCTTGGTATTTTCATCCGTTTACAACAACAAGCGGGATACTAGCCATTAATTTTTTGCTTAGAACTTCAAAGTTCGATAATAAGCTAAATCAAAAGCTAAATCGAACTTTGCGCAGTGGGCTATTCGGAGTAATTGACGCAATACACAGGGGTGTACTCACTCATGAAGGTGGGCATGCATTAGCTTTGTTGTGTTTATATCTAGACTCACATCCTCAAATCACCATTACTCCGCCCAATGGTGGTTTGACTAATTGGGGTTTTAGCCCCGGTACCAAAGGTACACTCAGCGAGCTTGGCACTATGTTTGGTGTGCAAAAGACTCACGCTGTTATTTCTGCAGCGGGTGCAGGGGCCGAGCTACTTTATAATTATGGTAGTTTAATTACTGCACAAGCTATTTCAGATGACTACCCTGAAATAAAATCTCATTTACGTGTGTCAACGGCTTTTTCTGTGGTTACTGCTGCCTATTACGCACTTTCGGCTATTTGGACGAGCGAGACAGCAACGCATGATTTTTGTAGCCTAAGAGATAACGGCGGTATTCCTCCTGCCGCCGCAGCCTTATTTTTAGTGGGCAGCGTATTACTACTGCAACTTTTTTTATCCTGCACAACTGCATACTGCAAAAAAGTCAACCGAGAAAATCAAGAACCTAACATTGAAGAAATACGCGATGAAGAAGATGAAGCACCACACCCAGAAGAATCGACAAGATTGCTACAATTAAGAAAATAATGTGAGTAATGGCTTAATATTAGGAGGCTAATATTAAGCCAAGTGAATGAAGCGATTGATTATCGAGAATTATAAAGCAACGGCTAGCACCTCACTTTCAGCCAACAAATCAAATCGATATGATTTTATTTTTTCCTGAATTCTATCTATAAAACGATCATGGAATTTCATCAATTTATTCGGATATTGCAAAATAAAATCTAACATTTCTTCATTCTGAGAGCCTATCGTTTTTAATTTATTTAAGCCAGTAAACTGAATAACATCATTAATCGATTCCGCTAATTCTTTAGGGCCAAAGACACCAATAGCATGCTCCACTTGGGCTAATTGCTTAAATTTAGCTAAATTAATGCCTGGCATAGTAAATGATCTGATTGTACTTGCGATTGTTGATAATGCATTATTAAGATCAACTTGCACTAATTTTTTTAACACACCGCAGTAAAAATTAAAGTGACGAGATTCATCTCCGGCTATATGCGCCAAAATTCGACTTAACGTTGGCTCTACTTTGTTGACTAATTTACTAAGATTACGGTGAGAAATTTGTGTCGCACGTTCTTGTATGGAAGTATAAGCTATGGTTCCATATGCATCACCTCGCCAAGATGGTGCCCAGCCAGCTTCAATGTATTGTGCCTGCATTTTTTCAACGGCAACCATGTTACAAATTTTAAAATCCCTAAGATAATCACGTAAAACATTCCCATGCTTATCTTCTTCTGACGTCCATAAATCACGCCATTTTTCCCATAAACTTTCTGGCCCGAATGCTTCATATAACAACCGATGAAATAGAGGCAAACCCTCTTCTGTAATCATATTTAGTATCAGTGTTAAACGTACTGTGTCAGAAAGATTTTGACTGCGTTCTTTGATTTCCTGCAATAGCTCTGACTCTTCATTTGAAAGATGCTGTTTGCATGGAATCAATTCGCTTGGAAACCAGTCTTTTTTATTTAAAAGATGCTGGTGCAGTAAATTCTCTAATATTGGCTCAACTTCGCCAGCTAATATTTTTGCTTGATGATCTGAATTATTCAAGTTACACACCCTTAATTAAAATATCACTCAATCGTCATGTGATTATAATAAATAGCAATTGAAAAACAAGATTGATCCATCGATAAATAAGGCGAGAATAATGAATGAGTCCCGGCTGGAGCCCTTCTCCCATATATAATAAAATAATCTGCTCATATATTGAACATTATTAACTTAGGGCGTGTTGACAATTTTGCAGTGCTTCGAGACGTTCCTCAGCACAAACGGAGAACTTATCCCTTTCCGTTGGTGCTGAAGAGGCGCTGCTGAGCTTGTCGAAGCACGCCGTCTCGAAGCACTGCCAAATTGTCAACACACCCTAGTACAATATGCCGAATGATTTGATCTCATCTAAACATTTTTTAAACCTTTGCTCATGCTTAGTTTCTTATCAACATCTACCACGCCTCTTATTTTACTATGCTCGCTGTTGGAGATGTTTCGATTTTTTTTGCCGGAGAAAGATCAGGCTCAGACTCGTCGCGTAGCTGTTTTTTCGGATTAAAGAAGAGAGATTGATTAGAAATGGTATTATGCTGACAACGTATAGAACCATCATCCTCCCTAAGTATCTCTAAGGATTTTAGATTAGAAACGTAATAAAACATACTTACACCACATTCCAATAACTCTTTCTGAATATCTTCAAGATACCACTCTGGATTATCAGATAATAATGTATAAAAAATTTTTCCATTTTGACTAACCCCTACTAAGCTATTTAATCCGCAGGCGATAATCCCTTCATGATCATCTCCTTCGGTAATAAATCCGCAAATTTCTTTGACAATAAAATTTCATTTTTCCAGTTTCCGTTTTGTTTTGGCAAACAAAGGCTGCGATGTTATTACGAGTTCTTGTGTCTTTTGATAAAGCTCATCATAGTTGGGAATTATATCTTTATATTTGTCTAACAAATTTAAGGTTTTATCAAACGAGTGTAACAAAACAACTCCGTTTGGCAAAACGGCCATTTCTACATCTATATGCCACTCAAGTGAATTAGGAACAATGACTAAAGCTGTGTCTTTCCCCAATTGAGTTTTTAAAATTTTCTTATTCCATTCTCTTTGCTTAGCTAACTGTTCACTCTGTTCACTAGGAACAATATTAGGTGCATCATGGTATTTTTTTATCGATTTTGAACCAGTTTTAGGATTCTCAAGCGTCATCTGGTTCCTAAATTCCCCAGTAAGATCCACTCTCATTTGAGATGTTAGAGCAACCTCTCCTACAATGGCATAACTTTCCCCTCGAGTGTTAACACAATGAAAAATATTACCGCCAGCAGAAATAATATTTGTTGATTTGTATTTGAAGTTTTGATTATCGAATATAAAAATACTTTCAGCATTCTCGAAAATTGACGGAGTAATGTTTGAATTATAAACTATGATGTTTGGATTAACATCCACATAAACTGGTATAGTAGGATTCAGTACATAAGCTTCCTGCGATGTTTTGCAGGTGATAAAATCTCTCGCCCATTTATCCTTATAAAATCCTTCTTCGCAGTCACCACTAAATAAATTTAATT
Source organism: uncultured Gammaproteobacteria bacterium (assembly GCA_963711205.1). GTDB lineage: Bacteria > Pseudomonadota > Gammaproteobacteria > DSM-16500 > DSM-16500 > Aquicella. Next base: position 1,548,463 of record CAVQDE010000001.1, read on the forward strand.
CAATTGATGAAAAACCAATGTCCGTTTGTATTTGAACGAAATCATTCTTAAAGTCAGAATCGTCAGTATAGAGTAAGGTATTATAACCCGGCAAAATAAAATCACATTGCGGCGGCAAAGAAGAAGCATCGACAATTTTGTTAATTTGTAGAGTAGAACTAGACACTTCTTTTTACCTCTCTGTTCGATTGTTACTTGTTATTTGCGAAGATCCTTAGTACAGACTCACCTCATCTTCACCTCAATATTTCACCAACTCTTTATTAAGAAATTATTATATCTTTCAAAAAATCTTTCAAAAAATAGCCATTCGAAGTGGTTCATGATCAAAGGGTTAACTGGCATCCTATGCGGCAGCGGATGGGTAAGTTTCTCTAATAAAAAATAGCAGCAATATGCTGATCATAATGCTGAATGGCAACAGCCATAAATAAGTGAAAAATTGTTTAGAAGTGACAGTGATAAATAAGAATGGCGTGACTAGCATAATCGTATTAAATAAATAAAGGCCTATATTCGTAATACCGAAGGCAATGCCTCTAGTACGATTCGACGACATTTCACTTACCATCGTGTAAAAAAGCATAGAACCAGAGAGTAAAAAGCCAGTCAAAAATGTCACGATTTTGATTATGATGTAACTATTAATTAAAAAATGGGGAAGATAGATTGCCATGATTAATCCCATATTCCCTAATACAAGTGATAGGTGTACAACCAGTTTTCTAGATTTGACATAATTGGAAAACCAACCAAGAATGGGAGTACCTATACCCACGCCAAAAAAAATCATTCCGCCAATCAAGGATGCCTCACTGTGTTCCACAGCATAATACTGTTGAATAGGTAAATACCAAAGGCCGCCATAGGCTAAAACAACACCAAAAGAATTGGCTAGCGCTATCACACAGAGCCAGAGTTGACTATTTTTACAGACTGTTGCCAGTGATTGGCGTAATGAAATATCTTTTGCGAATTGAAAATGGGCAGGTGTTTTAACGATTAACACGGCTAGTATAAATAAAGTAAAACCATATAGAGCAAAGTAGTGATAGATGTGATGCCAGTCATATTTTTCTAATTCAATCACTAAAAAATAATGAAGAATCCCTGTCGCAGTAAAAGCTAATGTTTCAGATAATCCCACCAAAATGGGAAACATTTTTGGGGAAAACCATTGCGAAATTAACATCGTAGTGGCGATAAAATTGAATGATGCGCCCATGCCTTGGATTAAATTGGCTAAAGAGTAAGTATAAATGTTGTTAGCATAGGAAGCAGCGACATTGCCTAACGCAAAGAGCAACAGCGCGCTGCTAACGATATAACGCGCATTGTATCGACCAAGTAAATAACCCGCTGGTATTTGCATGCATGCAAAGCCAAGAATAAATGTGCCTGCAGCATAAGAGGTTCCTATGTCGGTTGTTTGCAGAGTATTTTTTATTGCATCAGTGAAAACAGCCGCTGCGGTATTTAAAGAAAATGAATAAATACTGCATAAAGTTAAAATAAACCAAATTAGAAATCCATGAATTGTTTTAGACATTGATCCTAACTTCCCTATGCAGTCACACTACTATCCGATAAATTAGTATCATAACTTACCTTCCTCCCATGGGCCAGTATTGGACTGTGTCATCGTCGGGCTGAGCGCAAGCGAGTACTTACTCCTGCGTCATCGTCGGGCCGAGCGCCAGCGAGGAACCGCTGGTTATACAACAAAACCGACTAACTCCGAATTGAAAACCATCCTTGATAAGGAAGGGGAAAATATCCGGAAACTAAAAAAAGCTTTTAAGGAGATGACGAAGGAGACAGATAAAATGGAAGTATTACTCAAGCTGCCTGTAGTAGGACAAGAGATTAGGGAAGAAGCTAAAGAGACAGGCTCTCCCGAACTTATTGAATTTCTTGAAGCATATTTTAAATTTAGAAAAGGCAATAAGAGCGAAACGGAGTATAACCAAATATATGATACATATATTAAGTTAAATTATATTAAGTTTGATGAAGAAGATCCAAAGAATAAGCCAATAAATATTTCAGCTGTAACCAAGAGTGCCGCGATGAACTTTCAAAGGCTGAAAAATATAAATGGGAAGATGCCGTAGCCGCACTTGGCAAGGCTGCAGATGAAGCAACAAAGCTCTCACAAATTAATTTTGACTCAGTACGCAAATCGCTAGATCAATCACGCCAAAAGACGAAAAAAGTACACCGACAACCAAGCAACAACAACGGTCCAAGATGTAAGAAGACTGGTAGTGTTTAGATAACTGTGTCATCCACTTTATTTGTGAGCTTAGGTACCCCTGCACTGTCATCCTGGAATTGAGTATCACTGAGTTCACCGCGCGCGATCCGGGACCCAGGCGGACTAGACAAGAACACAAAAAATCTCTTGAAAATTCAGTCAGATCTTATAAAGTTACTCTCTTCATTTATTAAGCCAAAATTCCCCAAACTGACATCGGTGCCAGCTACAGTTGAAGGTTGTCATGATTTACTTTGTCAGTTTCTTGGAACGATATCTGAATTATTCAAACGAGTTGAAAAATTGGAAATTGAAAATAGGGAACTGAAAGAACGAGTCTGAAAAAATATTTTGTGGAAACGACCTTCCCACTTTTCGAAAAGGTGTTCAAATCTAAAATAAACACATCTGGTATCTGTGTTAGTGCGACAGGTATAGGAGGATGACACAGGTAAACTAGTAAAGTATCAGCAAATTGATCTGTAAATAATTTTGTGTGCAGAATCCAGCGCTGCTGTCATCCCGGAATTTAGCACTACTTGGCGAGCTTGCGAGCCTTAGCAGTGCTTAATATCCGGGACCCATCCCAACTTTTTCACAAGTGCGTGGATGGGTCCCGGACAAGCGCTCCGTAAAAAACACTTCGCACTTTCCGGGATGACAGCAGCGCTGCGATTCTGCACACAAAATTATTTACAGATCCTGTGGATACTTCACCTTCGAGAAAATATTAATCGTAGCTATAACTATTTCTTCCATAATATTCACTTGATGCCAATATTAATTTGTCAGTCTCTTCATAACCCAGTAGTCTTTTATATTTTTGATTTTCCATGAATAATGCGTCACCTTGAGTAGTCAGTATCTCAAGCAATGTTTCATCTGGATTTAAATCAGAAAAAATGCTGTTAAACTTAGGATTATTGATGAATTGTATTAATTCTTCTATGCGCATGGTATAAGGATTTTGATGACTACCAAATTGTTGCTCATATAACTCAGCGTAGAGATTGATAACAGCATTCAATGCTTTTTGACGCTCCTCAGGACTCATTTTATTGCCATGTGAAAATAGATTTTGTAAAAATTTTAATTGTTCTTGGTAAATTAATTCAAAAAGCTTTTCACTTGATAGAGGTGAAACATAAAATGGATTTGATGTTATTTTGCCTTCATCTAGAAATTCAATACTTTTAACAGAACATAATGGCAACGCAGATGTACTATGCTCAAATTCATTAATTTTAGTATAAAAGCCCGTGCCTGTCAGACGTACTACTTTTGTTACATCTATCAAATATTCTCTTATTAAACTTGGATCAATAGTTAGCAATGTATTATGTTTCCAGCCTCTAGCCAGTTTCCTTGCAGTATCTTTACATGCTGTTGTCCCGACTAGTCGAGTGCTTTTTTGATGTTGAACAACATCTCTGCCATCAAATTCGCGATAGTGAACTGAAGCAAACACTCCTAACACAAAAGTAACTAAGGAAAAAAAATTATCTTGATCTTGTGCTCTATACAATTCTTTTACTGTATCAGGTGTACGAGCAACGCGAGGTACTGTTGAAAATAATTGTCGTTGTCGTCGCACTGGATGGTCTAAAAAAAAGGCGCGGGCTAACATACACACTCCTAGTAAAGCTTTATAGTTTTATTTAATAAGTTTTAATACTTGAAAACATCCAGGTCGGTATTTATTGTATCGATCAAATTATGCGCATAATCAACTAGATATTATATTATCAACTATATTTATTAAGACACTATTAATTCGCAAAAAAAAATTAGGCTGCGTCCATTTAATTACAGCATTTATTGACAAAAGGGGATATTAAAAAAACGATTTCAACCGATAGCAAGTCACTCATGGATTATTTTAAGTAAACATACATCCAGCGCTGATGAACTCATTGAAGATATATTTCCCAGCGATCGGATGAAACTGACGAATATAAACCTAGTTATTTATTGGGGATAAAGAATACTTTTTGCGTGCTGCAATTAAAGATACTATCGTCGTTGGTTGTAACTTATGCGTAATCAACCAGTGGTAAATTTCCGATTAGCGAAAATAATAATTCACCACTTTTAAAGTATTGTGCCACATTTATTCTTAGTAGGTACTTCATTTTCTACTACATCATTCGCTGGGTTTTTCCTAAAATTAGTATTTTCGAAATAACCCAGAGCCAAATTTTTCTGTTATAACAACATCATTCCCAACAATCACACCTTGACTGCATGGTTTATAATCATTTTTATGTTTTTCATATAATTCGGAAACTGTTGTTTTAATACCAATAGGCTGAAAAGCAATTTCTTGTTTTTCTGTAAAGGTGATCTCCGTTTCTTTGCTATTGTATTCATAAGTATTCTCTTTGCATAAAACAATTTCTTTGTTATCTGCATTGACATAGATACCAGTGTACCCATCAAAATGAATTCTTTCTACCTTATAATCTAACTCTCTTGCTAAATTGATTGCTAAATAAGGGGCTTTTTGTAAATTTGCCATTGGCTTCGATTTTTGAAAAACGAAAACAATTTCAACCTTATCTTTGATAAGTTCAACAAAACTCATGAGTGCTTTTGTCTTGGCCATAGAATGTGCATGATATAAGCCGTATTCACCATTTTTAAGTATGGCTACTACAGCTTGACAGGGTCCAAAAGAATCTGACATCAACACTTTACCAACTTTTGATTGAGCAACCCCCACATAAGTATCATTACTAACGTTACCGGAGACTTCTTCACAAAAGAAAATTTTTCCTTTTGCTAGTTCTTTGGTAGACATCTCTTGACTGCTGCTAAGCATGTTAAGCACCTCTTTTAAAATAAGATTTGTTTATATTTTTATTATTTTAGCAAATTTAAATTAAAGTTTAATTAATACACTTGTTAGCTTTGTTAGCTTTGTTAGCTTTGCTGCATAGGGCGCTGAATAGTGACAAAGTCGGTGCCAAAAATTCTATGTTACTGATAATATTCATAATATCTTAATATAAATTTGATCTATACTAAATTAATAGGGGTAATGAGGAGAATTTAATATGCGTGAACGAAAAAAAATCAGCAGCTTAGTAAAAGAAGATTTTGTTTTTTATGAAACAATTACCGGCAGTGTTTGTGCAGCCAATAATGTTGAAGTGAATGAATCAAAAGTTGGTAAGGTGCTTTTTTCTGACTATTTTGAACCTTGCAACGCAGTATTAGCGCTATTAAAGAATGGTGAATATGGTTTATATCATGCACAGTCTATGGCCAAGACACAAGCACTCATGAGTTTTGTTGAACTTATCAAAGATAAGGTTGAATATGTTTTTGTTTTTCAAAAATCTAATAAGCAAGTTAATTTGCGTAAAGCTCCGTACTTAGCAGTAGGATTAGCTAGAGAGCTAAATTGCAATGTCAAAAGAGTGCATGTAGATAGCTATACAGGCATATATGTCAATACAGATGATAAGAAGGTCATTCTATTTAATAAAGAAGATAATTTAGATAAAACTGCCAAAATAACGAGCATTACTGGTTTAGGAGCGGGTAAAAAAATAGATTTGGATACGTCTACTATTGGCTTAAATAAAACAGTTATACAACTATTTCAAACTCATCAAGAGGATTATAAATCAACTGATGAGAATATTATTGTGAGTAATGATATTGAAATTCCTAAGAACTTATTTGAACGTCTTAAATCTTCTCACAACAACATGCCTAAACACCTTGAACTTCTTCGTCCGAAAAAATAGAAACAACTTGATAAAAAAAGGATTGTGTCGAACACTAGAAACAAAAAGGCCCCATCGAAACGTTCGATGAGGCCTGAATGCGAGAAGCTTACATTATCTTTACTAATGATTAACCTTAATCATTTGCAAAAAAGAATGTTACAGAATCTGTTCCACAATTGTTTGTTCCAGTGACACTGACTATATAAACTCCTCCGTCATCACCTGGACTATTATAACTTACAAGACCCGTGTTAGGATTTATACTAAAATCACTTGCGTTGCCCGAACCAAAGACAATTGTAACGTTGATACTGAATTTAATAGGAGAAGATCCAGTAAATAATGGACCAAAATTAAAAGTAAATGGTTCTGCATTAGCGGCTTCAGGTTCGGGAAAGTCTGTTGATGGATCTGCTGGGCCAATATAAGCAACGGACGTACAGACTGGGATTGGCTGGAGGATTGTTAGCTTAATCTTCTCATCTACCACCGCCAATACTTGCGGCATATAAACAGCGGGGTCAGCTGCCCATGCAAGCAGACCATCATTGTAGGGTTGCAACTCAACTTCCCCTTTAAGATTACGCTCGCCCTTCCAATTAACCGGAACAGGTTGACCACAACGTCTATCCAAGAAGTAATTCGCGCTAAGACCGACATTGTAAGTATTAGGCAGAGTACTTTTACCGACGGTATAATCACCAAATAAGGCCAATGTCCAGCGGTCAAAATAGGGAACATCGCTCCATGAGAGATTGGCAGCATAATTATTGAAAGGCTGACGAACCTCAGCAGCCAAGCCAAGACTAAGCGTATCAGTCAATGCCTGGCTAAATCCTAGTGTACCACCCAGTCCAACTGCATTTTCACCAGGTGAATAATTTTTGTTGTAGCGAACGCTGTCGTAATTAACCGCAGCACTCAATCTTCCACCTGTCCAAGGCGTAATGGCAAGTCCCGGTGCAATACCTGCGCCATTAGAACCTGCGATACGTCTTGTATCAACAAATTTTGTCGGCATGCCTGCATTTGTAAAAGTACCCGTGACTGTATTTAATGATTTGCTTGGCGCATGCGACCCATAAGCACTGAGCTCAAATTGCGGCCTATAACTATAATCGGCAAAATCGTATTGGTAAGCTGCGCCTATGGCACCTTGATTCATCCATTGGTCTGTATTACCTGAAAAGAAGGCATAGGTAATTTCTTGCCGCAAAAATTCAGCAGACACTTTTAAACGCTGGAATTCGGTTAACTTCCAGCCCAGCGTTCCCCCCACACGAAAATTTTTAATGCCTGCTTCACCTGCAACAGAATAAGCAGAATAATCGCCTAGGGTACTAGTAAAACCTACTCTAGCTGTGGGGCCTAAAAAAGTTTTTGGATTATCGGTGTTGGGTATGTTCGTCGAATAAGCTGTGCTATAGAAAAGTGCCGAGCTCATGAGGACCAGAGTCAGCTTAGCTAATTTCTTCATTATTGCCTCCGTGCAATGTTAATCCTAATTTAACTTAAATCACTAACATGAAGTTTCATATATTAATATAGTATTTAGGTTAATTCTACTCATCTGCTGGCTATATTAGATTTAAAGTAAATGAATTCTTATTCGCCCTTCGCCCGCTCAACAGCCATTAGGTGCAGGTATACCTGCAAAGCAACAAACTACATCATCTCAGTCATTTGATTCGCTTTTAATCCGGTGCTAACATGTGCCGATTTTAAAATCAACGAAACGGGAGTAAATATGAAAAGTCGTCTTAGAATTGTGTTGATCGGTGCTGCAGAACAAAAACAAAAAATTATGCAAGACTTGCGAAAAGAACTACCAAAGTCACAGTCACCTCAAACAATAGGTATAGATTTCGTGACGGTTGAACACAAGAATGAATCATATTCAATTTGGGATACAGCAGGCACTGAGAGGTTTGGATCATCTCTGCTCAACGCGTATGCAAAAAATGCTGATGTGGTAATTTACGCCAATCCTAACTCGCATCAAAGGAATATCACGCTTAATGATAAAACGGTTTCTTTCGATTATGATTCTTCTTTAACAATTCTCCAGCACTTAGAAAAAGCAAAAACTGCAATTGAAAATCGTCGTGTTAATCCAGTTAAACAACAACTTCAAGGTGTGAGAGAACAGGAAGAATCTGTAAAAAGTGCTATGGATTTCCGCAATATCTTATAAGATTTAAAATTTTAACATATCATTCTGCTAACATTTTTTTGCGATGAGGGATCTCTCTTCCTCCATAGCCACCCGCCTCACCCCAATTTAAGGTTACTATCGGCCAGCACATTTGATTTAGAATCAATAGGATATTGCCTTAAAAAGCCGCAGTTCACTCCTGGCTACTGATTCGCAGGTTGCGTTGCAACATCGCTGGTTAAATGGTCAAAACTAAAATGATGAATTATACTTACATAATAATGATACTTATTAAGTGAATGATCTTAGGAGTGCTGAATGAACGCATCTGCTCGACGATTAGTGACATTTTTAATTTGTAGCATGGTTTCTACGGTTGGTTTTTGCGCCACTCCTGATTCTACAGACGCGGCTGATCTTGTTCCAGTTAACACTCAACCCATGTTGTTATGTCCGACCATTACAATAAATGGCAAGGTACTTACGCTTTCATCGCAACCCATCACTCTTGGTAACCCAACTTGTGTTGGTGGCCAAACCATTCCTGGTACAGTTGTAGTATTCGTAGTTTTTAGTGCATTTACTGGAGGCGGCGAATTAAAACCATCCTGTCCTCCCGACATGCCATACATGGGTGGTTTTGATGAGATATGGGTAGGAGCAATTGGATTGGGAGTAAATTTCACTTATACGTGTTGCCAGTTACCCCAGCCACAAATGTCAGCTTCTATTCAATGGACTCAAAATAACGCCGGTGCTTGTCCTAGTTTGATCCCCTAAGCGACGTGGTTGCAAAAATAATTTTTTTTTGCGGCTTTATAGTTTTTAGCGTTCGTTGGCAATTATATAGTTAAGCCATAGATGACTCTAAAATAAAAAACACTCGCGATGACAACGAGAATATGAAAAATCTCATGGTATCCAAAGACTCGAGGAAAGGGATCAGGGCGCTTGATAGCATAAACCAATGCGCCCACTGTGTAGATTACTCCTCCAATTAGTAGCAACTCCGTATCTGCTAGCCCCAATGAAGATTTAATTTCCGATAGATAAAAAACAGCAAGCCAGCCTATCGCTACATAAAGAAGTGATCTCATCCATTTTGGTCCCTGAGTCCAAAAGATAGCTAAGAACATGCCAATTGCAGCTATCCCCCACAGCATAAACAAAAGTCGTCGTCCCGATTCATTGTTTAAACCAAGTAAACAAATTGGTGTTGCTGATCCGGCAATTAAGGCAAAAATAGCTGCATGATCAATACTTCTCATCAGTAAATAGTTTCGACGGCTCCACATGGGGGAATGATAAAGAGCACTCACACCATACATTCCAGTAAGAGTTAAGCTATATATTATATTGGAGGTCAGTGCGCGAGCTCCGTGACTTTGAGATATAAGCAGAGCACAAGCGCCGAGAGCGATGACAAATGCTGCTTGATGTATGTATCCACGGATAAGCGGTTTCATTGCGAGGCACCTATTTTTTTATCAGTCATTTCAATCCATACAGTATTTTCTTTATTATTTATCTTTAATTGCGCGTCATAATTAATTTTATCATCGACTTCAGTTTTCACTTTGATTGTATTATTAGCACCGCCACAGAATATTTAACATTTTTTATATTCTAATTCAATCTATCTTCTCTACAATGCATTTAACCATAGCGTGGGTGGGATGATTCCGGTGCATAATATTGATGACAAATGATATAGTTGTTGATGTTTTCTAATCACTAAAAAGGATTTTATTATGAAAGCAGCCATCGTACCTTCTGTGAAAGCAAAGTGGGAAATTAGTGACATAGAAAAACCCACTGCAGGACCCAATCAAGTACTCATCAAGATTCATGCTAGCGGCATCTGCTATACGGATGTACATCAAACCAATGGACATTTTCCTGGTCAATTTCCACGGATTCTTGGTCATGAACCTGCGGGTGAGATTGTTGAAATTGGAATAGGTGTCACTAGTCGAAAAGTAGGTGATCGTGTTGGCGTTCCTTGGATTCAAGCTACATGCGGACGTTGTGAATGGTGTTTACGCGGCCGTCCTATGTTTTGTGCAAATCAGATAACAACGGGTATTCAAATGTCAGGCGGACACGCTGAATATATGGCGGCCTATGCAGATGCCACCATGCTCATTCCTGATAATGTTAGTTATGATCAAGCCGCTCCTATTTTTTGTGCAGGTTATACAGTTTGGTCAGGATTGCGCTGGGCAAATCCCAAACCTCATGAACGCATTGCCGTGTTAGGTATTGGCGGTCTAGGTCACTTAGCTGTTCAATACGCGAAAGCCGCTGGCTTTGATACCATCGCTGTCTCTCATTCACCTGATAAAGATAAACTCATTAAAGAATTAGGCGCCGATACAATAGTACGAAATGGTGCAGATCTCGCAAAAAAAGGTGGCGCCGATGTTATCCTCAGCACGACAAATTCAAATCAAGCAATGATGGATAGCCTAGCAGGATTGCGGCCTGATGGTCGATTTGTTGCAATGGGATTTGATGAAAATCCGTTACAGATTTCGTTAGCAGATCTAATTATGCAGCGAATCCAAATCATAGGTAGTCAACAAAATGGTCGCGAATATCTTTATGAAGCGCTTGATATGGTGTCAAAAGGAAAAGTGAAAGTTTATACGGAAACCTACCCATTTAAAGAAATTCAACGTGCCTATGAAAAAGTAGCTGAAGGAAAAGTACGCTTCCGAGCTGTTATTACTTCAGATTGACATCCACACCAGTCTAAAGGCCTGACTCACCCATAAGTTTATTGTCTTATACTCGCGTGGATTTATGAAGGTATGGTATACCTATCTCAAAGCAGGCCTCGAAGATGAATTTTTTAAAGAAATTGAAAAAAATGATATGTCTCATCATTAAATTCCTGAGACGTATCTACTTTATCAAGAGACTCATTAATCTTTTTCTTCAAAATAAGATTCCCATGGCCATAAATTTCTATTAGTACATTTAAAGCGTGTTTTTCTAAAAGCACTTTTAGTGTTGCATTATCACAGCCAGAAGTACGGCCTTTTCTAGCTTCCAATAAATCCCTCACAAAGGCTGAAGCAACTAATGGTTCAACTCCGTTATTACAAAGAAATTCTTCAATTAAATAATCACTATCTATATTAGAATTGATACTTTCAGGTGCAATCCCATTTAAAGCATTATAGCGTTTAATTTGTGCTCTAGATGGAGGCATAGAGCCTGGACCAACGTCACCACCAATATTTTGTCTCTGTAACCATGCCCAAGTAGTATCCATATAAATTTTTTCACGAACTGCCATTGCAGCGGCACCAAAAAAATTTACTTTTTTATCTTGGGAACATACATTTAATATCATGGCTCTGTCGTCAAAATAATAAATTAAATCAGCATCTATTTCTTCACAAACTTTTCGCATGTCCTTATCATCTTGTCCTATTGAATAAACGAGCTGATCACATTCAATTTGAATTTGATTACTAGGTATTGTTATAAAACCACTTGAATTCACAAATCCACATACTTTATTTAACATTGTATTTACATATGTTCCAAGACCTTGAGCATTTTCAATTTGTAATGGTTTATAAGTAACCTGGCTTGGTTTTTGGGCAGTTTTTTCGAAATTCTGAAAAGTTAATAATAACTTACCGTTTGCTTGAGGTTCAATCTTAACTAGTTCCGCTTGAAATAATTCATTACGAGCCTTTGCAGACTGTAATGCAGTAGTTGCGAGTCTTCCTGTTCCTGCTTTATTAAATTGTTTAGCTGTCCAGATCACAGTATTCTTTTTATTATTCTCATCAAAAGCACGGACTTCAGTATTTACATCGTTTCCAAAAAATCCTTTTCGATAACATGCTGCTGCAGTTCCACCACCTCCGTAAATAACGATAGTTCTATGCCGTGGTCCATCTTCTTCAGTGCCTGTCAATATGAATTGGTTTCCATCTACAATAGGTGTATATTTTTTTTGAGAATCCAATTGATTTAATTTTTTGAATTCATTTTCATCAATCAATGATTTAGATATTGCATTTCTTGGGGGACCAAGACCAGTGCAAACATTAAGATCATTAGTATAGATTGCTTTTATTCCGCATGGGGTTTTTAAAATTAATCGATAATCATTATCACTTGCTTTCCAATCAGCTAAATGATTACTCATTTTTTCGATTTTAAGTACTGTTGCTTCTAATAAAGCAGCTTCTGTTTCGACTAAACTAACTTGATTTGCTTGATAAACGTGTCGTCCGTTTGCATATGGATTTTTCAAGTATTGTTCTGTAGAGATATAATCAGACGGATTAGATTTACTTGTCGTTCGTTCAAGAGTGCTGTGAGGTTGCGCAAGGGTATAATTATGTTGCCAACTACCAGATCCCTCCGCAATCATTAATACAGATGGGAGTATCCCTGCAAGTAAATTCTCTTTAGTTTTTCCATGATAAGATTTGTATCTTTCCAACCAAACAGTCGTTCCTGTATCCCCCGCACCAAGAATAACATGCGGGCACACTACAAATTCATCATTCTTCAAGAGTTCAGCAATACTTAAATGTAGTGATTTCTTTTTTGAATAAGTAGTTGAAAATCTGTCGTAATTTTTTGTAACTCTAGATAAATCATCACTCGTTTTAACCTGTCTTAATTTGTATTTATTTTCCTTTTGGCTTGGTCCCTCTAAATTATAAATTTGGTCTTTGACAAGATCCATATCTAACACATTGATATTGACAGTAAATGCATTAACATTATTAAAGGTTTTAATGGCTTTTTTTAAAAGCCGGTAATCTGCTTGAAAAGAAATTTTTTGGTTATCAAATATTTCAGGGTTTTGATTGATTTGTGCTAAAAGATAATCAAAATTTTCTACTAAATCTTTTGAGGTCCGAATTTTGCAGAATAATAAACAAGAGCATATATAATTAATTTTAAACTGTTCGTGCTCGATAGGAGTTTTTATACTTGGTCTAAACATTATAACTACTGCCTCGTTTTTACGAACTAATAAAATTCTAGGTGATTTTTATTATTTATATATAGGATGATTAACTTTTTAACATAAATCTCTTAAGAGAATATTAAGAAATACAAGTCTGCAATTACTTTGTGTCAGTCCGTCTGTCAAATCGATTAAATGTCATCGTCGCAAAAAAATAAGGTTGCCTGTTCGTTAAGATGTTGCAATTGGTCTTGCCAATAACGCGGCGTGTTGAACCAGGGAAAATTTAAAGGAAATGCAGGATCTTCCCAACGTTTTGCGAGCCAGCCCGAATAATGAATCATGCGCAGCGTGCGCAATGTTTCCACTAAATGGATCTCGCGTGGATTAAAATCATGGAATTCTCGATAGCCTAACAAGATATGCCGCAGTTGTAGATCAATTTGTTCTCTACTTCCTGAGAGTAGCATCCAAATATCTTGTATAGCCGGCCCCATAAGACAATCATCCAAATCAACGAATTGCGGCCCATTACTATTCCACAAAACATTACCCGCATGACAATCGCCATGCAGGCGTATGTAATCGATAGGCTCAACACTTTGGAAACTCTGTTCAATCTTGAGTAATAATGCTTCAACCGTGTGGCAGAAATTGTGTTTTAATTCTTCAGGAATAAAATCGTGCGTAAGTAAAAATTGATAGGGCTGATATCCATAGCTTTGCACATCTAATCGCAGACGATGTTGAAACGGATGCATTGCGCCAACAGCATGTATGCGGCCAATAAAACGTCCCATCCATTCCAAATGTTCTAAATTATCTAATTCTAATGGGCGACCGCCCTGACGAGGAAATAATGCAAAGCGATAGTCATGGTAAGAGTGTAATGTCTTGTCACAAATGACTAGCGGCGCAATAACGGGTAGTTCATGGCTGGCCAGTTCTAATGCAAATTGATGTTCTTCAATGATTGACTCATCGCTCCAGCGCAAAGGACGATAAAATTTCGCGATCAACGGCGTAGTATCTTCAATGCCGACTTGATAGACACGATTTTCGTAGCTATTTAGCGCAAACAAGCTTCCTGTGCAATGAAACCCGATGCTTTCTACAGCATCCAATATCAAGCTGGGATCTAAATTGGTGTAGGGAGTATTTATATTATCCAAGACAGTCATCTCCTCTGCTTAGGGCTAAAAGATATCTTATCGCGTACGCAATTGGAAGGATTACAATCGACCTTTGATTAACAGAGACGCTGAGAGAACCAATGGCATTCGGTTAAGGCTAAAACCGTAGGAATGTAGGATGTATGATTTTCTGGGTGCCCCATTTCTCAGAATATTCTTTAAATTCTTAATAATGGAACTAGTAACCAGTTGATTTGTTGTTTGACGGTGTGGGATGTTGGATTGAGTCTATCATATTTTGAGTATGATTAACTAATGCATTAATTAATTTAATTTCAGGATTATTTTTCTGATATTTAGTCAGTTTTGTTATTAAATAATTCATCTTATCTTGATCAGTTTCTTTATCATTTGTTTTTGATAATAACCCGAATATATAGTAAACATGCTGTATATTCGATTGGTTAGTCGTCACATCAAACAATGAAAGAACCCAATTACTATAATTATGCAAACATTCATCAATTAATTTGATTTTTAAATCTTGAAATGTCATCGGATTAGTAAGAATATTTGTTTGTTGCATGGAGAATATTTTATTTGCTATTTTAAACCATCCGGCTTGATCACCAGGTTCAATTCTGTCACTTATATTAATAAAAAAATCAATGGGGGTTTCCCCTGAGGTGTTTGTTGCATTTATATTTAAATCTGGACATGATAATAAATAATTACAAACTAATTTTTTATTATTGCGTATCGAATAAAACAATAACGAATCCGTCCTATTGTTAATGGTAATATTTTCATTAACAGTCATCATATTCAGATTAGTTAACGCAGCAAGTATTTCTACTTTTTCATGTTGCATGGCAATGCATAAAATACCATTTATTTCTTCTTTGGTTATATGAGATTTATATTGAGTTAATAATTGAATAAATAAATTGACATGATTTAGTATCAACTTGCTTTCGCTAATCAGGAAAGAAGTGATGGTTATCTCTTTTGCGTTTTTTATAGTTAGATCACAGTGCCTATCCAATAATAATTTTATAATTTCATCGTTTTCATAAATCCAAGCAATAAATAATGGTGTTTCTCCTAATGAATTTTTTGCGTTGATATCAGCACCAGATCTTACTAACTGCTTTAAAATATCTGGGTTCCCTGTCACGCATGCCATATGAATAGCTTTGTATCCATTGTGCGGATGCATGATGTTGAAGGGATCTTCATATATTTCATCAGTAAGTTTAGCAATGATTTGTTGGTTCTGGAGCAAAATCGCATCGTGTAGTAAAGAGTCGCCATTTAAATAGGGGTGTTCTAATGTTGAAAATAAAGTAATACATTGATCATTAAAATTTTCTCTCATAAATGAATGACATATTAATCGTATAATCATACCTATAAAATAATCATCCTCATTTCTATGATGATATATATAATTTGAAAATTGATTCCATGAATAACGAATATTTAGATCATTATTTTTCACATTATCACAAAAATGAATAAATTTGTCTTCGTTATTGATTGTTTGAAATTTATTAATCATACTTTTCATATAATCAATAAGAGATTTGCAATCAATGTTTTCTTTTTTTGAAAAAATTTTAATTTCCCGAATAATATGTTTATAAAACCCTTTTTTATGGCTGATTGCTTGTATAAATGGTATGGGCGCTAGATCATTATCTGACCGTCCAATAGCAGCAGTTATCATTTCACTGATTGATGTGTCACCAGAACCAGCTATCATAGCTGCTAATGCTAAATAGCATATTTTATCTTTTGCTGTTGTCCCTGCAAAATTTATTAAAATAAGTGATTTTTTATTATCCTCATGATCATGCTCAGACAGAAAAATTATTTCAACTTTACCATCTATTTCAATTTTAATATCTGTAAAACCAGAGCTCTTTATATGCTGAATGAAATCTTTATCTAATTCATTAGGTATAAAAAATTTTGTATTTACAATAGCAATCAAATTTCCATGTTTTTTATTACAGTGAACTGCAAGACGTACGAATGTTCTTGCTGCATTTTGGTCCTGTATATAACCAAAGACAAATGAGTTTGTATTAAGATAATTAGTATAATCTACAAAGTTAACATCTTGACTTATCAAATTGAATAATATTTTATTATCTAATGCTGACAACATATTTGACTTTGCATTATTATCAAGATTTGATGCCTGTTTTATATTTTCATCAATTCTTATACCCATATCCTGTTCTCTAATACCCATAGATTTTTCCGAGATTATTTTTAGAGAACGAATTTGTTCATTATCATGGAATCCGTATTCCATCCACGAGTTAATAATTGCTGTATTATTTATCAATGGCAGTAACTCTTTCATCCAGGCGATCTCTTCCAGGCAAATTGCAATATTAAATAAAAAATTACAATTGGAAAAAATCGACTTTAAATAGGGATAACTTGTTAAGCTTTTTTTACTGGCACGTAACTTATCAATATCGATTATTATGGAAGAATGTGATTCGATATTTTTACTAATGACTTCAATAGAACAACTAAAATCATCTAATATGTATACACTCTCTTGGGGATACATCTCACTTTTTAATGTAAAAGCTAACTTAATTTTATCGGAGGTGATAAAGCTAAAATGTTTTAAGAAAACATTCTCATAATTGGTAAATAATGTATTTAATTTTTTGATAAAATATAATTGACTTATGTAATCGCCAATACCATCAGCATAATTTTCAGAAACAGTGATAATATTAACTGGAATTTTTTTAAATGAATCCAATATGTCAACTAAATTGTCAGGTATAACGATGTTTTTTTTCTTATAACATTTACTTATAAGATCTTGTAAGTTGTTAATTTCCTTGTTTCTTAGCATATCATCACCCCGTTTAATTTAATTAGTCTATATTAACAATGGCGACTGGCAGAGAACTTAGGCAGAAGATCATCATCTGGATTAAATCTTAGAGTAATAAATCTATTGGTCAGGAGTCATTAGTTCTTAACATAACTCACCTCATAATATATTCAAAACTCAACCTATATGTTAATTATAGGTTATTTATTATTTAAATATTAAGTGACATGATCACCAGCCCTGCAGCAGCAGTTTTCAGCTCTATTACAATTAAGGGAGCCTCACATATTAATTTTATCGATAACTACTAGATTTTATTAATAATTTCGGCTCAATAGTATGAATGCGATTGTCTTAAAATAATCATCCCGTAATAAGTTCTTTTTTTCGCACATATAATGTTTTCACAACAGTTGCGACAACATTACCTTCTTGATCAAGCAAATCCACACGTTTATCAAACGACATCCTTGCATTTTGATCAGCCTGAGTATGAATCGCTTGAATTTCATCTTCCGAAAATATAAAAGTGGCGTGTAATTTTCCTCTACAGACATTTAATATGTTAGCACCGCTTCCGTTGCAAAGCATTGCTTCTCTAACCGGGAAGTTTGCTGGGACAGCAAATGGCGCTAGTAGCTTCCAATGCATCGATAATTGTGCTTAAAAATACGGGACACTGGGTCTTAGAAGAACAACCTGAAGAGACTACAAATGCATTAATGCAATTTCTTTAATAGTTGTTGATTTGCCAACGCCGGCCAGATTTGTTCTCTATTAATCGGAGCTGCTCACAAAAGCGTGCAAGTTCGAAAACAAGAAGATTGGTTTTGCTCTTCTACCGGTGACGTTGTTCTACTAAACAATAAATTCACATTGCTCGAATAATCTTGAAGGTTGATTAGCCAATCTTGTGCTTCTTGTTGTTTGCTCTCCCTTTCTTGCTGACGCATCTCATTTTGTTGTTGTTGCAATTCTAGCATTGCGATTTCTTGCCGTTCTTTCATCGCTTCTAATGCTTTAGTTAAAGCTGATTCATTCTTTGCTATCACTCGCATTAATGGCGCAAATAAAGAAGGAATAAGCTGTTTTACGACTTCAATATAAGGAGCGGTATAATATAATATATTAGTGATCAAGATGGGGATAAGTGTTATATCCAGTTTTTTAAAATATTCTTTAGCTTGCTCAGTTTTTAAATGTTCCTCAATACTATCATCGATAAATATGATAATGCTGGGTCGTTCTTCTGGAGAACGGATTTTATCCATATGGCAATATATATGTTCAAGTTTCTTTACATAAAATGGTTTCTGTTTTTTTTCGTGACTATCCGCGGTCTTTGTTAATTGGGTACAAGCGCTATAAAATCGTGATGGATCTACATCAATCTTCAAGTTATTTTCTTCATTAATACGTTTAATTATTTTAGCCACGGAATTGTAATATGGTTGAACACTATCAATGTCATGATTTCTTTGTGTGGCAAGATAAATGGGATGTTGACTAAAGTATAATAATAATTTGATTGTATTTTGATAAACTAAATGCAGCCCTCCCTCTTTACTCTTTAAATCACTTATTGTATTTAACGCTTTTATATCGTTCTCAGAAAATACTTCAATATGATCAGTATAATTTAATAACATTAAATCATCTGCATCAAAAAATGTTCCGTCAAAATCACAATAGACTTCAGTTTTTTGATTAGAAAATTTGTTTTCCGTATTATTAGTGAGTAATTCTACATCGACTAATTCCGAAACAGGAAGATGCGTTTCAGGTAAATAAGCAACCGGTATCTTTTTACTTTCAAATAGTGATTTAATGGCATTATCTGCTGTTACAATCATTATTTCATCGGCTACGATTTCATGATGATCAGAAAGATGAAAAATGCCAGTTGGCGAATTGCAAGATACATCAGCAAATTGGATTCTATTCTCAGTCCATAATCCACTAAGATATTGCATAGCTTCAGGGTGAAGCAAGCTGAAAAATATGTCTCCAATAGGTAAATCTATCGTTTTATTTCCTGATTTGATATCTAATCTTGCATAATCTTCTTTCACTAAAAGATAGATGTGTAAGCTATCACTGGCTAGTTTATTTTTAATATCTTCTAGCCAATTTGATATAATGGGATGGATATAATATCTCCCTTCATGGCATTGAAAAAAAATATTTGGATCTAAAATAAGCGTTAGTCTCATTTCACCACCCACGTTTATAGTACTTATCAATGTAATATCAACTTGGCATGATGAATGCAATTACTTTTTTAATGTGGGTACTAAGAAGAAAAGGCGGCTACGTTCTATGCTTCTTCATTGACAAAATCGATAGAGAAACCATATAAGTTTTCAATTTCACCTTTATTTTCATGAAAACGACATTTACAGCAAAGGTTGAAATTTTTAGGCGTTCACATATGATGAAGATACAGTTAACTAAAATCATGGAGGGCTCTGAAGATGCGTCAGCTGATCAACCTTTTTTCAAAACTTCTTGTTTTGTTCTTCATCACTGGCAGTAGCATCACCGTTGCTGAGAACGCTATCTCCGTTCCTGTACTCGTTTATCACGTTTTAAATCCTACCATTCCCAGCAGTATGACCATCACTCCCGAAAGATTTGAATCACAAATAAAGTGGTTAAAAGACAATGGTTATACTGTGATCCCGCTTAAACAATTGGTTAGTTATTTACAAGGGAAAAATGGTGCCCTTCCCGCAAAACCTATTGTAATAACAGCCGATGATGGCTGGAAATCTGATTATACTTATATGTATCCTCTCGCGCGCAAATATAATATTCCGATTACTTTGTTCATCTATCCGGAGACCATTTCGCAAGGAAAAAATGCGTTGACTTGGGATCAATTGAAAGAATTGATGAAAACCGGTTTGTTTGATGTTCAAGATCATACTTTTACTCACCCCAACTTCAAGCAAGCAAAAAAACACATGTCGCAAGATGCTTATGAAAAATTTGTTCATAGAGAATTATTTGATTCGAAAAAAGTTTTAGAAGACAAACTAGGAATAAAGATTGATTTTCTAGCGTGGCCTTTTGGTATTTACGATAGCTACTTAGAACAACAGGCCGCCAAAGCGGGATACACTATGGCCTTTAGTATTGATTTTCGCAACGCCTCTAGAATATATCGTCCCACGGCTCAGCCGCGATATATGATTGTGGATTCAGAGGATATAACCATGTTTGCAGCCATCGTGAAAGGAAAAGCGCAAGGATCTATCGATAAAAGAGCTTTAGCAGCCGACAAATAATTTAGGACTTTGTTTAAAGCTATCAAAATCTGAATAAACGGCAATCATACATCTAAATAAAGCTTACCCGTTTGTTCATCGTAAGCAAATAATTCACCATATCGAGCCCAGGAGATGACTGTTTTCATGGTAACTTCGGCTGATTCATCGGGCATATAGTCTTCAATTTCATTGAGAAAGCGAGTCATTGGTGCTGAGTGATTATGACGCTCGTCTAAAACACTGCGAATACGGGCTGCTAGAGGAATGTAGGTTTGCAGATGATCGTGGAACAGTTTTTTACGTTCATCGATATTACCTGCCGCAAATTCTTTACCTTTACTGGTTAAGCGTACATCAGCGCCATCTAATTCACAAAAACGAAATAGTTGTAGTGTTTCAGCTGTACGTAAAATTCCTCCATCCTCATCGTTAATACGGAATGTTTCAGACAGTATTGATAAATCAGCTTGTCCGTTATACACAGTGGCTAGTGTTTCAATAAATCCCTGCAAAATATTAGTGGAAATATAAGATAAAACCATGCCAATCCCCATGCCAGGAAACACACTCCCTTTTCCGACTGGTTGTCCTTCTTTTGAGGTCAATTTTTCATAGATGGAATCAACCAACGCTCGAAAATCTGGTGAGAGACGATTACGCGGCTGCGCCATTGGTACATAAATTTCACTGATGATACGACCTGGGTTAGAACCAAAAAGCAAAATACGATCTGCCATCAACACTGCTTCTTCAATATTGTGCGTCACCATGAGAATGGATTTAATGGTCAGTTGGCCTTCAGTCCATAGATCAATTAAATCAGCACGTAAAATTTCTGCAGTCAACACATCCAATGATGAAAATGGCTCATCCATCAGTAACAAAAATGGTTTAATGACCAATGCACGCGCGAGACCAACACGCTGTTGCATGCCGCCTGATAATTCACGTGGATAAGCACTTTCATTACCATCGAGGCCAATGAGATCAATAGCCTTAAGAGCTCGACGATGCTTTTCTTCAGGTGCTACATGTAGTGCTTCCAGTCCAAGCTCCACGTTTTCCAAAACAGTCAGCCATGGAAATAAAGCAAAATTTTGAAATACCATAGCAAGCCCTGCGCGCGGTCCTGTCATCAGCGTATTTCGCAAGATAATCTGGCCTTCTGATGGTTGAATCAACCCTGAAATGGTGCGTAGCAAGGTTGATTTACCTGCCCCAGATCGTCCCAACAAACATACAATTTCATTCTCATATAGTGTGAGATTGATATTATCTAATACCAGAAAGTCACCGCCTGAACCCTTGCTGTAAGAATGACTGACGTGTTGCACCTCAACGATAACATTTTGCTTTTGCATTATGGTGTTCCCTTGTCAATCCAATCCAGTTAATCGTAATGCATAGGTATACATTGGCCGCCAAAACAACTGGTTTAGTACTATTACAAATAGGGACATAACACCAACGCCCAGCAGAACTTTGTGCATATCTCCCGCAGCTGTTGCATCAGCGATATAAGCTCCCAAGCCTTGGGCTTCCAGCTTGGTTGATCCCCAGCTAACAACTTCCGCGACAATACTGGCGTTCCATGATCCGCCTGTCGCAGTCAGTGCACCGGTTACGTAATAGGGGAAGATGCCTGGAATAATCACCTTACGCCACCATGTCCAGGAACGCACATTGTAAATATTTGCGGCTTCCTTAAGATCATTTGGAAATACACAGACTCCAGCAATGACATTGAAAAATATATACCATTGTGTTCCTAAGATAATTAGCGGTGAAAGCCAAATGTTTGGATTAAGTTTGTAATGCACAATGACAATCACCACAAATGGGAAAAGAATATTAGCCGGAAACGCAGCTAGAAATTGTGCAATAGGTTGCACTAGGGCAACCAGTTTTGGACGCAGGCCAACGTAAACACCTATTGGTACCCAAATCAAGCTGGCGATAGCCACTAACACCATGACGCGAAACATTGTCATTCCGCCCAGGATAAACACTTCGCCGATGGTTTTAATGTTAATGCCACCCGCATGCAGATAGTTTATCAAAAACCCAATCGACCCGATTAGCAACGCCCATAACAATGCCAACCACAATGCATCTATTATTTTATTTGGCTGAATATCCTTTTGCGACAGAGGTCGATAACCATTACCTTTATATGTATATGACCACTTAATGGATAGGATCATATTGCCAAGAACATCAAGCAGCCTGGCTACAAAACCCAGTACATTAGCACGATTAATAACGTCATATACCCATGATTCCGGTTTTTTCTGGCTGGCAGTTTGCCCCATGTTAAATTTGTCTGACCAGGCCACAATGGGTCGAAAAATGAATTGATCATATAGGAGAATAACGATAGCCATGGTCAACACTGCCCAACCTACCCCAGCTAAATCCTTATTGCTGATCGCCATACTAAGCCATGACCCAATACCTGGCAGGGAAATTTGGGTATTACCAACAGAAATGGCTTCTGATGCAACCACGAAGAACCAGCTACCCGACATAGACATCATGGTATTCCATACCAAGCCTGGTATGGCGAAGGGAACATCCAAACGCCAAAACCGTTGCCAACCATTTTGACAAAACTGTGCACTCGCTTCTCTTAAGTCATGTGGAACAGTGCGTAGCGATTGATAAAATGAAAAGGTCATATTCCATGCCTGGGCGGTAAAAACGGCAAAAATGGCGGCCATTTCGACCCCGGCTTGATTACCAGGAAAAAGTCCCATAAAAAAGGTGACGGTAAATGTCAGAAATCCCAGCACGGGAACCGATTGCAAAATATCCAGGGCCGGGATAATGATCATTTCTGCCCTTCTGCTTTTAGCGGCGAGGGTTGCTACTGTAAAAGTGAAAAACAGGGATACCACGATTGCTGCAAACATGCGTAAAGTAGTGTAAAGCGCATATTTAGGCAGATTATCAGGAGACAATTCCAGTGGGGCGGCTTGCAATTTAGTCAGTGGCTGATGCATGCCTTCTACTCCCACCATGATCAAGGCAAGAAATGTCATGATGAGTATGAAAGCGATGGCATCATATGAATTAGGAGCAATACTGGGCTGCTTCGAAAAAATCGGAGTTCTTGATTTTAATCGAATATAAGATAATAGAGATCTCATCCGTGATCCAAAAAAATAAAATTTAAACCACCTGAATTGTAGCAGATAAAATTATTTTTTGTTCCCATTAGGGCGTGTTGACACTGGCAGCAACCCTAAAATTTGCTATATCAACTAATTCAAGCGATGGTTGTGAACACCTGATCTGATAGATAGGATAGTGTTTGAATGGAACAATAATCTGTAAAGCAGGGAAGCTCATGGCATCTAAGCAAATTGGGAAACTACTTTGGATATTTATCATCAATTATGGCATCGCTGTTAATGTTTTCGCTGAAACAATTGATAACCCATGCGGCGGTGCTTCAGCACTACTTAATATTGTAGATAGACCGACTGTTGGTGATAGTGCTTGCGTCGTCCCATTCAAGCAAGCGGTTCTGGAATTAGGATATCAATATCAGCGACTGACACATTCAGCAGGATATCAACAAAATTTTCCTGAAGTTGAATTGCGTATCGGTTTACCCGTCAATAATGAACTTGTTTTAGTATTACCCAATTACATACATCAATCGATGACGCCGCACTCAGGATTCGCTCCTACAACTATTGGTATAAAACATGAAATTGGGTACACCGAAATCTGGTTAGCTGCAGCAGAAGCTCTCTTCACGCTTCCAAGTGGCAGCACTGCTTTTGGTAGTCAGAATTTGGGAGCAGCAGTTAATGGAATTATTAACTATACTTTTAATTCAACGTTTAGCCTCTCCTTCATGTTCGGTGTTACTTCACAAACTCAATCCAAACTAAATGGCGGTCAACGTTTTACGAGTATTAATCCTGATATGGTTTTAACTTATGTATTAAATCCGAAAATTAACTTTTATGGCGAGGTTTATGGTCAAAGTAAAACAGGGCCGGGAGAAGGCAGCGGATTCAATTTTGATGGTGGCGTCTTATATCTCCCATTGCCAAATCTTGAAGTCGATCTAGAAGTGGGTCAACGTATCAGCGGCAATCTCAATGGATTTAACCATTATATTGGTACAGGAATGTCTATTGCATTTTAACCAGAACCCCTTTTACCTAAAGAGTGTGTCTTGCACACCGCGTGCTAATTGATTATGCATATCAGCCATACGCATTTTTGTTGATTCATATTTCTTATTAAGCTGTTCCAACTGCAGTTTTAATTGTTGATTCTCTAAATTGGTTTGTTGATGCTGCCTTTCTAATTCAATACACTTTTCTTTTAATAACGTAATCTCTTGTTTAGCACTGTGAAGCATCCGTTCCATTTCTAAGTGCTTTAGAATATGACTAGCACCATTCTTACCTTGTTCAGTTAAATTCATTTTTTCTTGAACAATTTTTCGCATGAGAAAATTTCCTATCTTCAGCAAATATCACATCTTAATTAAAAAGATCGTACGAGAGATGCTTCCCTCGTACGATTGAAATGATAAGGAGTGACCTACAAAGAAACGCCTCCTGTTTGGGGAAAGGCAATAAAGCTCAAGGATTTACTATTATCACCACCTTCTTCTTGAGTAAACGCTTCTTTATATAAATTATTAGACCAAGTTAACCCAGTCACATTTTGTAACAAAATATTATTATTCGTCCAAAACTGTCTTGCATCATTGTCTACGAATCTTTGTATGGAAATATTATTGCTAATATTTAATCCACTCACATCACTCGCAGCAATACCATATCGATTTTGTGACATGTAATTATTCGTGATCGTTATATTAGCACTTGTTACATTTTTCATTTTGTATGTACCCATGATGCTTTTCAAATAATCAGAATCATCAGATGTTAGTTTTTGATTTCCAGCCAATGTTTCAGGATGAGTGAAAACATTGACAGCATACGTAATACCACCTGATACACGATTACTATCCACTACGACATTTGTACTATTAAAAACATAAATACCATGGCAAGTGGGTGTGAATAGAAGATTCTGACTTACATTAATATTATTTGAATCGATAACATCAATAGAATTACCTAACCGGTTATTACCAGAAAAATAAATGGTATTTTGAGTAATTTGACTATTACTACCAATTATAACCATATTACCGTAGGTGTTTTTCATGAACGTATTTTTTGACACCAATGCATTATCCGTGCTGATCAAATACAACACGCCATGAAAACGTTCAAATTTATTATTCAAAATTTTAAAGCCAGACGTTGGTATACTCGATGTTGTAATCAATAAACCAGCCGCAAAGGGTTGATCGATTTGAAAAGAATTACCTGTCATCGTTAAACCACCCATTGCTACCTGAATCATATAATATAAAGATTGCGTTAATGGATGGGGTGTCACATCAATTGCTTTGATAATAGCCTGACTATTTGCTACCTGAAGATTCCCATTTTCAACAGTAATAAGAATAGGATTCTTCTTAGAAAGATTCCCATTAATAATACTGTTATTGATAGTTAATGTTGCATTATTTTTAATGATAAAAGAACCATTTGTCATATCCAATGTAACATTGTCATAAGTCTTTGAATGCGAAATAACTGTATTCGGTGGAATAACAATGGGTTGAGCAAAACTAACGTGACTCACTAATAACAAGAGTAATCCAATAAAGTAATACGATAGTAAATGGGTTTTTATCCGAAACTGGTCCATGCATTTCATGATGGCTCTCCTTGTCCTAAAAATAGGTATCATACTGTTTATCAATGTTATTTATTCCATTAGGGAATGAAAACGCCTCCATGTGCTGGGAATGTGACAAATTGCAATGAAGGAGTATTGTCGCCAGCATTATCTTGGGTGAATGCCTCTTTATATTGATTATCTAACCAAGTTAAATTGGTGACAGAAGGAAGTAAGTTATCATTATTAGTCCAATACTGTCGGATACTGCTATCCGTGAATCGTTGAATGAACATATTGTTGGTGACAATTAATTTATCTATTACACCACCGGTTAACCCGTATTTGTTTTGGGCAATGTAATTATTCGTTATCACAATATTGCTATTAACAGTAAGTTTGAATTTTCTTCCAGCTAATAATTGTGATAAAGATTTATTTTTCCTTAACTCTGCCATAGAAGGCGTTTGAATAATAATTCCGTAAGATAACCCATCGGTAATTTTGTTATTTTCAATAAATAGATTTTGGCCGCCCATCACTGATATTCCATAATTCGAACCACTTGCGATAATATTACCCGCAATAGTGACTCCATTCGAATTAACGATATCAATTGCATCACCTTGGTTTAAATTACCAGGGAAGGAAAACAAATTGTGATTAAAATTGTTTAAGTTTCCCATATTAAAAATATTGGCATAACTCACATTTGAAAACACATTGCCGTCCACTTCTGCATTATTTGAGTTAGATAAATATAATCCGCCATGAAAACTGTTAATCGTGTTACCAGTAATTTGGAATCCACTTGTTAGCGTTGTTTGTGTACTTAATAACCCGACAGTAAATGGTGTATCAATAGAAAAAGTGTTTGTGGCAATATTAACCTGACCATTTGAAATGGTCATGAGTTGATAGGCAGCTTGAACACTGGGATTAGGTGTAATGCTACCGGCTTTAACATTTACAGCATTATTTTTTAATGTAAGCTGTCCACTATTTAAAAGAACAAAATAAGGATTGCCAGATGAAATGGTAATATTAATTGTCGAATTTTCGATATCTAAAGAACCACCTGGGTTTACTGTAAATCTTCCATCTGTCAGATCTAAGGTTTGATGATTGTAACTAGTAGGCGTGGTAATCACTTGATTACCATGTAAGACAATGTCAGCTAAGCAAACAGTATTGCCAACAAAAAATAACATCGTTCCAAACAAACATTCTTTTAAGCAAGCCATTCTTATCCTGACTTGTCCTCTTAGAGGATGATTCATAGCGGCTCTCCTTATCCAAGTTAAAGATCCTTCTCATATCTCTCAACAATTCATCCAAGATTTTCTAGAGATAAGCGATAAAAAAAATGCGAAAGATAAGTTTAACACTTTACGATAGATAATTACAAATCAACACCACCAAACAAAGGAAATTCAACCAATTTAAGCGATTTTTCGTTGCTATTTTTCTCATTTTGAGAAAAGGCTTCTTTATAAATATTATGTATCCAATTAACATGCATAACATTATGAAATAATGTCTTATTGTCAGTCCAAAATTTCCTGCTTTCTTTATTTGAAAATCGCTGAATAAAAATATTATTTTCTACCACCAAACCATCAACATTCGAGACCGATAACCCATAGCGATTTTGAGCTAAATAATTATTAATCACCGTAATATTTTGATTATTGCCATTTGCCTCCATATTGATGCTGTTTTTAGCTAAAAAATGTTTCAAATGAATGTTATATTGGTCTGTTATGCCTATAGAAGACATAATCGAAATAGCATAGGTTATGCCACTCATAATCCTATTGCTATCAAGAAGAATATTTTTACTTTTCAAAACAATAATGGAATAACATGATCCTGAAAAAATATAATTATGACTCAGGGTTATCTTGTCGGATGTAATCACATCAATGCCATCACCTACGTTGTTATTACCAGGGAATAAAATTACATTTCCCTGAATTAAGCTATTATAACCATTGATAATATAAATATTTCCCAAGCTAACATTTTTGAATATATTATCTACAATATTTGCCTCAGTAGTATTTCGCAATAATATTCCACCATGAAAATTATTAATCATATTATTAGTAATATTAAACTTTGCTGTATGAGCTGTTCCAGTCACTAATAGCCCTACCGTGTAGGATTTATCTACTGTAAAATGATTCGCTACAATATTAATTTTCCCATCCGTTACATTAATAAGATCATAAATGCTTGGGCTAGGTGGATCTTCTGGAAGATTGATAGAAGAAATATTAAATGAGTTATTTTTTAATGACAGATAACCTTGGACAACTTTAATAAGAAATGGGTTCGCAACTGAGATAGATCCATTAATGATACAGTTCTCAATTTCTAGAGAAGCATTATTCACAATTAAAAAATTACCATGAGTCAAATCTAATATTACATTTTTATATGAGGTGGATTTATCTATAATCACTTTGCCCTCAAAAATGATGGTCTCTTTAGCCGAACAACTTGAATTAAATAGAAACAACATTGACCCCCAAAATAATATCATTCGCCAATGCTTTTTAAATTGCTTTAAAGTCAGCCCATGACTCATCGCAAACTCCAATACATGAAATGATACATTTTGAAAAACAATGTAGAGGTAAGAATTTATTCGATCATTTCTTTGATCATTGCCAACTCAAGAATATTCAGTAAAGCATCACCCATCTTTTCCATATCCTCTGATGTAAGCGCTGGGTGTACCAAAAACATCAAACTCGTTTCACCTATATATTTTGCTACGTGTTTAGTATCAATCGCAGGCATTTCACTTCCCTTAAAAGCATGCTCAAGGTAAATTTCACTACAGCTTCCCACAAAGCACGGGATATTCACGGAAGTCAATTCTTGCATGATCCTGTCGCGATTCCATTCTGGCTTCAGTTTATCAGGATAAATAAAGACATAATATTTATAGTAAGCATGATCAATATCAGAAAGTGGTAAGGTGACACGTAAAGCAGCATGATGTTGGAATTTTTGAGTTAATATATCAGCATTTCTTTTTCTTATCTGTAACCATTCTGGTAATTTTTTTAATTGCACACGGCCAATCGCTGCTTGCATTTCTGTCATGCGCCAATTCGTTCCGAATGAATCATGCAACCAACGAAATCCAGGTGGATGTTGTTGGTGATAAACTTTAGTGTAGCTTTTCCCATGATCTTTAAAAGACCATATTTTTTGCCAGATAATTTTATCATTGGTAGTAATCATTCCACCCTCACCGCCCGTCGTGATAATTTTGTCTTGGCAAAAAGAAAAGGCACCTATGTCTCCCCAGGAACCCACTTGGCGACCTTTCAATTTAGCTCCGTGAGCTTGTGCGCAATCTTCAATGACTTTTAAGTTATATTTATTAGCCAGTGCAAGAATAGATTCCATGTCAGCTGGCCAGCCAGCAAGATGAACAACGATAATCGCTTTAGTGCGCGGCGTGATACAAGCTTCTATCGTTTTGGCAGTGATATTCTGTGAATTAGCATCTACATCTGCTAATACAGGCGTAGCCCCACGCATAATGATACAACTGGCTGAAGCAATAAACGTTCGGCAGGATGTGATCACTTCATCACCTGGACCAATATCTAATGCATAGAGTGCCGCTTCTAGAGCCACTGTCCCATTCATCAGTGCAACTGCAAATTCAGTCCCCACAAATGCGGCATATTCTTTTTCAAACTCACGGCATTCCGTACCAGTCCAATAATTTGTACAGCCTGATAGCAATACATTATTGACGGCGCGCAATTCATCTTCTGCATGAATGGGCCAACTAGGTGTCTTAATTCGCATTGTGATCCTTAATAATAAACAGCGTATATAAAAATTAAGTCTGACTAGATACGTGTACCATTTCATTGCGCTTAAATAGTCGTGCGGGATTGCCTACAACCGTTTCGTAAGGTTGAATGCTTTTTGTAACGACTGAACCCATACCTAGAACAGCGCCTTTTCCAATAATAATTGGATTATCTGTTGTTCCTTCTCTGATCATCACACCTGTTCCGATGTAAGCATAATCTTCGATAATAACGTTACCATTACAGTGTACATTAGGTGCGAACGTCACATAGTCACCGATGATACAATCGTGTGCTACATACGAATAAATGTTAGCATGAAAAAAACGGCCAATTTTTGCATTAGCGGTCACTGTTGTGAAAGGACAAAATATCGCACCTTCACCGATCTCATTGTTACCGAGATCAATA
The DNA here is from genome assembly GCA_963711205.1 of uncultured Gammaproteobacteria bacterium. GTDB lineage: Bacteria > Pseudomonadota > Gammaproteobacteria > DSM-16500 > DSM-16500 > Aquicella. The sequence continues at coordinate 1,578,814 of CAVQDE010000001.1, forward strand.
CTATTCAGTGCATTGATACGGAATGGATGGATGCCTTTCTTCAACATTAATTCCGCTATATTTTTTCTGACTTCGTAATTAGCAATGGCTATATTGAAAAATTTCTCAGTGGCAGGATAAGAAAAAAATTCTTCAAAAGAGATAACAATATGTTGATTCACCAGCATGCCATGCTTTTTTTGATCAATAAAGATAAGCTGCATATCTGACTGAGACAATTGTTCCTTCAACATACACTCAACTAGCGGCATCACTTCTCTACCAAATCCTCCCGCTCCGATCACAGCATATAATTTCATTGTGTATTCCTAGGAAAATAGTTATGAAAGGTGTTTTTCTTTCGATTCCAGATCAAAGCGTGTCATCGTAGCACTTCCGTCGGCATGGATACCTTCACGTTTGATAATTTTGCCAACGGTTTTAAAAATAATTTTTAAGTCAAGTAAAAAAGAATAATGCTTCACATACCAAACATCTAATTCAAATTTTTTTCCCCAACTTACTGTATTTCTACCATTTATTTGTGCCCAACCTGTTATACCGGGTTTAACAGTATGGCGTAAACGCTGCTCAGCAGAATAATGAGCTAAATATTCCATTAATAACGGCCTCGGACCCACAAAACTCATCTCCCCTTTTATCACATTAAGTAATTCTGGTAGTTCATCCAAACTCAAACTTCTTAAAAATCGACCAAACTTAGTGAGACGTTGTTCATCGCTGAGCGATATATTTTTTTTATCACGCATATCACGCATGGTGCGAAATTTATATAAATAAAATGGTTTTTCATTTAAGCCGGGACGTAATTGAATGAATAAAATAGGTGAGCCGAGAAACAAACGTACTAAAATGGAAATGATGAAGAGGATTGGTGACAACAACAACAAAAATAAACTTGCGAAAATGACATCAAATAATCTTTTTCCCCAGTTGCAATACATAGCTTATCCTTGTAAATTGGACACTGTGAAATTAACAGTATGATAATAATCTATATATTTCGACAACAGTAATCAATAATTATAATTTATACATTCTTAACATAAGGATTCGTGTTAATGATCAAAACAAAGTTAGTGAAACAACTGAATGACAAAGAAGCGAGCGTCGCTATCATTGGATTAGGCTATGTAGGATTACCTTTAGCACTTCGCTATGCTGAAGTCGGTTACAAAGTTATTGGTGTTGATATTGATAATGAAAAAGTAAATAAACTTAACGCTGGTCAAAGTTATATTGAACATATTCCGCATCAAAGAATTCACTCAGCTAAAGCATCAGGATTTCAAGCGACAAGCCATTTCAGTGAAATCGCTCAAGCTGATGCGATTATATTATGTTTACCAACACCTCTTAGCAAACAACGTGAGCCTGATTTAAGTTTTATATTGAATACGATTGACAGCATTCTTCCTTATATTCGTCATGGACAAGTGATATCGTTAGAAAGCACAACGTATCCTGGCACTACGGACGAAGAAATTAAGCCTCGCTTGGAATCCGGCGGATTACGTGTGGGAGATGATATATTTTTAATTTATTCACCCGAACGTGAAGATCCAGGTAATGCAACGTTTGCAACAGCAAATATTCCTAAAATATGTGGTGGTTCAACAGAAAATTGTTTATCCGTCGGCGTTGCATTGTATGAAAATGTTACAGTGCAAAGTGATACCAGTTAGTTCAACTCGTGCGGCTGAAATGACGAAATTATTAGAAAACATACATCGTGCTGTTAACATTGGACTCGTGAATGAATTAAAAATTTTATCCGATCGGATGGATATAGATGTATATGAAATTATTAATGCTGCCGCTACTAAACCATTTGGCTTTGTACCTTACTATCCCGGCCCTGGCATTGGCGGTCACTGCATTCCTGTCGACCCATTTTATTTAACTTGGAAAGCACGTGAATACGGTATCCATACACGCTTTATTGAACTTGCAGGTGAAATTAATAGTTCAATGCCGCAATGGGTAGCGCATAAATTGATTGATGCATTGAATCATCACGGTAAGCCCATCAAAAAAAGTAAAGTACTGATATTAGGCATCGCTTATAAAAAAAATATTGATGACGTCAGAGAATCACCTGCCATTCGTTTAATGGAAATTTTAACTAAAAAAGGTGCACTTGTTGCTTACTCCGATCCCTACTTGCCTGTTTTTCCCAAAATGCGCGAACACCATTTTGATTTAAAAAGTGTTCACATCACTGAAGAAACATTAGCGGAACAAGACGCTGTTGTTATCACCACGGCACATGATTTGTTTGATTTTGAATTCATCAAAGCACATGCAAATTTAATTGTAGACACACGCGGCATCTATCAAAGACAAGACGCTAAAATTATTAAAGCTTAATAACATAAGGCAAACAGCATGTTAATCAAGGATCGTAAAATTCGTGTTGGAATTGTAGGATGCGGTAAAGTTGCGACTAATCATTTCAACACCATTACTGAACTTTCAGATCAATTCGAATTTGCTTGTATCTGTGATAATCAACCTGAAGCGTTAAAGAATGCCGCTTCTACATTAGGCGTAGAAGGCTATCGTGATATTCATACTATGTTACATGCTAGACCTGAACTAGACTTAATTACGTTATGCTCACCCAGTGGACTCCACGCCATGCAAACTATTCAATTGGCTCAGAACGGTAAGCATGTTATCACTGAAAAGCCGATGGCAACACGCTGGTCTGATGGAATTGAAATGGTTAACGCCTGTGATAAAGCCAATGTAAAATTATTTGTAGTAAAGCAAAATCGTTATCAGCCTGCCTTACAGTTGCTGAAAGACGCCATCATAAAGCAACGCTTTGGTCGTATTTATCTCGTCAATCTCAATGTGTTTTGGACACGCCCACAAGTTTATTACAACCAAGCAAAATGGCGTGGCACCTGGGAATTTGATGGTGGCGCATTCATGAATCAGGCTAGTCATTATGTTGATTTGCTAGATTGGTTGATAGGTCCCGTTCAAAGTGTACATGCTATGATGGCAACGCTTGCGATTAACATGGAGGCAGAGGATACCGGTGTTTTAAATATTCGTTGGCGATCAGGCACATTAGGCTCCATGAATGTCACCATGCTTACGTACCCCAAAAATCTTGAAGCCTCTTTAACCATTCTTGGTGAAAAAGGTAGTGTTAAGATTGGTGGATTATCCGCTAACCAAATTCTGCATTGGGAATTTGAAAATGCAGATGAACAAGATGAAATGGCTGTTAAATTGAAAGAGCCAGTCACCCTGAAATCTCATTCTGGACATAAGCGTTATTACGAGAATGTTGCAAAAACCTTACGCGGAGAAGCTGAAGCAGATACAGATGGGCGTGAAGGATTACGGTCACTCGAGATTTTAGTTGCGTCTTATCTTTCTGCTCGCGACAACAAACCTATTCATCTGCCTCTTATTTACTAAAAAGGTAAGCTGCTCAATCATTACATTTTCAATAGATACATAAGAACAAGGATAGTTCATGATGATGTATTTAAACACCTTTAACAAATGGAAAAAGCGATTTATAGCCTTTCTTTCTGATATGTCCGTTACTATCGTTTCTTGGGTAGGTGCAGGATGGCTATCAACCAGCTTATTTGTTGAAACAACAATCAACACTAATTCCTATAGTTACCATCACTCTCATTCAAAGCTCAGTCTATGTCCTATGCGGTTTATATCGCGGCGTATGGCGTTTCGCTTCTATCCCTGATCTCATGCGGATTATACGTGCTGTATTCATTGGTATTCTGATAAGTGTTCTGTTGTTAGAATTAAATGGCTTTAGTTTTCCTATCAAAGCATACATTATTTATGCATTACTATTGATTGTCTCATTATCAGGGACACGTCTTTTATTTCGTTGGTTACGTGATTACCGTTCATTCTTCGTAAAAGGAAAACGTGTTTTAGTGGTAGGTGCGGGCAATGCTGGTGAAGGCATCATAAGAGATTTATACCGATCCAGTTCTATTCATAAATATATCCCTGTCGCTATCGTCGATGATGATGCCGCTCGACATGGGTGTGAAGTACAAGGCGTTCGCGTGCTAGGATTCTGCCAAGATATTCCGCGTCTAGTCATAAAACACAATATTGAATTAATTTTGATTGCGATTCCCTCAGTAGATTCAAAACGAATGCGTGAAATTGTATGCTATTGCGAAGAATCGAAAATTCCCTTTAGGACACTCCCAGGTTTAAGAGATATTGCGGATGGTCATGTCACAGTTAATTCGTTACGTGATGTATTAATCGAAGATTTATTAGGGCGTGAACAAGTCAATCTAAATTGGGAAGCCATTAGAAGCATCCATTACAAACAAAACTGTCCTTGTCACTGGTGGCGGAGGGTCTATTGGCTCTGAACTATGCCGACAAATCAGCTTGCTTTCACCTAAGAAACTGGTTGTGATTGATAACAATGAATTCAATTTATATTCCATCGACATGGAATTAAATAAGGTCATGCAAAACAAAATCCATGCTTATCTATGCAGTGTAACGGATAAAGTCGAGGTTCAAAAAATATTTGCCACCCATCAGCCTAATTTAGTTTTTCATGTCGCCGCTTATAAACATGTGCCCTTACTTGAGAAACATATACGAATTTCGATGTATAACAATATCATTGGTACCAAAATTGTCGCTGAATTAGCAGAAAAACAGGCTGTTGATTCATTTGTTTTAATCTCCACTGACAAGGCTGTTAATCCCAGCAGCATTATGGGTGCGACCAAACGGGCTTCTGAAATATTTTGCCAAACATTCAATTTATATTCCTCTACCCGCTTTATTACCGTTCGCTTTGGCAATGTATTAGATTCTGCAGGCAGCGTGATTCCCTTATTTCGTAAACAATTACAAAATGGCGGCCCGCTGACTGTGACACATCGAGATATTTCCCGTTATTTTATGACCATACCCGAAGCTAGCCAGCTTATTTTACAAGCTTCCACTATGCAACATCAGGGCGATATTTTTGTTTTAGACATGGGTGAACCGATTAATATTCGTTATTTAGCAGAACAAATGATTAAATTATCTGGCAAAGTAGTCAGTCAAGATATTGATATTGAATACATTGGATTACGTCCTGGTGAAAAATTGCATGAAGAATTGTTCCATCAAGATGAAAACCTTTGTAAAACATCCCACACTAAAATTAGACAAGCAAAAGTAAGAGCGTATGACTGGAAACAACTTAATGATATTTTAAACGATATCGAGATGGCTTGTGCAAACTATGAGGAAATGAAACTAATGAGTCTATTATGTCAATTCGTCCCGGAATTTCAAAATAATCACTCTCATCATGAAAAAACATTACAAAGTGAGCAAGTTTTAAATTATTCTCTCTCTTTCACTTAGGATTAGTTGTTTAAATATGTTTAGGAAACTAGAAATCTTCATTTGTGTATCGTTGTTATCCGGTTGTAATATAATGCCTGGCATGCACAATCCCAATATTTCACGCATGACGGTCGTTCAAACACCCAAAATGGATATTCATCCTGTATTAATTCCCATCACGCCTCAGCTGGTTGCCCAGCAATCTATTTCCAATTATGCCTATCATGTTGCCCCTGCAGATGTATTGAATATCAGCATTTGGCAACATCCTGAATTTAACCCCAAAGAACTTTACGCCAATCAATTAACAGGTATACCGAGTACACAAGGCGCGGCAGGGAAAGAAGGATATCTAGTTAATTCGAAGGGTTGCATTTATTTCCCTCTTGTTGGGAATATGTTGGTCGCCGGGAAAACGATGGATCAAATTCGTCATGAAATGACAATACGCCTCAAAAGGATATTTGCGACAACCTGAGCTGAATGTGCGTGTTGTCGATTTCAGAGGCCAGAAGGTTTATATTTTTGGAGAGATCATGAAGTCAGGGTTTGTTCCTATCACGGATCAACCGCTTTCTATTACAGATGCCATTAGTTTGTCAGGCGGGATAAATCCTAATTCAGCTGATCCTGAACATATCTATGTGATTCGAGGCAATATATACCGACCCACTATTTACTGGTTAAATGCCAAAACACCCGATGGACTATTGTTAGCCGAGCACTTTATTTTAAGACCCGGTGATATTTTGTATGTCTCATCCGCACCGGCGACCCGTTGGAATCGTGTCTTAAATCAATTATTACCGACTATCCAAACGGTTTGGTACACTAAAGCCATCGTTGACTCAAACTGATCTTATATGCGATTGAAACTAATATGACTAGTCATCTCAACACAAAATCTGACGCTGATTATCTTGACCTGCGCTTATTACTGCAAAGTCTACGTGAAAAAAAATGGTTAATAGGCACGTTCGGCGTCACGATCTTTATATTCGCCATGTTATATACCGTCTTTAAACCGACTCAATATCAAGCGACTATTCTTTTACAAGTTCAACAAAAACAACCTAACACACTAGGAACAATGACTAAATCCAATCAGTCATTCGATCCAGCCAATATTCCTGATGAACCCATCTCCGTGCAAATTGCTCTCATTCGCTCTAAATTTATTTTAGAACCTGTTATCCAATCACTCGGTCTTGATATTCATGTTTCTCCTTATGGCTATTCTTTCTTCAGCAGAAAAACGAGTGCTGACATTAATGTCGGTGAGCTAACCATACCGAGTCGTTATTTAAAGAAGAAATTACAATTAACCGTTGCTAGTGCTGGTCATTATCATGTTTACAATTCGCAAAATGAATTATTGATTCAAGGCATTGTGGGACAACGCCTTAGTAATCACGATTTTTCTATTAAAGTAGATAAAATAGAAGCACCTGTCGGAAGCCAATTCGCCTTAATCAAAGATCCCGAATCTGAAGTCATGACTAAGCTACTCACCAATTTAACGATTACGGATCTCAGTGGGTCAGCCGAAACCAACTCGAATAAGATAGGGATATTACAGCTTTCTTTAATTGGTGAAGATCCTAATTTAATTACAGCCATTCTCAATAAGATAGCTGTGGTCACGCAACAAAAAAGCATAGAACGTACCTCACTCAAAGCAGAAAAAACTCTGGCTTTTTTAAATCAGCAACGACCCATTGTACAAAAATCTTTAGAAGAAGCTGAGGCTAAGTTAAATCACTATCGTGCAACGAGTGGCAAAATTGATATTAAATTACAGACACATTATTTAATGACGCATTTAGCTGACATTGACAAACAAATTCAAGAAATGCAGCTAAAAAAATTAAACATGTTACAACAATTTACTGTCTATCATCCCTTTATCGTTTCATTAACGCAAAAAATGCAAGAATCCGAAAAACAACGGGATGAATTATTGAATCAGTTGAAGAAGTTGCCAGCAGCTGATCAAGTAGCAATTTCCTTAACCCGCGAAGTGAATGTCAGAAATAATTTATACATGAGTTTATTGAACCAAATACACGAACTACAAGTAATCAAAGCAGGTATTGTGAGTGATATTCATATCCTTGTCCTGGCAACCAAACCTGATATGCCTTTACCGGTGAGAATGACTGTCGTTGGCATAGCGAGTTTACTCATTGGACTCGTTGTCGGAAGTATTTTTGTCCTTAGCTGGCGCATCTTCGTACGCCATATTGATGATCCACATTGGATAGAAAAAGTGTGGAATATAAAAATGTTAGCTAGCGTACCATATAGTAAAAAACAACACGGTCAAACCAAACAATTTAAATCAAATATAATAAAAAACTTACCCTTATTGTCATCAAAGTGGCCGAATGACATCACGATTGAATCTCTCTGTCATATACGTACTTATCTCCAATTGCATTTAAATCATACACAGAACGCTATCATTACTGTCATGGGATTAACAAAAGGCGTGGGCAAAACATTTATCTCAGTTAATTTAGCTAGTCTCGTGGCTAGGATGGGTCATCCCGTTTTACTCATTGATGGCGATATTCGTTCTGGTCATATGCATCATTATTTTGGTGCTTCAACTCTTGGACTCACTGATCTCATTAATGCAGAAACAACGCTTGAAACCGCTATTATTCAATCTCGTGAATTTAAACATCTCCATTTTTTACCTGCTGGAAAACGATCAGAGAATTCATCTGATCTATTCACTCATAATCGCCTTAAATCTATACTGTCAGAAGCTTCTGAAAAGTATCAATACATTATTATGAATACTTCCTCTCATCCACTCGCCGCGGATAGTATTTTGATAGGTGCATTAGCTAATATGAACTTATTGGTGTTGGGGGATAAAATGCATGAAGCCTTTGAAATTGACAGACTAATAAAAACGTTAAATCATGCTGATATTAAAATACACGGCGCCATTTTTAATCACTTAAAACCTCAGCAATATAAAAAAAATTATTATTGGCATCGACCATTGGTCACTGAATCATAAATTCAAGCAACACATTGATTGCCATATCGCCAGTGATACCAAGCTAAACCAATCCACTCATGTATGGCTAATGAACTGGCATACAAAGCATCTATATTGGGTAAATAGCTAATGAGTGCATATCCAGGCCCATACACATACTGCCCCATGGGCGCTGGGATGACTTTAACGCCTGCGCAGCGAAAGATAAATACACTGCGCGGCATGTGCCATGCGTCCGTAACAAGATATATGATCTTGAATCCATGTTGTTTCAGTAACGAGGCAATTAATTTACCCTCATCTGCTGTGCTAAAACTTTTATCTTCTTTCAAGTTAACTGTGATATTGAAATCATCTTTTAATACTTTAGCCATTAAATCAGCTTCACTTTGCTGAGCTCCCAACGTTTTTCCACCTGACACAATGACGGGTAAATGGGTTTTTTGGTATAAATAAGCACCATAATCAATCCGATGCAAAGTAAAATCAGAAACAGTATGCTTATCTCCATACTCTGCCTCAACCGTATCTCCGCCGCCTAAGATCACAATCGCATCCTGCGAAGCACTTATTTTTAATTGATCGGCTTGCAAAATAGGATATTGGTTTTGCAATAGATCAATTAAGTTATACGCGACAATCGGCGCACTTAATAACCATAAACTCATGCAACCAATCACAACAATCCATTTCCCTAGCTTCTGCCAATAATATCCTATTCCTATACCAGTGATGATCATTAGCAAATTCAATCCAGGTGGCAACATCCATGGCTGCATCAAATGTGAAAGAGGATAGATTGTCATAATATTTACATATTTGAATGATAAACAATCAGTATTCCTTTTTTAATTTTCGAAAACAAGGACTACGTGTTTTATATCAATTTACTAAATGCAGTTTTTTACTAACTGAATATACTGAATATAGGGTAAAATACGGTTTTTTTAACGACTAAAAAATCAGGAGAAATTTATCATGGACGCCAAGATTCATCCCACCGCAGTGATCGACGAAGGCGCCGAAATCGGCGTGAATACCAGCATATGGCACTGGGTACACATCTCCTCTGGTGCAAAAATTGGGGAACGTTGCTCCTTTGGACAAAATGTTTTTGTCGGCAATAAAGTCGTTATCGGAAATAATGTTAAAATTCAAAATAATGTTTCTATCTACGATAATATTTGCTTAGAAGATGATGTGTTTTGTGGGCCTAGCATGGTGTTCACGAATGTCTACAATCCGCGATCTGCTGTCAGCCGTAAAAGTGAATACCGTGACACCGTTGTCAAAAAAGGTGCAACGTTAGGCGCAAATTGTACTATTGTATGCGGAGTTACTATTGGCAATTATGCATTCATTGGTGCCGGTAGCGTTGTTAATCGTGATGTACCTAATTATGCATTAATGGTGGGTGTACCTGCTCGTCAAATCGGCTGGATGAGCCAATACGGAGAAAAGCTTGATTTACCTTTGCATGGGAATGCAGAGACCTTTTGTGAAAAATACAAATCTGCGTTATTTTCTAAAAAATGGTTGTTGTTTTGCGGAAAGTGATTTGACATAGCGTTGCTGACTAAGATTTGTTAACAATAAACATAACTTCGCAAGGATAGCACTATGCAATTTACTGATCTTCGTCAACAATACGAACGAATAAAAACAGACATAACCACTCGCATCAATACTGTTTTAAATCATGGGCAATATATTTTAGGTCCCGAAGTACAAGAATTAGAAACCACTCTTGCGAATTATGTTGGTGTAAAACATTGCATTAGTGTGGCAAATGGAACCGATGCTTTGATGATTGCCATGATGGCATTAGGCATTCAATCAGGCGATGAAGTCATTACGTCACCATTTACGTTTATCGCACATGCCGAAATGATTGCTCTTTTAGGCGCGAAACCGGTCTTTGTCGATATTGATCCCCACACGTATAACATTGATGTGAATCAAATTGAAGCTGCGATTACACCAAAAACAAAATGTATTATGCCAGTGAGCTTATATGGACAATGCGCTGACATGGATACGATCAATGCCATAGCTAAACAGTATCATCTTTCCGTCATTGAAGATGCTGCACAGAGTTTTGGTGCTACTTACAAAGGTAAAAAATCTTGTGGGTTGTCTGGTATTGGCTGCACCAGCTTTTTTCCTTCAAAGCCATTAGGCTGTTATGGTGATGGCGGAGCATGTTTCACTGATGATGATGCGTTGGCAACTGCTATGCGTCAACTCCGCACACATGGCCAAGAGAAGCGCTACTATCATCGCTTACTCGGAATGAATAGTCGTCTTGATACATTGCAAGCCGCCATCTTGTTAGCAAAGATGCAATTATTTGCTCGTGAATTGCAAGAACGAACCCGCATCGGAAAACGCTATCATGATTTATTAAGCAAGCATGTTAAAACAATGCATATCCCTCAGGAAAATACTTGTGTTTATGCTCAATATACTATCGAAGTGTCTGATCGTGAGCATGTCATCCGCCATTTAGAAAAATCAAATATTCCAACCGCAATTCATTATCCTTTGACTGTTAATTTACAACCCGTGTTTACACATACGCGTCCTACACGAGGTTTTCCTGCAGCTGAAAAGGCAGCCGCTTGCGTGATGAGTTTACCCATGCATCCTTACTTAACTATTGATGAGCAAAATTTAATTGTCAATCATCTTTTAGAAGCACTCCATGCTATTGCATGACATGAAGGATCACGTTATTAAGTACTTGAACCCTTATAGAATAGCGGTCTTTTTATCATCATTAAGTATGGCTATTTGGTATTTTGCGTGAATTTATTATTATAGGGTTACTTGGCTTCACATCAAAAAATGATACGTTACAACTTTATTTATCCATTTTTTATACGATTGGCTTATCAATTGATGCGATGCGTTTAGCTTGTTTAAATCTTTATTCTATTCTTCCATTGTCTCGTATTATATTTTCCGCTTCAGTCATTAGTTTGCCTTTTTCAGCCATCATTGGATTGATCATGAGTTATTCCACGGGTGGGTTAAATATAAGCATGTTATGCGTGTCCATTGTAGGAAGTTATTTGAATTTAATCGCTGCTTTACTAATCACATACAAGCAACGCAGTAATGCATTTTTAGCTGCACAATTTATTAATGTCATGCCAAATTTCATTCTCATCCCAGGCATTTTAATTTGTTATTGGTTTTCAACGACCAACTTAGTTTTCTCTATTGTTTATTTAACAAGCTTGATTCCTATCGCACAATGTTTATTATTATTTCTGTTACCGCATCAATCACCGCAGATCCAACCAAAGAAACCTATCTCATTATTAACAAGTGTCATGACATTTGCTCGTCATTTTGCCGCCATGATTGGTGAACAATTATTCCAAATCATCACGCGCACCGCATTTTATGATTATGGACCGGGTTATCTTTCTCTGTTTGCTATTACAATTCGAATTTATTCAGCCGCCCGTTTTATTCTCATCGATTCGTTTATTGGATCAAAGCTAGCCGATTGGCAAAAGAAGCTGCAACGCAGAAATAATTATTTTTTAAAACTGGTTGATTCCACATCTATTTATGTACTCATTGCCTTTGTCGCCTTCGTGATCAGCCTTAAACCCCATATTGATTTATTGTATTCTTCCATACAAATGATTCTCATTCTTGGTCTTAGGTTTTTACTTTTCTACCTTGGTGCGTGTTATTTATTTTAAAATTAATCATTACGAAAATAATTCAATGCTGATCATACGTTTTGCTATATATGAATTAATTTGTGCCCTACTCGCCTTTATCGTGGCTAAGCAATTAAATTCACCTATTCTTGCCATGCTCTGGATAGGCTATATCGCAAAGCCTTTTGCACAATTATTAATGTTACGCAAGAAATATCATGAATTAGAAATCAGTCCATGATACAAGGATGAATGGAATGAATTATGTCAAAAAAGCCTGGAATGTATTCGATAATTACGTGATTGCGCGTTGGCAAAACCGCCCTTCCACTGCCTTATTCTGGTATTTACCTGAACCGCCTAATTTAAAAACAAAAAATGATCTCGTACGTTACCAGCAAACACAAGGCGCACCGATTTACTTAATTGATTACCGAAAAAAATTAAATTATTCATTAGAAAACACAGAAGGCATTATCGTTCTACCCTATCACGCATCGATTGGTGAACAAATTAATCCAGAAGCAGCTTTCCAATATGCGCTAGGATTACATGATCAATTTTGCCTCTCTCGGGACCCAGCTTACTTAAAAAAATTTTGGCACTATGCCAATTATTTTGTGTCTCATCAAACATCAGAAGGACTGTGGGAGTATCGTTTCGATTGGTATGGATCGAAAGCACCCTGGCACTCAGCTTTAGCACAAGCACGTGGTGCTTCAGTGATGTTACGTGCCTGGTTACATAGTAACGATCCTTTGTATCTAACAGCGGCTAAAAATGCCGTTAAAAAATTTACTCTGCCTACTTCTGAAGGTGGTTTTTTACATGAATTTTCACAACAGAAATGTTGTTATTTTGAAGAATATCCCAAAACACCGACTGGTGTGATTAATGGATTTATGGCTGCTTTAATCAGTCTGTGGGAATTATCCTATTGGACACGAGAAAAATGGTTAGAAGATTTATGGCAGCTAGGCATCGATTCATTACAAACCATGTTGCCTTTTTACTCAACTGGATGGTGGTCGCTTTACGATCTTGATCAGCATAAAGGGATGATGAATGTAAACAGCCCTCGCTATCATTTATTGGAAATACATTATTTACAAATACTCAGTCTATTATCTGACTCAACCACTCTCACACAAGAATACAAAAGACGCGTTGATCAATATAACCAAGTCTTGTTACGGTTAAGGGCATTCAGTTTAAAGTTAGCCAGAAAAATTATTTATAAGTGAGAGAGCTTGTGCAAAAACTTATATTATTTATTACGTTTTTAATGATGTTGATCGCCCTATTAGCGAATCCTGCACCAGTCGCTATTGAGATTGAGGATCTCCTTTTAATTTTTCTTCCCTGTGTATTGGGTCTTTGTTGCTTAGCAGTGGCGCCAGCACCTACTTTTTATCGAGTTGAATCTAATCTCTTGATTGCCGTTTTGCTTTATCTCAGCTATTTATTACTTTCGCTACTTATTGGCTTTGTACATGGTGTATCACTTTTAATTGCACTACGCTCTATCGGACCTTATCTTAATTTTTTTCCTCTCGTCTTAATCGGCTTTCTTCCTAGCCGTTTCTTGAATCCTTGGGCAGTTGGATTCATCTTAGTTTTAGTGGGATTATTACAAGCCAACTATCAAATCTTCTTATATTTAACTCATGCAAATAGCGCCATTAATACATTAGATGTGTTAAGAAATCGAATTACGTTGGCTGATCCTCGCACAACGTTACCCATTATTTTATCCGTTGCTGTCTTACCACTTGCTCTTATCTCACATAAAACAAACTCTTCTTTCCAGCGCTTTTTATTACGTTCAATGATTGCATGCCTTATTTGTTTGGGTTTGCTAGGTGGAATGGTGACCTTAACACGCGCGATCGTCTTATCTATGCTGTGGGGATGGGCACTCTTTTTTCTGCTTTACCTGTATCAACAATTGCATTTGAATAAACTATCACTATCTCATCTCATCAGCCGCATTTTTATCTATACCCTATTGTGGGCTGTCGTTATTGTCCTCATTTCCTTCGTCCCCAAAATTCATATGCTTGAACAAGGCTTATTCGCTCGTTTTTATCATACCCCCTCTTTTAGTACCTCTACCGACTATAGTAATGGTCGCATTTATGATGAATGGATACCTGCTATCACCACTTGGTTAAATTCAGATATCGTTAGTTTATTTTTTGGAATCGGTGCGGGCAATACGTTTATTGTTGCAACAGGTGAAGAAAGAACCTACATACATAATTTATGTATCTATAGTCTTGTATATGGTGGTTTCTTTGGTTTATTTTCCTGTCTCTGGCTTTATTTCACTGTCTTTAAAACGTTGCTCGTTCGAGCTCGTCAAACCCATCAAACCATTTATTTAGGCTTTGCGGCGTTATTAAGCAGCCTTTTTTTCTACGGACAATTGTTTGCTGTGCATAAAGGATTGGCATTTAATGCCATGCTATTTTTGCTGATCGCACTGGCATTATATCAGCCCGTTCAAAAAAACATTATTAAATAGGGAGGCGAAAATGTGTGGAATCAGTGGTGTTTATGCTAATCACGTTACCGACCCATATCGTCAGTTGATTCAAGCAATAATGGAAAAACAATTTAATCGCGGGCCTGATTATCAAGGAACTACTCTCGTAGAAGGAAGACAAAGCCAGGCTTTCTTAGGCCATAATCGCCTCAGTATTATTGATTTATCTGAACAAGCTCATCAACCCATGTGGGATACAACAGGCCGTTATTGCATTGTCTATAATGGTGAAATTTATAATTACATTGAGCTAAGAGAAGAATTAAGTAAATTAGGTTATGCGTTTAGAACACAGAGTGATACAGAAGTTATATTGAATTCAGTGTCACAATGGGGAATGGAAGCATTACAACGCTTCCATGGCCCTTTTGCCTTTGCTTTATTTGATAAAGAAAAAGAAGCCTTATGGCTCTGTCGCGATCGATTTGGCATCAGACCGCTTTATTACGTACAAACTAATAATGTACTTTATTTTGCGTCGACCTTCTCTGTCTTAGCCAAAGCATTAAACTTAAAACCTAACTTAGCTTATTTATCACAAGGATTAACTTATCTCGTTTATGAAGATAGAAGTGATGCATCACCTTATCAAGGTATCGTCTCCTTATCTTCAGGCTGTTATTTGCTATCTCAATTTAATGCGGCTGGCCAATTAACGTTTCAAGTCTATCGCTTTTATGATTTAGAAAAAAATGTAACCCATTTAAGGCAAACCTTACAGACTCATCATTCTGATTCTTTATTACAACACATCACGGACACACTTGAAAAATCCGTCACGATTCGTTTGCGAACCGATGTACCACTGGGCATTTCATTAAGCGGTGGATTAGATTCTTCTTCTGTCGCATCGTGTGTTATCCAGCAGCATCAAAATACGATTGGTTTTTCATTTGGTCATCCCCAGGATAAAAAAACCGAAGGACCGCTCGTTGCCCATTGTGCAAATTTTTTGAATATGCATATTGAATATATCGCGCCTAACGGAAATGAAATGATCGAAGCCTTGTATAAAACACTCGATGTGCAAGAATCCCCTTTTTCCTCATTGAGTGTTGTCGCTCAATATTTGTTATACAAACGCGTGCGCGCGTGTGGTGTCAAAGTCTTGCTGGGTGGGCAAGGTGGTGATGAAGTATTTATGGGATATAAGAAATTTTTACTTTTCCAATTACAACAATTTCTCAAGCAAAAACGCTATACGGCGACAGCTAAACATCTTCTGCAATTATTACCTATGTTGTTGTCTGAATTGACCTCATTAAGTGCCTATTGGCAACATCGACATCGTTATAAGAAGCATACGAATCACCCCATGAGTGAATTGCATCTTCCAGATGCACCTGTACTTGATTTAAATGGATCCCAACAACCTCTCTGGATGCGTCAGATGCATGACATTACTCAATTTAGTCTGCCAACCTTATTGCGCTATGAAGACCGCAATGCAATGGGTAATAGCGTAGAAAGCCGCTTACCTTATATGGATCACCGCTTAGTTGAATTAGGTTTGGCAATTCCTGACACACTCAAGTTACGCGCTGGTTATGGAAAATGGGCTATTAGAAAAATTATGCATAACAGAATTCCTAATCGTATTCGTCTTGCACGTTATAAACGCGGTTTTGATATTCCGCTGCAAACGCTGCTACAAGCTGGTTTGGGTAAATCCATTAGAGAAAGATTGCAAAGCAATCAAGCACTCATAAAAGAATTTCTAAAACAGCCGAGTGATATCAATCAATTATTTTCTGATCAACAACTACTTCAAAGGCAACGCGCTATGGCAGAAGCGATCACATTACTTTGGTTAAATAGGGTATACACATGAAAAAAATTGTCACGGTGATTGGCGCAAGACCTCAATTTATTAAAGCCGCTACTGTATCACGATTGTTGCGGCAAACATCCAAACACAAAGAGATGATTATTCATACAGGCCAACATTATGATGCCAATATGTCGCAAATATTTTTCGATGAATTAGAGATTCCTGAAGTGAGTTACCATTTAGGAATTGGCTCGGGTTCACACGGTCAGCAAACTGGTGAAATGTTAGCTGCTATTGAGCAGGTTTTATTGGAAGAAAAACCCGATTATTTGTTGATTTATGGAGATACCAATTCAACGCTCGCCGGTGCGCTGGCTGCTGCTAAATTACATATTCCGATTGCGCATATTGAAGCTGGACTGCGCTCTTATAATCGCACCATGCCCGAAGAAATTAATCGCATTCTGGCTGATCAATTATCCGATATCTTATTTACGCCCACAGAACAAGCCGTTCACAATTTAAAAAAAGAAGGTTATGCACAAGCGCGTATTGTTGAGGTAGGTGATGTAATGTACGATGCAGCACTCTTTTATGCTGAAAAAGCAGCTAAATCCAGCCATATCTTACATCACCTAAATCACCCACCAGGTGAATACATCTTGGCGACCATTCATCGCGCTGAAAATACCAATGATTCAAACCGATTAACAACTATCTTTACTTCATTACAACGAATTAGCAAAACCCTTCCTGTCGTGATGCCACTTCATCCACGTACACGCAAATTGATTGAACACTATTCCCCCAGTTTATTAGCTAAATCTGCTATGCATATTATTGAACCTGTTGGATTCTTAGATATGGTGATGTTAGAAAAAAATGCGGCATTAATTGTAACTGATTCAGGTGGCGTGCAAAAAGAAGCGTTTTTTTATCACATTCCTTGTGTTACGTTGCGCAGCGAAACAGAATGGGTGGAAACTATTCAGCTAGGCTGGAATACCTTAGTAAATCCACAAGATGCTAACAAGATTCACGATCAAGTGATACAAACCTTAGGAACACGTGGATTAGGCAATCATTTTCCCTATGGGCAAGGTAATGCAGCTAATTTGATTGTTCAGCATTTAAATCAAGGAGTCTCATGATGCGTATTTGGATGATTAATCACTATGCCGCACCACCCACCATGATAGGCGGCACCCGCCATTATAATTTTGCTCGACAACTCATACAACGCGGCCACCATGTAACCCTGATTGCAGCTAATTATAATCACTTCTCTCATTCTTACATCCAACTGAATAGCCAGTGGGGTAAAATCGATCATACGTATGAGGTACCGTTTATTTGGATTCCTACGCCAAGTTATCAAGGCAATACCTTTGCGCGCTTTTGGAATATGCTTGTTTTCGGGCGCAGACTGCTGCAGAAAAAATATTTATCTATGACGTCTCCGCCGGATGTGATTATAGGATCCAGCCCTCATCTTTTTGCAGCATTAGGGGCCCAATTATTAGCTAAACGACTCAACAAACCATTCTTTCTTGAAATAAGAGATCTTTGGCCTGATTCATTAGTTGATCTTGGCCGTATTTCAGCACGCCATCCGATGATTATGCTGATGAAAGGCATTGAAAAGTATCTTTATAAACAAGCTGACAGGATTATCTCGCTGTTACCTTCTGTTAATAGCTATCTCATTAACTATGGTGTGAATCCGAATAATATCATCTGGCTTCCGAATGCCGTGGATACCGATGTGATACCTCAACAGATGCCTGCTGTTAAAAAAGATAAATTTACTTTCATGTATGCAGGGGCACATGGTTTGGCAAACGATTTAGATACCGTTATAAAAGCAGCAAAGATATTAGAAGAACAATCCTTAGCTCAGCACATTCGTATTTGTTTAGTAGGAGAAGGTCCTGAAAAAGCGCGGTTAAAAGCTTTTGCTTTAGAACAACGAGTGACGAGTGTGGAATTCATGGATGGAGTTTCTAAACGTGACATCTATTTTACGCTCAATCAAGCCGATGCCTTTTTAATGTTATTAAAAGATTCGCCTTTATTTCGCTGGGGAATTAGTCCCAATAAACTATTTGATTATTTAGTAATGGCACGACCTGTTATCTTTGGTGTTGAGACGCCGTATAATCCGATAGAAAAATATAACGCTGGCATCAGCGTGAAACCAAGCGACCCGGAATCTTTAGCTAAAGCGATGTATCAGCTCTCTTTATTACCTAAAGAAGAATTAACTAACATGGGATTGCGCGGTAAGGCATTTGTTTTAGAACACCATCATCTTCAAACATTAACGGATCGATTGGAAAATGTTGCTTTAGAGGCAGTAGGCAGCTAAAGAATGAGAGAGTTCAATACTCTCAGTTAGTTCGCTGGAAAGTGTAAATGGTGAAGAAGTTTTCGAAACGTATGACAGCTATATCCGACGCTTAATATCAGCTATCGTCAAAATTTCAGCTGCAATTTCTTCAATTGAGCGCGATGAGGTATCTAAGTAAGGGATATGCTCTTTTTTAAATAATGATTTAGAATATTTTAATTCAAATTCACACTGCTTAAGCGAAGAGTACTTTGTATTGGGAAATCGTTCTTGCCGTATTTGCTGTAAACGTAATTGATCAATGAAAAGACCAAATAATTTACTCCGATAGCTTTCTAATACTTTTGGTAAATTAAAGCCATGCATATTTTCTTCTGTAAGAGGATAATTAGCAGCATAGATACCAAACTGTAAAGCCAAATAAAGACATGTTGGTGTTTTGCCGCATCGAGACACTCCAAATAGAATGATATCGGCATTAGCATATTTTCCTGCATTAATACCATCATCGTAAGCAAGTGCATAATTGACAGCATTGATCCGTCCCATGTAATCAGTATAGTTTTTGACTCCGTGCGAAAGTCCTACCGTGTGAGAGGATTTATGTCCTAACTCGCGCTCCAATGGATTAATAAAAGTTTGAAAAAAATCCACGATCAGACCAGGCCCTTGCTGCAATAGATGACTGATTTCTGGATTAACTAACGTAGTAAAGATAATGGGCCTTTCACCCTCTTTTGCATACGTTTTTTTTATGCGGGAAAGAGTTTCTTCAGCCTTCTTACGATTGTTGATATAGGGAATTGTTACATATTCAAACGGGACCGTTTCAAATTGACTTAATAGGCTGCGGCCTAAGGCTTCAGCAGTGATGCCGGTACCGTCTGAGATAAAAAAGATTGTGCGCATCAACGATGGTTCCAAAAAAATAAAAAAAGTTGCCGGGTTACTGGTAAAAATAACAGAAATAATTTGTACATCGCGAAATGATAATACTACTTAAATCGCCACAACTAATCAAATAAAGAGGTGCCATCTAATATACCCATTACACTTCGAAATGGGTATATATACCCATAATACTTCAAGATGCGAGTTCTAACGTCCAGCTTGCTGCGAACTTTAAACGTTTTTCAATCGAAAAACCTCACAATACAATAAGTATTACTGCGGTTTTTCTCAATCAAAACGTTTAAATTTCTTGCAATCTGAACGTTATAACTTCGCGACTTGAAGTATTATGGGTATATCAAATTAAATAACGTTGAATTTGATGATCGAGCGTAGCTACTAGTTTGTTTCTGGTTCTTAAATTAATTTTATCCTCAAGCCACAGTCTTGAAAGTTCCGCTTTTTCAATTTCAATAATTTGGCATAAAAGAGATAAATCCTTTTTTATTTCTGCCTGTTCGTCATGAACAGATTTTCCATCGTGGTCCAAAATCCTAGATTCCAAGTGTTTTTTTAACATTTGATATTCATAAATATGATGAGATACTTCGGGCAATAATTTCTTATTACTTGCTATCTTTTTTACGTAGCTTTCAAGCCAATTAAGTGCAGCAGTGATCATTTGAACTCGAGCTTGTAATTCAGTTATGTGCTCTTTATATCTTTCGGATTGACCTACTTTATCAATGCCCATGATTTTAAGAATAAACGGCAGAGATAATCCTTGTAATACAAGAGTCACTACAATAATGCAAAATACGAGAAACACCAGTAAATCTCGCGGATTAATGCCGCTAACTCTCAATGTTAAGGCCGGAATGGCTAGCGCAGCTGCCAATGATATGCCGCCGCGAATACCTGCCCAAGAAATAATAAATGGATATTGCCATGGTGGAAAAGGATCTTTTTTGCGTAAGTAGGGTAATATAAATCGAGGTAAAAAAATGAGAGCGCCATAGACCCAAATGAAACGGCCAACAATGACAACAAAAGTAATTGAACACACATATAACATTAAGGTTTCCAGAGGAATCGATGAAATACGAATAAATGTGGATCGCATATCTAATCCCACTAATAAAAATATGAGTCCCTCGATTGCGAATGCTAAAGTAGGCCATATTGATAAAGCAATTAATCTGTATTCTGGAGTAAAACGTAATGTGAATTTATTTCCTATCACAAACCCAACAATAGCGGTTGCAAGAATTCCTGTGCCACCTAATTTTACTGCGGGAATGTAAGCTATAAAAGGTGTTACAAATGAAGCGATAACATGCAATTTTGTATTTGAAATTTTTTCTCGTAATCTTCCGAGAAGATAGCCTAATATAAGCCCATATAACGTTTCACCGATAATGATGGCAAAAAAACCTAATAATGCATGAGCGACGGAAAACTCATTTGTAATAGCAGCTACTAAAGCAAACCGAAACAAAGTTAAAGCGGCTGCATCATTAAACATACCTTCACCTTCAAGTATGATGAAAATGCGTTCGGGTATGCGGATTTTTTCGGCAATTGAAACGATGGCTACATCATCAGGTGGTGAAACAATTGCTCCCAACACAAATGCTAAAGGCCATCCCATTTGTGGAATCAAAGCATGAATAACTATTGCGACTAAAATAGTAATAAAAATCACATGCCCAACAGATAATAATGCAATGGGGCGGCCTTGTTTTCTTATATCGCGCCATGAACTGAATGCGCTGATTTGATAAACTAATAACGGTAAAAAAAAATTTAAAACAAGTTTAGAATCTAAATTAATTTGTGGGAAAAAAGGCACAAAACTCATCAGCATTCCAAAAATAACAAGAATTAATGCGAGAGGAATAGTTGATTTTTGAAATAATTGGCCTAGCACAACAATAATAGAAAATAAAATAAGATAAATAATAAATTGATCCATTATCTTTAATATTCCTCTTATTTTTCTACTTTGTTTAAAGCAGTCAGAAGATTTTCATACTCAAAAGAACCATTATAACGAATTCCATTGATGAAAAAAGTAGGTGTCCCATTAACTCCACTTCTTACACCACCCATAAAATCGTTTTTTATTTTATCGGCAAATATTTCTTTTTCAATTGCCATTTGAAGATCGGCAGCAGATAGATCAAGAGACTCAGCATACTTAACTAAGTTTGGCATATCTAAAAACTCTTGGTTTTCATATAAAAGATCATGCATTTCCCAAAATTTGTTTTTTGTAGCTGCAAATTCCGCAGTCATTGCCGCAATTCCCGCATTCGGATGACTTTCTATTAACGGAAAATTTCGGAAAACAAATCTAAGATCCTTTTTAAAATGTTTTTGAATACGCTTAACAATTGGGTAAGCTGCACCACAATAAGGACATTCATAATCACCATATTCAACCAGAGTAATAGGAGCATTTTCGTCACCTTGAATATGATCTGTCTGGCTCACAGCAACTTTTAATATCGACATATTAAATTCTCCTATTTGGGCAGTGACTCTAGTGCATCGAGAATCCCATCTGCTCCAGGATTTTCTGCAACAGGGGAAAGATAACTCCATGTAATAATGCCATTTTTGTCAATAACAAATTGCGCACGCTCACAACAACCCTCTTTATCTCGATAAGCACCGTATTTTTTTGCAACTGCTCCTTTCGGCTCAAAATCAGCGAGTAAAGGAAAATGTAGTTTTAGATGCGCAGAAAATGCATCGTGACACCATACTCCATCAACTGAAACACCAAGAAGTTCCGCGCCATATTTGCGAAATTCTGGAAATACTTCATTTAACAATGCGATTTCATCCCCGCAGACTGGGCTCCAATCAGCAGGATAAAAAGCGATAATAACGGGCTTTCCTTTTAGTTCACTCAAAGATAATGTTTGATCGGCAGTCACATACAACGAAAAATCAGGAGCAGGTGTATTCGGGGTTAATATCTTTGACATCACTTCTCTCCTTACGGTGAATTCTTCCTTGATCTAATTAATATATCAATAAAAGCGTCAATATTAAATTTTATTAAATTGTAGTGAGTAGCATACCAACAAATGAAGAATTAATGATTGAGAAACATACTGAAGCCCGAATTTTGAAATTGTGGGAATTGAATCAATGTATTAGCGTAAGGAAGCAAAAAGCCATCGATCTGAAATGATAGATATCTAGCTTACTATTTTGCTACAATAAAATTTACACTCTCAAATGGATAGGAGAAATATAATGTCAATCGCAAAAGATCATTCAACCTGGAAAAAAGACCACAAACAATGGCTAGCTGATCACAAAAAATGGCGTGTAGGACACAAAAAAATACTGCGCACAATAAAAAATCTTGAGAAAGCGCTCCGCCAACATACTGATGAAATGAAAGAGCTTGGAAAAAATGCTAAAAAACACGATGAAATGATGATGCACAAGAGTAACCACTCTAATTCCATGCACAAAAAATTTAAAAATGCGCATCGCAAACAGAATGTGCGTCATAAAGAACATTCCAAGGCTAACCTAGAAATCGTTCAAATTACTAAAACGCTTGAAAATGCTATCAAACGCTTAAATCATTCATGAAAAAATGAACAATGCTTTCAATTCAAATGGGTGAATGTGGGCCAATAGGCAGGAAAGCCGTGGCGGCTGCGACACCTAGATGGCGTGGCTGCCACTAACGTAAATCTTCAAATTAAGGGATTAATTATGAGTAAAGAAGTTGCTGATGTCATAGTGCAAACGTTACAGGCAGCAGGCGTTAAGCATTGTTATGGAATTGTTGGCGATACATTAAATAGAGTCGTGCATGCTATCGGTCGTAGTGAGATTAAATGGGTGCATATGCGACATGAAGAGGCCGGTGCATTTGCTGCTGGGGCTGAAGCGCAGCTGACAGGTAATTTGACTGCTTGTGCTGGAAGTTGTGGGCCTGGGAGTCTTCACTTTATTAATGGTTTATATGAAGCTAATCGAAATCGTTCGCCAGTTGTTTTGATTGCTTCTCAAATTGTTCGATCTGACCTAGGATTTGAGTCTATTCAGGAAGTCGATTTCAAAGCAGTTTATAAAGATTGCAGTGTTTACTGCGACATGATCTTGACACCAGATCAAGCCTTACGCAAAACCGTTGCTGCTTGCCAAGCGGCACTTGGTAAACGGGGTGTCGCAGTTCTTATCGTACCGATCGATATTTCTGGTGCTGATGCGAAACACGAATTGCCTTATTCAGTGCATGTCGCCCATCCCATTATTCGGCCTAATGATGAAGAACTCGACCAAATTGCTGCGATCCTCAATGACAATAAATCAATCACGATTTATGCCGGTGCCGGTTGCCAAGGTGCGCATGATGAAGTTGTTGAGACGGCTGCGCGGCTTAAAGCACCCATGGCGCATACATCGCGCGGCAAAGATTTTGTCGAATATGATAATCCATATAATATTGGAATGACTGGTATTCTCGGCGAACCGGCTGGTTATCACGCTATTCTCAATTGTGATGTTCTACTGCTTTTAGGTGCAGATTTTGCATGGAGTCAGTTTTATCCAAACAAAGCGAAGATTATCCAGATCGACATGGATCCCACTCATCTTGGACATCGTCACCCTATTACGCTTGGCGCTATCGGCAATATAAAAGAAACACTAGAAGCGCTATTGCCACGCCTCAAACAACATGAAGATTCAACTTTCATGGACAAATATATAGGCATGCATCAGAAGATGCAGAAAAAAATCGAAGCCGAAGCAACTAAGCCTGCGCACTTTCCTATTCCAGGAAGCTACCTAACTCAAGTCATTAATCGTCAAGCGAAGAAGGATGCGGTATTTGTTGGGGATGATGGAACGGCTATTGTTTGGATGTTACGTTTTATTGATTCAGGTGGAAAACGCCGAACATTTGGCAGTCTACTTCACGGCACAATGGCTTCAGCCATGTCATCTGCCATCGGCATACAAAAATCTCAACCTGGTAGACAAGTCATCGCGCTTTGCGGCGATGGCGGTTTTTCCATGTTGCTTGGCGAGCTGTTAACAATCGTGCAAGAAAATGTGCCGATCAAAATTGTGATTTACAATAACGGCGGATTACGTTTTATAGATATTGAACAAAAAGCAGAAGGCTTGATACCACTTTATACTGAATTGAAAAATCCTGATTTTGGTGAAATCGCGAAGGCAGCAGGGATGTGGGGGCGGAGCCTATCCAAAGGAGCAGAGATAGAGAACGTTGTGCAAGAGTGGTTATCACAACCTGGGCCTGCATTGTTAGATGTGAAAGTTGCACCAATGCAACTGGTGATGCCGCCTGCTATTGTGCCTGAAGCAGCTCTCGGCATGGCTTTATATACAGCTAAGGCAGTTTTGCATGGTAAGGAGGAGGATGTATGGGAGATGATAAAGGAAAATCCGGTGGATCAAATCTAAATACACCACCACCGCCCAAGGATAAAAAAGATTTATCTAATCAGTAACAAGCTGGCTTGTCGAGAACAATCCCCGCAAAAATCATGAGCTGCCTGAAGTGGAATAATAAATCTTCCTATTTTTTACAAGGACAAAACAAATGACAGATAATAATCAAGTATACGGAATGCAATCAGATAAAATGTTTCCAATATTGACTGAAGAGCAGATTGCTCGCATTACCAGGTATGGAAAAGTGCATCCAATTAAGAAGGGGGAAATTTTATTAAATGTAGGAGATCACATTCTTCGATTCTTTATTGTTAAACAAGGAGAGATCCAAGCCCTGCAAATATTAGGTAACACTGAGAAATTATTTGCAGTATGTCGTGCCAACCAATTCACTGGAGAGCTTGGCTTAATTTTAGGTCGTCATGCTTTTGTAAAACTGAGAGTGAGTGAATCAGGTGAAGTTATTGAAGTCAATCGCGAAAATTTATTAAAGCTTATACAAACTGATGCTGAGTTGAGCGAGATTTTTATGCGCGCGTATATATTACGTAGAGTGTCACTTATCGCTCATCAAGTGAGTGATGTTGTTTTTGTAGGATCAAGACATTCATCCGATACATTGCGCATTAAAGAATTTCTCACGCGTAATGGACACCCCTATTGTTATGTCGATGTTGAAAATGATCAAGCAGTCGGAGAATTACTTGAACATTTTCGTATTGATGTTTCAAGTATTCCTGTGGTTATTTGCCGAGGCGAAACCGTGTTGTACAATCCAGCAAATCAACAACTAGCAAGTTGTCTCGGTTTTAATGAGACTATAGATACAGGTCGAATCTACGACGTTGTTGTTATTGGTGCTGGCCCTTCTGGATTATCAGCCGCAGTTTACAGTGCATCAGAGGGATTGGATGTCTTAATACTAGAAGAAAACGCACCCGGTGGACAAGCAGGATCAAGCTCAAAAATCGAAAATTATCTTGGATTCCCGAATGGTATTTCAGGTCAAGAACTGG
The DNA here is from genome assembly GCA_963711205.1 of uncultured Gammaproteobacteria bacterium. GTDB lineage: Bacteria > Pseudomonadota > Gammaproteobacteria > DSM-16500 > DSM-16500 > Aquicella. The sequence goes on from CAVQDE010000001.1 coordinate 1,604,913, forward strand.
CAGGAAGAGCATTAACACAAGCGCAAAAATTTGGTGCCCAGATCATGATTGCTGAAAAGGCAAAAAGTTTTAGTTGTGAGCGCAAACCATACGTTATTCAGACGGATAACCAAAAAATACAAACGAAAACCATCGTTATTGCAACCGGTGCGCAATATAGAAAACTCTCACTCAACAATTTATCAAAGTTTGAAGGTGTCGGTATCTATTACGGTGCTACTTTTGTCGAAGCCCAATTGTGTGAAGGTGGGGAAATTATTGTTGTAGGAGGGGGCAATTCAGCTGGTCAAGCTGCAGTTTTTTTATCAAATTATGCTGAGCATGTTCATATACTAGTTCGCTCAAACGAGTTGGCACAAAGCATGTCGAATTATTTAATTCGACGTATTGAAGACAATAAAAAAATAACTGCGCACATGAACACAGAAATTGTCAAATTAGAAGGAAATGACCGACTAGACAAAGTGCAGTGGCGTAATAATCTGTCTGGAGAAATTGAGACTCATAATATCGGCCATGTTTTTGTAATGACTGGAGCTTCTCCTAATGCTGATTGGCTAAAGGATTGTATTGTTCTTGATAAGCAAGGATTTATTAAAACGGGTCCTGAATTATCTAGAGAGGATTTAACTGGATCCCAATGGTCCCTTGACCGATCTCCCTATTTTCTCGAAACCAGTTTGCCAGGTGTGTTTGCCACTGGTGATGTCAGATCAAAAAATATCAAACGTGTAGCTGCAGCTGTTGGAGAAGGATCTAGTACAGTTTTCTTTGTGCATCAAGTACTACAAGAATAATATACGAAATTCTTAAAGAAAATATTAGGCAAATTCGTTGAATAGCCAGCTCCAAAGCGTGATAAAGCTGTACTCAGATAATAAAAAAATGGGACGCAATATTTTAATGATAAGTATATAACTTATACTGCGACATCCGTATTTCAATCGAATGAACTTTGGTGGTTTGTTGGAGTTGCCATCGAATTTGGCAAAACTGTTTTGAGCAATGCAACTGCTCAGATCGATAGGTTTGCAACAAAAGTTGGAAATGAATTTATATGTGTATGGTCTTGGCTATATTCAAGCAAGGGGGAAAAATTTATCATTATAAAGCTCGCTCCGATGAAGATCCGTCCTCCGGGACCTCACGTCGCCGGAGTGTATGCGGTCACCACAGATGCTTCATGTGTCGTACCGTTTAGCCGTAAGTGAAGTCCGGCTTGCTTTGCCCAACTTCTATAATATAACCATCAGGATCACGAATGTAACAGCGCGTCTCGCCGTACTTGTCCTTTGGCTCTGTGATAAACTCGGCTCCTCGACTTCGCCATAGTTCATAGCACGCTTGAATATCTGCAACGCGGATATTCATAAAGCTGCTGACTGAATCGGGGTCGGCGGGAACGCTGAGCGTTACCGATGGTTTGTCGGGTGTCGGACCGCCCCCAACGTTGATAATGAGCCACGTGTTCGCAATCTGAATGTACCCCGGCGCACCGCTGCTGTCGCCTCTGCTCAGAATGCGACCTCCGAAGACCGTTTCGTAAAATCGAGCCGATCGTTCGATGTCGGCGACGGTGAGAAAATGTGCGACGGTAAATCCATCCTGCGGCGGCATCTGATAGCTTTTCTGCTCGACTTGTACTTGATTCATAGACGACTCCAATTCGAATATGGTATTTCTCTCAGCCAGAATACGTCGGGCAGAAAACTGGGTCAAGTATCTCCATGATGAATATAAAATTATTATTTTGTAAACGTTTTCAGCTCTATTCGCATCGTGTAAATTAATTAAATCTTGATCAGTTGCGATAGCAGCACCTGAGAGTTTGCGGAGTCTTAGTATGATAATGGTAGGATCGCATTTTAATAAAAAATGGTTTTTGATTAGCATATTATTCTATTTAGTTACCACGACAGTGTGGTGTGCCAATGTTAGAAACTATTCTGCTGATGCAAAACTGTATGACCAATATCCTTGGTCACTTACTTATTATTACGGTATGACTTGTGAAGATGCGTTGTTGAGAATCACTAAATTTGGAATTCATCGCTGGCCTGAACATATTCAGTCACTAGAACTGTCACATACCTTGGATCAGCAAAACTTTCTGCGGCAATGGGTTAGCCCTATCGTCAGCATCGTACAGCTGGCAGGTAACTTCACGGTCAGAGTAGGCAGTAACGAATCTACCATTTATGAATTCGATCCTTATCTTGCTTTTCGATGGGCCAATCTTCCGTGGAATCATTACATAAACACGTCATTTGCGATTGGAGAAGGCGTCTCCTATGTCACCTCCTATATTGCACTTGAAAAAGAAGCGAATCACAGTAATACCAAACGATTTTTAAATTATCTGATGTTTGAAGCGACGGTGGCATCTCCTAATTATCCACGATTGCAATTGCTGATTCGCATCCATCATCGTTCCGGTGCATTTGGCCTTTATAGGGCCAAGAATGCCGGATCTAATGTTATCGGCCTGGGGATCCGATATTCATTTGCCTGACGCAACGTCTCGACCCTATGGTAGGATAAGAACTGGTGTTTAATGAATGAATAAAATATATGGAAAGCACAACAATCCCAAAGGGTGATAAAAAAAGGACATTGATTTTATCACTCGGTGCACTTGGCGTCGTTTATGGCGATCTTGGTACCAGCCCTCTTTATGCCCTTCAACAAACGTTACCTGGCGAAGCAATTACTCCGGAAAATATTTTTGGCGTGTTATCACTTGTGTTTTGGTCGCTGATTCTAGTCATTTCAACTTCTTATGTGAGTGTTTTTTTACGAGCAGACAATGATGGCGAGGGCGGCGTACTCTCGTTGTTGTCATTACTCAAAAGACAAGATAAAAAATTTCCTCAATGGCTTTTTTTAATCGGCATTGTAGGAGCTGGGTTGCTTTTGGGAGATGGAATGATTACACCCGCCATTTCAGTCATTAGCGCCATTGAAGGTTTAAAAGTAATTTCACCGGATTTTTCTCACCTAATCGTTCCTATTTCCTTTGCTATTTTGTTTATTCTTTTTCTTTGTCAGCGTTTTGGCACCGGTACAATTAGTTTCTTTTTCGGACCCATTCTATTGTGCTGGTTTATTACTATTGGCACTCTGGGCGGGATCGCCATCTTTCATGAACCATCCGTCCTTTATGCCATTAACCCCTATTATGCCTTTGCATTTTTTTATCATGGTGGTTGGCACGCTTATTTATTATTAGGCGGCATTTTTTTAACGATAACTGGCGCGGAAGCGATGTATGCGGATTTAGGCCATTTTGGAAGAAATCCCATTCGTATAGGATGGTTTGCTGTCGCCCTCCCCGCATTGTTGCTCAACTATTTTGGTCAAGGCGCCAATTTATTGCGCTCGCCAGCAGCGATAGCTAATTTATTTTATACGCTTGCTCCTAATTGGTTTGCTTATCCCTTATTAATTCTCGCGACAATCGCTACCATTATCGCTTCACAAGCGGTCATTACAGCAAGTTTTTCACTTGCTCGACAAGCTATCTTGCTAAATGTCTGTCCTCGCTTATCTATCGTTCACACATCTAAAGAAGAAAAAGGACAAGTCTATGTTCCTCAAGTTAATTTCATTCTAGCTATCGGCACGCTTTCATTGGTATTAATATTTAAGAGCTCTGATGGATTAGCCGCAGCTTTTGGCATGGCCGTCAATTTAGTAATGCTGATTGTCGCAATATTAGTGCTATGTGTTGCACGCAAGATTTGGAAATGGTCGATAACAAAAATCTTCCTAATATTTTCTGGCGTTATACTAATTGATTTGATATTTCTTGGTGCAAACCTACATAAAATTTTTGAAGGTGCCTGGATCCCTCTGGCATTTGCTACAATAATTAGTGTTGTCATGATTACCTGGCAAAAAGGAGTGGAATTGTTACGCACTTCTTTTTACATGAAGAAAATAACTTTACCTGACATTATCAAGCAATTGGATAACTTAAAATTAAATCCTTTGGATGATTTGACCACCCTATTTATTGCTGACTCCAATGACACCAGCGGTAGAAGTATTTTAAATTATATAAAGTTAAATCGTGTCCTGCCAAAACAGGTGTTAATTATCAGCATCGTAATTGAAAATTACCCATACATATCTGATAAAAACTGTTTTGTATTAACTAAGCTAACGCAAGGTTTTTCTAATTTAGAATTACATTATGGTTTTATGCAATCAATTAATATTCCTCGAACGTTAGCCTTAGGTAAAAAAATGAAAGTTTTTCCTTTTGCTCTTGATATAAACAAAGCGACTTTTTTAGTAGAAATGATTCATATCTCAATGACTAAGAAAAAATATCCGCGTTTATTTTATTGGCAAAAACAATTATTTGGGTTTTTGCTACGTAGCTCTGCGCTTGATGTTGAATTTTTCCAATTGCCTTATAACCGAACCATTACGATTAGCACTTACTGTGAAATTTAATCTGCTACCAAAGTATTTTAGATGCAATATTTATTATTCTAGCGGCTTCGAAGTCTTTTGGCCAACACAACCAATTAGTGAGCTATTGGGTCCGATATGGAATATCCAGAAAAAATTTAGTTCCTTTTTCCATGCCTTCACTTTCGACAGAAAGGGATCCGCCTAATTCATTAACAATAAGTGCAGCGGTATGCAGCCCGAAGCCGTGACCAGTTTTTTTTGTTGTAAATCCATAAGTAAACATTTTATTTTTATTCTCGGGTAAGACTCCAATCCCACTATCTAAAATTTCTATCCTAATTTGATTATTAATAATAGAGGTTTTAATAATAATACTTTTATCTTTTTTAGAAGACTCCATGACAGCCTCTTTTGCATTGTTAACTAAATTAACAAGTACTTGAAATATTTTTACTTTATCGATTTTAATGAGTCATGCGTTGTTGATATTCAAGTGCTTTTGTGCGTTCTTCGACTTGCTTTTTTAAAGAGGTTGTATATTGACGAGATTCTGCGGCAAGCTCCCATTTTCGGGTTAAAGCGCATGCTAATTGCCGAACAGAAACATTATCAAAAGGTTTTTTTAAAATAAGTAAATTATCTGTTTTTCCTAAGTGAGCAACGGTTTCTTCCCAAGAATAATCTGAATAAGCTGTGCAAATAACAATCTGAATATTTTCATCTAATGCCCAAATGTGTTTAATGGTTTCGATACCGTCCCAGCCAGGAGGCATACGAATGTCAACAAATGCGAGTGAATAAGGATTGCCTTCCTTTAACGCTTGTTCAATAAGTATTACACCTTCCTGACCTTGGGAAGCAGCATCAATTTCAAAGCTAGGCAATTTATCTTTTTTCTCTACTGCAATTCCACCAAAAATCTCTTCTTTTAATTTGTCTAATTCAGATGATGATTCTGTTTTTAAAATTTTAATAAAATCTTGATGAATTTCTGGATTATCATCAATAATAAGAATTCTAAAATGAGTAGTAACAGGCATAGCCATCTCCCTAGCGTAACTTTAAGTACTTGAGTCATAATATTTATTATACCCCATGAAATTTAAGAGAAGAGACTTTTGTTGTTTAATACCTTAATCAACAAATAGGCGGCGCGTGAAGATTTGTGTGTTTTTTGTTAAGCAGCTTGATAGGAATAGATTTAATTTCATTATTGAATACATATTCCCACGAGTTATCTACATTATCATAATGATCTAAACAATGATGCTTTTGTAAATCCTCTAGAATGTTGGCATACCAAAGCGTTTGAAATAATTTGGAGAAAGTGCATGTTATTTTCTTCCACTCACCTAACAGGAGATTACGACGTGTTAAAGGAAGTTAATTTGAATAGCAGAAATTCACACTTCGGGTTAAGGAGCATAGCCAGGATGATTGAAATAAGATAGGATAACAAACGGATTTATATTTAAATCTAGACAGTTTTTCTACTTCAAGGAGGAAGGTATATGAAATCTCATTTATTAGCCGCGATTATTTCAGCAGGGTTACTCAGTATTTCTACGACAGCGATGTGTGCTAACACCCAAAACGCAGCAAATATTCTTAAAGATAAAGCAATTAGTTATGCAATGCATTACGAGAAAGACACTAACTTTGATATTAAAACGGCTTCCCGTGAGCTTTCTCAAAATGCTATCGATTTAGGAAAAATCTACGGTAGTAGTTATCAATTAAAATTAAACGATATTACTTCCGAACAATGTTTAGAAGAAGTAGCAAATTTAGGCATCGACTCGCAAACATTTGTTAACAAAGCTCTGGCTGGTCAATACAAAACAATCGTCGTTGTTAATGGTAATATTGTGATGTTGATTGCTGGCGGTGCAGGACAATTGACATACACAGTGATAGATAAAGGCGGCTATTGCACGATTGATAAATCAATACACGATTCATATTGGGCGGCGAATATTATTCGATTAGCTATTGATGGTATTAATATCACGTTTAGTTAAACTATTTATAAACTGTTATTCCAGCGCATCGCATTGTGATTCCCGCGTAGGCTGTGAGTATCGAATTCATAGTTTAGATAACCCGATGATGATAAGAAAATAGTATGACCAATAAAATAGATACCACATGTAAAGGGAACCGATCGGTTCCCTTTATGATTTAATGTGTTATTTCTATAATCACTTTATAATATCCTTTGATTTGAACAGGTGATGACAAGGAGCGTCTTCAATGGAAATTTTACGGTTTAATAAAATCATATTATTCTCAAACTTGCATCTCCTGTCTTTCAGGCTAGTGAACACTGACATACAGCGATCAGCTAAAGAATGCCTCCAAAAACCATGAGATATACTCTCCCGCATTCATCAAGTCTACTCCTCGTAATATCTAAAAAATCAAATGACCCCATATGAACTCACCCAACATAACTAGATTTCTATTTTCATTAAAAAGCTATGTCGCTGCCATGCTTGCACTCTTCATCGCTTATAGCCTTGATTTAGATAAACCGTATTGGGCTTTAGTGAGTGCCTATATTATTTCTCAACCTTTAGCTAGTGCTGTCCGTTCTAAAGCTTTTTATCGCATATACGGTAGTTTTTTAGGTGCAATCGCAGCAATCATTATAGTTCCCAATTTTGTTAATGAGCCCATATTGTTGTCTTTATTGCTTTCATTATGGATTAGCTTGTGTCTTTATGTTTCCGTTCTTGATAGAACACCCAGAAGTTACATTTTCCTTTTGGCTGGTTATACCATCGGGATTATTGGTTTTCCTAGTGTCGAATCACCTAATAATATTTTTAATGATTCCGTTTCTAGGTTTGAAGAAATCACCATTGGGATTCTCTGTGCTTCCTTCATTCATGGTATTTTTTTTCCCGAAAAAATTTCTATAGTGATTAATAAAGATATAGAAGCGTGGTGGCAGAAAGTGAAAAAGCTGACCTACGAAATGTTTGCAAGTGGAACTAAAAAAGAATGGGTAGGCGATTGGCAAACGTTAGCAGCAGAGATTACACAGATATATATTCTTTCAACGCACTTAACTTTTGATACTGCCAACCCAGAAAGTACTAACATCGTTTTAGCACTAGATGAACATATGGCTTGCTTTTTATCCGCCTTATATGTCATTGACGACAGACTTTCCGTACTGTCAGATAAAGAGGGATTAGAATTGAAACAGTTAGTCTTACAAAGAATTAAATTATTATTTGAAAAAAGTGAAGCATTAGAAAATAAAAAACTACAGGACGTCGATGAAAAAATTAAACAGCTTGAGCCAGAAATTAAAGCGAATAGTAGCTGGTATGACATTTTAAAACTGAGTCTTATCGTCAACATCAATCATTTGATTACGTTATATAAAGAAGGTCTTAGATTACGTCACAATTTATTTTTATTCGACAACATGTCTTCTAATAATATTTTACTTAAACCCTTCAAACGAAAAATCCGCCCCTTGTATAATGATCATAAAATTGCTTTTTTATCAGCGCTAGCAACATTTATCACAACCATGTCAATTTGCTTCTTTTGGATAGCGACTGCTTGGCCTGATGGATCTGTAGCAGCGCAATTAGCTGCAATTGCTTGCTGTTTTTTCGCCAGTCAAATTGATCCTGTCCCATTTATTCTTCTTTTTATGTATGTGCTGATAGCAACTACGCCTGTTGCAGCATTTTATTTATTTGCTGTGCTTCCACGCATGAATGGATTCATGATGTTGGCATTAGTGTTTGCGCCTTTTTATCTTCTCGCAGGTTTTTTTGCCACTATTCCGCGGTGGACTGTGGCAAGTATGGCTGCGCTTCTTTCTATGTCATATCTTATCTTGTTACAAAATCACTACTCAGGTGAGTTTGACACATACATGAATGTAGCGATTGCGTTTGTCGTCGGGATGGGAGGCGCTGCCTTCTTCAATTATTTTTTTCGCTCGTTGGGAAGAGACTGGCATATTAGACAGCTTTTATCATCGATTCGTTATGATCTTGCGGATTTGGCAGCGAAAAATAAACCCGGTGATTTAACGGTGTTTACATTGCGCACGGCAGATAAATTAGGTCTGATGTTTCCCCTGACAACCCATTATGCTAACAATCGTTTGATTCTAAGAGGCATAAGAGGGATTAGTCTTGGCAACGATATCCTTCTTTTGCAAAAAGCACTTTTAGATATGCCCGCTGCTGAAGGAAAATTAATCCGGCGATTATTAGATTATTTGGCGCAGCATTTTTATCTTTATAAATTAGATAAAACACCTGAAGCCAATTCACAGTTATCTATCATGATCGATTATGCATTGACAAAAGTGACTGCTATGCCGACGATGACAGCAAAAACGGATGCGCTTTTAGGGCTATGCAGTTTGAGACGAAACTTATTTCCAGATTTTCCACCTTACGTGCCATCTCTACTTTTATAAGGAACTAGCATGATTGGTGAAATTAATATTGGTGGTGTGTTTATTCCTTCAATCGTGATATGGAGCATCATTGCCTTCGTTATCCTCTATCTTATTCGCCGTATTCTAGCGTATTATGGATTTTATCAATGGATATGGCAGCAAGTTTTGTTTAATACAGCACTTTTTATTATCCTGTTAGGCTGTATTACCTTTTTAGTGACAGCTTTAACTTTTTAGTTATTGAATATAACGGATGTCTATGGATGGACAGTCAGTCACTTAAAGCCTTTTTAGATAAGAACTCTCGTTACGCTCTGACAGCTATCGTCACGATTATCGCTATTTTAATTATTTGGTGGCTGTGGGTTTATTATCAATATGATCCATGGACACGAGACGGTCGCTTGCGGGCTGATGTCGTCAAAGTGGCGCCTGATGTTTCCGGATTAATTTCTGCAATTTATGTTAAAGATAACGAGGTCGTTAAACGCGGACAAAAATTATTTGCGATTGACGAGTTACGCTTTATTTATGCCTTAGAAGAGGCTGAAGCGAAAGTGGCAGGCGCGCGAGCAGCACTTGATGAAAATAGGCGTGAGGACGTACGCAATCGCAATCTCGGCAATCTTGCTTCCACAGAACTAAGCGAACAAACGCAATCGCGGACCCAACAGTTACAAGCGAGCCTCGATCAAGCCATCTCAAATCGCAACGTTGCTCGCTTAGACCTTGAAAGAAGCATCGTAAGAGCACCCGTCAATGGCATGGTTACTAACTTTGAGCTGCGGCCTGGTGACTATGCGATTAGAGGCGAGCAAACCTTTGCTTTAATTGATACGGATACATTGCGTGTTGAAGGTTATTTTGAAGAAACAAAGCTGCGAAATATTCAGATCAATAAGGGCGAAAGAAAGGATATTAATGGACATGTCGTCAGTATCGCCGGTGGCATTTATGATCGTGAACGCAAGCCTAGCTCAAACCAGTTACCAAATATCAATCCTACCTTTAATTGGGTGCGCTTAGCACAACGCATTCCAGTACGTATTTCCCTTGATTGTGTCCCAGATGGCATTCGCCTCATTGCAGGTCGAACTGCGACGATTAAAATTATGCAGGGACAAAAAGCTAAAGAAGATCGCTCATGTTAGTGCGCATTTTAATAGTTTTCCTGCCCATCTTTTTGAGCGGCTGTATGGCAGGGCCTAACTATTGCCTACCGTCAAAGGCCGTTTTTAATAAGCCAGGAGCAGCCGTATTGGTTAGCGCGCATCGTTCTGTCTTTTCACATTCTCCTGAACCTGACAAGTGGTGGGAGCTTTATCACGATCGTACGCTAAATAAGTTGATAGAAGAGGCACTCTGCGCTAACACAGATCTAAGAATCGCGACCGCCAATCTTGCTCGAGCAAATGCAGTTTTAAATGAAGCGAAATGGTCACTTTATCCTTCAACGAATTTATTTACGACTTACACTAATCTGCACCTTTCATCTGAAACTATTCTTTTTCATAAACCCATTCCTACACTGCCTTTTGTAAATTATTTAATAGCGGGTGGTGGGGTCGTGTTACCGCTAGATTTTTTTGGAAAATTACGTCGCGGAATTGAGGTTGCGAGTGCAGATAAGCAAGCAGCGATTGCTGCTCGTCATTTGGCGATAATTACGGTAATAGCAGAAACTGCAAGTGCTTATACCGATATGTGTGCTGCTGGATACCAATTAAGTGTTGCTGAAGAATTGTTACGCATTCAGAAACAGACAACGATTTTAACCAAACGGTTGGAAAGAGGCGGGCGAGCAATCGCCATTGATGTAACGCGCTCACAGAGCGAACTTGATCAGATTAAAGCGACCATTCCTGGTCTTAAAGCGAATAGTCGTAATGCCATGTATCGTTTAGCGATGCTCACAGGAAATGTGCCTGCTGCTTTTATTCATCAGATAAAAACGTGTAGAAAGCTTCCATCGTTACGCGTTTGGCGTTTGCCGGTTGGGAATGGCGCCATTTTGTTACGCCGACGTCCAGACATCCGTGAAGCAGAGCGTCAACTTGCCGCAGCAACTGCAAAAATTGGTGTTGAGACAGCGGACCTTTTTCCGAATGTTAGTTTTGCAGGTTTTGGTGGCACATTGGGGCATCCGCAAGATTCGCACAAACTCAGTACCTTTTTTTCAAGTGTAGGGCCGTTAGTGACGTGGAAATTTCCCAATATCAGCATCACCCTTGCGCGCATTGCGGAAGCCGAAGCTGATACACGCGCTGCGTTTGCTAATTTTGATGGCGTTGTATTAAATGCACTGAAAGAGGTGGAAAGTAATCTCACCACTTACGCGCAAAATTTAGATCGCGTTAAGGATTTAAAAGCAGCACATGCACAAAGTAAAAAAACTTTCCTGCAAACAAAATCCCTTTTTGTCAATGGACGTCAAGAATTTTTATCGGTACTTGAAGCTCAAAAAACACTTACGGCTGTTTCTGCAACGCTGGCTGTTGCTGAAAGCCACCTTGTTACTGATCAGATAAATCTTTTTTTATCGTTGGGCGGCGGATGGTGTAATAGGGGAACAGATTATGCATCTTGATCCATTCATTTTATCGCGTTTGCAGTTTGCGTGTGTTATCGGTTTTCATATTCTGTTACCAGCATTCACTGTCGGGCTCGCGTCCTTTATTGCTTTGCTTGAGTGCATATATTTCTTCACCAGACGCGATATTTATTTTTACCTCTCAGCATTCTGGACAAAAATCTTTGCAATTTCTTTTGGGATGGGTGTTGTATCAGGAATCGTGATGCCATTTCAGTTTGGCACCAATTGGAGTCGATATGCTGATGCGATTGCAAATGTCCTCTCGCCACTATTTGCATATGAAGGACTGACAGCATTTTTTCTTGAAGCTGGATTCCTCGGCGTACTCTTATTTGGTCGCAACCTTGTCCCACGCTGGGCACATTGCGTGGCAGCTTTGATGGTGGCATTAGGTACTCTCATTTCCACATTCTGGATTCTAGACGCTAACAGCTGGATGCAAACACCCGCAGGTTACAAGATTATTGATGGACGCTTCTTTCCTGTTGATTGGTTGGCGATTGTCTTCAATCCCTCTTTTCCTTTTCGTCTAGCGCATACTGTCGTTGCATTATACATAACCACCGGATTCGTTGTGATTTCCGTGGCTGCCTTTTTGATTCGAAAAAACAACTTTGCTGAAGGGGGCCGAGTGATGTTTTCGATGACGTTTTGGCTTCTGACTGTGTTTGTACCACTACAAATTTTTTTGGGCGATCAACAAGGACTTAATACACTGAAATATCAGCCCGCAAAGCTCGCTGCAATTGAGGCTCATTGGACTCCAGAAAAACGCGCTCCTCTCACACTGTTCGCTATTCCTGATGATAAGAATGAGACTAATCACTTCGCAATTGAGGTTCCACTTTTAGGTAGTCTAATCCTCATGCATGATCCAGATGGCGTTGTTCCAGGTTTAAAGGAGTGGCCAGCGGATCAACGTGCGCCAGTAGCTATACCATTCTTTGCCTTTCGTATCATGGTGGGTCTTGGTCTCATCATGCTAACGCTTGTCGTTGTCAGCCTGTGGTTGCGTATGCGTCATCGTTTGTTCGACACAAGTTGGTTTTTACGCGCCTGCCAATTTGTCGCACCCGTTGGCTTTCTCGCTGTACTTGCGGGTTGGACTACTACTGAAGTCGGTCGTCAGCCATGGACTGTATATGGTTTGTTGCGAACAGCTGATTCTGTTACACCGTCTCTAACCGGCGCAGACGTTGTTCTCTCCCTTGCTGGTTACCTATTTGTCTATCTGATTATATTTCCAGTCGGCGTAATTTTGATGGCACGTGTTATTCGCAAAGGTCCTTCAGCCGACACACGGGAACCTATCGAAGGTGGACAACCTCGTGGTCCCACTGTTACACCACCGGAGTACAACTCATGATAGATTTAGTTCCCTTATGGGCTCTTCTTCTTGGAGCTGCCATTTTCTTCTATGTGCTGTTAGATGGATTTGATCTTGGTGTTGGCATACTCTATGGCCTTGCGCCAGACAGTTCGGCTCGCAATTTAATAATGAATTCAATTGTTCCCATTTGGGATGGCAATGAGACGTGGCTTGTATTCGGCGGTCTGGGTCTCCTCGCGGCGTTTCCACTCGCGTATGCAATTATAATTCCGGGAGTCTATTTTCCAATTCTGGTTATGCTGCTGGCTTTGATCTTTCGCGGAGTTGCCTTTGAATTTCATTTTAGAGATGCCACAAATATTGCCTTCTGGGGTCGCGCGTTTTGTTTCGGGTCGCTGGTTGCAACGTTTGCGCAAGGAATAGTTCTCGGTGCTATTATTCAGGGTTTTGCAGTAGAGGGGCGTCAATTTGTTGGCAGCACTTTTGATTGCTTCACCCCATTCTCGCTATTTACAGGTGTAGCACTTATCTTTGGTTATGGCTTGCTTGGCGCTGGATGGTTGATCTTAAAGACCGAGGGCGATTTGCAAATGGCTGCGCGCCATCAAGGTCGCTGGTGTTTCATCGCTGTCATTATTGCAATTGGTGTCATCTCTCTTTGGACGCCACTTATGGATGTTAACATCGCACATCGATGGTTTGACTGGCCGAATATCCTATTTCTATCCCCAATACCGATTGTGACGGCAGCAATCGCATTCTTCGAATGGCGTGTGCTAAACAATCGTTCTGAGATCGGCCCCTTTATTGGTGCAATGGGATTGTTCCTCATATCTTATATCGGAATAGCAATTAGCCTATATCCCATGATCATTCCCCATCACTTCACTCTATGGCAAACAGCATCCTCGCCTGAGACACAGGTGTTTTTAATCATCGGCACATTGTTTCTGCTGCCGATTATCCTCATGTACACCGCTTGGTCATATTGGGTGTTTCGTGGAAAAGTTAGGACTGACATCACCTATCATTGAAAAAGTAGTGAGGGAATTACGGCGATGAGGAAATTATTCGCACCCGATCCAAACCGCATTGGCCGGCCATCTGGCGCAGCAATGTCTGACGCCGTTCCTGAATCGTTGTTGGATGGAACGCCTCGAAAGATGCGCGAATCACTATGCAAAATACTAGGCAAAGATAACGTTTTACATCGTGTTACTGATCTCGTCAGGTTCGCCTCAGACGCAAGCCCTTACCGGTATATTCCGCAAGCAGTTGTCTTACCTCGCACCATAAAAGAAGTTGCCGACGTCCTTGCTTATTGTCGCGCATCGGGGCTACATGCAACCTTTCGCGCCTCTGGCACCAGCATGAACGGACAATCCCAGACGGAAGGCATATTGATCGAGGTGCGGCGTCATTGGAGCGGTTGCGAAGTTGAAAACAATGGTGCTCTACTGCGCACAAAGTCTGGGACCATTCTTGGTCACGCCAATGCTCTGCTAGCGCGCTATGGTCGGAAGCTCGGTCCCGATCCAGCCAGCACCGATAGCTGTACGATTGGCGGCGTGATTGCTAATAATGCAGGCGGCATGCGCTGCAAGTTGGAGATGGATTCTTATCATACGCTCGTGGATTGCACCTTCCTTTTGCCATCTGGCACCATTATCGACACGGCTGCTCCTGGCGCAGAAGAAGCCTTCGCTCAAGCAGAACCGAAGCTAGCGCAAGGGCTGCTAGAGTTGCAGAAAGAGATGCTTGCCGACCCTGAACTTGTCGCTAAAGTGCGGCAAAAATATTCCATCCGTAACACCAATGGCTATAGGCTTTGTGCTTTGCTGGATGGCAAGACGCCGCTTGAAATCTTTAAACGCTTACTCGTTGGTTCAGAAGGCACACTCGCTTTCATTGGCGAAGCGGTGATGAGTACATTCCCCGTACCGCAGATTTTAGGTATAGCTTTCCTGATATTTCCCTCTGTCGATGCGGCCGTCTCTATTGTGACTAAGCTCACAGCAATGGGAGCTTCCGCTGTCGAACTCATGGTGGCACCTGCCTTAACAACAGCGAGTGAAGTATTCGCAGGCACACCCCAATATTGGAAAGAACTCGATCCGAAAGGCGCTGCCTTACTAGTAGAGTTTGGAGCAGACTCTAGGGATGAGTTAGCTAAAAAAGAAGCGCAAGTGATTCAAGAAGCGCAGAAAGCAGGTGTGCTTAGACCCGTCCAATTTACGAGTGACGCTGAAGCCATTGAATTGGCTTGGCATGTTAGAGACGGTCTCCTGGGATTAGTTGGGGCAAAGCGTCCTCCAGGAACCAGTCTTATTATTGAAGATGTATGCTTCCCTCCTGCAAACCTGGCGCAAGGAACGCACGATCTGCAGGCAATTTTACAAAAGCACGGATTTACTCCCGTCGTTGCCGGCCATGCCGCGTACGGAAATTTGCACTTCACTCTCGTGACACGCTTAGATGAAGAAGAAGGTAAAAAACGTTATTCGGAATTCATGCAGGACTTGGTTGAAGTCGTTTTGAAAAAGCATAACGGCTCGCTTAAAGCTGAACACGGTACTGGTATTAATATGGCGCCGTTCGTGGCCGACGAATGGGGCGAAACGGCGACACGCATGATGTGGCGGATTAAAGAACTAGCCGATCCACAAGGTATTTTAGGTTACAACGTCATGCTGACTCGCAATCTGAAGTTAATATTCAAGCGCTGAAATCCGTCCCAGCCATTGAAGATATTTCCCATGCTTCGCATTGTATCGAATGCGGTTTTTGTGAACCGGTTTGTCCTAGTCGCAATGTCACTACAACGCCGCGACAACGCATCGTACTTAGACGTGAAATGGCCCGACAACCGGAGAATTCCAAGGTCTTGCAAGCTTTGCTTAGAGATTATGAATATGATGCCATCGAAACCTGTGCTGGTGATGGCACCTGCTCTTTGCGTTGTCCAATTGGAATTAATACGGGCAGTTTGATGAGAGAGTTTCGTAAACGTGAACATGGTAGCGAAGCAGAAGCAGTTGCACTTAAGGTCGCTAAGAACTGGGCGACCGTTGAGAAGCTAGCGAAGGTCGGACTAAAAGCCGCCGAAATTGTTCAGCGCATTGCGGGAGTTGCTCCCCTAAAAGTAGTGACAGAAATCGCAAGGTCCGTGATCTCGCCCGATCTTGTTCCAACCGTTCCTGGGCCAATGCCTTGCCCTGCAAAAAATCTTCCTACGACAAGTATGGAAAACGCTCATGCAGTATATTTTCCCGCTTGCATTAACCGAATGTTTGGTCGCAATTTATCGGCCGATACTGGCCCCAGTCTACCTGAAGCATTGCTCGCTGTATCGGAACGTGCCGGTCGTCCGCTATGGATTCCAAGTGATGTTCAAGGAATTTGTTGTTCTACACCCTTCCATTCAAAAGGATACGCGCGCGCTCATCAATTTATGACCTCATTGATCACCAACGCCTTCTGGCGCTGGTCGGATGGCGGTAAACTTCCCATTGTCGTTGATGCGAACTCTTGCACGCTTGGTATCATCGAAAACGTTGCAGAAGAACTATCACCCGAGGAACGTGAACGCTTTGCAAAGATACGCGTCTTGGATTCGATTTCTTGGTGTCGTGAACTTTTACCTCACCTCACCATTAAAGAAAAATTACAACACGTCGTGCTGCATCCAACTTGCTCTATGATGCATCTACACTTGGTCAATGATTTCGAAGAAATTGCTAACAATCTTGCTTACACAGTAGAAACCCTCATTGGCGCATCATGCTGCGGCACGGCAGGCGACCGCGGACTGCTCCACCCCGAAATAGTACGATCAGCAACACGGGATGAAAAACAATCACTACCCAAACAACCAGCTGACGCCTATTTGTCCGCTAACAGAACTTGCGAAATGGGCATGCTCCAAGCTACGGGTTACCCTTATGAATCATTCATCTTTTCGCTCGAAAAATTGAGCCGACCTATACCTATGGCATAAAAGATTATTCCAATGCATCAATAAGGAAGTTGTTTTATTTTGTATGGAAGCTGTGTGGATACTTCCTATCCCATCTTGCATAATAATGTTTATATATTATTCAATAACTCAATATACATATTGCAATTTAAGTTTCCGAAGAACATGAATATAAAGCAGTTTTAGACTGTCACACTTCGTTTTAGAATTTTCCATAACAATCACTGAAGTGACAGATGTTATTGGTGATAAAATATAATTAAACATACGAGGAAACTAACTTATGAAAACCATAACAAAAGTTAGTAAGAGATGCTTTCTTCTTTATTGCGGTTTCATCATAGCAATTGCTGCAATAACACATTCTGCTCGTGCCCAAGTAATCACACCTTACATTGTAGTTACACCTAGCACAATTCAGCCAAACTGTCATACCTATACTGGATGTGGCGTAATCGTAGTGGAAAGATATTATATTTATCATCGTTACAGACGTCACAGACGTCATTGTGGTTATCCTGTCTATCCTGCTACTTTTTGCCCGGAATCTTATTGATTTACTAGGGCGTGATGACATTAACGTGATTATGTGGCTGGCTATAGTATTTCAGATAAATATTTTGGAGACCGTTCGTGCTGAGGAGATGAAAATTAACCATTCCCCTTCGAGACGGCGCAATGCTTCGACAAGCTCAGCACACGCCTCCTCAGGGCGAACGGTTAATTTTCATCGTCTCGAAGCATGACGGTTTTCTCCAAAATATTTATCTGAAATACTATAGCTAGTCTAATTTTTTAAATGTGGATTTTCGATTAACTTACCTTAACCACGATCTTGCCTTTAGCTCTCCCGCTTTTACTAAAGAGTAGCGCCTCTTTAGTCTGATCAAAGTTAAAGGTACGATCTATGATTGTCTTCACTGCTCCGGCATCGACCAGTTCCGCTATCTCAGTCAGCTCTTTGCCATCAGGATGCATCCCCATACTCTTCATAGTGACTCCAGCTTTATCGGCAATACTTTGATCGGCCGACACTCCGACTGTGGATACTAATGCGCCTCCACGCCTTAAGACGCGAAGGGATCGCGTTTGAGTTTCCCCACCAATAGTGTCAAAGACAGCGTCAAAGTCTTTGACGACATCTTCGAATCTTTGGGATTTGTAATCGATAATATATTTTGCGCCCAGAGCTTTGGCCATAGCTATGCCATCGGGCCCTACTGTTGTCGCGACTTCTGCCCCGATATGTTTGGCGAATTGAATGGCAAATGAACCGACCCCACCTGAACCTGCGTGAATTAATATTTTTTGGCCTTTTTTCAGTTTAAGATGCTCAAAGAGCCCCTGCCAAGCGGTGAGACCAGCCAGGGGAATTCCAGCAGCGGTTATAAAATCAGTCTTTTGCGGCTTCATTGCAACCAACTTAGCGTCGACGGCAACAAATTCAGAAAAACCTCCGCATTTAGTTGGGTCAAGGCGTACAAAAACTTCATCGCCATTTTTGAAATTAGTTACGGCACTGCCAACGAAGCTTACGACTCCGGCCACTTCATTACCGAGAATCAGCGGCATTGGGAAAGTTATCGTGCGCCTCATACCCTCCGCGATCTTCCAATCAATAGGGTTCACACCAGCCGCACGTACTTGGATCAAAACATCTTGAGGTCCTGGTGTCGGCTTAGGCATATCGGTCATGCGAACAACTTCATCGAGGGGCCCATAGTTTGCAATCGAGATAGTTTTCATTTTCTTTTCCTTATGTAGGTTAGATGCACTCGATGTCGATTAATGCCGACGAGGACTATCTGTCCACGCCGCTCCACTGTGACCTTAGCATCAGGCGATAGGTTGCTCATTGAACGTTCCTTTTCTGGTTAACAATCCTCACAGCTTGTGGTCTAAGTCTTCAAGTTTGCTCATTCATGTTATCAGCCTAAGCCTTCTTCACTGCCAGGAACAGATATGTCGTAAGCATTGAGGATGACGGAGACGAGACAATAGCAACCGATAAGGTAGATAAGCTCAGCTGTGCCCCGATCGCCGAAAGCGCTCATTGAGGCTTGATAGCTTGCTTCAGGAAGTTGACCTCCACGAGAGAGTTTGGATGCAACATCATAGGCGACACCTTCTTCATGGTTAAGATCAATGGGCCGTTCGCCAGCGACGATGGTTGCAATTTTTGCCTCCGAAAGTCCGGATCGGGCGGCAACGTGCTGATGTGCATAGAGTTCGTACCGCGAACTGTAACGTGCTCCGACGACAAGGATCGCTACTTCATGAGCGGATTTTGGTAGCGTCGAATGCTCCGACAGCGCCATGATGAAATCCCAAACAGCAGTCCCAAATTGCGGGAAGTGCAGCATGGGATTGAAGGGCCCGATGAGAGCGCCGTCTGCGCGTTTTGAGATGAAACCTTGGAGATGGGTTTCAATCCCTTCCTGGATGCTCTTAAATAGATGGTGCTGCTCTGAGGAAAGATTTTTTGGTGGTATAGGATTTAAACGCATTTAGGTTCTCCACAATTCGTGAGATCTGTCATTAAATTGAAAAATAAAATAGTCGTTGAAACAATCGCGAGAAGTACTAACCATTCCCAGAAATTAAGCTAAAAAAATTAAATTGTCATTACAATAAATAGTTAAAACTTAACTTTTCTAACACTTTAAACCACAAAATTGACAACCAATAACAACTAGATCAGTATAAAAAAATGCTCAATTACCTAATGCAATGTTAAGGACAACAAACTTTAATAAGGAGATTTATAATGAGTTTCATCACTGTGGGCAAAGAAAATTCCAGCAATATTGATATATATTTTAAAGATTGGGGCAAAGGGCAGCCCATCGTATTTAGCCACGGTTGGCCGCTCAGTGCAGATGCCTGGGAAGATCAAATGTTATTTCTCAGCTCTCACGGTTATCGTTGCATTGCTCATGATCGCCGTGGACACGGCCGCTCATCTCAGCCATCAAATGGTAATGACATGGATACCTATGCTGATGACCTTGCTGCTCTTGTTAAAGCACTTGATTTAAAAGACGCGATTCATGTTGGGCACTCAACGGGCGGCGGCGAAGTTGCTCGCTATATTGGACGACACGGCTCAAACCGTGTTGCTAAAGCAGTCCTAATTAGCGCAGTACCCCCCATCATGCTGAAGTCAGCGAAGAACCCTGGCGGTTTACCCATGGAAGTGTTTGATGACTTACGCGCAAAGACACTCGCTGATCGTGCTCAGTTTAGCAAAGACATTGCGGTGCCATTCTATGGTGCTAATAGAACAGGATCCAAAGTATCTGAAGGCTTACGCGAATCTTTCTGGATGCAAGCGATGCTTTGTGGTTTCAAAGGCTATTATGAATGTATCAAACAGTTTTCAGAAACTGACTTCACTGAAGATCTCAAGAAAATGGATATGCCTACATTATTTATTCAGGGTGATGATGATCAGATAGTACCGTACAAAGATGCCTCCGTGCTTGCTGTAAAAATAGTAAAGAATGGACAACTCAAAATTTACCCAGGGGCGCCACATGGTCTTTGCTCAACTCATAAGGACAAGGTAAATGCAGACCTTCTTGAATTCATAAAATCCAAGGAAACTATAAAGTCAGAGTAATAGAATAGAACTGTCAAAATTTGTGATCATTACCGAATACATCTGCTGTTGATATGAGCTTATAATGATGCCTCCTCCTCTCCCTAACCCTCTCTTCCACAATGTGGCGGAGAGGAAGATACCACTTTTTATGTATACCATTTGATATGATAATTTATGTATCAATAACCATCTCGATCAGTGTTTTGACTTCATCTTTCTATTAAACAGCTAAACTCACGCGCCACAGCTGGTGTTGTTGGTGTAGATTCGCTTGTACGGGTTGACCAAATTGAATTTAAATGGTTTGCATAGTTGCTAGTCTTTTTCGTTTCTAGCTTTTGAGAAGTTGTCACGATGAAGTCTTTTTCCATAAATTCTTTTATAAGAGCCTGGTAAATTTTCTGTGGCTCTTTTTCACCTGCATAAGATAAATAGACAGTGTTTCTTTTATAGGGAGGAAATTCTTTGTCTTGAGCTTTGACTTTTTGTAACGTGAGTTGGCTAGAAACATTAGCCCTATTTTTGTTTATTATGTCGAGTAAGTTTGTAAACAGTTTAGGTTCTGTTTTCCCATGTAAATCTAAATGAGCAAAATACAATTGACATTTAAATAATTGAATATTGTAGTCGTCGTCTTTGATATGTGAATAAATTTCACCGATAGTAGCATAAAATTCTTTAAATTTAGCAGTAAAATACTTTGGATTGATCGAGTATTCTGCCCAAATATGCGGATTTCGATACATGTCAAGAATCAAGGTGATAAAGACCGGAGTAATTTCATTTTTGTATAGAAGAAAGCTGTACTTAGTAATTACACCACTACCTTTTATGATGGAATGACAAAATAATTCAGTCATTTCTTGATCGGACATTTTAGTTGATTTTCTTAAAGTATGCGTAGCAATACAATGAAGCATTTCACAATCAATGAATGTCCAGATTTCTTTCGACCATTTATTTTTTGTGTTACTACGCACAACATCTACTATGCGCCAAAAAGCATGAAGTATAGGCTTAGGCACAGCTGACATCAAAAATGCATGATACCTATCATGGCTTGTCGCTTCTAATGGAGTAACATTATCATAATCATGAATGTGTTCATCAAAGGCTTTCGTATTTGGATAACATAATGCAGCAAGACGCGCGTATTGTCGTACTCCACTTTCAATATCATTTATATCTTGAGTACCAAAACGATATAAAGGTCTTATGTATTCATCTAAGCCAAATCGTACTAATCCGTGTGCATCGAACAAGCCCGTACTGGTATGAATCATTTGCTCACTATCTTGGTTAATAAGTAATGCACAAATATCATTCGCTATCATTCCATTACCTAAGGATTCTTCTTCATTGTCTTTGAATTTCCCTATCGATGTAGTATAAAAAAATCTCTCAGAGAGCGGCAAGGTAGCTACCAACTCTTTTAATTCTAATTCTTGTTCTTTAGTCAATTCTTTTAAATGTCTAGATTGATTAAGAGCTGGTAATAAAATCTGCCGAGCTTCAACAGTGAATTCATTGTTCTCGTCAAGAATGGGATAAGTATTTAATAATTGGAAATTATTTAAAGTTTGACGTCTTTCAAGAAGTGTACAAAGCTGATGATACGTGATTTGTTGTGTTTGGTATAAGGAAAGAGCTATTTGAGGCATAGTTTCATCATTAAAGTTAATAAGCTCCCAATTTCCTTGTTCTAAAGCTTGCTTTAAGATTTGGCTCTTTCCTGGATCGACAGGTACCATTAACTCAGAAGGCATTTTGGACGTTATTTCTGTTTCTAGTTGTGCATATCTTCCAGAAAATAATTCCCAAACTGCTTGTGCTTTTTTAAAAGAATGACTAGATAACATATATTTTAGACTCCTACTCGTTTTATCGTACTTTTGACACATATTACATTTTTTTGTATTAAAGTAATATTAATAGAGGAAGCTGGCTGTAGGCTCGAATTATAAAAATTAAGCGTAAAAAAATCATAGCGTTACCGGGATATTGTCTAACGTCTTTTTAGGATTTCGCTATAAAAAACCGGTAAAATAGAACTAACGCTGAGATAATTAATGAAGGAAATTCCTCTTATGCAAATAATAAAAGGTTTAATTGTGCTATCCAAGAGATTTATTTTCTTTACATTACTCATAGCTATGAGTCAGCCTACAATCGCACAAATAAATAGCTCGAATCCCGCCGCGAAATTTAACAGTTTGGATGTATTAATACCACAAGCAACGAATCTTCTTTCACCTATCACAACTGAAACAATAAAAGATAGAGATGTGATTAATATCATTCCTTACGGATCATTAAATGCTGGTACAAATTTATTAAAAACCAATACTCAGTCATCAGCAAAATCTACACTCATAGCTAATTCGCAAGTTAAACCAAGTCATATTCCAATAAATGATTTTACGGCAACAATAAAACATATCAGAGATTCTATTTGTAGTGCGTTAGAGAATGGGGATGTTAAAGTTTGGCTTACCGCGGATGCAAATTCCAATTCCCTCGTGATCAGCCCGCCTTCGGAAGCAGGTATAGAAATTACTTTATATTGTAAAAATGGCTTACCTACAAATGATTAGTTAATCATGGCTTGCCTTTGCATATAGCTACTTAGGGATAAATAGTTGGAGTATTAGGCTGTAAGTATTCGGTTTAGACGTCAGTAAAATCAATCAGCTATCCCAGCAGCCTCGTCGTCTCCTTGCGAAGGCGCCCACGAACTTTATAGAGTCACAGGAGGTATTGCGCCGAAGACAAGGGGACAATCCAGTGCGATCTTGATTAGGACGTGCTTGAAAAGCCGATTATTTAAACGATTCTATCTAGCTAGTTAAATTAAGATTGAAAATGCGCGCTAAAGTGAGTATCTTTTTGCGCTTAAATGATTGATAAGGTTAGTTTCAAGTTAAATGGAATTTGTACCTGAGAATACTGTATTTAATAAATATGAATCAGACATTCATGAAAGCTGCTGCAATCGTTATGCTGAATTAGAATCTAAATATGATCTTATAAAAATAGAAATGATTGAATATAAAACCAAAGCTCATTACTGGGAAGCGCAGTTTCACCAAGTCAAAACGCGTGAAGAACAACTTATTGCTGAAAATGAAGAACTAAAAGCGAGGTTACGCAAGAGAGAACAGGAGTTATTTGGAAAAAGCTCGGAAAAAAATAATAAAATCCAAGATATCAATCCACAATCAGAAAAAGAAAAATCTAAAAAAAATCGCGGACAACAACCTGGAAGCAAAGGTCACGGGCGACGCGATTACAGCCATCTACCTATTGTGGAAGAAGAGGTTGGATTGGCAGAAGAGAGCTGCTTTTGTCCTTGTTGTCACTTACCTTATGAAGAGTTACCTGGCTATGCGGAATCTGATATTTTAGAAGTTGCTAATGTAAAAGCGCACCGTCGTATTATTTATCGGAAAAAATATAAACGTCATTGCTTCTGTAAAAAAAATCCTGATCCTCAATTATTAAGTGCTCCGATTACAGAACGGTTATTACCTAAAAGTAAATTAGGTATCTCAATCTGGGCATTATTACTTTTAAAGAAATATGAATACCAACAACCCATCAACCGTACGCTTGAAGAATTAAGTGGATATGGATTATCTCTTTCTATCGGAACAATAACAGATGGTTTTCAAAAATTATTACCTTATTTTATTCCGCTCTATGATGCGATCGTTGAAAAAAGCATAGGTGCAAATCATTGGCATGCTGATGAAACAGGTTGGAAAGTATTTGAAACAATCGAAGGTAAGAAAAATCATAATTGGTATCTATGGATTTTCCATAATGCTGAAACCGTTGTTTATAAGATACACCCAAATCGTTCATCTGAAGCATTGATTGAATATTTTGGAGAAGATCACGCCGGTGGAAAATTAAATGTTGATCGCTATAGTGCTTATAAAGTGATAGCAAAAAATGGTTTATTTGTTTTAGCTTTCTGTTGGGCGCATGTTCGGCGCGATTTTTTAGCTCATGCTAAGGGGTATATTGAACAGGAAGCATGGGCATTATCTTGGGTTGATCGTATTGGTAAACTTTACCATATAAATAATCAACGAATTCGACACAAACAAAAATCAAAATTATTTCGAGAGAAAGATTGTGAGCTTAAAAACGCTATTTCCGATATGAAAAAAGAATTAGCCAAACAACTTGCGGATATAATGATTTTACCCTCAGCAAAAAAATTACTAAAAAGTTTAAATAAACATTGGAATGGACTAACCATCTTTGTTGATCACCCTGAAATTCCGATGGATAACAACATAGCTGAAAGAGGTTTACGTTCAAGTGTAGTTGGAAGAAAAAATTATTACGGTTCTGGAGCAGTATGGTCTGGTGAATTAGCTGCAGCATTATTTACCTTATTCAAAACGCTTAAGCTGTGGAAAATCAATGTGCATACATGGTTGCTCGCTTATTTTTATGAATGTGCATTAGTAGGTGGTGCACCGCCAAAAGATATCACTCCATTTCTACCTTGGAAAATGCCTGAAAAGCAAAGGCAGTTTCTCTCAAGACCGCCTAGTTATGAAAGTTCTGGATAATCAAAGCACGCCCTAATCAAGATCGCACTGGATTCCCTTGTCTTCGGCGAATACCGCCTGTGACTCTATAAAGTTCGCGGGCGCTTTCGCAAGGGGACGACCGGGCTGCTGGGATAGCTGATTGATTTTACTGACGTCTAAACCGAATACTTACATTAGGCTCGGATAACTCATTGATAAATTAAGTAGTCGTCGGTGTGTCGTTCCCTGCTACCTCTAACACCAACTAAAAATCAACAAGTTACGTTCGACACCAAAAAATAAGGTTGAGCGGCTCATTCGCTTCATCCATTAAATGAAATAAACAGATAGAATATAAATGTAGCTTTTGAATTGTTGGGATTGGTTTTCAAAAATAAGATGACAAGGAGGAGTGGTTATGAAAAACACATTATCTAAATTGTTATTTGTAATATTCTTAGGATTAGGTGTACTAGCCACATCGAGTAGTGCATTAGCTTGGAGTCATTATCAAAGAATATACTACTATTATTCTGACTCCTCTGTGAAAGATTGCAACGGATGCTGTAAGTTCGTTCGTTGCAAAGTATTTGGCTACTATGATCAATGTGGCAATTGGGTTACTACTCGTAACGTTTGCTGGTATCGAAATTAGTAGCAAAGATCAAAGAGAAGTGAAAAAAAATTGCACGAAAGTTTAAACATTATTTTTTTTAACTGCGCGACAGCAATCCAAAATTGTTGTCGTTTCTTTATTTATAACACTAAAAAGTAGGTTCGTGTTATTTCTTATGTTGAGGGAAAGTGAACAGTAGCGATCTTCGATTTATTTTCGCCATATATTATTTTTGCAAATTCCGATTAAAACCAATTGCAAACCCCGTACCATTTGATACGTAATATCGCCACAAAGTTAATTTTTCTCTCTCTGAAAAAGATGAAGTATAAATCAATGGCACTACCTTAATCCCCAGCATTTCTTGCAATTCTTTTGCTCAGTTTTTTCATCAGCATTTCTTTTTCAACAGACCGCTGTCGCTTCAACGTAGGGAATGGCTTATGTCTCTGCTTAATAACACGTGGCTCGATTCTTCCTGGTCTATTACCTATCTTGTTTTTAACGATTAACGCGAGCATTTTAGCATACAATATTTTATTTCTTCTTGTGCTTGAACCCAAAAAGTATGGCATGAATGCTGCTAGCAATTGCACTGTGCCTTTGAAACTAACTTTCCAAGGAACAGCATCATGACGTATGCAAGCTTCTGCTATCATTATTCGTATAAAATTGTACGCTAAAAAATGAATGCCTATCTCTTTTTTTACCATATCTGGCGTTTTGCAAGATAGCATATCCATATTCATGGTCGCTTTAATACTTTTCAAATTAATTTCAACATCCCATCTTCGCTCATAGATGCTGGCAAGTTCTTTTTTGTGATATTTTCTAGCATTCAGAAACGTGGTAACGTAAACATTTCCCGCCACTTTAAACTCTCTTACCTGAATTTTATCTGGGTAAGAATCGTATTCTTTTTGTGCCATCCACGTGGGCTTATACGGTTTTTCCCAAAAAACAATATGATCATTTTTACCCAGGCGAACGCCTGATCTAAAATCATAATGTCGTTGGCCTTGACCACGAAATATTCCGTCAGCACCAATTTTATTTAAATCAGCCATAAGGAAAAAATTTGGAAAGTAACGGTCTCCTAATGCAATATCGTCTTTCTCAATACACGTGAGAATATTTCTAAGCAATGATGATTCGCCAGTGCCTTTTCCTTTGTATGCACCAATTGCATAATCAATCACCGTGCCAACAGTGAGAGACATCACTACTACAAAGCGCACAATAGGAAATCCAGCACCTTTTTTCTGATTTTTATGCTGAGGAAAAGCCTTTTGATTTGCTTTTGTATCTGCCATTTTCCCCGTGCTGCCGTCAAAAACTTTTAAATTTCGGCCAAACGGTTTCCATTTCGATGGTGCATTGTTTAGCGGTGCAGTGCCAATTTCCTTCACTAATTCATGCACAGTTCCTTCTGGCAAGCGTTGCCGTGCTTTACAATAAGGGCCTGTATTTGAGCTAACCGGTTTTTCTCCGGCATTCAATTGCTCTACTATAATTCTAGCAACGGCCTTTTTGCAGGATTTATCTGGGTTTAATACTTGCTTGATAAATACAAATACCGTTTTTATTGGCGTATAAACTCGATCACGAAATTCACGGCATTCGCTAAGAATGCGTTGGCAACGTTCTGAGCTTAAAATATTTGTGAGTGAGACATCAGTCTTGCTTGATAATAGAGACCGTTTTTGTTTTTCAATTTGCACTAGCGTGCGTTTCTTATTAGAATCCATTTCGTCAGTTTCCTTTTTTATTCGATCGCTTTTTAGTCGAAACGAATCATAATAAATTTGGAAACTGATTTCACTTTAAATCATGAGGTTATGCTGCAAGCTGTTTCTTAAAGTAGCGCCATTGAAGTATAAATGTTGTAACAATTATCCTTTATTTCATACATTTCATATGTCATTGCTCCATATCCTTTTGAAGCTCAATCAATTGTCTGTCAAATTTCGTTTCTTTAATGATTCCAAGACGAGGATATTCAAGATCAATAATAATATAAATGGTGATGGTTATGATTAAAGCAAAAGCAATAACATGTATTGAACTCGGGCGTAACCGGTCTCCCACGCCTATCATGCAGCCAACGGCCAATCAATTTTTTTAATAAGATCACGATTTAGATACAACCTCTCTATTTCTTTTTTCATACGATATTGTATAAAATCGTCCCAATCATCATTTAAATAAGTGCTTCGCATATTCAGCATAGATTGCGCGCCGTCAATTGACCAACGCATTCCTGCGCGCTCCATACGATCTTTTACAAAGTGCCGGCAAGCCCCTTCAATAACACCAGAAGCAATTTGATATCCATTTTTAAGATATTCGTCATATCTCATGCGAGATAAATTTTTTTCTAAATAATGACAAGCTCTTTCTAATTTTTTCAGTTTAGTTTTGACCATATTTTGTTTGGTGGCCATTTGACGAAAGCCACTAATCACTAATTTTGCCTCGCCTTTTAGTACTCGCAGGACACGCTCTTTCATAAAAATTATTTGTGAACTTTTATCATTTGGATAAAAAATATTAGCTGCATCCCACAGACGAGGAGTCACATGCAATATATCAAGAATTTCTATCATAGGGTCAGCACTAAACTGGCGATGCAGTTCTTCCCATAAGGAAGGCTGGCCATCCATCAGCGCAATACAAGATTTTAGGCGCTTTGGATTACGTTCTGTCACTTGTGCTTTTATCCACGAAAATGTAGTGACCGTTGCATTAAATGTCGTAGCATTGATATCACGGGTT
Source organism: uncultured Gammaproteobacteria bacterium (assembly GCA_963711205.1). Taxonomy (GTDB): domain Bacteria; phylum Pseudomonadota; class Gammaproteobacteria; order DSM-16500; family DSM-16500; genus Aquicella. Next base: position 1,633,214 of record CAVQDE010000001.1, read on the forward strand.
AGGTTCGCAACAACTTGCTTGTTTTTTAGTTTTGGCCTTTTCGGCACGGCGTCTCGTGATGTTTTTTCAGGATCTAAAAATAATGCTTCAACTATTTGTTCTGGTGTCCGTATGAATGGTGCAACAGAATAGACGGCACCGACCACTGCCATACGTTTGCGATCTGGTTTGGGGCCTTTTTTGCGTTTATGTTCTTCAATTCGAGCTTGATCTTTTTTATGTCGAATAGGGACGCCTTTTCCATCTGCACTAATCACCAAAATAGATTCCTCTTGTTCTATGTCAATCTTTTTACTCGAGCGAAAAGCCTCTACATGCGCTGCCTGAGTTTGATTAATTTTCTCCAAGCTATCAACAGGCACCTTAATTGGGAAAATTTTTTCTAACAACATAGCAGTCGTTTGAAATGGAACTTCAACTGCAATTAGCTGGCTCCATTCCTGCAATAAAAAACCATAATCACTTTCAGGCAATGCCAGCCGTTCATCCAAAGGAACAGATGTGATTCTCTGTCCTTCACGTGATCCATAACGGTAACGTTCTAACGTAAATTCTCCAAATATTGACTGATAATAGCGCGTACCTTTACCAAGACGTTTTACTTCTTTCTGGCTATTTTCTAATATTATTTTCTCACCCACATCACCGTCACCTTGCGACGCGAAAAAATAACCCAACGCACGTTTACCTATTTCCAGTACGGTTGAAAAAATACTCTTTTCAACTTCATGGACTGGTATTCCATGTATCGCAGCCTGCTGTATATAATCTTTCAGGTTGTTTTGTAACTTATCTAACTCAATAATATTGCGTTGAGCTAATTTATTTGACATTATTCTCATGCAAACCCTCTCCTTTGACCATGTCATTAACTTCATCGTGAAACGACAGTCATTTTTAGAGGGTTTTGCACTATTTGTAAAATGAAATTTCTATATAAATCAATTAGTAGTTTGGAGAGGAAGGCCGGTTACGCCCATTGAACTCCAAGTTCCTTTTCCAGCCATCCCATAGCCAGTGAGAAAAGCGCTTAATAAAGCGACAAGAATTAATAGCGCAAATATTAAATAATGTGGATGAAAATAAGTATAAGCACTTCTCGTATTAGCAACATCAAACATATTGTTGATAGAGGGTAATATAAGCATAGGAGCAACTTGAATGTTTGTATTTTTACTAGCATTGATTGCATCTTGCCAAAGCTTTTTCTGAATTTCTTTGGATTTATTTAATTCTATGGCAACAGCATTAAAATCAGGCACAGCCTGATAAATTGCCAATCGAGCTGCAACATAGGTAAGAAAATCTTTTTTAAGTAATAAACGATCATTCGGTTGTAACATATCTAATCGAAGATAGGCAGTGCTAATTGCATTGGCCTCCTCCGTGATCATAGCACGGCGCTGGTCAAAGCGTTGGTTAGCACTAGCAAAAGTAAATGCGACAAGTAAGCCCATCAGTGTAAACACAGCACCTTCTGTCACATTGAGCCCGGATGTTGCTGGTTTTTTCTTTGCGATCAACTGGCCAAGAGCAATGCATAATAGCATCAGAAAGAAAAAAATAACGAGTAAAAATAAACCCATAATTGAGTTGATCATCTATTTATCCTCTTAATATGATTTCCTATTTTCAATTATCAGGACCCGATCTACTCATGCTCCGTCAATGCCTCCTTGCGCGTTTCGTAAATGTGTGGTGATAATCCTCTACTCTCTAATGCTTTACCCAATTTTAAACGCATAAAAGCACTGGTCGTATAGCGCGAAACGTTGGTGTAATACTTATCCGTTACCTCTTTTACCATTTGCACATAATCATCAATGACGGATTCGTCGATATGAAAATCGTCATAGTTGATCACGACAGGAACTTTCTTGTGTAAAGATGCGCAAAGATTATCAACCGCATGACGTATGTTTTCCACATCACTTTTCGTGCGTACTTGCAAACCTTGGAAATTATAAAATAGCGTATTTTGACGTGCATCATAATGCATACGATCGACCAGACTAATTGCGAGAAGTGTGTCTTTGAGATTCATAGGCTCATCGCTGAAAATACGCGCATCCATTGTGACGGGAGCTTTGATCACCGGTTTAAAATCCATATGAGCGAGAATATCACGCTCGATATCAATACCAGGTGCTATCTCAATCAACTCTAAACCTTCGGTTCCAAGCTTGAACACGCACCGCTCTGTGACATAGAGTACGTGCTGGCCTGCCTTCGCAGCCGTCTGACCGCTGAATGTAATCTGCTCTACTTTATTGACGAATTTGCTCTTGCGGCCTTCTTGCAGAATCTTGAGCTTGCCATCCTCGACAGCAATCTTTAATCCGCCCGCCGTAAATGTCCCGACGAATATCACCACGCGACTATTCTGTGTGATATCGATAAATCCTCCCGCCCCTGCCAATTTTGAACCGAAACGGCTGACATTAATCGAGCCTGTGGGATCGCATTCAGCTAATCCCAAGCAGGCAAGATCGAGACCACCGCCGTCATAAAAATCGAATTGCTGATTCATGTCTATGATGGCATCCATGTCGATTCCGGAACCGAAATTCAAACCACTCGCTAACACACCGCCTATCAAGCCAGGCTCTGCAGTGAGTGTGATGTATTTCAGAATTTTTTCTTCATTAGCAATAGAGGCAACACCCTCCGGCATGCCTATGCCAAGATTGATAATCGCATTTGGCATTAATTCAAAGGCTGCACGGCGTGCAATGATTTTGCGCTCATCTAGTGGCATGGTTTCAATGACATCCAAAGGCACACGTACTTCGCCTGAGAACGCAGCACTATAAGGAGAAGCGAAGGTTTGTAAATGGTTCTCTGGTTTTGCGATGACGACACAGTCAACCAGAATGCCGGGGATTTTAACTAATCGTGGATTAAGCGAACCATGCTCAGCAATTCGCTCAACTTGTGCAATAACAAAACCGCCACTATTTCTAGTTGCAATGGCGATTGCCAGTCCGTCTTGTGTAAGGCTTTCGTGTTCCATCGTGATATTACCTTCGGAATCTGCCGTCGTGCCGCGAATAAATGCAATGGAAATCGGAAGAGTTTTGTAAACGAGTAATTCCTTCCCTTCGTAATTAATGAGACTAACGATGTCTTCCTTTGTTCTACTATTAATTTTGCCGCCTTCAATGCGCGGATCAACAAAGGAATTGAGACCCACTTTAGATACAGTGGCAGGCAGACCACAGCCGATGTCGCGATACATATGCGAAATCACGCCAAGCGGCAAATTGTATGCTTCCACTTTTTCTTCAAGTGCAAGCTTCCCGATATTAGGTACGAGCCCATAGTGTCCGCCGATAACTCGTTTTAATAATCCCTCGTGGGCTAACCGATTAAGGCCGCCCTCAGCACCATCTCCTGGACCACCGCCGAATAGCAGTGTGAGATTGTTGGGAGAGCCCGTCTCTAGAAAACGCTTTTCCAATGCTAATATCAATTCTATTGGAACACCATTGCTGCCGAAGCCAGAACAACATACCGTATCGCCGTCGCGAATAATTGCAACAGCTTCTGCACCTGTAACAATTTTCTTTTTCATGGCTTCTCCTTTTATCATGCATCAGTTTCAACAGCCCTCTACCCTACAATATGATATCCACCATCAATATAAATGGTGTCACCGGTTATATTCTTTGCATAATCACTGGCAAGAAATGTAACCATGGCGCCAACATCAAATATATCTACCAATGTTTGCAGCGGTGACTTTTCACGCGCGCGTAGCATTAATTCATCAAACTTACCAATACCAGACGCTGCTCTGGTTTTGACGGGTCCGGGCGAAAGTGCGATCACACGGATTTTTTGCGGACCCAGTTCTACCGCCATGTAGCGTACTGATGATTCCAATGCAGCCTTGACTGGCCCCATCAAATTATAATTTTCCACTACTTTTTCAGCGCCATAAAACGACATGGCGAATAATGAACCACCATTTTTCATCAATGGTTTTGCATAGTTCGCCATGCGTAAAAACGAATGACAGGAAATATCCATGGCCAGTAAAAAACCCTCTTTTGAGGATTCAACAATGGGTCCTTGCAAATCTTGTTTAGGTGCAAATGCAATGGAATGAATTAAAATATCCAGTTGATGCCATTTCGAATTAATTTGTTCGAAGAGTAATTTAATATCCTCATCATTGGTGACATCACAACGTGTATAAATAGTCGGCTGCAGTTCATCAACAACTTTGTCTACAAATGGTTTCGACTTATCATTTAAATAAGTAATAGCGAGTTCAACACCGGCTGACTTTAACATATGCGCACAACCATAGGCGATGGAGTGTTCGTTAGCAATTCCGACAATGAGTGCTTTTTTACCTGCTAACAGCTTGGGATCCATAAGCTATACTCCCTTGTTGATTAGATGATAGGTATGATTTGCGATGATCCATTCCTCATTCGTGGGTATGACATAAACTTCGACCTTACTCTGTGGAGTGCTAATCATTGCCTGGTTTTTTCGATTCAGATTTTCATCAATTTGCAAACCTAACCACTCAGTATCACGACAGACTTGTTCTCGAATGTGTGAGGCATGCTCGCCTATCCCTCCAGTAAAAATCAACACATCTATGCCGCCTAGCGCCGCAGTTAATGCGCCTGAATTCATGCCGGATACGATACACATATAACTCAATAGCTTCTTGAGCAGGTTTAGTTGAATCTATCTAACAATGTTTTCATATTACTACTAATGCCCGACGCACCTAGAAGTCCGCTCTTTTTATAAAGCATTGCTTCGATTTCTTTACCAGACATATTCTTGTACTGTAACAAATACAGAATGACTCCGGGATCAAGATTTCCGCAGCGCGTTCCCATCACCAATCCATCCAGCGCGGTAAATCCCATAGTGCTATCAATTGATTTTCTATTTTTAATGGCACACATACTGGAGCCATTACCCAAGTGCGCGACAACGATGCGTTTATTCAATTTGTCAGCATTCACTTCGCTAAATTTATGCATGATATATTCGTATGACAATCCATGAAATCCATATCGACGTATTCCCGCTTCTGTTAAATCTCGCGGCAAACCAAAACAATCTGCAACATAAGGATGCGTGCGATGAAAAGCCGTATCAAAACAAGCGACTTGCGGCATGTTGGGATACGATTTATGAATACTTTCGATCGCATCGATGTTATAGGGTTGGTGCAATGGCGCGAACGGGATCAATTTTTTTAAATATTGTATGACGTCATAATTAATCAGCACAGGTGATTGATATTTGTCACCGCCATGAACCACTCTATGACCGACCGCGGCAACGGTATAATTAAATTGATTGGATTCAAAAGCAGAGATTAACATTTCGTAAAATTGCTGGTATCCAAAATCACTGGAATATTGATTTTCTCTAATTAATTCATTCTCTGAATTGAAAATTTTTAAAATGGGTGAGATTGTTAAATTTTCAACAGATCCATGGAGAGATTTTTTTAACGCCGAATCAAACTCATAGACAGCAAACTTAATGCTGGATGAGCCTGAATTAATCACAACCAGTTGATTAGATGTCATATCATCCTATTGCTTTCATAATGAATGACTTATGAAAAAGATTCCTGTTTAACCAGTATTATAACATCTCACGTCCACTATCGAGAATTATGTTAAACTGAATTCATACAAATAAATTGTTTTCTCTATTAGCAGGGTTATCAATATTTATAAAAAGGAATCATGTATGTTTCATAATCCGCTAGATAATCGTTCACTCTATAATATTTATGATTTCACTATGCGGGCTCTTCAACCCTACTCGGACTATTACGCAAATCTCGCTAAGCGAAATCGCCGCGTCTCAGATATGCTGAATTTACCCGTCAATGTTCCGTACTTATCGGAACAAGAAAGACAATTATATTCAAACATGTTAAATCAATCGGCCAGTCATTTTAGAAAAATGGCAGGATATTGTTATGTATTTCACATGCTCACCAATATCCATGGCAAACCAAAATTTAATATCAATGAAATTAAAATGGGTGATGAATATTATGAAATTAGAGAAGATATTATTGATAGAAAAAGCTTTTGCAATTTGATTCACTTCGAAAAAAGAAAAATGATGAATTGAATTTACCCAAAATGCTTGTCGTCGCACCCATGTCAGGCCATCATGCAACGTTGCTGCGCGATTCCGTACTAAATTTATTACCTTTGTATGATGTTTATATCACCGATTGGAATGAATGCTCGAGATGTTCCCTTAATAGAAGGTGCGATTTGATTTAGATGATTATATTGATTACTTGATTTCCTATTTCCAATTTATTAGGACCGAACTCAAATATATGGCGGTATGCCAACCCACTGTCCCTGTTTTAGCAGCACTCGCATTAATGTCCACCAAAAACGATCCAAAACTACCTCATACTGCAATACTATTGGGCGGACCTATTGATACCAATCAATCACCCACCGCAGTCAATGAGATTGCCACATCCAGAGGGGATGATTGGTTCCAACAAAATGTCATCTCCATGGTCCCCTCCCGATTTCCTGGTGCAATGCGATTGGTCTATCCCGGCTTCATGCAGCTTGCCGGTTTCATGAGCATGAATATACAACGACACATGGAATCACTTAACAAAGCCATAGAAGACTACGCTGACAATAGAAGAGCAGACGCATTTAAAACCATCAAATTTCTATCTCGAATATTTTTCAACGATGGATTTAACTGCTGAATTTTATATGCAAACTATTAATACTGTCTTTCAAGAAAAATTATTGACAACAGGCAGATATAAATCACGAGGACATAATGTACGCTTGCAGGATATTACCAAAACCGCCATTTTAGCCATTGAAGGAGAGCGTGACGATATCACGGGTTCTGGTCAAACCAAATCCGTTCTTACTTTATGTAATAATCTTCCAGATTCAATGAAGAAATACATACTAGCCGAGGGCGTAGGACATTATGGATTATTTAGCGGCAGTAAATTTCGCAAAATAATCATTCCCGAAATATATACATTTACGAAAGCACACAGCCATGCAACCAGAAATAAGCACCCACACAAATCAACAACACATAAAGCTGCAAAAAGGGAACACCCATGGACAGAAAAATATTAGACATTGATACACTCGCAAAAAATTTTTTGCAAAAATGTCAAACATTAGAAAAGATCTCTGTTGCTGTTGTTTATCCTTGCAGTGAAGATGCACTAAATGGTGCTATTGAAGCTGCGCAATTAGGCTTAATTCAACCCATATTAATCGGACCTAAGAAAAAAATCCAAGCACTTGCAAAGGAAAAAAAAATTAACATCTCCGATTATGAATTAATCGATGTTCCTACCAGCGAAGCGGCCGCACAAAAAAGCATATCCTTGGTACACGAAGGAAAAGCTGAAGCAATCATGAAAGGCAGCCTCCATACGGATGAGTTAATGAAAGAAGTGGTGAAGCAAGGCACTGGCCTTCGTACCAGCAGAAGGATAAGTCATGCATTTATTATGGCCGTTGCAAATTATCATAAGCCATTAATTATTACGGATGCTGCTATCAATATAAATCCTGATTTGATGACGAAAAGAGATATTTTGCAAAACGCGATTGATCTGGTTCATGCTTTAAATAAAGAAAAAATTCCTAAAGTCGCCATCTTATCTGCCGTAGAAACCATCAATCCAGCTATCCAATCCACGCTCGATGCTGCTTGCCTCTGTAAAATGGCTGAGCGTGAACAAATAGTCGGTGGTATTGTGGATGGTCCTTTCGCCTATGACAATGTACTGAGTTTACATGCAGCACAAGTAAAGAATATAAAATCACCTGTCATTGGCGATGTTGATATTTTTTTGGTTCCTAACCTGGAAGCCGGAAATATGTTAGCTAAGCAGTTAGTATTAATCACCAATGCTATTTCAGCAGGAATTATTTTAGGTGCACGCGTTCCTATTATCTTAACTAGTCGATCTGATGGAGTACGTTCGCGCGTAGGTTCGTGTGCCATTGCAGTGATGTTAGCGCATGCGAAACGAAGCCAATTAGAAACAATGTAGTGATATTATTTAGGTGAGGAATACATGGCTATTATTCGCTATCACAACATTAATGAAATCACTGGCGACATTCTTAAAGTAACCGTCCCAATAAGCGAGACTGAAAAATCCATTATTCGACCACGATTAGACGACATTGCTATCGTCCATACTGAGTCAGGTCAATCCTTACTCGCACAAATCATTTATATTGAAAATCAGGTGGTTTCATTACAGATATATGGCGGCACAAAAGGATTGTCTACCCAATCCTCTGTTTCCTTCCTCGGTCAACCTATGATGGTAAATTGCTCGCCCAATATATTGGGCCGCGTATTCAATGGTACAGGATTACCCATTGATGGTGGACCTGATCTTAGTCATGATGATAAAACACGCATCAGAACGCCGACGGTGAATCCGACACGTCGTACGCTTGCATCAAAAATGATAAGAACAAATATCCCGATGATAGACATTTTCAATTGTCTCGTTGAGAGTCAAAAAATACCTATATTTTCTGTCGCAGGTGAACCTTACAATGAATTGCTCGCACGCATTGCCACACAAGCGGATGCTGATTTAATTATTTTTGGCGGCATGGGTTTACTCTTTGATGATTATTATACTTTCCGAAAAACATTTGAAGATCATGGTTCGATTGCACGCACGGTTATGTTTGTGAATCAAGCATCTGAATCCATCCTGGAAAGATTGCTTATCCCAGACATGGCGCTGGCAGTCGCTGAAAAATATGCGATCGAAGAAGGCAAAAAAGTCTTAGTGTTGCTAACAGATATGACAGCCTTTGCCGATGCGCTGAAAGAAGTCGGAATAGCCATGGAGCGCGTCCCCTCGAATCGGGGTTATATGGGCGATTTATATTCTCAACTTGCGCGTAGATATGAAAAAGCCTGTGATTTTCAGGGAGCAGGCTCTGTCACCATTCTTTCCGTGACAACAATGCCGGGAAATGATGTCACTCATCCTGTCCCGGATAACACGGGATATATTACAGAGGGACAATTTTATCTTCATGATGGCGCCATTGATCCGTTCGGCTCGTTATCCCGTCTGAAGCAGCATGTGATTGGCAAACAGACAAGAGACGATCATAGTCAAATCATGAACGCCATGATTCGATTTTATTCCTCAGCGCGTGATGCCGAGCAAAAAAAAGCTATGGCATTTGAAATCTCTGAATTTGATAATCGATTACTGAAATTTGGGAAATTATTCCGTGAACGCTTCATGGACATAAAGGCTTCCATTCCACTAGAAGAAGCGCTCGATCTATGTTGGCAAACATTAGGTGAATGTTTCAATGACAATGAACTATTAATTAAACAAGAGTTAATTAATAAATATTTTAAGAAAAATACCTCAGATTCACAGGAGGTCGACGATGGCTCAAGTAAAACTAAATAAATCATCACTGAGTCTGGAGCAAAAGAATTTAAAAAATTATAAACAATTTTTACCTTCTTTGGATTTGAAGCGGCAAAAATTACTGATTGAAAAAAATAAAGGACGCAGTGAATTTGAACAAACCAAACAACATTTAGATGAAATGGAAAAAGATATTGGTCGTAATTACCCGATGGTTGCTGATTGTGAATTTAATTTAAATGATCTATTAAAAATTGAGTCAATTGAAATAAATAATGAAAATATTGTTGGTGTGAGTGTGCCAACATTTGGCGCCATGAAATTTAATACGGTGAAATATGCTTATTTCAACACGCCGCATTGGTTAGATAATTTCCTCAGTGATTTAATGAAAATCATAGAAATGCGAATTCGTGTGCAGGTAGCGAGAGAAAGAATTCAGTCATTGGACAAAGCAGTGCAAATTGTGACGCAGCGTAAAAATCTGTTTGAAAAGGTATTAATACCCAAAGCACACACCCTCATTAGAACCATACAGATTTTTCTGGCAGACAATGAACGTGCGGGAGTAGTTAGATCCAAAATAGCGAAAAAGAAAAGGCAAATCCAATGAGTATTGCTATTTTTAAGAAAATAACGCTGTATGGCCTGAGTACTGATAAACTCAATATACTGACGCAGCTACAAAATATGGGTTGTGTCCATCTGGTTTCAATTAATCCTGACAAAGCCACCAGCTTGACTAGCGCATCAACCACTTTAGTTGACGATATTAAAAAAGCAGTCAGTTATTTAAAAGACTCGCCTGAGCAAGCGAAACCTAAAAAAATACAAAAACAATTTGATGCGGATGAAATTGTCGCAGCGACTTTGAAAAATCAAACATGCTTAAGAGAGGCTATAGACAGGCATGATTTTTTACAAGAACGAATCAAAGATTTATCTGTTTGGGGAAATTTTAAATTACCGAGTGAAGGAGAAATTGGCGATAACCGCTTATGGTTTTATAAAATCAAGCATAAAGATATCTCCCGCATTCCAAGTGATCATATCATTCAGGAAATCCATCGCGATGATATGTTTATTTATCTGATTGTCATATCGCCTGACGAACCTAGCGCTGATGCTTTCCTTGTGCCGCGTATACACACCGGTGCTGTTTCATTAGAGATCTTGCGCAAAGAATTTAATGAAATCATCGAAAAAATAGATGATTTGAATGAAGAAAGGCGTCAGTTAACCCGTTTTTGTTTACTCTTATCTCGTCTATTAGATAAATTCACTGACCGCACCGCATTGCAGCAGGCGGGTCAAAAAATTGATGAGCATAAAGATTTTTTCTTGATGCAGGGCTGGATACCTGAAGATAAACTAGGAATGGCACAGAAATTTTGTGACAAGCATCAATTAGGTATGAGTATAGAATCACCTTCCCCGGACGAAAAACCGCCTACCTTATTACGCACTTATCCATGGACAAGTGCCGGGATCGAGCTTGTCAATTTTTATCAGACACCCAGTTATTACGCTTTAGATCCTTCATTTATGATTTTTTTCTCATTCGCCATTTTTTTCGCCATCATTCTAGCGGATGCTGGATACGGGTTAGTGATTGCCATCTTCACTGCCTTGTTCTGGAAATGGTTAGGAAAATTCAATGCAAGCACCTGGTTAAGACCCTTGCTGATCACCCTATGCGTATTTTCTATCATCTATGGTGTCATGTTGGGCTCGTATTTTGGTATCGAAGTGCCGCATCAATCTATTCTGGGACATCTCAAAATTTTAGATATCAATAATTTTAATTCCATGATGAAAATAGTGATTACCATCGGCTGCCTGCATATTATCGTTGCCAATGGGATGCGTGCCTGGTTTGCGAATCGCTTGTATCTCAAAATGCAATCCATAGGATTTATTCTCCTCATTTTTGGATTTATGGTCATGGCATGGGGATTCATGAATCACAATCAAACCGCCATCACAACGTCAGTTGTCATCGTGACCGCGAGTTTGCTCATCCTCATGATATTTGCCAGTGATCTGCCTGTAACAAATGTTAAATCATTTATTCATCGTGTTTTACATGGTTTAGAAATGCTATCGCATATTTCAACATTATTCGGTGATGTCTTAAGTTATTTGCGTTTATTTGCTTTAGGTCTTGCAGGTGCTTCCTTAGCTGTCACATTCAATCATATTGCGGTTCACATTGCTAAATCGAGTAGTTATGGATGGATACTGGCAATTCTGGTTTTACTCCTCGGTCAAACGCTGAATTTAATTTTATCTATCATGGGCGGTTTGATCCATGGTCTTCGTTTGAATTACATTGAATTTCTTAAGTGGAGTGTCAAAGAAGAGGGGTATTCTTATGAGCCATTTAAAAAAGTGGAGGTTTCACATGAATGAATTAATGTTACTGCTCGGATGGGTGGGCATATTTGCGCCGGTAGCGCTGGGTTCAATCGGGAGTATTTATGGATGTGCCATTGCCGGACAAGCAGCGATAGGCGCTATGCTTGATGTTGATAGTGGATATGGAAAATACATAGGTATTGCAGTGCTTCCTTCAACGCAAGCGATTTTAGGCATTATTATCATGTTTTCATTAAAGCGTGCTGTCACGGCTCAAATTGCTGGCGGATTGTTTGGTATCGGATTTTTAACCGGGATTGCACTTTTGATCTGCGGCATACAACAGGGAATTTGCTGCGCTAGCGCAATTAATGCGGCTAAGTCCAAACCGGAAATATTCGGTCTTGCCATCGCGCCGGCAGCGATAGTGGAAGGATTTGCTGTTTTTGTTTTTGTCTTTGCTCTTGTACTCTCCGCCTCCCTATAGGAGTTTTTATATGACAAACAACAAAGATCATAAAAATGAAATCATCTCCCATGGTGTGGAATCATTGATTGAGCGGTTGAAAAATAATGGTGTGCAAGCAGGTAAGACAGAAGCAGATAACATCATTAAACAGGCTCAAGAACAGGCTGACAAAATTATCAATGATGCGCGCGATGAGGAAAACCTGCTTATCAGCAATGCGCATAAAAAAATTCAACAAGAAAAACAAGCAGCAATAGATGCTCTAGAACTTGCCGCACGCAATATGCGTCTTGAACTTAGACAGCGGATGATTAGCCGATTCAAGGAGGAAGTCAAACGGCTTGTGCATAAAGAGCTTGATAACGAATCGATTATTCGACAAATAATTTTATTATTGGCGGTAGATACAGCGGAACAGTTACAAAAATTCAAGGACAGTAAAATTGAAATTCAATTACCCGAAAAAGTACTGGATTTTGATAAAATACGGAATAATCCCAAATTATTGGAGAATGATCCTTTGAAGAAACTTGTGCAAGGAGCAACTAGCGAGATGCTCAGAGCGGGAATGAATCTCAAGGTACATACAGATAAACGAGAAGTCGGAATTAAAGTGCGTATTGTGGGAGAAGATATTGAATTGGATTTAACTGAAGAAGCTATCACTGACATATTACTTAAGCATCTACAGCCTAGATTTCGCGCTTTATTGGAAGGATTATTACAATGACTTCCTATTATTATATGCTTATCACAAGTCTGCCGCGTCATAGCAGGCAATACAAAATAAAACAGACACCGATTTCGCGCATCCAGCTTGAAAAGCGTCTTAAACTTCTCACAGAATCAGAAAGAAATATTTTAAACAATCTCATAAACTGCCTATGGGATAGTTGGTTTGATCCTAAATTGTCTTTTCAAGCAACGATGACAAAAAGCAAAACGCTGCTCGCATTAAACATGCCTTTCATTAATGAATTGATTCACTGGTTTTTTGACATCCGTAGTCTATTTGTCGCTTTGCGTTTACGTAAAACAGAGTCACAACCGCCCACTAATCCACAAGAGTATTGGTCTAGCCAGTGGAACACTAGATTGATAAAAAACTGGGATAGGCCGGATTTTGGTTTGAAATCACTTTATCCATGGCTGCTTGCTGTAAGTTCAATTAGAGACATAACGGGGCAGGCTTTTGTTGAAGATACTTTATTAACTCTAATCTGGAAGCATTTAGATAGTATCGAAGCCAGACATTTTTATGATTTTGAAGCACTGATCATCTACTTAATGCGATGGAATATTGTTAATTACTGGTCTCAATTCAATGAAAAAATTGCTTCTGATCGCATCCATGAATTGGCTGACAAAATACTTGCTGAGTCAGGACGTTGGGAAGGGAGTCTTTCATGAATAACGTTCAAAGTAGCAATGCAAATGCTGTTGTCATGGCCATCCAAGAAGGAATTGTTCGTATCAAGCAAACCGGTGATCGTCCTCTTATGAAAAATGAGATCATCTACATTTGTCCTCAAGACGAAAAACTTAACGGCGAACAAGTAAAAATCATGGCTGAAATTCTGCATGTGAAAGGCAACACTGCTGTTGCTCAGGTATTTGAAGAAACTAACGGTATCGCTGTTGGAGATAGTGTTGAACAATCAGGCGAACTAATGTCTGTCACATTAGGTCCGGGTTTGCTGGGAATGATTTATGATGGATTGCAAAATCCACTACTTAACATCGGAAACAAATATGGCTTTTTTTTACCGCGCGGTATACGCGAAACCCCCATTAATCAAAACAAAAAATTCGCATTTACCGCAACTGTCCGCCAGGGTGATGTGGTGAAAGCTGGGGAAGTGCTAGGTGTTGTTCAGGAAGGCAGGTTGGCACACAAGATCATGGTACCGTTTGATATGGGCAGCAATATAAAAGTGGATTGGATACAACAGGGAACTTTCGCTCCTGATACGCCGATTGCGCGGCTGATTGATAGCAATAATAAAACACGCGAAGTTTCAATGCTGCAACGCTGGCCAGTACGTTTTTCTATTGGTCAAAGGCTATTGAAAGAAGAGTTAGTCCAACGTGAGTATCCCCATGAGCCCATGATAACAACACTCAGACTCATTGATACTTTTTTTCCTTTAGCACGCGGCGGCACAGCTTGTATACCCGGCCCATTTGGCGCTGGCAAAACGGTATTACAAAACTTAATCGCCCGTTATTCAGATGTAGATATTGTCATTATTGTTGCGTGCGGTGAACGTGCGGGTGAAGTGGTTGAAACGATTACTGAGTTTCCAAATTTAGTGGATCCAAAAACAGGCGGGTCATTGATGGACCACACTATTATTATTTGCAATACCTCTTCTATGCCGGTTGCTGCTCGTGAAGCTTCTATTTACACAGGCATTACCCTAGGCGAATATTATCGCCAAATGGGATACAACGTGCTGCTTATTGCTGATTCTACCTCCCGCTGGGCCCAAGCCATGCGTGAAACATCTGGGCGAATGGAAGAAATCCCCGGTGAAGAAGGATATCCTGCGTATCTGGACAGCAGTATCCGCAGTCTATATGAGCGTGCAGGCGTCATTCGCTGCGCTGACAATGCATTAGGGAGTCTGACTATTGTCGGCACTGTGTCGCCCGCGGGAGGTAATTTTGAAGAGCCGGTCACGCAATCAACGTTAAGTTCAGTCAAAACATTTTTAGGCTTAAGCTACGATCGTGCTTACAAACGATTTTATCCCGCTGTTGATCCCTTAATTTCTTGGTCTCGTTATCTCGAACAATTACAGCCCTGGTATGATAATAAACTGGAACCGACTTGGACCATGAAAGTAAACCGTATGATGGAGTTACTCCATAAAGGACAAGCGATAAACAATATGATGCAAGTAACAGGTGAGGAAGGAATTACCATCGATGATTTCATCACCTATCATAAGTCTTTAATGTTTGACATGGCTTATTTACAACAGGATGCTTATGATCCTGTTGATATATCAGTTCCGATTGAACGACAAAAGAAACTTTTCAATCTGCTATATGACATCATTCAAAGACAATATAAATTCAAGGATAAAACAGAGGTCAGAAATTATTTTATTAAATTGTCCGGCCTGATCAAAAACTTGAACTATTCCCAACTCGATTCCAGCGAATACACCAAATATCTTGATCAAATTATGCAATTAACTGCCTCAAGTTCACCTGCGCAAGAAGGTATCATCCAGTCGTAGAATGACTCCTCATAGTTCGCTATACTTAAATGCTGAATCTCGCGTTGCAAGCTGCACGGGACTATCTATCAAAGGACTGCACTATGCTGGATTATATCGCCTTAGGCATACTTATTTTTGTGGGAATCACAATATTCTATGGCATCATTGCCTTGCATGATATCCCCTATCAAATTGCTGTTTCACGCCAACATCCCCAACAAGATGCCATCCATGTTGCAGGTTGGGTAAGCTTGTTCACCTTACATGTCATTTGGCCATTTCTTTGGATTTGGGCAATGATGTATAAGCCTGAAAGGGGCTGGGGATTTGCTGCCCAAACCAAAATAGAAGAACGGATAGCCGAATTAGAAGCACGTTTCGAGCAATTTAAAAAAGAGCACTCTCGTCAGCGTGATGCAGAAAAATAAGGAAAAATCCAAATGGATCTTTTGTTAATTTTAACTTATACCGCTATTTGCGTTGCGATTTTTAAAATTTTCAACATCCCCCTAACCAAATGGACGGTGCCTACCGCTATACTGGGTGGAATTGTGTTGATTGGAGCGCTGCTTGTTATCATGAATTACAACCATCCGTATTCAGCGATTAGCCGTCAATACTTTGTCACTACTCCCATCGTCTCTTCGGTGACCGGACGCGTGATCAATGTACCTGTGATAGATAATACCACAGTGAAAGCCGGTGATATTTTATATCAAATTGATCCCGTTCCATTCAAAAATCGCGTTGCTTCTCTGAATGCACAATTATCATTAGCCGAAGCTGATCTCGATCGCGCAAACCAGTTACTTCCCAAAGGCGCCATCACGGTTCGCGAACATGATCTGGCAGTAGCACGTGTGGATCAACTCAAAGCGGATCAAGCAAACGCTGTCTATGATTTACAACAAACAACCGTCCGAGCACCGACGGATGGTTATGTCACGCAAGTAGCACTCCGTCCTGGTATGATATCCGTATCACTTCCTATTCGCCCGGTGATGATTTTTATTCATAAAGAAACGACCTATTACATTGGTTGGTTTCGTCAAAATAGTCTGTTGCGCTTACAAGTAGGGGATGACGCGGAAGCCACGTTTGATGGGATTCCAGGTGTCATCTTTTCTGGCAAAGTTAAATTTGTTTTTCCTGATTTGGTTGAAGGACAAGTCGTGCCAAGCGGGACTCTTATTAGTGCAAATCCGTCACAACAACCTGGTCGTGTTCCGGTCGTCATTGAAATCACTGATCCAAACTTTAATGAGTTCAAAGACCTACTGCCAGGCGGTGCTTACGGTCAAACCGCTATTTACACAGACCATTTTCACCATTTTGCTATCATACGAAAAATATTATTACGCATGTCTGCTTGGATGAGTTATATCTTTCCTATTCATTAAGGGCTTGTGCAATAATAACTTTACCAAGGAAGTGTTTATACTGATATGATTTCTCTCTTATGCTAAAAAAGATATTACTTTTTTCAGCGCTATTCTATTGGCAGGCAGATGCTAATGCCGCCGATTTAGTCCAGGTCTATCAACAAGCTCTTTATAGTGATCCACTATTTCAACAAGCCATCGCACAAAGCTTTGTGACAAGAGATAATGTTCCTATTAGTGTCTCCTATATCTTGCCAAATATATCCGTATTTACCAATCCAAAAGTCGCTCGTTATGGATTTTCTGGTACAGAATACAGAACCGGCTCCATTGGAAATATCAATTTCTTCGATCCAAGGAATTTGACCCAACGTACTTACACATTAGATCTAACTATCACTCAGCCGGTATTTAATTTTGGCTTGGTTGCAGCTATTGCTGTGCAATTAGAGAATGCTAAAAGTGCGTGTGCAACACTGAATGCTGCGTTGCAAGACTTGATGATTCGGGTATCAAAAGCTTATTTTGCTGTGCTTAGAGACGAAGAAGAAATTACTTATACCATTGCCTCAAAACGTTATTACTATTTTCAGCTAGATCAAGTCACCAATCAATATCAAGCGGGTCTTAAAACGCTGACGGATGTTTATACCGCTCGAGCTGCTTACGAATCTTCGGATGCTCAGTATATTGTTGCAAATAAAAGATTGGCCAATGATCGGGAAAATTTGCGGGCGATTACGGGTGTTTATTATCCTCATTTGTCCTATTTAAAAAACAATTTTCCTCTTATCTCGCCTCACCCCTCTAATATTGATAGCTGGGTCGATATCGCTTTGATGCAGAATTGGTACATCAAAGCCGCGCAATATTCGCTTGAGGCAGCCAAACAAAATGTCAAACTACAATATGCAGGACATTTTCCTACCGTCACATTACAGAGTTCTTTTGCCAGACATTATACTTTCAATATTAATAGATATCCTTCTTTTATAGACAATAACGGCGCTGGTACCATCTCAGATAGATCAATAGGATTTAATGTTGATGTTCCTTTGTTTGAAGGTGGTGGTGTCGTAGCAAAAACCAATCAAGCCAGACATTTTTATGAGCAGCAACAACAGTTTCTCGAAGAAAATGTTCGTACTACGATCAACAATACGCGCCAAAGTTTTATGAATATCGAAGCAGGGATAAGCCAAATCAAAGCTGATAGGCATATAATAAAAGCATCTGTGGAATCCTTACAAGGTACAATCGATCGCTATAACGCGGGGGTTCAAACATTGCTGGATGTACTCAATCGAGAAGAAGCGCTCTATGCAGCACAAATTAATTACACGACTAATCGTTTTGAGTTAGTCAATAATATCTTATTGCTTAAAGAAGCCGCTGGAACATTAAGCTTCGAAGATCTTCGTGTGGTTAATTCCTGGTTGGTCAATGAGAAATATGACCAGATTAAGCCATTCCAAGATCAACTTTTACACCAAGCTCAAACTACCATAAACAAGAACCTATCAAATCAAAAAAAGCTATCCCATCAAAAAGTCACTATGAATTCTGTGAACAAAAACATTGTGCAAAATCAGACTGACACACGCTGGGCTAATTTGATTGCGGAAATAAGAGAAGAGAACAGAGAAAGTTACAAAAAAATAGAAAACCGGAACCAAATTGAGATGAATAAACTTAAAATATCCTTGTCGGAATTAAAACAAGATTTACAAAATAAAAATCATCAATTAAAAACCGCATTTGAACAAATCAATCAATTAAAAAAACGAGCAATGAAGTAAAAAATAAAGACCTGTTCGTCTTTACATCACAAGCAGAAATGATGTTCATAATGTCGAATGTGGATACATTTTCTCATATAAATTCCTATACTTCCTTGCGTTCTTAACATCACCTTTTTCTCGTGCTGCTTGAGCTAAAAATAATTTATAGGGAAAAAACCACAAAGGGGGATTCATAACAAATAATTTGTTTTCAATTTTATCGACATTATTTTTCAGAAATTCGGTTTCAATTTTATCAAATGGCATTTTCTTTAACTTCATTTCCGAGGCTTTTAAATAACTCAAACTTAATGTTTGCAACTCTTGCATGTTAAGTCGTTTATATTTTTCATTTTTTATTTGATTATATAATCTTTTGTATGAAATATTTTGACCTAGATTTAAATAAGCTAAAGCTTTAGAAAAATGAATAAATAACAAACCTAATTCATGTGTTTGCGGTGGAACTTCCAACTGCAACACTTCATCCCATTTATTAAAACGCGCCAGAACGATATGTTCTAATGAAAAAAATGTATCGCGATAATCAAGTAACACTTCTATTCGCTTAATATCCATCATATTCTTTACCGCGCGAGCATTCTCGATAGCAAGATTAAAATTATTAGTTAATATACCGAGTGCAGTCAGAAAATGATAAGAATGCAAGTAATGATATTCATAATAATAAGAATTCAATCCCGCACCATGATGCTGGAAATATTTTTTATCCATAGCAATAGCGTCATAATTAGCTTGAATGGCTTTATCATACATACCACGGCGCCAATATATGTGATTAGGCATATGGGTATAATGAGGAATTTCGCCCATGGAAAATTGCGGCAATTTTTTTGCAACGATTTCGCCCAAAGGATCGTTTAAATTACGCTCTGTCATGTGAATATAAGTGTGAATAATGCCTGGATGATCTGGATAAGCAGCATTTTTCAAAACAGGCATCATCAAATCTATTGCTTCCTGTTTGTATTCTTTACTTAAAACACGACCACAGTGATTAAATAAAGTAATAGGATCATCGACACTGGGATAATAAGCAATTGCATCCACCAATAAAGCTAAACTTTCTTCTTTCCATTCAATATTATCTTTGTATTTCTGATATAAGCTTCTAAGACTATTGATATAATCAATTTGTAATTGCTTGTGAGAAATTTTCGGATCATGAGAAAAAGACTTCATAGCCGCATGAACAATGTCATATTGAAATTCATTAGTGGGCTCTATGAGACTGGCTGCTTTTTGAATATCCTCAAATCCCGTAGCCGCAAAAGGCTGATTCAATTCTAACGCTTGCTGCTTTTTAGCAATCGCCAATCCCCAATAACAAATTCCACACTTAGGATCATAAACTAAAGCTTGTCTGAAGTCATATTCAGCTTGTACATATAAATAGCCATAATAATTTAACATTCCTTTATCAAATAATTGCTGAGCCATTTTATTCTGACTTGCATTTTTATAATGTATAGCCGGATAAGCTGTTTGAATAATCCCAAACAGCATGCAGAAAATAAATATTATATTTTTCATTATGCAAAACGTCCGCGTCATTATTTTATTTCAATATTTTTTTGTGTGTGTAGCAATTTCTAAATTAAGCAGCTACTGGCAACTTGTAATAGGCAAATTCTAATGCTACAGGTGATAGTATCTGATACTTACATCATTCACAACTAAGCAGAACAGTTGTTGAAGAGAATGACTGGAGTGCATCACAGTGCATGACTCAGTTATGCAAACGTCATACAAGGATTCAACCTATTTTTTAATATATTTTGTGATATACTTATAAATATATCGATAAAGGTGACTTTATGAGCAAGCTATTAACGATACAAGATAAAGACCGAAAAAGAATAGAGAATTTGATGAAAGATCTTCATATCAAAAAACAAATTGATGTACTCCGAGCCGGTCTTGACTTACTCGAAAAGGAAGCAATTCGGATGAAAAGAATTAAACGCTGGAAACAAGCAGCAAAAGCTGTTGCTGAGAATAGCAAATCTGTTAATAAGGAATTCCAGAAACTTTCTAGGCTCAAAGAACATGATAATTCCTAAACAATGGCATATTTATGTTGTCAATTTAGAGCCTAGAGTGGGAACCAAACCAGGTAAACAACGTCCCTGTTTATCCATTCAACCAAATGAATTTGGTTTGAGTGGCTTAGAAAGTTCTGTAGTACTCCCTATCACAACAAACTTGATCAATAATGCTTTTCCATTAAGAGTAAGAATTCCAAAAGAAACTGCAGGAATACATAAAGATAGCGATATTATCATTGACCAAATTCTTGCCTGGGACAATAGCCTCTTCCAAAATGCGGTAGGGATACTCCCTAACTTTTTAATTGATGAAGTTAAATTAGCTTTAAATGATTTTTTGGATTTATAAAATATCAAGTCGCGTAATGGGCTTTAAATTGTAGTAAACCAATGTTCCTATCGTTAGAGCTTCTATTTTTTGTAGCGCTTGTATTTGAATTAACGTCCTGGTTTTTTATTGCTTTTTGTTGGCTTAATCTAGAATTCGAACACCATACGGCAAAATACAGCTTTCGTACCTTCACCCCAAAAAGGTATAATAGCTGCCACATAGAAATTCACAGGTAGCTGCCATGCAAAAACGGTCACCAATTTCAGCAAAGACTTCCCTTGAACCAATTAAAATATATGTTGTCCTTGTTGGCAGTGCACCGATGGCAAGCCTTGATGCCTTGATGCTTTCACTGGAAAGATTTAAGGACATATTAACCTCTGATAGCGCAAGAGAACGTTTTGAAACAACCCTAAGAAGTATTCAATCTTCGTTAACAGATGTAAATGCATTCATTGATGCAGTTTATGCTCCAAAAAATCCAATGTTGTCAGTCAACATGAAGGGGCTTACACTCATTGTCGAAATCAAACAAACTGAAAATGAATTTTTAGAGTGTGTACATGATTATGATGTAGAGGAAATTCTTTCCCACATCATTGCAGTAGGCACGATGCCACCCAAAAAGCTAGTGAATCAAAAGGTAAGAAACTATACGGCATTCCCAGTAAAATATGAAAAAGGGAAATTTATTAAATTAGTTATATGAACATATAATCTGTACGTCGCGAAATGATAGTACACCACTTAAATCACCGATCGTAAAATATTCTTGTTTTGCAAAGTTTGCAATGAAAAACTCGGCATCAGCGGCCCTCGATGTGATAGCTCAGATACCCTGCACTGTCATCCCGGGATACCTGAGCCATTAGATTTTGATACGCATATAAACCTCGTGTCTATACCCATTACACTTCGAAATGCGAAGTTTTAACGCCCAGATTGCGAGAAATTTAAACGTTTTGATTGAGAAAAACCGCAGCAATACTCGTTGTATTGTGAGGTTTTTCGATTGAAAAACGTTTAAACTTCGACGCAAGATGGGATGTTAAAATTCGCATTTCGAAGTGTAATGGGTATATAATCTGCGATTATTTCCTGGATAATACACCAATGTTGTGAGGCTACGACACGCCCTAGGTTATCAGACGGATCTTAGTGTTTACACCGTTAAAATTCTGGTTAATTTCATATTTTAGATTTTCAATCGCTTTATGAATCTCAGGCACAATTTTGCAATCTTTAGATGCGACAATCTGTAATTGCGTCGGTTCAGAAAGCTTATTATCAGGAATAATGGCTGCTTTGATTTCATCTATATATTTAACCAATTTTTCATCTTCAATCATGTCCGTAAAATCACGCTGAACAATAAATGCCAGTTTTTCTAAATTTTCTATAAAACCAGGAATATTCTTATACTTTACGTATTCGCCAGGATTTTTGATACTTTCCCATAAATTATTACTTATAGAAGTAAATTTCAGCGTCGACATGAATTGTAAGCATTCAAAAGGGTTTTCAAGCATCTTGTTTGCCGTGTTTTTTAATTCACTAGCAATATCAAAGGCAGGAAAATTTCCATATTTGGATCTATAATATTGGATTTGATCCTTGAAAGCAGTTTCATGAAGCAATATTGCAATGCCTGTTGGTGCTAACATGTTTGCAAGATCATTTAAAAGAGAGCCACACTTAAGTGGATCATTGATATGATAAGCAGCATGAGAAACAAATATCAGGTCAAATTTAATTTCGGACAATTCTGTTCTTTCAGCTAATTGTCCAGAAAATATATCAGCGTTAATCAATTGAAAAGATTTAATCATTGAGTTTTGTGATAAAACTTCTGGTGCATCGTAATTGATATATTTTTCATTAATGTCGATTCCTACATAATGATAGGAAGCATGAGGATTCATTGCATTTAAATAACGAATACAAGATGTGCCATCAGCACAACCCAAATCTGCAATATTGACAAAACGATTGTCAGGGAAAATATATTCATGTAACTGTGCGGCAAATATTTTGAGGACATCAGCTGTATCTTGTTTCTGAGTTGTACTTTTTAAGAAAGTTTCAAAGGTCTCTCTGTAATCAAATTTTCCTTTCACGATTTTATTTTGAGTTTTGAATAACCTGTGATTTAACATTGATTGTTCCTTGTTTTTTTGAGACCTTTTCCAAAGCTGAAAGAGCGGCGTATTCTAAAAGTTTTCTCAGCTTACAGCAAGTTTGTCTCAACCGTTATCAGTTGAATCTACATCTTGACTAAACCATAATCGCCACTCTTTGACTTTACCATCAGTTAGTTTATATATATTCATTACATCCATATTCACATATTCATCATCAGGCACAAAGAACGCATGTTGTTCAACACGAAATGCAATGCGATTGGTTTCCACAATAACGTCTTTTACTTCACTTTTTAAATCTCGATATTTTTTGTGCACCTCAAGTACGCTCAATTTTATTTGGTGCAAACTAAAGTTTTTGGCAACCGAATGGTTACAGAATTCAAGATCAGCAGCAAAATATTGATCGATTATATGTTCATTTCCAGCTTCGAAAGCGGTTACAAAGGAATCAAATGCAAATTTTCTGGCTTCTTCGTTAGTCATAGTCATATCCCCTTATTTATAGAGAAAACATTTTACTTTGAGCGGTTATTTTAATCCATATGTTAGAAGTTCAAGCCTTTTAACCTATAGTTCATCTCACGAACCCTGTAAAATAAATCCGTGTCCGTAACAGAATCATCCCTCATAAATTTTGCAACGTTGAATATACGTCAAGTGTTTATACGCCACCTGGCAACTCCTGTTATCATAACCAGGTTGCATGATAATGGCATTGTGGTTTTAAATCGAACAATGATTTTTTTAACCGTTTTAAAAAAGATAACTTAAGGAGTAAGGTATGACCATCATTTCTGTCATAGTAGGAAGCACTCGCGAAAATCGCTTTTCAGAAAAACCTGCACAGTGGATTTTTCAACATCTAAAAAAACGCAGCCATATTAAAGCACAATTACTCGATCTTCGCGATTATCCAATGCCATTTTTCGACCAACCTGTACCACCCGCAATGCCTGGTCGAGGACCTTATGAGAATGAAGTAGTTAAGAAGTGGACGGCTGAAATTGCTCGTTCAGATGGATTTATTTTCGTTAACCCTGAATATAATCATGGTTATCCTGCCGTTTTAAAAAATGCACTTGATTGGGTTTATCCAGAATGGAATCGAAAGGCTTGTGCTTTTGTAAGTTACGGCAGTGTATCTGGCGCACGCAGTATTGAGCAACTTCGTCAAGTCGCTATTGAACTTCAACTTGCTCCAATTCGTTCATCAATTCATATTCCTCCAGAAACGTTCATGCTGCATTTTAAAGGCGGAGATATTAATGCCGGTCTTGCACAACTGGTTGGCCCAGCTGATGTAATGATTGACGATCTTCTATGGTGGACGGAAGCGCTTAAAATGAAACGCGAGAATACTGCTAGTAAAAAATGAAAAATAATTCCATGGGAGGTAATGACATGATTCAAGGAAACAAAAAATATCCCATTAAAGGCACTGATATTCAATTGAAGCGAATCGGATTTGGTGCAATGCGACTTTCTGGTACTGGGATCTGGGGACCGCCTAAGGATGAGCACGAAGCTATCGCTGTTTTGAGAACTGCCGTCGATTTGGGTGTTAATCACATTGACACCGCTGACTTTTATGGACCGCACATCACGAATCAAATAATTCGAAAAGCGTTATTCTTCGTGAAAATTTACAGGCTGCTACACTTGTACTTCCACCCGAGTCTCTCGAGCGGTTGAATAAGCTTGCGATTGAGAAAAAATAATTCATGGGGTCGTTATGTCAGTACATGATCTAGTCACGCAAGGATTTTAAAATGATTCTTCTTGAAGTACCTCGAGTCGTTCTAAAGATATGCCTGTCATTTTAGCAACAAAAGTGAGTTCAACCCCTTCCGATAACAAACGCTCTGCTACTTCGAGCTTACCCTCTAACTTACCCTCTAACTTACCTTCGAGCTTACCTTTATGCTTACCTTCATCAATCAACTGTTCTGCTAACGTCATAATTTTTTCTCCAACCTCTGCGGATATTTGTGTATTTATTAGCTCAAAAAATGCTTGTTTATTTGGATCACAAATGACAGTTTAAAATTGAAATTCGTCCTCTACACCTGCACGCTCGCGTCTTGTTCAAGATCGACATATGAATACGTCCGTTACGAGTTAAGAACTCTTTAATGCGAAGTGTTCCTGCCAAATTATTAGCTCCTACTAGGACGACATCGCCTACGTGCAGCGCAATCAACTCGACTACACGCAGAGTAATGAAGGCCCGCATGAAAATCTCGCTCAAGAGCCTGATACAGCGTAAATCGCTTCTTTAATTTTTGCTATAGCAACATTTTCAAGTGTCTTCAAATTCAAATGGGGTAAATTTGGTATCTCATTCGCAACGACTACGGCATCAACAATCGCTGGCCCATCTGCTGCAAAGGCTTCGCTGATCGCTGCTTTCAAATCAGTTGGTTTCTTAGCAGTAAATCCATGACCGCCACAAGCCCGAGCGAATGCTGCAAAGTCTGGATTGGGGAATTCGATGCCTTCGCGATAAGCAGGCAAACCAACACTTTCTGCTTCTAGCTTAATTAATCCAAATGCAGAATTGTTGTAAATTATTATCTTGACCGGCAATTTATGGTGCACTGCTGTCATGAATTCGCACATCAGCATGTTAAAGCCGCCATCACCACAAAGAGCAATCACTTGGCGCGAACGATCGAGTGCTTGTATACCATTGGCTTGACCTAGAGCCGTTCCTACCGCGGCGTTGTTGAAGGAAGCAATAATCCGTTGTGACCCGCTCTGTCGAATCCAGTTAGCAGACCAAAGTGTATTAAGACCTGTGTCCATCACATATATCGCGTCAGGTTTGGCTAGAGCGCTCACGACACGCGCTACTGCCTGGGGATGGATGCGATCTTTACTTCGTGCCAAATCGGCTTGCTTATTTAGCATCGCGTCCCATTGATGACGATCAAGAGACACTTTCTTAAAGAAATTTGCATTACTTTTTTCGGAAACTTGATTGAGCAATAAATTCAGAGTGGGTCTGGCTGAACCGACTACACCCAACATTGTCGGTGTGCGTCTCCCCAGAACTTCTGGACGTTCGTCTATTTGGATAACTGTTCCTTTGCTTGGCAGAAATTCTGAGTAAGGATAGTCAGTGCCTACCATTAGCAACAGTTTACAATCCATGATCGCATTGTACACAGCTTTAGTGCCTATCATGCCGATGCCGCCCATCCAGCTAGGCTCATCATACGACATGATATCTTTGCCCCTGAACGTATGGATCAGCGGCGCCTTTAGTTTATCTGAAAGTGCACGCAATTCGTCAGCCAGTCCATGGCATCCATTTCCGCACATAATGACCACGTTGTCTGCCAGATCAATGTAACGAGCTATTTCTGCAATATCTGCATCGCTTGCCGCGAATTCCGAGCGTGGCTTCAATGTCTCAATACTGGAAACGCTACCTATTGCTTTGGCACCCATAATATCTTGAGGAATCGTTATATGGGCGGCGCCTCGACCTGCATAGGCTGAAGCGATTGCTTGGTGTATGACGTTGGGTGCTTGCTCTGCAGAGGAAATAGTTTCGGTGTAGAGGACAGCGTCGCAAAACAATAGATCTGGCTTGGTAGTCTGAATGAAGTCAATTCCCTGCATCTTGCAGGGCATCTGACCCGACAAAGCGAGAACGGGCGCATGATCTCGAGCAGCTTCGTAGAGACCAGCGACTAAATGTGTGCTGCCCGGCCCCGTGGTGCCGCAACATACCGAAAGACGGCCAGTGAGTTTCGCCTGGCCCGCAGCAGCTAGCGCTGCTCCTTCCTCGTGGCGTACACCAATCCATTCGATGGAGCTTCGTCGAACAGCATCGGCGAATGGATTCAATGAATCGCCAATTAATCCAAATATTTGTTTTACTCCGATCTGCTCGAGGGTAGCCACTAAGATATCCGAAACTGTTTGCGACATTCACATCTCCTTATGTTTTTAGTAATCAATTTAATTTACTGCCAATGGGTCAAAATCCGATTTTGTAAATTCAGTTATCGATTCAACCCCAAATTTTTTCATTAATTCGGCGTTTAACGTAGCATAATTATTAATTCGAGACTAACAAGTCAAAATTAAGTTTTCTTTTGCAAAGATGATTTGATACGTGAATTTAAACCACTCTGCTCCTTCGTGCTTTTATGATTTTCTTTTTTAGAAAAAAAAGAATGAATGGATTTTACTGCAGATACGATTTGCACGCTATATTTTGATGTGAAATAAGCAGCAGCGGGTATGATAAAAAACGGTGCAAAGACTTGAGCAGCTGGGATACATAAACATACCATACCGGCAAAAGCCAAAGTGATATACAAGGCGTCAATAGCTTTGAGACGAGTTTCCCTTTTACATTCTTTCTTTGATTGCTTAGTTATCGCCTCGCAATTCTCGTATGATTTAAGATATTTTGGGAGCTCTTCATTATTTAGTTCCCTCTTTAGTTCCCTATTAACATTCCGTTTACGTTCATTAAAGCGGCTGATACGATCTTCATTATTCTTTAGCATTGGCTGCGTATGATTAAGTTTGATGTTGATCAAACATGTTTTTTGAGATTGAGTAAACTGGTCAAAATCGACATATTTACTCATTAAATAAGACTTGTCGCCTTTTTTTACATAATCAGTGACTAACCGGGCAAAAATATCTGTCTGCAATTTTTGTATGCCTTGTGCTGATTCTTCTAATCTATTTTTTATGAAGCGGAGCATAATCTCCGTGACTAATTTTAATGTCTCTGGAGATAGCTTTTCATCCGCGTTCTCATTGAGCTTTTTAATCTCTGCTGCTATGATTTGCTGCTCTTCAAGAGCTTTCTCAGCTTGATCTTCTTTCTCTTTTATTTCTTTACGAATTCCCTGGATTTGTTGATGTCTTGCATGCAGCTCAGCATCATGTTTTCTGTTCGATAATTCTAAAACTTCTAAGCTATCTGTTATCCAATAGTCATTTCACATAGCCTATTTTTATTATAAACGTTCAAATAATGAACAAAAATATGGTATTAGATCGAAATATTTGATATAATTGGATAAAAATAAACAAACACATACGAGGAAATGCACATGCGAATGCGAAATAATGCTCCCCAGTACAATACATTAATCTTAAATCCTGAAATTGCTACGGTGTGCGAGATTTACAATGACACCAGACCTCTGAATCTTGTAACCAGCATCACTTTTGATCCAGTTGTAGAGCAACAGAATTTGGGTCATGCGGTTATCCAAGAGATTGGGGGACATTGTGGTCGGTAAGTTATTATGTGCAGTAGAGAAGAAAATTATAGTGTTTATAAAGACTTAATTTAAAATTACTGCACATAAAATCCTAAATTATCTAATATGATCCATACTATTTCTGTTAGGCAACAATAACTGTTGCCGTATTTTACGGAGGTAGTTATGAAACCTAAAAAATCCACATCAAAAAAACCAACTTTAGATGAATTGGTATTTGGCGCGTTATGTAAATTACAAACCCTGCATTATGATGGCCGCTCAATGCGACGATATCAATCTGTCTGGAATCGGCTAGTTAAATTTGCAAAACAGAATAATTTTAAAAACAAACTTACAGAAAATTTAATCATTAAATTTTTAGAAGCTTATGACATAAAGTCAGGAGAACCAACCACAGTAATAAAAGGATGGCGAAAGCATGCTGAATTTAGTTTAAAAATTCTCTGGCAATATTCTCGTTTTGGTTATTTCGAGAGAATTCATACGATTATAAAAAAACTTAAAATATCGTCATCAATGAAAAAAGTATTAGATGACTATGTAAAGTATTGTAAAGAAAAACGCTATATTAGCGAATATTGTTATAACGAAAGAATACGACAGATTAGTTTATTCTTGGAATTTAATGAAAAACAAAATTTAAAATCATTTGAACAAATACAACCACAGCATTTATCACAATTTATAAATTCATTATGGCGATTTAGCACTCAAACAGTATCCAGGATCGTGTCAGACCTTCGACAATTTTTAAGGTATTTATTTTTGCGAGGAATAATACTGCGTGACATCAGCAAATCATTGCCGTCTGTACATATTGCACGTGATGCTAAAATCCCTTCTGTTTGGGATAGAGAATTAATTGAAAAATTATTATCAGCAGTTGATCGCAGTTCTCCAAAAGGAAAACGAGATTATGCAATTCTGTTATTAGCTTGCCGATTAGGATTAAGAATTGGTGATATTCGTGGTTTAACACTAGATCAAATTGATTGGGAAGCTGAAACCATTTCACTGGTACAATCTAAAACGCAACGTCCTTTAATTTTACCTTTGAGCAATGAAGTCGGAAACGCATTAATAGATTATATTAAATTTAGTCGCCCTAAAACCCATTATCGACAAATCTTTTTAAGATTGAAACCACCCTGTATCCCTTTTTGTACAAATTCTCATCTGGATTATGTAATAAAGTATTGGCGTGAATTTGCTGGCATCAAGTTTAAAGCAAAACAACATCATGGAATGCATTCATTACGTCATAGTTTAGCAACCTATTTATTAGAGGAAAGCACACCATTTTTTGTTATTTCCAGTATCTTAGGTCACGAAACCACAGCCAGCACGATGATTTATGCGAAATCCAGTGTAGAAATGCTACGCCAAGTTTCCTTGAATTTAAAGGAGGTGGTCTATGAAAGCTAATAACAAAGGGGCGTAACCGGCCTTCCTCTCCAAACTACTAATTGATTTATATAGAAATTTCATTTTACAAATAGTGCAAAACCCTCTAAAAATGACTGTCGTTTCACGATGAAGTTAATGACATGGTCAAAGGAGAGGGTTTGCATGAGAATAATGTCAAATAAATTAGCTCAACGCAATATTATTGAGTTAGATAAGTTACAAAACAACCTGAAAGATTATATACAGCAGGCTGCGATACATGGAATACCAGTCCATGAAGTTGAAAAGAGTATTTTTTCAACCGTACTGGAAATAGGTAAACGTGCGTTGGGTTATTTTTTCGCGTCGCAAGGTGACGGTGATGTGGGTGAGAAAATAATATTAGAAAATAGCCAGAAAGAAGTAAAACGTCTTGGTAAAGGTACGCGCTATTATCAGTCAATATTTGGAGAATTTACGTTAGAACGTTACCGTTATGGATCACGTGAAGGACAGAGAATCACATCTGTTCCTTTGGATGAACGGCTGGCATTGCCTGAAAGTGATTATGGTTTTTTATTGCAGGAATGGAGCCAGCTAATTGCAGTTGAAGTTCCATTTCAAACGACTGCTATGTTGTTAGAAAAAATTTTCCCAATTAAGGTGCCTGTTGATAGCTTGGAGAAAATTAATCAAACTCAGGCAGCGCATGTAGAGGCTTTTCGCTCGAGTAAAAAGATTGACATAGAACAAGAGGAATCTATTTTGGTGATTAGTGCAGATGGAAAAGGCGTCCCTATTCGACATAAAAAAGATCAAGCTCGAATTGAAGAACATAAACGCAAAAAAGGCCCCAAACCAGATCGCAAACGTATGGCAGTGGTCGGTGCCGTCTATTCTGTTGCACCATTCATACGGACACCAGAACAAATAGTTGAAGCATTATTTTTAGATCCTGAAAAAACATCACGAGACGCCGTGCCGAAAAGGCCAAAACTAAAAAACAAGCAAGTTGTTGCGAACCTAACCCGTGATATCAATGCTACGACATTTAATGCAACGGTCACTACATTTTCGTGGATAAAAGCACAAGTGACAGAACGTAATCCAAAGCGCCTAAAATCTTGTATTGCGCTGATGGATGGCCAGCCTTCCTTATGGGAAGAACTGCATCGCCAGTTTAGTGCTGACCCTATGATAGAAATTCTTGATATATTGCATGTGACTCCTCGTCTGTGGGATGCAGCTAATATTTTTTATCCAAATGATAAAAGTTCACAAATAATTTTTATGAAAGAGCGTGTCCTGCGAGTACTAAAAGGCGAGGCAAAATTAGTGATTAGTGGCTTTCGTCAAATGGCCACCAAACAAAATATGGTCAAAACTAAACTGAAAAAATTAGAAAGAGCTTGTCATTATTTAGAAAAAAATTTATCTCGCATGAGATATGACGAATATCTTAAAAATGGATATCAAATTGCTTCTGGTGTTATTGAAGGGGCTTGCCGGCACTTTGTAAAAGATCGTATGGAGCGCGCAGGAATGCGTTGGTCAATTGACGGCGCGCAATCTATGCTGAATATGCGAAGCACTTATTTAAATGATGATTGGGACGATTTTATACAATATCGTATGAAAAAAGAAATAGAGAGGTTGTATCTAAATCGTGATCTTATTAAAAAAATTGATTGGCCGTTGGCTGCATGATAGGCGTGGGAGACCGGTTACGCCCATAACAAAGAGATTGAATTTCATAGTTCGATTGCACCATTAATCAAACAGTTTATTCAAGAAAAGCGTGTCTGTGGATATAAGTACGATCGTCCGCATATTATTTTAAAGCGGCTAGATAATTTTCTCTCTAAAAATCTTAATCAAATAGAATTACCTGAACGGCTTGTGTTAGAGTGGCTTGTAAAACAACCTCATGAAGCAGCTTCAACTCACCAAATTCGAATTGTTACTGTTCGTCAACTTGCAAAAATGATGGTTAGGATGGGATATCCTGCTTTTGTTGTGCCAGACCGTTTCGGTAGTCAGCGATCATACAGGTTTTTAGCATATATCTTCACTCATAGCGAAATTAAAAAAATAATCCATGCAGCAGATCTAATCAAGCCAAATCCACAATCATCTTTACGGCATCTTATCATGCCAGAAATTTTCCGTTTATTGTATTGTTGTGGTTTTCGTCTTAATGAGGTACTTACTTTACGTGTTGGTGATGTGGATTTGAAACGAGGCGTCATCACTGTGCGTAATGCTAAGCATGGCAAGGACAGATTAATACCTCCCTCTTTCGATCTTGTTGAGCGGCTACAAATTTATGCGGATAAATTAGAAAAAGAGTCATTAGAGAAGCGAACAGATAAATCTTTCTTTTTTCCATCAAATTATCAAAAAGGTTGGAGTACATCAGGCATTTATGCCATATTCCGAAAAATCTTATATCAATGTGGTATTCCTCATGCTGGTCGAGGAAAAGGACCAAGAGTTCACGACATTCGTCATACCTTTGCGGTACACCGACTGATTAAATGGCATGAAGAAGGTGCTGACTTGAATGCCAAGATGCCTTTATTGATAGCATATCTTGGGCATCAAGATTTTACCGGCACTCAGAAATATTTGCATTTAACAGCTGAGTTATTTCCAAATCTAACAACTCGAATGAATAAAGAATTTGGCGATGTTATTCCGATGAGGAGGTAATTATGAAACCAACTAATTTTTCAATTCAACTAACTAATTTCTTAAGCCATTATCTTGCTAGTCAACGTAATTTAAGCTCCAATACGATCAAAGCTTATCGAGATACATTTATACTGTTACTTCAATTTTGTCGTGATGTAAAAAATATTACAGTGGAAAAAATATGCATTGAACATATTAATGTTGCATTGGTAGATGAGTTTCTTGAGCATCTTTCAAAAGAACGACAAAGTAAAGCAAGTACGGTGAACCTTCGTTTGGCTACACTGCATGCGT
Source organism: uncultured Gammaproteobacteria bacterium (assembly GCA_963711205.1). Taxonomy (GTDB): domain Bacteria; phylum Pseudomonadota; class Gammaproteobacteria; order DSM-16500; family DSM-16500; genus Aquicella. Next base: position 1,666,049 of record CAVQDE010000001.1, read on the forward strand.
TTTTTAGATATCTTCAAGTAGCAACGCCAGAACACTTATTACAATGCCAACAAATTTTATCAATACCACTTCGTCGATCTGCACGTGCCAACGTTGAATACCTTTCTAAAGAGCATCTTGCTGTGCTGTTGGCACAACCTGATTTAAATACACAAGAAGGTCGGCGTGATGCTGTACTGCTTAGTATACTCTATGATACTGGTTCGCGAGTACAAGAGCTAATCGATATTTCAGTTGGTGATTTGCGATTATCTAAACCAGCACAAATTCGCATACACGGTAAAGGGAAAAAAATGCGAGTAGTACCTCTAATGGATAATACCGTACAACTTCTAAAGGATTATTTTCAGGAATATCATTTAGAATCACCTGATAAATTTGATTACCCTTTATTCCAAAGCCACCACGGTAAGCGTTTATCGCGTTCAGGTGTACGTTATATTTTTCAAAAATATGTACAACAGGTTCGTAAACAACATCCTGAATTTAACAAGTCAATTAGTCCACACAGCATGCGACATACCAAAGGAATGCATCTATTGCAAGGTGGTGTATCTCTTGATGTCATCCGAGACTTTCTTGGTCATGTTGATATTAAAACTACTGAAATTTATGCTAGAGCTAATCTTGAAATGAAGCGCGCTGCAATTGAAAAAGTCAGCCCTACACCGACACCTAAACTGCCATCATGGAAAGAAAATAAATCGCTTCTACAGTGGTTGCAATCATTATAAATTAGAATATTATGTGCAGTAATTTTAAATTAAGTCTTTATAAACACTATAATTTTCTTCTCTACTGCACATAATAACTTACCGACCACAATAATTCTTATGTGCTGCAGCACATAAGCAACAAGCTGGACGAAATCTAGTGGCAGCTACTATCGGTCACGTGGGCGGTGCGGCAGGTATTGTCGCTGCAACGGGGTTGGGTGCAATAGATGGCCTTGTTCATGGACTTCGGAATTGGTGGAATAGTAACGACACATCGCAAGTACCGGTCAATGTAACTTATCTTAAAGAAATAAAATTTCCTCGCGACAATACAAACGTCGGTCCGGCAATAATAGATAAATTGCAGAAATGTTATGGCGAGGTTTTCCGTTATCAAGAATTAAAAAAATCACGCGGCTATTTTTTGGGATTAGGGAGGAACTATTCGGAAAACCATATTGATGATCCAAAATATTTTGCGGCTATTTTGATTGCTCGCAAAATTGAAGAGGCTGCGACAGCAAGTTCCGAAGATGAATATAAAAAACACCTTAAACATCTTCAGGATTTTCTGCAAGCTATTACTGACCATCCCAAATTATTACAAACAAAATCTGATGATACAGCTTATTACGCCCTGCGCACATTGATACTTTGGTTGAAAGGTGAGATTTGTGAAGTTGACGAGGAAAAAAATAATGGAAATGGTACTGCATTACTCAAAAACCTGAAAGCGCTCGCAAAAGATATATCTTTGAAATCTTTCGACATGATTAAACAGGATTGTAATGAGCTAGTGCAAGTCGGAACAAAGTATACACCTGAAGATATTTTATTATTTAATCAAAAAGATGATGCGCTGAAACAAAAGCAAAAAGCTTTGAAAAAATTAAAAGGCGATGTCTTATTCGAAAAACTATACAGCGCTTACCAAGGCGAGACTGTCCTTGATGAAAATAGTATCCGCGCGTTGCTCGCCGGTGCAGCAGAGATTCATGAAAGTAAAGTTAATCATGCTGCCTGTGACGCGTTTCAAGCAGTCTTGATAGAAACCCATCATATCCGCCAATTAAGCGATCTTCTTGAGAAAATAGTAAACCTTAGTGATACTGGTGGTCTTCCGGCGCTTCTTAACATGATCGACCAAGTTGAAATAGTTCAAAACCAATTAAAACAGTCAATTGAGTCTCTAAAACAAAAGCAGTATAACTTATACAATTGGTTGAAGCCGATTTATAATGCATCAAGTAATGCTAAATTTAAAAATAATTTAGCCGCGTTTGCGTTTCGTTCTTTTAAGGATAAGCGTCAACTCACCGAAAAATTGGATTCGGCCAATTATCTCTTGAATATTGTCAAGAATACTCCTTCGCTGGCTAAAGAAGTTGATGATGGAATCAAAAAGCAAATTCAGGAAATAAAATCAGCCGTTGATAATTTAATTGTTAAGTTTGATGAGCCCCTACTACCAAAAAACATCGAGCTTATGTCGAGTGTTATCAATATCGCTACCCAAGAATCGTCCCATCAGAGCAACTCCGTGGATTACAAGAATGACCATTGGCAAGATACTGTGACAATGAATTCACAACCGTCAGTAAAGAATGCACAATCTGACGTTGTGAGTAATGATGATTTCAATACCTTCATGCAAGATGTCGTGATGCCGGATTTAGAACAATCAGGATCAAATAATAAACCCACTATCATTCCTGATGTTGTATTACAACAAGGTGGAAAAGACGGTTGGATGGGAAAGATATTTGGTTTGCTTAAGCAAAACAATCGTCAGGATGAAATTGATCAGCTTAACAATGCTGTGAAAACTCTCCAAGATGAATTGAAAGATACCAAAAAAACTAATACTGATTTAGGTACTAATATCGATGATCTTCAGTCGCAGATTGGTCGCTTAAATGCAGAAAAACTGAATGAAGCTGAAACTCACAGAAGAGAAGCTGAAACTCGCAGAAGAATTGAAGATAATATGAGCGAGATAAATAAAGTTATCAGCGTTTTTAATAAATTTTATGATCACTATAGTTTCCTCTCGTATAAAGGGTTCCTGGGCATCTTTAGCACACATGGCAACACAGGTCGTGAAACAGCGGAAAAGTTTAAGCGAGCGTTCGTAGAGACAATGAACTCGTTAAATCTGGATCAGGATAGCGATATCTTTCCCAACCAAGTTAAGCTGGCTTTTTTAGATTTAATACAAAAAAAGAGCGCTCTTTTGTCCGGCGGCTATCGCAACCATTCCTTTAAAACCTATATGCTGGCATATGATGATTATTTGAATGATAATGATCCAAATTATTATGATGATAGCAACGATGCTCGTGACCCTGTGAAGTGTTTTCATCATGATGAATATGTCGATAAAGCGCAGGAAATCGAAACAATTTACCAGAATAGGTACGGAGCATAAATATAATATCCTGAACAGATGCGTATTCGCAGGCATCGTGAAGCTGTATGCCTGCGAATTTTACAACATTAAAACGGGGCGGAAATCTTGATAGAGAGGAATGAATCACAAGAGCAAAAAATTACAACCATTTCTTCATTTATGCAATGGGTTGAAGAGCGCGTACCTAAAAATGAAAATGAAGAATTTTTATCTGTGTTAGAGAAAAAATTATATACACTAGAAAAAAAGAAGCTTGCTAAATTTATTAATAATATTACAAGTGAAATGGCAACAGATAAAATCATTACCGCACATCACCATACGAATCAAACGAAATGGAATATTTATTCTTATATTATAATTAATGATTTGGCAAATAACTTACACAAAGAAAAGCAAAATCTAATGGATATAATTAAAAATCTAGGCAGTGAACGTCATTATATTGCACTTGACTTAGAGCATAACAAACCCTCTGTTAGAAATGAATATGGTTTATTACGCGGTATAGACACATCCAAAACAGAAATTTGTTATGAAAAAATTCAAAGAGAAAATACGCCTTTTTCTTATCTATTCCTTCCTATTAGCAAATATATTGATAAATTGATCAAGAATAATTTTCTTGAAAGGCATGGAAAAAACTCAATCATGGAATTTATTAATAAGGATACCGTTGCTGTAAAAACTTTAGAGGCCGATTTGTATAATCATACGGTATACGCAACAGAAAATCTGCCATCCTCATCAGAGGATATTTGCATCTTGGTTAAGAAAAATAAAAAAAATGAGGAAACTGAACGTATTGCGATAACATATCCAAAAATCGCAGACAATAGCATTGATCAGCGAATAGAAAAACTACAACCACTTTTTGAGAATTTGATGAGAGATAATCCCCATGATGATTTAAATTCATTTATGGAAAAATTAGGAGAACTGTCATACCATTTGTATCGTATGCTTCCTTTAAGACGTGGAACAGCTGCAGTAGTTGACTGGCTAATTAGAGCAATTGCTGAATCTAAACAAGTAGAACTTGGCCATCGCAAAGATAATGATTTACCTCCAGATTTTATGGCTTTTTTAACAGTAAGAACAGATCAATATGCCAATTGGTTTGCCAACAATGCTTTTACTGAGATTAAATTACAAAAAAACTTGAAGTATTCAGTCAATAGCGAAGTAAAAGCAAGTATGATGGGTTTTTTCTTGAATCCATTATCTTCTAAGCTTATTAAAAAACTTAATGATACTGAAGAAAAACGACAGATTATTCCACTCATTGAAAAAATTATGGATAAAGTAGCTAGTGAATTACGCACTACATTGCATGACCAGTTAGATAATATAAAAGGAAATACTCAAATTTCGAAAGAAGAAAAAAAAATATGGAAAAATGAACTGAAAGAGAAATTTAAAAATGAACTTAAAAATAAAAAATTAGCCATAAAAAAAGAACTTGAACAATTATCACTAAATGATATTAAAGAACTTGCGAACCATGTAGATCAAAATCAAAAAATCCTCCCCTATTTACAAAAGACGCCTTCGAGCTCTACAGCATCAAAACTACACTACCAGTAAGAGCACAGATGTCATGCTATTGCTTGCCGTATTTCCTCGGCAAACTATTAGACGATTTTTCAAACTTAGGCAAAAGAGGCGGTGTAGAATCCAATGCACTCAATAAGCTATATTGAATAGCACCTTTAAAGTTCAAAAAAACAGCACACTTTTTTTCATTTTCATCTGTTCTGTCAAATTTGGACACGATCGTATCATATGCTTCTTGACACGATCGTATTACAGAAAATGGGGAATATTGTTTTTGGTTTTCCAGTTTGGTACGTAATACCTCTAAAAAAGGAATTTGCCAGTCTGGACAAGGGATTGACGGACAGGCCTCAATTTCTTTTTGGGCACGTAAAAAGAATCGATAAAAAGGATGAATATTCATTGGTGGTGAAAAAATATGACAACTTGATGTTTGAGAAACTACAGTAGAATCATGAGAACTTCTTAAAGAAGGATGAGGGAATGTTACTGGAAAAAGTTCATACGTATCGATACCTGCTTTCACTATCATTTCTTTAAAATACTTGATTATTTCATTACCGTCAGATAAATGACATACCTCTCCATTAGCAGGATTATAAGCATAATAATTATTTTCCCCTTTACCTTTACCGATGCAAATATTATGTCCGCCTGCTTGCACTATAAAACCAGTCCATTTTTCTTTGCGAAACAAGAATAAAATTTCTTGCAATCTATTTTCTAAAGTCATTGGTTCTTTGCCATTAACTTCGATATTGTGTTGGAAAATCTTTATGTTATCTGTGTTTCCCGTCTCTAAACATGCCTGCATGTCATTTATAATATTGTCTCCTAATGAAAATCCACTAGCTTCTATCTTGGCATGTAAGTCTAAGATACTCTCGCAAAATGTATCTCTTAGATACTGATTTGCATGATAGCCTTGGCCATCTAGAATCTGATGAAACTCTTCTATTTCTTTTTTTATCTTTTCTTTCGTATAGTGAGTAGACGGAGGCAGACATATTTTTTGCACAAAATTTACGTGTACATTTTGATGAGAAAAATGGTGATGATCTAACGCTTCTCCGATACCTATCCCGCCTTTTTCTTTGTATTCACCCTTCTTTTTTACATCAAGATGATTAAAAATTGTATCGCCAGTATTAAGAATGGTATTTTCATTGAGATGGTTTTCGTTAATCTCTTTTTCATTAAGCGTATGAAAAGCTTCAAGAGCAAGTAAGCAATGAACGGTACAGGCAGTATCACTTTGACGTTTGATAGTAAATAGTATACGCATTTCGATATTATCTCTGTATTATTTCTGTGTGTTTATAACGAAAATCTATTGAGCCAATTATACAGATAAAATATTAAACAAAGATTAAGGCAACAGCCCGGGCAGAAAATAGCGAATTGAAATATATTGAGGCAATGAAAGAGACGTAGTAATTCAGATTGAATAAATATATCATTCATTGCTTTTTGACGTCTCATTGGGTAATGGTAGTCATGGATCAATTAATGCTGAAATTCGCCGCTCTATTGCTATCCTTACTCACTTTATTAAGCCTAATAGATGACTAAACTTGCAACGATTATGAGTTCATCGGAATTCATTCCTTTGAATAAATGAGAGCTGACATGACATTTGATCGAGAGTTACCTAACAAAAAAATGGTTCCTATATTTGAAAAAACTCAGCGCTATACATTTAGGAATAATAGTAAACAGCATTACGTAGATTGCCGAATATTATCCAAAAATGAGCAAGAAACATTAGGTCAACTTCTGGCATCATTTCCTCATGTCAATCAAGATTGGCCCGCACAATTTTTATCGTTAAATTGGAATGACTTTCCTAGAGATTTATTGCCTATTGCAGAAAATGCCTTTGATAAAGCTGGGAATACTATGTTAGGCGTTGCCTGTGAACATGGAGAGTTTGTTGAAATAGTTGAAAAATTAATTGCGATAGGTGCAAATCTTAATACACCTGATCACCAAATGTCTAAATTGCCACTGCATTGGGCTATCGCTAATAAATTAGCATCAAAGAAAGGGAATATTGCGACCCAAATGGTAAAGTGCTTGCTTGACCATGGCGCTAGTATCTATATAAATTGTTACGATAATATGGGTGTTATCGGATATGCGAGAAGTCGTCGGTATAACCAGGCTTGTGAGCTGATAGAGACTTATCTAAATTCAATCCGAGATAAGAAATTTAAAAATTATATTCGCAGTACAGTAATCAGTTTATTACGCAATTTTCCTATTGAAATAAATGAAATAATATCTGAATCTTTAGATGCAAACGATGGACGCAGTATTGCCTGTACAAATCGTGGCACTTACAATATCGCATTGACTGCAAAAATAAAATTTTTAATGAGTCATCCCCATGTAGGTAAAAGATTGACAGAGTCTTATGAAAACCTATTTCATGCTCTTAAAATGCTTTATGCTTATTGCCATAACAATAAGCTATTTAAATTAGATGACGAAATGATAAAATTTATGAAGCATTCCTTATTGTTGATACACTTTAATGAATACAAAAATATTGTTAGACTTGAAATTGGCGATCATATATCTCTAGAACCATCCAATATTACCAGATTATATCCATACTCATCAGAGCCCATAGAAGGATTGTTGGATCACTATATTCTAAAATGTATTTTGGATCCTGTATGGAATTTTCATTATAAGCATTTGAGAAATCCACCAACATTAAACAATGATCATTTGAAAGACCATTATACTAACCTTGCCAATAAACTTGTCGCAGAGTTAAATGCAGATGAACAAAAAATTTTACAACAAAATCCTGGCATTTCTTTGCCTAAACAAGCATCCAAGAATGCTAAGATGGTTCATGGTATCTTAAACGCTGAAAAGAAACCCACGAAAACTCCTTGCTTTCTTCTCTCATGTTTGAAGCCTTATGCAAGGCTTACCCATTTGAATGGCTTCCAAGAAAGATAATTAACATTATTATTTATCAATTAAGCGATAGGGAATTAGCGAATGTAACTCAAACTTGTCAACGATATCAGTCTTTTTCATTTTTCCAATTATCCCTTGATGAACGAAAATATGAACGAAAAACAATAAATCTTAAAGAAAAAGAACGGAGTGAATTAATAGATCAAACTTTCAAAATAAAAATGAATTTTTCTTAGATTCTACATAATCCTAGCCCATCGTTAGGGTTCCTACAATGGAGAGGAGGTATAGGTTCTGATAACCCATTAATAACACAAGACTCGGTGTTGTCCCGCACCGAGGCTTGTGTTATTAACGGTTTATCCGAACATTTACGAGAGGAGACAATATCTTATTGATTAATCAATAAGATATTGCTGCAAGACAATGATCGACTTCCCCTTTTGCAAAATTAATATTTGGGTTAATTTTAAGAAGAGGGGTCGCTCTAATTTTCTAATTTTTTATATTTTATCCGATGCGGTTGTTTTGCTAAGTCGCCTAGTTGACGTATGCGATCTTCTTCATATTCACTATAATTTCCAGTAAAGAAAGTGGCTTTGCTATCGCCCTCAAAAGCTAATATATGTGTCGCAATACGATCCAAAAACCAACGATCATGTGACACAACCAGCGCGCAACCTGGAAAACTCAAAATCGCTTCTTCTAAGGCTCGCAAGGTTTCGACATCTAAATCATTCGTCGGTTCATCTAGTAATAAAACATTTCCGCCACTACTCAATAATTTTGCCAAATGAACGCGATTACGCTCGCCACCAGAAAGATCTTTAATATATTTTTGTTGCTCAGATCCTTTGAAATTAAATCGTCCAACATAGGTTCTGCTTGCCATTTGATAGGTGCCAATTGTCATAATATCTTGTTCATTGGAAATTTCTTGCCAAACTGTTTTTTTCCCATCTAAGTTATCGCGACTTTGATCAATGTAAGCAAGTTTTACTGTATCGCCAACACGAATCTCACCGGTATCGCTTGTTTCTTGTCCCATAATAATTTTGAATAGTGTTGATTTTCCAGCCCCATTAGCTCCAATAATTCCAACGATTGCTCCACTTGGAATATTAAAACTTAAATTTTCAAATAATAATCGATCATTAAATCGTTTACTCAAATTGTTGGCTTCTATCACTAATTCGCCTAAACGTGATCCTGGAGGGATATACAGTTCTTGCGTTTCACAACGTTTTTGAAATTCACGCGCATTTAATTCATCAAAACGCGCAAGTCTTGCCTTACTTTTAGCTTGCCGACCTTTTGGATTAGAACGAATCCATTCAAGTTCTGCTTTTAATGCTTTTTGATGCGCTGATTGTTGACGTTCTTCTTGCTCGAGACGTTTTTCTTTTTGTTCTAACCAAGAGGAATAATTTCCTTCGTATGGAATGCCTTGCCCTCTATCCAATTCTAAAATCCAACCCGCAACATTATCCAAGAAATAACGATCATGCGTCACGGCCACAACAGTACCTGGGTAGTCATGCAAGAATCCTTCCAACCATGCAACACTTTCCGCATCAAGATGATTGGTTGGTTCATCTAGTAAGAGCATATCCGGCTTAGATACTAATAATCGGCAAAGTGCCACTCGACGTCGCTCTCCTCCTGAAAGTGTAGTCACATCTGCTTCCCAGGGCGGTAAACGCAGTGCTTCTGCAGCAGTCTCTAGTTTACGTTCCAATTCCCATAGTCCAGCCGCATCAATGGCATTTTGCAAATCGCCTTGCTCTTCTAAAAGCTTATTCATTTCAGCATCAGACATGGGTTCAGCGAATTTCATGCTAATCTCATTATAGCGTGTCAGCATTGCCATCTCTTCGCCAACCCCTTCTTCTATATTTCCACGTACATTTTTTTCGGAATTTAACTGGGGTTCTTGCGACAAATAACCAATCTTAGTGTTTGGGAGGGGACGTGCTTCGCCATGGTAGTCTTTATCAATACCGCCCATTATTTTTAATAGCGTTGATTTGCCTGAGCCATTCAAGCCAAGTACACCAATTTTGGCTCCCGGGTAGAAAGATAACCAAATACTTTTTAAAATCTCTCGCTTTGGAGGAACCATTTTTCCAACATCTTGCATCGTAAAAATATATTGTGCCATAGGAATTCTTTATCATTATTGAAGAAAGAGCCATTATCATGTTATTTAACTCTCACGACAATAGACTTTTTTGCAAACCTTAAGCAATATATAACATTCGAAACAACTCATTTATTAAAGGAGCTTTTTATGGCAAAAGAAAAAAGTCCACAAAAGAACGGCAAGAAAAAGCCAGCTAAATCACTCAAAGAAAAAAGAGCAGAAAAAAGGGAGAAACGAGGTAAGTAGTGATCAGACTTATGTATCCCCAGCTGATGCTGGGGTACATTTTCAATAGTCTGCATTCTAGGCGAATTTTTTCATCATGGCCTCATTATGTGAAACGTTTTGACGGATCCATGCTTAATGCAATGGTAACACCCGTAGCCACCACCGCAGCCGTAGCAAATAGACCAAATACTGCGCAGGCTTTTATACTAGAAAACTGTCTAGGGGGCACCGGAGAAGCTGTCGCTTGTTCGCTTGATGGCAATGATTCTACCTCTGGCTGTTTAGCTTTTCTTTGTCTGGCTTTGTGTTTTTTAGTCTGAGTTGCCGTCATCTTACTATCAACGACAGCATCAGTTATATCCGGTTGTTTGCTATTTTTGCTAGCAGATAAAGAGGTATGTTGAATCTCAGTTAGTCGATTAAGGAGGAGGTTTGCTTGTTCAATTGTTTCTTTATAATCGCCTTGATCAAATAAATCACTCATTTTAGCTTCTTCTATCGAAGAATCAAAGGAAACACCTTTTTTGCGTAAATCAGCAAGTTTTGTTCCAATCTCTACCATTAACTGAATAGACACACCTTGCAACTCAAATGAATTGTCATCAATATCTTCATCTATCTCTTCATCTATCTCTTCATTCGGAACTGTTACATTATCAAAGGAAGAAACGACAGTGCGATTCTGAATACATGATTGTTCTAATTCTGTAACCGATATTTCTTTGATTTCATCGATTTTACAATATTTAATCAACTCTTGATGTAAGCTATTAAATTTATCGGGGGCTTTTTTAGGATCATTACGGCATGCGTCGTTCCATAAATTGATGAATGCCTGTTCTTGTCTTGTTTTAACAGCTTTTTTCTTTATTGGTTTTATCAAAATTTCTATTGCATGCCTTTTTGCTGCACCATCCACTATCTTAACCCCAGCATTTCTTTTTCCTGGAAGACTAGCGTTTGGGATAATTTCATCCAATCCTTCTACAATAGAAACCATTTTATCGGGTTCATTAATTTTATGCTTATCAAGCCGCTCCGCTCTAGTATTCATGGCTTTATTAAAATAATCCGCTCCCAGCTTATTAAAATTATTTTCATTACCAGCGATTTTTGCAAGTTCTTTATAACAATGTCCTATTTGAGAATAAGCTGAATCATAATCAGGTTTTTTACTAATTGCTAAGCTCGCTAAATGGATAGCACGACCTAAATCACCTTGCTCAGAAGCGGATATAGACAATCCTAAATAGCCTGGCGCAAAATCAGGAAACTTCTCGATCATAGTCTTGAAGTGAGATTCCCCTAATTCAATTTCTCCAAGTTTCTTTTGCAAGAAAAGACCATATGCTAAATGAGTTATTTCATGATTTGGAAATAGTTTCATTGCATTAAGATAAGCTATATTTGCTGCCTTTATATCACCACTTAATTCCAATGCGACCGCATAACTGCAAAACACTTTGGCTGGACTATTTTCCACTTCCACTAATTGCTTCAAGATCTTTAGCGCTGATGTAAAATCCCCTTTTTTTGTAAATGTCACTGCATAGGCAAGAAATAGACTGGATGTTCTACTTGAAATTTCAAAATTCTTAATCACTTCATCAAAAGAATCTTGACGAAGGAGCGCGTATTTCCTAGCAGATAGTACATCATCAGGAAATTTTTTTCTTGCTAGATCGTATTGTGCCAATGCTTCTTTATGGTTACCCATTTCTTTGTATATATCACCCTTTATAATATAACCTTTAGCTAGACGAGAAAATTTTCTTATGGATTCATTAATTGTTGATAATGCTTCGTCTGCAACACCTAGTTTGTGCAAGCAATAAGCATAATAAAAGTGATTTTCACTATAGTTTTCATTTTTAGAAATATTAAATTTGAATTGCTCTAATGCTTCTTTATACTGCTGTAATTTGAATAGAGCTAAGCCCTTATAATAGAGAAGTTTACTTTCATAAAAAAAATTGTTTATGTTACTTTCATTATATTCTCGAAGATGTTTACAAAATATATCATAAGCCGTTGAATACTCATTTTTACTCATTGCATTCCAGCCTTTCTTAAGCTTATTTTGAAATGATGGATCTAATGATTTCTCTCTATTCATAATGACAAAACTCCTCTAAAGTTTTTTTGTTTCCATTCAAATTTATATCTTGCACCTTGAGATGTCCTGTATGTAGTAGGCGAAATCCAATACTTTAGATGATACCGTAGAATACTTGCGTTATTCCGAGCCAAACAGGACTATCTCGCTTATGTTGAAATTCATTACTCTGCTACTTCACTTCATCCGAATCGTGTAGCCGCGAAATGATAATACACTACTTAAATCCCCACAACTATTGAAGAAGCAATGAACGCAAATAACATCTTCAATCATTATTGTTCAAGATTGCAAAGATGAGAGGAATACCTCATTTTTTGAATTCTAATTTAAGATCAGCGCCAAATTCTTCTTTAATGTCTTTGGGTAATTTTTTTGGGTTATAGGGAAGCTGGTTATTAATAGGAAAAAGGCCACTTGTTTGAATGGTTTCAATGCAGAGTATTTTTAGGCTTGGATTTTCTAACTTCGCAACAAATGTTTTTAAGCTTCTCAATGCTAAATATAATTCATTATCATTATAGAAAGAGCCGGAAAAGGAAAGCTTGTCTTTAAGACAAGCAATAAATGCTTTGAGATTCTTACCCTTTAGAAAGTTACAATCTTTAAGAGCTAAAATAGATTCTTTTCCCTTACAGATCGCAGGGTTTATAATGTTAAGGATTGCCATTTCTTCTGCTGACCGATAAAACGCTAGTGGTTAAATTACGCTGATACGGATTGTCCCAAAATATTTTTCTCATCTGAGAGACCTACTTAATTGCCACTATTTTTCCACCAGTTATATTTTCCAGATCATTTGAATGTAAAGAGAAAACAGCATTAGGCGTTCCCGCGGCTGCCCATAATTTCTCAAATTTCAACAAATCTTCATCAATAAAAATTTGATGTATTTTTTGCTTGTGGCCGACTGGTGGAACACCGCCAATGGCAAACCCGGTTATTTCGCGGGTAAAATCTGCATCGGCTTTAACAATGTGTTCACCGATTAATTTTTCAATTGTTTTCTCATTAACACGATTTACACCACTTGCCAGAATTAAAACGGGTTGATTCGTTTTTCCTGAACGAAATAGTAATGATTTAATAATTTGTGCGACTTCACATCCTATAGTTGCAGCCGCATCATTAGCGGTACGTGTACTAGAAGACAGCTCTACAACTTCAAACGATAATCCTTTTTGAGATAAAGCATCTTGCACCGTCTTCGCACTTTTACTTAATACTTTCATCATTCACCTCTAAATGTTGCGGCTAATTAACGCCATAGAGAAAATTTTTTGGTGAGCTCAGTCACTTTGTCCCAATCACCAAATACGACAATTCCGTAATAAATAAGATTTTCATCTTTCACGAGTAACGTTTTCTCAATTTGCTCTTTGTAAGTACCAACGGTCATCGTATCAGTGAAATCATTAAAAATAATATTATTTGCAATGGCTTCATTGCGTAATTTTCTAATCTTGTTTGAATTTTCTGACAAAATGATAAAAGGTATTTCAGAAATAAATGGATGGAATCCACCATCGGCATCTCTATAATCAGTTAAGCGCAACTCTTCTTTACCAATAGCAGAACCTAATCCAATACACATATGTGCCAACGCATTCATTACTTTACCCGTGTCTATACTTTTGTTAAGAACGGCAACTAATTTATTTTTGAATTTCTCTTCTGACATAAATACCTCTTGATATTACTTTTTACTATATTACTTTTATAATGGTGCGTTATAGCGCATGATGCTATACTATCATTGTGCGTTATGACGCACAAGTTATGCATAAATGAAGGTGGCTGATGAAAGACACATACAAACATATCTCTTTGACTTTAAAGGCATTACGTCGTGAAAAAGGATGGAGTTTAGATAAAGCAGCGGAAGAAACGGGTGTCAGCAAAGCAATGCTGGGTCAAATTGAACGGGAAGAATCTAGCCCAACGATTGCAACTCTATGGAAAATCGCTAGTGGTTTCCATACCTCTTTTTCTTCTTTTATTGAAGATATTAACACCAACTTTAGCGAGCCTGTTTATCGCGCTGGGCAGACACAGCACCTCCATCCGCGTGACGAAAAAATTCGCGTGATGCCACTGTTCCCTTTTGATAGTCAATTAAACTTTGAAATTTTTGTTATTGAATTATTACCAGGCTGCGAACATTTGTCGCCGCCGCATAAACATGGTGTGATTGAGCATGTTATTGTGGCCGATGGAAAAATGGAAGTTTTAGTAAATGGCACCTGGCAATCTTTAAGTAAGGGTGAAGGACTTCGATTCAACGCTAATCAACCGCATGGTTACCGAAATACCACAGCAGAAATCGCCTGTTTCCATGATGTTATTCATTACCCAAATAATGAGTAACATTAATAAACAAGTAATATGTTGATTAGTTATTGAAGTAGGTTAAAAATTTTATTTTATTTGCTTTTGTTTCTCGTGCGCGGCTTCAACCGATCAACTGATTCCAATTCCAATCTATGTATAAAACCTTTCAATGTAAAGCTATGCGTTGCCTCTGATATTTTCTTTTGAGAAGTATTTAATAAATAATTTAGATTCTTATCGGCTATTTTTTGTAATTTATAATCAAGACGAGTATTAGTTATTTTTGGGGTATGGCCTTTTTCAGAGGTAATTTTTAAAATTTTGGTTAAAAATTTCTCTAATTCATCTTTTTTCACATCTTTTCGAATATCATGTCCTAGTTCTTTACTAGTGATAATGCCGGTGATGAATATGTTGTATGGACTGAGCACAGCATACTTGAGACTACCGTCTCTACATTCGACATATAATTTATCGTTCATAACATCTACGATTTCCTCATCACCTTCATCATCTTTGATTAACTGATCGTCTTCAGACTCTTGTACTTCGATATTAAATAAGGGCAATTTCTGGTATAGCTGCAGACTATACTCTTTATGTGGAATGTTTTTATTTACAGCGAAATGTGTTTTTGCTGAACCGATAGCAGTTTGGCCTTTTTTATTGATGACTTGCTCTTGTTCTTTTTGGGCCCTCTCTCCAATCGTCCAAAACAAAGCAGAAGATTGTGTTGTTCTTTCTAGTGAAAGAGGCAATTGACATTCTAAAAGTGTAGCTTTGACGTCGCTTTGACGAATTGTTTTTTTATTCTTTTGGTTGGCTAAATAACCAAATAAGCCATTTTCGTATACTTTATCTAAATATTTTTCAATAGTAAATAAGTGGACCATATCATCCAATGCGAACACAGAACATCCAGTCATTGAGTATTGTCTTCTAGAAGGAGGGGAATAAATAGTGGCTTTAGGAAAACTATTAGAAAGTTGAATAAATATAGTACCACTCTCATCGAACCTATTATATCCCAAGGAATCAATGAATAAGATTTGAGTTTGACCATGTTCATCGATTAATATATCACCGCATATCCAATGGTCTCCGGAAATAATAAACCTTTCTCTTAGTGGTACGGGTGAATGTTTTAATTTCTTCAAATAAATTTCCATTTCAGACTCTTGCAATAGAGTCGGATTAAAGGGATATGCTTTTTGGGAACTTATTTGCGCTAATGTCAATAATCCTCCTTCAAATGTAATTCTCCCAAATCCATTAATAAATTCGTTTTTCATTTTATTAAACTGCCATTTAATCGCTTCGTCTTGTTGTTGCAGAAGTAATAATTGCTTTACTTTTTTTTGTTCCATAGAATTTAGATTATTAATTTTATTATCAAAATTATTTGGGTCGAGCTCCTGCAGTTTAGAGAGTATTTCATAATTATAATTTTTAATGCAATCTGCTATTAACCTCGTGAAAAATATGTCCCGTCTGGCAGCCTCCATATTTTTATTTTTAAGAGCGTCTAAAATGAGTTCATATTCCCTTTTTTTGAGATAATCCTCAAAAGTTGGCTGATCCAATACTCCTTTTGTTTTAATCGGGCGATTATTCAAAGACATACATAACCTCCTTCCTCGTTTTAACTCTAAAAGATTTTTATTCTTTATTTTATAATTATATACAATTGTGTAATATTTGCTGACTTAGGGTGATTCATTGCAGCAACAAATTTTAACGTTCAGCATGACCAAAAACCTTTGGATTATAAATTTTATTTGGTCTCTACTTCCTATTAATCACAGCGAATGTATGTGGCAACCATTGCTGTCTCTGAATTGTATTAAATAATAATAGTTGAATATGTCTTCCCGCGATATCGGTTGTAGCCTAGGTCTGTTTTCTCTTTACCAGAGGGTATATTATTTGATTCACAATGTGGGCAATTCATAATGACTGCTGTGCGTGTTAGTAAATGCTGGCACATACTTAATTTCGTGACTGCAAGCTAAGTTGGGACCCGGTTTTGACAAATCCCCTGAACGTTTACAATTGAAGTTTCAAATATATCGTTTTTCGAATTTGATGCGATGTGTCGATGCATTGAAAGTTCATCTAGACAGTTTTTGAAAAGATTTTTATGTTTATAAATAGCACTATCTATAGAGGAATTATCATCTAAAATAGGAACACCCATCTCATCTTCATTATATAATTCTAATGTATATGTAGTGGAAACCTCATAATAGTATTCAATTGGATAAAATACGGTAGTAGGTGAGTTAAAAGAGTAGCTTGGGTAAGGGTCACGGTCCGGTTTAATTTTATATAGACATTTATCTAATGTTTCTGACTCATTATCCTTTATCGCACAGGTATTTTTTTTACCAATGTTTTCTAATTTCTTTGCCTGATAGATTGCAAATGATTTAATTTCTTTTATCTTATTTACAAAATCAGAAGCATGAAAAATTAAACCATTCTTTCCATACCACGGATCAATAATCCAAGCATCACCCCATGTGGAAGAATTATATAAATCACCAGAGCGATTAACAATGACAAAGACATGATCGAAGGTGGATGTTGAAACCAGCTCAATTTTATCAATACCGGCATTATTTTCCCATAGATATTTAGCTAGTAAACACGATCGAAGTTGGCAGTTTCCTTGCCGCCTTTGCAGGGCTGATAAGGCAAATTTGAGCAATTCTTCTAACTCTTCATTTAGATCAAACTTCGGATCATTGATGGGATCCACCCCAGGGAAGCGACATTTAATAACCGGTATGGATTCATGCTCACTCTTGTTGGAAGAATAATTCCATGACTTAGTCAAGGGAATGAATTTTCTTGTATCCAAATTAAATGAACTGTTAATTTTTTTATTAAAAACATCCAGCTCATTCCAGGACGTATGTTTAATATATTTTCCATAATATTCATAGCGGTATTTGATAAACAGTACTCCTCCATAAGTCTTTTCGATATCAGTAATTTTATTACTTGCACCAAACATGCAAGTGCGTAAAACGTATTCTAATGCAGTATTAAGCTTCATTCTTAATTGGTTAGATTTCTCCATCAGTTGATTTTTAGTCGGAGATAACACGTTGGAAGAAACAGGTAATGTTAATTGAGATACATCTTGAATATCTGATGACAATCGAATCGTTTCTTCTGAAAACAAGCCTAAGTGATGATTGTAATATTTTCTTATTGCAATATTGTCTGAATTAAAATCAGCATTTCCTTCGGCCAGGAAATCTGTTTTCATATCTATTGAATCTGGATCTCTTTTTATTTTTTTTACAATTTCGATATTCTCAGTTTGTTTATTTTCATCCTGTTGTGTATATTTTCGTTTTCGTCCATTCATGTAGAAATACCTCTCTTTAAATCCTTGAAGCATAGTTTTATGATTATTCCATAGTTAGATTAAGAGTTAATTAAATAAAACAGGTGTCAGTGAGTTCCGGCTGGAGGGGGAACCTTACAGAAATCCTTAAGCTAATTCAGATATGATTATCTTTTGTAAAATAAATGAGATTAGGTCATGGACTCCAGAAAATTATGGCTTGAACGCTTAATAAAATTTGAAAATGAACATATTCAAAATTTATTAAGAAAAGAAGCCAATTATAAAAAAGAAATGGAACAGGATAAAACATCAAAAGAACAGGCATTTTTAAGAATAAAAAAGAAAAAATGTATTGAAATCAAACAGCTTATGTTAATAAATAAAGATCTATGTAATCCAAATAATGCACCCAAGAAAGAGGATTTGATAAAAGAAAAAGAAGGAATAGAATCGCGGTTAAGCGAAATAAATTCAGAAATGATTTTCATGCAGTCACAATATGAGGTCCTTCAAGAAATAAAAGAAATTGAAACATATCATGTTGTCAAAAAAATACTAGCTAAATGCTATAGTGCCAATCATGCGGAAAAAAATTTATTTAAAAAATTTACCAGGCCATCTTATGAAAGAGAGCAAGCAGCTAATGACGCTTCACAATCTGATTTACAAGTACAGGCCGATGTTTATATTAGTAATATTTTTGTTGTTCAGAAGAAGGACTCTCCTTACCATGCAAAGGGCGAATTTTATTTAAAAGATAATAATAGTGAAAGTGGCAAAGAAGTAATTAATCGGATGTATGGATATATACAGTTGATGGTAGATAAAGCAAAAGCAATACATTTAAAAAATAATTTTTCCGCTCCAGGTTTTGAACCTTTAATAGAAAGAAAAAATGATATTACACGAATTGCTTTTCATGAATTTAATTTTTATCCGTCTCAACAATGCGGCCCCTTCAGCGAGGAAGATTTTGATATATTAATACAAAAAATCACTAATCTTGCAAAAAATTGTCCTATCAATTTACACATTCTACTTGCTTCTTTTCCAGTAAAAAATGAAACAAATCGTAAATTAGAGAATAGGGTTTGTTATGTAGAATGCGGCAATCAACCCAAGGTTTCCGTCGTAAAAAAATTAATTCCCAGTAAAATAGATTTAGTTTACCCCAATAAAATTTTACCCTATTTCTCAGGTGGCTCGTTAGGAGACCATGTCATTAAATATGCTCACTTAGCATTTACCCTTTTAATAAAAAGATTAAGTACTAAATTTACTGATATTACTCACACTGAAGTAGAGGAATTAATATCTTTATGCCAAAAAGATCCGGATTATCCACCACCGGTCGAATTAATCACTCTGTTACATGAGCTACATCAGTCGGTTCTACAGAAGGTTTTAGATAATGTCAAAGCGACTGACTTTTCGCTAGAGTTGAAAAAATTATTAGGAACATCAGTTTATCAGATACTAACTTTAAAATTACTGCTAACGGATAGGGATACAAATAGATGGCGTATTATTAATGGATATAGTATGGGTATTTCCATAGATGTATCCACTAGAAATGCTTTTAAGAGCGTAGCTCAAGCTTGTTTAAAGAAAGAAAAACCATTGCCTACTGATTTAGAACAGACAAATAAGTTAATTGATCGTATCAAAGATAAATATGATTATAACCTCCTAATGCAAGGATTAGCTCACCAGAATATTATTGATTTTGTAGATTTATTTTCGCATGAGTTTGATAAGGCCAACATAGACCTATTAAAGCGCATTGAGCAGACTTATCCAAACATGGAAAATGATGATTGGAATATATTTCAATCATTACGTGCCCATATAAAACAAAAATATGATTTTTTAAGATATAGCTTCAATGATGCTAAAACTATTCTGGATTTCATTTCTCAATTTGGAGGTGAAACGGCTTGGGATGAGCAAACAAATGAAGTGTTCTGCACATTAAGGCATAGCCCTCATGAAATAA
Source organism: uncultured Gammaproteobacteria bacterium (assembly GCA_963711205.1). Taxonomy (GTDB): domain Bacteria; phylum Pseudomonadota; class Gammaproteobacteria; order DSM-16500; family DSM-16500; genus Aquicella. The sequence continues at coordinate 1,685,844 of CAVQDE010000001.1, forward strand.
GGAATCCAGAGAGGGAAAATGTATATAATATAGCAAAATATAAAATTTTGTTTCAACAATGTAAATCTATTTCATATTTAACCTATCTTCATTTTCAATCACTTTTTTACTTTGAAAAATTAAAACAAAGTTTAAAAAATTCATGGACTAAAAATAATGCCATGCAACCACTTCAAGCGCATCTGATTAAATGTATCACGGCAGGAGGCGCTCTCTTTGATGTATTAATTGAAATTTGCCTGGAGAATAAATGTTCGATTGCTAAAATAATAGCGCATCAAGATACAGATCAGGATAACATTATCACTAAAAAAACAGCGAAAAAATCTCATTGCATTACTTCGAATACGGTTAATATAAACATTCAGGACACTATTACGGATTTAGTCGAACACATTAAGCCTGATAGTCTAAGCAATGATGCTGGTGTCCTTAAAGTGAATGGAGTTAACCTTACTCAAGATACACCCATAAAGAAAGAAACCGAAAAAGTGCCTTTTGGAGGAGAAGTAGAAATTATCTATTATCCTCGTGTACAACTGCAGACATTACACAATGACTTAAAAAAGAAAATAGATCTGCACAATCATATTTTGAAGGAAGTTGACCAGTTAAAAGCGTTGCGAGAAAGATATCCTACATTAATACAGGCTTACCATCATTGCGCATATCTACAAATACTAGAATATTTTTTTACTCACATGGAGCTTGCAGGGTTGATGCAATCTCATCCATTACAACAGTTGATTCATTACAACATTAACCGATTATATACAGAAGACACGTTTGATTTAGAACAAATCATTTCCGTACAAAATGAAATTAAGATATTTATTAGTTCTTCCTCACCATCCATGCAACAATCGATTGCACAAATGACGCTGGCACTACTTACCCACGAATTAGAAGAACAAAAAAGAATGCCTACCTTACAGAGAGAAGATAAAATAGCTCGATCAATGAGAATATGATTCGATTATTATTTAAACTATCCTGTACGTCGCGAATTCCTAACTAAGCAGCTAGATGTGCAAAACATAGGGAGATAGATATGAAAAAAATATATACCACAGAAAATAGGGTCCTCCTATATCTGCTTAAAGCAAAACTGACAGAAAATTGCATTCTTAGTATCATCAAAAATGAAGAAGTTTCGGGCCCTGCAGCGGGAGAAATACCTCCAGTAGTTGCAAAACCGGAGCTATGGGTAATGGACGACCAACAATATTCATTAGCCACCAATCTAATCAAGGACGAATTAGCCACTCTGTCTACAACCAAGAAAGAGTGGGTATGCCCACAATGTGGCGAATATCTAGAGGGACAATTTGATGTATGTTGGAAGTGTGGTCATAGCAAGTCCTGAAATTAACACTTATCATTTAATTTTCCATTTATGCGATACTGTGTTTTCAAATGATGAGTTGTAAATTATGCAGGATTACAAAATAGCCCCATCATTATTATCCGCTGATTTTGCTCGCTTGGGCGAAGAGGCGCAGTCCGTCATTGATGCCGGCGGGGACAAACTGCACTTTGATGCAATGGATAATCATTTTGTTCCTAATCTCACCGTAGGTCCTGTAGTTTGTGCCGCATTACGCCATTATGGCATAAAAGCAGATATTAACGTTCATTTGATGGCAAAACCAATCGATAGACTGATTGTGGATTTCGCAAAAGCAGGCGCCACTGATATCACATTCCATCTTGAAGCTACAGATCACATCGAGAACAGTCTTATTCTCATTCGTAATCTGGGTTGTAAAGTAGGTATTGCGCTTAAACCCGAAACAACCTGGCATTGCCTTGAGAATATCTTAGAGAAAATTGATCTGATTTTAGTTTTGTCCGTCAATCCAGGATTTGGCGGCCAGACATTTATTCCTTCGACTTTAGATAAAATCAGTCAAATTAGAAATCTTATCTCAGTAAGCGGACGCGATATTAGACTGGCAGTAGACGGTGGTATCAAAATAGAAAATATCGCGCGAATTGCTGAGGCGGGTGCTGATACATTCGTCGCCGGTTCGGCCATTTTTGATCAGCCTGATTATGCTAAGG
>CAVQDE010000002.1:0-469842 GCA_963711205.1 uncultured Gammaproteobacteria bacterium
TGTTTATGTGATGTTTATTTTAACTTAAATTACGTATTGCTAAACCAGTCATTTTAGAACCAATTATGAAAGTTGAAGCGGTTACGCCGGAAGAATATATGGGTGATGTCATGGGCGATCTCAATCGACGCCGCGGCATTATTGCAAGGCATGGATGATTCACCATCGGGTAAATTGATTCATGCTGAAGTTCCATTGTCTGAAATGTTTGGTTATGCAACTGATCTTACGTTCGATGACTCAAGGCCGTGCAACTTACTCGATGGAATTTGTCAAAATATAGCGAAGTCCCAGCGAATATTGCTGAACAAATTATTGATAAAAGTACAAAATAATTTTACGAGATTTTATAAGAGAGGAATATAAATGAGCAAGCAAGTATTTGAGCGAACGAAGCCGCACGTGAACGTAGGCACGATTGGTCACGTTGACCATGGTAAGACGACATTAACAGCGGCGTTAACCAGCATATTAGCGAAGAAATATGGTGGAGAAGCGAGAGCGTACGACCAAATTGATAATGCGCCGGAAGAAAAAGCGCGTGGTATCACGATTGCGACCTCGCACGTGGAATATCAATCAGCGAAGCGACACTATGCGCACGTGGATTGCCCGGGACACGCGGATTATGTGAAGAACATGATCACGGGTGCAGCGCAGATGGACGGAGCGATATTGGTGGTATCAGCAGCGGATGGCCCGATGCCGCAAACACGAGAACATATTTTGTTGGCACGCCAAGTAGGCGTGCCTTATATCGTGGTGTACTTGAACAAAGCGGACATGGTAGATGACAAAGAATTATTGGAATTAGTGGAAATGGAAGTCAGAGATTTGTTGACGCAATATAAATTTCCAGGAGACAAGACGCCAATCGTTATAGGCAGTGCGTTGAAAGCGTTGGAAGGAGATGAGAGTGAAATTGGCGTACCGTCGATTATGAAATTGGTGGAAGCGATGGATGAATACATTCCGATCCCAGAACGACCGATTGATAAGCCATTCTTATTGCCAATAGAAGATGTGTTTTCGATTTCAGGTCGAGGAACGGTGGTCACAGGCCGAATTGAACGAGGGATAGTGAAGGTAGGTGAAGAATTAGAGATCGTGGGCTTGAAGCCGACGATCAAGACGACCTGTACGGGCGTTGAAATGTTCCGTAAGTTGTTGGATGAAGGTCGAGCAGGCGATAACGTGGGTGTATTGTTGCGTGGAACGAAGCGAGAAGAAGTTGAACGTGGACAAGTGTTAGCAAAGCCGGGTAGTATAACGCCCCACACGAAATTTGAAGCGGAAGTGTATGTATTGTCGAAAGAAGAAGGTGGTCGTCATACGCCGTTCTTTAAAGGGTATCGTCCGCAGTTTTACTTTAGAACGACAGACGTAACAGGTGAAGTGCCAGTTGCCGGAAGGTGTAGAGATGGTGATGCCAGGAGATAACATCAAGATGGTGGTCACAGTTGATAGCGCCGGTGGCGATGGAAGAAGGTTTGCGATTTGCAATTCGCGAAGGTGGCCGTACGGTCGGTGCTGGTGTTGTCGCTAAAGTAATTGAGTAAATATGATATGGCAATAGGAAGAAAGAGTCAAAGAATACGCATTCGGTTAAAGTCGTTTGATCACCGATTGATCGATAGATCGACAAGAGAAATTGTTGAAACGGCAAAAAGAACAGGCGCGCAAGTTCGCGGCCCGATCCCATTGCCAACACGTATTGAGCGTTACACAATTTGTATTTCGCCACATGCTGATAAAGATGCGCGTGATCAATATGAATTGCGTACGCATAAGCGTGTGGTTGATATTAATCGACCGACTGATAAAACCATTGATGCATTGATGAAGCTGGATCTTGCAGCTGGTGTTGATGTGCAAATCAGTGTGGATGCGGAAGATTAATAACAAGCCCTACAATTGCATCGTCTAACTAATTTCAGAACCTAGAGTGAATGCCTAGGTGAGGCGATAAAAATGACAATAGGTTTAGTTGGAAGAAAATGTGGGATGACACGTGTCTTTACTGAAGATGGGTTTCTATACCTGTTACAGTAATTGAAGTGTTACCAAATCGCGTTACCCAAATTAAAACATTAGAAAACGATGGTTATACTGCTATTCAAGTGACAACTGGCAGTCGCAAGCGTTCACGTTTAACTAAAGCCAGAGCTGGGCATTTTGCGAAAGCAGGTGTTGAGCCAGGTGATGCATTGCGCGAATTTGATGTAGACGATGCAAAGAGACTTGAATGGCATTACTGTCGGTGCTGAATTGAAAGTTGATCGTTTTACAGCAGGTCAATATGTTGACGTATCAGGCATCACCAAAGGTAAAGGGTTTGCTGGTACTGATTAAGCGTCATCATTTCAGCGCTCAAGATGCTACTCATGGTAATTCATTATCCCACCGTGCCCCTGGTTCTATTGGTCAAAGACAGTCGCCAGGTAAAGTATTTAAAGGTAAGAAAATGTGCTGGTCATTTGGGTGATAAGCAGAGAACAATTTTGTCACAACAAATCATTCGTATTGATGCAGAGCATAACTTAGTCCTTATTAGAGGCGCTGTACCCGGTGCAATCAGCGGGTATGTTGTTATTCGCCCAGCAATAAAGAAGAACGCGTGAGGAGAGGACGATGGAATTAAAATTGTTGGATTCACAAAAGAAACTTGAATTGGCAGATGATATTTTTGCTTGTCGGTTTAATGAAGCACTCATACACCAGGTGGTGACTGCTTATATGGCTGCTGGCAGAGCAGGAACAAAAGCGCAAAAAACACGTGCTGAAGTGCGTGGTGGCGGAGCGAAGCCATTTCGTCAAAAAGGTACAGGCAGAGCACGTGCCGGTACAATTCGAAGCCCATTATGGCGTAAAGGTGGTATCGTTTTTGCTGCTAAGCCAAGATGCTTCAAGCAAAAAGTAAATAAGAAAATGTATAAGGGTGCGATGCGATCTATTTTTTCTGAAATGATCCGTCAAGAACGATTATTAATTGTTGATTCAATTGAATTGGATACACCTAAGACCAAAGCATTATTGAAAAAATTAGCTGATATGAAGATTGAAGGCCAAGCCTTAATTATTTCAGATTCAGTAGATGAAAATTTATATTTAGCTTCGCGTAACTTAATAAATGTAGAAGTACGTGATGCTGCTACTTCAGCGACAGATCCAGTATCGTTAGTGAAGGCTGAAAAAATAATAGTGACACAAGCTGCAATTAAAGAAATTGAGGGGTTGCTGAAATGAACCAGGAACGTCTTTTAAAAGTTATTTTATCACCACATGTTTCGGAAAAAGCCACTATTGGCATCGAAAAGCATAATGAATATGTGTTCCGGGTTATAGATTGTGCAACCAAGCCAGAGGTAAAAGAAGCGATTGAGTTTTTGTTTAATACAAAAGTTAAATCCGTTCGCATTGTGAATGTGCGAGCAAAAAAGAAAATATTTCGAGGTATTGAAGGTAAGAAAAAGGGTTGGAAAAAAGCCTATGTCACCCTGCAAGCTGACCAAAAACTCGACGTTATGGGGGCGCAGTAAAGTAAAAAATAGCACACGCAAGTTGCTCTCTGCTGTTTTCATATTATAATAGCGCGATTTTAAAACGACACTCTACGTACATTGACTAAACAGATTTAGATATTGAGGATGATATGGCAATTGTTAAGCTCTCACCAACATCGCCAGGACAACGTTTCACGATAAAAGTTGTCAATAAAGACCTACACAAAGGCAAGCCTCACGCTGCGCTTTTGGAGAAAAAATCAAAAACTGGCGGTAGGAATAATCAAGGCAGAATCACCTGTAGGCATATTGGTGGTGGCCATAAACAAAAATACCGTTTAATTGATTTTAAACGTAATAAAGATGGGGTTGCAGCTAAAGTAGAGCGATTGGAATATGATCCCAATCGCAGCGCATTTATTGCACTTTTACTATACGCTGATGGCGAGCGCCGATATATTATTGCACCTCAAGGTTTAAAAGCGGGAGATGAAGTAGCTTCAGGTAGAGAAGCTGCAATAAAAGTGGGTAATTGTCTTCCTTTAGCAAATATTCCTGTGGGATCCACAGTGCATTGTGTGGAAATGCAGGCTAATGGCGGCGCTAAGATTGCACGTAGTGCAGGTGCTTCAGTGCAGTTAATTGCTCGTGAAGGTATTTATGCAACACTTCGATTACGGTCAGGTGAAATGCGTAAAGTGCTGGCGGAATGCCGTGCAGTAGTAGGTGAAGTAAGTAATTCCGAGCACAATTTGCGTACCTTAGGTAAGGCGGGTGCAAATCGTCATCGAGGTATTCGGCCTACGGTTAGAGGTACAGCAATGAATCCAATTGATCACCCGCATGGTGGTGGTGAAGGAAGAACAAAGGGCGGACGTCATCCTGTCAGTCCATGGGGTGTTCCAACAAAGGTTATAAGACGCGTCGTAATAAGCGTACAGCTAAATTTATCGTTCGGGATACTAACAAGTAAGTAGTGTTTAACTTATTGAGTATGAGGTGTCAGCGTGCCACGTTCAATTAAAAAAGGACCATTTGTAGATAACCACCTGATGAAAAAGGTGGAGAAGTCTGTTGCAACTAGCGATAAGCGACCAATTAAAACATGGTCGAGACGGTCAATGATAGTTCCAGAAATGGTTGGCTTGACCATAGCAGTGCACAATGGTCGAGTTCATGTGCCTGTTTATATTACAGAAAACATGGTTGGCTATAAGCTTGGCGAGTTTGCTATAACACGGACATTCCGTGGCCACTCTGGTGATAGAAAAGCGAAAGGCGCTGAAGAAGCGGCAAAACCATCCGAATAGAGGATTAGAGAATGGAAGTTGTAGCGAAATTAAAATTTGCAAGATTGTCACCGCAAAAGTGTCGTCTTGTGTGCGATCAGATTCGCGGTTTATCGATCGATCGTGCGTTAGATATTTTAAAGTTTAGCCGAAAGAGATCAGCAGAAGTATTAAAGAAGGTTTTAGATTCTGCCATCGCTAATGCTGAACATAATTTTGGTGCAGATATTGACGAGTTGAAAGTCGCCAAGGTTTTTGCGGATCAAGGTCCAACGTATAAGCGTATGCAGGCAAAAGCAAAGGGGCGTGGAGCTCGGATATTGAAGCCTACCTGTCATATTACAGTCGTTTTATCGGATGAGGAGTAAGAGGTAATGGGGCAAAAAGTTAATCCAGTCGGTATACGTTTAGGTATTGTAAAAGACTGGGCATCCAGATGGTATGCATCAGCAAAAGAATTTTCAGATACGTTATGCGCAGATATCAAGGTTAGAGAATATTTGCGAAAAAGATTAGCTCAAGCTGGCATTAGCCGTATTCAAATTGATAGACCTGCTCGTAATGCACGGGTCACCATATACACCGCGCGTCCAGGTGTCATTATTGGTAAGAGCGGAAAAGAAGTTGAAACTTTGCGTGACGAAGTGAATAAAATTGTTAAGGTCCCGGTTCATGTCAGCATTGAAGAAGTACGTAAGCCTGAATTAGATGCTCGATTAGTAGCGGAGTCAGTAGCTCAGCAATTAGAGCGACGTATTATGTTCAGACGCGCTATGAAACGAGCTGTTACTACAGCGTTACGTGCAGGTGCACTAGGCATTAAGATTAGTGTTAGCGGACGATTGGGTGGATCAGAAATTGCCCGCACCGAATGGTATCGTGAAGGACGAGTTCCTTTACAAACATTTCGTGCTGATATTGATTATGCACTTGCTGAAGCGTATACAACCTATGGTGTGATTGGGGTTAAGGTTTGGATATTCAAAGGCGAAGTGATTGGTGATAAGACCGCTCCAGTTGAAGCTAGCGAAAAACCCGCTAAACAGGAGAAATAATCCATGATGCAGCCAAAGCGAACAAAATATCGCAAACAATTTAAAGGTCGTAATCGAGGCATTGCTACCCGTGGAACAAAAGTAAGTTATGGTGAATATGGTCTTAAAACCTTGGAACATGGCCAAATTACAGCTAGACAGATTGAAGCAGCACGTCGTGCAATGTCACGCCATATAAAGCGTGGTGGTAAAGTTTGGATTCGAATTTTCCCAGATAAGCCTATTACTAAAAAACCACTAGAAGTGAGACAGGGTTCTGGTAAAGGTAATGTAGAATACTGGGTTGCACTTGTGCAGCCAGGTCGAGTGATGTTTGAAATTGAAGGTGTTTCAGAAGATTTAGCAAGAGAAGCTTTAGGTTTGGCTGCTGCTAAATTGCCAGTTAAAACAGCATTTGTAACGCGGACGATAATGTAATGAAAGCGATTGAATTGCGAAACAAAAGTGTGGAAGAGCTAAAAACAGAATTGCTTGCTTTATTAAAAGAGCAATTTAATTTGCGAATCCAAAAAGGATCAGGTCAGCCACCAAAATCTAATTTATTTAGAAAGGTGCGACACGATATAGCTCGTATTAAAACTATATTAAAAGAGAAAGGTTCTATAGTATGACGGAACAAATAATGATAGATGAGAGTCAGTCATCACGAACAGTAATTGGTGTTGTCATCAGTGACAAGATGAATAAAACCATCATTGTTCAGGTTGAGCGTAAGGTTAAGCATCCGTTGTATGGAAAGTATGTACGCCGCTTTTCAAAAATGTATGCTCATGACGAAGAAAATATGAGTCGAGCCGGAGATCTTGTCCGAATCGAACAAACTCGCCCTTTATCCAAGACAAAGCGTTGGAAGCTGGTAGAGGTCTTAAAGCGAGAGGAACAACAATAATTCTGCATTTACTTGCGGATTCTTCTAGCAATAATATGCGAAAAGATGTTGTGGTAAGCTTTTATTTTTATTTAAACATGATATTATGGCGGGCTCAAAAAGGCTCGTGAACAGTGAAGTTGGAGTGAAGCATGATTCAGATGCGAACAATGCTCGATGTGGCAGATAACAGCGGTGCACGTCGTGTCATGTGTATTAAAGTTTTAGGTGGCACTCGACGCAGATATGCCGGCATCGGGGACGTTATTAAGGTTTCTGTCAAAGAAGCTATTCCCCGAGGCAAGGTCAAAAAAGGTGAAGTGTTGAACGCTGTTATTGTTAGAACTAAGAAGGGCGTCAGAAGATCAGATGGCTCAGCTATCCGTTTTGATGAAAACGCTGTTGTGCTGTTAAATGCGCAACTGCAGCCGATCGGAACGCGTGTTTTCGGTCCGATTACTAGAGAACTGCGTGGTGAAAACTTTATGAAGATTATATCGTTAGCGCCGGAAGTCCTCTAATCAGTAGATAAAGAGATAACGATTATGAATAAGATTAAAAAAGGCGATGAAGTCGTCGTCATTGCAGGAAAAGATAAAGGGAAAAGAGGTACTGTACTCTCTGTTATTGATAAAGGAGAGAGGCTGCTTGTTGAGGGTGTTAATGTTGCTAAGAAACATGTGAAAGCGAATCCTAACGCGGGTGAGCGTGGTGGAATAGTGGCTAAAAACATGCCTATCCATCGTTCAAATGTAATGGTATATGACCCCAGTAAGCAAAAGGGAAGCCGTATCGGTATTCGTACATTAAAAGACGGTCAGCGTGTGCGTTATTTTAAAGCCAGTGATCAACTTATAGATGCTAAAGAGTAAAAGGTGTTGCTATGGCAAGGTTGCTCGATACTTATCGAAAAGAAATAGTGCCTAAACTCAAAGAAAAGTTTGGGTATTCGTCTGTTATGCAAGTTCCAAAAATAGAAAAAATTACCATTAACATGGGTGTTGGTGAAGCAGCAGCGGATAAAAAAATTCTGATGAATGCAATCGGTGATCTTGAAAAAATCGCTGGTCAGAAGGCTGTCTCCACTTCGGCACGTAAATCTAATGCAGGATTTAAAATTCGCGCTGGTTGGCCAATTGGCTGTAAGGTTACGCTTCGTAGAGCCAAAATGTATGAATTCTTAGATCGTTTGATTACGATTGCACTGCCTCGAGTTCGTGATTTTAGAGGTATTAGTGCAAGGGCATTCGATGGTCGTGGTAACTACAGCTTGGGTATTAAAGAGCAGATTGTGTTTCCTGAAATTGAATATGACAAAATCGATGCTTTGAGAGGTATGGATATTACTATTACTACCTCTGCAAACACTAATAAAGAAGCATTTGCTCTCTTACAAGCATTTAATTTCCCCTTCAGAGAGAAAGAAGTGAGTTAAGGATATGGCAAAAAAATCAGTTAGAAATCGTAATGCAAAGCGCGAAAAACTTGTTAATCGCTTACGCGCTAAGCGTAGTAAGTTAAGAGAAGATGTAAGTAATATTCATCTAAGTGACAAAGAACGCTGGGATTCTATGCGGAAATTACAAGAACTTCCGCGTGATTCAAGTCCTTCACGTCGTCGTAACCGTTGCAAATTGTGCGGACGACCCCGTGCTTATAATCGGTTAACGGGCTTGTGTAGATTGCATATGAGGATAGCAACGATTAATGGCATGGTTCCTGGAATGCATAAAGCAAGTTGGTAAGCAAATATAATAGTAGGGTTAAAGAAATATAGAGGTATCTTAAAATGTCAATGCAAGACCCAGTAGCGGATATGCTAACACGCATTCGGAATGCCCAAGCAATGGGAATTCAAGAAATTCGCATGCCTCATTCAAATCTAAAAAATGAAATTTTGCGTGTGCTTAAAGAAGAAGGTTTTATTGAAGAATTTGCAGTTGCTGAGGTTGATAATAAGAAAGACTTGCAAGTGACTCTAAAATATTATCAAGGACGTCCAGTAATTGAGAAAATTAATCGTATTAGCCGCCCTGCTTTACGCATTTATCGTGGTTATGATCAATTACCCCTTGTGCGTGGTGGTTTGGGAATTGTAATTGTATCTACTCCTAAAGGAGTGATGACGGATAAGACTGCGCGTGCCCAGCAAGTGGGTGGTGAAGTCTTATGCACTGTTGAGTAGGAGCGTGTATGACGACGTCTAGAATTGGAAGAAAACCAGTAGCTGTTCCTGCTGGCGTAGAAGTGAAAATTCACGACCTTAAGTTGTCTGTGAAAGGCCCTAAGGGTCAACTTTCTATGAACTTGCATCCTTTTGTGCATGTGACTGTTGAAGGTAATGAAATTAAAGTTCAGCCAAATGATCAAATGGATCGTGTCATTACTGGTCCCAGCGTAAAGTTGTATCGTTCTATTGCTGGAACAACTCGTGCGAGTATTTATAATATCGTCCAGGGTGTTGCGCATGGTTTTGAACGCAAATTAGTATTAGTTGGCGTAGGATATCGTGCTCAAGCTAAGGGAAAAGTTTTATCACTTAGCTTAGGCTTTTCTCATCCTACTGATTTTTCAGTGCCTGAAGGTGTAGTGGTAGAGACACCTACTCAAACTGAAATCCTTATTAAGGGTGCGAATAAAGAGCTTGTAGGTCTTGTTGCTGCAAAGATAAGAAGTTTTCGTGGTCCAGAGCCTTACAAAGGTAAAGGTATTCGTTACGCAAACGAAATCATTGAGATCAAAGAAACTAAGAAGAAATAGTGAAGATACTGTCGTCTTGTTGTGCACATTAATTAATATGCGGAACTGGGGACAAACAAATATACAGTAAGGTGAGAGTAATGAATAAACGATTAACAAGGTTGCGTAGAGCAAAACGTACACGCTTAAAAATCCGTGAGTTAGAAGTCACTCGTTTATGTGTGCATAAGACAGCTCGTCATATGTATGCACAAGTAACAACGGCAGATGGTTCTAAAACACTGGTATTTGCTTCTACTCTGGACAAAGAATTGAGTAAGAAATTGAAGACTACAGGTAATGTTGAAGCAGCTAAAGAAGTGGGTAAATTAATTGCTAAGCGAGCAAAGGAAGCTGGTATAGAGGCAGTTGCTTTTGATCGATCAGGATTTGCTTATCATGGTCGTATTAAAGCATTAGCTGAAGCAGCAAGAGAAGGTGGATTGGAATTTTAAGAGCTATCATGAAGGTATAAATAGTTATGGCAAGTTTTGATCAAAGTACAAAAGGTGACGGATATACTGAGAAGCTTGTTGCTGTTGCTCGTAATGCTAAAGTGGTGAAAGGCGGTAAGATTTTCAGTTTTTCAGCTGTGACTGTGGTGGGTGATGGTCATGGTAGAATTGGCATTGGCAGAGGTAAAGCTCGTGAAGTTCCGGTTGCAATACAAAAATCACTAGAAAATGCTCGCAAAAACATGCGTCATGTTGTGTTAAAGGGCGATACGCTGCATCACGAAGTTAAAGGCAAACATGGTGCAACCCGTGTATTTATGAAGCCTGCATCTGAAGGTACAGGTATCATCGCAGGTGGTGCTATGCGCGCTGTGTTTGAAGTACTTGGTATTAAAAACGTCCTTGCTAAAATTGGTGGATCAACCAATCCTGTGAATGTCGTTCGCGCGACACTTCAAGCGTTATCCAGTATTACGCCGCCAGAATATATGGCTGCAAAGCGTGGTAAGACAATAGAAGAGCTACTTGGTTAATCTTTCAAGATTCATATAGTAGAATAAGTAATCATTATTGTTAGAGGATTTGTAAAGATGCATCTTAATACTTTACAACCAGCTCCTGGGTCAAAGAAAAAATCCAAACGATTAGGTCGCGGGATAGGCTCAGGTAAAGGTAAAACATGTGGTCGTGGCCATAAAGGTCAGCGAGCTCGAGCAGGTGGCTATCACAAAGTTGGATTTGAAGGCGGTCAAATGCCTTTGCAACGACGCATGCCTAAGTCTGGTTTTTGTTCGCGGCAATCGCTTTCACGCGAAGAAATATATTTATCTGATTTAAATAAAGTTGAATCAGATACTATAGATCTCGCTGTTTTAATTAATGCCGGAGTTGTGCGATCAAATACAAAAGATGTGAAAATTATTGCGTCTGGTGAAATAAATCGTGCGATAACTGTGCGTGGAGTTAATGTATCTGCAGGTGCTCGCAAAGCAATTGAAGCAGCAAAAGGAAAAGTAGAGGCGTAAATGGCATTAGCAGGAAGGCAAGGTTCAAATCTTAAGTCCAGTGGATTCACAGATCTAAAATACAGGTTGCTCTTTGTTTTGCTTGCCATTGTTATATTTCGGATTGGTTCATATATACCAGTCCCAGGTTTGAATCCACAGCGGTTACAGGAACTATTTAATGGCCAACAAAATAATATTGTTGGCTTGTTTAATATGTTTTCTGGTGGTGCATTGATGCGTTTTAGTGTTTTTGCGCTAGGTATTATGCCTTATATTTCTGCATCTATTATTGTTCAGTTGCTAACGGTGTTGTCACCATCCTTATCTGAGCTACGCAAGGAAGGTGAATCGGGACAACGCAAAATTAATAAATATACTCGCTATGGCACGGTCCTTTTGTCGGCTTTTCAGGCAATCGGCGTATCCAAAATGCTTAGTGGTAAATAATGTAGCCATTGTGCCTGGCGTATCTTTTTACTTCACGACGAGCCTAACGTTAGTGACAGGAACAATGTTTTTAATGTGGTTAGGCGAACAAATGACTGAGCGCGGCATTGGCAATGGTATCTCCATGATTATCTTTGCAGGTATTGTTGCTGGATTGCCTGCTGCACTAGGTCGTACGTTAGAACAAGTAAGAGAAGGGCAGTTACAAATAGTCGTATTGCTCCTAGTTGCTGCTGCTGTATTTGCAGTGATTGCATTGGTTGTGTTTATTGAGCGAGCTCAGCGACGAATTACGATTAATTATGCAAGAAGGATGCAAGGTGGGAAAATTTATTCGGCCCAAAGTACGCATCTGCCATTAAAAATAAATATGGCAGGGGTGATTCCACCTATTTTTGCCTCAAGTTTGATTTTGTTTCCTGCCACAATTGCGCAGTGGTTTGGTAACACAAAAGGTATGGAATGGTTAAGTACATTCAGCTGTCGCACTACAGCAAGGACAGCCGTTACACATGTTATTGTTTAGTGCAGGCATTATTTTCTTTTGTTTCTTTTATACTGCATTGGTGTTTAATCCAAAAGAAACAGCTGAGAATTTAAAGAAATCTGGTGCATTTATCCCAGGAATTCGACCAGGCGAGCAAACTGCACGTTATATTGATGGCGTGATGACACGATTAACACTTGCGGGCGCTATTTACGTTACGTTAGTGTGTTTGCTTCCTGAATTTTTGATTTTAGCTTGGAATGTTCCTTTTTATTTTGGCGGTACGTCTTTGTTAATTATTGTGGTTGTGGTAATGGACTTCATGGCTCAAGTCCAAGCTCATATCATGTCATATCAGTATGAGTCTTTATTGAAAAAAGCCAATTTACGAGGTGGTGGTTTCGGGACGCCTCGTTAATATTGAGTTAAGGCTGTAAGTAGTATATTAGTTAGCTCTTCTCATTTGCTGAGATAGGGTCAGATAGGGTGAGGATATAAACATGAAAGTAGGTGCATCGGTTAAGAAAATATGCCGTAATTGCAAGATTATACGCAGAAAAAAATCTGTGCGCGTAATTTGTAAAGAAAAGCGTCATAAGCAACGCCAAGGTTGATTTTTTTGTAATTGAAGATTACACTCAGGCGCTTTTTGATAATTGTTTAAGTACTAGTAAGAAGTTAGGAGTGATGGAATGGCGGCCCGTATCGCAGGCGTAATAATACCAATGCAGAAGCACATTGTAATAGGGCTTACTGCTATATATGGTGTTGGTAGAAACCGAGCTCGTGTTATTTGCGAGTCGGCAAAAGTAGCACCGGCAAAGAAAGTTAAAGATTTAACTGAGGCTGAGCTTGATAGCTTGCGCAGTGAGGTGGGTAAAATTCGCGTCGAAGGTGACTTACGCCGCGAAGTTGCGATGAATATCAAGCGTCTTGTTGAGCTTGGTACCTATCGAGGTACACGTCATAAGCGCGGTCTTCCTGCTCGTGGACAGCGTACTAGAACTAACGCACGGACACGTAAGGGTAAAAGAAAGGGTAAATAAAAGGTAGTAAAGATGGCGAATACATCACAAGACACACAAGTTAAAAAATCCTTAGTTTCATCTGCTGAAGATAAGGATAAAGAAGGTGGATCTAGTGAAACTGGATCAAAAGGTACGGGTGGAAAAGGCTCTGGTGGATCAACTGGAGGAGCAAATACTAAGTCACGTAAAAAAGTAAAGCGTCAAATTAGTGATGGTATTGCTCATATATATTCCTCTTTCAATAATACAATCGTGACGATTACTGATGTTCAAGGTAACACGGTTGCTTGGACTAGTGCTGCGAATTGTGGCTATAGAGGTTCACGTAAATCGACTCCTTATGCGGCTGGCGAAGCAGCGCAAAAGGCAGGACAAGCGGTGGTCGAAAATTTTGGCATGAAGAATGTTCAAGTTCGTGTTAAAGGACCTGGTCCTGGCAGAGAATCTGCGATTCGGGCACTTCATGCTGTTGGATTAAAAATAGTTTCTATTACAGATGTAACAGGTATTCCTTTTAATGGCTGCCGCGCTCCCAAGAAACGACGCGTGTAACAGGAGATAATGAATGGCACGGTATTTAGGTCCAAGATGTAAACTTTCCCGTCGGGAAAAAATGGATCTTTCACTCACAAGTGGTGTAAGGCCATTAGATACAAAATGTAAGTTAGACACAGCTCCAGGTCAGCACGGCGCACGTCGTGGACGTGAAACGGAGCATGGCGTACAGTTACGTGAAAAGCAGAAAGTCAGACGAATTTATGGTATCTTAGAGCGCCAATTTGAGAACTATTTCAAAAAGGCTCTCGTCTCAAAGGTTCTACGGGTGAAAACTTGTTAAAATTTTTGGAACGTCGGTTAGATAATGTTGTTTATAGAATGGGCTTTGGTTCAACGCGAGCAGAAGCACGGCAATTAGTTACCCATCGTGCTATTTTGGTGAACGGCAAGGTTGTAAATATTCCATCTTACCTGTTGTCACCGGGCGATGTTGTGAGTATACGCGAAGGTGCAAAAACTCAACTGCGTGTCCAGTCTGCTTTAACATTATCGCAAGCAAGACCAAGTTGCGATTGGTTAGAGATTGATGTAACGAACTATTACAGGGACATTTAAAAATGCACCTGATCGAGATCGTTTGCCACCGGATATTAATGAACAGTTAATTGTTGAACTTTACTCTAAATAAGTCACTTCTGGGATAGAGAGGTTGTTACATGCAAAATAATCCATTTGATTTTTTAACACCTCGTGAAATTGCTGTTGAAACGATTTCGCCATTTCATGCCAAAATCACCTTGGAACCGCTTGAACGCGGATTTGGGCATACATTAGGGAATACATTGCGCAGGATCTTATTATCATCCATGCCAGGTGCTGCTATCGTTGAAGTCAAGATTGATGGCGTACTTCATGAATACGGTGCTATCCCGGGTGTACAAGAAGATGTTGTTGAGATTCTTTTGAATCTTAAAGGTGTCGCTGTTAAGATTACATGGCCGCCAAGACGTGACCTTAAAACTTACTAAATCAAGTCCAGGTCCTGTTATAGCGGGTGATATTGAACCTGAACATGACGTTGAAATTGTCAATCCAAATCATGTTATTGCTCATCTTAATGAAAGCGGCTCTCTTAACATGACACTTAAGGTGATGTTAGGCAGAGGGTATCAGCCTGCTGTTGTTCGTACACGCAAAGCGGAAGGTAAATCTACCATTGGTGCTTTACATTTAGATGCAAGTTTCAGTCCAGTGAGACGTGTTGCATATACCGTAGAAAATGCGCGTGTTGAACAGCGTACTGACTTGGATAAGTTGGTTATTGATCTTGAGACAAATGGTACATTGGATCCAGAAGAAGCAATTCGACGTTCTGCAACTATTTTACAACAGCAATTAGCTGCATTCGTTGATTTACAATCAGCTCCATTAGTACAAGAAAAAATGACACGTGAAGATTCTGTTAATCCAATTTATTATCGTCCAGTGGATGATTTGGAATTAACGGTTCGCTCAGCTAATTGTTTAAAAGCTGAAAATATTTTCTTTATTGGCGATCTTGTACAACGCACAGAATCAGATTTACTTAAAACACCCAACTTAGGGAAAAAATCTCTGACTGAGATTAAAAATGTTCTCGCTGCCCATGGGCTTGCATTAGGTACAAAGATTGATGGCTGGCGTGCACCATCTTCTGTGCATGAAAAAGATGAAAGTAAATAAGTGACATTAATGAAAGGGTTTAGTTATGCGTCATCGTAATAGTGGTCGAAATTTAAGTCGTACAAGTAGCCATCGTAAGGCTATGTTCAAAAACATGATGGTTTCTTTGTTACGTCATGAACTAATCAAAACAACAGTGCCAAAAGCAAAAGAGTTGCGACGATTTATAGAACCTCTTATCACTCTTGCTAAAGAAGATACATTGCACAAACGTCGACTGGCTTACACACGTTTACGCGATAGGGAAATGGTTACGAAACTGTTTGCTGAAATTGGTCCTTTTTATAAAAAGCGTCCAGGCGGTTATTTACGTATCTTGAAATGTGAATTCCGTAAAGGTGATAATGCACCGATGGCAATTGTTGAATTGGTTGATCGTCGTAATGAAACAGAAGCAGCCTAAGGTTTATAAATAAAATAATAAAGTAGTTTCACAAACTTTTAGCCAAGTTAGTTTACTAACTTGGCTTTTTTGTTTTATCGTATCTAGTTCGCATCTAGAGTGCTTTGTTCCATTCCCTATGCTTCATTATATTGCTTACTGCAAAAATCATATTGCTCATAACTAAAATCTGTTTTTGATTTACAGTGTCGTATATTCTTTGAGTAAGGATTCTGAAAATCCACCAGCGATCATTTATTATATTTTATGGTATGGCTGTCTTGTGACTTAGTATCTGTACTAAGGTGCTTTAATAGGTTTAGTTTAGTAATATCAGTAGCACTGGCATTAATGCCCTTCCTTTTTAAAGCATCTATTAATGGACCTTGTGAAATAGATTTATCATTTTGCAACCCTGCAGCCTTAGCTAAGGTTTGCATTGGTTGATTTAAATCTTCTCTAGTTTTAAATATTGCTTGTATAGAAGGATCTAACTCAGTAAAAAGCTTCGGCATTATGACACTGCTGCAAAGTACTTTAGATGTATCGCTGCTAATTTGAAGAGTTGATTTTATTGTAGTAATTAATTTCTCTAGGTCAAAAAAAGTCTTCGCAGGTAAATTATTTTGATCAATTAAATAATAACCAGCATTACTACGACCTACAGTCACTTCATGAGTAGAGCTTGTGATAATGTATGCATTTTCTTCCGATAATTTGCTAATCTTGCTAACGATCTCGGCAAATGATTTCAACTGATTTCTTTTGCTAAACAAAACACTCTCCTTTTATAAGTTTATTTGTAGCTTTGTAATAGGAGCGCATAATAAGCTTCCTATGTGAATAATTCAATCAATTCGACTTTTATTGATTTAGAACATTTATTATAAGAAGGGTGATTTCAAGTTAAATTATCTCATAACAAGACCGAAGCATCGCTAATCTGAAATGTAGTTATGGTTTGACTGTCAAATTACGTAACAGACATTTTCCTTTAGCATCCGCACCATGTAACTGAAAAACATTCTTTGCTAAATCAATCCCTAGTACTTTAATATTGTTCATCGTGGACACTCCATTTAAATTTGAATGAAATCTACTGATTCATTTTGACTCATTAGAAGCCTTTTATAAATGGCAGTACCCATACTATTATTCCATTAATGCTGGCGCGTTATACACAAGAAGAAATAGTTGATGATACAGCGATTTATAATAAATACTTTTATTATTGTGTTCGCGGTACTGAGTGGTGTTGCGAGCACTGCGACTTAAGAAAGCAATTCGCCTACAGGATGTTGTAGATTAGATAACAAAAACAGTAGTCAAAAATATTGGCTTAAGAGAGAGCTTATTTACAACACAATTACCGCCCTTTTTGAAGCGCACGTTCTTGGGCTGTTCAAAATGGCTCCATTACACTGCGAATGGTTGGTACAATTACCGAATAAAAACAGAAATGCACTAATGAACTATTATTCAAATTTTATAAGTCGATTTAGCTCTATTAAAAATGATTATCATTTAATGCTGACTACCTTATTTCTTATGAAAGTTGGTCAGTTTATGCTATTACCATTTTTAGCCATTTACTTAGTCAAGAATTCTCATTTAAATACAATTATTATTAGCTTCATTATTGGTAGTGGTCCGTTTATCTACGGTATTACAGGATTTGCTGCGGGTGTTTTAGTGGATAAATTTGGTGTAAAACGAATAATGATTTTGTCATTACTTCTTGGCGGGCTTTGCAGTTACTTCTTTTTTTTCAGCCAAACAGTATTATGGTATTTTTTAATAAATGTTTTAACGGGCATAACACGTTCTTTATTTGATGTTGCTAGCAAAACCTATGGAATTTCGGGAACGACAAGTGATCTCAGAAAACTCTGTTTTAGTTTACGCTTCATGGTTGTCAATAGCGCGGCGGCCATTGGCCCAATAATTGGAGCATATTTTGCCACAAGAAATTCTCTGCTCTCATTTAAAATAATAAGCATGCTCTACATCTTTTTGGGATTGTTATCAATTTTTATTTTGCGAGAAACAAATAACGATAATTCTAATAACTCTCAGAACACTGTATCATTTCGTGAAATGATACATATTTTGTTTACAGATAATCGTTTAAAATTATTACTACTCATAAGTTTTATAATTTGGTGTATATATTCGCAGCTTGATTCAACACTACCTCAATATTTAAATGCTAATATGAGCAACGGTATCAATATATATACATTAATGCTAATAATAAACGCAATCGGATGCGCCACGACTCAATTAATAATTACCCACTTAACTAAAAATATGAGCGAAAAAATGGTGAGTTGTTTAGCAATGTGTTTATTTGCTAGTGCTTATGTCTTTACATCAATGTTTTTACACGTTTCAACTTTAATGATAGCTTCAATTATTATTGTTTTAGCTGAAGTAAGCATTATGCCATTAAATGATATTCTTCTAGCAAAAATTGCACCTCCTGATCGCATTGGGACCTACTATGGGATAGCAAGTGTTGCCATGTTGGGTCTAGGTTTCGGCCCTATGATTGGGGGACTTCTTTATGAATATTTCAGCGCAAAGATATTATTCTTAGTTTGCGGAGGATCATGCTTGGTTGCTATTTTTCTATATAGAAAACTCGTTGATACAATTTTAATCCAAGAAAAGTTGGTAACTAAAATGCATGCGAATGCACTAATTTAATTGGTTAACCTTATTTTCAAATTGCCTATTAATACTAATTAATATAACATCCACATTCATTCATAATCGCACAATTTATAGGAGAAAGAGTAATGAACGCTGAAGAATATACCAATAAAGCAATATCTTTTATCCCTGAAGGTATCTCAACTGACGAATGGTATGCTCTTGATTTGAACGACCCTTTAATGGCTATTTGTTGAAATATAAATAATAAGATTCGCTTAATTTATAGTTTAGGATTGCATTAAACTTATTCGTTTGGTGTATATGAGTATTAGTATATCAGCTCATGTTTTGCCATTTGTAGGCATAGAATTGCGAGGTCTCAACCTAGCAAACAATATCACTTCTGAAGATTTAACTTTACTGCATGAATACTATAATCAATATCATCTTCTTATCATAAGAGATCAAAACTTAACAGAACCTCAACTAGTCCAAACGAGCCATCATTTTGGCGAGCCTGTCCCTGCATTAGTTCCCACATACAGATTAGAAAAATATCCCGTCATAACAAGACATACAAATGCAAAAGATAGAAATAATCAGTCTATTGGAGTTGTTGCCCCGGAATTTGTCTTTCATTCTGACTCCTATTTTTCACACAACCCTAGCAAAACAACATTACTTTATTCGTTAATTTCGCCAAATAGTGGTGGCGAAACACATTTTGTTGATATGTGTTTCGCTTACGAAGCTTTAAGCGAATCAATAAAAGACTTCATACAGAATAAAAATGCCATATATAAAAATGCTTATATCAATCAACCATCGGTTATTCATCCTTTAGTAAGAGTACATACCGTTACTAAAAGAAAAGCACTGTTTGTTAATATTCATAGAGCAGTAGGCATCGAGAATGTTGATCGAGATGAAGCCATGCATCTCTTAAAACAGCTCTACGATCATGCTACTAATCCTAATTATATTTACAAACATAAATGGCGTAACAATGACCTTCTAATTTGGCACAACCCAACAACTATGCATGCAGCCACAAATATTAATGAATCTGAAACCCGCTTGCTCTATCGGGTTCTTACCAAAGGCGACCTACCAGTTACATAGAGATATTACTTGTTTTAATTTATTCAGTTTCTTTTCCAATAAAAGAACATGTTTCATGGGTAATTGGGTTAATTTGAATACGATCGGTATAATTTGGATGTTTACCATAAATTTGCAACGACAATGATGTTTCTTCAGATTCATTCATGACACTATGAATTTGTTCTGATTCCATAAAAATCACTTTTCCAGGCGAACATACAAACTGATCTTGTTCAACGATCATAGCGTAATTTGGTTTATTCCCATCATCAATCCTTTTCCAAAATGTATGTGTTTCAGAAGAAACAACACCAGCTGAAATTGCCCAAGTCCCATGATTATGCGGCGGCGCACTACAATGTGGAAGCCATGCAGTGACATACACCGCTAATGTTTGATCAGACTCTACATATATTTTATGACCATTAAATCCATTTGCATCATTACCCACGTAAAAATATTTTTTTTCCAGCCAATTAGATGATACCGCTAATTCTTTTACTATAGGTATGATTTCATTCTTAATCGTAATTTCTTTCGCGTTTCTCTTTGCTAATTGTTTCAATGTCTTAATTAATTCTGAAAATTCAGGCTTCATGTTCATTTATATGACCCGACATTTATTAATGCGCTATTGAGACTCTGACAATTTAAATGGATTAAATTTAATATTATTATCATAAATATCTACATTTTCAATTTTCTTAAGTAAAAAAACAATAAAATTTGCTGGAATCGAAATAATTGATAGCAAGCCAAGTTGGATAAGGAAATCAAAAATGATTAAAGAAGCGATTTTGTCCATACTCATCACGTTATAATACATGATTGGTAACGCTATTGCATATTGAGTTAACTCGCCTATAGCAGATGAGCTTATACTCCTAAGCCAAAACTTTTTTCCACAAGCTAAAATTTTCAGCTTGGCAACAATATAAATATTAATATTACTTCCAATCGCGACTGCAATAAATGTCGCAAGTACAGTATTGATTGTTTTGCCTAATACAAGATCATACGCAGCAGCAACATTCTGATCTTCTGAGGAAGGTAAATGTATAACAGCTATAGTAAGCAGCGAAAATACAAACCAACATACAATCAGATATATGATCATGCGTTTTGCGACATAATAACCATACAATTCAGTAATAATATCGCCCATAATATATCTGAGCGGCATTACTAGAGCAGAGCCAGTAATTGTTATACTCCATACACCAACTATCTTATATGCAAGAACCATGCTGGCAAGGCTAAATGTTAATAAAAGCATTACGATAAAGGGAAAAATTTTAGATGAACTATGTGATAAAATTTGAATTTCTGACTTCAACATCTAGTAACCTATTTTTATTATTTGTTATTAGAATATTTGTGTTTTTCTTTGGCTAGTAATAGCGCTGTTTCTTCTTTTAATATAGACTCACAACCATGAGTAAACCCTATATCATAAATATCACTTATATCCATATTGCGTAGAAAGTTTCTATCATTAGATAAATCCACTACTGTGCGCGCATATCGAATTTGCTCTTGATCTTCGATAATATAAACATGTTGTTGTAATGCTTTATCAAATCTCCTTTCAATAATTTTGTATAGATGATTTTTGTCTGATAATTTTAAAAATTCAATCAGCTTACCTTGCGCTGCATAACAAATCATATCAGCATGAAAATCATCAAAATCATTTAAATCATATCCATTCTTGATAATTTCAGCAGCTGATAACTTGAGTATAAAATTTTTGTTAATAAGTTGAATAGTAAATTTAGTTGCTCCAGGTATACTTGATAACTCAAGAATTTCAATTATTTTAAGTGGCTTACGGCGAAGAGTAAACTCTATGAATGCTTTGTACTCTTTTGTTACTTTATTCAGCAGCACCATCAATAAAGTTTCTCGAGATGTGGAATTTTGATTATTTTTATTCATGTACAATATCTCGCAAGGTATACAATCTCCAATTAGACTATATTTATTTTTTTAAATGTTTTCTATATTCAACAACGACACCTAGTATTTTATGTTCAGGTGTCAAAATAACAATTTGATATCCATGAGTAACAGGTTTTAAATATATCTGTCCTTCATCAAAAAGAGCTTGTTTTAGAGCAGGTATTTTTTGTCCCTGCTTATGAACAATAATGTAGTCTCGATGCTCCACTTCAAGCGCTGGATCAACAAGTAAAGCAGTACCCCTCGTTAGATTTTCCCAATTTTCTTCCTCAACCATTAATGAGTAAGCAGTCTCGCTGTAGTTATTTTCTGTTGTAACTGTTAAATGCTCATGATTGATAGCACTCGGCCAATGAATAGATTCCTCCCATGATATGGCTGGAACTTGACGTAATTTTTCATTATTGACACGATACGCACCCTTGATGCGAGTTTCAGGTAACGGCTCATCACCCACAAGTTGACCTAAGGTAACAACGAAATATTGTGCTAATGGCAACAAAGTAGTCAAAGTGGGGTTTGGGTTATACCGATTACGAATTTTTTTTATTGTACTTGAAGGTATACCAGTGCGACGTCCCAGCTCATCAGCACTGATGCTTGCTTCTTCCATTAATAAATTTAGATTATCGGATAACTTTTCAAACATAACTCAATCAACATACTTCAGCTTAAATAATCGAGGCTATTCTACTCTATAAAAAAAATAAATCTATAAAATATCGTTCCTATAATGTCAATATCTAGCTTGAATCTCGTTCGGTCCATAAAAAAGCATATAAATAATTTGAAATATTTTTAAAAACCAATTAATCACCTCTTGACTGATCGGCACTATAGTGCCGATAATGCGCAAAATTTAATTGCCGTCCCTTAACGGTTAGGAATGGATAAGTATATGCGCGGATACGCTAAAGTATTACCTCAGTTTTGGATTGGTCACACCGGCAGACAAATTAAAGAGCGAGGAATAGAAGCGCAATTGCTCGCGTTGTACCTCATCACATCACCCCACGCCACCATGATAGGAATTTATTATTTACCCATCGGCTTGATTGCACATGAAACAGGCTTGTCATTGAAAGGAGTATGCAAGGCCCTTCAAACACTTTCCGAGCTTGGGTTCTGCGCTTACGACAAACAATCAGAATATGTTTGGGTGCATGAAATGGTGATCTATCAAGTAGGGAATCAACTAAAACCAACCGACAAACGTGTCAAGGGTATGAAGAGTTATTATCAACAACTACCGAATTTATGTTTTTTAGCTACATTTTATGAAAAGTACAAAGATATTTTTTGGTTAGGTAATCAAAGACCCTTTGAAGGCCCTTCGGAGCCCCTCCCAAGCCAGGAACAAGAACAGAAACAAGATCAGGAACAGGAAAAAATATCTTCCCTACAGGAAGACGATGTCAGCGCTGCTGACAACCACCTTAATTGCCCGCATGAAGAAATCATAAAACTCTATCATGAAATTCTATCAATGTGCCCACCAGTAAGAGTTTGGAGCAAAACACGCCAAGTCCATCTAAGGCAACGATGGAAAGAAAATCCAAAACATCAAACCCTAGCATGGTGGGAAAAATATTTTGAATATGTAAAACAGTCTGATTTTTTAACTGGAAAAATAGCAGGACGTGATGACAAACCACCTTTTGTAGCGAATTTGGAATGGTTAGTACGCCCTTGCGATTTCATAAAAGTAATAGAAGACAACTATCATGGAGCACGCAGATGAGTAATTTTAATTCAAATGAAATTTATACTGAAAATGCAGTTATAGGAAGTTTGCTGATTGATAATAGTACATGGAATGAAATCGGTGATTATCTAAATGTAAATGATTTTTCAAGTCTATTGCATCGCGAAACATATCGCGCGATACAGAATTTAATGATGAATGGAATGAAAGCAGATCTGATCTGTGTTTCAGAATATTTGCTTCGCGAGAAAATAATAGGAGAAAATCCATTTATTCAATTCTGTGAAATCATGAATACCGTCTTTACACCGGCTAATATTAAATATTACGCTGAAATTGTTAAACAAAAAAGTTTAGATAAAAAACTTATCCAGGCTGCGCAGAGTATTATTGCTAGTGTTAAGGAACAAAAGCAAGATCGACTGGATCATGCCCAAAAAAACATCGCAGCGTTTTCAAATGAACAGCACTCTAATCCCCAGCATGCTACCGATATTTTAAAATCAGTCGTAATCGCTATTGATGAGAGAATCTCGATGAAAACGGATATTACAGGACTCTCAACTGGGTACACCGCTTTAGATGAAATAACGAATGGATTGCATGGCGGCGATTTAATCATTCTAGCAGGGCGACCAGGCATGGGAAAAACATTACTTGGAATGAATATTGCTGAGCACGTTGCTCTTGTCAAAAAGGAATCCGTAACTGTTTTTAGCCTCGAGATGAGTAAGGAAAAGTTATTGGAAAGGTCATTAGTCAGCGTGGGCAATATCGAGGCAAAACAAATTAAAACCGGAAAATTGACTGAACAGAATATTAAAAAGCTGTCCTCGGTAATTGCTCAATACAGTGGAGCTAAATTATTTATCGACGACCGTTCGTTTTTGCGAGTTGTAGATATACGTGCAACATGCCGCCGGCTTATCCACGAATACGGATTATCACTGATTGTAATTGATTACATTGGGTTAATGTCATCAGAAGGTGAGAATGAAACGTTACGGATTACAAACATATCCCGCGGTTTAAAATTACTTGCCCGTGACTTCAACATACCAGTCATCGCCATTTCTCAGCTAAATCGTGCTGTTGAACAAAGAAGCAATAAACGTCCCTGCATGGCAGATTTAAGGCAAAGCGGACATCCACATCTATCACCAAAACAACATCTAAACAATTATGGTCAGGCCAGCCACTGATTTACTAACAATATTTAAATCTAATTAAAAACAAACCAGAACAATAGGAGAAACCGCATGGAATCAAATTCATTTACTAAACTACAACAGATTTACAACCGCATTGCATCTCTTCATGCTGAACTTGCAGCTCATCACGAAAGCATTAAATTACTTGAAGATGCTTTCCAAAATAATAAATATATTGAAAAAACACCATTTGCACCTCGTATTATCAAGTATAGTCGAATACCCAGAAGTGAAAGACGATTTCAGTGGACAATAAACAATCTGCAATTCCAGGTAAAACTTCTCGAAAAAGAACTTGAAACACTCATTAAATATATGGTCAATGAGGATAGAGTATGAGAAAAGCAAGAGAAGATGATAACTTCATGAATTATCTTGAGCAACGACTTGAACATTGGGCAAGATGGTATAGCAAGGGTAATTATTCCGGGCTTGGGTATCACTCCGAAACTATTGAATATGTACTGATGACAGTAGGAGTTGTGATTAAAAGTACAGCTATTCAACCAGTGCCATGTGATGAGGAGGCTGAAGAAATTGAAGCACTGGTCAGGGAAATGACGAAACATAATGAGAAAATGGCAATGATGCTACGCATACATTATTTTGGTAGTGGATTAGTTTCTGAACGAGCAGAAAAATTAGGGATGTCATATGGCCGTTTTAGAGTTTATGTTGATATGGCACGGCAATGGTTAGCAGGTAGATTAAGTGCGCGTTACAGTTATTAATAATTTGAAACATAAAACTTCTTGCAAAAATCCGTCACCTTGACAACTGCTAGCAGCGTTTGATATGATTTCATTACGATGTGAAAGCTACATAAAAACCCGCCTTGTGCGGGTTTTTTTATGCCTATAATTTTATCTAATCCAAACCTAGAAACGAGTCTGGTTTTGTTTACCTGAAACTAGACTCCTTCACTCAAAAAATATATCAAATTGAGAAATAATTTATTCGGAGTGTTTCAAATATGAAGCGCAGGCTGATAGTCATGCTCCTTCTAAGCATCGTCTTTGTTAAAACATGCTTAGCAGATAACAACGTCACGCAAGTAGGCAGGTATATTACGATTTCAAATCAAACTAAATTATCTCAAACCAATTTGCTGTCTCAATTGGTTCAAGTACGTTTCACGAGAAACATTCAAACCATTGGTGAAGCTATGAATTATCTGTTGCGCTTTAGTGGTTATAGTCTGGTGCCTGAACCTAAAATGAATTCGGCATTAAAAATTACACTTAAAAAACCATTACCTATTATTGATCGAGAGTTAGGCCCTATAACACTGAGTAACGGTTTAAAAACACTAGTAGGACCCGCATTTTACATGACACAAGACCCAGTAAATAGAATTGTGGATTTCAAATTAAAACCTGAATACAAAAAATTTATTAAAAATATAAATGAGCGAGCATCCATATGAGAACACTATTTCACTTTAGCAAAGATAGACCTGAATGGATTAATGAATCTATCGGTGACTTACGAGCATTTTTGAAAAAAAATCAATCATCAGTCATTATCGTCACACTATTAATAGGTGCAATACTAAGCTCAATTATGTCGATTAATAAATACATAAATGTGACTAATTTAATTTCATCACAGAGTAAGCGTGATGATAAAATGTTACGAGAATTAAACGAATTAAGTTCGCTATTACACGACATGGAAAGTAACACTCTAAATACGGAGAAGCAACAAATTGCCTTACAATCGCTTGAGAAAAATATTTCTTCTGCCAATAAATCTATGATTGATATTGCCAAAGGAACAGATATTCAGAATATTTCTCATCAAATTGCCATAGTCAAAGATGATCTAAATGATCAAATAAGTGATCTTAAAAAAACAGTATCCACAAATATAGGCGGAAAAGAATATCTTGAGGTGAATGCATTACCATTTCATGTTATTTCAATCGATATAATTTCGGGACAGCCTTATGTATCTGTTGACTATGAAAATCACATTTCCCCACTCTCCGTAGGTGACTCATTGGCGGGATGGAAGATTGAAAGCGTTGATTATGACTCTTATATTGTTCAATTTATTAATGAACATAATCAATACATAAAAGTCCGTTTACAGGGAGAATGAAACATGAGATACATCATTACGCTTATAAACCTGCTGATAATATCAAATTATTCTTATGCCTTTAATGATGTGGTAAATACTCAGACACATAACACCGTTACTCAAAACACAATGGTCCATACAA
Source organism: uncultured Gammaproteobacteria bacterium (assembly GCA_963711205.1). Taxonomy (GTDB): domain Bacteria; phylum Pseudomonadota; class Gammaproteobacteria; order DSM-16500; family DSM-16500; genus Aquicella. The sequence continues at coordinate 26,348 of CAVQDE010000002.1, forward strand.
GCCAAATAGGTACAGCTAAAGATTGGCAGTTAACTGACACAGAATGGAATCAATATTTGAATCTTATGCACGGCCCCAGCGGTCACTACTATAAGAATTTATCTCCTCCTGAAGTCTTAGGAATTAATGTTGAAAGGGCTGAAGAATTACGGCATTACGCTGAGATATCTGCCAAGCTTGAGCATGATAAATTAGAACGTGAGCTTAGATTTAATGAAGCGTTCCATGAGGCCGCTGCAAGATTATATTCTACAGAGCCTATAATAAGACCATTTGATTATTCACCATTTACACCTATTCCTAAAAATTAAGTTGTTAACGAGCGTCCAATGGATGGCAAACAGACAAAGCGTCCAGAAGCCAGGGCAAATCATCCTACAGTCTTAGGAACTTTACTTTTTTCACTTTTTAATATGATACTGCTCAGTATCCTGTCATGGATTATATTAGAAATATGGTTCAGTGTGCAGGTAATATTCTTCGATGCAAGCAACACTCATTTAGCTATCCATGGAATTCTTACTAGCAATCTTAATAGGATTACTCATCATTACTCGAAATATAGCGATATTGCATTAACACTATATTACCGATCACAAACTACGCTCCTCACTTGGTGCAATGGGAATATCACTGGCGACCTTAAAGAAGTAATTATTGGAACTACAGGCGTTATATTGACGCGCTGCCTTATATTTATCGCATTCATTCCATTCTTGACCATAATTTTATGTATGTTGATTATCGATGGCTTAGTGCAGCGAGATAAACGAAAATTTCAAGGCGCTAGAGAGAGTACCTTTTTGTTTCATCGAATCAAACCGTTGGCCAGATTTTCTTTTTTCTCACTATTTTTTATTTATATGACTTTACCATTTGAAGTTTCACCTGAATTATTTCTATTACCTATGGTGTTGTCATCTGGGTTCTTCACCATGTTTGCCATTAAAAGCTTTAAAAAATATTTATGAGGTTAACATGAAAATAAAATATTACCTGATAATTGCAACATTGCTTTGCACTTTGTCAATGCAGACTATGGCAAACGATACACACGAAAGAATGTATCTTATCCAGATGTTAAATCAAATGGATGCGCTAAAACCATTAATCCTCGCCGCGAATAATGAACAGGATAAAAATGCAAGAGTAAAATTTCACTATAGAGCCTTTCAGGATTCCACTGGCAAATATCATAACGGATTATTGGAAGATATCAATGCAATCAGGAGTGGCATCCAGGATAAGTTGAACCAGACTGTCAGCACACCCCGTCATTTTCAGCCAATCAAAGGAGATTATATTAATCTCAAAAACGTAACACCCAATTCGGTGGAAATAATTTCTACGGAGAATGTCAATGCTAAGTGACAACGCGCTTCGTGCCTTTTCACAAGCTTCAAGCATATCTGCAATTGATTTAAACCTATTTATACGAACCGCTTTACTCGCTGGCTTTTTTATGTGGGCAGCCTGGTGCGCTATAGAATTGATGAAATACCACAAAAGCCACCACAATGAAAATGTGGCTAATTTATTCAGAAGATATGTGCAACTGTTCTTTCTTGTCTCTCTTGTAGTCTCATTAGTTTTTATACCCTGAGGAACACAAATGTATCGAATTTTTAGGAAAATCGGGACATTCCTGGTGGCGACGTATGTTTATTTCCTATCTATACCCGTCTTGGCAAGTCTTCCTAGACCACCTGATCAATTGAATATTAAAGATGGTAATTACGCGAGCGGCTTGATCTCATATGGCCTCTCTATCATGGGATATGGTTGTTATTTACTCTCAGGTCTCGCATTTTTGTTCGTAAGTTATGAAATGATTTCGGCATACCAAGAAGCTAAGAGAATGGAAAAGTTAAGCCATTTTTTTACTTGGTCATTGGTTGGAGTATTTACCCTGGCTATTTGCCTAGGTTTGCTTTATGCAGGAAACACCTTAATTAATGATGCGCCTACGCCATAGGAGTTTGCTATGCTAAATAATATTAATTATAAAATGGCTATTTACAAAGATTGCACGATTGGCGAAGTGGTAACAGTAGCAATAACCTCTCTTATAATACTGACTATAGGATTCTCAATCTGCACGAAAGTATTATTTGGTTATGTATGGCCTGGTTACTTAATAGCAAGCTTACTATTCTTCTTTGTCACAAAAATTTTTCTTTCTAAGTTACAGAGACTCAAGTATGCGAAACCCTATGGCTACTACCAACATTTATTGATAAAAAAATTATCTGAAGCTGGATTAATTCATACTCAATATTTAACTCAGTTAGGCCGATGGTCTATAAGGCGATTTTCCGCATGAACAAAAATCTATTCCAAGGGTGGGTCACACAAGCATGGAAAAAAGAAGATGCTGATGCACGCATTATCCAGCTACAAAAGCGATTTATCGGTGTCTTATTCGTATTATGTTTAGCATTTTTTATTGGCTGGATCACTTCGCCATCGCGCTTAACCCTCTATCTTCCGCCTGACATTCAAAATGGCGCCACAATAAAGGCGGGAAGCATCCCTGAACCGTTAATCTATAGTTTTGCCTATGAAATCTGGCAAGAATTGAATTATTGGCCAGAGGAAATTGGCGAAGATTACCAAAAGAACATTCGCACATATTGGTCATATTTAACTCCAAAATTCAGATCTGAATTGTTAGAAGATTATGTTGATTTGAAATCATCAGGCCAGGTGCAGCGCATTCGATATTTACAAGGATTAAGCGGTGCTGCCTATGATTCAGTAAATGTTAAAAAAATTGGAACCGATACTTGGGAAGTGGATTTAAAAATGCGACTCACTGAGTTTAAGAATAATCAAACAGTGAAAGACGTAGAGATCATTTACCCAATGAAAGTCACTCGCATCAACGCATCACCTCAAAACAACCCCTATGGGTTAGCAATCGCCGGATTTGTAACTGAACCACAGCGGCTAAAGACCTATATCTAATAAACTATAAAACACTGGAGAGCGTGGACATGAGATTTATGCTCAGCGCCATACTATTTATTTCTCTTAATCTAACGGCATATGCTGATTCAATCAGCAGCCTGACATTAACAGACGCTGAAATGCAAAAACTCAAAAAATATTTTCCAACCGATGACACCAGTCATCTGTCTTGGAAGGGCGATCCGATGCAAATTGCCTTACCACTGAATAAAGAAAAACGCATTATTTTCCCTGATCCAGTTACTGTTGATGTAAAAAATGCTTTAACCGCAGATCAATTAAGAATATTGAACAACAATAAATCACTTTACCTCACAGCTCTTAGGTCATTTTCGACAACTCGTATATATGTGACCTTAAAAGAAAGTGGTGAAGTTGTATTAATTGATTTAACGACTAATGAAAACGCATCAAATGAAACTCAACAAATTGATATCAAACAAAATCATACTAATCTTACTGATTCCAAGATTGGGAACACATCCACAGCTAGTGAGTCTAATTCGCAGGTAATAGTAAATAGATCATCTAACAATGATGTCAGTCTCCCTGAATTAATTCGATTTGCATGGCAAGAAGTGTACGCTCCAAATCGATTGATACAAAGTTCATCTTCTTTCTCGCGCACGCCTATGCACACAGAAATGTTTGTATCTGATTTAGTCTATGGTAACAAGGTGATTGCGCATCCTGAAAGTTCCTGGATTTCAGATAATCATTACGTAACGGCGGTTCAATTACGAAATAAGTATCCACACTCTGCACACATTGATATTCGTAAGGATTTATGTGGTGACTGGTTAGCTGCAACATTGTATCCGTCAGCACACTTGAAATCATACGGCAACAGAAATGCTGACTCTACAATGCTATTTTTAGTATCTAATCGGCCATTTGGTGAGACGATGGGGGTATGCCATGGCAATGCATAATACCAATAGTCTTTTAAAATACATTGCCATACCTGTACTTGTAGTTGTGTTAATTTATACAGTATTGTCATGGCTCCAGAGTGATACACATACAGCCACTCGTCCCAATATAACAAGAGAAAAAGCCATCAGAAATGTTGCATCCAATGACAGTGCTGCAGAATCATTAGATACATTGACAGCCGACTTATTAAAAACTAAACAAAAAATTCTTGAAGTGTCTAAAGACAATGAAGCATACAGACAACAAAATGCTCAATTATTAAATGAAGATAACTCTAAACACAGTGGAGAAAACAATAAGTTAGCTACTCAAATTGAACAACTGAAAAACCAGTTACAAAGCATGACACATAAAACCGGTTCTGACAGTACGCCTAGCAACTCTGCTTCTGAACCTATCAATATAGTAGATGATTTAACACAAATCCCTAAAGATCGCATAATAAAGCTTGCATTAAATAATCACTCTAGTGAATCTATGGCGTCGAGTCATCCCGAACATAGCAAGCAAGAATTAATACCGTACTACACCATACCTGCGAATGGCACATCCGTACGCGATAAGTTAATGACAGCATTAGTGGGTCGCATTCCAGTTAAAGGAGTAGTCACCGATCCTTACCCTTTTAAAATCGTTATCTCAGACGATAACCTTGCGGCAAATGGCTTACGCATTCCTCATTTACTAAAAATGATTGTGAGTGGTTACTGTGAAGGCGATTTAAATTTAGTAAGTGTCAGGGGATGGGTAACGTCACTGACATTTGTTTTTAATGATGGAACCATTTCAACTACTACATCTAATGATAATGATATTGGTAATTATACCAAGTCGAATAGCTTAGGGTATCTTTCCGATAAATATGGAAATCCCTTTATGCGCGGCAAGCTGATAACCAATGCTCCGGCTTATTTGGGGGGTACAGTTGCTATTGACGCAGGCGTTGGCGCAGCAAACGCTTATGCACAATCTCAAACCACTAATTCCAATACATTGCTAGGTTCAACGACAACGGCGGTAACAGGCTCGCAAGGAAAATATGTTGCCGGACAAGCAATGTCAAATGCAGCCAATGGCATACAACAATGGTGGCATGATCGTGAAGAACAATCTTTTGATGCCATTTATGTCGCACCTGCTGATGAAAATGGGAATTTTGTTGAAATTGCGGTTAACTTCGCTAAAGAAATTCATATTGATTATGACCCCGATGGGAGGAAATTGAGCTATGCGCATGATAATAATTCTCACGTTAGTCATAACCTCGATTAGTTTATCAGCCTGCAGCACTATGTATGGAAATGTGGTGCCAGAAAAAGGGCCGACGATGGAGCAAGTATATGACAGCATGGACACAAGTGATACCGAGCAAATCCCGAGACCACACCAGAGACATTCAAGGTCAACATTACCGATTAATTCAACTGGCACTGCCTTTCATAAACTGCCAAACCCAGAACTGCAAATGTATGTTTTTCCACACTTGGCTGGAAAGGATGAAGTGCCGATACCGGGATATTACACCGCATTTAATGCTTATACCCAAGACCATTATGCTTTGCCCAACGAGGCGCAATAAAATATATGCTAAAAAATATCTTTAAGAAATCTCATATCACAAAAAATGACATTGAACGCTCATATCAATCTCTCCCGTCTTTTATCGAACGATTGCCATGGCGTGATTATAATGAAGAGTACAAATGCGTATTATTGGAAGACAATACTAGTTTTGGAGTCTGCTTCAAGATAACTCCCATAGCATGCGAAGCTCGACCAGCTTCCATGTTAGATGAAATAGCACTAGCAATTAATGAAGCAATTAAAAATTCGATACCTTGTGAAAAATCTAATCCGTGGATTTTGCAAGTCTATGCTAAAAAACAATCTGATTTGTCACATACTTATCAAGAAATTGAAGATAGCTTTCCTGCTTCCCGAAAGACAACACAAATCACACAGGATTTCTTGATAAATATGAAAGAACATTTGGAATATGTGAGCCATTCTGATGGCATTTTTCACGATTCCCAAGTAACTAATCTCACCTTTCGCGGCGGATTTCTACATGTGTATGCTGTGTTATACCGACGCAAAGATTCAACTCAGGAAAATAATATTGAACGTCATTCACGACTCGAAGAAATGATGCGAGTATCTCGAAAATTTTCAGATCAATTACGAGCCTGCGGGCTAAGTCTTAAGCGCATGCAGGCAAATGAATTTTATAACTGGATGGTGAAATGGTTTAATCCAATCAATTCATTGTCTGATACCACATCTTATCCAGATGAAGACAGAAAACCAATTGGATTTGATTTATCGGAACAGATGTTTTTTACCGCACCGCTATCATTCAATGAAGGCTGGCTGTTTGATGGAATGCCTCACAAAGTTATCACTATACAAAGCATGACAATCAACCCTGAAGTTGGACATCTTTCAGCTGAGAGGAAACGTAACACTGATGAAAAGGTTTTTAATTTAATCGATCACCTGCCTGAAGCAAGTGTATTTGTAATGAATATTGTTCTTCAAGCCCCTAGTGAAGTAGATTCACATCTTCAGACCATTCGTAGCTCTGTTGTCGGAAATCATGCATTAGCTATTAAAGTAAAAGATGAAATTTCACTTGCTGAAAAAAAAATGGCAGACGGTAATTTATTATTTCCAGTGGTGATGAATGTTTATATTAGTGGAAACTCAATAGACGATTTACATGCTAAAGAAGCACAAGTAGAAGTCTTATTAAATAGCAATGGCTTTAAAGTGATAACCAATGATGAGCTTTTTCCTTGTGATGCTTATTTACGATATTTACCCATGTGTTATGACTTTCAGTTTGATAAAAAAAACACTTATCGTTCTCGGTATTTTTTATTAAGTGACATTGCAAAACTTTTACCTTTTTATGGACGCAGTCGCGGTACAAATCATCCAGGCTTAGTTTGCTTTAATCGCGGTGGCGAGCCTTGGTTTTATGATTTCATGCAAGATAAATCTAAAAACTCACATTTTTTACTCTTAGGTGAAAGCGGGACTGGCAAATCTAATTTGCTATGTTTCATCATTATGTATCTATTAGCTCGTCACTTTCCAAGAATGTTTATTATCGATGTCGGTGGTTCGTTTGATTTGCTAGGTGAATATTGCAAATCCCTGGGATTGAAGGTCAATAAAATTAAAATTGATCCTAAAAATCCTACTTCACTCAATCCATTCGCGGATGGTCTACGTATTATTGATCAGATTGAATCCATTCAAACTCAACAAAGAACGCAATATTTGCAGGAAACCTGCGAGAAATTAATTCATTCCTCAACCGAGGATGAAGATAGAGATATTCTCGGTGATATGGTCTTATCAGCCCTGATTATGATTACCGGTGGGGAAAGAAGAGAAGAAGAAGCAATGCGCCGCAGTGACCGCATGTTAATTATGGATGCTATCATTGACGCGGCCTACTTTGTACGCGATCAAAATCATGAACAAATGATAGCTAGCGATGTGGTTGCAGCATTTGAACGTATGACATTAAAGCTTGACCCTAACCGGGATGCTGAAAAAATACGACGCGCAAGAGAGATGGCGGATGCTATGCGGTACTTCACAAAGGATCCCATGTCGAGTCAGTTTTTTAATAGCCACGGTAACCCCTGGGTAGATGCAGATATTACCATCATAGATTTTGGATTGTTTGCCAAAGAGGGTTATGAAGCCCATCGTTCCATCGCATTTTCTGGATGCCTTAATCACATCCAAACATTAGCAGAAGCAAATCAACAGGGTGATCGTGCTATCTACACGATCATTGATGAAAACCATATTTTTACATCCATTCAGTTACTTGCCAATATACAAACTCGCGTCGCCAAAACAGGGCGCAAACTAGGATTATGGCTAGGCGTTGCCACACAAAATATGAAAGATTTTCCTGATGGTGCAAAACGCATGTTAGCACAGCTAGAGCATTGGATTTGTTTGCATGTACCACCGACTGAAATAGACCAGATCGAAGAATATAAAGTACTTACTCCAGAACAACGATCATTGCTTTTATCTACACGAAAGGAAATGGGAAAGTATACGGAGGGTGTTATATTCAGCCCGCTTTTAAATGCATTGTTTCGCAATACTCCGCCCAGGATTTATCTTTCACTGGCAGCAACTGAACAATCAGAAAAGCATCAACGTTTACGTTTAATGCAACAATATCATTGTACAGAAATCGAAGCTGTACGGATGATTGCACGTGACATGATGCAACATAAAAAACCGAGTTATTACGATGATTAAAAGACTATTACTTTGCCTCTGTTTGGTAATAACAACAGACATACAGGCAGGTAATAGCCAAATTCATTCAGGAACCATCATCAAAGATACACTTGCTGCATTACCAAATTGCTTACACTATCGAATTCCAACTCACTTCTGTTTATGGATTAATGAGATGGGTGAAGTCAATACGACACCCATCCTCAGCCATTATTTACCTGACCTAATCATAAGTGTCTTTGTTAAACCCCACGATAATCCATGGGTCGAAGTGAATAAAATATTGGATGGGGTTGGTAAACCGATTCAAAAATCCATTGTTAAAAATATGACTGGAATGGATGCAGGCAGCGGGAATCATACTCTTATTGATCAACACGAACAAAATGTCATTTTCAAAGAAGCCGATGTGATAGGAAACCCTGCTTTGGCTATGATTCCGGCACACGGATTATTACCAAGCACTGCCACGCCTTGGCGCCCTTACTTTCAATCTATGAGTGATAGCATGTTATGGCGTGGACTGCCCCCCATAGCTTTACCTGAAGAAGGGATAGCGCTCGGTTTAAATGTGTTCCATCACATTGGCACAGGAATAACCAATTGGGGTGGCCTCTATCCTCACGAAGGAAAAGTAATCAATGATAATGATGTCAAAGCATCTGCTGTCATTGCTGAACGAGCCGGCGATCTTGTGACCAGCCATAGCCCGTATGGACACGTTTACAAATATCTCTCCACTTCTTGTGGCGATCACTGCTCTGCCGCTCCGATTCAAGAAAACAGCAAGGAAACTTATTTTCAAATGATTTATCCCATCACACAAAATGATTGCCATATCTTAGGAAGCAATGACTCGTATCAATCCGACATGATAAATCCTGACGGCGCTTATGTTTGGATTGTGTGGCGGCACTATGAAGGTTGCGCTGATGGGAATGGACAATATTTGGGGAAAATTTAACATGCTAAAATTATTATCCATTCTTGTTCTAGCTTTCAGTGTCACAGCACACGCTTTAGACATTATTCCCATTGGGCATGGCAATAATAAACTTTATTACAAAATTGGTGGCGGTAACGATTTTGCACTACCCGCTGTTTCAAGCACGAGGACTACACTTCTTGAGACCAATTCAAATTTAGGAATAGGTTATAGCTGTGGCGCCTTTAATCCAGCATTGTCTATCAGGAATAGTATTAATGATCTAAAAAACAGCGTCGATAATTTAGAACAAAATATTATCACTAACGCTACCGGCAGCTTGATTCAATTACCTATGTATCTGTTAGCACAAGCCAATCCGACCGCCTACAATTTATTAAATAACACTTTAATATCTGCACATAATAAGTTGGTATTGTCTACTAAGTCATGCGAGACAGTTAAAAATCAAATTGCTAAAGGTCAGAATCCTTATCAAGATTGGGGAACTATTTCGGTTAACGATCAATGGAAAAAGCATTTAACATTAGTTTCATCGGGCAATGAAGATATTATCAACTCCAAAAAAGAAATTGATGCACACAGTGGTGAAAATGGCGTTCCTTGGATTCAAGGGAAAAGCGATTCTGACTCGATCTTGCATGCTGGGGGAAAATCACAACCTCCAATACATGTCATCTCTGACACGGTAAAAGCCGGCTACAATGCAATGTTGAATCGGAACTTACAAAGTGATCTTGATGCACCTGATGATGAACAAAATAGTGAATTAAAACGTCTTTTCCCTAATCCAAAATCAGCAAGTGCATGGATCACCAATGTAGTTGGTGATCACATAATAACAACCTGCAATGATGACAGTTGTAAAAAACAACAAGGCAGTGTAGTCGGACACGGATTATTGTCTTGGGTAACCTCATGTCAGGCAAATACAAATGATTGTGCTGACACTATTCGAGAAAATCTTGGGAACTTGGTCACAGGTAATCAGGCTATTACTAAAAATAACCTTAGCAAGGTTTCTGCTGATGGAATTGCGATCAGTCCAGATGTGATCACATCCATTCGCGGAATGGATGTTACTCAACAAAAAATTATAATAAATAAACTTGCACAAGAAGTCGCTTTACAGCGAGTCATGGATAAAGCATTTATTGCAAGAAATATTTTAACCACTGGCGCTCAAGTACCAATTATTGCGTCAAACCATCCTGCGCAAGTCATTATTGGGCAGGCAATTAAAAACCTAGATAATGACATTCGCTCGCTTGCATTTGAGAGTCAGATACGCAGAGAAACCTTATCAAGCACGATTTCAGAAACACTTAAATTTCAAAACCAACAATATCAAGATGTTACACACATAAGAACGGCTTCCTCTTCTCAATCGCTAATGGAGAATGGAGCGATCCCTGAGGAACCAACTAAATGAGTATCGGTGTGCAATCTTTTCCAGAACTTTATACGATGTTAATAGGCTGGGATTTATATGACAAACTGTGGAACCTCTTAACACAAACTGGTCTCGCCTATCTTCCTTTTATTGGCATGATTTTGCGTAATGCTACGCAGTCTTATATTGCACATCACGATACTGGTGAAATTGCACTACGCAATATGGAAGTGAATTTAATAGTGACACTACTGCTGATTGTATTTGCAGTCTCACCCTGTATTCCGTTAAGCGCTCGTGCAATAACATATTCTCCAGTATGCGGGAATGACCAAGGTCAGATTTATTATCCTGGTGAGACAGGAACCACCTATGATAAAGCATTTTCTGTGCCCAAAGACAATGTCACGGTACCGATGTGGTGGTATATCGTTATTTCAGTCTCTGAGGGAATAACAAATGCAGCTAATACTATGGTAGGTTGTGTACCTAATTTGCGAAAGATGGTGACCCAAGTCGATATGGCACAAATTTCTGATCCAGAAATAAAACAAGAATTACAGGATTTTGAAGCAATGTGTTATATGCCAGCCAAGATTCAATTTAATCACGACAAGCAAACGAAAAATATCTTAAATTTAGATCGCATCAAATATGATATTGAAAAATACGGAATTGAAGATACAGAGTGGTTCGGATCACATAGTTTTAGTAATGTGTATTATACAAATCTAAAAGCCTCTCGTCCCATTCCGGGATTCTTCTATGATGCAAACCAAGATATTAATGCGGATATTAATCAAAAAAATCCGCCAACATACGGGACACCAACATGTGGAGAATGGTGGAATGATAGTCAATATGGATTAAAAAATCGTCTATATGAGGCACTTCCCAAATCGTTCTCGGACGAATTTCGGAATTATCTAAACAATGAAAAAACTCATGATGATGTTGTAAAACGTATTATCAACAATAATTCAAATGGATTTGATAATGCAAATACAACAATTGGTGATAATGGCTATTCACATGCAGCCTCCGCAATCGGCGTATGGTTTCAACAAATGAGTGAATATCCCAAGCTGTATGCAGCGAGCCAGGCCGCACCCATCATGCAGGCATTAATACTCTTAATGATTTATGTATTTTTACCATTCACACTTCTTTTTAGCAGTTACCGAGCCAGTAGTTTTGTGACAGGTGCAATGCTTATTTTTTCTATCATTTTCTGGGGATTTATCTGGCATTTAGTAAGCTGGACAGACAGTGCCTTGATGCAGGCGCTTTATTCCAATTGGTTCGCCAAGCAAGGCGCTGGCGCCACATTGGCTGATATGATTATTGCTTCACTCGTTATTTTTTCTCCCATATTCTGGTTTATTTTTATGGGAGCAATGGGAGTTGCAGTCGGTGATATCGTTAGTAGTATTTCAATGGGAATAAATAAAATTGGTGAAAATTCAGCAAAAAATGGTGCGGAAATGGCTAAGTCTGCAGCAAGTACAGTAGGGAAAGCTGCTATATTATGAAGTAGTTCATTAAAACGACTTACGATTAGTGATGACTTTTGTATATTCATCATAGTCATTTTGAAATTCCGTATAATTTTTTATTCGTCTATCTCTTTCCTCGTCAAGGAAAACATCCCAAGCAATTATAAAAGCAAACTTGAGAATCTTTACTATTATTTTGAAACTCATTTTCATGATTTTTGAAGAGTGCATTGTTCATCATCTATTTTCATCGAGGTATATATGGTAATTAATAAAATATCCAAACTATGTTTGACTAGAGGGCGAAGCTGTTTGCGGATAGGACTACCACTCATACTGTTTGGCAGCGCATACCTATTTATTAATATTTATGATCCTGAATTCATGAATTCTATCCTGGAATTAGTTCATCATCACCCAAGAGTTTTTTATTTATTCCGCTGGGGCATGCTTCTTTCTCTGTTATCACTCTGGCCTTATATCATTCACATAATAGGTCGACGCTGGGGAGCGACACCTGAACAAATAGCACAATGGAGAAAAGAAACATTACGAATTGGTATATGGTTAATTATTTTTGAGTTATTGGTTTGTGAAAATCTTGTTAGTAAGACGCTTCACTTGATAGGAGTATTTTAAAATGAGCATGCTAGCCCCACTAGAAGGTTTACTGCGGCCACCTGTCGAGTGGATTACCACACTGGCAGCTTGCATAGCAGCATTGCTATTAGTGCTTCACCCTGACCTATTTTTATTATCAGATTATCTTGCCTATTGGTGTGCTTGCGCACTTGCACTATTTGCGTGTTACCGATTCAAACAGGGATATCGAATTTGGCGCTACCAGCGTAATTTGAAACAGATGCCAACGTATACCATAACCTCAAAAGAATTACCGGTTCATAAAGATAAATTATTTCTGGGTAAAGGATTTTTATGGACAGCGAAACACACACAACGATTACGTGATCTGGACTTAGATTACAACTTACATTTTAAGTATCCCTCTCCATTAGAGTCATGGATTAGAAGAAAAGAAATGGAATGGAGAAAAAAACCAATTTTAAATCACATTGCACAATTGCCAATGAAAGATCATTGGTTAAACCCTTTCCGGCCTTATCCCGAAATAGGTGGGGAATCCTGTATTCATGGTATATCTGATTCAGACCAAGACATTGCAATTAATTTAGTCGAACGTGCCAGTCACTTGCTTGTACTGGGACTACCAGGCGTTGGTAAGACTCGCTTTGCTGAATTAATCATTAGTCAGGATATTCATCGTGGCGATGTCGTCATTGTACTTGATCCCAAAGGCGATGCAGATTTATTACGTAGAATTTATATTGAAGCAAAACTTGCTGGACGCGACCAAGATTTGTTAATTTTTAATCTGGGATATCCTAGCCAATCCTGTCGCTATAATTCTATAGGCAGTTTTACTCGTGTTACCGAAGTAGCTAATCGAATTTCAAACCAACTACCCAGTTCAGGAGAATCCGCAGCTTTTAAAGAATTTGGTTGGCAATTTATTAATTCAATTGCGATGGCATTAGTTGCTTTGGGAGAAAAACCTGATTATCAAAAAATGAAATTTTATATTACCAAAATGGATTTACTACTAGAGCGCTATCTAGAATACTGGTTACCCCAGGTTGACCGAAACTTTGAATTCTGGATGAAAAATTATCATAAAGAAAATTCTTATGACAAACCGGATAAACGACTGCGAGGGTTGATTGCTTATGTTAAACATCATCAGTTAATTCAAAATCCTATTTTTGATGATTTACATAATGCATGTCGCTATGACAGTGAATATTTCAGCAAAATAACCGCCTCTCTTGGTCCATTACTTAAAAAACTCACAACAGGAAAATCTGCTGAACTCTTATCACCTGACTATAATGACATCAATGATGAACGTCCTATCTTGGACTGGTTGCAAGTCATACGGAATAAACAAATCGTTTATGTCGGACTGGATGCGTTAACAGACCCAGTGGTTGCCGCGGCGGTAGGTAATGCCATGTTTTCTGATCTCGTTTCAATTGCTGGAAGATTGTATAAGCATGGCCTAGAAAGTGGTTATTACAAAATCAATGAAGAAGAGCCATTACCACGTATTTGCTTACACTCTGATGAGTTTAACGAAATTATAGGCGATGAATTTATTCCTCTTCTAAATAAGTCACGTGGCGCAGGTTTTACTGTAACTGCCTATACACAAACATGGTCAGATGTGGAAGCACGTCTGAAATCTGCTGCTAAAGCAGGTCAAGTAGCAGGAAACATCGGGACAGTTGTGATGTTTCGCTGTAAAGAGGCCGCTACAGTCGAAATGTTTTTAGCTCAATTGCCAACAGTTCCTATCTTGCGCGTACTACCGGCGTCTAGCAGTAGTGATACGTCGCATGGTGAAGGCGGAGTTTATTATCGCTCTAATAATGAAGATCATTTTGTTCATAGCGAACAACGGTTAATTGATCAAAACGATGTTCTTAATCTTCCAAAAGGGCAAGCATTTTGCTTACTTGAAGGCGGTAAGCTGCATAAATTACGTATGCCTCTACCAACACACACGGAAATAAATATACCAAAAAATATAGAAACGCTAATTGAAACCATGCGAAACCAGCAAAAAAGCATATAAGACGAGGCTGCGATGTCAGAATTAATAAATAAAACTGTACACGAAGTAAATCAAATAACGCCCTGCTTGTCTGGAATGGAGTTGTTACAACAACCTAAATTGCACCACTTTGGCACGGAAATCCGAAATCTAGTTAGTTGTCCATCTAATATTTTCAGACATTTGTACCATGGAACACTATGCCGCCTCGCAGAATACTGTCAGGCGATGCCATTTACAGCTGATGATTTCAATACCATTCATGGTTTCTTATTACGTCAGTTAAAGTTAGCTACAGCTGTGCTTAAACTGCGCCGTGGGATTCTTTTTCCTAAAAATGCTGGAACGGAACAAATATCAGCGGAAGAAGCTCAATGGACCTATGCCCTTTTTTCAGGAACCCTGTTAAAAGATTTGCATCAGTTACAATCTAATAGAGAAGTTTGGTTGCAAAAATACAATGGTGAAAGGAAAAATATGTGGGTACCACTGAGTGGTCCATTGTACGATAAAAATGGTTACTACAGCATGACATTTGTATCAAAACATTCCGTCATCAATATCGATATATTGATGACAGCATTTGTTGGACACATTTGCCCTGCTGAAGCCGTTGATTGGCTGTCTTGTAATACGTATTTATTTAAGCAATGGTGGAGCACCATACTTCATCAAACATCTCAAGAAAATGATATTGAAAAAATTATTCAAATTGCAGCTGAAAAATCTGGAATTACTCTAATAGATCAGTCAGCACTAATGAATACATCAGACATAAGAGCAGATTTTATAAAATACCTAGAAACCAATCGCAAACACAGTTCAGAACACGTTTTTAAGATTAATGACGGCATATTTGTTAGTCTTTTTCTCTTAGAAGATTTCCTTTCTGAGAATCGATTCACAGCAACAAGTACATTCTTTGAAACATTGGATAAAGCCAATTGTCTTATATTAAATAATGGCAATTATCATCACCAGCTTTATCCAAAAAAGTATGAGGATAAACGTGTACTGCATGGGATTATTCTTAACATAGATGCGGTATCACAGTCATTAAAAAACTTGCCTATTGATAATTCATTTCAGAGAAAATATAACATAGTGTGAGGTGATTAATGCAAGATAATCAATCTACCGAATCACCGCAGAAAAATGAAAAGAATAATAATAAAAAATATCACCACCCATTTATGGTAGTGGCCAATCTTACTCTACATACGGAAATTGCCAATGCTATTTTTTATGCCACATGGAAAAAAGGGAATATAGGATTAGTCCAGTTTGCATCCCAAGTAGCTAAAATATTTAAATCAGCCCAAGCCGATGATCCCTATGCTGATTGGTATTTAATGAAAACATATGATGCAATATTTACTGCAAAGGAGCGGCTCAGAAAAATAGAAGAAAGAACAAAATTCTATTTTGATAACCAGCGAGGTCTTACATTGCAATACTCACCAAACAAGCCTTGGCAACGTGAGCTTCGCATCCTGACCCCATATAGTTATATGGGTGCTAGTCTACTGACTGATCTGGATCAGATTTTGCGGCAAATCATTATCATACGGCATGTACGCGTTCAGACTGAGAATGAATTGACGATTAAAGAACCCATCAAAGAGTTACAAGAAGCTTTTGCCGTGCCCTTTAGCTGGAAAGAAACAAAAGTGACTCGTGCAGATATTCACTCTGGAAATCAAAATGCCAATGATGCTAAAGCTGTATTTAGTGAAACTCTTCCAGAAGATGTATTGAATGAAAAAATTGAATTCTCTTATTTACCTAACTATAAAAAGAAATCTAACTAATGGTGAACTGTGCTCGATATTCCTATTGTCGGTGGCGTGCCATTCCATTGCATTAACGAGGCAGCTATTGAATTCAATATTCCTGCCAAGCTTATAATTGCACTGTTAAGTATCGAACGCGGCAAGGTAGGAAAAATTCGGGCTAATAAAAACGGATCATATGACATGGGACCCATGCAAATTAATTCGTCTTGGCTTCCTGAGTTAAAAAAACATGGAATTTCGCGGGAAGATATAATATTTAATCCATGTGTCAATGTTAAAATTGGTGCCTGGATTTTAGGAAGATACATAGCCAGTGAAACTGATCTTTTAACAGGCATCGGTAACTACAACTCACACACTAAATGCTATAATCAAGCATATTACCAGAAAGTTAAAATAAGCTTTACGAAAATCCATCTTTTGTTATCTTGATTTGATTAATCATTTGATACTATTACTCGCCATCTCAACATGGCAAGATTTAGTCGTCTATCCTTCACGACTTTAATTTGCAAGGATGATCAGCGCCGCGTGATGAAACACCTGATCGCAATCGCAAGATTGTTCACGCTGATTCATGCTCTCATGAATCATATTGCAAGCCTATAGCTATCAATTTTATTGATGGCTCTTTCACAACCTATCCAGCGGGGAACGATCTTCCCTTATGGGTAACGATTTTCTCCAAAGGATTTTATTTAATTTGGAGGAATAATATGTCAACAGCAAATCAAGTTTAAGAAGAGGATATCACTATCAATGCGATGCAAGAGTCGCGATATGTTATGTCCAACTTTGAAACTAAGTAATTTTAACATCACCCGCGTGGGGGAAACTCCCTTTCGGGTATTTCCTTCATGCAGTTTTTTACCTATTGGAGGAAATACCATGTTTGAAAATACTTCTCTTAGCCTGAATGGTTACGGGCATTTGTACGATATCGGCCATGATAAGAATGGCGAAGTTTACATTGCATTACACATAATCAATGAATGTAAGGATTCACGCGCTGATGATCTCTGGATTAAATGTCGAGTTAATATGTTTAATTTTCCTGAGATAGTAGAGTTTGAGCATTACTTGGCCATCGAATCCACCATTATAGTGAAATTTGATGCTCAATATTTAAGCTTTAATCAGTGTCATTCCAATATGTCTGAAAATGATCCTCGTCTCATCGTGCATCTACATGGAAAACTTCTTAAGATTCATGAATATTACATTGAGAAAGATAATATTTCTTCTCAATTTAATCATAGTATTAAGAAGCAAATTGTATCGCACAGCTTACGTGCTTAAACATTAAAATAAGGCTATACTATGGATAAATCTCAAGCTAAAGACCTATTTCACTTACAAACTGAATTAGTCCAAATGAAGGTAGATATGGCAGTAAATAGAACTATTGACCGCGTTATTGATCAGATTACCAGTCTCAGGCATGAAGTGCATACTGAGATGAGTAGTCTTAAAAACGATATGAATGGTTTGAAAAACGAAATGAATAATCGATTTTCATCGCTTGATAATCGCGTTATTGCTATCGAAACAAAGCTGGGTATGGTTAATACTAAACGCAAGGGATGGCATGATAGACTCATGGATCTCTTTTTCAAAGCGGGTTGGGCATGGCTAAGCCTGGTTTTTGCTTATCTCATCATTCACGTTAAATAATTTTTTTATTTCGCTCCCTGGGGAAACAATCACCCCAGCGGTGTCAGTTTCCCCAGTTATTTTGTGAGGAACTGATATGTCTATTCCCCCCTCCTATTCAATGTATTCACTTAGCCCATCGGAAACCAAACTGGTGGATCGAGCATTACGTTGTTTAGAAACACACTTACGCTATCATTCTGATTCTGAAATTCTAAATAATTCGCAGTATGTACGCTCCTATTTGCGATTACATTTGGCTGATGAAAGAAATGAAGTGTTTGCTGTTTTATTTCTTGACGCACATCATCGTTTGTTAGCATTTGAAAAGCTATTTTTCGGGTCAATAAATGAATCGGCGATTTACCCTCGGGTGGTTGTACAAAAAGCGTTGGAGCATAACGCTGCAAAAGTTATTTTTGCACATACTCACCCATCCGGAAATTGCGATCCAAGTAATGCAGATAAAGAAATAACTCGCGAATTACAGCGAATTCTTTCAGTCGTCTCTGTTACTGCTATCGATCATATTATTGTTGGACGAGAAAACAGCTATTCATTTGCTGAGCATGGATTGATGTAATTAATTTTGCAGGCGTTAGCTTGCCTGTTCAACTACCCAGTGGGGAAATCCTCACTGGGATTTCTCCACCGGTGAATTTTATAACCTTAGGAGAAATACAGTGAAGAATAATTTTAATTTAAAAGATCTCAATCAATTTACCGGTTCGGAAGATTTTTTTAAGCATAGTATCAATAGAAAGCTTATCTATAGCGAAGGTGTTGAATATCTTGCTGAGCAAGCAAGATGTTACTGGCTCATAGATCTGATTGCTTGCGTATTGCTACCTCATTTGCTTATTAAATATAACGATAGTTTCTATTCTATCGAGTTGTTAGTAACCGGAAACTCGGCTGTCATAACCGTTGATGATGGTAATGATAATATACACATCAATCACAAGGTGAGATGGACTGATTTTCCTATCACGGGAGAACCAGTCAAATTTTTCCTATGTGAGTCTGATGAATATTATTGTTTGATGTTGCCAAATGAATATTGATTATTTTTTGCCTCATGAACGATGGGGCATTTTTTTATTTTTGGCTTTTGCTTTTTATGCGCGATATCAATTCATTCATTTACCAATGAAATGATGATCTTTTCTTAAAATATTCACATAAAAAATAGAGGACAGTATCAACAGTCAAGTAAATCTAACCTTATTGAATGCTGGAGGAATTAAGCACACAAAAAACTGTTATGTAACATCAGTACCCTATTCTTCGCCTATTGTAACACTCGTTACGTTCGCTTGATCCACGGCTCAAGCGATTTAGGCGTTTAACACTTAATAATAAGCCGCCTTGGGTGAGGAGCATAGCAGTATGAGTGTAAAGCATGATTTACAGCATTCAATTCGTCAATTATTCAAAAACCGTGAAAGTTCTTACGCAACTCAGGCAGATAGACGTGAAATCCTTAACTTATTTGCCAAGGATTTAATCTCCATCGGCTATAAACTGCGCAATATCCATAGTTTAAAACAAAAGCATATTTTAGCGGTGGTTAAATATTGGCAAGAGAAAAAACTATCTGTTGCTACGATAAAAAATACGCACCGCTGCTTTACGCAATCTTTGTAAAAAAATAGATAAGAAAAATCTTGTTCCCCGCAATAGTGATATGAATATCGGTAGGCGAAGTTCTACGCCAAAACGCAATCGATCGATTCTGAATCCAAACTTTTCTATGATTAAAAACACCCATATTCTTGTTTCACTTGAGCTACAGCGTGTATTTGGACTACGTCGTGAAGAATCACTCAAAATCAAACCACATCTTGCTGATAAAGGGGATAGATTGGAATTATTCCCAACCTGGTGCAAAGGTGGGCGTAGCCGGATTATCCCTATCCGAACCGCTGAACAGCGTTACTGGCTGGAACAAGCAAAACAAGTCGTCGGCAAATTTGGTAACTCGCTTATTCCGGAAAAGAAAAGCTACATCCAACAACGTCGAAGATATGATTATGAAGTTTTTCAATCAGGTCTTAGAAATTTACATGGTCTGAGACATGCTTATGCTCAGCAGCGTTATGAAGAATTAACTGGGTGGGAGGCACCGATCAATGGTGGACCTAAATCCCATGAACTTACTCCACAACAAAAAGAAATTGATTATCAGGCACGCATGATTTTATCAGAAGAGCTTGGGCACAGTAGAGAGCAGATTACAGTGAATTATTGTGGTCGGTAAGTTATTATGTGCAGTAGAGAAGAAAATTATAGTGTTTATAAAGGCTTAATTTAAAATTACTGCACATAATATTCTAATTTATAATGATTGCAACCACTGTAGAAGCGATTTATTTTCTTTCCATGATGGCAGTTTAGGTGTCGGTGTAGGGCTGACTTTTTCAATTGCAGCGCGCTTCATTTCAAGATTAGCTCTAGCATAAATTTCAGTAGTTTTAATATCAACATGACCAAGAAAGTCTCGGATGACATCAAGAGATACACCACCTTGCAATAGATGCATTCCTTTGGTATGTCGCATGCTGTGTGGACTAATTGACTTGTTAAATTCAGGATGTTGTTTACGAACCTGTTGTACATATTTTTGAAAAATATAACGTACACCTGAACGCGATAAACGCTTACCGTGGTGGCTTTGGAATAAAGGGTAATCAAATTTATCAGGTGATTCTAAATGATATTCCTGAAAATAATCCTTTAGAAGTTGTACGGTATTATCCATTAGAGGTACTACTCGCATTTTTTTCCCTTTACCGTGTATGCGAATTTGTGCTGGTTTAGATAATCGCAAATCACCAACTGAAATATCGATTAGCTCTTGTACTCGCGAACCAGTATCATAGAGTATACTAAGCAGTACAGCATCACGCCGCCCTTCTTGTGTATTTAAATCAGGTTGTGCCAACAGCACAGCAAGATGCTCTTTAGAAAGGTATTCAACGTTGGCACGTGCAGATCGACGAAGTGGTATTGATAAAATTTGTTGGCATTGTAATAAGTGTTCTGGCGTTGCTACTTGAAGATATCTAAAAAACGCATGCAGTGTAGCCAAACGAAGGTTCACCGTACTTGCTTTACTTTGTCGTTCTTTTGAAAGATGCTCAAGAAACTCATCTACCAATGCAACATTAATATGTTCAATGCATATTTTTTCCACTGTAATATTTTTTACATCACGACAAAATTGAAGTAACAGTATAAATGTATCTCGATAAGCTTTGATCGTATTGGAGCTTAAATTACGTTGACTAGCAAGATAATGGCTTAAGAAATTAGTTAGTTGAATTGAAAAATTAGTTGGTTTCATAATTACCTCCTCATCGGAATAACATCGCCAAATTCTTTATTCATTCGAGTTGTTAGATTTGGAAATAACTCAGCTGTTAAATGCAAATATTTCTGAGTGCCGGTAAAATCTTGATGCCCAAGATATGCTATCAATAAAGGCATCTTGGCATTCAAGTCAGCACCTTCTTCATGCCATTTAATCAGTCGGTGTACCGCAAAGGTATGACGAATGTCGTGAACTCTTGGTCCTTTTCCTCGACCAGCATGAGGAATACCACATTGATATAAGATTTTTCGGAATATGGCATAAATGCCTGATGTACTCCAACCTTTTTGATAATTTGATGGAAAAAAGAAAGATTTATCTGTTCGCTTCTCTAATGACTCTTTTTCTAATTTATCCGCATAAATTTGTAGCCGCTCAACAAGATCGAAAGAGGGAGGTATTAATCTGTCCTTGCCATGCTTAGCATTACGCACAGTGATGACGCCTCGTTTCAAATCCACATCACCAACACGTAAAGTAAGTACCTCATTAAGACGAAAACCACAACAATACAATAAACGGAAAATTTCTGGCATGATAAGATGCCGTAAAGATGATTGTGGATTTGGCTTGATTAGATCTGCTGCATGGATTATTTTTTTAATTTCGCTATGAGTGAAGATATATGCTAAAAACCTGTATGATCGCTGACTACCGAAACGGTCTGGCACAACAAAAGCAGGATATCCCATCCTAACCATCATTTTTGCAAGTTGACGAACAGTAACAATTCGAATTTGGTGAGTTGAAGCTGCTTCATGAGGTTGTTTTACAAGCCACTCTAACACAAGCCGTTCAGGTAATTCTATTTGATTAGGGCGTAACCGGCCTTCCTCTCCAAACTACTAATTGATTTATATAGAAATTTCATTTTACAAATAGTGCAAAACCCTCTAAAAATGACTGTCGTTTCACGATGAAGTTAATGACATGGTCAAAGGAGAGGGTTTGCATGAGAATAATGTCAAATAAATTAGCTCAACGCAATATTATTGAGTTAGATAAGTTACAAAACAACCTGAAAGATTATATACAGCAGGCTGCGATACATGGAATACCAGTCCATGAAGTTGAAAAGAGTATTTTTTCAACCGTACTGGAAATAGGTAAACGTGCGTTGGGTTATTTTTTCGCGTCGCAAGGTGACGGTGATGTGGGTGAGAAAATAATATTAGAAAATAGCCAGAAAGAAGTAAAACGTCTTGGTAAAGGTACGCGCTATTATCAGTCAATATTTGGAGAATTTACGTTAGAACGTTACCGTTATGGATCACGTGAAGGACAGAGAATCACATCTGTTCCTTTGGATGAACGGCTGGCATTGCCTGAAAGTGATTATGGTTTTTTATTGCAGGAATGGAGCCAGCTAATTGCAGTTGAAGTTCCATTTCAAACGACTGCTATGTTGTTAGAAAAAATTTTCCCAATTAAGGTGCCTGTTGATAGCTTGGAGAAAATTAATCAAACTCAGGCAGCGCATGTAGAGGCTTTTCGCTCGAGTAAAAAGATTGACATAGAACAAGAGGAATCTATTTTGGTGATTAGTGCAGATGGAAAAGGCGTCCCTATTCGACATAAAAAAGATCAAGCTCGAATTGAAGAACATAAACGCAAAAAAGGCCCCAAACCAGATCGCAAACGTATGGCAGTGGTCGGTGCCGTCTATTCTGTTGCACCATTCATACGGACACCAGAACAAATAGTTGAAGCATTATTTTTAGATCCTGAAAAAACATCACGAGACGCCGTGCCGAAAAGGCCAAAACTAAAAAACAAGCAAGTTGTTGCGAACCTAACCCGTGATATCAATGCTACGACATTTAATGCAACGGTCACTACATTTTCGTGGATAAAAGCACAAGTGACAGAACGTAATCCAAAGCGCCTAAAATCTTGTATTGCGCTGATGGATGGCCAGCCTTCCTTATGGGAAGAACTGCATCGCCAGTTTAGTGCTGACCCTATGATAGAAATTCTTGATATATTGCATGTGACTCCTCGTCTGTGGGATGCAGCTAATATTTTTTATCCAAATGATAAAAGTTCACAAATAATTTTTATGAAAGAGCGTGTCCTGCGAGTACTAAAAGGCGAGGCAAAATTAGTGATTAGTGGCTTTCGTCAAATGGCCACCAAACAAAATATGGTCAAAACTAAACTGAAAAAATTAGAAAGAGCTTGTCATTATTTAGAAAAAAATTTATCTCGCATGAGATATGACGAATATCTTAAAAATGGATATCAAATTGCTTCTGGTGTTATTGAAGGGGCTTGCCGGCACTTTGTAAAAGATCGTATGGAGCGCGCAGGAATGCGTTGGTCAATTGACGGCGCGCAATCTATGCTGAATATGCGAAGCACTTATTTAAATGATGATTGGGACGATTTTATACAATATCGTATGAAAAAAGAAATAGAGAGGTTGTATCTAAATCGTGATCTTATTAAAAAAATTGATTGGCCGTTGGCTGCATGATAGGCGTGGGAGACCGGTTACGCCCATTTGATTAAGATTTTTAGAGAGAAAATTATCTAGCCGCTTTAAAATAATATGCGGACGATCGTACTTATATCCACAGACACGCTTTTCTTGAATAAACTGTTTGATTAATGGTGCAATCGAACTATGAAATTCAATCTCTTTGTTATTAGCTTTCATAGACCACCTCCTTTAAATTCAAGGAAACTTGGCGTAGCATTTCTACACTGGATTTCGCATAAATCATCGTGCTGGCTGTGGTTTCGTGACCTAAGATACTGGAAATAACAAAAAATGGTGTGCTTTCCTCTAATAAATAGGTTGCTAAACTATGACGTAATGAATGCATTCCATGATGTTGTTTTGCTTTAAACTTGATGCCAGCAAATTCACGCCAATACTTTATTACATAATCCAGATGAGAATTTGTACAAAAAGGGATACAGGGTGGTTTCAATCTTAAAAAGATTTGTCGATAATGGGTTTTAGGGCGACTAAATTTAATATAATCTATTAATGCGTTTCCGACTTCATTGCTCAAAGGTAAAATTAAAGGACGTTGCGTTTTAGATTGTACCAGTGAAATGGTTTCAGTTTCCCAATCAATTTGATCTAGTGTTAAACCACGAATATCACCAATTCTTAATCCTAATCGGCAAGCTAATAACAGAATTGCATAATCTCGTTTTCCTTTTGGAGAACTGCGATCAACTGCTGATAATAATTTTTCAATTAATTCTCTATCCCAAACAGAAGGGATTTTAGCATCACGTGCAATATGTACAGACGGCAATGATTTGCTGATGTCACGCAGTATTATTCCTCGCAAAAATAAATACCTTAAAAATTGTCGAAGGTCTGACACGATCCTGGATACTGTTTGAGTGCTAAATCGCCATAATGAATTTATAAATTGTGATAAATGCTGTGGTTGTATTTGTTCAAATGATTTTAAATTTTGTTTTTCATTAAATTCCAAGAATAAACTAATCTGTCGTATTCTTTCGTTATAACAATATTCGCTAATATAGCGTTTTTCTTTACAATACTTTACATAGTCATCTAATACTTTTTTCATTGATGACGATATTTTAAGTTTTTTTATAATCGTATGAATTCTCTCGAAATAACCAAAACGAGAATATTGCCAGAGAATTTTTAAACTAAATTCAGCATGCTTTCGCCATCCTTTTATTACTGTGGTTGGTTCTCCTGACTTTATGTCATAAGCTTCTAAAAATTTAATGATTAAATTTTCTGTAAGTTTGTTTTTAAAATTATTCTGTTTTGCAAATTTAACTAGCCGATTCCAGACAGATTGATATCGTCGCATTGAGCGGCCATCATAATGCAGGGTTTGTAATTTACATAACGCGCCAAATACCAATTCATCTAAAGTTGGTTTTTTTGATGTGGATTTTTTAGGTTTCATAACTACCTCCGTAAAATACGGCAACAGTTATTGTTGCCTAACAGAAATAGTATGGATCATATTAGATAATTTAGGATTTTATGTGCAGTAATTTTAAATTAAGTCTTTATAAACACTATAATTTTCTTCTCTACTGCACATAATAACTTACCGACCACAATGTTGCTTATGTGCTGCAGCACATAAGAATTATTGTGGAAGGTGAATTTTATTAACGTATCAAAAAGGTGAAAAATTATGCAGCCACGACTTATTCGCTTAAGAGATGCTCCTGAGTATTTAGGTATGGATAAAAACCGCTTTAATAACAAAGTAAGACCGTCATTAATAGAGATTCCTATTGGTGATCAAGGCATAGTCTTTGATGGGCTTGATTTAGATGCGTGGGTTAGCAGAAACTTTATATTGTAAACCCTCGGAACTGTCCCCTTTACCTGTAATTCGTAGTACTTGGGTTCAGTGTCTGACATTAAACAGAGATTATATACATAGCTAGAGCCTATCTTTTTTATACTCTCTGAAAAGTCTACAACAAATATTCAATGAACGATCCTGACAGTGCCACCATTAATACTATCTCCATCATTTTATGCGGAGACAATATATCCTAATGCGTTATATTTGCACTATTTTTAATGCGTGGACCCTGCTTTTTTTCGGTTGTGCCTCTTCTTTCGGCACGCTGTTTTCTGTATGATATGTAGCTCTAACTCGGGTAAATAGGAATTTAGTTCAGTGCTTTTGCTGTTTACTTGATCTAGATCGCTCTCGTCTAATTCCAGCGTCCAGCCGTATAATATGATCGAGAAAATTCCAGGCCCTTTGAGGCGCATATTATATTATCTCCTTAAATGATCTAAATTTTAACGCGAATTTAAAATTAACTTCCCATGTTTGTTTTATTGTATCTGCATCAGATACAGTAATCACATTTTCCTGAATTAGCTTAACCATAATATCCTCAGTACTTACAATTTCCAGATCCGCATCTGTCTGCATGGCTTTTTTTATGGCACGAACATCATCAATTGCTAGTATATATTTCCGCTTAATTGCACATGCGATCGCAGAGCACTCACCAGAACCGAGTCTATGTTCCTTGAGTAATTCACCATACAGTATTATTTCATCTTCTCCATCCACTCTTTATCTCTGTGAGAATGTTTTCTTCGATTGCTTGCTTTAATCTGGTTTGCTGATGAGGATAATCTTTGCTGATTTCATCGATTACGTGTTCTGTGATATAAAAAATTCCAGGATATGAACTTAATATATTGATCCTATCAATATTAAGAAAATTGATTAAAACAGACGTATCTGTTATTAGTATTTTTTTATCAGCATTTGACATTTTTTTCTTTATTAACTCTGCACAAACCACCCGGCTCGTTATTATTATTTCTATTCTTATCAATGGCGGCTAATGCAAAGTCATACAGCTTTTTACCACCAATACCAATTTCATCACCAAGTTCAATAACTCGGCCGCGGGAAATTTCTTCTCTTCTATAGGCTTCAACTGCCAAATATGCTAATTCGCTGCGTAACTCCCTGTCCCATTGATTTACATCCTCTTCCTTGCTATCTATATCAGCAAGCATACCAATTGAATAAAGAAAATTTTTACCTTCTTGATAATTCGCTATCAGTTTGTCGCATTCCAGTAAGGATATTAAATTCAATGATCGTAAACGATAGACGGCAGCGTGATAACTAACCCCAAAATTATGAGCAATAATTGCGATATCCTGAAAAGTAATATGTTGTGAAAATGGTGCTGAGCGACTTTCAACATTCATTCTACTGTTAGCTGATACATCGAATATAACTTGATCTTCGCGACTTGACTTGCCCTTGTTTAGAGTGCGCAATATCTCGATAACACCATCCAAAGGCATTAGAAATGCTGCTGCGAATGCATTTGCCCTTACTTCTATGTTTTCAGAATTATTTTCAGCACTGGATATTCTCGCGCCTTCATCCCGGTCAAATAACACGTGTGCATATTCATGTGCGTATGAGAATCGTTTACGAGCTTTTACATGAGTAGCATTCACAAGAATGACCATTCCAGTCTTGACATTATTTAAAAACAAGCCAGAGATATCATCTGGCAAATCCGCACCACACGCCCATATGCCTTGATTGGATATGAGGGAAGCAAGATCCCCGATGGGGTTAATTCCGACACCTAGACGTTTGCGTTCCTGCTCGGCTACAAGCGATCCTTGTGCTACAGCATCGCCTTTATTTTTTGGCATTGGTTGAGAGTATTTTGGTGGTCCGTTGCGATTTTCGAATTGCAATAATTTCTCTAAAATCATTCCTTCTTTACAGAGATTGATGCAGTGCTGTATTTGTTTCTTGAATTTATGTAATTTTGAAAAGTTTGGCTTAACAGCTCGATACAGAAGTTTTTCCACATCATCTTCGGCCTCAGGCATTTCATCAAGAAAGTATGAAGTACTATGACGATATAATTTGGCTAGCTTAGTTAGTTCAAGAGTTGATACCGCACGATTGCCACCTTCAATTTGGGTGATTGCAGTTCTTGGCAACCCAATCGCATCAGCTGCCTGTAGCTGGCTTATGCCTTGCGCTTCTCTTGCAGCTCGTAATCTAATTGCTAGCTCTTGGGGGTTCATGAATATATTCCTCACACTAATATTAAGTATTATACATTATAGAACATTAAAATACAATATGTGACAAATCATGTTCTATATGAGAACATTATAGTGACGTTTTTATATATTCAAGTTTGAGGAGTACAGGTACTTTCTGCTTTATGGTTCTCTGTAGAGGGGCTCAGTGTCTGACAAAACACAGAGATTATATACATAGCTACAGCCTATCTTTTTATACTCTCTGAAAAGTCTACAACAATCTGCAAAACGTCGGATGCATCGCATTATCTATCTTGATAACAAAGGGATGACGCGTGAATCCATAATGTTCTAACCTCGTTTTTAGTTATGTATATAAATATAAACTGATTATAACGTACTGAAATTAAGGTTACCTTTTAGTAAAGGCGACCATTAACATAGAGATTTTCAAGTGGCAAAATAAATAATCATTTGGGGGAGGCGCACTTCAGTTTTAGTCCAAATCCAAACCCATTCCATAAATTATTATGTTATTTACCCTTTTTTTAACATACGGTACAACTCAACGCCATACAGCTAAATGAAACGCTTGGAAGAAACAGTTGCGGCTGGGAGGGTAAATAAAATATAATGCCCCCCTCTTTTAGTATCCCTAGTCAATGGAAAGCGTTGGAGTGTCTTTAAATGTACGCAGTTATTTTAAGTGGCGGTAAACAATACCGTGTTCAAGAGGGAGATGTTCTTAAGCTTGAGTCGTTGCCTGCAGAAGTAGGCTCAACCTTCGATTTTGACAAAATCTTGATGGTAGGTGAAGGAAGCGATATTCAAGTAGGCGGTCCTTATATAGATGGTTGCAAGGTTTCCGCAACCGTTATTTCTCAAGGACGTCATAAAAAGATTAGAATCGTTAAGTTCCGTCGTCGTAAACACCATGAAAAATGGCAAGGTCACAGGCAGAACTATACGGAAGTAAAAATTACGCAAATTAATGCTTAATGGTGGCTTTTAGAGGGTTTTGCAATGGCACATAAAAAAGCGGGCGGTAGTACGCGCAATGGTCGAGATTCTCGGCCTAAATATCTTGGTATCAAACGTTATGGCGGACAAGTCGTTAACGCAGGCGAGATTTTGGTTCGGCAACGTGGCACGCAATTTCATCCTGGAATGCATGTAGGGCTGGGCAAAGATCATACCTTGTATGCTTTGAGGGCGGGTCGGGTTGTATTTGGTGTTAAAGGGGCATTACGCAAGCGTTGTGTTAGCATTGAACCCATCGAAGAGGCAACCGAAGCGGCTTAATTTCTCTCTCTAATCTAATGACAAAAAGCCTCGTCCTAACAAACGAGGCTTTTTTTTAGAAACTGTTCAGCTAACCTGCCATGCCGGCCTTCGCTAGCATGATAGGATTTTATTTACTTTTAATTAATAAATGAAGATAGATATCCATGAAGTTTGTCGATGAAGCAACAATCCATGTCGAAGCAGGTAAAGGCGGAAATGGCGCCTGTAGCTTCCTACGCCTAAAATTCATGCCATTAGGGGGTCCTGATGGCGGTAATGGCGGTGATGGCGGCAGCGTTTTCTTACGGGCAGATGAAAGTATCAATACCCTGGTTGATTACCGCTATATTCGCTCATATAAGGCCGAAAACGGGGAGAAGGGTGGCGGGTGCAACTGTACAGGCAAAAGCGGCCAGGATTCTATTTTACGCGTTCCAGTGGGGACTATGATTTATGATGAGGATACAGATGAGCTAATCGCAGATTTAGCCGAGCCTGATCAGTTAGCCTGTGTGGCTCAAGGCGGCCGTCATGGGGTGGGGAATGCCAAGTTTAAAAGCAGTGTGAATCGCTCCCCCCGTCGGACTATTCCGGGGCAAGAGGGAGAAAAGCGAAATTTACGTTTGGAGCTAAAAGTGTTAGCCGATGTTGGGTTGGTGGGTATGCCTAATGCTGGTAAATCGACCTTAATTAGCTGCTATGTCGGCTGCCCATCCTAAAATTGCGGATTACCCCTTTACTACGCTTTACCCTTACTTAGGGGTGGTACGTGTGTCACGTTTCCGTAGTTTTGTGATTGCTGATTTACCCGGCTTGATTGAAGGGGCAGCAGAAGGCGCAGGACTGGGTATCCGGTTTTTAAAACATGTGGCTAGAACGCGCTTATTATTTCATGTTATTGATGTTGCTCCCATTGATGAGAGTGATCCTGTCGAAAATGTGCAGGCTATTACCCAGGAATTGGCTAAGTTTAGTGAGGATTTGCTGGCTAAAGAGCGCTGGCTAATTTTAAATAAAATCGATTTATTACCTCCCGAAGATCTCGATAAAACTTGCAATGACATTGTCAGGCGGCTCAATTGGCACGGCCGTGTTTTTAGGGTGTCAGGTTTAGCGAAGCAAGGCTTAGATGAGCTTGCTCAACAGACGATGCGATATCTGGAAGCACAGGGTGAGCCTGAAAAGGAAGAGTGGGAAGAATAGGAACTCATCCTCTGCCGGCACACGAGGATGCCGCGGTGGGAAAAAACAAAAACCCCGCATGGTTCTTACCCATGCAGGGTGATTTTTCGCAAAAAGAGGCTTAAGCCGCAGCTTTTTCGCCCAATTTCTTGATATGGTTAGTCAACCTACTTTTGTGTCTAGCAGCTTTATTTTTATGGATGATCCCCTTGTTTACCATACGGTCTATAACAGGGGTAGCTTCTTGTAAGGATGCTAAAGCGACCTTTTGGTCACCTGATGCAATCGCTGTGACGACTTTCTTGATGTAAGTACGGAGCATGGAACGCATGCTGGCATTATGGCGTCGATGTTTTTCAGCTTGACGAACGCGCTTCTTTGCTTGCTTTGTATTAGCCAAGGGTTTTCTCCAAAATCATTAATTCTAGGGTATGTGTTAAAAGAGTGCGTAATAATGCCCGCTTTTGAATTTATTGTCAATTTTAGCCCTGCTCTTAGTGCGGCGAAGAACTATCCCTCACGCATTCCAGTATTGATGCAAAAAAAATAAATCTAAAATTGATGATCTTGAAGACCGACTACGAGGAAGATTGAGAGATATAGCTTAGAGTTTAATCACAGATGGTACATATATTGTATCATCTGGAGATGCGTTATAGTTTTGCGTACATTAATTTCCATATCTATACTGGAGATAATGGTAGGGTTTTAGGATATGACAATTGTCACGGACGCCATCATCGCCATTTTATGGGTAAAGAATACAATATAGATTTTTCTAGTCTTGAAGATATCCAAGACCGTTTTGAGAGAGAATGGGAGACTTTGCATGAAAAAGTCAAAAAGCAAAAAGATCGTTAAAAGCTCAACTAAGATAATGAAAGTAAAAACGGGTACTGTGGAGGACTTCTTTGCTAGTGCGAGAGAAGTGATGCGCGCGGCTGATAAAGGTAAGCCTATCAAAAAACGGTGTGCCACATTAACTTTTGTTGATCCTTCTGAAATGCTTCATTTCTTAAGCGCTGCCAAAATTAAATTGATTAATAGTATTAGAAAACATCCAGACTCAATCACTAACATAACAAAAGCAATGAAAAGAACACGTTCTGCTGTTAGAAGAGATATTCATGAAATGGAAAGTGTTGGATTAGTTAAAACACATGAAGAAATAAACCCGCATGGGCATGGTAGACATAAGATTGTAGAGCTTGTTGCACCAGCATTGAAACTTGAAGCCTATATTTAAAATTACGCCAGATTTGTGTGGAAATATGAGCGATATAAAATTTTCTGAATATCCATTCACAATTCGACATCTTTCAAAAGAAGAGGGCGGTGGATATTTAATCGAATTTCCGGCACGGTTCAAAAAACACTATTTTTAGTGAACATAAGAGTTGTTGGAAAACTCTCTAATCTTCTTCAAGTATGATTTTTATAGTAGACTGAACACTTTATTTTTGAGGCGCGCTTGTGAGCAAAAGTCTAGTCAAATCAACCTCTGTTGTCATCAGTATGACTATGATCTCCCGTATCTTCGGATTTATCCGCGATATGGTGACTGCTTCGCTCTTTGGTGCGGGTGCTTCCTTTGATGCTTTTTCTGTTGCATTCAAGATTCCAAATTTCATGCGCCGATTATTCGCAGAAGGGTCCTTTTCCCAAGCTTTTGTTCCTGTTTTAGCTGAATACCAAAAGCATAAATCGCCGGAGGAAGTGAAACGGTTCATCAATGCAATGTCAGGAACATTGGGAGTGGCGCTAGTCATGGTGTCTATCATCGGTATGGTAGGGGCGCCCTGGGTAGTCCGCTTATTTGCGCCAGGTTTTGCTGTGTCAGGCGATCGTTTTGATCTTGCTGTCACGATGCTACGTATCACCTTTCCCTATCTCATGCTCATTTCGCTGACGGCTTTTTCTGGCGCGATTTTAAATACGTATAGCCGCTTTTGGGTGGCAGCATTTACACCGGTTTTTTTAAACATTGTCATGATAAGCACGGCTTTATGGCTATCGCCGCATATGGCCAAACCCATCATTGGTCTTGCTTGGGGTGTGTTTATCGCGGGTATTATTCAACTTATTTTTCAGTGGCCTTTTCTTAAAAATTTACGCCTGATGCCGCGTCCGCATGTCAACTTTCGCGACCCAGGTGTCATGCGTGTGCTGAAATTAATGGTCCCCGCTTTATTTGGAGTGTCTGTTGGCCAAGTGAATTTGTTGATTGATACGATTTTTGTTTCCTTATTGGTCGTGGGCGCGCCTTCTTGGTTGTATTATTCGGACCGGCTCATGGAATTTCCGCTGGGTGTTTTTGGGGTGGCTATTTCTACCGTTATTTTGCCGAATTTATCGCGCCATCATGCAACGCAATCAGCAGAACATTTTTCGCTGACAATTGATTGGGCCTTGCGCGCTGTTTTACTGGTTGGTATACCGGCAGGTGTGTCTATGGCGGTAATATCGGGACCCATGCTTAGCACCATGTTTCAACATGGCACTTTTGATGGCTATGCTGTCACCATGGCGAGAAAAAGTTTAACTGCTTTTGCTATCGGTATTACTCCTTTTATGTTGGTGAAAGTGCTAGCTGCAGGTTTTTATGCAAAACAAGATCTGCGTACGCCAGTGCGAATCGCAGTGGTTGCGATGGTCACAAATACAGTGCTCAACATTCTCTTGATTTGGCCATTGGCGCATGCAGGGATTGCGCTTTCAACGTCGCTCGCAGCACTGGTTAATGCGGGTTGTCTTTTTTATTTTATACGCCAACATGATTTGTACCGGCCACGTGAAGGATGGAAATTATTTTCACTTCGCATTGCCTCCGCTAATCTTGTACTTGGCTTGTGGCTGTGGTTTGGCTCAGGGGAATTACAAACCTGGATTACCCAAAGCGCCCTTTGGCGTTTAGAGCATCTCTCTTTTCTATTAGTAACAGCAGTATTGATTTATTTTGCAGCGTTATGGTTATCAGGCATACGTCTGCACCATTTGTTAATGCCGCAGAGAGAATTAGCGTCGTCGTAACAGTATAGCGATTATTCCGGTCTTGGTGGGGCTTCACCCAATGTCTGTGCATTTGCACCGCTGATGTGAGCGTTTACAGCTGTTGTGACAATTGTATTTAACCTTTCGAGCCTATCATGGGTTTTACTTTCCTGATCTTGCAATGTCTTTAGATCAATTTTTAAAGTCTTCACTTCAGTGGAAAGCTCTTTTAACAGGGCTTCAGCATTTGCGATATCTCCTTTTTCCAAGGCTTGATCGATTTCTGGAAATTTGCCACTTGTTTTTTCTAAAAAGATTTTAACCCGCTCAGAGAGTGCTTTTCTTTGCTCGGCAATAGCATTCACAGAACCACTCAGCTCATTGATATCCGGTTCATTCCGTTTAAACGCAGCGAGTGCGTCTTGGTTTTTGGGATTAGTACCCAATTGAGAATAATTGGATTTAAGAATGGCAAAGTTATTAAGGGTGCTGCTTTGACTATCATTCGTAAGTTTAAATACTTGTGCCATATCGCGGGATATGCTCGCAAGTTGACTGATGACTCCAGGAGCTGGCTGGGTTGCTTGGTCTTTAGTGCTTAAACGCAATTCTGCCATGACAAATTTTTTCATTAACTTGTAATAAGTGCTATGCCATTCTTTTTTTTGTACTTCAGGTTGTGTGCGTGGAGCACCCATGATAGGCCCCTCATTGAGGTATTTCTTTAATTATATAGCATACTTTTTGTTTTACGCTGCCTTTCCCTTAAGGTAAATGGGCGCAAAGGAGCAGCTTGAATAAATTCAATAAGACTTTGTTTGAGTAGCTCAAGCATAGCAAGAAATGTCACTATTACGCCTAAACGGCCTTCTTGTAAGTTAAAAAGATGAGTAAAAAGAAAATGATCCTTGCCTTGTATCGCAGTTAGAATATGGGTCATTTTTTCTCGCACAGATAAAGCATCCATTCGAATAGCATGACTGGCGTTTAATTTGGCTCGTTCCATTACATCTGCCAAAGCTTGTAAAAGATCAGGTAATAAGACATTGGGTAATGGTTTTACCACGGAAATTTGGCTGGAATCGGTTTGGACAATGAAAAAGTCTCGTTCTTCTCGCGGCAGTCTATCCATGTTTTCAGCTGCTTGCTTATAACGCTCATATTCTTGTAGACGACGGACCAATTCAGCGCGCGGGTCTTCTTCATTGTTTTCTGTGTCGAAAGTACGGGGCAAGAGCATGCGTGACTTGATTTCAGCTAAAATTGCGGCCATGACAAGATATTCAGCGGCCAATTCCAACGATAAATCTTTCATCAAGTCTATGTATTCCATGTATTGGCGTGTGACATCAGCAATAGGAATATCCAGGACATCGATGTTTTGTTTGCGAATGAGATAGAGCAAAAAATCAAGCGGTCCCTCAAATGCTTCTAAAAATACTTTCATCGCATCGGGCGGAATATATAAGTCTTTAGGCATATCGATCACCGCTTGCCCTTTCACCGTCGCAATGGGGGTGAGAGTGGCGGGCGTAGCGGTCGAATCAGTCACTTCTGCTGGTATATGTTCAACATCTGTCATAGTGGCTCTTATGTTAACTAGCATTGATACAAAATGCTATATTATCGGGCTATTTTTGCTATGGCTGATCCAACTAGAGAATAACTATGACGATACCTGATATCACAAGAGCAGTGGCTATCCTGCAAGCGGGCGGCTTGGTCGCTTTACCCACAGAGACTGTCTATGGTCTCGCTGCGGATGCCAATAATGAGGAAGCTGTGCGTAAGATTTTTCGCGCCAAAAAAAGGCCTTATGACCATCCCTTGATTGTACATGTCGCCCATTTTGAGCAAGTTAGCCAGTGGGCGCGCGAGATTTCACCGGCAGCACGGGAATTAGCGACCGCTTATTGGCCAGGCCCATTGACGCTTATTCTCAAAAAGCAGCCTCAGGTGTTGGATATTGTCACTGGCGGACAGGATACGATTGGTGTACGCATTCCTCGTCATCCAATGGCACAAGCTTTATTACAAGCATTTGGAAGAGGAGTGGCAGCTCCTCTGCGAATCAATTTACGCATATCAGTCCTACCACAGCGGCTGCTGTACAAGAAGAATTAGGCGAGAGCGTGGATCTCATTTTGGATGGGGGTGAATGTGCGGTGGGTTTGGAATCGACTATTATCGATATGAGTAGAGAGGACCCCGTTATTTTACGCCCGGGCATGATTACCTCAGAACAACTCTCAGCTGTGTTAAAGCAGCCTATTTTATCAGCACGGCAAGATACTCCCGTTACTCGTACACCGGGCATGCATCACTTGCATTATGCTCCTTTGACAGCAACGCGATTATTAACAGCTCTCGAGATTCCACGCTTTGTGCAGACATTAGGCCAAAATAACCTCCCTGTTGCTGTTGTTATGCATAGCCAATTGGATTTGCCATCTTGGGAATTGATTCATCGTGTCTCAATGCCGAGTAAATCGGAGGCTTATGCACATCACTTGTATAGCACATTGCGTTCACTGGATCACAGTCACGTTAAGCAGATTATTATTGAAGCAGTCCCAGATACAGTTGAATGGGATGCCATTAGAGATAGATTGAATAAAGCTAGCGGAGGAAGAGGATGATGATGGAGATCCTCCGGTCGATCCGCAAACAACGCGGCTCGCCGGAGGATGACGGTGTGTGGTACGGACGAGCATCCTCTCCCACCCGTCATCCTCGGGCCGAGTGTTGCCCTCTCCCCACCCGTCATCCTCGGGCCGAGCGTCAGCGAGGAACCGGGGATCTCCTAATCGAAGTCATATAAATCAAAAAATTTCTAAATCCTCCCAAGAAGGATTAATCGATTCAATTAATTCGATTTTCCATTGTCTCAACCATCGTTTGAGCTCTTTTTCCCGCTCAATGGCACTGACGATATTTTCTCTTTCCTCATAAAAGACGAGTTTATCGAGATTGTATTTTCCAGTGAAACCACGAACAAAATGTTGCTTATGCTCGAAAATTCTTCTTTGTAAGTTTTTCGTCATGCCAATATAAAGAGTGCCGCGCGGTTTATTTGTCATGATATAGACATATCCTTTTTTCATATTTAATTCCTCTTGTGAAAGTTAGTCTGGGAGATCCTCCGGTCGGCCGCAAACAACGCGGCTCGCCGGAGGATGACGTGAGAGGGCAGATGACGCATTCCCCTCTTCAGCGTAAAATGTCATTCTTCATTTAATGCATAACAGGTAATCCAGTGATCACCACAAGCATGACTAAAGAAGTGACTCAGCTAATCGATGGTCCGGCTGGAAAATTAGAGTTGGCAGTAAGCGAGCCTACGGGTGATCCACGTAATGCGTGGGGCATTGTTTGTCATCCGCATCCCTTATACGGCGGCACTATGCATAACAAAGTGGTGACGACCTTAGCAAAAACCTTCCAGGGGCTTGGGTTAAGCACGGTGCGTTTTAATTTCCGCGGTGTGATGCGCAGTGAAGGACAATACGATCAAGGCAATGGCGAGCTTGATGATCTTTTAGCGGTGATTGACTGGGTGCAGCATGAGAAGGTGAAGAGTGAAATTTGGTTGGCAGGATTTTCGTTTGGTGGCTATATCGCAGCCAAAGCGGCTACGCAAATTCCTGTGGCTAAACTAGTGACGGTTGCACCGCCTGTCCAGCATTTTCCTATGCAACAATTACCTCCTATTACTTGTCCCTGGGTATTAGTACAAGGGGAGTTGGATGATGTCGTTCCCCCGCAAGAAGTACTGGAGTGGGCAGAAAATCGAGATCCTAAACCTATCATTATTCGTTTCCCACAAGCCGGCCATTTTTTTCATGGCCAGCTGAGTGAGTTACGTGCACGAATTGAAGAAGCGTTGCTGAATACATCATCTTCGTAAAGTGTGACCCGATAAATGTTGGCCTTGTGTTTGGGTCTCTTCTTTGTCTGCTTCGATTCGAGTTTTGTTGAAGCCTAACCCTTCCAATCCTTCAACACTTGTTTTGGGGGTGCTCTTGCTATAGATATCTACTCTATTTTGTTCCAATAAATCCTCAAATTCTTTTACTTTGTCTTTTGACGGTTTGTAGGTAGGATCAATTTTATTAACCAGTTCAATATCATTTTTTTGGCAATAAACCACCATGTATTTCATTAATAGGTCAGGCCATTTACCAGAGATTTCTAAAGGTGAATCTGGATCCTCGGCACCCGCTAAATGATCTTCAACTGCCCTTACGATCCATTTCACATAATCTTTGGGTTGAAGAAGAGTTAAGTCTTGAGAATTGTAGTTGAGGATGGATTCATATCCATGGTCTCTCACCCCCTGCACACTCACTACATTAACCTGAGTGTTTGCGTCAACTTGGAGGACATTATGATTGATGCGTACACCTTCATGGAAAAGAGCAGAAGTTTTTAAATCGCCGACTGATGCTATGACTGCTACGCCGACGTTGCCCTGGGGATTCAGCCAAGCAGCCACTTGCGCATCAATTTGTCTCTGAGTGTAGGGGAAGAGCATTACTTTATGTTTATCACTAAAGCTAATAATTCTATCAATGGTTCTTCCCTTAGTCGGTGTGGAATTCCATAAAGTGCGCATTAAAATTTTTCTAGTTTCAGCGATTACCTCTAGTTGTTCTCGTATTTGCGCTTTTTCTTTTCTGTCTTGATCATTCAAAGGAGGAGCAGGTTGGTTAAGTTGGTCTTGCTTAACTAATAAGCGTCCTTCAGCAGCTTGTAGCTGATCTAACATCTTGTTAGTTGCAGCGATGGCTTTGTCTAATTCTCCTTCTCTTGATTCAGAATAAAAAGCGCGTGCAGCTACCCCTTCCCAATGCATTGCCATCGTACGATAACGGCCCCATCCCTTGTTTTTGACTTTATTTATATCGACGTCTTTTTTGCCCAGTGCGGTTGAGTCTGTAACAATGTAGTTGGTACTATTGCGTAATTCCTGTACCTCTTTTTGAACCTTTAGGAAATTGTTCTTAAGAGCTTGATTTGCATTTGCATTAAAATCTAGAGGCGCAGGAGGCTGAGCCAGAACCAGAACAGCATGTAAACTATCATATAAAGATTGTAATGATGGACGTAAAAAATGTGTGCTGCTTAATATAGGGTCTGGTGGCAGATTAAGGAGGCTGTCTAGTGCGTCATGCAAATTTTGTTGGTTAGCACCTGAGACGTTAGAAAGATCTCGGAAAACCAGATTAAACGCATCTTTAAAAACTTCGAATTTATGATGCAGCGCTTTTGATTCTGTATCGGTTAATGGTGGCTGCGGAATAGGTGCTAAGAAATGGCGTATTAGGCCTTCGACAGTTGTTTTTCCAGCATTTACTTGGGTTTGTCGCGTTGTTTGAGTTTGAGCATCAATTGGTGGGGTTGGATGAATTAGTTGATCCCAATCGGTATATAAACTAGA
Organism: uncultured Gammaproteobacteria bacterium; assembly: GCA_963711205.1. Taxonomy (GTDB): domain Bacteria; phylum Pseudomonadota; class Gammaproteobacteria; order DSM-16500; family DSM-16500; genus Aquicella. The sequence goes on from CAVQDE010000002.1 coordinate 65,235, forward strand.
TAGAGCTTGATATAACGCATGATTTGGGTCTATCCCGCCGCGACCGGCACGCGGTGCTCCCCCATCGCGAGGTGCTCCCAATAGTTTCCTTAAGTTCTCAAATGATTCCCCATCTCGTCCCTCGATTAAAGCCTGTTGCAATTGTCGTAATTTCAATCGCTGTGGATGTGTTAACGTGGGTTGCGGTACGCCTTGTAGAAGGACGGGAGCTAAGGGTGGCGTAAAGTGACGTACCACATACTGAGCTACTTGAACAGCTCTATCAAGTGCTGGCGGATCGATTGCTGGTTGTCTGGTCAATTCAGTGTGTAAGGTAGCTAGATGCGGTCCTAATATATGGTTTTGTGCGAAGTCCAGGTTAGAAGTTAATTGATTGACTGCATCTGCTATTTGTATTCGATCTGCTTGTTGAATAGGTTGACCAGGTTGCAGATTATCAAGCTCTCGTCTCAATGTACGTAAATGTGTCTTTTGTAGTTGTGTTAATGCATATCGATTAACCTGAGGGAGGACGTTGGTTATTGCCCCATTAACACAAGCCCCATCATCACGTGGGGAAGTTGTTAATTCATTGTATAAGGCCGAGAGATGGATTTTTAAAGGGTGTAAATTGTTTATGAACAGGGGGCTGCCAGGCCGAGCAAGCGGATCCAGCGCATCCTGTATATTATCCAGAAATAGCTTAAGCGCTTGACCCTGTGGAGGCTGCTGCGGTGGTTGTACCTCAAGTTGTTCATAAAGTTCACCGAGTTCTTCTTGTAACTTTTGCAGTTTGTTCATCTGATCCGCATTAAGTGCAATATCAAGCTGTGGTAATTGCACTGGAGGCTGTGGTTGCACTTGTGGCTGGGTGCGGGTTGATGTGCAGGCATGTTTTGAAGTATATGCCGTTGTTCCATATAGGGGATAGCGCCAATAGCAGCTTGGATTGCGGCTAGTTGAGGAGCTGGCTGTGCATTAAGAGCACCACGCAAGTTGTTTAATGGTGTATAGAGTGGATGTGCATTACCCAAGCCTGCCGGTGGCGGGGCAAGAAGCGGAGCAATCAATTGGTCAAAATCATTTATCGTTCTGTTACCTGGGCTAGCAAGGGCACCTTGTAAATCTTGGAAGGCTTGAAGCTGAGCACCCTGCAGTGGCACAAAAGCTCGCGTTGGCCGCATGAAACGCAGTGCCGGCAGTCCTGCTCCTACCGCAGTAATTGCCTGATTAATTTGTTGTAGGGTTACTCCTGGTGTTGTAAAGGTACGTTGCAAGTTGGCTAATGGACCACGGAGTGCATGATTGTTATCCAACCCTGCTGGTGGGTTCGCAAGGATCTGACTAATCAAGTCTGCATAATCATCTAATATTGCTCGGGGCCCTGGGTTAGCTAAAGCTTGGTGCAATGGATTTAAAAGTTGACGTAATCTATCTACCTGTGCGGGTAACATACGGGCTAATGGTGGAAGACCACTATCGTGGGCTGCTTGATTAATAGCTTCAAGTGTTGCTGCTACCCCATCTTGTGGCACAAAGGCGTTACGCAAGGCAACTAATTGCTGATGCAATGGATGGCCAGCGTGAATATCGTGAATATTCCGAATAAGTGGATCGATGTGTGCTACTGCAAAATAATATAACGTAGGTTGATTTGGGTTTTGTAAGGCTGTACTTAGTTGAGTAAGCGCTTGAACAATGTTTTGTGGATAACGTTCAGGTAGTTGACGAAGTAAATTCTTTTCTTCCATGAGTGGGATTACGCCAATCACTTGATTGATGCGATTAAGTCGCTCATCGTCTTCTAAATCTGGATCTACGAAAGCTTGGTATAAGTTGGTCAATGGATCACGCAGAGAAGGTGCTTGAAAAAAACTAGGTAAATTCAGTATTTGATTAATCAATATTGCCAAATCAAAACGGGTTTGCGTTGGCGCAACGATTGCGTCTCTCAATTGACCAAGCCTACGAGTTTGCTCTTCTGTTAGTGCGTGAGTGGGTAGCATGTTGCGTAATGATGGTAACTCTGGGATGATTTCTATCGCATGGTTTATGCTTTGAAGTGTGGCAATGCTAGGATCTGATGGCAAAAAGGCATTGCGCAATGCCTCCATATTGGCACGTAATGGATTTTGGAGTCCGCCTTGTTCAGGTACACCTAACAGAGGATTTATGAACTGATTGACAAACTCGCCACGGGTAAGTTCCCTCCCTCCTCCCACTGGTTGTCGTAATTTGTTCGCTAATGCTGTCATTAGACGGCGTTGGTTCTCGTTTAGACCTAATGGTTGAACCGACAGCATATGATTTAGTGGGCTCAGACCAGGAATTTGACTAATCGCTTGATTAATTTGATCACGTTTAGCTACCTCTCCCTCTCTTGTTGGAAGGAAAGCGTCGCGCACTTGCATTAACTGACCGTATAGTGGATGTCGCTGATCGAGACCACTAATGACGGGATTAATGAAGTCGGTAACAAACTGATTGAGTGTGCGCTCATCGGGATTTTTCAATGCTGCATCTAGATTTCCAAAGAGAATTGCTTGAGCCTTTGTAATTGGCATTGCAGGTAAGATCCCAATCTCACCTGTTATTTTACGATCCTTCAATGGAATAGCTCTGAGAGCATCGTTAATGGCTGCAAGGTGTTGATCAGGGGGTAGATCTCTTTGTAGCAAAGCCGTGTGTAAAACCTTTAACGAAGGACGGAGTGAGTCATCAAGAGCCAGAGCTTCTTGGTTCTCTCTGCTTGGCTCCTCAAGGAAAAGATTTGTTAGTCTAGCAAATTCATCTAGAGTTCTAGCTCCTGGATTGGCAAATGCTTTACTTAGGTAACTTAAGAATTCGAGCTGTTCTTTTGTTAATGGAGTTATTCGGCTGCGCTCTTGCTCTAGTCGCTGTTCTTCTCTTTGTTGTGCAGCAGAAATTGCACCGTCTATCTGATCATGCCAATTTTGGTCTTGCAACAGGATTTTTTCTATCTCCGTATCTTTTTGAGCTAGTTTGTCTTGGGTGTACTGTAAGTGCAAAGTTGATTGTCCAAGGTAGTATTTAGTCCCACCTACTTGTTCTTGCAATTTCTGCATATTGTTTAGTGCAAATTCGGCATTTGCTACGACGGATGATAGTTGGTTTTGTTCTCGTTTTAGTGTGTTAAATTCTTCGCTTCCTTCTTCTTCATTATGAAGCTCATTTAATATCTCGCCTAAGCGTTCTTGTGCCTCTTGTCGACGCTCGCCCATTATGCGTGCGTGTACCTCAGCCTGCTCAAGCAGAGGGTTTAAATTGTCTAGAGTCGCTTGATAGTGAGCAACAGATTGTTGAAGAAAACGTTGCTCTAGTTCGTTTACAGTATCTATTTGTTCGCGTTTAATTAATTCTTGCTTGGTGATTTCTACAGATGCTTTTCCAATTAATCTAAGTTGTGTTACTTCATATTCAAGAGCACGTTTGTTTGGTACCGATTCCTGTCGTTCCTCCTGTATTTGTTTTAAAACTTCCTTTGCATCATCTATTTCTTTGTAAAAATCTCTGATTACAGATTCCGCACGTTTGATAGGTTCACTAGCTTTGCTCGTTGCACTCTCTGAGGTTTGTCTAAGCTGTTGTAATTCTTCCTCTCCTGTCACTACTACATCACGTAATTTGGCAGTGCCTTTTGCCAAATCTCCCACAGCTTCACGATATTGTTTTGCGTCGAAATAAAGTGATTCTGCTTCTTTTCGTTGTTGTCCTTGTTCTGGAGTCTGTTCTTTTCCTGAGAGTGATTCTAAGAGTGATTTTATTTCCTTTAAAGCTGCTAATTCTAGTCCAAGAGCCGCTTGATATTGCTCAAAGGTTTGTTGCGCTCTTTCTTTTGCTCCTACAGTAAGTGGTGAGCGCTCAGTCGATACGTTCTTGTTAGAAGTCAATTCTTTTTCAATATTCGTTAGTTCATTTTTTTCAATATCACCAATCTGCAATGTAACGCCGCGAAGACGATCCTGCGCTTTCAGGCGCGCATTTTTTCCGACGATATTGTCTTTATTACGAGTCTCATCTTCTTTCCGCTTCTTCTGGGTTTCTTCCGTTTCAGGATGGAAGAGTGCTTCACGGTCTTTTTGCTGCGTTTCTTCAATGAGTTTTTGATTTGCTTCTCGTCGCCCTTGTCGTTCCTGAGCGAGCTCTCGAGCTTTTCCAATTTCATTAGTTAAGTCATTTAATTTAAGTTGGTCTGCTTCCAACTCTTCAGTTAATTGGTTAAGCTCAGCGATAAAATTTTCTTCACGCTGTGCGAGTTCTTTACCTTGCTGCTGATATAGCTCTCGCTTTTTAGTAAGGTTTTCTTGTTCTCCGCGTAATTCTTTTTCTAAAGTTTCTACAGTTTCACGTAACTCAACGGGTTCAATTGTTTCCGTATCTTCCTCTTCTCTTGCATCGAATTTATCTTTAGCTTCTTTTAAGTCAAGTAGCTTTTGTTCTAGAATAATTCCTTTTTCTTTAAGACTGATGTCTTCTTTGTCTAATGCGTCCTGTTTGAGTTGAAGTTCTTGTTTTGCTGAGACAATCGTTTGGAATCCTTCTTCAAGAATGTTGTCATTCTTTTCTTTTGTCTTCTCTATGCCTTTTTGCAATTCGTCAATTTCTCTGATCAAGACAGAAGCTGCCTTGAATTCGTTGTCTGCAATAGAATATCCATATTCTGCTGTTCTATAGCTTTCCTCAGCTTTTTCACGTATTTTGCGTGCCCCGAGTAATTGCTCAGTTCCTGCAATATTCTCTTCGCGCACAGCTTTTTCTAGTGCAACTGCTGCCGCGTGTAGCTGAATGGCTGTCTGTGTCTCTCTAAGCTGTGTGGCATTCCATGCGATAGCGGTCTGTTCATCGAGCGAGTAACCGCCCTCAATTTTATATGGTGAGGGTTCAGCAGCTTTTACAATTTCTTCCGCGTCGCGAACGTTTTGCACTGCTTGACCTAATCGAACTGAATTTTCGATTTTTGTCTTGTATGAATTTAATAATGTACGGTCGGGAAACGGCTTATCTGATTCCTCCTTCATTTTTTGTGCTGTTTCATATCTTTTTTTGGCAGATAATACGAGCTCTTTATTCCTAGCTTCTGGCTCTTTTTCTACCTCACGTTCTATCGTGCTTACCTCGCGCAGGTGTTTTGCCGCTTGAACGAAGAGTTCAAGTGCTTCACGATTTGTTTGTTGGGGGCTTAATTGCTTTTCTAGCTCTTTTTTATTCGGCACTTCTTCATCAGAAGTTAATTTAGCAACCAGTTCAACTTCTCTTTTCGCTGTCAAAACGAGTTGGGAAATAGCTTGCTTCTCTTCTTTTTGCTTTGGTGTAAGTGCTACGCCTTCAAAGGTTTTATTAAATTCGACTTGTACTTCTAATGCGGAGACGAGATGTTGTTGAGCATCACGTTGTGGGCGAAGATTGTAAAATTCTGGGTGAAAATTGTAAACTTCATCAGTCTTAAGCTTAAGCTCAAGACCTGATATTTGGACTGATAACGCATAGAGTTTCGTTTTTTCCTCATAAACTTCGCTATCATTGTCGGGCATCTCATGGGCTGTAGTTTGAAAGATATGGTGATCTTCGATACTATCTTCAAGTTCTTTTATAATTGAAGTATCAGGATCCTCAAATGTCGTCAAAACCTTAATCAAAGACTTAATGGCTTGCTGTTCTCGGCGTATTGATTTCTTATAGTCACCTAGTCCGACGAATCGAGTGTCGTCTAACCTTTCAGCTTCAAATAATCTGCTTTCCGCATCTTCTTGTTCTTGTAACGCTTTTGCCAGTCTGCTGGATCTATCCACTAGAACAGTTGGAGGAGAATAGGGTGAGAAAGTTGGTGTTTGAACCTGCGCTAACAATGCATTATTTTTTTCTACTAAGCTAAAACTTAGTTTTCCTAAAGCCTGTATAATCGCGTTACATTCATTTACTTGTTCTACTAGAGTTTCCTCGGTTTCGTCTTCAATACCTTCACCTTTGAGTGCTTCAATTCGTGTCTGTAATGCCCCGAATTCTCTTATATTATCCTTGAAAATTTCACCTTTATTTTCTAGTCCCTTGAAAAGGGTTGTTATAGCTTTTTCGTGCGCGCGAATTTGCGTTAATAGATTTTTAATTTGGTTTAGCGTTGGAGTCTCGGGCGTTTCTTCCTCTGTCGAGTAATCCTCATCGCTTGATCCTTGTTCTCTTTCTTTTTCGCTTTCTTTTTTTCTTGTTAACGACGCATCATTAAAAGCTACGTCATATTCTCTTAGCCAGCGTTCGGCTTCGGTACATTTTAGTTTGGTATCTTTTAGATACTGTTCGTGCTCGGAAAAGATGTCTTCCAGGGGTGCTTTAGAGATAGACAGTTGTGCCTCGTTAAGTAAAGAGTATAAAGCTACCTCTACCTCTTCACTAACTTGCTTACTCCCTAGGTACTTTATTTTTTTTCCAATATCTTTATTTATAGCCGCGACATCTCTAATTCCTAGAATGTCATCTAGTCCTTTATCATATTCATTTAGAAGCTTTTCCACGTTTTCAAGTTCTTCAGGTTTAGAAAGAGCCTTTGCAACCTTATCAAGTTCGTTATTCAATCCCTCGAGTTGCTCTTTTAGCCTCTCGTTATCTTGGTGAATTTCAAGATATTTTTTTCTAGCCCTAATATCAGATTGAAGCTTATTTTTGCTTTTAGGCATACTAACGATCTCCCCGGTTTGGTGACCTTCTCATGAGGTTCTTAATGAATCCAATATTCATTATTAACATTATAGACTACGGTTGATTAATTAAATCTTAATAGGCTTTATTGCTAAAGATTATTATGTAGCTAACTATGTAGGTATTATTAAAGCATTTTTCAACAGGATTGTACAATTTTATACCATATTTGTTCAAATGAGAATCATTCTCATTAATATTGACAACCCACCCTTTTAAGCATGATACTTTGCTTTTAGTAAGAAGAATCATAAGAAAAGGTCTGTCTCATGCAAGTCAATGAGCTTAAAGTTGGTCATACTGCTAGGGTGGTTTCTCTTGCTAAGGGCAACCCGCTTTATCGTCAGCGTTTGATAGCTATGGGCTTGATTCCAGGCACAAAATTTACCGTGACGCGCATGGCCCCGCTTGGGGATCCCATAGAAATTTTTGTGCGTGGCTTTGCATTAAGCTTGCGAAAACATGAAGCTAGCCTACTCCAAATAGAAGAAGTTTCCCCATGACGTCTTGCTGCCAATCTACGCCTTCCTGTTGCCATAAAGAAAATCGGGAATCAGCTTCTTCTCTTTCTATCGCTTTGGTTGGGAATCCTAATTGCGGAAAAACGACCTTATTTAACGCATTGACGGGGGCACGACAGCGGGTTGGCAATTGGCCAGGAGTCACGGTGGAGCGCAAAAGCGGCTTTTTTACCCAAGCTGGTACGACAGTGGAAGTGGTGGATTTACCAGGCGTGTATTCTTTGACATTGGTTTCGGATACCTCTGCCATTGATGAGCGCATCGCAGCGGAATTTATTTTGCAGCAGCAAGCTGACATTGTGGTGAATATTGTCGATGCCAGCAACCTCGATAGGCATCTTTATCTCACCATGCAACTCTTAGAAATGGGCGTTCCGCTGATTCTTGCACTCAATATGATGGATGTCGCACGAACACGGGAAATCCAGATTGATATCGCGCAATTATCTCGCCACCTTGGCTGTCCCGTGATTGCGCTGGAAGCAAATAAGGGTGGGGGTGTTGCGGAGTTAAAGCGAAGAAGTGTGGACTATGACAGGGCACGATGGGGGCAAGTGAGTGTGCCGTATCCGGAAGTGATAGAGAGGGCGGTGAGAGAAGTAGCGCTTTCAGTTATGTCATCCCGGAATTTAGTGCCCATTAACGAGCCTGCGAGTTTAGTGGCACTTAATGTCCGGGACCCATCTCGAACTTTATCTCAAAGCGAGGCTGGGTCCCGGACATTAAGCACTGCTAAGCTCGCAGGCTCGCAAAGCAGTGCTAAATTCCGGGATGACAATGGGGAAGCGACTGCTAAGCTCGCAATCTCGTTGCTAAGCTTGTCCCCGCATGCTCCTAGCGGGGATAGTGCTAAATTCCGGGATGACAAAAATGCCGCTTCTCTCCCCGAATTCCGTTATTTACTCATTCGCCTACTCGAAGAGGATTACTACGCACGGCAATTAGTTTCCGACACCGTTCTACAACACGTACATGAGCAGCAAGCAGCGATTCAACAGGCGACAGGAGAAGAAGCTGATATTTTATTAGCCGATGCGCGTTACCAATTCATCCAACGTATCACTCAGCAATGCGTGACGCATTCTGCTGTGGTTAAAACCAATTGGACGGCGCGGCTGGATAGCATTTTATTGAATCGCGTGTTAGGCATCCCGATTTTTCTGGGTGTGATGTATTTGCTATTTGTATTCGCCATCAATATAGGTGGTGCATTCCAAGATTTTTTTGATATCAGCAGCCAAACTATTTTTGTGGATGGCTTTGCTTATTTGCTCAATCAAGTTGGCGCACCGACTTGGTTGACTGCGCTACTCGCGAATGGGATTGGGAAAGGTATCAATACCACTGTCACTTTTATTCCTGTCATTGGCTCAATGTTTTTATTCTTAGCTTTTTTAGAAGACTCAGGTTATATGGCGCGCGCTGCCTTTGTCGTCGACCGATTCATGCGAGCCTTGGGCCTGCCAGGCAAAGCATTTGTGCCTATGATTGTGGGCTTTGGTTGTAATGTCCCTGCTGTGATGGGTGCGCGTACTTTAGAAAATAAACGTGATCGCATACTCACCATCATGATGACGCCATTCATGTCTTGCGGTGCGCGCCTCGCTATTTTTGCGGTTTTCACGACGGCTTTTTTTCCGCGTGGTGGACAAAATATTGTGTTTGCCTTGTATCTGATTGGTATCGTGATGGCCGTGTTAACCGGCTTTTTATTGCGCCGCACCGTGCTTAAAGGGGAGGTCGCGCCGCTTGTGATGGAGCTGCCAGCGTATCACTTGCCCCGTATAAAAACATTATTACTGCATGCTTGGCAACGATTGAAAGGGTTTGTTTTTCGCGCTGGGAAATTGATTGTCCCGATTTGTGTGTTAATTGGCGCACTTAATTCACTTAATATCGATGGATCTATGAATACAGGCGAGGGTGATGCGCACTCTCTACTCTCAGTTGTCGGTCAATGGGCGACGCCCATTTTTGCGCCTATGGGGATTCAAGCAAATAATTGGCCAGCCACGGTAGGCTTAGTCACCGGTGTGTTGGCGAAAGAAGTAGTCGTTGGAACTTTGAATACCCTCTATACCCAAGTGGGTCATTTTGCAGCCAGTGGCGTGGATACGTTTCAATTTTGGGGTGGATTATCTGAAGCGTTGCATTCTATCCCCAACAATTTTGCTGAACTGGCTAATGCTTTTAGCAACCCTATTCTCGCCAAGGCGCCTATTCATTCCGTCAATCAAGGTGTCTATGGGTTGATGTATCAGCAATTTGATGGACAAGTAGGAGCGTTTGCGTATCTTTTATTTATCCTTTTATATTTTCCGTGTGTTTCAACATTAGCAGTGATGTTGCGTGAATTGCATCGTGGTTGGTCATATTTTTCGGCGTGTTGGATGACAGGGGTTGCCTATGGCACGTCTGTTCTTTTTTATCAAGCAGCCACGTGGACACGACATCCTGTTTCTTCAAGTTGTTGGATCATAGGTATTGCCACAGTCTTTTTAGGAACGATTGCATTGATGCGTTGGTATGCGGGCCGTGATGTGATAGCAGCACACGTAACAGGAGTAACACCTCGAGGAGAATCGGTATGAATTTACTTGCCATCAAACAACACATGACGCAAGTTAAAATGGCGACGCTAAGCAGTCTTTGCCGCTTGTTCAACACGGAGCCTGATAACATGCGGTGTCTACTGAGTCATTGGATGAAAAAAGGCAACATTCGGCTTTGCCTGAAACAACCTGCTTGTGGTACTCAATGTGTTAAATGTCCCTCGGCGACGACTGAAATTTATGAATGGGTAGAAGGGAAGGTATTGTCTTCGTGAGGACTACCTCCTCATCCTTGGGCTGAGCGTTAGCGATTCTGCTGTCATCCCGGAATTTAGTGTCCCTTAACGAGCTTGCTAGTTTAGGGACACTTAATATCCGGGACCCATTCATGCCCTTGTGCAAAAGTTAGGATGGGTCCCGGAATTTAGCACTGCTAAGCTCGCAAGCTCGTTAAGCAGTGCTAAATTCCGGGATGACAGCAGAGCCCAGGAATACATGACAGGGATAGTTAGTTTGATATTCCATACGCCTTCTTATTGCTATACTCTTTAAATAAGTATTTTTCAGGGCTTGCTGATTATGGATCAAATTTTAGTAAATCCCATTCCTTCTCAAGTAGTTAATGAATTAGCTTCTTACGGTCCTTTCGATCTCAAACAATTTATTCAGGCAGCGGAAGGCATGCCTGCATTGCGATTTCAAGCGGAATTAAAGAGCGGTGAAGCCTTGCCCAAAGGCATGATATGTACTTCCGACGGTATCTTGACCGGTATTCCTGCCAAAGATACACAAGGCAATTATGAGGTTGTGGTGACGGCGGAAGGTGATTCCGGAGCGCAGACAGCGACTTTTGTGTTAACGATCAAGCCGAGTTTGGCTAGTGGAGATTCAGATTATCTCGATAAATTGAAAGCGCAAGTGTGGGAAGCGTTGCAGCAGCATTTACCCATCCCTGAATTAGGAGAAATGTTAGAACGACCTATTTCTAAATTAGATATTTATTATCTACTCGAACGCTGGGGCATTATCACCATTTGGGATGCATTTAATCTGGATCCGCCTAGTGAAAAAAAACTCTTAACTTTAGAAGGAGTTAGCAAGCATTATAACGTGTATGACCGGGGTTCTAGTCTCATTGCTTGTCCTAAGGATTTGTTTTCACACGAAAGAAACCTTGAAGATAGCCTACAGACGGCGCGAGCCATGGCTAGAGAAGTCTATAAACGCAATTGGACGATTGAGATGGCTGGGTTAGATAAGATGGTACGGGCAGCTTGGTTACAAATTCAACATTTAGGCGATGAGTCTGGAAAACACTTAGAAATCATTAACTATACGCCTTCTCCCGATGATATCCGTCTCTATACTCATGAGGCAACTATCAAAGGATTAACTGGTCCTGAATGACATAAGATTTTCATAATGAATCTTTACTATACTAAACATAATAGTCTACTAGATAGCAATCAATTGTGGGGGTATGTGTATGTTTACAGGAATGCCAGGGTTGCAGCCAGAAACTGAAGAGGAGAAAAAGCAAAAACAACAGGAGCAGCGAGATAAAGAGCAACAACAATGGAATGATTTTCGTTTTGCACAGCTCTACTCGGAAAAAGTGGCATCGTGGAAAAGAGAAGGTTGGAGAAATCTCGAGACAGAGCCAACACCCGAAAAAGATAAAAACTACGCTTCGATAAAAACTCTTGGTGCAAAAAGAGATTTTCCTCCGGGTTTATATACCCATGACCCCAATCCAGGTGATTTTAGTCTACATTATTTTGAGGAAAAAAATAAAAAGGGAGTTCCAACAGGAAACAAATGGATCAAGCCTGTTCCCGCCTCATGGAGTGGGTTTAATACAGAAGGATACAAAGCTGCCATGGATTTTGCAGCAGGGGCCCTTGGCGGGTCAACGATTGAAATCAATCTCCCAGACCCGAAATTCGCAAAATTTAACAAAATGCAACTGCGTAAACTTCTCAAGTATGCCGCAGAAAAGGGGCTGGCAGTTGAGTTCAGTGACAGTACAAAATTAGCCATTACCAAGATGTCAGCTGAAGATCAGCGCAGATTTTGGGCTCTCCATGATGCGTTAAAAGTAAACCAAGTAAAATGTAATATGCTAATAGGCGCGGACGATTCTGATACTGATAAAAAATGGTTTGAAAAAGATGCAAAGAAAATAGCCAAGGATGAGACAGCTCTAGTGGCTGAAGCCCAAAGCTACGGAGGAACAGGTGACCCAGATAACGTCAACCAATTATTAAAAGAGAAAGCCTATAAGGATTCTACGGGTGCACTATTAGTATCAGTAGACGATAAAGTTGTCGCCATTGGCAAAGAACTCGATAAAATTGATGAAAGCTTTAGTGATACCTCGCATTATTTATCACGAATGGACAATGGTCTTGACGCTAAAAAGAAATTAGCACAAAAACCTGAGGAATTGACCAATGCTTCGCGATTAGAGAGAGAGATCAAGCGTGGTACATTCGGCAGATGGCTAGCAAAAAATCTAGAAGAAACCGTCAGCGGCCAACAAAAAAAATATCAAGACGTGGAAAATGTATTTAATGATCTTGAGAAGAATGACAAAGCGGCAAGGCCAGGCCGTGACAGGCTTTTAAGCGAAACAGACAAGAAGCTGGAGATACTCGATAAGCGTATAGATATGTGGGAAAAAGACTTAAAGCTTTTGAAAGAGGGTGATCCCAATGCCAATCCTCCTGTTCTTGCTGAAGCTGATCAAGCGAAAGTAGCTAAAATTCAAGCGCAGCTGGATCGCGCACAAGGAATAAAAGATAACATCACCCAAGGAAAGACTAAGCAAGACGAAGTCCAAAAGAAACATGACGATATGGGTGGTGTGTTCGTTAATGCTAGGGAAGAATTTGGTAAACGGAAAGATAGCGCGATTCAAAAAGCCATGACTAAGTGATAACTCCCTGCTCATGAAATCATTGTATCTATCTTAGTGATTCGTATAAAATCACGCCTCTTTCGCTTATGTTTTAGAGAGGCAGTTTTGTGCGGAAACTCTTAATTGCTGGCAATTGGAAAATGCATGGCTCAGAGAGCAAGGTCAAGGCGTTAGTTGGTGGAATTAAACAAGGCGCCCATGCTTATTCTGATATTGAAATTCTCGTGTTGCCCACTTTTGTCCATCTAGCGCAAGTTCGAGATTTGCTTGGCCAGACATCATTATCATGGGGTGCCCAAAATCTTTATTTAGGTGCGCAAGGCCCTTTCACAGGGGAAGTCGCTGGACCTATGTTGAAAGAATTGGGTTGTCGGTATGTTTTAGTGGGACATTCTGAACGACGTACCTTGTTTCATGAAGATCTTGCTTTGATTGCTGCAAAATTTAAGGCGGCACATGAGGCAGGTTTGACACCTATCTTGTGTGTAGGAGAAACGAGAGCTCAGCATGAACAAGGCGAGAAAGAACAAGTCATACGTCAGCAATTAGAATCAGTCATCCAATTAACAGGAATTGATGTGTTTCGCCAAGCAGTGATTGCCTATGAGCCAGTATGGGCGATTGGAACGGGGTTGCATGCCACTCCCGAGCAAGCCCAGGCTGTACATGCTTTCATCCGGCAGTTAATCGCGCAAAATAATGTTGATATAGCGAAAACAATTCGTATACTGTACGGCGGCAGCATGAAGCCCGAAAATGCTGCTGCATTATTAGCTAAACCAGATATTGATGGCGGCTTGATCGGGGGCGCGTCTTTGGATGCGAATAGTTTTCTTGCCATTTGTGCTGCCGCTAGTAAAGAATATGCAGCGCATTAGGCATGAACGTCATCCTCGGCCCGAGGGTGACAAATTAAAGTAAAGAGGTGAAGAGATGTACCAGTTAATATTGCTTATCCATGTATTTATCGCGGTATTTATTATTACTTTGGTGTTAGTCCAACAAGGTAAGGGCGCGACTATGGGTGCTGCATTTGGCAGTGGTGCGTCGCAAACAGTATTCGGTAGTCGAGGTTCAGGTTCATTTTTATTTCGTGTGACAATTGGCTTAGCCTTTTTGTTTTTCATTACGAGCATTGGGTTAAATTATTTAGCCACACAAGCTTATAAACAAGAGACTGGGGTGACAGTGACATTACCTAGCGCTCCCATGGTGCCGGCGAAACCCATATCAACACCTGCGAGTGGCACGGTAGGACAATCTCAACCTGCGTTACCAAAAATACCGGAGACAAAATAAGAATACGCCGACGTGGTGGAATTGGTAGACACGCTACTTTGAGGTGGTAGTGGCGCAAGCTGTGACGGTTCGAGTCCGTCCGTCGGCATAAAAAATTCTCTACTGCCAGGTTCCAACCTATCGTCTGGATTTCGCGAACCGGTCGCGTAACGACGATGGATGATAGATATTAGTAGAAATGTCGAGTCCCAAATTCGATTCATGTATAATCTGACCCAATAAATACATCTCAAAAGGAGAACGGGTTGTTACAAAATTATTTACCTGTGTTCATTTTCATGATTATCGGTTTAGGAGTGGGTGTTATTGCTCCTATATTGGGTTATTTGCTGAGTCCAAAACGTCCTTATCCTGCAAAACTATCTGCTTACGAATGTGGTTTTGATCCATTTAAGATGCTCGCGCCCCCTTTGATGTTCGTTATTATTTGGTTGCTCATCTTATTTATTATCTTTGATTTGGAAACCGCTTTTTTGTTCCTTGGGCAGTGGTGTTTCGCGAGTTAGGCTGGTTTGGCATGATCGTGATGGGAATATTTTTAGGCTTGCTCACCGTCGGTTTTATTTATGAATGGAAAAAAGGAGCCCTGGAATGGGAATAAGTGATTTACTCAAACCTGGCTTTTATACCACGACTGTCGAAATCGATATTCAGTTGGGCACGATCTGGTTCTTTGTGGCCTATGACTTTTGGTACTAGCTTGTTGCGCCGTTGAAATGATGCATGCTGCTGCATCGCGTTATGACCTCGATCGTTTTGGCGTGATTTTCGTCCTAGCCCACGACAATCTGATTTAATGATTGTGGCAGGAACACTTTGCAATAAAATGGCGCCTGCATTCCGTAAAGTGTATGACCAAATGGCTGAGCCACGTTGGGTCATTTCCATGGGTTCTTGTGCCAATGGCGGGGGTTATTATCATTACGCTTATTCGGTTGTGCGCGGTTGTGATCGCATTGTCCCTGTGGATGTTTATGTGCCGGGTTGTCCGCCAACGGCCGAAGCATTAGTGTATGGCGTGATTCAATTACAAAATAAAATTCGTCGTAATAAGAAGATTGAGCGGTAGACAAGCCGCGGGACGACAATATTAAGGCTGCTGGACGACAGCATTAAGGGTATTAACAATGACAGATGTAAAAACTTTACAGACACAAATCACTGAACGCTTCTCCGATTGGATAGAGGCGGCTGATGTTAAGCTCAGTGAGCTGACAGTTGATGTCAGCCTGAGCATATTCTTGATATCTGTCGTGCATTGCGTGATGAAGCTGATTTTGATTTCAAATTATTACTGGATGTCTGTGGCGTAGATTATCTGCATTATGGGTTAGATGAATGGGAAACAGAAACGACGACCGCCACTGGCTTTGCTCGTGGTGTGACTTCTCGGCTGCTGCGTGACACACCTCCTAAGCCGCATCGATTTGCTGTGGTTTATCATTTGTTCTCACTGAACAAAAATCATCGTATCCGTTTGCGCGTATCCCTGCCGAATGAAAACGAATTCATCGTTGATTCGGTGATGGAATTATGGCCTTCTGCGAATTGGTATGAGCGTGAAGCTTTCGATTTATTCGGTATTCTTTTTCATGGTCATCCTGATTTGCGCCGCATTCTCACGGATTATGGTTTCATTGGCCATCCGTTCCGCAAAGATTTTCCATTGATTGGTAAAGTGGAAGCGCGCTATGATGCGAATTTGAAACGTGTCATCTATGAACCAGTCAGTATTGAACCTCGTGTTTTAGAACCGAAAGTGATTCGTCATGATCACCGTTATCATGGTTGCGGAGAAGCCCCAAGATGGAAAATAAAATGACTGATCACACTCCGAAATTCGTAATTATATCTTTAATTTTGGTCCGCAGCATCCTGCCGCGCATGGTGTGTTGCGTTTGATTTTAGAAGTCGATGGTGAAACGATTGTGCGAGCAGATCCGCATGTTGGTTTATTGCATCGCGCCACAGAAAAATTGGCGGAAAGCAAACCGTTTAATCACACCATTGGTTATATGGATCGACTAGATTATGTTTCCATGATGTGTAATGAACATGGTTATGTGCTTGCGATTGAAAAATTATTAGGAATAACACCGCCTATTCGTGCGCAATATATTCGCGTCATGTTTGATGAAATCACCCGTATCTTAAATCATTTGTTATGGCTAGGGGCGCATAGTCTGGATATTGGTGCAATGGCCATGTTTCTTTATTGTTTCCGTGAGCGCGAAGATTTACTGGATTGTTATGAAGCGGTTTCTGGTGCGCGTATGCATGCGACTTATTATCGTCCAGGTGGCGTTTACCGTGATTTACCAGACAAAATGCCGCAGTATAAACCATCCAAATGGCATAATGCGAAAGAAGTGGCTGAATCAAATGAAAATCGGCAAGGATCTTTGCTCGATTTTATTTGGGATTTCACCAACCGATTTCCCGATTGTGTGGATGAATATGAAGATTTGCTAACCAACAATCGCATTTGGAAACAACGTACGGTCAATATTGGCGTGATTTCACCTGAACGCGCCATTGCAATGGGATTTACCGGCCCTATGTTGCGTGGCTTCAGGGGTGGCATGGGATTTACGCAAAAAACAGCCTTATGCAGTGTATGACAAGATGGATTTTGATATTCCCATTGGAACCAAAGGGGATTGTTATGATCGATATTTAGTGCGCGTGGATGAAATGCGTCAATCCAATCGTATCATTCGTCAATGTGTAGAATGGTTACGCAAAAATCCAGGTCCTGTGATGATAGATGATTACAAAATTGCGCCGCCTTCGCGGACAGAAATGAAAATCAGTATGGAAGCGTTGATTCATCATTTCAAAAATATGACGGAAGGATATACCGTGCCCGAAGGCGAAGTTTATGCAGCGATTGAACATCCGAAAGGAGAATTTGGTGTTTATCTCATTTCAGATGGCGCAAATAAACCTTATCGCTTAAAAATTCGTGCAGCGGGTTTTCCGCATTTGGCAGCATTGGATGAATTGGTTCGCGGACACATGATTGCGGATGTGGTCGCTGTACTTTCCAGCATAGATATAGTATTTGGCGAGATAGATCGATGATGCAATGAGAATAAACAACTTATCATTTCGGAAAAATTACGCAGAATATTTAGATCAATGGATTTTACGTTATCCACCTGACCAAAAGCGTTCTGGCGTGTTTGAAGCTTTGCGTTGTGTGCAAGAATGAAAATGGGGGTTAGTTAACCATGGAAACGATGGATGCGGTCGCTGATTATTTAGGCATACCGCACATAGAGGTGTATGAAGTCGCTACCTTTTACACTATGTATTATCTTGAACCCGTGGGTCGACATGTTATCAATGTATGTACCAATATTTCATGTTCGTTAAATGGCGCGGAACAAATTCTTGAGCATCTCAAAAAGCGTTTAGGCATAGAACTCAATGAAACCACAGCAGATGGCAATATTACCTTGAAAGAAGTGGAATGTTAGGCGCGTGTGTTGCGCCACCCGTTTGCCAAATCGGTAAAAAATATTATGAAAATCTCACACCAGAAAAAATTGATGAGATCTTAGCTGCTTAAAAAGTGAGAAGGGGCTTGATCATGACAAATGAAGTTTGTTTTCGTACTTTACATTTAGATAAGCCATGGACATTGGACACCTATCAAAGCATTGGCGGCTACGAGCAATGGAAAAAAATCTTGCGTGAAAAAATGCCGCCTGAGAAAGTGATTGAGGCCGTGAAAATCTCTGCATTACGTGGTCGTGGCGGCGCGGGCTTTCCCACCGGATTAAAGTGGAGTTTTATTCAACGCGATATGCCTGGCCAAAAATATGTGTTATGTAATTCTGATGAAGGTGAGCCGGGAACTTGCAAAGATCGCGAATTTTGCGTTTTAATCCGCATCAAGTTATCGAAGGCATGGCCATTGGCGCTTATGCTATGGGTGCAACGGTCGGTTACAACTATATTCGTGGTGAATATTGGGAACCTTACGAACGTTTTGAAGCCGCATTAGAAGAAGCACGACGAGCAGGATTCATTGGCAAAAATATTTTTGGTTCGGGATTTGATTTTGAGTTGTATTCTCATCTAGGCGCAGGTGCTTATATTTGCGGTGAAGAAACCGCCATGATGGAATCGCTGGAAGGTAAACGCGGTTATGCCTCGTAATAAACCGCCTTTTCCAGCGAATCGTGGTTTATATGGCAGCCCAACCACGATTAATAACACTGAAACCTATGCGTCTGTTCCTGTCATTATGGAAAAAGGAGCAGAATGGTTTTTAAAATTGGGTAAACCAAATAATGGCGGCTGCAAAATTTTTTCTGTGACAGGGCACGTCAATAAACCGGGAAATTTCGAAGTTCCATTAGGGATGCCATTTAAAGAATTGTTAGAACTGGCAGGCGGTGTGCGGCACGGCCATCGATTAAAAGCAGTGATTCCAGGTGGAACTTCTATGCCCATTTTGCCAGCGGATGTCATGATGTCATTAGATATGGATTTTGATTCCTTACAAAAAGCGGGATCCGGATTAGGCTCAGGTGCCGTGATTGTGATGGATGAAACAGTTTGTATTGTGAAGTTATTAGAACGCATTTCTAAGTTTTATCATGGATGAATCATGTGGTCAATGTACACCTTGCCGTGAAGGAACAGGTTGGTTATATCGATTAACTCATGATATCGAACAAGGGCGAGGCACGCTGAACGATGTTGAAACGTTGCGTCGTTCCGCAAAAAATATTGAAGGTCGAACTATTTGCGCATTTGGTGAAGCCGCGGCTTGGCCTGTGGGCGGATGTTTGAAATATTTTTATGATGAATTTGTTTACCATGTCGAACATGGTACGTGTATGCCGGAGACGAAGTAATGACGCCAACGCAAGCAGGATGACAAAGTATTTTTAAAATGAGATAACCATGGCTGATATTGAAATTGAAATAGATGGAAAAAAATTAACAGTTGCTCCGAATCAAACAGTGATTCAGGTGGCAGATGCTGCTGGTATTTACATTCCGCGTTTTTGCTATCACAAAAACTTTCTATTCCAGCCAATTGCCGCATGTGTTTAGTAGAGATAGAGAAGTCTCCCAAAACTGTGCCTGCTTGTGCCACACCCGTGGCATCGGGAATGAAAGTATTTACTAGATCTCCAAAAACACTGGCCGCACAACGTGCTGTCATGGAATTTCTATTGATTAATCATCCCTTAGATTGCCCTATTTGCGATCAAGGAGGTGAATGTGAGTTGCAAGATCTTTCCATGGGATATGGTGCTTACAGCTCAGAATATACTGAAAGCAAACGAGTCGTTCCGGATAAAGATCTTGGACCGCTGATTGCGACCGAAATGACACGCTGCATTGCCTGTACACGTTGTGTGCGTTTCGGTGATGAAATTGCTGGTTTGCGTGAATTAGGTGTCACCTTCCGTGGTGAAAACGTGGAAATCAGTACGTATGTTCAACATGCGATTAGATCAGAAGTATCGGGCAATATTATTGATATTTGCCCCGTGGGAGCATTAACTTCCAAACCTTTTCGTTTTAAAGCGCGTGCCTGGGAATTAGATCAAGCACCGAGTATTGCACCGCATGATTGTTTGGGTTCTAATATTCATGTTCATACGCGCTATGGTCAAGTGATGCGTGTTATTGCACGTGAAAACCTAGCGATTAATGAAACATGGATTTCCGATCGCGACCGTTTTAGTTATGCCGGACTTTACCATACTGACCGTTTAGAAGAACCCGTGGTGAAACAAGATGGCAAATGGCAAGCGGTTGAATGGCAAAAAGCCTTCGAAGTCGTGGCGTCAGGTTTGCAAGATATTCTCGCGGAGTATGGTTCTGATAAATTAGGCGCCCTTGCTTCACCCAATTCCACACTTGAAGAATTTTATTTATTGCAAAAAATAATACGTAGCTTAGGCAGTCCTCATATCGATCATCGTTTACGTGAAGTGGACACACAAGATCAATCTGCAATGCCAATTTGTCCTGGATTAGGCATATCGATGATTGAGCTTGAACAAAGCGATGCGATTTTATTAATCGGCTCTAATATACAAAAAGAACAACCTCTGGCTAGTCTGCGTGTGCGTAAAGCGTCACGCAAAGGAGCCGTGGTGCTTGCGGTAAATCCGGTGGATTATCGATTTAACTTTTCTGTCAAAGCGAAACAAATTATTGCCCCGCCTCGTATGACACAGGCTTTGCTTGCCGTTGCGCGAGCATTAGATCAAACCGTGTTACCGGAATGGGGAGATGTGGCGGTGGATGAAGCAGCGAAAACCATCGCGCAACAATTGCAAAATAAAAAGAAAGCCTGTGTGTTAGTGGGTGCATTAGCTATGCATAGCCCACAAGCATCTGCTATCCGCTATTTGGCGCAAACGATTGCAAAATTGAGTGGCGCTAAATTAGGCATCATGACAGATGGCGCGAATTCTGCGGGAGGTTGGTTGGCGGGCGCCGTACCGCATAGACACGCAGGCGGTGAAATGATTAATCATGTGGGTTTAGATGCTTATCAAATGCTGCATAAACCCCGTAAAGTTTATGTATTGATGAATGTCGAGCCTGAGTTAGATTGTGCGAATGCCGCGCTCGCCATTGAAGCTTTGAAGCAAGCTAAATTTGTGGTGGCGTTATCCTTGTATCGCAATCCTGTGTTAGAAAAATATGCTCATGTTATTTTACCTATGGCTTCTTTCACTGAAACATCCGGCACGTTTATCAATGCTGTTCTTGAATGGCAGAGTTTTACTGGCGTGGCTAACCCGTATGCTTCTTCACGACCTGCGTGGAAAATATTGCGCGTCCTCGGGAATTTTTTACATCTCGATGGATTTAACTATGAGAGTTCAGAAGAAATTAAACATGAAGTGAAAGCCTTGTTCAATAAACTTCCCTCTACAACGACTACTTATGCGCTGTCGCCGATGCATAAACAAGAAATTGAGGAACATCAACTCTCGCGTATTGGGGAAATACCCATTTACGCGGTGGATAGTTTGGTACGACGCTCTAAGCCCTTACAAGAAGCGCAAGTCATTATGGAAGGTGAAATGGCTGCGGTGCGCATGCATCCTGAGACAGCACGGAAACATGAGTTGGAAGAAGGAAAAAATGTGCATGTGAAACAATCACACGGTGAGGTGCAGTTACCTTTGATATTCGATACTCGCGTGGCAGTTGATGCAGCGTGGATCATGGGGGGAATCGAAGCAACAAAGGACTTAGGAGATTTATTTGGCTCCGTTGCGATAGAAAAACATGGCATCATGGGGCGAGAGTAAAATATGTTAGAAACCCTGTTTTTACTAGTGATCATTGTTTTAAAAATTCTTGCGATTGTCATTGGACTCGTGGTGATCGTGC
Organism: uncultured Gammaproteobacteria bacterium; assembly: GCA_963711205.1. Taxonomy (GTDB): domain Bacteria; phylum Pseudomonadota; class Gammaproteobacteria; order DSM-16500; family DSM-16500; genus Aquicella. Next base: position 86,600 of record CAVQDE010000002.1, read on the forward strand.
TTTATCTCACTTATTTTGAGCGTAAAGTCATAGGCTATATGCATTCGCGTATTGGTCCTAACCGCGTTGGACCACGAGGGTTATGGCAACCCTTCGCTGATACTATTAAGTTGTTAACAAAAGAAATCATTGTTCCTACTCCCTCGAATCGATTTCTTTTCATCATGGCTCCCACACTCAGTTTTGGTATTGCTTTGGCAGGTTGGGCAGTGATTCCGTTTGATCAAGGTGTCGTACTCGCCAATATCAATGCAGGGGTTTTATATACTTTTGCTCTTTCATCACTCGGTGTTTACGGCATCATGATTGCAGGATGGGCATCGAATTCAAAATACGCTATGTTTGGCGCTCTCCGCGCTGCGGCTCAATCTATTTCCTATGAAATTGCCATGGGTTTTTCTCTGGTTGGGGTGATGATGGCAGCGGGTTCGTTAAACTTCCAAACCATTGTTGCTGCTCAAAACGGGGATATTTTGCATTGGTATTGGTTACCTTTATTACCTTTATTTATTGTGTTTTGGATATCAGGAATAGCTGAAACAAACCGTTTGCCCTTTGATGTGGCAGAAGGCGAATCTGAAATTGTTGCGGGCTTTCATGTCGAATATTCTGGAGTCACATTCGCACTGTTTTTCTTTGCTGAATATGCCAATATGGTGCTCATTTCTACTTTAATTTCCTTATTTTTTCTCGGTGGTTGGTTATCGCCATTTCAAGGTATCCCACACTTAGAATCATGGTTTGCCTTCGTACCGGGACCCGTTTGGTTGCTCTTTAAAGTGAGCTTTTTCTTGTATTGCTATTTATGGATTCGAGCTACCTTCCCGCGTTTTCGTTATGACCAGATCATGCGATTGGGTTGGAAAGTGTTTATCCCACTCACCTTAGTGTGGGTGGTGGTGATTGCCTTGATGGTGCAATTCCGTTTAAGCCCGTGGTTTGGGTAGTAGTTGTCTTGCCATTGAGTAGCACAGTAGAGTTGGTTGGCGGGAGCGTACATCCCTGTACTCGACGCTTCCTTTCGTCCTGGTCGCGACGTCCCGCAAACCAACTCTACTGTGCTACTCAATGACAAGGTTGATTTTTATTATGGTAAGAGGGTTATAAAATGTGGCAGCGTTTGACGCGATACATGAAAAGTTTTTCGCTGTGGGATTTACTCGGCGGGATGCGCGTCACGAATATGTATTTTTGGAGAAAGAAATTTACTATTCAATATCCCGATGAAAAAACGCCAACCTCTCCACGCTTCCGCGGCATACATGCATTGCGTCGTTATCCAAACGGTGAAGAGCGTTGTATCGCCTGTAAATTATGTGAGGCAGTATGTCCTGCGTTAGCCATTACCATTGAGGCTGAGCCGCGTCCTGATGGATCGCGCCGCACCACGGTGTATGACATCGATTTGTTTAAATGTGTTTATTGCGGATTTTGCGAAGAAGCTTGTCCGGTAGATGCTATCGTGCTAACACAAATGGGAGATTATCATTTCGAAAATCGCGGTGAAAATATCCTGAATAAAGAAAAATTGTTAGCCATAGGAGATAAATGGGAACCACATATCGCCAAAGATAGAAATGCGGAAAAGGATTATCGGTGATGTCCCACTGTCATCCCGGAAAGTGCGAAGTGTTTTTTACGGAGCACTTGTCCGGGACCCATCCATGCTCTTGTGCAAGAGTTGGGATGGGTCCCGGACATTAAGTGTCCCTAAACTCGCAAGCTCGTTAAGGGACACTAAATTCCGGGATGACAGTGGTGAGTTTAAGCTCCTCATGATTCCCAGGAGAGCAAAAAGGTACAAAGAACCAATGAGAGAACGAATGAAATGCTAACACCACTACATATCATTTTTTATATTTTCGCAACCATAGCTGTTTGTTCAGCGGTGGCTGTAGTGACTTTGCGTAATCCTGTGCGCAGTGTTTTGTCTTTGGTGGTGACATTTTTTTCCATGGCAGGCATATGGATGATGTTGCGAGCCGAATTTTTATCGCTGATTTTACTCTTGGTCTATGTGGGTGCAGTGATGACCTTATTCTTGTTTGTCGTGATGATGTTAAACATTGATACGGAATACCGACAAGGTGGGTTCGTGCGGTATTTGCCTTTTGGAATAATCATTGTGTTGCTTGTGATGGGATTAACTATCGCCGCAGTGGGTCCTCAGTATTTTGGATCGGCGCAAATGCCCGCACCTCTGCCAGAGCCAGCTAATTACAGCAATATCCAACAATTGGGGCAGCTGCTTTACACAGACTATGCTTACCCATTTGAAATTGCGGGTGTATTATTGCTCGCGGCTATTGTTGCAGCCATTGCATTAACTCACCGTGCTCCCACACGTCGTAAAGTGCAAATTCCTAGCGAACAAATTGCTGTACGTCCCGAAGATAGGGTTCGTCTTATCAACATGCCTCCTGAACCCAAACAAGAAGGGACTTGATATGCCATCATTAACTGAATTTTTAATTGTCGCTGCATTGCTATTTGGTTTAGGTATAGCAGGTATCATCTTAAATCGTAAAAACATCATTACTTTGTTGATGTCTATCGAATTAATTTTATTGTCTGTGAATACGAATTTCATCGCGTTTTCTTATTTTCTGAGTAACTATGCCGGCCAGATTTTTGTGTTCTTTGTGTTAACTGTTGCAGCGAGTGAAGCAGCCATAGGATTATCCATTCTTGTCGTGCTTTACCGCAAACGCGCAACCATAGAAGTTCAACAACTTGATGCTTTAAAGGGCTAACAAACATGGATAATAATCTGATATCCGTTGCACTGATCATGGCATTATTGCCACTCGCAGGCGCGCTTATCGCGGGTTTGTTGGGTTCTAAGCTAGGCCGTACACTCATGCATCGCATTGTCGTTTCCTTAGTGGGAATTTCATTTTTGTTATCCTGCTATTTATTTAAAGTCATGGTAATGGAGGGTCATGCCCCCATCGATGAAAGTTTTTATACGTGGGCAACCTCGGGCATGATGCGTTTTGATGTGGCTTTTTTGCTAGATCGATTAAGCGCAACAATGGCTGTGATTGTTCTCTTTGTCTCTTTCATGGTGCACATTTACACTATCGGTTATATGGCAGATGATCCTGGCTACATGCGATTTTTTAGCTATGTTTCTTTGTTTACCTTTGCCATGTTAATCCTCGTGCTTGCAGATAATTTCTTGCTTTTGTTTTTCGGTTGGGAAGGCGTGGGGCTGGTGTCCTATCTTCTCATCGGTTTTTGGTTTAAGCGGGAAGCAGCCACATTTGGTAGTTTAAAAGCATTTATTGCTAATCGTATTGGCGACATCGGATTTTTGTTAGCGACCGCTGCTGTGCTAATGTATTTTGGCACATTGTCTTATCATGATGTGTTTAACCAAGCACCTGGGATGATCAATAAAATGATGCCTTTTTTCCCAGGTTATGAAGTGCCTGTTATTACCATGATTTGTCTATTGCTATTTATTGGTGCCATGGGTAAGTCAGCGCAAGTTCCTCTGCATGTCTGGTTGCCTGAATCGATGGAAGGTCCTACGCCCATCTCTGCCTTAATTCACGCAGCAACGATGGTGACAGCGGGGATTTATATGGTGGCTCGAATGTCACCTCTATTTGAATTTTCACCCCTCTCACTGAGTATTATTTTAATCATTGGCGGTACAACCGCTTTTTTCATGGGAATCTTGTCTATCACTCAATATGACATCAAACGTGTGATTGCTTATTCCACCTTGTCACAATTGGGTTATATGGCTGTTGCATTAGGTGCTTCTGCGTATGACGCAGCTATTTTCCATCTCATTACGCATGCCTTTTTCAAAGCGTTATTATTTTTAGCAGCAGGCTCGGTCATTATAGCGCTGCATCATGAACAAGATATGCGTAAGATGGGTGGACTTGCGCAATACCTGCCTGTGACTTATCTGACTTTTATTATCGGTGCATTAGCCTTATCTGCTATTCCGCCTTTTTCTGGTTTTTATTCTAAAGATGTGATTATTGAGGCAGTGAAATTAAGCACACTACCTGGTGCGGGTTATGCGTATGTATGCGTATTGCTGGGAGCTTTTATTACTCCACTTTATATTTTCCGTGCATTATTTATGACTTTTCATACACAAGATCGCACCGATCCCAAATTAAAAGGACATATTTATGAATCACCTTGGGTGGTGTTAATTCCTCTTATTGCATTGGCGATTCCTAGTGTGATGGCGGGACAAATCTTGGTTGGATCCTATGATTTTTACATCAAACGAAATTATTCGGTAGATACTATTTTTGTTTTGCCCGATCACGATGTGTTAGGGCAATTGGCGACGGATTATCGTGGTGCTACACTGATGGCGCTTGAAGCAGGTACCACCTTACCGTTCTGGTTGGCTATCGCGGGTATTATCACGGCATGGCTATTTGTTGCTAAGTTTCCACAGTGGTCTGATTGGTTAAAAAAGCGATTTGCTTTACTTTATGCCATTTTAGTTCGCAAATATGGTTTTGATGATTTCAATCAAATCGTATTAGTGCATGGCACGCAAGATACCGGTCATCTTTTTTATAATGTGAGTGATGTTAAAATCATTGATGGTGTTATTGTGAATGGTTCTGGACGTTTCATTCGATGGTTTGCTCAAGCTGCGCGTCTTTTGCAGACGGGATATATTTATCATTATGCATTAGCGATGGTATTGGGCGTGGTTGTCTTTTTAGTTTGGTTTATGTTTGGATTTTAAATTATGTTTGAACAACTTCCCTTGTTAACAATTTTAATTTGGTTGCCACTAATAGGTGCGGTGTTAGTACTTTGTACCGGTGAGTGATAAAAATGCGAATTGGGCACGCGGCATTGCCGTTGTCATTGCTGTGACTAATGTTTTACTGTGCATTCCATTGTATCTTAGCTTTGATCCTGGCCGTTATGATATGCAATTTCTGGAAGATCATCTTTGGATCCGTGCCTATCAAATTCATTATGCGCTGGGTGTCGATGGCATTTCTCTTGTCATGGTGATTTTAACTAATTTTACTGGCTTACTCGTCGTCATTGCCGGGTGTCATTCAATTAAAGCTGCGTGTGTCGCAATACATGGCGGCATTCTTACTATGCAAGGCATGATAGTCGGTGTGTTTTGCTGCCATGGATGCTATTTTGTTTTATGTTTTTTGGGAAGGCATGTTCATTCCCATGTATTTATCTATTGGCATGTGGGGAAGCGCTAATCGATCTTATGCTTCTATCAAATTTTTCTTGTTTACCTTTTTGGGCTCTATCTTGATGTTGGTTGCCTTGTTTTATCTTTACAACCAAACAGGCAGTTTCATGATCCAGAATTTTTATGGCTTGCCGTTAGCAGATAAAGACACAAACATGGCTGTTTTTAGCTTTCTTGCTGGCATTCGCAGTCAAAGTACCGATGTGGCCTGTGCATACATGGTTGCCGGATGCGCATACTGAAGCGCCAGCGGGTGGTTCGGTGGTATTGGCTGCGTTGATGTTGAAATTGGGTATTTATGGGTTTTTACGTTTTAGCATGCCCATCACGCCACATTGCTTGTGCAGAATTGGCTTGGCTCATGATTGTGTTGTCATTAATAGCAATTGTTTATATCGGTTTAGTTGCGATTGTGCAAACGGATATGAAAAAATTGATTGCTTATTCGTCGATTGCGCACATGGGATTTGCGACACTTAGGTTGCTTCATGGTGTATGACATTGTGCATCACATGCATTCGATACATGATGCTTATATGAGTTTAGAAGGTGCGGTGATTCAAATGATCGCGCATGCGTTTGGATCAGGTGCGATGTTCTTGGGCGTGGGATTGTTGGCGGAGCGTTTTTATAATCACAGTCGATTAATTAAAGATTATGGTGGTGTGGCGAATACCATGCCGGTTTTTGCGGCATTTTTTATGTTATTTGCCATGTCTAATGTGGGTTTGCCGGGGACAGCAGGTTTTGTCGGTGAATTCATGGTGATCATGAGTGCTTTTCAAACGCATTTTTGGGTAGCTTTATTTGCTGCGTTCACTTTAATCTTAAGTGCTTCTTATACCTTATGGATGTATAAGCGAGTCTTTTTTGGTCCTGTGGCTAATGAATATGTTGCTGGATTTCAAGATATCACTTGGACAGAAAAAATAAATTATATTTTACTTGCTGTAGGGGTGTTTTTTGTAGGCTTATATCCGCAGCCCATTATTAATGTATTGCGAGTGACAATTGGGCATTTGCTATTGCAAAGTATGCCGCCAGATTTAGCGTTAAATATGCCGACTAATGTATTTGTCAGTTGAGGTTGACGATGGATTTATCGATACCACAGTTTTCTGTTGCGATACCTGAAATTTTTATTCTTTGTATGGTATGTATTGTTTTACTAGTGGATGTATTTCTGCCCCCAACATCGTCGTGTTGTCACTTATTTTCTTATTCAATTTACGTTGGTTGTCGCTTTTTTATTGACGTTGCCTCAATTCAAACATTATCCCGAACCTGTGATGACATTTAGCGGTAATTATATGGTTGATAGATTCGCGGTGATATCAAAATTATTTATTTATCTATTTAGTTTTTTTGCTTTTACTTATGCACGCGAATATATTAAATCGCGAAAAATTGCACGTAGTGAATATTATTTATTAGGATTATTTTCTGTGCTTGGCATGTCATCATGGTTTCCGCTTATAGTTTCTTGACTATTTATCTGGGTCTAGAATTATTATCGTTACCACTTTATGCCATGGTGGCGATGTATAAAGATTCGCAATTTGCAACCGAAGCGGCGATGAAATATTTCGTCTTGGGTGCTTTGGCTTCAGGCATGTTGTTGTATGGTATTTCCTTGCTCTATGGTGTCACTAGGCAGTATTCAACTGGCGCGATGGTGGCTCAAATTTTACAATCACGTCATGACATCGTGCCCGTTGTGGCATTGATTTTTATTTTAGCTGGATTGATTTTTAAATTTGGTGCTGTGCCATTTCACATGTGGGTGCCTGATGTTTATCAAGGTGCGCCGACGCCCACGACATTATTCATTGCGAGTGCGCCTAAAATTGCTGCTTTTGTGATTACCGTGCGCATTCTGGTGCAAGCAATGCCTAGTTTGCAAGTTGCAATTGGGAACATATTCTTAATTGTTATTTCTATTCTCTCGATGTTTTTTGGCAACTTATTAGCGATCGCACAAACAATCTTAAACGCATGTTGGCATATTCATCGATTGCGCATATTGGCTATACTTTGTTAGGTATTGTTGGCAGGACCAAATTCTTCTCAAGGCTATTCTGCGGCGATGTTTTATATTTCTACTTATGTCTTAGTGGCAGCCGGTGCTTTTGCCATTATTGCTATCATGAGCCGTAATGGCGTCGAATTAGATAAACTTGATGATTATCGAGGGTTAAATGCACGCAATCCATGGCTGGCATTTATGATGCTGTTATTATTGTTTTCTATGGCGGGTGTTCCTCCTACTGTTGGTTTTTTTGCAAAATTAGGATTACTAGAGGCATTGGTACAAGCGAATTATGTTTGGTTAGCTGTCCTAGCCTTGGTGTTTGCTTTGGTCGGTGCTTATTACTATTTGCGTGTCGTGATGTTGATGTACTTTGAAGAGCCCTCACAAGACATGATAGGTAAACCTGTTCTGGTTTCCTCCAATATGATGGTGGCAATTAGCCTGAATGGTGCAGCAGCTCTATTACTGGGTTTACTGCCAAGCTTCTTTATCGATTTATGTCGCATTTCTGTGGGTTGATTTATACTGATTAGAGGAGTGAATGGTATTACGCAAGGATGTGAGGTAAGAGAGACAAAAATTCTCTGATAATAAATGACTTAGAAAGGAGAAAATGTCATGAATACCGCCGCATTTTTCAAGAAAGCTCTTGTTGTATTCATCTTAGCTTTTAGTTTAACCAGTTTGTCAGCCAATGCGTATTATGTTTGGAATCACCATTATACACGATGCCACAATGGGTATTGTTCTCATTATCAATCACATAGAGTGTGTCGTAATGGTCATTGCTGGTATCACTGGAGCAGACATAATTGGTGGTAAAGAGATAGTTCTACACCATCATCGCCACGACCAGCAGAGTTTACCCCGGCACGTTTTAAGCCGGGGCAGCCTCGCGATGACGTGGGGGAGTAGGATGGATGTTTTTAGGGCTGAATTTAGCGTTTAATTAGGATTTTGCATGGGTCCTAATTCGCGTAATCGGTAAATGAGGAGTTGAATAGCTTGTTCTAATTCTTCGCTAATGGAAGAAGATCGAGCTTCTATGCTGCTATGATTTTTATCACAATAGGTGAGAAAATCGATCACTTTTTCCTTTTTCATATCAAACCCTTCGTTTAGACTATAGAGCCATTGTAAAAATTTATACAAAATGAAGGCTCAATCCTATCAGCTATTGTCACCTCTGTTGTTAAGCTATAACTCACAGAGTCACTATTCACGAGAGGCTTCGGCTATCCGAGACGTTTTTGCGGGGTCAAAATAATGCAGTTAAATGATTTTAATTTTGAATTACCTTCTGAATTGATTGCTCGTTTCCCACTTCCGAAACGTAGTGCAAGTCGATTGTTATGTCTAGGGAAAAATCGGAAAGAAATCATTCATCGTCAATTTAGTGAGATTATTGATCTAATCAATGAAGGCGATTTACTCATATTTAATGATACCAAAGTTATTCCTGCTCGGTTAATAGGTCGCAAAAGCACGGGAGGACAAGTTGAAATTTTGGTAGAACGTATTTTGGATGAGCAGCGTATTCTTGCTCAAATAAGAGCAAGCAAAGCGCCACGCATAGGCGATTTTCTTTTATTTTCACAGTTTATTATTCTCGAGGTTGTTGAAAGAAGAAATCAATTTTATGAATTACGTTACCCAGATCATCAATATTCTATTCTTGAGCTGATTGAAGCAGTGGGCCAAATTCCACTTCCTCCTTACCTAAACCGACAGCCAGATGACAATGATAAAGAACGTTATCAAACTGTTTATGCAAAACATAAAGGCTCAGTGGCTGCTCCTACAGCAGGGTTTCATTTTGATGAGGAACTTTTAGAAAAACTACTCGCAAAGAAAATTGAGATGGGTTATTTAACCTTGCACATTGGAGCAGGAACTTTTGCCCCTGTCCGAGTGGATAATATTCGTGAACATCAAATGCATGCGGAATATTTAGATGTGCCGGCTGAACTTTGTCAGAAAATCGCGGTAGCCAAAGCTCGCGGAAAGAGAGTGATCACAGTGGGAACCACTAGCATGCGTGCTGTTGAAACAGCATGCCAAAGTGGTGCCATCGCCCCTTATCGTGGTGAAACCAGCATTTTCATTTATCCTGGCTACCAATTCCGCTGTGTGGATGCATTGATTACCAATTTACATTTGCCACGATCTACTTTGTTGATGTTAGTATGCGCGTTTGCTGGCCATGAAGAAGTCATGCGTGCTTATCAAGAAGCAGTAAAATTTTCCTATCGCTTTTACAGCTATGGTGATGCCATGTTAGTAGAGAAAAAGTGACTCGCTTTGCGAGTCATCCCCGGAAATCGCGCAGCGATTATCCGGATCCATGTGGATTCTGGGATCTCAGGATAATCCAGGAGATCCCCGGTGCCTCGCTGGCGCTCGTCCCGAGGGTGACGTAAGCGGACGATGATTGATGCCATCAACTAACATGGCGGAAGTCAATTTTATTACTTATTTTTTTCATGATGACTGCATAAACTGTTTCTATCGTGACACCATGACCATATTGTTTTTGCGATTTCCTTGTTCAAAATCGTGATGAACGAATGATTGATAGGCGAGGTGAATATAGCATCCCACTGTGATTTTTTAAGTACAGTATTAATGGTGGTTTCCAAGTTATCCATTTTAACATTAGAAATATAAGACCAGATATCATGAGCTCGGTGTACCCCATTTTGTCCATGACTCACATTCCCAGAAAAGAGGTTAAACGCTAAGGTAGTCTTCAGCTTGACACTCTATTAATTCGTATATACAATTAAATCAATGAAAATTGAATTTGACCGCAATAAATCTATAAAAAATGAAAAAGAAAGGAAGCTCTCTTTTACAAAAGTGGCTGAATTTGAATGGGAAACTGCGATAGCAAAACAAGATGTTAGAAAAGATTACCCGGAACCTCGTTTTATCGCTTCAGGTTTAATTGATGGAAGATTACATATACTTTGTTTTACGCCGATTCAAGATGGCATTAGGGTGATCAGCTTTAGAAAAGCAAATCCAAGAGAGGTAAGAAATTATGACGCAGAAACCGCTGACAAATAAAAAGGGTGAGGTACGCACTCTCACCAAAAAAGATTTTAAATCAATGAAACCTATTAATGAGGTTTTGCCTAAAGCTCTTTTAGGCGCGATAGAAAAACGAAAAAGAGGACAAAGAGGTGAACAAAAAGCTCCTAAAAAAATTCCTATGAGTATTCGTGTAAGCCCAATCGTCGTTAAACATTTTAAAAGCGCAGGAGCTGGATGGCAGGCCGAAATAAATAGTGTACTAGAAGGCCATGTTAAAAGATGTGCCGCGAAGGGTAAACATCATGTGAGCCCCAGAAAATAAAGATCATGGCCGGTAATAGGGGTTCCGTCACAAATCATGGCTTCAAGTAGTTGACCTATACCGAAAGCATAAAAATGTGATGGTCATATCTATAGGATAAAGCGAAAGTATTAATATATTTTCTTGAATTCATTGTAAGTAAATATCAGCACCTCAGAATGATGATTCCATAACCCACCACATTTTTATGCTCTCGGTATAGGTCAACGACTTGAAGCCATGATTTGTGACGGAACAAGATAGAGGTTTGACGAAGCAGAGAAACCGCTTATAATCGTCCCATTTTCCCACTCAAAAAGGTGCTAATGCGATGGAATTACTCAATATGTTTATCTCGGATGCCTATGCAGAATCTGCGGGCCTGATGCCAGGGCCAGGACCTCAGGGTGGGGGGCTCTCTTTTATTATCATGTTTGTCGTCTTTTTTATTTTTATTTATTTCGTTGTTTGGCGTCCTCAAAACAAGCGGGCTAAAGAACAACAAGCTATGATTGATGCGTTAGCTAAAGGGGATGAAGTTATTACCGCAGGCGGCTTGTTAGGAAAGGTTACTAAAATGACAGGTTCCTATATTATTCTGTCAATCGCTAATAACACGGACATCGTGATGCAAAAATCATCCGTGGTGAGCGTGTTACCAAAGGGAACATTGAAAACAATTGAGTAAGTAATGAGGACCGACACTATTCATGGCTGCTATCATTAATCGTTATCCACTCTGGAAATACCTTCTGATTTTATTCATCATCGTGGCCGCGTTTATTTATGCGGCACCCAATTTGTATCCTGAATATCCTGCTGTGCAAATTATGGGATCGGGGACGACCGTTGTTGATGAGGGAGCACTCAACAATGTCAAAGCAGCGTTGAATAAAGCGGGAATTTCCTATCAAGGAGAGCAATTTCAACATGATACCCTTTTATTCCGCTTTGATTCGACAGACACTCAACTCAAGGCGAAGGAAATCATCCAAGAAGCCTTAGGTGAGAATTATCTCGTCGCATTGAATCTCGCGAGCACAACACCAGGATGGTTAAAATCGATTGGCGCTGTGCCGATGAAATTAGGCTTAGATTTACGAGGCGGCGTGCATTTCTTGTTGCAAGTGGACGTGGATTCCGTCATGAAGCAACGTGTCGATGGTGATATGCGCGGCATTGGCCAAGCTTTGCGTGATCAGCACATCCGTTATTCCGGCATTAGCCGGCGTTCGGATAATCAAGTGCTTTTGCAATTCCGTTCGGCCGATGTATTAGATGCAGCCTATAATTTTTTAACCCAGCACTATAATGAATTTGCTTGGGAAAAAATCACTAGCGATAATATTTTTAATTTACAAGGGACCTTAGCTCCTCCTGCGGTGTTTAATGCCCGCAAAGAAATTCTTGAGCAAGAAATGAATACCTTACGTAATCGAGTGAATGAGTTGGGGGTATCTGAAGCCATCGTCCAACAACAAGGGGAAAGCCGCGTTTCTGTTGATTTACCGGGTATTCAAGATACAGCGGAAGCGAAAAATATTTTAGGCAAGACAGCGACACTGGAATTTCACATGGTGGATATTGAACATGATCCCTTGTTAGCGCAGCGCGAAGGGATGAGTCCACCGGACACGCATCTTTATTTTTACCGTAATCCAAAAACGGGACAAGACGAGCCGTATTTATTACAAAATCAAATTATCTTACGGGGTTCTTCCATTGTCAGCGCGACCTCTGGATTTGGTGAAAATGGCATGCCCAATGTCTCTGTCCGTTTAAATGGATCCGGGGAAAGTCTATTCACTAAAACCACGGCTGAAAATATGGGCAAACCGATGGCAGTTCTTTTTGTGGAAGTGAAATCGGCACCTAAATTGGTGAATGGTAAACAAGTCATTTCTTATCAAACGACAAAAACGATTATCAGCATAGCCACTATCCAACAAGCGCTAGGTAATCAATTCCAGATCACTGGATTGGCGAATCAAAACGAAGCTCGTAACTTAGCTTTATTACTGCGTGCCGGTGCACTGCCAGCGACGGTGACTTATATTGAAGAGCGTCAAGTGGGCCCAAGCCTGGGTAAGCAAAATATACACATGGGATTGCTCTCAATTGAAGTGGGTATGGGGCTGGTTGTGATTTTTATGGCGCTTTACTATGGAATCATGGGCTTGATTGCAGATTTAGCACTCGTGATGAATCTGGTATTGGTGGTCGCCCTGTTATCGTTGCTGGGTGCAACACTGACGTTGCCGGGTATCGCAGGTCTTGTGCTCACTGTCGCTATGGCGGCTGATGCCAATGTGTTAATTTTTGAGCGTATACGTGAAGAAATTAGACGCGGAATGGGTGTTCAAGCCAGTATTCATGCGGGATATGAGCGGGCATTTGTCACTATTTTTGACGCTAATATCACTACTTTAATTGTGATGATGATTTTATTTAGCCTTGGATCAGGCATGATCAAAGGTATTGCGATCACTGTGACCATCGGGCTTCTCACCTCTATGTTTACTGCGATCACTGGGACACGTGCGCTGGTTAATTTAATTTATGGCGGCCGTTCATTAAAACGTATTGCAATTGGGATCTGACCCCATGGAATTTTTTAAACATAATACCAACATCAATTTTATGGCCCAACGCAAATGGGCAGCGATGCTTTCTATTGTTTTATGTACTTTGTCGCTGCTCTCATTGGCTATTTTTGGGTTAAATTGGGGACTCGATTTTACGGGTGGTACCCAAATTCAAGTGAGTTACCCGCAAGCGGCTGATCTGGTGCAGATTCACGATAATCTGGAAAAAGCAGGCTTTCCGGAGGCGGTCGTGATTAGCTATGGCACCTCCAAGGATGTGTTGATTAGTCTTGTACCCAAGGAAAAAAATCCTGAAACCATGAGTGAAAAAGTGCAAACACAAATGGTGAATCAAGCATTAGCAGCTTTGCCGGGAGCAAAGATGGATCAAGTCAACTATATTGGTCCGCAAGTGGGGCAGGAGATGACGAGTAAAGGATTTTTAGCCATTCTTATCGCGTTGCTAGGAACGATGGTGTATATCGCTTTCCGTTTTGATATGCGTTTTGCTATCGGTTCTACCGTCGCATTGGTGCACGATCCTATCATCATCCTCGGTGTATTTTCTTTTTTTCATATCGAATTTAATCTTATTTCACTTGCTGCCGTTCTCACAGTGATTGGATATTCGCTGAATGACACTATCGTTATTTTTGATCGCGTGCGTGAGAATTTCCGTAAGTTTCGCAAGGCGGATGCACTCGATGTGATGAATCAATCGATTAATCAAACCTTGTCTCGAACTATTATGACTTCCGCGCTAACACTGACGGTGGTATTTGCGCTCTTTTTCTTGGGTGGTAGTTTGTTACATGGATTTGCTTTAGCGCTAATCATAGGTATTGTCGTGGGTACTTATTCCTCTATTTACGTGGCGGGCTCGCTTACTATTGCGTTGGGTCTGACACGTCAACATCTCGTCATTGTGCCTAAGGAAGCCGACGAAAGACCTTAGGTTTGCTTTCTCTGTCTGACATACTTCTACTCTCTCTCTGTCATCCTACACGCGTCATCCTCGGGCCGAGGATGACGCGTGTCAGCTAAGCAGACTATAATTAAGTCTTATCAGGCGTAGATCCGAGGCATGCCAGATTGGGCACAATGGATTGGTAATATTCTTCCCTTGACACATTTTATAAATATTGTACGCGGCATCATGTTAAAAGGGATTGGTTTTGCAGAAGTTTGGATTGATTTGGATGACGAGTTAGCCTGAGGACAGAATGTTCCGAACATTACTTTTAACGCGTATCAATGATTCTTTATCACCAGATTGGAGTTTAGATGATCAGGCAGTCAAATTGCGCAGAGAACAATATGGCAGTAATGATATTGTCGAACGCCCTAACAATCGTTGGTTAACCTTAGCTAAAGATACCTTGCTTGATCCCATGATTTGGTTTTTGTTAGTGGCTAGTTTGTTGTTTGCTTTGGTAGCTAATTATCTCAATGCCATCATTTTATTACTTGCGATACTTCCTATTGGGGGAATGGATGCATTTTTACATTGGCGCACGCAAGTATCGACCCAAGCATTGAGCAGTCGTTTAATTACTTACGCAAGGGTGATACGTGAAGGCAAAGAATGTGTTGTGGCTGCTACCGACATTGTGCCAGGTGATTTAGTGCTAGTAAAAGCAGGGGAATATTTTTCTGCGGATGGAATTATCGTTTCAGCACAAGATGCTCAAGTCGATGAATCATCACTCACTGGCGAAGCTTTTCCCGTCACGAAATCGTCATTGCAACAAATAGTGGGAGGATCGGCCGAGCCCTTAATTAACTATCAGTATTGGGGATTGGTGGGAACTCGTCTTCTGACAGGTGAAGTAAAGTTACGTGTTGTCTATACCGGTAAAGAAACTATTTACGGAGAAATTGTATCGTCTGTCTTGCAAACGCAGCAAGAAAAAACCCCATTACAACGTGCGCTCGCTAAACTGATTTTTATTCTGCTGATTGTGGCACTCATCTTTTGTACGATTTTAGCGGTGGTGAGATATGCTCAAGGATTTGGTCCCATTGATGCACTCTTGAGCGCTGCAACGTTAGCAGTCGTTGCATTGCCAGATGAATTTCCTATGACGTTTACTTTCTTTTTGGGCGTAGGCGTTTATCGTTTAGCCAAAAAACACGCGCTGGTGAAACGCGCTGTGTCAGTTGAAAATATTGGCCGCGTGACATGCATTTGTACAGATAAAACAGGCACGATCACAGAAGGACGATTTCGTATCGTGAGTTATGTGACTTCGCCTTCAGTCACACAAGAAGATTTATTATCTTATGCAAGTCTCGCTTCGCGTTATGACAGTGGTGACCCATTGGATGCGGCTATTCTGGATGTGATTAATCCATCGCAACATGTGCAATATGAATGTTTTCAAGTTTATCCTTTTACTGAAGAACGCAAGCGTGAAACAGCTGTGTATCGTCTGCCTCATCAGTGGTTAGTGGTGACTAAAGGCGCGCCAGAAACCATTTTCTCGCTTTCACGACTCAGTACAGAACAACATGAAGATTGGAGAGATCAAGTTAATGCATTAGCAAAACAAGGTTATAAAATCATTGCCTGTGCACGCTATGTTTCTCATGAAGCAAACATTAGTACGACTGAATTAGAAAATGATTTTGAATTTGCAGGATTGATCGCATTTAATGATCCTCCACGAAAAGAAGTGTTTGCAGCAGTGAAAGTATGTCAGCAACAGGGTATTCATGTCTTAATGATTACCGGCGATCATCCGACCACAGCGAAAAAAATTGCTGCGGATATTGAATTAGGTGGGGGTGCACCGCACGTGATTACCGCGCAAAAAGCCGAAGCTTTATTAAAAGAATCGGGCGCACAATTTTTAAAAACAGTCGATGTGATTGCGCGCGCTATTCCTTCGCAAAAATATTCTATTGTGAAGGCCTTACGCACGATGGATGAAATTGTCGCCGTAACGGGTGATGGTGTGAATGATGTGCCTGCATTGAGAGCAGCCGATGTTGGGATTGCGATGGGAGAACGCGGCACACAAAGTGCGCGCGAAGCGGCGTCTGTTGTGTTGCTCAATGATAATTTTGGCACGATTGTGAATGCGATTCGCGAAGGTAAACAACTTTTCAAAAATCTGCAATTAAGTTTCAAATATTTGTTGATGGTACATATTCCTTATGTAATTTCCGCGACACTTATTCCACTGCTAGGATTTCCCTTGTTGTATTATCCCATTCACATCGTGTGGATAGAATTATTTATTCATCCGACTTGTATGCTAGTTTTTCAACAGGTAGCGAGTGGAGAAACTTCTCAATCTCCTCCCGCCAAAAAACAATCTATTTCTTTTTTCAGCCAATATGATTGGTGGGGAATTGTCGTGATAGGTGTTTACACGACGACGCTGGTCATTGTCACTTATCTCTGGAGTCTTGCACTGTCAGATAATTCTATGGTTGCGCGTGCCAATGCATTTACTGCTGTGGGTTTGACGCATATTGCATTAACCATTGGATTAAGTGGCATGCGTTCACTGACGGCGCGCGTGATTGTCATCACCTCCATTATTATGCTGCTTGCGCTCGTGCAAATTCCTAGTGTGGCACATTATTTTTATATGCAACCGCCAACTCTTTATGCATGGGGCATACTCTCAGCGCTAAGTGTAGTGACTATTTTGTTGGCCAGAAAATTTGCCTGAGGGGAAGTTGGTCAGGATAGATACAAAATAGGCTGCTCTTGCTTACAAATTGATTGCAGGTATAATTCCCGTCGCAGGGAGTTCTTTGTGACTGTCTTTTAGTCTCGTATCAGGGACGTCAAATCAAACAAAACTTTAACGATAAATTGAGGAATCCCTCATGAAAAAGCTTTGCCTAATCGCACTTGCTGCCGCAAGCGTGCTCTCCACTGCTACGATTTTTGCTTATGATGATGGTCTTTCTGGCTATTACAGCTCACAAACTCCCAATGGTAAATTAATGGCCAGTACCAACGTAACACCTCAAACCGAAATTAGAATTACCAATGCTAAGGCTGAAGCCATTTATGTGACGATTCCAAATACGAATTTCAAAGATAAAGTGGATCCGGGTAAAGATGATTTTATTAAAAATGATAACGTGTCCGGTGATACCAAATTGGTATTGTTAGATCAAAGCGGCAACCCATTTTTTGAAGGCTATGTTTGCCACTACGCCTTAGTTTCAACTCATGGATATAAAAATTCATACGGAATACAAGTTTCAAGAGAGAAATGCTAACAATATAGGTGGCGTATGAAAAATTTAATCAAAGCAATTTTTATCTTATCCAGTTGTGCTTTCTTAGGCGGCTGTGTAATCGATAATACTGATGCAGAAGATTATGCCAGTAGCGGTAGCTATAGTGGTTATAATGGCTATAACTATTACGGATCGCCTGATGATATGACGACGGGATATAACACTGATTATCAACGTCATCATCATAAGCGCGATGAAAATAAACACGAGGACACAAAAAATAATGACCAGAACAAAGGATCTAATGGTTATTATTCATCCGGCTCGGTGAACACAGGTTCATCCGGTAGTTCTCATGATCGCGGTTACTACTCTAGCGGAAGCACCTCAACCTCGAATGGTTCCAGCGGCTCTAGCAGTAATGGCGGATATTCTAGCTCGGGGAGTTCATCAAGCTCATCCGGCAGCGGCTCGTCATCTCAACCAGCAAGCAGTGGACGTGATTCATCGAGTAGTAGCGGTGGCTATTCTAGTTCCTCCAGCAGCAGCCAATCTACTCCTTCCTCTTCTTCTGGCAGCAGTGGTTATTCTTCTTCACAAAGTGCTGCGACGGAAACAAAGCCAGCTGATTCTTCATCCTCTGGTGGTTATACAAGCTCTAGCAATTAGCGAACCTGTCCCGTCATCCCCGTGTCATCCTCGGGGATGACAGGCGAATAAGCTCCCTAATTCGAGTACAATATTTCCATGATAAACACAGGATGCATCTCATGCGTGCTATGTTAATGGAAAAACAAAATCAGCCGCTGCGTTACACAGACGTTCCCATCCCACAGCCAGACTCACATCAAGTACTTATCCAGGTTCATGCATGCGGTCTTTGTCGAACTGATTTACATATTCTGGATGGTGAATTGAATCAACCTAAGCTGCCGCTGATTCCTGGTCATCAAATTGTGGGTAGGATTGTGGAGTGGGGAAAAGAAGTACGGGATTTCAAAGTGGGGGATCGCATTGGTGTCCCTTGGTTAGGAGGGAGTTGTGGTCGTTGTCGCTATTGTTTGGCGGGCAAAGAAAATCTTTGCGATCAAGCTGTGTTTACCGGTTATCAAATCAATGGCGGCTTAGCTGCGTATTGTGTAGCGGATGCGCGCTTTTGTTTTAACATCCCAGAACAATATCCTGATGCTCAAGCGGCTCCCTTATTATGTGCAGGTTTGATAGGTTATCGGTCTTTGTGCAAAACCGGGGAAGCAAAGCGATTGGGGATATATGGATTTGGTGCCGCGGCGCATCTTGTTGCGCAAGTCGCGCGGTATCAAGGCAGAGATGTCTATGCGTTTACGCGGGCGGATGATCAAGAGACGCAGCAATTTGCACGTGATTTGGGTGCAATTTGGGCGGGAGGATCAGAGCAATCTCCACCGGAATTATTAGACGCCGCTATTATTTTTGCTCCGGCGGGAGAGTTGGTACCCATTGCGTTACATGCTTTAGCAAAAGGCGGTACGGTAGTTTGCGGCGGCATTCATATGAGCGATATCCCTTCTTTTCCTTATGAAATTCTTTGGGGTGAGCGTGTGCTTTGTTCAGTCGCTAATTTAACACGCCAAGATGGCGAAGAGTTTTTAGCACTTGCGCCAAAGATTCCTATTAAAACTGAAGTTCATACTTATCCTCTGGAAAAGGCCAATGACGCGCTGGCTGATTTACGTAAGGGTCGTTTTCAAGGGGCGTATGTGGTGACGATTGATTAATTCCACAACGTTGTCATCCCGGAATTTAGTGCGGGCCTCGTTTAAGCATAACGGGCCAAGCTTAACAGAAGAGCTTGCGAATTTGAGGACAGTCTAATGTTATATGTCATCCGGAATTTAGCGCCCCTTAACGAGCTTGCGAGTTTAGGGGTGCTTAATGTCCGGGACCCATCCATGCTTTTGTAAAAGGTTCAAAATGGGTCCCGGACATTAAGCACTGCTAAGCTCGCAAGCTCGCAAAGCAGCGCTAAATTCCGGGATGACAGGGTGGAGATTGCTAAGCATGCCCCGTTATGGTTTTAAACGGGGCAGCACTAAATTCCGGGATGACAAGGGAAAGATGTTATGCCTGCACCGTCACTTTGGTTTTGACTGAGCTCGAAATAAAGCAATTGTCATGCGCTTTTTTAAACAATTCATCGAGCACCGCAGCATCAGGCTGTTTATTTTCGTGGAAAGTAATGGATGGTTTGATCACTACTTCTGTTATCGCCATTTTGCCTTCAGCATTTTTGGCGAGGGTGCCGACGGCTTCCGCTTGATATTCATCAATAATCAATCCTTTCAAAGCAGCCCAATAAAGAAAGGTCAACATAAAGCAGCTGGATATAGAGGCGGTGAATAATTCCTCTGGATTAGGAAGTTCAGCTTTGCCCAAAAATTCAGGCGCGCTACTGGCGGAGATACCGAGACCACCGCCAAAGTTCACGTTATGAGTCCGGTCGTAAGATTTTGCATTGAAGGCTGCGGGACCGCGTTGCCAAGAGACATGAGACTTATACTCCATGTGATTTTCCTTACTTTTAAAAGTTATTTGTCTTCTAAATGCGGTTTAATCGTTTTTAAGAATTGCCGCATAATGATGGGGTTGGCAGCGACGACATTGCCAGTTTTCAAATAATCTTCTCCCCCAGAGGGATCGCAAACCATACCACCTGCTTCTTTAACCAACAATATCCCTGCCGCAATATCCCAAATGTGTAAACCTAATTCCCAGAATCCATCTAAACGTCCGCATGCGACATAGGCTAAATCTAGGGTAGCAGCGCCTGCGCGACGGATGTCGCCGCAAATGGGAATGACGCCTTGCAAAATACGGAAAGGCACACTGTGATCATTGCTGATATGGCGATAGGCAAAACCCGTTCCCAAGAGACATTCTTCCAAATGTTTACGCTGGCTGACCCGGATTCTTCGTTCATTTAACTGAGCCCCTTTGCCACGGCTCGCGGTAAATAATTCTTGCCTAACCGGGTCATAGATCACGCCATGCTCTAATTTGTTTTTATGCATAACAGCGATAGAAATAGCAAAATGGGGAAAGCCATGAATAAAATTCCGTGTGCCATCAATGGGATCAATGATCCATTGATAGTCATCCTCGCCTTTTAATTCGCCGCCTTCTTCACCTAAGATGCCATGCGTAGGATAGGCTTTTTGAATAACAGTGATAATTTCTTGTTCGACGCGTTGATCGACTTCAGTCACAAAATCATTGGGACCTTTTTCTGCAACTTTAACACTATCGAGGCGCTTCATAGCACGCATGATAATATTTCCGGCAGCGCGTGCAGCTTCTACTGCAATATTGATAATAGGTTCTCGCATAGTGTTTTATTTAATGAACGTTAAGTTATAGTTATCAGGAGCAAACAATAATAAAACGAATAAAAACCAGATGCTAGGAATAAATGAAAAGGATTTGATCTCCTTAGGCATAATAGAGGACGCTCAATGTCTCATTTTGGCTAATTCTCTGATTAATGATAAGCTACGCCATCGTTAAAACTGTCGACTTAAACCAACTATGTTAGATCGCATTCGTATCGTATTAGTTAACACGTCTCATCCCGGTAATATTGGTTCTGTGGCGCGCGCGATGAAAACCATGGGTTTAGCGGAGCTTTATTTAGTATCACCCAAAGAATTTCCCCATCCTAAAGCGGTGGAAATGGCATCCGGAGCAAGTGATATTTTAGATGAAGCGGCAGTTGTGCAAACGCTAGACGATGCGCTTGCCGATTGCACACTAGTGATTGGAACGAGTGCGCGCATGCGGACTATCCCTTGGCCACTGCTCTCACCGCGTGACATGGCAGAAAAAATAAAACAAGAACCCGCGATAAACCAAATTGCTATTCTTTTTGGGCGTGAACAATCAGGATTAACGAATGAAGAATTACAGCGCTGTCATTTACATATACAAATTCCAGCGAATCCCAACTATAGCTCATTGAACATTGCTGCTGCTGTTCAAGTGATTGCTTATGAAATCCGAGTGGCATGTCTTAATCAAGCTTCATTTTCAGAAGAGTGGGATTATCGATTAGCTACAGCTGATGAGATGGAAAAGTTTTTCACGCATTTACAAGAAGTCTTAATCGAAATTGATTTCTTAAAGATGAATGCACCTCGAAAATTAATGACACGCTTGCGCCGTTTATTTTTTCGTACTCGTCCCGACGTCATGGAAATGAATATTTTGCGTGGTATGTTAAGCGCGATGCAAGAAGCAAAGAAGAAATAAGCTGTTTAACTCTATAAAATCATTCTGAATTGATTTTTTTATATTTCTGAGGAACAATCCCAAGCTTACCTATAAATAAAAACTAACCAATTAATTAAAGAAGGCGCACATCGTGCAGAATAGAATCCTTACTTTTACTAATGCTTCGTGGATAGAATTAAGAGATATAGCAAAAAAAAATAACGGCAAACAAGTTAAGATGGCAAAGGAATTGAGGTGTCCTTCTACTTCCATAACCCGTTTATTAAGAAGATATGAACTGAATGTAATCAAATTGTCAAACTTAACTGATAATGAGTTAGAGCTGCGTTTTGGAGTAGAGGGATGTAGAAAATCACCTCGACCCGCCAAACCCCTAAAGGATATAAGTATTACCCGAGTTGCTCATCCAGAAATGCAAAATGAGAGAAATTGATAGGGAGACGATTGCAACTGCTGCCTATGATTTGTCTCAATTTACTGTGAAAACTGCACCATGGCCTTTATTAAGAGATTTATATAAAAAATATAAGAAGACTAATCACTCACTCTTTGGAAGTCATCGAGCAGTAGCAAATCAGCTTAGTAGAACTCAGGAAATAATTCTCAATGGGAAGAAAGATAAGGATAATGAATTTTTATGTAAATTAATGATTCGTTCTTGTCTTACGGCCGAATTTTTGGCGAAATTAACCAATACACAATTGGAAGCTTATTTTGGGAAAAGCTATCAAGACGAGCCACGCCCTGCTTTTTCTTCACCTGGCCCGGGACTCTTTTCAAATTCCATTTTTTCTGTCTTAGAGGTCGTGAAACGATGTCAATCGTTGGATCTTGCACTTCAAGAACTCCATTTGCAGAAAGATTTAAAGCAGGTCAATGCTGTCCTTCTCCAATTATATATTGGTGAATTAAATATCTATGAATTGGATTTTAAAAAGCAATGGGATTACAACACACTTCATCAGGAATTAAACGCAGATCCGGAACGATGGAAGCTCATCAAGAAAAATGACGGGTACAAAGATAGAGTTCTGAAAATAAAAAACAATAAACGTGAAAGAGAAGTGGCAGAAATGGAAGAAGAAAGCAGTAGAAAAATAAGAAAAATAACTCACCCTTATTCTCAAAATCAGTTCACAGAAAATGCTTCGCAGCCTTTCAATATGACGACTATCACATTACCTCATCTTCAAGATCTCGCTATGCCGATTTATATTGGATCAAATGCAGCAGCTATTCCGACACCAATACCTGGCTACAAATTCTTATCAGAGCTGTCCTTGCCGACATATGAATCTCAGCATGGGAAGAGTGGCGGAGTTGAAGTCAATTCTTGGCAGTTTCAAGAAGCCGCAGCATTGGAAGAAACAAATTTATTGCGGACTATTTTTCCAGAGGATGTTGTCGGATTTTTCGAAGAAGAGAATCTAAATTTTCAAAATCAATTTATAGAAGCAAACGCTTCTGATTCTTCTAAAGAGAAGAGTGATTTCGATATTAGTCAGTTTCTAGATGAGGAATATCTAGAAATTCTATGTGATGAAGCAGACTATTGGAAAGATGTAGGGGCGGATGCTACGGTTAGCACAACACTTTCTTCCACTTCTCAAATCTCTATTGCTATCGCTCCCAGTCCACCACCCATGGAAACGAAGAGTGCTCCAAAAACGAGTAGCAATGACAAGAAGGCATATCAAGATCAGCAAGATAAAGCTTTTACTTTTAAAGCAAGTGCTACTTTGTTATCTCAAAAATTAAATACTCAAGTGGCGAAACCAAATGCAAATGAAGAAAAACCATTCTGGATGTCAACGCCTAACAGGACAAAGTAAGACATCTTGATCCGTCATTTTTTGACGATCACTATAAATTTTTTCACAGGAACCTGCTTGGATGAGACCAAATGAAGCGGCAACTCGATACAGTTCAGGCATATCCACATTAGACGTGAGCAAAAAAATGCGTTGTGCGCGGATGTTTGTGATGCTGTAAATTTTTTGCTCGAGAGTCTGATCCGCAAGATATTTTCCATGTCCGAATGGAATCCCTATGAAACGCCAATGCGGCGGAAAGAAAGGAATCAAATAAGCTTGAGGGCGCGGGTTTACGTCCAGCCAAGGTTTGCCTTGCATATAAACGGAATAAGCAACTAATACCACTGCTTCATGAGTTTCTTGTACGACCGGTGGTAATTTTATATTAAAAAATGTCGTGTCATACCAACGTGCGCGTGCGACAGGAATGGGCGACATAAAAAAGAATAACGTATAAAAAATAATGACGATGGCAGTGGCATGAACATAATGAGGGATAGGTAGTTGTTTCAGTAAAAGATAAATGATGAGCGGGCTGAGCATTTCTAATGGAGTGAGATAACGGGCAATGGAAAAATAATATTGCCAAATGAGATAGGAAAAAACAAAAAACGCCAATAACCAAGTAAGCATAAGATCACGTGGACGTTTTTTCACAAGCCAATTTATTCCCGCTAAGACAAAAAGCACATAAAGGATGGCGAAGCGAAAATCACGAAAGAAACCATCTGCTGTTCTGCCATCCCAAGAAAAATAAAATGGAAAGAAAAGATTTTCCCAAATTCCGTGCGGCAAGAAACGCGTGTCGCGCCAATTCACAGACGCAAAATCAGCCGAGTGAAAGAGATTATTCAAGAAAGGAAAAAAGGGATTATGATGCTGTTCCCACATGAGTGCCATCCAATATCCTGATGAGAGGAATACACCGACAGTGATAGCTATGCTGGTGAGCAGCAGTAATGTCATGCGTTGTCTGAACGAAATGGGTAATAACATTGTGGCGAATATGGCGCCTAACGCAAATATCCCAGCGGTTAATTTAAGCCCGATACCAATGCCAAGTAATAGACTGGCAAAAAGAAAATATTTATATATCGCGTCATTCTCTGACGCTAATCCCCTGATGTACAAAAACACAAATGCCAGTACAAAAATACTCACGAGATCATCATTTTGAAATGACCCAATGCCAGATAAAGCGGAAGGAGCATACATGCCTAGTAATGCGACAATCAAACACAATGAACGTGATGAAATAAATAAATTTGCGATGATAAACAACAGCCAAAAATTAATGCCATGAATAGCGCCTAGCAAAAATTCAGTCATGCGAGGTGAAACATGATTAATTAAATAATACGGTAAAAAATCGATGGCTGGATTGATATATTGATGAATAAAGGAAGAAGGCCAAAAATCAATTTGCATGCGATCATGCAGAATTGCATAGGGTTGGTAGTAATGATAATTAGCTAAATCCCATCCTAATTCTTTACCAAACCACATCGATAACATGCCGCAGGCTAACATAGCGAGTGTTAATATCAGCGCATACAGGAGTCTATCTTGGTTGCTCATGGTAGCTCTTATCATCACTGAATGGGTGTGCGAGCCGCAGTCATTAAATACCAGCAGCGTTTTATTTCAAGTCGCGAACGGCTCACGCTGTCGAGTATCATGCCGCAGGCTAAACACAAACTCGCTAATAAGCCTAATGAAGCAGCTAAAATAGCAGTGGGCATACGCGGAACCAATCCGGTTTGGATAAAATGAATGATGATAGGCATGCCTAATATCAGTGAGGCGGCAGCAAAAATGGAAAATAAAATACCGAATAACACCATAGGCCGGATGTACAAAAAGAGTAATAACACCGTGCATAAAATGCGAATCCCATCCCTGATTGTACGCAATTTACTGACAGAGCCAGGAGGCCGTTCTTGGTAGGGAGTATCAATTTCTGCGGAAGGAATGCCTAACTGCAAAGCATGAATCGTCATTTCCGTTTCAATTTCAAATCCATGTGAAATGGCAGGAAATGATTTGACAAATCGTCGTGAGAAAATTCGATAACCAGAAAAAATATCATTGAATTGATGACCAAACAAAAAATTAACTGTGTTAGTAAACCACTTATTTCCTAACGCATGTCCTGGACGAAAAGAATTGTCATCACTGGGATTGCGTTTGCACACCACCATATCGAGAGAATTATCATCTAGCAATTCAATCGCTTGATGCACAGAAGCCGCATCATAAGTGGCATCCCCATCTACCATGACATACACGTCTGCCTCAATATCTGCAAACATCCGTCTGACAACTTGCCCTTTTCCACGTAGAAAGACATGTTTGACGACGGCGCCCGCGTTTTTCGCTACTTCAACGCTATTATCCGTTGATGCATTGTCATAGACGTAAATGATGGCTTGGGGAAGTTGCTGTTTAAAATCATTGATCACGCGTGTTAGCGTCGTACTTTCATTGTAACAAGGAATGAGCACGGCAACTTGAGGACTATTCATGGGCAACGTGTCTCTCGGTTACTATTTTTGGAAAGCATGCCGAATTTTTGATGGTATAGCAAGGTTAAAGCCGTCATTCTCGGGCCTACCATACGATTTTCGTGATTTGCTCTTGTTGAAATTTTTTATCCATCAAGAGCTTTACTGCATCGGGTAATAACTTTAATCGATAATCTTGATTGGCAATAGAGAGGTAAGCGCCTTTTTGCAAGAATAAAATAGCATGCTTAGCATAGGATTGACCGGCTAGGTTAATCTTTGCTCCTGCTTGCGCTTCAATCAGATAACGACCTGTAAATTTAAGCGTGATTTCATGAATGCCTGCTGACATAGAAGGAGCGTAAAGATAAATGCTGCCCCAAATGTGTTCATATTGAGATTGAAGATATTGTCTGATATCCGCAGGCAGCGCAGCCACGCGATAAGTGTTGACATAAAATTTCACGTCTGAATTTTTTAATGCAGTGATAACAGAGGATGAGGTGGCATTCGGATCTTGATATAAAGAAGCAAGCATAAACGGCCGCAATTTTTCTGAGGGAGACGCCAAATAATCAATCGCTGGTCCCACTAATTGACGTAAGCCAGCAATGCGTTGGGTTTTATTATAAATAAGCTCGATACCTGCCACATAATCACTGCCATCTTGTAGCAAATGATTAATGACATTGACATGGGCTTGTTGATAGTCACCATTAAATTCAATGGTTTTGAGCGTAAATTTGGCTAAAGGGTAAATGCCGCCGATAAAAAGCATGATGATCAAAATAAGCTGACGAAACAAAGAGACTAAGCCGTGACCGAGTTTAAGATGAGAAATGATTGTGGTCATGAGCAAGATAGGCATTAAACAAAATAAGAGATACACAAAAGGTAAATCGAGCTCAAGCATGACGTAAATCATGATACCAAGATAAACGAAAAGACCCGTCCATAGGATAGGCTTAGGTAGCATGAGACGAATCATTTGATTCGGTTGGAATAGTGGATATAGCCAGGAAAAAAAGGCGGAATAAAGAATCAACCAAACAGGAATAGAGACTTGCATGTAATAAGGAAAGATCATTTTGTATGGAATAAGACAAAACAATATGACCATGCCAACTATCACAATAAAAAATCGTTGTTGATAAGCGTCATCATGATCATACGTGACGACAAGACTCAGTAAGGAGAGCGGCCATAAAGCGAAAACAAGCGGGTTGAAAGAAACGATGTAAGACCAAAATAATCCTCTTGCACTGTCATACCAATCGAGATGATATAAAACGGATGCTTCGTGAAAAATACTGGTAATAACAGTGTGCCAGTCAGAGAGCCAAGACCAAAATGCGATATAAAGCCCCATCACAAAAGCAGCCATGAGGTTGTATGAGGCAATGTGCCAGATCACTTTTCTCTGTCGAGAATAAAGTAGCCACTGTGCTGCTAATGCAATATCACTGGCAACGATATACCAAAGTGCTTTTTGTGTGGTGATAAAGCCTAAGCCGATTAACAAACCTGCCAGGAGAAAACGTCGTTCCATGAGGCATAACAAGGCAAAAAAACAAAACCAATAACCTAATAAATCAACACGAATATTGGTTGAAAAAGATAAAACAATATCAGAAGTCAATAACACAATCAGGCTGCTTAAGACGCCTCTGCGTGAAAAATAGCGCGTTAACCAATAAGAGGAGATAAATAAAATCAGGGTATTAAGCAATGCCAGACACTGTTTAGTGAAAGTTAAGGTGGGTATAATACCTTTTGCGCTCAACATAGGCGGTAATAATAAATAATAGCCCAAGACAGTTTTATACGGGGCAAAATCACGATAAGGCAGCGCATCTTTGTAATGGTAAATAATATGAGCAAACCAGAATTCATCGATGGCGAGCATAGTGTAACGATTTAAAAAAATCTCAACCATGAGATAGAGTAGACACAGGCCTACTAAGCTGAAAATAAAGCGATGTTGACTATAGATAGTTGATCTCATGATTGATTTTCCGTGTAACATAGCTATGATTTCAATTTCCACTGCGTCATCCTCGGGCCGAGCGTAAGCGAGGAACCGAGGATGACGCAGTGGAGTTGCTCGGGCCGAAATGACGCTTTACGAAACCCAACACCAGAAGTCACCCCAGATTTTAAATGGATTTCACTATGATGCAAACTCATGTTGTGATGATAGGCGCCGGTCCTGCCGGGTTAACGGCAGCTTATCTCCTTGCAAAAGAAAATATTCCTGTGACGGTACTAGAGTCAGATCCTAGTTACGTCGGTGGGATTGCACGCACCGCAAATTATAAAGGATATGGCTTTGATATTGGCGGCCATCGATTTTTTTCCAAAGCAGAAGAGGTGGAAGCACTTTGGTCAGAAATTCTTCCTGAGGATATGTTAGATAGACCACGCTCATCACGCATTTTTTATCGGAGGCGATTTTTTTCTTATCCGTTAAAACCTATTGAAGCCTTACGCAAACTGGGATTATTCGAATCCTTTCTGTGTGTTTTGTCTTATGCCAAAGCGCGCTTGTTCCCCATTAAGAAACCCGTCAGCTTTTCGGATTGGGTAACAAATCATTTTGGTAAACGCTTGTTTAGGATTTTTTTTAAAACCTATACAGAGAAAGTATGGGGCATGCGTTGTGAAGATATTTCCGCCGACTGGGCTGCTCAACGTATTAAAGGATTATCATTATCATCGGCTATTCTGCATGCCTTTCTGCCTAAGACATTATTCAAAAAAAATCGTCGTCAGACTATTAAAACATTGATTGATACTTTTCGTTATCCACGCAGAGGCCCCGGTATGTTATGGGAAGCTTGCGCGGAAAAAATTAAAACGCGCGGTGGTCAGGTATTACTCGGCAGTCATGTCTATCAGTGTGATTATGTGGCGCAGGAAAAAAAATGGCATGTGTCTTATCGCGATCAGGAAGGCAATACAAAAACCGTGAGTGCGACACATGTGGTTTCTTCCGCGCCATTACGTGATCTGGTGGTTGATTATTTACATCCTGCTGTGTCAACCAAGGTGGTAGAAACAGCGAAACAGTTACACTATCGGGATTTTTTAATTGTCGTTCTTATTCTCAAAGATAAAAATCAATTTTCTGATAATTGGATTTATGTGCATGAAGCTGGCGTCGATGTCGCACGTATCCAGAATTTCCGCTCGTGGTCTCCTGAGTTAGTCCCTGAAGAAGGGAAGTGTAGTTATGGTATGGAATATTTTTGTTTCAAAGACGATAACCTTTGGAACGCCTCCGATGCTGACTTATTACAGAAAGCCAGAAAAGAAATAGTGATGCTAGGGTTGGCAAAAACAGAGGATATTGTCGATGGTTGTGTCGTGCGCCAAGCGAAAGCTTATCCAGTCTATGATAATGATTACCAAGTACATGTTGATATCATTCGCCAAGAACTTGCCGCAAAGTTTCCCACGCTTTATTTAGTGGGGCGTAATGGGATGCATAAATATAACAACCAAGACCATGCCATGATGACAGCGATGTTAACTGTGAAGAATATTATCGCTGGTGCGCCTGATTACGATGTATGGAGTGTCAACCAAGATGCCGAATATATCGAAGCTGGTCGAGCAGGTGAAAAAAACTTGAATCTTGGTTTGAGGGATGTGCCACAGCGGGTAGAATGAGAAGATTTTGACTTTTCCTGTCATTTTGTCTATTTTATACACATTAACTAGACGATTTCTATGAACCCCATTTACCTTGATTACGCTGCTACCACGCCAGTAGATCCTCGGGTAGCGCAAAAAATGCTGACTTTTCTCACGCCGGAGGGTTTATTTGGGAATCCTGCTTCCTTGCATGCGTTTGGACAGGCCGCTAGAGAAGCTGTTGAAACGGCACGTGCGCAAGTGGCCAGTTTAATTCAGGCCGACCCCAGTGAGATCATTTGGACATCGGGTGCAACAGAGTCTGATAACTTAGCGTTAAAAGGTGTAGCGCAATTATATCAGCGTAAAGGCAAGCATATCATTACCCTTAAAACCGAGCATAAAGCGGTGTTAGATGCTTGCCAGCATTTGGAAAAAATGGGCTTTGACGTCACGTATCTTAAGCCTGAATCCACGGGCCTTTTGGCATTCGCTACCCTCCAAGCGGCAATACGAGATGACACGATTTTGGTGTCTATCATGCATGTCAATAATGAGACTGGGATAGTGCAAGACATAGATTCAATCGCAAAAATGACATCATCACGAGGGATTTTATTGCATGTCGATGCTGCACAAAGTGCGGGTAAGATTAACATTGATGTGAATCAAACGCCGGTTGATTTGTTGTCGTTGTGTGCACATAAGGTTTATGGGCCCAAGGGGATAGGGGCATTGTTTTTACGCAAAAAACCGCGCGTTCGAGTGGAGCCGCTCATTCATGGCGGGGGTCATGAACAAGGCATGCGGTCTGGTACCTTAGCGACGCATCAAATTGCTGGCATGGGTGAAGCCTTTGCGCTTGCTCTGCATGCTATGCAGCAGGAAACAAACAGGATTCGTGATTTGCGCGATCGCTTTGTAAACGGCTTAAGAAATATCTCTTGTTTGCGATTGAATAGTCATCCTTCTCACACCGTCCCTCATATTTTAAACGTACGATTTGAAGGCATGTTAGCCGAGGCCATCTTATCTCAACTTCCCCATATTGCGACTTCCACGGCATCAGCCTGTATTGGCAAAGGCATAGAAGGTTCGTATGTGCTACGCGCCATGGGGTTGAGTGAAGAGCAAGCTAAAAGTTCGGTACGTTTTTCTTTTGGTCGTTTTACCACACAGCAAGAGGTAGATGAGGTGGTGAGATCGATTACCGTCATCTTCGGGACTAGCGAGACTAGCGTCAACGAGGGATGACGGCGGGCGGTAAGAACGCCATGCCAATTTTAATGGGTGCTAGTTTCTTATCTTTATCTCTATGCCAAGAAAATTCCAAGATCGCAGCAGGTTCTAGTTGGGGAAATTGAGCGCGAACAGAATCGGGCAATGTTTCGTTATCGGATATATCCCAGAGAAAGAGAGCCCCTTTGCGTTGCATTTCTGCGCTATTAATCCACGGAGCGCGAGTAGATTCCCATTCAATGAAAACAGCGGGGTGATCGGGTGAATAAAAACCTACATTGCCTCCTAGCCAGCGCGAGCCAGCAACATAAGCGAGATTTGTATGATATTTATCACGCCATTGTTTAGTCAGCGTCTCAGCTATTTCATGTCCAGGGAAATTGGCACTGGAAGCACTAGAAGAATAAATCAAAGAGACACTGTACGCGCTTAAAAATAAGCCCATCAAAATGAAAATAGAAGTGATAAAACGATATATTTTTGTTGTCGTTAAAACAGGGGGTAGCAGCATGACAAGAAGAATTCCCCACGTGGATAAGAGTGGCATGCCCCAGCCAGCGCGCAGTTTGGTTCCACATAAAAAAGAAAGCAGTATCGTCAACAAGAAGGGTCCTAAACCCACGTAGATTAAAAAGGATCGATTAAAAGAGGTGAGAGGGGATTCTGGGGGCGAGGCTAGTGATACAGCGTGTTCTTTCTTTTTACCCAAAAATAAACAAGTATACAAAATCAGTGCGGGCAAAAAAGTTTGCAATTGTTGCCAGGCGAATTGGACTGGATAAATAAAGCGATTAGTCCAATGAAATGTACTACTACCTCGTTCAAATACATAATTCACTGTGATGAAATCATGGAAATACAGCCAAAGGGTATGCGGTAAGAGAATGGCTGCCAATGTGAGGCAGCCAAGATAAGGTGAGAGAGTCGCTAATTGTTTACGATTTTCAGCACGCAGAAATAAAAATAACACCATCGCAGCTAACAAGGCAGCCGTGTAATATTTCGCCATCATCGCCAAGCCCGCGAACAACCCGGTGAGTATCCATGCTAGTTTGTCTGATAAACGCAGCGCTTGATAAAAACAGTAAATGGTTAATGCCCACAGACTAAGTTCGAGAGTGTTGTCATTAAAATCGATGGCATGAAAATGATAGTATTGAACACCTTCGAGTATCATGACAGCAATGAGGGCATAGACAGGGGTCACCATTTGTTTAGCGAGTTGCCATATCGCCCAAAAACAAATAACAACAGATAATTGACTAAAAAGATAAACCATCCATCCCGATTGACCATCCAGATAGGTGGCTAGTGCGGTTAGCCATGCATTGAGGAATGGATTTTTATCATATCCCCACTCTAATTGATGTCCCCAAAGCGTGCCTTCAATGGAATCCAAAGGCAAATTGTAACGGATCAGCACAGGGACAACTGTCCAGAAAAGTAAGTGGGCAAAAATAAATAAATAAAGCCATCGATCAGCGCGAAATGACTGGATTGATCCATTGACCATAGTTGGAGTGCTCTATGTGGTTCATTTGTTAAGCGGAGGCAATTTAACAATAACAGACGGCAAAAGGCAATCCTTGTTATTCCAGAATGGGCGACGTGAACTAGTGCTCCCACTGTCATCCCGGAAAGCGCGAAGTGTTTTTTACTGAGCGCTTGTCCGGGACCCATCCATGATCTTGTTCAAAAGTCTGGATGGGTCCCGGACATTAAGCACTGCTAAGCTCGCAAGCTCGTCAAGCAGTGCTAAATTCCGGGATGACAGGGACAAGCAACTGCCCCATTTATCCACCTATGTGATACCAGGAAACTGCCCCAAGGCTTCAATTGGGACTATAATAGGTATGTTAGAGGTAATGAAAGGAGATAGTCATGCCTGTCAAAAAGCTGAAAGAATTTCTTGATAGTCATAAGATTAAATATGTCTCCCTGAGTCACTCACCCGCCTTTACATCACAAGAAATTGCAGCAAGTGCACATGTCTCTGGTAAGCAGCTTGCAAAGACTGTGATTGTAAAAATAGATGGACGGCTTGCCATGGTGGTGATTCCAGCGAATGATCAAATCAATTTTGCAAAACTGCGCGAAGCAACGGGCACATCGGGCGTTGATCTTGCGAAAGAATCTGAATTTAAAGATAAATTTTCGGGCTGTGAAGTGGGCGCGATGCCCCCGTTTGGCAACTTGTATGATATGCCGGTATTTGTTTCCAATCATTTAAGCCATCAAGACCATATTTTGTTTAACGCGGGTTCTCATTCCGAACTAATGCAAGTCGCCTTCAGCGATTTTGAACGACTCGTAAAGCCGAAGATGGTTGCATTCTAGTGGCACGATTAAGAGTGGGAGAAGCAGAAAATTATTTTGACCATGATGCTGATATTGGTATTATCGGCCGCGGTGAGACTATCGAAAATTGTTTTGCCAATACCGCGCGCGTCATGTTTGCATTAATGGCTGATATTGAAAAAATTCATCAAATACAAATTATCACATTTGAATTTGAAGAAGAGGATCGCGAATTAGCCCTCGTTACTTGGCTAAATCTCTTGCTTGCGAAAGCACAAGAACATCAGCTGATTTTTGGCGATTTTCGTTTAAAGCACGAGGGTAGCTTATGGAAAGCGACCGTGGCAGGCGAGCCTTGGCGAGATAATATCGAACGCGGTATTGAAGTTAAAGGGGCGACCTTGACCATGT
Source organism: uncultured Gammaproteobacteria bacterium (assembly GCA_963711205.1). Taxonomy (GTDB): domain Bacteria; phylum Pseudomonadota; class Gammaproteobacteria; order DSM-16500; family DSM-16500; genus Aquicella. Next base: position 120,143 of record CAVQDE010000002.1, read on the forward strand.
TATCCGTTAGAAAAGTAGATCATTCATGGGAAGCACGATGCATAGTGGATGTGTAATTTAGGATCATGCACGAAATAATTTTGACATTTAGCATTCCATTGCAGCATCATCTTTAAACGTTCCTCAGTCGAAAAATCTCGAAATACCGCAAGTACTCCTGCGATTTTTCTTCTTCCGGTACGTTTAAATCTGATGCCGCACTGGAGGCTAATGTCAAAATTATTTCGTGCATGATCCTTATGGATATGACTTTCATCAAAGCTCTCGATGCTTATCGCTTCACTGTGACATCCAGTGATTACCCCATTATTTTATACGGAACAAAAGAGTTAATCGCAGCGATGGACGACAAAGTCCGTGAGCAAATTTCTAATGTGGCGAAATTACCGGGTATTGTTGGTCCTGCCATGACCATGCCTGATGCGCATTGGGGCTATGGTTTTCCCATTGGGGGTGTGGCGGCATTTGATGAGAATGAAGGCGGAATTATTTCCGCAGGCGGGGTGGGATTTGATATTTCATGCGGCGTACGTTGTTTACGTACCAATCTTTTCGTCGCAGATATCTTGCCTTATCTGGAAAAAATTGCCGATAAATTATTTAGCACCGTTCCCTCAGGCGTGGGTGCAGAAGGAAAAATTCGTCTCACGATGTCTGAAATCAATCATGTGATGCAAGAAGGAGCGCGCTGGGCACTGAAGAAAGGTTATGGTGAAAAAGAAGATTTAATCTATATCGAAGAAGAAGGCTGCATGCGAGCAGCAGAACCCAGTTATGTTTCTGAGCATGCTAAAAAGCGACAACTCGGTGAAATGGGCACCTTAGGTTCAGGTAATCATTATCTCGAAGTGGAAGTCGTAGATAAGATTTATGATGCGATTGCGGCAGAAGCGTTTGGTATCAAAGAAGGGCAAATCATTATTGCTATTCATTGTGGTTCGCGGGGATTGGGGCACCAGATTGGGTCTGATTATCTCATTTTACTGGCCAAAGCAGCGGGAAGATTGGGCATACACTTACCGGATCGTGAGCTGGCTTGTGCTCCTATTCAATCGAAGGAAGGACAACATTATATTGGTGCGATGCATGCTGGTGTTAATTGTGCTTTAGCGAATCGGCAAATCATTACGCATTTAACCCGCGAGGCGATGGCTGCTGTGATACCCGATATCGTTATCGAAACACTTTACGATGTGTCTCATAATACATGCAAAAAAGAAAAACATATTGTCGATAACAAAGAACGTGAACTTTACATCCATCGCAAAGGGGCAACACGTGCGTTGCCGCCAGGCCATATGGATTTGCCTGCACGGTACAAAGAAGTAGGGCAACCTGTTTTTATTGGCGGCAGTATGGGGACAGGATCGTATTTATTAGCAGGAAATGAAACGAAACAAAATCAAGCCTTCGCTTCAGCCAGTCATGGCGCCGGTCGCAGTATGAGTCGTCATCAAGCAATAAAAAAATGGAACGGACGCGAATTAATCGATGAATTGCAACGTCGTGGCATTTATATTCGTTCGGGTACGCTGCGTGGAGTTGCAGAGGAAGCACCAGGCGCGTATAAAGATGTTGATTTAGTGGCAACGGTGACAGAAGCTTCTGGATTGGCGCGACGAGTTGCTTATTTAAGACCGCTTGCCTGTGTGAAAGGATGAATAGGAGATATGATTCAAGATCTGCCGCAACTCTTACGAAATATTTCGTCTGGTGATATCACTGCCATCAACACATTACTTGATTATTTCAAAGAACACATTCTCTCAACTGAAGAACAAGAACAAATTCATCTTTATCTCAAACAAGCAAGCCGTCAAAGTTATCATGTCATTTATTTTTTGGCATTGCTTTATGATAATGGCTATGGCGTGAAACAGAATTTTGACATGGCGTTTGTATTGATGCGCGAAGCAGCAGCAAAAGGCCATTCTCTTGCAACTTATGAAATCGGTCATCGCTTTCTCATGGGGATAGGTGTTGAAATAAATGATGAGGCGGCATTTCAGTGGCTAACGATTGCGGCGGGAAGTCCTCATTATGTGGCTGATGCAATGTATGATGTAGGAACAATGTATGAACAAGGCTTAGGTGTGGGCCCCGATTCTCAGCAGGCGAGAGAATGGTATGAAAAAGCAGCGAAAAAAGGCCATGTTAAAGCCAAGGAAAAGTTATTGTCATAATTTTCGCCGAGAGAAAATACGATGTTTACATTAACAGGGATACGAATATTAATCATTATTTCAATCTTGTTATTTTTCTTGCAGCAATTTTCTTTCAACACCTATGACGATTGGTTATCGTCACTCTTGATTCTTCAATCACACATAGAATTAAGCACATTATTCATGAGTAACACCGCTATTTATCTCGCGGCTTTCGAAATTCTGACTTTATCGTATGCATTTGCGGCACTGTGGTTAGGTTATGTGTCAGGAAAATGGATTTATATTTGTTATTTGCTCTTAGCGCTGGCAGATAATTTTTTTATTCGTGTGGCAGCTTTCAGTTGGTTAGATAATATTATTTCTGATTTGTCTTTCTTAGTGTTTGGAATCTTATTGGCGATTATTTTTTCTGCTCCGTTAACAGCTATAGTCATGCAAAGAAAAACACGTACCTGGCCTGTGGTGATTTTGTTTTTTGTGTTTGTGAGTTTGTTTTTATTGTCAGGGTATATTAATAAGCTCATTGCGGGAGTGTCATTTTGACTCCGTCATCCCCCTTCCATGCGTCACTTCATCCGTTTATAGGGTAAATACACGGGTTCCCACATGTAATCCTGTATATGCTTTTCTAAATCGTTTATTTGATTGGCGGTCGCTAAATTTGCTGCGATGGCTTCTTTTGCAACGGCGATTGCGACTTGCAAGGAGACTTTACGAATTTCAGAGAGAGGTGCTAACAGATTCGCTTGGAGGTGATGTTTTGTTGGTGACGTATCGGCCAATGCTTTCGCTGCCACCATAAACATTTTATCGGTCACGCGACGTGCTTTAACGGCGATTAAACCTAAACCCATGCCCGGAAAAATATAACAATTATTAGTTTGATCAACGCGAAAAGCTTGTCCATTTTTAACAATAGGAGCAAAGGGGCTTCCTGTTCCTATGATGGCTTTTCCATTTGTCCAAAGCATAAGATCCGATGGCGAAGCTTCAGAACGTGAAGTGGGATTAGACAAAGGGAAAATGATAGGTTGTTCAACATGGGATGCCATTTCGCGCACGATGTTTTCGGTAAATATACCTGACTGTCCTGAGACACCAATTAAGAGCGTGGGATGAACATTTTTTACGACATCATAGAGTGAAATAAGATCGGTGTTGTCACATTTCCATTGTGAAATTGCTTGTCTGGATTGAACAAAGGAAAGTTGGAATGGAAGTAAACCGGGAATATCATCACACAACAAACCAGGTCGGTCGATTAAATAAAAACGTGATCGTGCCTCGCACTCAGGTAATCCATCCTCTATCATTGCCTGTAAGAGGAGATGACTAATACCACACCCTGCTGAACCTGCTCCGACAATGACAATGCGCTGATCTCGCAAGCGTGTTCCTGTTGCGCGAATCGCTGCAAATAACGTACCGGCAGCGACTGCGGCAGTGCCTTGAATATCATCGTTAAAGGTGCAGAGTTGATCTTTGTAGCGCTCAAGTAGAGGAGTGGCATTGATCTGCGCGAAATCTTCCCACTGCAATAATGCATGCGGAAAACGCTTTTTGATGGCGGCGATAAACGTGTCGATAAAATCGTCATAATCTTTGCCGCGCAGGCGCTCATGTCGCCAACCTATGTAAAGAGGATCTTGTCGTAATTCAAGATTGTTCGTGCCCGTGTCTAATAAAATGGGCAATGCGAAGGAAGGATGGATACCAGCACACGCTGTATAGAGAGCGAGCTTGCCAATGGGTATGCCCATGCCGCCAGCGCCTTGATCACCCAATCCTAAAATGCGCTCACCATCAGACACGACGATGGCTTTCACTTTATCAAAACGGGGATTGGCGAGAATGTTGTCTATCTCATGGCGATAAGGATAAGAGACAAACACGCCGCGTGGTCGTCGATAAACATGACTGAATCGTTGACAGCCTAATCCCACGGTAGGAGTGTAAACAATGGGTAACAGGTCTTCGATATGACGATGAAGCAAGTTGTAAAACAAGGTTTCATTCGAATCTTGCAAATCACGTAAATAAATATATTTCTCAATGTCAGTGGGTTTACTTCTCACGGTTAAGAGAGAGCGTTCTCGTTGAATATTGATGTCAGAGATATGAGGAGGGAGTAAACCTAACAGACCGAATGCTTCGCGTTCTTCTTGAGTAAAAGCCATGCCTTTATTGAGCAGTGAATTTGTTATGAGCGCAAAGTCTGTTAAAGCGACTTTAAGATAGGGGTGATCATACTCATCTTTAGCCAATTGATAATCCATACTCTCTCCTTCTCTTAACATGTCTCCGTTCGTCGACACGAATCAAGGTCGCTTCCTGATTCAACTTGAATAGTCGCATGGCTGATTTTGAATTGTTCATGTAACACGTCATTCACTTTTTTATAATCCGCATCTGTTAATGCTGCGTTAGGCATAATGAGATGAACAGTGAGTGCGACTTCACGCGTACTTAATCCCCAGATGTGAAGATCATGAACGGCTTTAACACCGGGTAAAGAGCCGAGATAGTTTCTCACGCCAGTATGATCAATATAATGCGGAATGGCATCGAGAATTAAAATCACAGAATCGCGCAGTAAGCCCCATGTGCCCCATAACACTATGCCCACAATAATGAGACCGATGACGGGATCTATCCAATCCCATGCGGTAAATTTAATAATAATCGCCGAGACAACGACACCGGTTAGAATGAGTGCATCTGCTAAAAGATGAAGAAAAGCGCCTTTGATGTTGATGTCATCTTTTGCACCACGCATAAACAATAATGATGTCCCTCCATTGACAGCGATGCCAATGAGACCAACGACAATCACAATGGTTTCGTCGACGGGCCTAAGATGCATGAGTTTATAAATGGATTCATAGGCGATGACGGCTGAGGTCGCGACCAGGATAAAAGCATTAGCCAGTGCTGCAATGATAGTCGTGCGTTTAAATCCGTAGCTATAGCGTTTACTCGGTGGAAACGATAATAACCAGTTTGCGATCCAAGCCAGAATTAAGCCCAGTGCATCGCCTAAGTTATGGACGGCATCAGCTAACAAACTCATGGAGTCTGCATATAAGGCATAACCTATTTCTGCAAAGGTGTAAGCCAATGTGACGAAGACGGCAATGGCGAAAGCGGTATTAAACGAACGTATGGCATCGTGACCATGGCCATGAGAATGCGTATGGTCATGCGAATGGCTATGGCTATCATGAGAATGCAAACCCATTCAATCTCTCCGTAAAATGGTTAAATTTTTTAGATGGAATACTGAAATATTATTGTTATGTACTGATTATAGCTAGCTTTAGAATGTTTTGCTGCAGTTTTACGGCAAACGATGAAAATTATGATTTTTCAGTTATTAAGGAACATTCAACATATTTAAAAAACCTGAAGAGAAAATGTTTCGCCCGATAGAAAAACATATCCATATTCCTAAATTTAAAAAATAAAAAGCTGAAGATGGAATAATTTTATAGGGACACCTTGTATGTTAGTTCCCATTGCAAAAAGCTACCTGATTGGTAGCTTTGCAGCACTCGGGGTATGACCTTGCATTAATGCTAAGTTAATATATATTAGCAATCCTATTTTAAAGTTCAAGGATAGATATGCTCATACCAACAATTGCTACTCCTAGTGCCAAAGATTCTGAAACCAAAAAAGCTCACCCTTGGCGAAGATGTCCAATTGGCCAACATTTTGTTAAAGAGCATATTATCCATATTAAGCCTAATAAAAAACATCCCGATGGTCTTGTTAAGGTACATGAGTATTGTGCAAACAATCCATCGCATAAAGAAGAATTATCATATGATGAAATTCAATATATTACCCAAACATATTTTGATAATCTTTCTGGCCCACCAACCCCAGGTGTTTTGACAAGGAAATATCCAACCGCAGATGATTTTGATGGCTTAATTCGTGGTTGGACTAAATATTGGGATGATGTTTTTAACTTAGATGATCCATTAGACGCTAATTTGGTTAAAGCGCTTCTTGGTTCGGAATCTAGTTTCGATATAAATCCCCCCAGAACCAAAAATGCTCATGGATTAATGCAAATTCTGCATGACACCTTTCTTATTCTTCAAAATCCCAAAGGTGAATTACATGATTATCTCATACGTATTCCTTGGAATAAGATACTAGATTCTACAAGTAATATTTGTATGGGTGTTCGCTGGTTGTTCCAGAAGAAAAAACTTGCTTCAGTGAGATTAAAGCGTACAGCTTCATGGGACGAAGCAGTGATTGAATATAAATCTTACTGGAATGAAGTTAATAAAGGTCAAATTCCCAGAGGTCTCGCTAATTTTCGTGAATTTTATGAACTTTTACAAGGTGAGTAAAATGAGATTAGCAGCGGCTATTTGCTTTTTTTTATGTTTATTAACTTGTATAAAAGCAAATGCTGTTTCGATAGAGCAAAATAAATATCCTTACGTTTTATTAAGTAACGATTACAATATCTTGAGCGAAAATGACTTGGGTGACTTCAGTTGGGGATTTCCCCAAAACAAAGGGTATCCTTTTAATCCCAAGGAAACTGGTGGAAATTATTGGCAGTGTTTTCCACGAGAGTCTATTGAAATTACGCTTAAAGATACAGGCTCATCTGCTGATGAAATTGGTGGGAAAGATAATATAGCGGATTTAGAAATTAAAGTCTGGGTAAATCCGAATCTTGTCCACGAGTATGGCATGAGAGCACGGTGGTCTGTTGCTGACTTCGAAAAAAGATTTAATAAATGGCGAAAAATAATGAAAGGGGAAAAATACGTTTGTTTAGCTGGAGATTTTGTAAATTTTGAACATAAAAAAGAAAACGGAATCGAAAGAGATGTATATAATTGGATTTTTGAAAAGATAAAAACAAAAAAAGGCTGCGACTCTTATTTACATAGTTGTAATCCAACATATGAGGCCTATTTGAAAAAAAGACGGAAGAGGCATTGAGTCTGCAAATTATCCCGATAATTAGTCAGCGTATAATGCGAGTCTGAAACTCATTTTTTTGCATTCATTTTTTTAAATCTTGTTACAATTGTGTTCTTCACTAAGCAGCCGTTCTTACTAATGGTTTAATTTTAATCTTTTTTGATTTTTGTGTAATCTTCCAAGTATCGTACTGCGCTTGTATGTTAATCCACATTTCAACACTAGTGTTCAAAAGCTTAGATAAACGGAGCGCCATCTCTGGACTTATACCCGTATGACCGTTTAAAAGCTTTGATAATGCTGGGCGAGAAACGCCTAACCTATTCGCAGCCTCGGTTACCGTTAGTCCAGCACCATGAATAAGTTCATCCTTTACAATTTCACCTGGATGTAATGGTTCATGCATAATAGTCATAGTTGACTCTCCTAATCTTTATGATAATCAAGATAATCAACTAAAATTGCATCTCGATCATCAAATTTAAAAATCACGCGCCAATTACCATTAACAGATACCGCATAAAAATCTTTTTTCCCCCCTGATAATTTATGAAATTGCATACCTGAGGTATTCATGTCTTCGGGGGCAATAGCCGCATTTAAACGCTGCAAAATAATTTTTAATTTCTTTTCGTGTGCTGGGATAATCCCAGTTCTGCTGCCCGTTTCAAAAAACGTCTTAAGACCTTTATGTTTCCATGACTTTATCATATTATTGTTAACTGTAAATTAACGGTTAACATAACTATAGACTAAAAACTACAAATGTTCAAGTTTAACTAAATTTGTCGATTTAATTTAAACAGTTTTTTGCTGATTTTTATGCAAAATAAATGGCTTATTTTCTTAAGGCCCTTAGAATTTTTAATCCCGTCGCAGTTTTTCCGTGGCAGCAAGAGGTGTTGGATAACGCATGACGGTCCAATAACAGGAAATAATAAATGTAATCATAATGGCGGCGATAGCCATATAACTTGTCACTGGCGATAAAAGATTAGTCTGCATGGCCATATAAATGAGGAGTAAGGAGAATTCACTCATTTGACCTAAGCGTACGCCAATTTCCCAGCTAACAGATAAGACTTCACCCGACCGATGTAATAGCCAACCAAATATCATCGGTTTTAAAATTAACATGAATCCTGCTAACAAGCTGGCGGGGAAAATGACTTGTTGGAAATAATCGAAATTAAAGCTTGCACCGATGGAGAAAAAGAAAATCACTAAAAAGAAATCACGTAATGGCTTTAAGCTTTCTGCAATGTAAAAAGCAATGGGATTGGAAGCCAATGTCACACCAGCAATGAATGCCCCAATTTCTTCTGACAATCCAAATGCATGACCGAGTTCGGCCATACATAAACACCAGCCAATAGATAAAATAAAAATATATTCATGAATTTTATCGAATCGCTTCAATAACCAGGAAAGAACATAGCGCTGAAATAAATAGGCAACTGTGACCAAAATGGGAAAGGCGCTGATGGTTAATGCGGCTTGGAAAGATCCACCATCACCAGGTCGAGTAAGAATTTGCAGGATTAAGAGTGCAAAAATTGCAATCACATCTTGTAACAACAACACACTGATGACGAGTTCTCCTGTGTGTTGATGATGCAAAATGGTGGTTGGCAATAATTTAATTCCGATGATGGTGCTGGAAAACATAGAGGCAATGCCAATCACAATACTTTCGGAGTAAGTATAGCCAGACAAAAAGCTGATAGCGAAACCAACAATAAAGAAAATGATTGAGCTCACTAACGTGATCACACTCATTTTGCGCAATGAGTGGAACAAATTCTGTGGTTGTAAATCCAATCCTAATAAAAAAAGGAGAAAGATAATGCCGATATCGCCCGCTTGCTGGATGATCATATTATTGCTGACCAGCTTTAATCCCCAGGGGCCTAAGATAGCTCCTAACACAATATAGGCAACCAGTAATGCTTGACGGGTAAAGAGTGCAATCGTCGAGAGAACGGCGGTGCCGAAGAAGATAAGGAAAATAATGTGTTCTATTATGTGGGTTTGTTCCATTCATCATCCTCAAGTAGGGAGACTAAGCGTGCATTACCTCCAACAGCGGTAGTATTGTTGGAAATAGATCGCTCAACACAAAGACGAGGTAAATAATGAGGTCCGCCGGCTTTTGGTCCTGTGCCTGACAAGTGTTCACCACCAAAAGGTTGTACCCCAACTACGGCGCCTATCATATTACGATTGACATAAATATTCCCGATAGGCATTTGGCTTGCAATATACTGTATGGTGGTATCGATGCGGCTATGAATACCCAAGGTTAATCCGTAACCTGTTTGTATAATTGCATTCATCACTTTATCCAAATCCTTTGCTTGATAACGAATCACATGCAAGATAGGGCCGAATACTTCTCTTTTTAACACGCTTAAATCATTTAATTCGAACACACAGGGCGCAAAGAAATGTCCGCTCATATTGTATTGTAAAGGAACTTGAGCAATTAACTGTGCTTCTTGGCTCATTGTAGCAAAATGTTTTTTCAGCATTGCTTAGCGCATCTTGGTCAATGATGGGTCCAATATCCGTGGATAATAAACTGGGATCTCCTATGGTTAGTTCGGCCATATAGCCTTTGAGCATTTCCAATAATTTGGGAGCGAGATCGTCTTGAACAAATAACACACGCAGGGCGGAACAACGTTGGCCCGCACTGTTAAAGGCGGATTGAGCAATATCCATGACAACTTGTTCTGCTAAGGCAGAGGAATCCACAATCATGGCATTTTGGCCGCCCGTTTCAGCAATTAAGAGAGCAATGGGACCTTTACGATGAGCTAAGCGTTTGTTCTATAAATTTAGCTGTTTCAGTGGAACCGGTGAACATGACACCTGCTACTCTAGGATCACTGACCAGTTTCGCGCCGACGGTTTCGCCTGTGCCTATAAGTAATTGTAAGACATCGTTAGGAATGCCGGCTTGATGCAAGAGTTGCACTGCTTTGAAGGCAATTAAAGGCGTTTGTTCAGCAGGTTTGGCAATGACGGTATTGCCCGCTACCAATGCAGCAACGATTTGTCCGGTAAAAATCGCGAGAGGAAAATTCCATGGACTAATACAAGTGATCACACCGCGAGGGTGTAGAGATAATTGATTTGATTCACCGGTTGGGCCTGGAAGTGGAACGGGCGCTAAATCTTGTCGGGCTCGATAGGCATAATAGCGGCAGTAATCGATGGTTTCGCGCACTTCAGATAAGCAATCAAAAATGGTTTTGCCGCCTTCTTGCGTCAATAGGGTCATCAAAGCAGGCATGTTTTCTTGGAATAGCACCGCTGCACGTTCGAGAATGGCAGCGCGCTCTGTGACTGGCGTCTCTCCCCATTTTTTTGCAGAATCTGTCGCGCCTTTTAAAGCGGCTTCAATATTCGCTTCTGTCGCACTCGTTACTTGTCCAACTACTTGTTGGGTGTTACTAGGAGAGGTGACAAATTGAGCTTCATGATCAAACTGTGCCTTTCCGTTGACAATCGAGGCTGCGCGCCATGTTTCTTTTTGGGCTGCTTCCATGTCCTGTTTGAGTTTATTCAATTGAATGGAATCGGATAAATCCAGCCCTTGAGAATTTTGCCAATTGCCGTAAATATCTTTGGGTAGAGGAATACGCGGATGGGGTTTGCTGGGCAGCGCTGCCATGCGTGCGACGGGATCCACTATCATTTGATCGACGGGAGTTTTATCGTCAGCCAGTTTATTCACAAATGAACTATTGGCGCCATTTTCAAGTAATCGTCTTACCAGGTAGCCCAATAAATCTTTGTGCGTGCCAACCGGTGCATAAATGCGACAAGGATAATTGAACTGGGTTTTATCCACGACTTGGTCATACAAGGGACGACCCATGCCATGCAGACATTGAAATTCAAAGTCAATTTTGTGATTCGCCATTTCCATGATGGCAGCCACGGAATAAGCATTATGTGTACCGAATTGAGGATAAAAACACTGCGGTTCTGACAATAATTTTTTCGCGCAGGCAAGGTAAGAAACATCAGTCGCATGTTTACGCGTAAAAACGGGATAACCAACTTGGCCTTGTACTTGGCTGAATTTGATTTCAGCATCCCAGTACGCTCCTTTGACGAGACGGACCGTCATGCGTTTACCCTGTTGTTTAGATAAGTCAGCCAGCCAATCGATCACAAATGTAGCGCGCTTTTGATAGGCTTGTACTGCTAATCCAAAGCCTTCCCAACCAGCAAGAGCGGGATCTTTAAAAACGATTGCAAAAATATCGAGAGAAAGATCAAGTCTATCTGCTTCCTCAGCATCGACAGTTAAGCCGATATTGTATTTTTTAGCTTGCTTGGCTAAGGAGAGAAGAAGGGGGGATACTTCTTTGACGACGCGATCGTATTGAGTATAGTCATAACGCGGATGCAAAGCGGATAATTTGATGGAAATACCCGGATTTTTAGCTAGGCTATCTCCTTTTGCATAGTTGCCAATGGCATCGATGGCGGCCACATAAGAGGCATAATAGTTTTCCGCATCTTGGGCCGTGCGGGCTGCTTCACCTAGCATATCGTAAGAAAAGCGATATCCCATTTCTTCAAGATCCGTGGCGCGTTGTAACGCCGACTCGATATCTTCGCCCATCACAAATTGTTTGCCTATGGCTTTCATCATTTGCAAAATAATGGGCCGGATCACGGCTATTCCTAAACGGCTAGTCGCTCGCTTCAGTGAGCTCATGAGATTTTTTTGATTATCGAGGGTAGGAGCATAAATCTTACCCGTCAACAGTAACGACCAGGTCGCCGCATTAACAAAGAAGGAATTATCAGCAGCAAGATGATTGCTCCATTCGGCTGTGGAAAGTTTGTCACTGATGAATTTATCCATGGTGGCCTTATCCGGGATGCGTAACAAGGCTTCCGCAAGACACATCAGCGCAATCCCTTCATCAGTGGATAAATCATATTGATGTAATAAGGTATCGATTTTACCTTGTTTTTTCTTATATTCGCGTGTTGTTGTGATCAGGCGTTTTGCAGTATCCCCAATGGGGATAAGTTGTTTGTCTGAAAAAGTGGCTTGTGGGATCAAGTTCTGCAAGCATTCGCTTTCATCCATTCGATAGGCTTTTGTGATAGCATCTCGCAGGGGATTGGAGTTGGGTCGATGTGTGGTAGTTAGCATAGTTGTCCTACATTATATTTTGATTTTATGGATTCTGCCCTAAGGCCTGTCAACTGGCCTTATTTTAACGTCAATATTTTCTAAGAAAAGAGAAAAAATGAATGAACCCTACACTATTAGCACGGCGTTTCCGTGGACTTTTGCCTATTGTCATTGATGTGGAAACATCAGGGTTAAATCCTACGACGGATGCATTGCTTGAAATTGCCGCTATTACATTAGCAATGAACGAGGAAGGCAAGTTATTTCGTGAACACACTTTTGCTTATCATGTGGAACCTTTTTTGGGCGCACGATTCGAGAAAGAGGCGCTGGAAATTACGGGTATTGATCCTTTTCATCCATTACGTCTGGCCATTCCAGAAGGCCAAGTTTTGTATCGTATTTTTGCCGCGGTGAAAGAACAGTTAGAGAAAACCTCTTGTTATCGAGCTGTTTTAGTAGGGCATAATGCGTGGTTCGATTTGAGTTTTATTCTGGCTGCTGCGGGTAGATGTGGTATTCGCTATCATCCTTTTCATACGTTTACTACCTTTGACACTGCTTCACTTTCTGCCGTTGCCTTAGGAGAAACGGTGCTAGCCCGAGCTACCAAACGCGCGCGTATTCCTTTTGATATCCAGCAAGCGCATTCAGCTATTTACGATGCGGAACGAACAGCGGAATTATTTTGTTATATCGCTAATCGATGGGGGAATGGTTGGGATGAGAATCATAGGAATAAAAAAAAGCCCGTTTAAACGGGCTTTTTTAAGTGATAAAAACTGATTAGAGTGATTCAGCTTCTTTAGCCAGGTAATTAGCAATTCCTTCAATCGTCGGCTTAATGCCGGTTTTTCCTTTTGTCCAGCCTGCTGGGCAAACTTCACCGTGTTTTTCGTGGAATTCTATTGCATCAACGAGACGGAGAAGTTCATCTACGTTGCGGCCCAATGGTAAATCATTAACAATTTGAGAGCGCACGATACCTTGTTTATCAATGATAAATACACCACGTAATGCGACATGAGCAGTGGGGTGTTCAACGCCATAAGCCTGGCAGATTTGATGATTCACGTCAGCAACTAATGGATAACGAACGGGGCCAATACCGCCATTAGCAACGGGTGTGTTACGCCATGCATTGTGAGAGTATTGAGAATCGATAGAAACACCAATAACCAAGGCATGGCGTTTTTCAAATTCCTCAATACGGTTGTCGAGAGCAATGAGCTCAGAAGGACAGACAAAAGTGAAATCGAGGGGATAAAAGAAGACAATCCCATATTTCTTTTCGATGACTTGGTGCAAATTGAATTTATTGGTAATTTCACCATCTGCTAATACAGCCGATGCGGTGAAATCGGGTGCTTTTTTTCCAACTAAAATGGTCATGATCTTATTTCCTCAGGGGTTAAAAATGGTGGTTATTATAACTTAATTTCCTAGCAAGTGTGTAAATGGGGTGAAAATTTTGTATCATACCGAGCTGGGGAAGGGTTCTTTTTGAGGTTCTGTCACGACAGACACTGTCATCCCGGAGAGCGCGAAGTGTTTTTTTACTGAGCGCTTGTCCGGGACCCATCCAAGCTCTTGTGCAAGAGTTGAGATAGGTCCCGGAATTTAGCACTGCTATGCTCGCAAGCTCGCTAAGCAGTGCTAAATTCCGGGATGACAGTGGGGGGAGTCTAAGCTCGCAAGCCCGTCGTGACAGAACCTCAAAAAAACTCTGTTTTTTCCGTGTCAGGTATTCAGTCAAAGGTTTATAAACATGATGATATTCGCTCTTATACTCTGTGGTGTCTTGCTTAATGCCGGGGCACAATTGCTGCTTAAAGCGGGTATGAGCCAAATTGGGCATTTCGAATTTACGTTTGCTAATGCTTTCCCAATTGGTATGAAAGTCATAGTGAATCCACCCATTGTCACAGGCTTATTCATGTATGTGATGAGTGTGGCGGTATGGTTATTGGTGTTGTCTCGGGTTCAGGTAAGTTTTGCCTATCCCATGCTGAGTATTGGCTATGTAGTGAATGCCTTGGCTGCCTATTATCTGTTTGGCGAACCGCTAACATCCATACGCATGTTAGGCATTTTTATTATTATTGCTGGGGTTTATTTAGTCGCCCAAAGTCATTCGTAAACTTATAGAGAGAGTGCTATGTCAGACGAATTTTTACCCTTTTCCCGCCCTGTCATTAGTCAAGCTGCAATTGATGATGTGGTAGCTTGTTTGAAGAGCGGCTGGATTACCACAGGCCCGCGCGTGGCTCAATTTACCGATGCTTTAAAAGAGTATTTCAATGCTCCCCACGCCTTATTGTTGACCTCAGCGACAGCCGGTTTGCATTTGGCTTTATTGGGAATGAATCTACAGCCTGATGATGAAGTCATTACTTCGCCGCTTACGTTTGCAGCCACTTTAAACACTATCGTGTTAGCGGGAGGTAAACCCGTCTTGGTGGATATTGATCCACAGACACTGAATATGGATTTGAATCGCTTAGAGGAAGCTATTACAGACCGCACACGTGTGATTGTTCCTGTGCATTTTGCTGGATTACCGGTTGATCTCGATCCCTTGTATGCGCTTGCGGATAAATATGGCATTCGTGTACTGGAAGATGCGGCTCATGCTATTGGCACAGAATACAAAGGTAAGCGCATAGGGAGTTTTGGTGATACACAAGTGTTTAGCTTTCATCCCAATAAAAATATGACGACAGGAGAAGGTGGTTGTGTCATCACGCGTGACCAGCAGTTAGCAGAACAAATCTCACGTTTACGTTTTCATGGCATTGATAGACAAGCGTGGAATCGTTATGGAAAAAGTGGTAGTCAAGATTATGAAGTGGTACTGCCAGGTTATAAATACAATATGATGGATATTCAGGCAGCGATTGGTATTCATCAGCTGAAAGAATTGAGTGGATTTATCGCTAGACGTAATGAGTTAGCAGAACGGTATCAAGAAGCGTTATCCGATTGGCCGCAATGGACACTGCCTAAGCATCCTTCCTATGACCATCGTCATTCTTGGCATATTTATACACCGCTTATCAATGAAGAACCTGCGCGCATGAACCGTAACGAATTTATGCAAGTGATGAAAGAAATGAATATCGGTACAGGACTTCATTATCGTGCAGTTCATTTGTATCCCTATTACCGGCAAGCATTTGGTTTTAATGTAGGTGATTTTCCACAGGCAGAAGATGTGTGTGAGCGTATCGTGAGTTTGCCGTTATTTCCTAGCATGACCGATGCAGAACATGATCGGGTGTTAGATGTTATGTATCAAATTTTCAATTAGGGGCTGTCGACATTTCTACTATACCGGTCAGAAATCGTTGATTTTCTGCGATCCGCTGCTCACATACCAACAACGTATGCTGCGCTGCGGTTCTCAAAAATCAACGATTTCTGCCGCGGCCTAGCGAAATGTTAACGGCCCCGAGAAATTATTTTTACCAGACCTTGTGAGGTGATGCGATGAGAGTGTTAATTTTAGGTGCCAACGGTTTTATTGGTAGCCATTTAAGTGAAGCGATTCTAGCAAAAACAGATTGGAACATTGATGCAATGGATTTAATGCAAGACAAGATTCCTCAATGTATGGATCATCCGCGTTTTCATTTCGTCAATGGTGATATGACAAAACAAAAAGCATGGATACAGGAACGTATTAAAGCATGTGATGTGGTGTTGCCGCTGGTTGCTGTTGCGACGCCCGCGCTTTATGTTCAAGATCCGCTGCGCGTGTTTGAATTAGATTTTGAAGCCAATCTCGAAATTGTTCGTCAGTGTGTAGAACATCAAAGACACGTTGTGTTTCCTTCCACCTCTGAAGTGTATGGTATGTGTCCGGATACGGAATTTGACGAAGAAAAAAGCCATTTAGTCACGGGTCCTATCGAAAAAGAGCGATGGATTTATTCCACCTCAAAACAATTACTCGATCGCGTGATTTATGCTTACGGTAAGCACAAAGGATTATCTTATTCGTTATTCCGTCCGTTTAATTGGTACGGTCCACGGCTCGATAATGTATTTAATCCTAAGCCAGGCGGTTCGCGCGTTTTAACGCAATTCATCGGTAATATTTTACGTGGTGAAGATATTAATTTGGTGAATGGTGGTGAGCAGCAGCGTTGTTTTACCTATATCGAAGATGGCATTAATGCGTTATTACGTATTATCGAGAATAAAAATCAGGCTGCACGCAACCAGATTTTCAATGTGGGTAATCCACAGGAGAATATTTCTATTCGTCGTTTAGCAGAAATGTTGATTCAATGCATCACTGACTATTATCCCAATTACGCAGAGAAAGCTAAAGCAGTGAAGCTTGTGCATGTGGATGCGAAAAATTATTTTGGTGAAGGATATCAAGATGTGTCATTGCGCGTTCCCTCCATTCGTAATGTGCGGGAACGCCTGGGTTGGGAACCTAAGATCAATATGGAAGCGGGATTGCGCAAGACATTGGATTATTATTTGAGTTAAAGAATTGTCATCATGAGAGCTACTGTCATCCCGGAAAGCGCGAAGTGCTTTTTACGTAGCGCTTGTCCGGGACCCATCCAGGCTCTTGTGCAAGAGTTGGGATGGGTCCCGGACATTAACCGCTGCTAAACTCGCAAGCTCGTTAAGCAGCGGTAAATTCCGGGATGACAGTAGTGAGTGCTCAGTAAAAAACACTAAACCCCGCAATTGATTTTTTTATCGATCACTGAATTATAACCATTAATATCAGTCGTTATCGTATTGATAAACGTCGCGCCTGAAATGATAGTATCTGTGAATGTGGATAGACTTAAATCTGCTTGATTGAGATTAGCGCACGATAAATCCGCTTTAGTTAAAATCGCTTGTTGTAAGCTAGCTTGAGTAAGTGTTGCGAAAGTTAAATTTGCGTGTGAAAGATCAGTTTGATGTAATTGCGCGCCAGATAAGTTGGCGTGATCGAGATTAGCGTCTGTTAAATTCACTTGATTTAATTTGGCATTCGATAAATCTGAATAACTTAAATTTGCACCACCCAAATTCATTTTAGATAAATCGACACCTGATAAATTACTGTGTGACAGATTGGCTTCATGCAAATCAATTTTGCCAGGAGCAAAAGGGTAATTTCGTAAGTCAACATTAGACAAGTCAAGATGCGAAGTGGGAGATTGCTTTAGTTGCATTAATTTGTCTAAGTCTTGTTGATTTGCGCTCCATGCTGCAACAGATAGTGCGGTGAATAATAGAAATGAAAAATGCCTTTTCATTAGTCTCTTGACTCCGATGGAATGCGATGAATTCGTGCGCCAAGTTGCGCTAATTTTTCTTCAATACATTCATACCCTCGATCAATATGGTAGATACGATCGATAGTGGTTTCACCATGTGCTGCTAAACCAGCCAGGACCAAACTAGCTGAAGCGCGTAAATCTGTCGCCATGACAGGTGCGCCATGTAGATTATCGGCGCCTAAGCAAATAGCCGTGTTGCCTTTAAGCGCAATATTAGCACCCATGCGCTGTAATTCTTGCACATGCATGAATCGGTTTTCAAATACAGTTTCTGTAATGACACCGGTTCCTTCTGCCACTGAATTAACCGCCATCATTTGTGCTTGCATATCGGTAGGAAAAGCAGGATAAGGAGCGGTACTCACATTAGCGGCACGGGGACGATTGTCTTTCATATCCAATGAAATCCAATCGGTTCCAGTGTCAATGATGGCACCGGTTTCTTCGAGTTTGAGTAAAACGGATTCCAGCAAATCGGGTCGAGTATTTTTGAGTTTGATTTTACCGCGTGTGATAGCGGCAGCAGCGAGATATGTTCCGGTTTCAATACGGTCAGGTAATACTTGATAACGACCCCCGCCCAGTTCCTGGACACCATCAATCACGATGGTGGAGGTGCCGGCGCCTAAGACTTTAGCACCCAATGTATTTAAGAAATTAGCTAAATCTTCCACTTCTGGTTCGCGAGCCGCATTGTGGATGATGGTTTGGCCCTTGGCGAGAACAGCAGCCATCATGATATTTTCTGTGCCAGTGACAGTAATAATATCCATGATAATGGTTGCACCTTTTAGCTTATTCGCTTTTGCTTTGATATAACCATTTTCTATGCGTAAGTCGGCACCCATGGCTTGTAAGCCTTTTAGATGCTGATCTACAGGACGTGTTCCAATGGCGCAACCGCCTGGTAGTGATACTTCTGCTTCACCAAATCGGCTTAATAATGGGCCGAGGACTAAAATAGATGCACGCATGGTGCGCACCAGTTCATACGGTGCGTGCAAAGATTCTAATTGTTTTGCTTGAACTTCAATGTTGGAGTGTTCGTCTAATGTGATGTTTACACCCATTTGACCAAGCAAACTGACGATAGTCGTGACATCCTGCAAGTGTGGAATATTGCTGATTTGAATGGGAGAACTGCTTAACAAAGAAGCTGCCAAAATAGGCAGGGCTGCATTTTTCGCTCCCGAAATTTTGATTTCCCCATTTAAAGGGATATTGCCCTTGATGATTAATTTTTCCATGGCTTTATTCCTCTCCTTGATCTAAAGCTTCCCATTCGTCAGGTGTAAATGTTTTGAGAGAAAGGGCATGTAACGTACCGTCTAATAATTGTGCGCGGACAGTATCATATACAAGCTGTTGTTTTTGAATGCGTGACTTGCCAGCAAAACTGGGGCTGATCACAATCGCGGTAAAATGGGCTCCATCACCCTCAACAAATGCTTCTGTTTGCGGAAGTCCTGCTTCAATTAACTGTTTAATTTTGTCTGGCTGCATGGTTTTCATTGTCTATGATTAATCTAAAAATAGAAAGGGTGCCATTTTTTACATATTTCTCGTGTATTTGCAATGAGAATTGAGAATGGTGAGTTATTCTCTTCGCAGCACCTGACTTCATGTATATAATGGCCGTCCTATGACAGCACCCATGACCATTAATACATCCACAGGCTTATTAGAACCCATTCTTTATAAGCCATCGCCACACTATGATGAGCGTCCCAACGATATGCTTATTGATATGGTCGTGGTGCATGGCATTAGTTTGCCGCCGGGTGAGTTTGGTGGAAATACGATTGAATCTTTTTTTTGTGGCCAACTCGATATGGATTCCCATCCTGCTTTTTCGTCTCTTGCAACATTACGGGTGTCTGCTCATTTGCTTATCAAGCGAACGGGTGACATTATTCAGTTTGTTCCTTTTACCAAACGCGCTTGGCATGCAGGTGAATCAAATTTTCAAGATCGAATTCGCTGTAATGATTTTTCGATTGGGATAGAATTGGAAGGCACCGATGCTCTGCCTTACGAATCAATACAATATGCACAATTAGGCCATGTGATTCGCTTACTCATGCGAACCTATGCGGCCATTACACGTGATCGTATCGTTGGGCATGTTGATATTGCGCCTGGGCGCAAGACAGATCCGGGGCCTCTGTTTGACTGGCAACATTTGAGAGGAATACTGCTATGACGTTTATTGTGACACTCATTGCTTTACTGCTCGAACGATTTTTTGACTGGAGCCATTTGCGGCGCTGGAATTGGTTTATGCCTTATCAGCGCGTGATTGTGCAACGATTACCACAAAAAGCGCCTAATTTTGTTTTGGCTGCAATCATTCTTCCATTACTCATTGTGGTGGGAATCATCCAATATTTGCTGTATGGGGTGGCATTCGGATTGATTGAATTATTGTTTCAATTGTGTGTCTTTATCTATTGTTTAGGGCAGCAAAATCTTTGGGCGGATACGTTTGCCTCGGTCAATGCGTTGGTACATGGCGATACTCAATCGGGCATGGAAAGAATAAAAGCGTCATTTGGCATGCCTAACACAACCTCTGAGCAATCACTACACCAACAATTGCTAAAGCATATTTTTATTGAAGCTAATCGACGTATTTTTGCGGTGGTATTTTGGTTTGTCTTGCTGGGTCCGTTAGGCGCACTCTTGTATCGTACTGTTACGTTAGTTGCCTCTGAATCTGCGCAGCCAGAAGCATCGGCTGAATTGATACAAAGTGCACGCTCTATTCAATCTGTGTTGGATTGGATTCCTGTTCGTCTCTTCACTTTCTTTTTTGCGTTGGGGGGGCATTTTGTCAACGTGTTTTCCTGTTGGCGCAAAAAGGCAGTATTGAAATTGGATATCAATGACAAACTACTAACCGAGTGTGGTTTTGCGGCGCTTGGTGAAGGTGAGGATCACATCGCGCAAGATGGTTCAGCAGAAAAAAATGCCATTGGTTTATTGGACCGCGCCTTTGTGATCACCTTGGTGGTGATTGCGGTGATGGTATTAATACTTTGAGATGTGTCCCAGGACGACGAGGGGTGTTTCTCTCTCTTGTCATCCTTACACTTTTGCACCCTTTTTATGCCGTTGCTGCTTGTGATGTAACGGATGATACTGGGCACACCTTGCATTTATCTACTCCTGCGCAACGCATAATCAGTCTCGCGCCCGATATCACAGAAACGTTATTTGCCATTTCTGCGGGAAATCATATTATCGGTGTCGTGCAAGGCAGTGATTTTCCTGAGGCGGCACGCAAAATCCCGCTTGTCGGTTCTTATTCGGGCCTCGATCTTGAGCGAATTGCCTCATTGCGCCCAGATTTAATTGTAACTTGGAGTCAGGCTTTTTCGCGGCAACTCGCAGCGTTGAAAATGCTAGGTATTCCCATTTACACCACTTCTCCTCGCCGTTTAGAAGATATTCCTCATACGATGAAAAATCTGGGGTGCCTTGCTGGAACTTTCCCCAATGCACAAAGCGTGGCGAATCAGTACGAGCATCGTCTTGCGTTATTACATAAGCGATATCATAGACAAGACGAGCTGACGGTATTTTATCAAATCGGGACATATTCCCTGATAACTATCAATCAAGATAGTTGGATTAATCAGGCGATTAGCTTATGCGGCGGACGGAATATTTTTGCTCAGACAAAATGGATTGCACCCGAAGTCAGTTGGGAGTCCGTCATTACAGCCAATCCCCAAGTCATTTTAAGTGATGCAAATGATGAAAATTGGACAAAGCGTTGGAATGCTTGGCCAACTCTTTCAGCAGTTAAGCAGCATTTTTTGTTTAGCGTAAATCCTGATCTTATTTCACGTGCCGGTCCTCGTCTCCTCGATGGAGTGGAACAGATCTGTGGCTATCTAGGTGCTGTCCGCAAACAAGCGTCATCTAACTCAAGCCACCTTAGATGAGTTACAATTATAAGTAATGTCTGCAAAAACCCAGGGACTTTGGATTTTCCATAGATTCGAGTACACTTAGCCGCAAAATTAGATTCAGGATAAAAGCGTCATGACAAAAGCGTGGGGTGATAACGATTCAATTGAAACAAAAGAATGGCTAGATGCGCTAGCTTCGCTCGTTAAATATGAGGGGAAGGAACGCGCACAATATATTTTACAAACCCTATTGAAAGCTGCGGAAAAGCAAGGGGTGGATACCGGTGTTGCTCCTGGTGTGACACCTTACGTGAATACCATTCCTGTCCACCAACAACCTCAGTATCCTGGCGATTTCAAATTAGAAGCGGCTATCGAAGCTTATATACGTTGGAATGCGGTGGCGATGGTGCTTAAGGCAAAAAAACATGCAGAAGGGGTAGGCGGCCATCTTTCTTCATTTGCTTCTATCGCGACTTTATATGAAGTGGGGTTGAATCACTTTTTTAAAGGGGCAACGGATAAAACATTAGGCGATCTTATTTATTTTCAAGGACATTCAGCGGAAGGAAATTACGCCCGCGCTTATTTAGAAGGGCGATTGGATGAAAAGCAGTTAAGCAACTTTCGTCAAGAAGTGGATGGTGAAGGTGTTTCTTCTTATCCCCATCCCTGGTTGATGCCCACATTTTGGCAATTTGCCACGGTCTCATTGGGTTTAGGCATGATGCAAGGAGTTTATCAGGCTCGATTTCTCAAGTACTTAGAACATCGCAAGCTATTGGATGCCCAAGATCGCAAGATTTGGGTCTATTGTGGCGATGGCGAAATGGATGAGCCTGAATCCATGGCCGGCTTGACGCTAGCGGGTCGGGAAAAATTAGATAATCTTATTTTCGTCGTGAATTGCAATTTGCAGCGCTTAGATGGTCTGGTGCGAGGAAACGGTAAAATTGTCCAAGAATTAGAAAGTCTGTTCCGTGGCGCAGGCTGGCATATCATCAAAGTATTATGGGATAGCCGTTGGGATGCGTTATTTGAAAAAGATAAGTCAGGCGCTCTGGTTAAACGACTCAGCGAATGTGTGGATGGCGATTTACAAACAGCTTATGTACGAGGTGGTGCTTACACGCGTGAGTTTATATTTAATACCGATGAATTAAAAACACTGGTGGCAGATTGGTCTGATGAAGAAATTGCCCAGCTCAATCGCGGTGCGCATGATCCAGTTAAAGTGTATACGGCTTATGCTGCTGCCTCTCAACATAAAGGTCAGCCTACGGTTATTTTGACGCAAGCGGTAAAAGGCTACGGTTTAGGAACAAAAACAACGGAAGGCAGAAATATTGCGCATAATTCCTTAGAGATGAGTGATGAAGAATTACAAACATTTCGTGATCGATTCAAGCTGCCGCTGACGGATAAAGAGTTAACAGAGTTAGCTTTTTATAAACCGAAAAAAGATAGTCCCGAAATGAAATATCTCAAAGCACAGCGTGAAAAATTGGGAGGCTATTTACCCGCGCGACAAGTGATTGCTAATCCACTTCCCGTTCCAGCACTATCAGAATTTGAATCGATTTTGCATGGCTCAGCCGATAGAACCATGTCAACGACCATGGTATTAGGGCGCATTTTGAATGTTTTACTCAAAGATAAACATCTTGGATCGCGTGTGGTGCCGATTTTTTCTGATGAAGTACGCACATTTGGCTTAGAAGCATTGTTCCGACAGGTAGGGATATATTCACCGGTGGGCCAGCTTTATACCCCTGAAGATAAAGAACAATTCCTCTATTACCATGAAGTGGAAAATGGACAAGTGTTAGAAGAAGGCATTACTGAAGCCGGTTGCATGTCTTCTTGGATTGCAGCAGGCACGGCTTATGCAACGCATCGCTTGCCTATGATTCCTTTCTTTACTTATTACTCTATGTTTGGCTTCCAACGTGTAGGCGATTTCATTTGGGCAGCAGGTGACATGCGAGCACGCGGCTTTCTCATCGGCGCGACTGCAGGACGAACTACATTGGAAGGGGAAGGGTTACAACATCAAGATGGCTCGAGTCTTGTTGCGGCGGCTAACGTACCGAATTGTCGGGCTTATGATCCTACCTATGGTTATGAGATGGCTGTCATTATTCAACATGGTCTCACTGAAATGCTTGCAGAAGAGAAAGATGTGTTTTATTACATTATGGCTATGAATGAACGTTACAGTCAGCCAGAGATGCCAAAAGGTATGGAAGAAGGCATTATTAAAGGCATGTATTTATTGCATGATGGCGGAAAAGCTAAGCATAAAGTTCAGTTACTAGGAAGTGGCGCGATATTAAATGAAGTGGTTGCTGCCGCTGACTTATTGAAAAAAGATTTTGATATAGCCGCTGATGTTTGGAGTGTCACCAGTTTTAGTGAATTGCATCGTGACGGCGTTGCAAAAGAACGTGCGGCAATGTTAGCGCCAGAGGAAAAATCGGATCTTTCTTATGTAGAGCAGTGTTTGCAGGATCATACAGGTCCGGTGATCGCTGCGACGGATTATGTGCGTGCTTATGCGGATTTAATTAGGCCTTTTGTTCCGCGTACTTATGTGACATTAGGTACGGATGGATTTGGTCGTAGTGATACACGAAAAAATTTACGACGTTTCTTTGAAGTTGATCGTTATTATATTGTCGTTGCTGCGTTATATGCCTTGAAGAAAGAAGGTCAGATCTCTGCAAGCCAAGTGACCGCTGCAATAAAGAAATATGGTATCGATCCTAAGAAACCAAATCCTATTAGTGTTTGATAGTGTTGCGTCAACCCCGGGACTAGCGAACCCTCTCCTCCACGTCGTCCCGCGGCTTGTCCGCGGGATCCAGAATGCGCTACTGGATCCCGCGGACAAGCCGCGGGACGACGTGGAGGAGAGGGTTCGCTAGTCCCGGGGTTGACGAGAAATGACCTTAATGAAAGCTTTATTTAGGAGGATAATACTTTGACATTAAAAAATATAACCACCCCTGATTTTGGTAGTGCCGCGGATGTCACTGTCATCGAAGTATTAGTGAAACCGGGAGATAAAATAAAAGTAGACGATCCCATTGTCTCGTTAGAATCTGATAAAGCGACAATGGATCTTCCTTCTTCCGATGATGGCGTTGTGAAGGAAATAAAAGTCAAAGTAGGTGATAAAGTTAATACAGGTTCTGTCCTCATTACATTAGAAACCAGTGGTGCAGAAGGTAAACAAGAAAAAGCAGCGGCAGAAACTAAGGAAAAAGAAGTCAAGAAAGAAGAGCCTAAGAAAGAAGAACCAAAACAACCCGCAAAAGCAAAAGAAGAAGAACCAGAGGATGAGGAAGACGAAGATGAAGAAGCAGAAGAACAATCTCATCAACAAATATTAACCGGAACTGTGCAAACCACGAGTGATGTTCATGCCGGTCCTGGCGTGCGTCGTCTTGCACGCGAACTCGGGGTGAATTTAGTCTCCGTTCAAGGCAGTGGTCCCAAACAACGTATTCTCAAAGAAGATATTCAAGCTTATGTGAAGGGACAATTATCCCAACTGCAAACCGGAGCGATGCCAATAGGATTACCTGCTGCGCCAGCAATCGATTTTTCTAAATTTGGTCCTATCCATACACAAGGACTGTCTCGCATCAAAAAAATTTCGGGGAAAAATCTGCAACGTAATTGGATGACCATTCCACACGTCACCCAATTTAGTGAAGCAGACATCACAGAACTGGAAGCATTTCGCCAAGCACAAAAAGCCGAATTCGAAAAACAAAAAGTTAAACTCACGCCGCTTGTTTTTATCATGAAAGCTGTCGTTGCTTCTTTAAAAACCTTTCCTCATTTCAATGCTTCATTAGATGCAAGCGGAGAAAATCTTGTCATGAAACAGTATTACCATTTAGGTGTCGCAGTGGATACACCAGATGGTTTAGTCGTGCCGGTGATTCGTGATGTAGATAAAAAAGGATTGGTCGATCTCGCCAAAGAATTAGCTGAAGTGAGTGAAAAAGCACGTAAGAAATTATTGATGCCTAATGATATGCAAGGCGGATGTTTTTCTATTTCAAGTTTAGGTGGAATTGGAGGAACTGCGTTTACTCCTATCATCAATGCACCGGAAGTCGCTATTTTGGGTGTGTCAAAAACATCTCATCGACCTGTTTATCAAGAGGGGTGTTTTGTTCCGCGCTTAATGCTGCCATTGTCACTTTCATACGATCATCGTGTTGTCGATGGAGCAGATGGAGCTCGGTTTATCGTCCATTTATCTAACATGCTGTCTGATATTCGCAATTTGTTGTTATAAGGAACAGAAAATGAGTATGCAAACTGAAGTTGTTGTCATTGGTAGTGGTCCTGGTGGTTATACTGCGGCGTTTCGTGCGGCTGATTTAGGTAAAAAGGTCGTATTAGTTGAACGTTATGAAACATTAGGGGGCGTTTGTTTGAATGTGGGTTGTATTCCCTCAAAAGCGTTATTACATGCAGCAAAAGTGATTGATGATGCGGCGGACATGGCAGAAAACGGTATTCAATTTGGAAAACCCAACGTGGAGCCAAAGAAATTATTGGAATGGAAAAAGGGTGTCGTCGCAAAATTAACCGGTGGTGTCAAACTGTTGGCAAAAACTCGGAAAGTTGATGTGATTACCGGTGTAGCAAAGTTTAAATCTGATCATGAAATCGAAGTTGAAATGAAAGATGGGAAAAAAGAAACCATTGAATTCAAACAAGCGATTATTGCTGTTGGTTCGCGTGCCATGAAGCTTCCCTTTTTACCTGATGACCCGCGCATTATTGATTCAACGGGTGCATTAGAACTTGAAAAAGTGAATGGTAAGATGCTGGTGATTGGGGGTGGAATTATTGGCTTAGAAATGGCGACAGTGTATCACTCATTAGGCGCGGAAATTACGGTCGTCGAATTAATGGAGCAAATTATTCCCGGTGCAGATGCGGATGTCGTCATGCCGCTTTATAAACGCATTAAGCCACGATACAAAAATATTTATCTCAAAACGAAAGTTACCAAAGTGGAAGCGAAAAAAGATGGATTATATGTGACATTTGAAGGAGAAGATGGTCAAAATGGGGCACCGAACCAGCCCGAGAAATTTGATCTTATTCTCTGTGCAGTGGGTCGACGTCCTAATGGTGATCAGATTGATGCTGCAAAAGCAGGTATTAAAGTGGATGAGCGTGGTTTTATTCCTGTCGATAAACAAATGCGTACCAATGTGCCGAATATTTATGCGATTGGAGATGTGGTCAGCAATCCTATGCTGGCGCACAAAGCCATGCCAGAAGCTCGTATTGCCGCAGAAGTCATTGCAGGATTTAAGCATTTCTTTGATGCAAGATCTATTGCGAGCGTTGCATACACTGATCCTGAAGTTGCCTGGGTAGGAGTGACAGAAAATGAAGCCAAAGCTAAAGGCATTAAATATGGGAAAGGCGTTTTCCCCTGGGCTGCAAGCGGTCGTTCACTCAGTCTTGGCCGTAGCGAAGGCATGACTAAACTCATCGTGGATGAAACTACCCACCGTGTGATTGGCGCGGGTATTGTCGGTCCGAATGCAGGTGAATTAGTCGCAGAAGTGGCGCTGGCGATTGAGATGGGTTGTGATGTCGAAGATATTGCTTTGACAATCCATCCTCACCCAACATTATCAGAAACTGTGATGTTGGCAGCAGAAGTGTATGAAGGCACGATTACAGACTTAATGCCAAAGAAAAAGACTGAGAAAATAGAGAAAACTGAGAAAGCAGCGAGTTAATAAAGTATAGCGTCATCCTCGGGCCGAGGATGACGCAAGAAAGAAGTAGCGCAACCCGTCAATTAAGTATGTTTTTCATGCTCCCACATCCGTTCTTGCTTATCAGTTTTAAGGGCGAGAATACGTGCCATCACAAAAAGCAAATCAGATAAACGATTAAGATAGCGCAGCATTTCTAGATTGTTTAAAGGCATTTGCCTATGTAATCTCACTAAACATCTTTCTGCACGTCGACACACAGTGCGTGCGATATGACAAGCAGCAGAAGCAGGATTACCGCGCGGTAATAAAAATTCTTCCAGAGGCGGCAAGGTGTCATTCCATTCATCAAGCCTATTTTCTAGCCATGTGATTTTATCAGCTGTTATTGCAACATGTTCGGGTACATATAATTCACCGCCTAGATCAAACAAATCATTTTGAATTCGAGTGAGGCAATCTTCGATTTTTCCATCTTTGGTGTAGAGCGTGATAACCAGCCCAATCATAGAATTGAGTTCATCAATCGTGCCTATGACATCGATAAGTAGATCATCTTTTGAGAATTGGTTTTTTCCCAGAGCGGTATATCCTTTATCCCCTTTGCGCGTATAAATTTTGGTAAGTCTTGGCATAATCAATCCTTGCGGTAGTCCTCATTACTATAGCAAAGAAACGAGATGAGTTTTAGCTTATGTGTCATGGACGATCATCTCAGGTTGACAGCGGTAAAACCCAATGATAATTCGTGTAAGATAGAATGATAGAGGTTATGTGAAGAGACAGAATATTTTATGAATTATAAGAGATGTCATGCTTCGAACATTATTTAAATCTGATTTACCCCAATTGCTTGAAATAGAAAATGCAGTTCATGTCGCGCCGTGGACGGAAGAAACATTTAAAGCGTGCTTTCAATCCGGCTATATCGGATGGGTAATTGAAATAGAGAAAAAAATAATTGGATTTATTTTCATTGCATTGACGGTGGATGAATGTCACATACTCAATTTGTGTGTCGCCCATGCATTTCAGCATCAAGGATGGGGGCAAAAGCTGCTGGAAAAAGCTTTGAGTCATGCTAAACAACACGGGATTGGCATCGCTTTTCTTGAGGTGCGTCAATCAAATACTCGCGCTATTTCACTGTATCGAAAAATGAAATTTCATCTTATTGGACAACGCAAAAATTATTACCCCACTGTCACAGGAAATGAAGATGCATTTATTTTTGCATTAAGCTTGCATGATAATTAAATTTCATCCCCGGACGACAGCTGGTATGGGTAGAGGAATATAGCAACAAAGTATATAATTCAGCAGGTCTTTGACGTGACGAGTGACATGCGATATTACTGAAAGGTATTGATATGATTGAAATTACATCCATGCGAAATTATCTCCAAGATTTACTGACTCGCTTAGACAGTATTCGGGGGTATCTTTGAGGTAGACCAGAAAAAATCACGTCTTGAAGCACTCAAACAAGAACTTGAAAATCCTGCCATTTGGAGTCAACCCGAAAAAACCCAAGCATTAGGTAAAGAACGTGCTCAGCTAGAAGAAGTGGTCCAAATGATTGAATCGCTTGAGCAACATTTACGCGATACCGCAGAACTGAATGAATTAGCCGTAAGTGAAAATGACACAGACACATTAGATGCCATTTCAAAAGATGCTGAAAAACTAACCAAAAAAATCGAAGAACTTGAGTTTCGCCGCATGTTTTCAGGGGAAATGGATGCCAACGCCGCTTACATGGATATCCAATCGGGATCGGGTGGGACAGAAGCACAAGATTGGGCGAATATGTTGTTGCGTATGTATTTGCGCTGGGGGGAAAGACATGGATTTAAGACGGAGCTGATTGAAGTATCACCAGGTGAAGTGGCGGGAATCAAAAGTGCCACGGTGAAATTTGCAGGGTCTTATGCTTATGGTTGGTTGCGTACAGAAAGTGGTGTACATCGCTTGGTGCGTAAATCACCTTTTGATTCGAATAATAAACGCCATACCTCTTTTGCTTCTGTTTTCATTTCTCCTGAGATTGATGAGGATGTGCACATTGAGATAAATCCTGCTGATTTGCGCGTAGATACCTATCGAGCTAGCGGTGCTGGCGGTCAGCATGTCAATCGAACGGATTCTGCTGTGCGTATTACTCACATCCCTACTAATGTTGTTGTACAGTGTCAATCCGATCGCTCGCAGCATAAAAATAGAGCGCAGGCGATGAAACAATTGCGTGCTAAACTTTACGAATTAGAATTACAAAAGCAGCACGACAAACAAGCAGCATTGGAAGCCAATAAAAAAGATATTACGTGGGGCAGTCAGATTCGTTCCTATGTATTAGATATGTCGCGTATTAAAGATTTGCGCACGGGCGTTGAAGTTGGAAATACGCAAGCGGTATTAGATGGGGATTTGGATAAATTTATTGAAGCGAGTTTATTGAGCGGCTTGTAACTAATTTTTTTTAAAGCGGATGATGACTATGCCTGATCAACAGCAGCAACAACAACCAAATGAAATACTGAATACAAATGATTTAATCGAACAACGTCGAACCAAATTGGCGGAATGGCGTCAAAAGGGATTGGCTTATCCGACAGACTTTCATCGGGATGCGTTGGCTGCAAATTTGCATAAACAATACAGCGAGAAAACAGAGCCGGAATTAGAGGCTCATCCTATTTCTGTTAAGGTAGCAGGACGCATGATGACGCGTCGTCTCATGGGAAAAGCGAGTTTTACGCATATTCAAGATATGTCAGGCAAAATCCAGCTTTACATACGTCAAGATGATGTCACACCTGAAGTGTACGAAGAATTTAAGCAATGGGATTTAGGCGATATCATTGGTGTCGAAGGTCATATGTTTAAAACCAAGACTGGCGAATTATCGGTGAAAGTGCATAAGATTTATTTGCTCACCAAAGCGTTACGCCCTTTGCCAGATAAATTTCATGGTTTAACGGATCAAGAAACACGTTATCGTCAACGCTATCTTGATTTGATCGCAAACGAAGAAACCCGGCGTACATTTATCATGCGGTCACACATCACCAATGTTATTCGACAATTTTTACAAGAGCGTGATTTTCTCGAAGTGGAAACACCAATGATGCAAGTTCTCGCAGGCGGTGCTGCAGCTAAGCCTTTTGTTACGCATCATCATGCATTAGATATGCCGCTTTTTTTACGTATTGCACCAGAATTATATTTGAAGCGCTTAGTGGTGGGTGGATTTGAACGCGTGTTTGAAATTAATCGTAATTTCCGTAACGAAGGATTATCCACACAACATAACCCAGAATTTACCATGTTAGAATTTTATCAAGCGTATGCTGATTATCATGATTTAATGGATTTGACTGAAGACCTATTTCGTCAAGATCGCGCGTGATGTCTTAGGCACAATGACATTTTCTTATCAAGGGTTGGAATTAAATTTTAATCAAGCCTTTTGAGCGGCTCACCATGAAAAACGCTATTTTGCGTTATAATCCGGAGTTGAAAGAAGAAGATATTCAAACATTGGAAGCCGCAAGCAATACAGCAAAAAAATTAGATATCCCGATGCATGAAAGTTATGGATTAGGCAAAATTCAAGTCGAGATTTTTGAAAAAACCGCAGAACATCAATTAAAACAACCCACATTTATTACGGCTTATCCTGCTGAAATCTCGCCTTTAGCACGACGTAATGATAATGATGCTTTAATCACGGATAGATTTGAGCTATTTATTGCTGGGCGGGAAATTGCTAATGGATTTTCTGAGTTAAATGATCCCGAAGATCAAGCGGAACGCTTCCGTCAGCAAATGGCAGAGAAAGCAGCAGGTGATGAAGAAGCTATGCCTTATGATGCGGATTATATTATCGCGCTCGAGCACGGTCTTCCTCCCACAGCAGGCGAAGGCATAGGCATAGATAGGTTAGTGATGCTCTTTACTGATTCTCCTTCCATTCGTGATGTGATTTTGTTTCCGCACATGCGACCGAAAGAGTAATTCTTCTACTCTCATTTACAATCTCGGAAAACGAGCGAAGTATTTTTTACTAGCGCTCTCACTGTCATCCCGGAATTTAGTGCCCCTTAGCGAGCTTGCGAGCTTAGGGGCGCTTAATGTCCGGGACCCATCCATGATCTTGTGCAAAAGTCTGGATGGGTCCCGGACATTAAGCGCTGTTAAGTTCGCAAAAAACGCTCACGAAACAGCGCTAAATTCCGGGATGACAAGAGGAAGCAACTGCTAAGCTCGCAAGCTTGTCCCCGCATGCTGTTAGCGGGCACAGCGCTAAATTACTGGATGACACGAGAATCAATCTCAACCACTCACGGACTCCACATGAGACGCACCCAACGCGCATTTACACTGGCAGAAGTCAGTGTCACGCTTTTTATTATTGGCATTCTTCTTGCCATGAGTTTACCCATGTTAAAAAATTTTATTGACCGCACCGACGATGAGCTTGTGCAATCGCAATTATTACAAGCCATAGAATTAGCGCGGGAACAAGCGCTACTACGTGGTGTATCCATGGTGCTTTGTCAGAGTAGTGATCATTGGCGTTGTGAAAAAAACGCGGGCAATAGTTTAATTATTTTCATCAATGAGGATGAAGATGGGTTGCTGCATACAAAAGATCTGCGCGTGGCAGTGGTGCAGATGAAATCACATCATGGCAAATTATACTGGCGTTCCTTCCCTTTCTATCGTGATTATGTGCTCTTTTCAGCAGAGATATTGCAAACGGATAATGGTACGTTTTGGTATTGTCACGCAGGGGCTAGCCATCCGGTGTGGGCCGTTATGCTCAACAAAACAGGAAGAGCGCGCGTTATGTATCCGAATAAAAACGGTGAAATCAATGAAAGTCATGGCGAACCACTGACATGTTAAAAAATACATAACGCCTAAGGCCTTACCAGCAATCCTCTACTTTTCCCATTCCTCGTATTCCTTTTTCACCTTCGGCATTGAGTGTCAGCGTAGAACAAATCATATCATTTTCGGCTTGTGATCCAAGGGGGATGGCAAGAAGTAAATAATCTTGATCTTGGGCTTCAATCTTAAGCTGATAATTTCCTTTGGCGATGAATTCTGGAAAACCCAAGGCATCAAGTGACGCTTGTTCATAAGTTTGATGAATCAGCTGATATTGCTCTATCGCAATTGCTAGCTGGGATAAGGTATTCGCTGCTTCCAAACGTTTTGCTTCAACGAGATGGCGTGTATATAACGGAAAACTTATTGCGATCAGTATGCTCACGATAGAAAGTGTGATGATGAGTTCTATGAGCTGAAAGCCTGGTGATTTTTTCATGAAAAGTTGCCTCGTCATCCACGGGATGATAGAGAGGAAGCCTAATTTGCTGTTTGATAAAACATATCCATTACTGCTTTATTCCATTGTTTGGGTTGTTCCAAATTCGATAAATGTCCTGCTGCTGGAATAACAACGAGCTTACTGTTTTTTGCAAGCGCATGCATGTTGTCACTTTGCTGTGGCGAGATCAGTGCATCTTGCTTTCCCGTAATAATGAGTACGGGTATCGCCGTTTGGCTGAGTATGTTAGATGTGTCTTGACGCAATGCCATGCCGCGTAATGCGGATGCAATTGCGGTAGGTGCTTGCTCTTGTGCCATCGTTTGTAAAAAGGTTCGAGTTGATTCTGATGCATCAGGGGATAGTGCTTTTGGCATAAAGTCGTGGATCAGTTGAGATGAACCGTGTGCCAATACATCTATGGCAGCGGCTTCACGTTTTGCTTTTGCTTCAGGACTATCTGCAATGGATTGGGTATCTGACAACACCAAGCCTGCTACGCGTTCAGGATATTGTTTTGCAAAGGCTAACGAGACATACCCTCCCATGGATTCGCCGCCAATAATCGCTTTTTGAATATGAAGTTGATCCAATAAATCTTTTACTTCTTCGGCATAGTTATCCATGGTCTCCGTTTGTCCATCGGTAGCAGCAGAATGCCCAAATCCCCATAAATCAAGAGTAATGACGCGGAAATAAGGTTTTAATCCTTCTAGTTGTGTTGTCCATAAGCGTTGATCTGTTGGAAAGGCATGGATTAATACCAGCGCTTTTCCTCGGCCAACATCAGTGTATGCAATAAATCCTCGTTTTGTATGTTCAGAAGACGGATGTGTTGTCATGGCAGAAGCAGATTGCATGCATAATGTAGAGAGAAGTAAAAAGAGTAATTTTTTTAGAGTATGTTGCATATTATTCTCCGTAAGTAAATCAAGTGAAATTAAAATTTTCTATAAGATAAATAAAGATTACGCTAGCTTTTTCGCCATCTCAGCCAATCGCCTGCCTAATGCGATGCATAATCGTTGCTCTTCCTCGGTAATTAGATTTTTCCTTGAGGCATCTGCTATGTGAGACGCTCCGTAGGGAGAGCCGCCGGTTTGGGTAGTGGTGAGATCGGGTTCCGTATAGGGCAGACCCAATAACACAAATCCAAGATGAAAGAGTGGCAACATCATGCTGAGGAGAGTGCTTTCTTGTCCGCCATGCATGGTGGATGTGGAAGTAAACACCACAGCTGGTTTATCAACAAGATTACCTGACAGCCAAAGACTACTTGTTTGATCGAGAAAATACTTCAAGGGAGCGGCCATATTACCAAAACGGGTGGGACTGCCTAACGCAAGACCAGCGCATTCTTTCAAGTCTGCTAATGTAGCGTAAGGTGCTCCGCTATCAGGAATACTGGGATCGGTAGCTTCAGTTGTCGGGGAAACCGGCGGAACCGTGCGGACTTTGGCTTCCATGTCAGGAACAGATTCAATTCCTCTCGCAATGTATTGCGCCATTTGTTTAACCGATCCATAGCGGCTGTAATAGAGAACAAGAATAGAGGGCATGCTGAGGTTCCTTTTATCGTATCTTATGGCATTTTATGCTATGATTTTTATCTTTTATTTTAAAAATATTTCTATAATTAAAGAGTGTTGTTTTGGAGTGTATTATGCCGATTTATGAATATCAATGCTCGCGATGTGGCCATCAATTAGAAGCATTTCAAAATATGTCAGAGCCACCTTTAACGGAATGTCCGAACTGTCACCAGCAAGCGTTAAATAAGTTAGTGTCTGCTGGAGGATTTCAGCTCAAAGGAACAGGATGGTATAAGACAGATTACAGCGTCAAAGGAAAAGCGAAACCTACTACCGAAACAGAAAATAAGTCTGATAGTGGTGGCACGGAGAAAAAAGCACCGGATACTGATACCAAGGCGAAAGATTCGTCGTCTGATAAATCTAAATCGTCATCCACAAGTTCCTCTTCTTCCAGTTCGGGGGCAGAATCATGATTGCAGCACTGCGTAGATATTTTATTTCTGGTTTATTAGTGTGGATACCGCTTTTGGTGACTTTATTCGTGATCAAATTTATTTTTGATCTTTTGAGCCGGTCATTATTGCTATTACCACAACCCTATCAACCTGATGTGTTGATTGGTCATCATATTCCAGGTATAGGTGTCGTCATTACGCTCTTAGTTATCTTTTTTACTGGGCTTTTTGCTGCCAACTTTGTGGGTCGTTATTTTCTTGCTCTAGGCGATGCCCTCCTTTCACGTATTCCCTTGGTGAGAACGATATATACAGGGGTTAAACAAGTGACCCAAACCTTGTTTACACCGGGTGGACAATCTTTTCGCAAAGTGTTGTTAGTGGAATATCCTTGTCCGGGCATATGGAGCATTGCTTTTCAAACAGGTGAAGTGGGAAAAGAATTTGAAGGCTTATTACAATCTGAACCCATGGTGAGTTATTTTATTCCAACGACGCCAAATCCTACATCAGGTTTTCTTATGATGGCGCCTAAAAGCAAAGTGGTAGAAGTAGATATGAGTGTGGATCAAGCGTTAAAATTCGTGATTTCATTGGGAGTGGTGCAGCCTATCGTATCGGGAGTTTCTAAGCAGAAATAATTTACTTTTGCGTCATCCTTGAGCCGAGCGTGCTTCAAGACGGCGTGCTTCGACAAGCTCAGCAGCGCCTCCTCAGCACGAACGAAAAACTTATCCCTTTCCGTTCATGCTGAGGAGGCGCTGCTGAGCTTGTCGAAGCACGCCGTCTTGAAGCACGCTCGGCTCAAGGATGACGCAAAAGTAAATTTAACTATAAATAAACAGTAAAGGTAAAATCTTCATGCGTAGTCATTATTGTGGCCAAGTAACGGCCGAATTGTTAGATCAAGAAATTAAATTAGCTGGGTGGGTGCATCGTCGACGTGATCATGGGGGCGTGATTTTTATTGATTTGCGTGATCGCGAAGGAATAGTTCAAGTGGTAGTGGCTCCGGCACAAAAAGAAGCATTTGCTCAAGCTGAATCCGTGCGCAGCGAATATGTTGTTCAAATTAAAGGAACAGTGAGAAGACGACCAGAAGGAACCATCAATACTAACTTACGCACCGGAGAGATTGAAGTATCAGCCTCGGAATTAATCATCTTAAATCGTTCTGACCCACTGCCTTTCCCTATTGATGATTCTTATCATGAGGTAGGAGAAGAAACGCGACTTCATTATCGTTATCTCGATATACGTCGACCAGAAATGTTAGAACGCTTAAAGATGCGAGCGAATATTTCCCGTTATTTACGCCGTTATTTAGATGCGCAAGGATTCATTGATGTGGAAACACCTTTTTTAACTCGCGCAACACCTGAAGGTGCGCGCGATTATTTAGTGCCTAGTCGCACGAAGCCAGGGTGTTTTTTTGCATTACCGCAATCTCCGCAGCAATTTAAACAACTACTGATGATGTCAGGCATTGACCGTTATTATCAAATTGTGCGTTGTTTCCGCGATGAAGATTTACGTGCGGATCGTCAGCCTGAATTTACTCAGCTTGATATTGAAACGTCATTTTTAAACGAGTATGAAATTCAAGCGATTATGGAAGAAATGATGCGTGGATTGTTTGCTGAATTGCTCGAATGTCAGCTTGCCAACGCCTTTTCCTCGCATGAGTTATGCAGAAGCCATGAGCCGCTATGGCTCCGATAAACCTGATTTGCGCATTCCATTAGAGTTAGTCGATGTCAGCGATTTGATGAAAGACGTGGAATTTAAAGTGTTTGCTGAGCCCGCAAAAGATCCCCATGGTCGTGTGGCAGCATTACGCGTTCCTGGTGGCGCGACACTCAGTCGTAAAGAAATTGATGATTATACCCATTACATTAGCGTGTTTGGTGCGCGCGGACTGGCTTATATCAAAATCAATGCTGAAGGCAAAGAAGGATTGCAATCACCCATTCTCAAATTCTTACCCGATACAGTGGTGAACGCCATTATTGAACGCACACAAGCCAGAGTGGGCGATATTATTTTCTTTGGTGCGGATAAAACCACTATCGTCAATGAATCATTAGGCGCATTGCGGCTGAGAGTAGGTCATGATCGTGGATTGGTAGAAAAAGGTTGGCGAATTTTATGGGTGGTCGATTTTCCTATGTTTGAAAAAGGGGAAGGTAGATTATCCGCGTGTCATCATCCTTTTACGTCCCCCAAAGTCGATACGGTAGAAGAGATTAAGAAACAAGATCCAACGACTATGCTTGCCCGTGCATATGACATGGTATTAAATGGCAGTGAAATCGGTGGTGGTTCAGTGCGTATCAATTCATCAGACATGCAAAAAGCCGTGTTTAATTTGCTTAACATTAGTGACCAAGAAGCGGAAGAAAAGTTTGGCCATCTCTTAACAGCGATGAAATTAGGTTGTCCTCCGCATGGCGGGATTGCCTTTGGTTTAGATCGTATCGTCATGTTGATGACAGGTGCAAGCTCAATCCGTGATGTGATCGCATTTCCCAAAACACAAACCGCAAGTTGTCCATTGATGGATGCACCAGCTGAAGTTGAACCAGAACAATTGATCGAATTAGGTATTCGTGTGGTGAAAAAGGACGGAAAAAAAGGCGAGTGAGGATATATGGCAGGACATAGTAAGTGGGCAAATATCAAGCGGCATAAAGCCAAGGTCGATGCGAAACGCGGCAAACTTTATACCAAAGTCATACGTGAAGTGACTGTGGCGGCGAAGATGGGAGGAGGGGATGCGCAATGCTAATCCGCGCTTGCGTGCAGCGTTAGATAAAGCACAAGAAGCTAACATGACGAAAGATGTGATAGATCGTGCTATTAAACGTGGTACGGGCGGCATGGAAGGCGAGCAAGTGGATGAAGTACGTTACGAAGGTTATGGACCAGGAGGCATTGCGGTTATGGTGGATTGCATGACCAATAATCGTAATCGTACTGTGGCTGACGTGCGGCATGCTTTCACTAAAAGCGGCGGTAATTTAGGGACAGATGGTTCTGTGGCTTATCTCTTTAAAAAGCAGGGGCAACTCACTTTTGCCCCAGGTGTAGATGAAGAACGTTTGATGGAAGATGCCCTTGAAGCTGGGTGCGGACGATATCATTGTCCAATAATGATAAAAGCGTGGATGTCATTACTTTGCCTGAAAATTTTATTCCGATCAAAGAAGCATTGATTAAAGCCGGGTTTAAACCGGAACAAGCAGAGATTACTCATGCGAGCGGAAACGAATGTCACCATTCGCGATAAAGAGACAGCAGAAAAAGTGATGAACTTGATTGATACCTTAGAAGATTTGGATGATGTGCAGGCAGTTTATTCGAATGCGGATATCGATGAAGGGATATTGAAGGAATTGATGTAACTTGCTCATTCTGGGCGAGCGCTCGTCCTGAGGATGACAATGTGGTATATGGATGACGAGAGGAAATAACAACACATGACAGTGATCATAGGAATTGATCCAGGGTCACGCCGAACTGGCTATGGTGTGATTCGGTTAGAAGGGAATCGCCATATTTATCTCACGAGTGGTTATCTTGATCTCACTTCTTATCCTACGTGTGAACGACTGCGTCAAATTTATGTCGGCGTGCAACAAGTCATCAGTTCTTATCAACCACATGAAGCCGCCATTGAGCAAGTGTTCATGCATGAAAATCCCAATTCCGCACTCAAATTAGGCCAAGCACGCGGTGCTGCCATTGTTGCCTTGACAATGCCCGTCATGGAATATTCCGCGCGGCAAGTGAAAAAATCAGTCGTTGGACATGGTGCAGCAAATAAAGAACAAGTGCAATTCATGGTGAAGCGTTTGCTAAATTTAGCGGGAAATATGCAGCCCGATGCTGCCGATGCACTGGCGGTTGCTCTATGTCATGCTCATGCGCGCAATTTAAGAAAGATTGGTTTAGATTTTTGATAAGTTAAACCCACTCACTTTTCACTCATTGCTAAAATCCAGCTTTTTCGGAAAAATGTAACCTATCTCTGCTAAACTCGCTTCAAACATTCAGCAAGGATTTCATATGATAGGACAAATACGCGGCATTATTTTAGAAAAACAGCCCCCTCAATTACTCGTGGATGTGCATGGCGTAGGTTATGAAATCGATGCGCCTATGAGTACGTTTTATCAATTACCTGATGTTGGACAAGAAGTCAGTTTATTTACGCATTTTGTTGTCCGTGAAGATGCGCATCATTTATATGGATTTTATACCCGTGATGAACGTCATTTATTTCGCACATTACTAAAAGTGAATGGCGT
The DNA here is from genome assembly GCA_963711205.1 of uncultured Gammaproteobacteria bacterium. Lineage (GTDB taxonomy): Bacteria > Pseudomonadota > Gammaproteobacteria > DSM-16500 > DSM-16500 > Aquicella. The sequence continues at coordinate 159,051 of CAVQDE010000002.1, forward strand.
GGGGCCGCGCTTGGCATTAACGATTTTATCCAGTACCGCTCCCGACGAATTTGTGCGCTGTGTTCTCAACAATGACACAGCAAGCTTGGTTCGTTTGCCGGGGATAGGTAAAAAAACAGCAGAACGTTTGGTCATCGAAATGCGCGATAAATTATCTGATTGGTGTCAAGCCATGCCAGCAGAAGGCGGCGACGCTCATTAAGCAAGATAACAATGCGCCGTCACCAAATTTTACAAGATGCCATTTCCGCTTTGATTGCACTGGGATATAAACACCAAGAAGCCAACCGTGTCGTTACCAAAATCGATGATGGCGCGGCGACCAGTGAAGAACTGATTCGACGCGCATTACGGGAGATGATGTGATGATGCATACCGATAGAGTTATTGCACCCGAGCAGCAAGATGACCGATCCAGTCGATCGCGCACTGCGCCCTAAATGATTACGCGATTATATTGGCCAACAATCCGTGCGCGAACAAATGGATATTTTTATTCAAGCTGCCAAAGGGCGACGGCGATGCGCTTGATCATGTCTTAATTTTTGGCCCACCAGGGCTTAGGAAAAACAACGCTCGCCAATATTATCGCCAATGAATTAGGCGTGAATTTAAAACAAACCTCAGGCCCTGTGTTAGAACGTCCTGGAGATGTCGCTGCCTTACTCACCAATTTACAAGCCGGGTGACGTGTTATTTATTGATGAAATTCATCGTTTGAGTCCGGTGGTCGAAGAAGTGTTATATCCCGCGATGGAAGATTATCAAATCGATATCATGATAGGCGAAGGGCCTTCTGCACGTTCAATCAAGCTGGATTTACCGCCGTTTACTTTAATTGGCGCGACCACTCGTGCTGGTTTGTTGACTTCGCCTTTGCGCGATCGTTTTGGTATTGTTGCAGCGTTTAGAATTTTATCAAATACACGATTTGACACAGATAGTCATGCGTTCTGCGCACATTTTAAATGTGACCATCGATGAAAAAGGCGGCAGAAGAAATTGCCCGTCGTTCGCGCGGCACGCCGCGTATTGCCAATCGTTTGTTGCGCCGCGTGCGTGATTATGCTGAAGTAAAAGCAAATGGCAAAGTGACTGAACCTATCGTGAAACAAGCGCTAGATTTTCTCAACGTCGATAGTCAGGGATTTGATGTGATGGATCAGAAATTATTATTGGCGTTGATGGAAAAATTCGGTGGTGGGCCGGTGGGCTTAGAAAGTTTAGCGGCATTTATCAACGAAGAAAAAGGCACGATTGAAGATGTCATCGAACCTTTTTTGATTCAACAAGGATTTATGTTGCGTACTCCGCGTGGCCGTATGGCAACTAAACATGCTTATTTGCATTTCGGATTAAAAGCACCTGAAAAGTTGATGCTGGCCCAAAATATGAATTTATTTGAAGGGGTGGAATAGTTTGTCGTATCAATTACCAGGTATAAAAGATCGCGTCGCTATTGTGACTGGCTATAAGACAGGCATTGGTGCTGCGGTATTTCGTTTATTGCAAGAACAAGGTGCGCGTGTTTATGGATTTGATTTGCCAGACATTGATTTGTCAGAGACGACGCGTATTCAATCGCACGTGGATGATATAGCGAAAAGAGAAGAGGGTCGTATCGATATTCTCATCAATAATGCCGGCATTACCGAGCTAGGTAACATCATTGAAAGCAATGAGGAAGAGGTAGACAAAGTATTTGCCGTGAATTTTAAAGCGCCTTTCTTCTTGATGAAAGCCGTCATTCCGTACATGTTAGAACAGAAGCGAGGGGCTATTGTGAATAATGCCAGTGATCAAGCGTTTGTCGGTAAGCGTAATAGTGCTATCTATGGCGCAAGCAAAGCCGCACTGGCGCAACTCACTAAGAGTGCGTCGCTGGATTGGGGACAGCAAGGCATACGTGTCAATTGCGTGGCACCGGGCAGTACGGATACACATATGCTGAGACGAGTCATCCATGATCTTCATGTAAATTATCCCAATTGTTACCCCGCAAATAGCGAATCTTTTTATAAAGAAAGCGTGCCGTTAAAGCGTTTTGCTGATCCTGCTGAAATTGCTTGGGCAATGGTGTTTTTAGCTTCGGATGCAGCTTCTTTTATTACGGGCGCAGTCATTCCTGTGGATGGAGGCTTTGTTGCACAATGAAATTAACACTACAAAATAACTCACCTGTGGTCTTAGTTACTGGTGATGCGCGTGGTATTGGTCAAGCAGTCGTTGAAAAATTTCAAGCGGAGAAATGGCGTGTTGCAGGTTGCTCAGCGCATGCCAAAGAGAGCGGAGCAGATTGGCATGCGGTTTGTGAGGTGGGTGATGCGACACAAGTGCGTGGGATGATTCAGTCTATTTTGCAAACATTTGGTCGCTTAGATGCCGTTATCAATAATGCCGGGATGGCGGGAGCAAATTCCTTAGATCCCAATGAACCTGATGATTTGTGGCACCGTATTATCAACGTCAATTTAAATGGAACTTATTACATCAGTAAGTATGCGCTTCCACATTTACCCGATGGGAAGGGACGAATCGTGAATGTCTCCTCTGTGTTAGGATTGAAAGGAGCGCCTGAAGCAAGCGCTTACTGTACGGCTAAACACGGTGTTTTAGGTTTCACCAAAGCCTTGGCGCATGATGTTGCCTCTAGAGGTATTACGGTCAATGCAATTTGTCCAGGATGGGTTCGCACAGAGATGGCCCATAGGCGTATGAAAGAAATCGGCTTGTCTGAAGCACATCTTAAGAAGTCTGTTCCATTAGGCCGATTTATTGAACCGCAGGAAATTGCAGACTTGGCATTTTATTTAGTGGCTTCCCAAGCTTCTGCAGGTATGACTGGCCAGACGTTTACTATTGATGGCGGTGTGTTGGCGTAGCGGGGAAGCGACTTCATTTGCGCTTGATGAACGCCCCCGATACACTATCCCTATGAGATTAATTGGAGAAAATCGCCGTGAATTATGATGCCAGCTTAATTAACTATTTTTTACACGCCAGTGTAGTCGTAAAGTGTGTGATGCTGATTTTGATCACCGCTTCTATTTTTTCTTGGGCATATATTTTGCAACGGAGTTTTTATCTCAAAGATATGAATAAGTCGGCAAGAAAATTTGAGCAAGCTTTTTGGTCAGGAGAAGAATTATCTAAACTTTATGCTGCTAGTAATCACGATCAAAAAGGGTCATTACAAGGGGTGGAAGCGATTTTCCATGCGGGATTCAAAGAGTTTGCGCGCTTTCGTAAGCAGGCAGGCGCGAGCATGGATGCCATCGTCGAAAATACCAAGCGAGCCATGCGGGTGGCGCAAATGCGGGAACAAGATAAACTGGAAACACATTTACCTTTCCTCGCGATTGTAGGATCAACCAGCCCCTATGTAGGATTATTCGGTACCGTCTGGGGAATCATGCAAGCTTTTCGTGCATTAGCTAACGTTCAACAAGCTACTATTTCTATGGTCGCACCTGGCATTGCAGAAGCCTTGATTGCCACTGCCCTGGGTTTGTTTGCTGCTATTCCAGCTGTGATTGCATATAACCGTTTCATCACCGATATTGGTCGGCTCATGAATCGCTTCGATGCTTTCGAAGAAGAATTTACCAATATTCTCATTCGCCAATCACCCCAAGCTGGTTCCCTACGGTTAGATATCATGGAGTCATAATCATGACACATATGCATCAGCCTGGATCGCGCCGACCTATGTCCGATATCAATGTCGTTCCATTTATTGATGTTATGTTGGTCTTGCTGGTTATTTTTATGATTACTGCTCCGTTATTAACACAAGGAGTGAAAGTTGATTTACCGAAAACGGCAGCAAAAGCAATTACTGAGCAACAAAAAGAACCATTGATTGTCACGGTGGATGCGCAGGGAAATTATTTCTTAAACCTAGCGGATAAACCCAACCAACCCATTACAGCCCGCACATTAAGTTATCTGGTTTCTAATCAACTTAAAGCACAAAAAGGCAGTGATGAGCAACGTCCTGTGCTCGTGCGTGGCGATAAAAACGTAAATTATGGCAAAGTGATGGAAGCGATGGCCTTGTTACAACAAGCAGGGGCAAAAAGCGTAGGGCTAATTACACAACCGCCGCCTGATCAATCAGCGAGTTAAAATGGAGTGACAGTGTTTCGTCAATCCCAATATTTTATTTTTTCAATTGTTTTTCATGTTGCTATTTTGCTTCTGCTGGTTCTTGGCTACGAGTTTGTAACCCCGTTGCCTGTTATCGAAAATACAAATAAAAATGATGTTATCAGTGCGGTGATTTTAGGTGATATACCTCAAAGTAAAATTTTGCCTAAGCAACAGGCTTCTCAACCGATACCAACACCGGTGAAAGAAATGCCTAAACCTGTGGTGAAACCCAAACTCCAACCAGCACCCGTTGACAAAGATGAAGATGTCATTGCACTGAAAAAAGCAGAAGATAAAAAGAAGCAAGCCGAAAAAAAATTATTGGACGCCATTAAACAGCCTAATTTATTTGCCAAGGATTTATTGTCAGATATCAAAAAACAAAATGAGAAACAAAAAAAGATAAAGCAAAAACAACTTCAAACTCAATTCCAGAAAACCTTACATCAACAAGCGGAAAAATCATTACGCCAACAATTATTAAATGAAGATGTCAAATTACAGAGTACACAAAGTCGTCAATCTCAAGGTGAGATCAATAAATATAAGGCACTGATTCTGCAAGCGATTAGCGATCATTGGATTATTCCGACACAAGCTAATAGACATTTATATTCCGAGCTAATGATTCGCTTGGCTCCAGGAGGAACGGTCCTGGATGTGCAAGTGACCAAATCTAGCGGTGATCCTTCACTGGATAGCTCGGCGCGTGCGGCCGTATTAAAAGCATCTCCTTTGCCTGTGCCCCCCAATGCAAATGATTTTGAAGTTTTCCGGCAATTTGTTTTAAAAGTGAAGCCAGAGAATGTCATCACTAATGAGTCATCCTGAGGAGGATGACGCGAGCGAAGCGAACCCCAGGAACAAGACTAGGTTGAGCACTGGGTTTCATTCAGCTATTCTAATGATTATTTCCAAAAAACAATGGATTACTCGCTGCATACGGAGATGATGACAGTGGTATGGTTATTTGCATTGATAGGTATGGGCGTTGTCTGTATTTTGCTCGCTTATTCGTCTGTCAGAAACAGAATTCAAAGCCAACAATTCAAACGTAAACTCGTCATTCGTCAATCCGAGTTAGAAAATTTAAAAGAACTCGAACGCAATTTACGTCAAGAACTCTCACTACTGCAAAACAAATTGACTCATGTCACGCAAGATCCAGTGACGAAACTATTAGGATGGCAGTTATTTGATGACCGATTAACCCACAGTATTCATGAGAGTTCACGATATGAATTAACCATTGGTTTATTGATGTTGGATATTAATGATTTCAAGACGATCAATAATGCGTTAGGTAATGATATCGGTGATGCTGTGTTACGAGAAGTGGCGCAACGTCTCAAAGTTTCAGTGCGACAAGTCGATAGTGTTAGTCGTTTTACTAAAGACACATTTGTTATTTTACTTACTCAATTGGTAAAACCTGAAACCGCTGCATTAGTTGCGCAACGTATTTTGCAAGCAATAGCGCAACCCATTTGTATCAATGAACAAGAATTGTATGTGACGGCATGTTTAGGGATTTCCATTTATCCTAATGATGGGCAAGACGCAGATACACTCATGCGTAAAGCGGATTACGCATTGCATGTGGCTAAAGAAAAAGGCAAGCAGATTTATCAGTTTTATCAGGAAAAAACGCAAGTCAACAGCCAGCGTGAATTGGCGCTATCAACTGGCTTAAGACGTGAATCGGTGATGCAAGAATTTGCTATTTATTATCAGCCGATCATCAATACAGAGAATAATAAAATGATTTGTCTCGATGCTTTATTGCATTGGCAGCATCCAAGTTTAGGATTAGTGAGCCAAGCAGAATTGTTTAGCTATGCTGAAAAACAAGATAAGTTGAATTTTATTTCCGAATGGTTGCTGCAAAATGCTTGTCGACAATTTTTGACACTGCGTAAAGCGGATTCTTCACCTGAGATGCTCGGTATACCGTTATCCATCAAGCAATTGGAAAATAGTCATTTCATTTATCGTATTTCACAAATCTTGCAAGAACTGCAATTTAATCCTGAATGGATTCTGTTTGAGATCAAAGAGCACAATCAGTTGTCATTTTCTGTCGTGGAAAAAGCGCTTAATATGCTGACATATCTTAATGTTAAATTGGGCATAGAAGATTTTGGTGTCGGTCCTTTTTCATTACATGATTTAAAATATGCAAATGTTCATTATTTGAAATTAGATAAATCATTTATCGATGACCTAGAAACAAATCCGAAAGCTATTGAATTAATTAATTCCATCTCTTTCTTGGCAAAAAGCCTGTCTATGCAGTTGGTGATTCATGGGGTGGAAACAAAACAGCAAATGACGGTATTAAAAGAATTAGGTTGTACTTTCATGCAAGGCAAATTATTTGGGCCGCTTCTGAGTGGCGATGATATTACCAAAGATACCGCACTTATAGTTTCGACATAAAAGATATGATATATATAATGCCCATAAAGTGAGGTAAAACACGATATGCGCAAATTAATTAATCTTTTATTCCTTATTTTTACTCTAACTATTCCTTATTCTGCCCATGCGATTTTGAGCATGGAGTTGACCCGTGGTGTCGCTGGAGCGGTTCCCATAGCGATCGTGCCGTTTGAAAGGCAGGGTGATAACACAGCCCCACAAGATGTGTCGGGTATTGTTAACACGGATTTAGAGAATAGCGGTCGCTTTAAGATCTTTGGAAAATCCTCATTGAATGCATTTCCTAGCGAGGCAAGCCAAGTGTCCACGGATTATTTTAGACGCTTAGGCGCTAATAATGTGGTCATTGGTAAAGTGATTGCATTAGACGGCAACCGTTTTCAAGTGAATGTTCAGTTACTTGATATGTTTAAAGGACAAGGCGCTGCCAATGTTATTTTGAGTAAAAAATATACTGTGCCTGGTAGTGAGTTGCGTGCTTTGTCACATCATATTAGTGACCTCATTTACGAGCAAATCATAGGTGTGCGCGGCATATTCTCTACCAAAATTGCCTATGTAGTCGTGCAACGTTCAGCCAATGCGCCTGCGCGCTATGTTTTAGAAGTGGCTGATCAAGATGGTTATAATCCGCAACCTTTATTAAGCTCGCCCGAACCTATTATGTCGCCCTCTTGGTCTCCTAATGGCAAACATATCGCCTATGTGTCTTTTGAAAGTAAACAGGCAGGGATTTATCTGGAAGACGTAGCAAACGGAACACGACGTTTATTAAGCGAGTTTCCTGGTATCAACGGAGCGCCTGCTTGGTCGCCAGATGGCAAACGTCTTGCACTGGTATTATCAAAGAGTGGTTCGCCTAATATCTATGTGATGGATGTTGCAACACGGCGTTTGACGCAAGTCACCCATGATTTTTATATCAATACGGAACCAGCTTGGTCACCGGATGGGCGATCATTGCTGTATACGTCAAATCGTAGTGGTGGTTTGCATCCGCAGATTTATCAAGTCAATTTAGCTTCTGGTGTGTCTAATCGCATCTCATTTGATGGAGATTATAATGCCCGTGCTTCTTACACACGGGATGGCAAATATGTTGCCATGATTCATCGTGTCTCTGGAATATATAACATCGCCCTCTTGGATTTGAACACAGGCAATTTACGAGTGCTCAATAGTTCAGCGGGTGATAGCTCATCTCCTAGTGTTGCACCGAATGGCAGCATGATTTTGTATGACACATTTGATGGCGGTCGTAATGTACTTGGTTTGGTGTCTGCGGATGGTCGGGTGCAATTGCGCATGCCGGCGAGAAGTGGTGACGCCCAAGACCCAGCTTGGTCGCCCTTTTTGTCATAAAGGATTCTAAAATGGCACAAGGCATGAATACCCTTGATAACTCAATATTTCAAGGTATACTTTTGCGATAACCGCTTATAGTTTTAATTGATTTTAAAAAATAGGGGAAGATCATGAAGCTTAAAAAGTGGATACAAATTGTCTTAATTAGCAGCAGCATTCTTACTCTTACAGCGTGTTCACATAGAACCCGGCCTAACGCATCAGATATCAATGACGCAAACTCTGCTTATAATACAGGTTCGGGAGCGCAAACTTCTGGTTTGGGCCAGGAGTCCACTTTTGGTGATCAAGGAATGGGTGGCAGCCGTTCGTTATCTAAGCGTGTTTATTATTTCGATTACGATAGCAATGTGGTTCATGAAAACGATAAACCAGCTATTCTCTCCAATGCTAATTACCTCTTATCCCATCCACGGGCTAAAGTCATGTTGGAAGGTCATACCGATCCACGTGGTAGCCGTGAATACAATATTGGTTTAGGTGAACGTCGCGCAAAGGCAGTGGCAGTCATTTTAACCGCGAAAGGCGTGAACTCAGCTCAAATTAGTGTTGTTAGTTATGGTGCTGAGAAACTAGCTGCGCTAGGACATGCAGAATCAGACTATCAACTTGACCGTCGCGTTATTCTTGTCTACGTCAAGCGCTAATTTATGCAGACTATCAACCACGTTATAAAGTGTATTGGAATAGCGATGTGTATTAGCATCGCTATGCCTGTTTTTGCAGACCCCGCTCCTGTTTATGATGCGGATACAATGCAACAAGATAATGTAGGCGCTGATCAGTCTCAAGATTTGCCCCCGCCTCCTCCGCCCGGCCAAGAGGGGGGTGCTTTTGTACCCAGTCAAGCACAGCAAGATCAATCCGCACAACAAGATCAATCACAGGCTCCAGCTCAGCAATTTTCATCACAAGCACCAGCGCAGCAATACCCACCTCAAGTGCAAGCGCAGCAAAATCCATCTCAAGCACTTGCCGCGCCAGTGACTTCATCATCACTTGATCAGCGTATGCAACGTGTGGAGCAGCAGGTGAATAACATGCAAAATAGTGATCTTCCTACGCGCATGGATTCACTACAAGATCAGGTGCAAACTTTACGTGGTCAAGTAGAACAATTGACTCGTCAGCTGCAACAAGCACAACAAGCTTTGGAACAGCAAAAAAACCTGTATTCAGACCTGGATAGACGTTTATCACAGCAGGCTACGAATACTAATAAGAGTCTCGTAGCAGCAACTGATATGCCAGTGAATGTAGCTACCTCTACAGATGCTGCTATCAATTCTGACGCGGCGCCAATTTCAACGCTTGTGCCTGCCGTGAGCAAACCCACCCGTAAGACCGCTTCTGCAAAAACTAAATCTGTTACTGTTGCAAAAGCAGATAAATCAGCAGCTAAGTTAACAGCTGGTCAACCGAATGTTGCTGAAGAACAACAGATTTACCAAACAGCTTATAATCTCATCAAAGCGAAAAAGTATAATGAGGCTGTCAGTGCTTTACAGGGTATGCTGAAAAAATATCCTTCAGGCCAATTTGCTTCTAACGCTCATTATTGGCTAGGTGAGTTATATGGTTTGATGGGTAAGAATGATCAAGCCTTAGCTGAGTTCACGGCTGTGGTTAAAGCATTCCCCGACAGCCCGCGTGTTTCTGATGCGCAATTAAAAGTCGGTTTGATTTATGCATCTCAAACTAAATGGTCAGATGCAAAGTACATATTTAAGAAAGTGGTTACTCAATATCCAGGTACAGCATCAGCTAGGCTTGCCTTGGAACAGCTAAAGCAGATCAAGATCGCAGGACACTAGTGGATACATTACGTGTCACTGAAATCTTTTTTTCCCTTCAGGGTGAAACAAAAACAGTTGGCCTCCCAACTGTTTTTGTACGTTTAACAGGTTGTCCCTTGCGTTGCCAATATTGTGATACCGCTTATGCTTTCCATGGGGGTACTAAATACGATATTAATACGATTCTTTCGGAAGTAAAAAAATATCAAGCCCAGTACGTGACAGTCACCGGTGGCGAACCGTTAGCTCAAAAAGCTTGCCTTCCTTTACTGACCCGTTTGTGTGATGAGGGCTATGAGGTATCACTAGAAACAAGCGGTGCGCTCTCTATTGCGGGTGTGGATCCTCGGGTAGTGAAGGTGGTGGATTTCAAAACACCCGGGTCATGTGAAGTGGATAAAAATCATTGGGACAATATTTCTTATTTGCTTCCCCATGATCAAGTCAAATTTGTCATTTGCCATGAGACAGATTATGGTTGGGCGAAACAAGTGATGGAAAAATACCATCTTGATACTCGCTGCCATGTCTTATTTTCACCCAGTTATCGACAAATAAATCCAGGAGAACTTGCTGATTGGATTTTGCATGACCAGTTACCAGTACGTTTGCAAATTCAGTTGCATAAGTATTTATGGGGCGACGTGGCTGGGCGTTAAAGCATGCGCTACATAGCGAAAGACCGTTGATATTTTCCTGAGAATCAGTAATATATGCCGCTCTACCAGATGTCATTTCTGATGGGTCGTTAGCTCAGTCGGTAGAGCAGCAGGCTTTTAACCTGTTGGTCCTGCGTTCGAATCGCAGACGACCCACCATTTTAATCAATAACTTACTAGCTATTCGAAACGACTGATAAAACTGGCTTCGTGACTTTTTCGTGACCCAGGTTTTTAATGTGTTTTAACAAGATAAGTGCGGGACCTGATCGCCCATCACTTATCTTATTTACAGCCTCCCAGAGATTAAGTAATTCGGCAGACGAATAGTGAGTCGTAATCCTTGCCGATTTGTGTCCTAGCAAGTCTTGTCTATCCTCAAATGAAACACCAGCCGATCTTAACCGTCTCCCAAAAGTGTGCTTAAGATCATGTACACGCACAGAGAGACCACGCACTTTCCTGACTTTTCTCCAACCATTATTTGTCATGTGGGCAATAGGTTTTCCCTTGTACACAAAAACAAATTCAGGATGTATGCCACGTTGCCTTTCTATAACATTTTGAGCGACTTTGTTGAGCACTACTAAGCGATCTTCGCCATTCTTAACTCGATCACCAGGAATAATAAATACAGAGCCAATCTCACTAATAGGCACTTTAACTTCCCATGCCCATTGCAAGCTGCAGACTTCACGATCGCGACAGCCGGTATTAACGGCAAATAAAGCCATTTCTCGCAAATGCTGTGGCAATGCTGCGATTAACCGCTCTTGCTCTTCCCAGCTTAAAGGGAAGGGTTTGCGTGAGTCTAGCTCAGGCAATAGCTTGATTTTCGGCGCTGAGGCGAGCCAGGTTAGTCCATGCTCATCCATCCAGACACTTGCAGCTAGATTAAGAATATGCCGTACTACTTGCAGGGCAAGATTAATGGTTTTGGTTTTAATACCTTTCTTTTTCCTGTGTTCAATATAGGGTTGTAAGGAACCAATATGAACTGACCCCAAGGCAAGATCCCCAATATGAGGGTCAAGTGTTTTTAAACACCACGTATCTACCGTAATACTTCTTTTATGCTGATTTTCCAGCAAAAACTTAATGGCTGCATCTCTAAAAATCCGCTTTGGCCTTATTCCATATACTTCTGCTTGACGGATTATTTCTAACCGTCTTACTAAGTATTGTTCTGCTTCATCAAAGTTACTTGGTTCTTCAAGATTAATTTTAGATCGATGAAATTAGATATTCTTCTGTGTCTTTCTAAGTTCCAATACCCTCCTTTTGGATGACCGCTTTTTGTTTTTTCTTGTTCTTTTCGCTGGTGTGAAATTGTGAAATGGGATTTTTTTATGCAGCGGTTTTGCTTTTTCTTGTTTTTATCTTGTTTTTAGGAGCGGCGCAGCCCAATAACCACGGGGCTTCCCGAGGATCATCGACTACAAATATATGGGTCAAAGACTACAAATGATTAATTTTGTGCCTATGACTAAAAGAAAAACTCTTTGGCCCGTGAGGCTCAGCCTATAACTGGCAACGTTGAGGAAGGATGGCAAACTGGCTTGTACAAGATGGTTATGTTTTGTGACAGTCGGTAAGTGATTCACGGATAATTCTTTTTAAGCTAAAAAAGACAAGTTTAATAATACATCTTTTTTGTGGATACTACCGTCAATCTGTCCATAGTTCGTTTTAAAATTAAAAAAAATTACTAAAAATCAATATATTACGATACGCTCGGCGCGTCCTAAGTCCTAAAAAGTAAAAGATAAAAATAAAAGCTTATTAAAAAGGAATGGCCATGTGGATAAGTCAGAAAAAGCAAAAGAACGGAGACCGCAAAGATGTAAGATGAGAGAAAAATTAAAGACCAAAAAAACAAAAGCGTCATCCAAAAGGAAGGTATTGGAACTTAGACACAGAAAGAATATCTAATTTCATCGATCTAAAATTAATCTTGACAAACGATAGTGGGACTTTTCTTAAGAGTTGTTAATATTTTAACCAATAATTTTTGCTAAAATGCATTTCCCTAAAACAAAAACATTACAGAACGAGAATTAACCTATGTTGAACAGAAACGCTAGTGGGACAGAAAATATAAAGATAACCAAGGCAAACCGAAAAAACCGTAAGCGTAAGGAAGAATTAAAGGCCAAAAACAAAGCCTACCGAGAAACCCATAAGGAAGAAATAAAGGCCCAGCGCAAAGCCTACCGAGAAACCCATAAGGAAGAATCAAAAGCCTACTACGAGGACCATAAGGAAAAAATGAAGGCCTACGGCAAAGCCTACTACGAGGACCATAAGGAAGAAATGAAGGCCAAAAACAAAGCCTACCGAGAAACCCATAAGGAAGAAATAAAAGCCCAACAAAAAACCTACAAGGCTAATAAGAGAAAACGAGAGGCCCTAGAAGCCAGTGAACCTGCCTCAAAGAAACAAAAGAGAGGTATTGACGCTAATACAGTAGGTCACGCAAATGCATCAGAACAGCAGGGAACCACTCCATTTAATAAAAAAACGAAACTCGGTATGTGCGATGCGATTTTTGAATCTATCCAACAGATGGAAGCTAGCGGTTATTTCGGCTATTTGAATTTAGATGATAGAAATACGCAACAGCAAAATTATTTTACAAATAATAGGTCTTCGTTTTCGGGAAATTTGCAATCAGATGTAAACTTAACTGGGGAGGTAAGTAACGTATCAGACCGGCAAGTTAATCCTGGATACTCCTCTTCTGAACTGTTTGGAAATATAGCGCCCATTCATCAACAACAGATTGTTGATCCTCCAGTAGAAGATAGTCGTGAAGTTGCCACTGGATTCTCTCTTAGCACAACAAATAATAATTATTATCGAAACACGATCACTTCCAAACAATTATTATTTGGTAGTAATGTGAGAGCAACGAACTTAGCTGCAGCGAATACACATCAGGCTAGCGTTGAACAGGCACCTCTATTCACGCAAGAGCAAAGTGATGATGCTTTTATTGATTCGTTTTTTAATAACAGCCCCACTGGCAGTTGAAGTGCACGATTTCACTGATCACAAATAGCTTGTTCAAGGTTGGGAAGGTTGATCTGAATACATACCACCCGCACAATGATTTAATGAATAATCGACTGGATGATGAATATGATGAAAATAATCATGGATTCCAATTGTAAAAGTATAGCGAACGCATTGTAGGGACGATCTATGCGAGCAAGCGTATCAGGCCCCCTCACGGGGTCTCACGACCCATCTTGGCTCGCAGTTCATCTTCGTTCTTTAAGTCGCGATTTATCATAGAAGCACTTCTGAGCAGAAAGCAGATGGTATTAATATACGAGTTCGTCCAATGCTTCCTTTTTGAAGTAATCCAGCACGACGATCGCCAGTCACCAGATAATCTGCATTACCAGCAATTGACATGCTAATTAAAAAATCGTCGTTTGGATCATTAGATTCAGCTTTGATATCCAAGCGTTCTAATATGATCGCATGTTGAAGATTGTTAATCATGGTGCCTACTCGTGCAGGCTGAAGAATCGTTTTAAACTTTGGATAACGGCTTGCCCGTCGCAACTCATCAAGTTGCATAACTGAAGTAATGATATCAAACTTAGCTGATCGCCAAGCGCGATAAATAATATCTGGAGTGCCATGTGGAGAAATAAGCGCGCTCAATAACACGTTTGTATCAAGTACAACGCGCATTAGTGATTACGCGCCCATTCTACGGCTTCTTCAACGATTGCTGATAAATCATCATCACTGATATCAACATTAGCAGCTTTGGCTTGGTCGGCCGTTAGTTCCAAAATATGTGTGCGTACCGCTTCTTCAACGAAACGCGATAAATCACCTTTTCGTCCGCCGCCTTGATTAGCCAAAAATATTCGAAGTGCTTGATCAGTATCTTGTGATACTGCAATATTCCAACGTATTGTATTACTCATGTATATACTCATATGTGCATAGGTGTTTATATACTTATACACAAACTGTGCAAAAAATGCAAGCCGCATCACTTCGGTCTGATTGTCCTTTCGTGACTTTTTTGTAGTTGGGGATATGCTCCAATGTGCCTTATTGTGCTTTTGCGATGGCCGCTCAGTCAAATTTGTTAATATTAATCAATAAGTTATATTTTGGTAATGTATAGGTTCGGATAACCAGTTGATAACACAAGACTCGGTGTCGTCCCGCACGGAGGCCGCCCTGTGTCATCGAAAGAATCACTGAACTATCGCGGTCGGAGATGCGGGATCTACCGTCTTAAAAGTCAAACATTTTTAGCGTAATTCCAAAATACATTGTCCCTTATCATAGCGTTTAGGGTCACGAGCATTTTACGCATGACAGCTACAAGAGCGACTTTAGCTGGCTTCCCTTTTCCGATTAAACGCTCATAAAATTCTTTAAAAACAGGGTTAAATCTAGAAGCTACTAGCGCTGCCATATAAAGCACATGACGGATACAGCCACGGCCTTGTTGTATTTTTGCATGCCCTTGCTTCTTGCCACTCTGTTTGGTCATCGGTGCAACCCCAACTAAAGATGCTATTTGCTTTCGGGATAATTGACCTAACTCCGGCAAATGAATAAGCATGGTCTGTGCTGTCTTTACTCCAACACCCTTCATAGAGCGCAATATTTTTTGATGGTGATTAAGTAATTTATCTTGCTCTATTAATTGCTGTATTTCTGCTTCAAGCATCTCCAATTCTTTTTTTAAAAAAATATAAATTTTTTTAATATTATTTTTTACTTGTTTAACCACACAATTTCCTAGTCGACAAGATTCAGCATGTAGCATTTCTTTTACTTGTGTATAACGAGCCTGTAAATCACGTAATTTTTGCTGTTCGACACTCAGTGGTTTCGTAACTGCTTCTGCTCCAACAAATTGACCATAAGCAGATAAAACATAAGCATCTAACTTATCTGTTTTTGCCAATAAACCTTTTGCTTGAGCAAAGGTTCTAACACGCAAAGGATGAGCAACATGCACATTTAATTTAGCAGCCTGCAAACGTTCAACCGCTAAACGTTCATAGCCACCCGTACTCTCAACAATACATAGCGATGCACCGTAAGGCTTTATTTTTTGTTTAATAGCGGCATCTATCGCTTCTTGAGTTTGTACAACACGAAAGCACTCTTGGTCAATTGCTATATCTAACCATTCTTTTGATACATCAATTCCTACAAATCCAGCATGACAAATAGCTTTCATCATATTATCCTTTTAGGTTGTGGGCACAGCTGCAGGATTGTCATTCGGTCTTTATGACCATACTACCGTTCGCAGTTGATCCCGTTAAACAAAGAAGGTGGCTAAGATCCCGACGGTCTTTATGACCTATCCAGTCAGCGGCCTACCTTCTTTGTTTATTTCACTCTTCTTAACACAGAAAATGCAAGATACAATCCAGTAGCGGCCTTGATAAAAACACTGCTGGATCTTATCCAGTATCCTCATGCTTAGATGGTTCCGAGAATAATTGCTTTTGTTTTTCTGTCATGTTCCATGGTAAATATTTCTGAACATCTTCTGGCGGCTTCCCACCTAATAACGCGCATTCATAAAAATAACCCAATAACCAAGTATGAACATTCAAGCCCCATAACTTTAGTGTGCCAAAAATCGTAAATAATGCTGCTGCTAATTCAGCAGACCAAACAGAACCCGAACCGTAATAATTTTTTCTTCCAATTACACTGCTGCGCAATCCTCTTTCGGCAGCGTTGTTATCCATGGGGATTTCTGGGTGATAAATAAATACAGTTAATCCAGGCCAATGTTTATTTAAACTAATTAATAATTTTTTTGCTGAAGGCAATAGATCATTTCCTTTAAGCGTTTGTTCTACGGTTTCTTTCATCGCTGAGATGGCAGCCTTTAGGTCTTGATGATGAATATCAAATTCTTTTGAATCCGTCTCATATTGTATGCGCTGATTATTTAAGTGATAAAGATGATTGATTTTATCAACCCAAAACAATCCAAATGCTTCGTTGTTGGGATAACTTTGCTGTAGTTCAAAAAATCACGACGAACATGCGCCCAACAAAACGCTAAAATAAATAATCCTGATTTCGCGATGACTTTATAGGCTGAATAGCGATCAACGTTTAGTGTGCCACCTTCATGATCAGAACCAAAATGATCAATTAAAACTTTTGAAGAACGTGTTTTTTCAATTTTATACACTACCGTTTCTTTATTGTGAAATATCCACAAAAACCAGCGGTGGTTCTTTTTTCCTTCAACCGCTTCGAATACTTTCCAGCCAGTCTCATCTGCATGCCAGTGCGAAGCAAGAATACTTTTTTCTATGATCGCATCGTAAACAGGGATAAATAATGGTAGCAACCTTTGAAATCCATCGGTCGCTGTTCCTTTTGCAAGTGATAATCCATTTCCATTCAATTCAGCTAATGTGCGATGCATGGGTTGTTGATATTCGAATTTTTTGACCAATAAATATGCCCAAATCGACGTGCCAAATTTACATTTTGGTATTAATCGTTCGCTTGGTGGTGGAGTAATAATTTGGGGATCCGGATTCTTTTCGCAAACACATTGGCGCTTGTACTGCTTTCTTCTTATCAGCCTTCGATACGGCTTTACATTAATGACTTCTAATATTTCTGAATCTTCCGTTCCTGCTAACTCTTCGTAGGGTAAACTGCAACATGGACAAAGAGCATCGCTTTCAAATAAACCTACTGTTTCCTCGACAGCTGGCAAATGATCGTAATTCCTTTTGCCATGTCCTTTGCTACCAGGTTGCTGGCCTTTCTTCTTTTTATTGATCGATTTTGTTTGTTTATGATTGATTGTGTGATCTTGACTGCTTGTTCCTTGCTCTGATTTTTTTCCAAATAACTGTTGCTCTCGCTTACGTAGTTTCGCTTTGAGTTCTTCTATCTCTTCTTTAAGCTTATCTTCCCGAGATTTAAATTTATTAAACTGTGCTTCCCAGTAATTTGCTCTCGTTTTGTAATCGGGCGTAACCGGCCTTCCTCTCCAAACTACTAATTGATTTATATAGAAATTTCATTTTACAAATAGTGCAAAACCCTCTAAAAATGACTGTCGTTTCACGATGAAGTTAATGACATGGTCAAAGGAGAGGGTTTGCATGAGAATAATGTCAAATAAATTAGCTCAACGCAATATTATTGAGTTAGATAAGTTACAAAACAACCTGAAAGATTATATACAGCAGGCTGCGATACATGGAATACCAGTCCATGAAGTTGAAAAGAGTATTTTTTCAACCGTACTGGAAATAGGTAAACGTGCGTTGGGTTATTTTTTCGCGTCGCAAGGTGACGGTGATGTGGGTGAGAAAATAATATTAGAAAATAGCCAGAAAGAAGTAAAACGTCTTGGTAAAGGTACGCGCTATTATCAGTCAATATTTGGAGAATTTACGTTAGAACGTTACCGTTATGGATCACGTGAAGGACAGAGAATCACATCTGTTCCTTTGGATGAACGGCTGGCATTGCCTGAAAGTGATTATGGTTTTTTATTGCAGGAATGGAGCCAGCTAATTGCAGTTGGGCGTAACCGGTCTCCCACGCCTATCATGCAGCCAACGGCCAATCAATTTTTTTAATAAGATCACGATTTAGATACAACCTCTCTATTTCTTTTTTCATACGATATTGTATAAAATCGTCCCAATCATCATTTAAATAAGTGCTTCGCATATTCAGCATAGATTGCGCGCCGTCAATTGACCAACGCATTCCTGCGCGCTCCATACGATCTTTTACAAAGTGCCGGCAAGCCCCTTCAATAACACCAGAAGCAATTTGATATCCATTTTTAAGATATTCGTCATATCTCATGCGAGATAAATTTTTTTCTAAATAATGACAAGCTCTTTCTAATTTTTTCAGTTTAGTTTTGACCATATTTTGTTTGGTGGCCATTTGACGAAAGCCACTAATCACTAATTTTGCCTCGCCTTTTAGTACTCGCAGGACACGCTCTTTCATAAAAATTATTTGTGAACTTTTATCATTTGGATAAAAAATATTAGCTGCATCCCACAGACGAGGAGTCACATGCAATATATCAAGAATTTCTATCATAGGGTCAGCACTAAACTGGCGATGCAGTTCTTCCCATAAGGAAGGCTGGCCATCCATCAGCGCAATACAAGATTTTAGGCGCTTTGGATTACGTTCTGTCACTTGTGCTTTTATCCACGAAAATGTAGTGACCGTTGCATTAAATGTCGTAGCATTGATATCACGGGTTAGGTTCGCAACAACTTGCTTGTTTTTTAGTTTTGGCCTTTTCGGCACGGCGTCTCGTGATGTTTTTTCAGGATCTAAAAATAATGCTTCAACTATTTGTTCTGGTGTCCGTATGAATGGTGCAACAGAATAGACGGCACCGACCACTGCCATACGTTTGCGATCTGGTTTGGGGCCTTTTTTGCGTTTATGTTCTTCAATTCGAGCTTGATCTTTTTTATGTCGAATAGGGACGCCTTTTCCATCTGCACTAATCACCAAAATAGATTCCTCTTGTTCTATGTCAATCTTTTTACTCGAGCGAAAAGCCTCTACATGCGCTGCCTGAGTTTGATTAATTTTCT
Source organism: uncultured Gammaproteobacteria bacterium (assembly GCA_963711205.1). Lineage (GTDB taxonomy): Bacteria > Pseudomonadota > Gammaproteobacteria > DSM-16500 > DSM-16500 > Aquicella. Next base: position 178,080 of record CAVQDE010000002.1, read on the forward strand.
CCAAGCTATCAACAGGCACCTTAATTGGGAAAATTTTTTCTAACAACATAGCAGTCGTTTGAAATGGAACTTCAACTGCAATTAGCTGGCTCCATTCCTGCAATAAAAAACCATAATCACTTTCAGGCAATGCCAGCCGTTCATCCAAAGGAACAGATGTGATTCTCTGTCCTTCACGTGATCCATAACGGTAACGTTCTAACGTAAATTCTCCAAATATTGACTGATAATAGCGCGTACCTTTACCAAGACGTTTTACTTCTTTCTGGCTATTTTCTAATATTATTTTCTCACCCACATCACCGTCACCTTGCGACGCGAAAAAATAACCCAACGCACGTTTACCTATTTCCAGTACGGTTGAAAAAATACTCTTTTCAACTTCATGGACTGGTATTCCATGTATCGCAGCCTGCTGTATATAATCTTTCAGGTTGTTTTGTAACTTATCTAACTCAATAATATTGCGTTGAGCTAATTTATTTGACATTATTCTCATGCAAACCCTCTCCTTTGACCATGTCATTAACTTCATCGTGAAACGACAGTCATTTTTAGAGGGTTTTGCACTATTTGTAAAATGAAATTTCTATATAAATCAATTAGTAGTTTGGAGAGGAAGGCCGGTTACGCCCTTTGTAATCAAGCATTTCTTTGTGTAACGCCTCATATTGCATTTGCAATTTAGCATAACGTATCGCAAGTTCGTCTTTCAGCACAGTGACTTGCTGGTGACGATCAACATGGTTAGACAGAAATTCCATTTGCATTACATCCAGTATTTTAATGATGCGAAAAGTACTTGGTTTGGATTGCATTTTCAAGAAAATTTGATGCAGTTCTTATCAAGGCCGCTACTGGATTGTATCTTGCATTTTCTGTGTTAAGAAGAGTGAAATAAACAAAGAAGGTAGGCCGCTGACTGGATAGGTCATAAAGACCGTCGGGATCTTAGCCACCTTCTTTGTTTAACGGGATCAACTGCGAACGGTAGTATGGTCATAAAGACCGAATGACAATCCTGCAGCTGTGCCCACAACCTAAAAGGATAATATGATGAAAGCTATTTGTCATGCTGGATTTGTAGGAATTGATGTATCAAAAGAATGGTTAGATATAGCAATTGACCAAGAGTGCTTTCGTGTTGTACAAACTCAAGAAGCGATAGATGCCGCTATTAAACAAAAAATAAAGCCTTACGGTGCATCGCTATGTATTGTTGAGAGTACGGGTGGCTATGAACGTTTAGCGGTTGAACGTTTGCAGGCTGCTAAATTAAATGTGCATGTTGCTCATCCTTTGCGTGTTAGAACCTTTGCTCAAGCAAAAGGTTTATTGGCAAAAACAGATAAGTTAGATGCTTATGTTTTATCTGCTTATGGTCAATTTGTTGGAGCAGAAGCAGTTACGAAACCACTGAGTGTCGAACAGCAAAAATTACGTGATTTACAGGCTCGTTATACACAAGTAAAAGAAATGCTACATGCTGAATCTTGTCGACTAGGAAATTGTGTGGTTAAACAAGTAAAAAATAATATTAAAAAAATTTATATTTTTTTAAAAAAAGAATTGGAGATGCTTGAAGCAGAAATACAGCAATTAATAGAGCAAGATAAATTACTTAATCACCATCAAAAAATATTGCGCTCTATGAAGGGTGTTGGAGTAAAGACAGCACAGACCATGCTTATTCATTTGCCGGAGTTAGGTCAATTATCCCGAAAGCAAATAGCATCTTTAGTTGGGGTTGCACCGATGACCAAACAGAGTGGCAAGAAGCAAGGGCATGCAAAAATACAACAAGGCCGTGGCTGTATCCGTCATGTGCTTTATATGGCAGCGCTAGTAGCTTCTAGATTTAACCCTGTTTTTAAAGAATTTTATGAGCGTTTAATCGGAAAAGGGAAGCCAGCTAAAGTCGCTCTTGTAGCTGTCATGCGTAAAATGCTCGTGACCCTAAACGCTATGATAAGGGACAATGTATTTTGGAATTACGCTAAAAATGTTTGACTTTTAAGACGGTAGATCCCGCATCTCCGACCGCGATAGTTCAGTGATTCTTTCGATGACACAGGGCGGCCTCCGTGCGGGACGACACCGAGTCTTGTGTTATTAACGGTTTATCCGAACATTTACAACATTTACTTGGTAATTAGGTTTAATGAAACTTAAGCCCTGTATATTTTGAAGCGAAAAAAGTCGCTTAGTTGAGTGTCCGTTTTTTCGGGGCGACATCACGCCGCCCTGGTTAGCCAAAAACATTCGAAGTGCTTGGTCGGTATCTTTTGATACTGTAATATTCCAACGTATTGTATTATTCATCTGTTCTTAATCATAATAATATGGACTATAGGGAATAATTTTAGGCGATGATACCTGATTTGAATACTATCGAAGATTATTACTCGACACTAAGGCTTCTAATGGCAAGAAATAATTCTCCTACCTTAAGTTTTAGCGTGTATGTCTCGAAATAATAAATACATGATTTAAATCATCTATAGGGCTAATGCTCATGTCCTTTTCTTATAGTAGCCTGAAATAGAAATTCGTCTACTTCACAGGAAAAATAGCCAAAGAAGATACTTATAATTCTTCATAAATATTTTTACGATGTTTAATTGCAACGATAATTACGATATTATTCTCTGCATCAATGCGGTAAACAATGCGATAATCACTGACGCGTAAACGACGATGCCCTTTTAGACTGTAGCGTAAGGGCTTGCCAAATCCTAAAGGATCTACTGTTAAACGTTCTTCAATAGCTTTTTTAATTGTGCTTTTTATCCCTTTTGGAAGAGTGGGAATATCTTCCTCAACTACGGATCCAAGATATTCAATTTGGTAGAGTTTATTTCCAGGCATCGACGTGTTTAATCCTTTTTGCATCTTTATGATCACGAATTTTTGCAATGGCTGAGAGTGCCATATCTTCGCGACGTTCTAGGGCTTCTAGAACAAGATCTTTTGTAATGCTGGAAATGGATTTGTGTTCTTGGTCCGCAAGCTGCGTAAGGAGGCTAACAATAGATTCTTCCATTGTGATGTTGATTCTTGGGTTTTTGGTTGGCATATAAACCTCAGTTGTATGATGTTACTACTTGCATTAAGTGTAACACTTATGCGTCACTTATTCAAATTGAACTTGTATGCCTTGAATTTGTAGTGTTCCTCTCAACCTAGGTAAGAGTAATAGTCATTGAGCTGGGGTGTAGCAAAATTGTAGCAAACTGAAGTAGGTTTACCTAGGTTTTGCTCATCTTTAATCGTAAGTATTCGGTTTAGACGTCAGTAAAATCAATCAGCTATCCCAGCAGCCTCGTCGTCTCCTTGCGAAGGCGCCCACGAACTTTATAGAGTCACAGGAGGTATTGCGCCGAAGACAAGGGGACAATCCAGTGCGATCTTGATTAGGACGTGCTTGAAAAGCCGATTATTTAAACGATTCTATCTAGCTAGTTAAATTAAGATTGAAAATGCGCGCTAAAGTGAGTATCTTTTTGCGCTTAAATGATTGATAAGGTTAGTTTCAAGTTAAATGGAATTTGTACCTGAGAATACTGTATTTAATAAATATGAATCAGACATTCATGAAAGCTGCTGCAATCGTTATGCTGAATTAGAATCTAAATATGATCTTATAAAAATAGAAATGATTGAATATAAAACCAAAGCTCATTACTGGGAAGCGCAGTTTCACCAAGTCAAAACGCGTGAAGAACAACTTATTGCTGAAAATGAAGAACTAAAAGCGAGGTTACGCAAGAGAGAACAGGAGTTATTTGGAAAAAGCTCGGAAAAAAATAATAAAATCCAAGATATCAATCCACAATCAGAAAAAGAAAAATCTAAAAAAAATCGCGGACAACAACCTGGAAGCAAAGGTCACGGGCGACGCGATTACAGCCATCTACCTATTGTGGAAGAAGAGGTTGGATTGGCAGAAGAGAGCTGCTTTTGTCCTTGTTGTCACTTACCTTATGAAGAGTTACCTGGCTATGCGGAATCTGATATTTTAGAAGTTGCTAATGTAAAAGCGCACCGTCGTATTATTTATCGGAAAAAATATAAACGTCATTGCTTCTGTAAAAAAAATCCTGATCCTCAATTATTAAGTGCTCCGATTACAGAACGGTTATTACCTAAAAGTAAATTAGGTATCTCAATCTGGGCATTATTACTTTTAAAGAAATATGAATACCAACAACCCATCAACCGTACGCTTGAAGAATTAAGTGGATATGGATTATCTCTTTCTATCGGAACAATAACAGATGGTTTTCAAAAATTATTACCTTATTTTATTCCGCTCTATGATGCGATCGTTGAAAAAAGCATAGGTGCAAATCATTGGCATGCTGATGAAACAGGTTGGAAAGTATTTGAAACAATCGAAGGTAAGAAAAATCATAATTGGTATCTATGGATTTTCCATAATGCTGAAACCGTTGTTTATAAGATACACCCAAATCGTTCATCTGAAGCATTGATTGAATATTTTGGAGAAGATCACGCCGGTGGAAAATTAAATGTTGATCGCTATAGTGCTTATAAAGTGATAGCAAAAAATGGTTTATTTGTTTTAGCTTTCTGTTGGGCGCATGTTCGGCGCGATTTTTTAGCTCATGCTAAGGGGTATATTGAACAGGAAGCATGGGCATTATCTTGGGTTGATCGTATTGGTAAACTTTACCATATAAATAATCAACGAATTCGACACAAACAAAAATCAAAATTATTTCGAGAGAAAGATTGTGAGCTTAAAAACGCTATTTCCGATATGAAAAAAGAATTAGCCAAACAACTTGCGGATATAATGATTTTACCCTCAGCAAAAAAATTACTAAAAAGTTTAAATAAACATTGGAATGGACTAACCATCTTTGTTGATCACCCTGAAATTCCGATGGATAACAACATAGCTGAAAGAGGTTTACGTTCAAGTGTAGTTGGAAGAAAAAATTATTACGGTTCTGGAGCAGTATGGTCTGGTGAATTAGCTGCAGCATTATTTACCTTATTCAAAACGCTTAAGCTGTGGAAAATCAATGTGCATACATGGTTGCTCGCTTATTTTTATGAATGTGCATTAGTAGGTGGTGCACCGCCAAAAGATATCACTCCATTTCTACCTTGGAAAATGCCTGAAAAGCAAAGGCAGTTTCTCTCAAGACCGCCTAGTTATGAAAGTTCTGGATAATCAAAGCACGCCCTAATCAAGATCGCACTGGATTCCCTTGTCTTCGGCGAATACCGCCTGTGACTCTATAAAGTTCGCGGGCGCTTTCGCAAGGGGACGACCGGGCTGCTGGGATAGCTGATTGATTTTACTGACGTCTAAACCGAATACTTACCTTTAATCACCGTAAAATATTGAATTAATGTTAAATGTTAACATGTAGGCCTGCAGTTCGAGTCTGCACACCGGCATGAGAGTTAAAGTAATAATAAATCATCTTCACTGATATCGACATTGGCAGCTTTGGCTTGGTCGGCTGTTTGTTCCAAAATATGTGTACGTACCGCTTCTTCAACGAAACGCGATAAATCACCTTTTCGTTCACCACCTTGATTAGCCAAAAACATTCGAAGTGCTTGGTCGGTATCTTTTGATACTGTAATATTCCAACGTATTGTATTATTCACGCATATCCTCAAGGAGGCCGCTACTGGATCCCGCATCTCCGACCGCGATAGTTCAGTGATTCTTTCGATGACACAGGGCGGCCTCCGTGCGGGACGACACCGAGTCTTGTGTTATCAATGGGTTATCCGAACCTATACAAAATCAAGGCACAAATCAAGGATATATATAAAAAAATTGATGCGGAAGTTAAACAAATGGAACAAGTTACTCAGTCGCTTCAGAGTCTGAAGGACAAAACGTTATTAGAGAAGACACTTATTGCTGCGGATGATCTCATGATAAGCGGAGAAAGGACAGCGAGTAAAAATGTTCGAGATTCATAAGCAGATATCCTCAAAAGATGCTAAAAAATCATATGAAAAGATAGATGCTGCGTCGAAAACACTAGGAGTTGCTACGGCTTCTGCTAAACAGAGATTCGGACTTGAGTCAAAGGTTAATCCTCTGCCGCATAGTCGGAGATAGTGTGGTGGGCGAATTCCAATAAGCTTGGTGTCATGCCGGGGACATGTAAATTTGCAACACAAGCAAACGGGGTCATCTGACACTATCCGGCGGAAAGTTTCGTAGGAAAAGCCCCTAGTATAAAATATAACTAATGATAATTTTTATATCTCAATTTTTGGCCCATGGTCTTGACGTCAAATAAAGTATCAAAATATCTTTGCGTTTTTATCGTAAGTATCTGAATCAGCATTATCGTTAATATTAATTTCGTCTTTAGTTAAAGATGCTAAACCCATCCGCATCACTCAAATCAATGCCTAAAAAGCCACTCCAATAATGGATAAATGAGTGGCTGGTGATATCACTCAGCGTGGAAATAAACCTCTTGATCTTCCCCAAATTGCCCTCATTATAATAGTTAGGAGAGACAACCAAAAATAAGGCCAAATCGATGCGAATGGATAAATTAACCAGTAAGCTGCAAATGGCGTTGGCGGATGCTCAATCGTTAGCGTTAGGTCAAGATAATGCTGTGATTGAACCTCTACATGTGATGCAAGTCTTATTAAACGAAAATGATGGGTCGATTAACTCTATTTTGTCCAAAGCCACGGTGAACGTACCCAAATTACGTACTGAGGTAGAATCCGCTATCAAGCGATTACCCAAAGTTGAAGGGGCGGGAGGCGAGGTTCATATCTCAAATGAACTCAATCGAATTTTGAATCTCATGGATAAGCTCGCGCAAAAACGCAAAGACCAATACATTTCAAGCGAATTATTTTTAATTGCAGCTGTCGAAGATAATGGCACATTGGGTGATATTTTGCGTAATTGCGGAGGAAATAAAAACGCGATAGAAAAAGCAGTTGAACAAGAACGAGGTGGCGAGAAAGTGGCAGATCCAAATGCGGAAGAACAGCGTAATGCACTTGCAAAATATACCATAGACTTAACTGCGCTTGCGGGAAAAGCCAAGTTAGATCCAGTCATCGGTCGTGATGCGGAAATTCGTCGTACTATACAAGTATTGCAACGGCGTACGAAAAATAATCCCGTGTTAATTGGCGAACCCGGTGTGGGTAAAACCGCTATTGTAGAAGGATTGGCGCAACGCATAGTGAATGGGGAAGTACCCGAAGGCTTGCGTGAAAAACGATTACTAGCCCTTGATTTAGGCGCGCTCATTGCAGGAGCAAAATTCCGTGGCGAATTCGAAGAGCGTCTCAAAGCCGTATTAAAAGAGCTTGCGAAAGAAGAAGGTCAAGTTATTTTATTCATCGATGAATTGCATACGATGGTAGGGGCTGGAAGAGCAGAAGGTGCAATGGATGCAGGCAATATGTTAAAACCGGCGCTCGCGCGTGGAGAATTGCATTGTGTGGGCGCGACGACATTAGATGAATATCGTAAATATATTGAAAAAGACGCAGCACTTGAACGGCGTTTTCAACGAATTTTAGTTGAAGAACCGAGCGTTACTGATACGATTGCTATCTTGCGTGGACTCAAAGAACGTTATGAAGTACATCATGGCGTTGAAATTACCGATTCAGCGATTGTTGCTGCAGCCACATTATCACATCGCTATATTACCGATCGCAATTTACCTGACAAAGCCATCGATTTAATTGATGAGGCAGGAAGTAACATTCGCATGGAAATCGATTCTAAGCCCGAGATGATGGACAATCTTGATCGTCGAATTATCCAATTAAAAATTGAACGCGAAGCTTTGAAAAAAGAAAAAGATGAAGTGTCGAAGAAACACTTAGAAAAACTCGAATCTGATTTGCGTAAATTAGAAGAAGAATATGGAAAATTAGAAGCGATTTGGAAATCTGAAAAAATCTCATTGCAAGGTGCGCAAGCGATTAAAAGTGAATTGGAAAAAGCGCGAATGGAACTGGATAATGCGCGTCGTGCGGGTGATTTATCGCGTATGGCGGAATTGCAATATGGGCGTATCCCTGATTTAGAAAAGAAACTGACGGAAGCAACACACAACGAACAAAAAAAAGAAATGCAATTATTACGCAATAAAGTGACTGATGAAGAAATTGCTGAAGTTGTCTCTAAATGGACGCACATTCCTGTGGCAAAAATGTTAGAGAGTGAAAAAGAAAAATTATTGAAGATGGAAGAAGCGTTACACAAACGTATTGTCGGTCAAAGTCAAGCAGTGACAGCCGTGTGTAATGCAATTCGACGTTCAAGAGCAGGATTAAGTGATCCTAATCGACCTATCGGTTCCTTTTTATTCTTAGGACCAACCGGTGTAGGTAAAACTGAGCTCTGTAAATCGTTAGCTGAATTTTTATTTGATACAGAAGAAGCGGTCATTCGCTTAGATATGTCGGAATTCATGGAAAAGCATTCGGTGTCACGATTACTTGGCGCGCCGCCAGGTTATGTTGGTTATGAAGAAGGAGGGTATTTAACTGAACATGTGCGGCGTAAACCCTACTCTGTTATTTTGTTAGATGAAATGGAAAAAGCACATCCCGATGTGTTTAACATTTTATTACAGGTCTTAGATGATGGACGTTTAACAGACAGCCAGGGACGTACTGTCGATTTCAAAAATACCGTTATTGTCATGACATCTAATTTAGGTTCAGAGCTGATACAAGATATTTCTCGCCATGGTGATTATTTTGAAATGAAAGAAGCGGTGATGGGTGTCGTGGGCAAATATTTTAGGCCTGAATTTATCAATCGAATCGATGAAATTGTCGTCTTCCATCCACTGGATAAAGAACAAATTAAAGTGATTGCGGAACTACAAATTAATCGTTTGCGAGCGCGCCTTTCTGAACGAGATTATGGTATTTCTGTTTCCGATGAAGCATTGGATTATTTAGCAGCGACGGGGTATGATCCCGTTTATGGGGCAAGGCCGTTGAAACGCTCTATTCAACAGCATATTGAAAACCCATTAGCTCAGGAAATACTGTCAGGTAAATTTTTGCCGGGAGATACAATCCAAGTAGGATTAAAAAATGAGCGCATTGTATTTTCCAAAGTAACAGCAACAGTTTGAAAGGGATAATCATCATGTACAAGCATATTTTATTCGCCACTGATTTAACCGAAGATACAGAATACTTAGTGAACAAAGTGCGTAGTCTACGTACTTTAATCAATGCAAAACTGAGTTTGATCCATGTTGTCGAACCACTTCCAGGTTATAGCTATGCCTATTTAGGTATCGAAGATATCGAAGGGCAATTAATTAATGAAGCTAGACAATCTATTGAAAAATTAGGCACTGAATTGAATGTTCCTCAGACTGCGCAATTTGTTGAAGTAGGTCCGACCAAAACAAAGATACTTAAAATCGCTGAAAATGTTGGCGCTGATTTGATTATCTGTGGCAGTCACGGTCGTCATGGCATATCTCTTTTGCTCGGTTCTACGGCAAACGCTATTCTTCACGGAGCAAAATGCGATGTGTTAACTGTTCGCTTACCAGAAGAGCAATAATGCAAGCATGGAATATAAAGATTATTACGCTGTATTAGACGTTGATAGAAAAGCGTCTCAAGATGAGATTAAGAAATCTTATCGTCGCTTAGCGCGAAAATATCATCCTGATGTTAGCAAAGAAAAGGATGCCGAAGAAAAATTTAAAAACCTGCAAGAAGCCTACGAAGTATTAAAAGACCCAGAAAAGCGCACCGCCTACGATCAATTGGGGAGTAATTGGAAGCAAGGCCAAGAATTTCGTCCGCCGCCAGGATGGGATACGCGTTCGCAGTTTTATACGGCCGAGGATTTGGGTGGTGCGTTTTCAGAAGGAGATTTAGGTGGCTTCAGTGATTTTTTTAGAAACCTTTTTGGTGGTGCGCAATTTCGTAGTGAAAGAGGGGGCGCAGGAGGAGGGTTTAAGCAACGCGGTGGTGATCAGCATGCAAACGTCACTATTTCTCTCGAAGAAGCATTTCTAGGCACAACAAGAACTTTCCAACTGCAAATACCTGAAATGACGCCATCAGGTGAGCTTCGTCAAAGTGTGCGCACGATTAAAGTGAATATTCCCGCTGGTACTGTCGCAGGACAGCAATTAAGGCTTGCTCAGCAAGGTGGCCCAGGCCTAGGCGGTGGACCCGCTGGTGATCTTTATTTAGAAATTGATATTCAGCCTCATCCTCTTTTTTCTCTTAAAGACAAAGATGTGTATTTAACCCTGCCGGTGACACCATGGGAAGCTGCCCTGGGCGCTGAAATTAAAATTCCAACCTTAGGTGGTCGAGTTGGACTCAAATTAGCGCCAGGTTCTGAGACTGGACAAAAACTTCGCCTAAGAGGACGAGGGATGCCAAGTAAATCTGGGGCGGGGGATCAATATGCGATAGTGCAAATACAAACCCCTCCTGCCAAAACAGATGAGCAACGGCAGCTTTATGAACAAATGGCGCAAGTCATGCCCTATAATCCTCGAAACCATTGGCCAGCTTGAGATGCCTATGAAAAAACATGAGCTAATAATACTCGCAGATTATTCAAACAAAACACCACTTGATGTTAAAGAGGTGTGTGAAGCGTGTCATATCTCTTCGAATTTCATTTATGATTTAATTGAATATGAAATTATTCATCCGCAAGGAATTAAGCAAGAAGAATGGATGATTAATTTGGACGAATTAAAACGAATTAAAACGGCTTTGCGTTTACAACATGATTTAGAAGTGAATTTAGCCGGTGTTGCGCTTGTATTGGATTTATTAGACCAATTAGAAGATTTGCGCAAGCAAGTAGAGTTAATGCATAAACATTACTGACACAGTTCATTAAATACTCTCAAAAAGTTTGCGTGTACTATCGAAGGAGGTGACTGTGTCTTCCTTAGGGTTCTCGCATAAATAACTCATACATCTTGCATCCCATTATGGCATCATCTTTAAACGCTCCTCAGTCGAAAAATCTCAAAATACGTCAAGTATTCCTGCGATTTTTCTCCTTCCGGTGCGTTTAAATCTGATACCATACTGGGCGCAATCTGTACGAGTTATTTATGCGAGGACCCTTAGTCAGCACACTATGGCTACGAGTGAAAGGATTTTACTAATGAATACTTGTCTAAAAGCGCTGTTATTCATTCTGCTGATTTTTATTTATGGCGATTCAGCTTGATCAGATCCACCAGGATATATTTGGTACAGCGTCTACAATCCTCATTGCGAATCTTGTTCAAAGCTGGGTGCGAGTTGCGCGGCTTATAACTGTATTAACAAATTAATGACGATGAAATTTAATGAAAATCTATCAGATGAAGAATTTTTAAATGCCATTCAAGAAACCATAACTGATGCAGCGAAAGTCAATGAACTCGCCAATGCGAAAATTTGGCAGAATATTTCCTATTGTGGAAAAATGTTGTTAGAAAATATACCGTCATCATGACAGTTTCTTATTTCACCAACATTTTTTCTAATGTCGGCCACACATTATTTAATAAAATGATTTGTGCTTCTTCTTTGGGATGAATGCCATCAGCTTGCATCAAATTCATATGATCATCCACATTAGTTAAGAAAAGTGGAACCACGCTAATGTTTTCTTTTTTTGCTAAATTCACATAGATTTGCTGGAAGGCGCCCGTATATTGCGGTCCATAATTTGGAGGTAAGCGTACGCCGAGTAATAACACTTTACTATGAGCGTCTTTAGCGAGATGAATCATGCGGTCTAAGTTTTGTTTGATGATATCTAATTGTAGGCCGCGCAAACCATCATTACCGCCTAATTCCATGATAGTGACAGTAGGATGGTATTGTTGTATCAGTGACGGCAGACGTGACAGGCCATCGCTAGTCGTATCGCCAGAGATACTCGAATTTATAACGGGGTAATCATATTTATTTTCTTGTAAACGTTGGTGTAACAACATGACCCAACCTTTTTGCGGAGCTATGCCGTAACCGGCGCTAATGCTGTCACCGACAATTAATATTGTGTTTTTTGCAAGTATCGGTACAGTAAATAAACATAATAATAATGCGATAAGGAATCTATTCATGGGAAAGCAGCTCTCTGCATTTTTACGTGTTCTTCATCTTAGCAAAAAGGTGCAGAGTGGAGATAGTCACATCACGATTTTGCAAGATGTGAATTTAACCGTGGAGCGCGGAGAAAGTATCGCGATTTTGGGGGCTTCTGGCTCAGGTAAAACAACATTGTTGACACTCTTGGCAGGATTAGACTTGCCCACCACGGGCGATATTTATTTTCAGCAACATCATTTAAATGCGTTAGATGAAGAAGAGCGGGCAAAGATTCGGGGTCAACAAGTAGGCTTCATTTTTCAATCGTTTAATTTATTGTCATCATTGACAGCGCTTGAAAATGTCATGTTGCCGCTTGAAATTCAGTATAAGCCTCTCGCAAGCGCAAAAAAGGCAGCGATTGACTGGTTGACGCGGGTTGGTTTAGAGGAGCGATTACATCATTATCCAGCGGTTCTTTCTGGTGGGGAACAGCAGCGTGTGGCAATTGCAAGAGCCTTTGTCACGAAACCACAAATCATATTTGCCGATGAAATGACGGGTAATTTGGATACCCATACCGGCGAGCGCGTGATCGATGCATTATTTTCTCTGAATGAACGTGAGGGAATTACGTTAGTGTTGGTGACGCACGATGTGAATTTGGCATCGCGTTGTAAAAGACGACTACTTTTACAAGAAGGCACGCTGCATGAATCTTAAAACATTTCATTTAGCCATGAGATGGTTGTGGCGTGAATGGCGAGCATCTGAATGGTATGTCGTTTTCATTGCTCTATTGTTGGCAGTCACAGCCGTAACGGCACTTAATTTCTATACCGATAGATTATTGCAAGGTGTCGCACAGCAAAGCGCTAAAATACTCGGCGGTGATTTGATTGTGACTAGCCCATCTCCTATTCCTGAGGCATGGAAAAAAGAAGCAGCCCGCTTAAATTTACGCACAGCTGACATGTGGGTGTATCCTTCCGTGGTCAATGCGAATCATCAATTGCAGTTGGCGAACATACAAGCCGTCTCGGCGACTTATCCATTAGTAGGCGATGTCGCATCACATTTGGCGCCGCAAACAGTCTGGGTGGATCCTCGATTATTGCCGCTGCTTAAGCTGCATTTTAACGACACCCTCACCATTGGAGCCGCTCAATTTCACTTAGCAAAAACACTAACGAGTGACTTTGATGCCTCTAATCTAGGTTGGGTCATTGCTCCTAGAGTGTTAATTCGCTTGGAGGATGTACCCATCACCCATACCGTGATTCCAGGTAGTCGCGTTGAATATCGTTTATTACTTGTCGGTGAAACTACGCAACTACAACAATTTCGCACTTGGATTCTCCCACAATTGAATTCAAGTCAACGTCTACTGGATATTAGCACTCAACAAACTATGCTTTGGAATGTGTTACAGCGTACGCAGAATTATCTGCAATTGGTGTTGTTAGTGGGTGTAATGATGAGTGGCGTGGCCATTGCAATGAGTATTCAGCAATACATGCGTCGTCATTATGCGCATGTTGCGTTATGGCGATGTTTTGGCGCGAAAGAAAAGCAGATTATCCAGATTGTGATTTATCAATTAATCATCATGGCGTTCATTGCTGGTGCGCTGGGCATTGTACTCGGCTATTTCACTCAAGCTCTTTTTGCGAATTTGTTTAAGAATGTCTTTCAATTTCCTTTGCCCAATACAACGCTGAGTCCTGTGGTATTGGGATTTATGCTCAGTGCTCTTTTATTATTTTTATTTGCTTATCCACTCATTAGTGAATTACCACGCACATCGCCATTATATATTTGGCGACATCAACTCACCGCCAGTTCCACAAGGAGTAAGATTTATTGGGTGATCATGATAGTGGTAGTGATTGCTTTACTTTATTGGTTCATGAATTATTCACTCCTCACTTTATTTTTTATCGATGTATTACTATTAAGCGTTGGTTTTTTATATGCGCTCAGCTTGCTGCTTTTATACTGCATTCGCATCATCATGCAGCAAACAGAAGGTGTGATTCGCCGAGGATTGAGCCAATTAGTGCATTATCCTGAAAGCGTCAGTATACAGATTGTGGGATTTACGCTAGTCATAATGGCCATTATTCTTTTAAAGATGGTACGAACAGATTTAGTTGAGAATTGGCAGCAATCGTTACCGACGTATTCACCTAATTATTTTGCATTCAATATTGCGCCAACGGATTTGCCTGCACTGCAACAATTTTTTCACCAACAACACATTCATATTGTGGGGCTCTATCCCATGGTGAGAGGGCGATTAATTGCCTTAAATGGCAAGCCCATTATGTCAGCCGTGCCACCTGATAGTCGTGGCAATAACGCGCTGCATCGTGATTTAAATTTGAGTTGGATGTGGCAATTACCTTCTGATAATAAAATTGTACAAGGCCGTTCGTGGTCGACCCTCGATCAAGGGAAGCCGTTACTTTCGGTGGAAGATAGATTGGCACAAAATTTACAATTAAAAATGGGAGATGAACTGACATTTCAAATTGGCAGTGAGATAGTTTCTGCACGTATTAGTAGTATTCGCACCGTGGAATGGTCATCGTTTCATCCTAATTTTTTTGTCATTTTTGTCCCTGGCATACTAAACCATTTACCTGCCACTTATATTACTAGCTTTCATTTACTTTCAAATGAAACCAACCTACTCAATCAATTAGTGCAGCAATTTCCTAATATTACAGTGATTGATCTTGCGAACGTCTTAAATCAATTGTTGAATTTAATTGGTAAGATTACGCTTGCATTACAATATATTTTTTTATTTTCATTGGGAGCAGGTGTGTTAATTTTTATGACCAGCTTACAAGCAAGCATGGACGAAAGACGACAAACCTATCATCTCTTGCGAGTCTTAGGAGCAGGTCAACGCTATATTAATAAAAGTATTATGGTTGAATTCATTTGTTTAGGGCTGGTGATTTTATCCGCTTCTTTCCTGCTTGCGTGGCTTATTGCTTGGTTGCTTAAGCAGTTTATTTTTGGATTGTGAGAGTGTTTTAAAAGCGTCATCCTCGGTCCGAGGATCACGCTTTTTTAAGTTTCAATTAACCAAAATTTTGTGCGACAAAATCCCAATTGACGATTGCCCAGAAATTCTCGATATATTTAGGACGTAGATTGCGATAGTCAATGTAATAAGCATGTTCCCATACATCACAAGTCAACAGTGCTTTTTTTCCTTCTTTCATGGGTAAGCCAGCGTTACTGGTGTTCATGATTTCTAATTCACCTTGATCATTTTTCGCCAGCCAAGTCCAACCAGAGCCGAATAATGAAATGCCTGACTCAGTGAATTTCTTTTTAAATTCTTCGAAGGAACCAAATTTTTTCTTGATCGCATCCGCTAATTTGCCGCTGGGTTCGCCTGCGCTTTTTGGCGTCATGCAATTCCAATAGAAAGTATGATTCCAATCTTGTGCTGCGTTATTGAATATTCCGCCACTGGATTTCATGATGATATCTTCGAGTGACATGCTGCCAAATTCATTATCTTTGGTGAGTTCATTAAGTTTATTCACATAAGCTTGATGATGTTTACCGTAGTGATATTCCAGGGTTTCTTTGGAAATATGCGGTTGTAACGCATCCATCGCATAAGGTAGCTTAGGTAATTCAAACATGGTATTTCTCCTTTTATTAATTTATTTAGATTCTCTCTTCCGCACGTTTAGTTAATATCTCATAGCCTGTTGCAGTGACTAAAATCGTATGTTCCCATTGTGCAGATAAACTATGATCTTTTGTCACCACCGTCCAGCCATCGGGCAATAATTTTACTTCGCGTTTACCCGCATTAATCATGGGCTCAATGGTAAATATCATTCCCTCTTCGAGTTCTTCTCCCGTTCCTGCTTTGCCATAATGCAATACATTGGGCGGCTCATGAAATATTTTGCCAATACCATGCCCGCAATATTCTCTCACCACGGTAAAGCGATTTTTTTCCGCGTGTTCTTGGATAGCTGCTCCAATGTCACCAAAATGAGCGCCTGGTTTCACTTGTTCAATGCCGAGGAACATGCACTCGTGAGTTACGCGTATGAGGCGTTCAGCCAAAACAGAAGGTTTGCCTATCACGAACATTTTACTCGTATCGCCATGATAGCCATCTTTTAACACGGTAATGTCAACGTTAAGAATATCGCCTTCTTTTAATTTTCGTGGCCCGGGAATGCCATGACAGACTTGGTGGTTAACAGAAGTACAAATCGATTTTGGATAGCCATGATAATTTAAAGGAGCGGGAATAGCTTGCTGGACATTCACAATGTATTCGTGACAAATTCTATCGAGTTCATCAGTCGTGACTCCTTCTTTGACATGCGGAACTATCATTTCTAATACTTCAGCAGCCAAACGCCCAGCTACGCGCATTTTTTCAATGTCTTCACTTGTTTTAATGGAAATCTCTGCCATTTTTTTGCCTTATGTCTCTATCTCATCTTACAAATACCTAGGTCTCCGGTTGGGTAACCTGGCAGACGAGGGAACAGTGTAACGTATGAGGATAAGGGATGAAAGATGCTGTGAGAGTTGTGACCTTTCAAATCCTCCAGCCTAAGGCTACCAGACAAGAGACTGGCTAACCTCAATGGAAATGGGAGTAAGCGTAGCTCGTTTATCTTTAATTTTTTTCATTAAAAAATCGTACTTATCAAAAGCAAATAACTTGATATTTGTCGTAAAAGGTTTTTTAAAGAAATGTTGATCGCTCTTTAAATCTTCACTGATTTGATTTAATTTCTCCTCTGTCTCTGCTTTGCTTATTATCATAGAATAATATTTGCTAAGATGCCGTTGAATTTGTGTTCGGTAATTGAGAGGAATGTCGTCAGAGGATGAAAACACCATTTGCTCAAAATAGAGATTACCGATCCGATTTTTTTTTGTCAGCTCAGAAAAGTACGACCACTTTAATTCAATTTTATTTTTTCCATTTTGTTGATTATGTCTTTTAATCATGTCCAATAAACAATTTGTGTGCATTATATTACCTGTTGCAATGACACTTTTTAACATATCACTAATACATTGTTTGTCGCCTTTTTCAATCGCCATGGTTAGCATGTGTTCAGCGATAGATGATCGATAATGGATGGCATAAACAAAAGGGGTTGTTCCTTCTTGATCAGGTGTATTAAACGATCGTATGGCTTCTGGTTTGATTAAGGCTTTTAAAGGTTCATCCTCTATTTGCTTGAGACCTTCTGTACTTGCTCGATTGACATTTAATGCGAGCATTAATGGCGGCTGACCGCCGGGGTTTTTTTTCATCCATAATGCTTCTAATTCATCAGGGCGCATTTTTTTAGCTAACGTTTCATAATAAAAATTGAAAATAGATTCACAATGGTGTGCCCGTATAACGAGATGTAGGATAGAAAAACTTGGGGTAATAACCTGATCAGAGCTGCATGGCGTGTGTTCCAACAGATACTTTACTAACGGAATATCTTCACAGTGGACAATATAAAAAAACACGACAGGTTCATTTAAAAGACTGGCAATATCAACATACTGGGCGAGGGTCTGAATATGTTCCAGTTTGCATTCTTTATATAAAGGATAATCGGTCTCATTGTTCTCTCTACCAAAAAGCATCAAGAAAGGAGTGACGCCATTTATTTTATGGGTAAAAAGTTTTTGTAAATTAATGGGGCCTAGTTGGAATGATAGCCCTCTTAAGATCCCTGTGTTTGAATAACGAATGAGATTTTGCATTACAATGTAAGCGAGCTTGTCATCCAGTTTACTGAGTTGATTATCTTGCCGCACGATTTCTCTTGGATGGTAGGATCGCAGTAAATAAAGGAAAATAGTCAGTTGATTGGCTTTAACTGAGGCGTAAAGAGAGTTTTCATGATGATTTTTCTCGTAGAGAGGAAAAATATTTTTCAAAATGACAGGGTAGAATTTTAAAAATTGAACGATAAATTTGACCATATTCAAGTTACCCGTGGCGGCAGCAAGGGAAACGATATTGGTCGTCTTAGATTGATATTTTTTAGCGATAAATGTTTTAGGAGCATATTCAAAAAACAATTTCACTAGATCAAAATGATTTGTCATGATGGCATACATTAATGCGGTTTTTCCCTCATTATCTACCGCATCAATGGAAATATTATTTTTTACGCATAAACTAATTAACTTATCTATTATTCGCTTGTTTTCTTCCCAAGGATGATTTGGCCAATATTGGCAAAATTCAGCTAACAGATGCAGAGGTGTTTTTTTACATGGAATGATCTTGGGACGCAGAGAATATTCTTTTATAAGTGATGGAATATCAAGTCCCTCTAATTTTTCCCGATAAAATAATCGTTGGATTAAAACAGAATAGGAGGGTGTTTGACGATTTGCGATTATTTTTTCTAACCCTAAATTGCTTGTGTCAATATGGGATATATCACGCCCTAATTCTAACATCGCCATCACAAAGGCGTACTGCCAATAAAAAACTGTATCATCTGGTGTGTTTCGATGCGATAGTCGCAACTGACGCCTTTTGTAAAGTCTACTCAAGCAGCGTTCGCTCGTTTTTCCAAGCTTGATGTTAAAGTATTCTTCTGGCGTATCATAAAAATCTTGAAGAAAAATAGGTAGGGCTTGATGCATGTCATGTCTGTTAGTGCCTTTTAAAAATCTTAAAAGATGGGCGTCTTCGTGCGCAATGGTGAGAAAATGAGGCTGCAAATAAAAAACCGGTTTTTGTTTATTCTCTAATTCTCCAATAAAAATATGCAAATCGGAATTATCAATCGCTTTTTTCCTATCTGAAAGCGCAATCCTAAAGCCTTTATTTTTTTTGGCTCGCGGATTACGAGCTCCTTTTTTATAAATACCACTTTTTGCAGCAGCGGCTTGCTCGAATCTCGTTGGATCATGGCGATATAAATAATCGATTAATAGAGGATGAATAATATAAGGCGGTTCCCAATAAGAGACTAAGCTATAGTTTGAAAGATCCGCGACAGTAACACCGTCGTCTCCTCTTGAAATAATAACGTAGCCGTTTCTCTCCGTTAAAGCAGAGACTAGCTTGCTAAAAAATGCAGTGCTATCGGCTATGACAAAACGCTTAATCACGGAATTCACATACTCAAAATACGCATTGATATCGTCAGTACTTTGCGAATGCGGTTTAACGTGGGTTAAATAAGTGAGTATTAGCTGACACGTTGCTGACCGAGTTGTCTCATCTTTATAACCTGCAGCTAACAGGATTTCTGACAACATAGTCTCAATGGCATATGGCATTGTCGTGATGTCATATCTCCCTCTGATAAAATCAATCTGTTTTTGTTCAATAGCGACAACATTTTTTGCTGCTAATAGGGTCTGCTTAAAAATCTCGGGAATGCTTTTAGGGAGTGTTGGATCATATTTTTCTTCGAGAAATTGATTTGCCTCGTCAATCAACCCCATCTCTTCCTGAATCAAATGATTATAATGTTGTCTCACTGTGGTTATATCGAGAGGCTGCTGCCTTGTTTCCATGATTATGCTCCAATCATTTTATTTACTTTCACAGACTGTGGATCCTAGAAGAAGAATATAAAAGAAATGCGTTAGAATTTCGGAGAATGTTTATCGAACTGTATCAGGGAGATAAACATTCTCGAATTTTGCGACATTTGCTGCTTAGCTTATCCATGTTGTTGATGCTAGGGATTCTATGGTATAAAGGCGTGCTTTATTTAGCAATATAACTTAACTATATAGTCCACATGCTATCACAACTCTTCGCCGGGTGCTTTTTCCTTAGATTTTAAGGAATTAAGTTGGCGGCATAGGATGGGCGGAGGCTTAACCCAAAGAGGAAAAATCATGCAAGTTTCTATTCAAGATATGTTGAAGGCTGGTGTGCATTTCGGCCACCAAACCCGTTATTGGAACCCAAAAATGGGTACTTACATTTATGGTTCCCGCAATAAAATCCACATTATCGACCTTGGCAAAACCCTACCTTTATTACAGGATGCCTTGAATTTTATTAGCAGTACCGCAGCTAAAAAAGGCAAAATTCTTTTCGTCGGCACCAAATATGCTGCGCAAGATATCATCCAGCAAGAAGCCGAACGTTGCAAAATGCCTTATGTGAATCGTCGTTGGTTAGGTGGAATGTTGACGAATTATAAAACGATACGTCAATCCATTAAGCGTCTGAAAGAATTAGAAGCCATGTTTGAATCAGGCAAATTTGGCCGTTTAACTAAGAAAGAAATTCTTGGCTTGGAGCGCGAAAAAGATAAATTGATGAATAGCTTGGGTGGTATCAAAAACATGGGCGGTATTCCTGATGCTTTATTTGTCGTGGATGTGGGTCATGAAAAAATCGCTGTTCGCGAAGCTAATCGTCTAGGCATTCCTGTCATTGGTATCGTTGATTCCAATAATGATCCCGATGGTATTTCTTACGTCATTCCTGGAAACGATGACTCTACGCGCGCCATTCGTTTTTTCACCAGCACTGTGGCGGATGTCATTCTGGAAGCGCGTGCTAGCACGCTAGAAGCGCACAGAAGCGGCGGATGAATTTGTTGAAGTCGCAGAGCAGAAGCGACAGAAGCTCCTATTGACGACAATAAAGAATCTGAAGAAAACGAATCAGATAAGCAATAAGGTGAGATGCTATGACAACAATGATTTCAGCTGCTCAAGTCAAAGAATTACGTGAACGCACTGGTGCCGGCATGATGGAGTGCAAAAAAGCACTCGAAGCAAGCAGTGGTGATATAGAACGCGCCATTGAAGAATTGCGTAAGCGCGGTATTGCTAAAGCAGGGAAAAAAGCCGGCCGTATTGCTGCTGAAGGTGCAATGGTGATTACTGAAAGTGGTAACCAAGCCGTCATGATAGAAATAAATTGTGAAACTGATTTTGTTGCTCGGGATAGTAACTTTACTGCCTTTGTTAAAGCAGTGGCGGAGACGGCACTGCAAGATCAGATTCAGGATGTTAGTCAATTATCCGGACGTTGCTCTTCAAGGCCATGATGGAAAAACAGTGGAAGAAGTGCGCCAAGAATTGGTAGCCAAAGTGGGTGAAAACGTGCAAATTCGTCGTGCTGTGTTGAGCCATCCGACGGCTGCTTATGTTGGAACTTACTTACATGGAAATCGTATTGGTGTGATCGTTGAACTGGATGTGGACAATAAAGAGTTAGCTCGTGATATGGCGATGCATATTGCTGCGAGCAGACCACTGGTGGTTTCTCCCGAACAAGTTTCTCAAGATCTCATCGCAAAAGAAAAAGAAATTTATTTGGCGCAAGCGGCAACCAGTGGTAAACCACAAGAAATCATCGAAAAAATGGTTGCTGGCCGATTGAAAAAATACCTGGATGAAGTCAGTTTGATGGGCCAGCCTTTTGTGAAAGATCCTGATATGACGGTAGGCAGCTTGCTAAATAAACATCGTGCAAAAGTATTGGCATTTTATCGTTATGAAGTCGGTGAAGGAATAGAAAAAGTATCAGAAGATTTTAAAGACGCGGTGATGTCACAAGTGCAAGGTGGCTAAAAATATGGATGATACCTCAGCAAAGCCGATTTATCGGCGCATTTTGCTTAAATTGAGTGGCGAAGCTCTGCAAGGCGATCATTTATTTGGAATTGATGCAAGTAAGCTTTCACGCATTGCTCTAGAAATAGCGGGAGCAACCCAGCTAGGTGTCCAAGTGGCATTAGTGATTGGCGGTGGTAATCTGATTCGCGGCGCGGATTTGTGCGCCGCAGGATTTGATCGGATTGTCAGCGGATCAAATGGGCATGCTAGCAACGGTGATAAATGGATTAGCTTTGCGTGATGCACTGGAAAAAAAATCCATTCCCGTCACGTTAATGTCAGCTTTCGCTATTCCGAGTATTGCAGATCAATATGATCGTTCAAAAGCCAGGAAAAATTGCGAACAGGGCAAAGTGGTGATTTTCTCTGCGGGCACAGGTAATCCATTAGTCACCACCGATTCAGCGGCTGCTTTACGCGGCATCGAGATTGGTGTCGATATTGTGCTTAAAGCGACAAAAGTCGAAGGTGTATTCGACGATGATCCGATTAAAAATCCAAAAGCAGAACGTTATCAGCATCTCAATTACGAAGAAGTGATTAGTAAACGACTGGGTGTGATGGATTTGACAGCCATATTGCTTTGCCAGGATCACGACTTACCGTTGCGCGTGTTTAATATGAATAAGCAAGGAGCGTTAAAGCGCATCATGTTAGGCGAAGATATTGGTACCTTGATTAAAAGTTCGGAGTGATACAGAGGGTTGCTCCTTGCGTTGTCCTGCGGGCAAGTTGCAGCTGACGAATCAATTGTAAACAGACCCTAATATCCGGAGAAAAATATGCATAAAATTGTGAAAGATGCAGAAACGCGAATGCGTAAAAGTATTGATTCATTTAAAGCTGAAATCGCAAAATTACGCACGGGTCGTGCGAATCCCAGTATTTTGGAACATGTCCGTGTTGATTATTATGGTTCTGAAATGCCACTTAATCAGGTAGCCAATGTGGTTGCTACCGATGCTCGAACTCTGACTATTACCCCTTGGGAAAAAGGCATGGTTCAAATCATTGAAAAAGCTATTTTGAATTCCGATTTAGGCTTAAATCCAGCCACAACAGGGACGGTTATTCGTGTTCCTATGCCAGCACTCAATGAAGAAAGAAGAAAAGAATTGATTAAGGTTGTGCGTAACGAAGCTGAATCTGCGCGAGTGAGTATTCGCAGCTTACGACGCGATGCCAATGCAGAACTGAAAGAATTGCTCAAAGTTAAGCAAATTACGGAAGATGAAGAGCGCCGGTTGATGGATGACGTACAGAAATTAACAGATAAATTTGTCGCTGAAGTGGATCAATTAACAGTGGCAAAAGAATCTGATCTCTTGGCGATTTAATATCTAATGACTTCTTCTCACTTACCCCGACATATTGCCATTATTATGGATGGCAATGGTCGTTGGGCAAAAAAACGATTTATGCCTCGCGTTGCAGGACATAAAGTGGGGGTAGAGGCCGCGCGCCAAGTCGTAAAAAATTGCGCAAAACGAAATATTAAAGTCCTTTCACTTTTTGCCTTCAGTAGTGAAAATTGGCGTCGTCCCGCTCAAGAAGTAGGTTATCTGATGGAGTTGTTTTTGACGGGGCTAGAACGTGAAGTGAGCATGCTGCATGAGCATAACATTCAGCTTAGATTTATTGGCGATCGTTCACATTTTAGTGAAAAGCTCTGTCTGAAAATTGCCGAAGTTGAAAAGATGACAAGTAATAATACCGGAATGATATTGATCATTGCTGCCGATTACGGTGGTCAATGGGACATTTGCCAAGCGGTACACAAGCTCGCGCAAGCAGTTGAAGCAGGTGAATTGTCGAGTGCAGCGATTACGCCTGAGAAGATACAAGCTCAATTGTCATTTGCTGATTTACCTGATCCAGATCTTTTTATCCGCACGAGTGGTGAGCTGCGTATTAGTAATTTTATGTTATGGCAGCTTGCTTATTCTGAACTTTATTTCACAGAAACCTTATGGCCAGATTTTGATGAGAAAGAATTAGAAAAAGCACTCACTCATTATGCTCAGAGAGAGAGACGTTTTGGATATAGCAGTGAACAAATTAGAGAATTAAAAGGTATTGAAGGAGAACGTGCCAACTAAGGCACGCAGCCAGCTAAAGAGGACTTTCTATGCTCAAACAACGCATCCTGACTGCTGTTATACTGATTCCCATTATATTAGCGGCTGTGTATTATCTTCCGCCAGCTTGGTTTTGCCTATTTACTGCTGTGATTGCACTAGCGGGAGCATGGGAATGGACGAATCTCATGCAAATTAGCAAACCGCTCTATCGATGTCTTTATCTCGCCTTAGTCGTTGTTATTTTTGTGGACTCCCTTTTTATTCCAGTCACCTTTATTTTTGTCAGTGCATTTATCTGGTGGATCATCGCGTCACTCTTGGTAATGTATTACCCACGCGGCGGCAATATTTGGGGTAATAGTGTGTTTTTGCGCGGCTTGATGGGATTATTTGTTTTAGTTCCCTGCTGGGCGGCAATCAATTTTATTCGCAATCAAGAAGATGGATTGCTGGGATTATTATTTTTATTTGTCCTCATTTGGGGCGCGGATTCAGCCGCTTATTTTGCAGGAAAAAAATGGGGAACAACAAAACTGGCTCCACTGGTCAGCCCTGGTAAAAGTTGGCAAGGTTTTGTGGGCGCACTGATTGTGACTGTCATCATTGCTCTAGTCACTTTGTGGTTAAGTCATGTTCCCTTTTTAGTCTGGCCATTTGCTATTCTCCTTTCCCTCATTACGGTGATCTTTTCTGTGATGGGTGATTTATTTGAAAGTATGATGAAACGCCAAGCGGGTTTAAAAGATTCTGGAAAATTATTACCAGGTCATGGTGGAATGCTGGATAGAATTGATAGCTTAACCGCAGCCGCACCGATATTTGCATTGGGTGCATTGGTGTTGGGAATGATTTTGTAAACTCAATTGTCCTCCCGGAAAGGGTTAAATTCCGGGAGGACAAAGGTGGGAAGCGGCTGTTCAGTTAAAAGAACTGGATTTTAGTTAAAAAAGCCAAGATAATGGGCGTCCCCTGTTTTTGAGGGGACTTAATTTATAAACGGAATGCTTGCATAAAAAATAAAATACAATGAAAAAAATAATTTCTTTAGTTTTACTATCACATTGGTTAATTGGTAGCAGTGCCTGGGCTTTCGTCGTAAAAAGAATCGAATTTCAAGGGCTGCAGCGTATTTCATCTCAAGCCGCAGAAAGCTACCTCCCTATCAAACCCGGTCAAAATTTACCACCCGCGAAGACAGCAGAAGTTGTACGTGCGCTTTATAAGACGGGATTTTTTGATCGAATCTCGCTATCACAACAAGGCAGTACATTAGTCATTAATGTGGTCGAGCGTCCAACTATTGGCCAATTAAAAATTTCCGGTAATTCTGTTATTCCTACCGATAAATTAACCAACGTGATGAGAACACTGGATGTAGCTGAAGGTCGCATTTATAACCCAGTCGAGTTAGAAAAAATTAAACAAAGTTTGCTCAATCAATACTATCAATTAGGCCGTTATAATGCGCGCGTCGATGTGACAGTGACACCCATGACGCGTAATCGTGTCTTGGTGAAGATCGATATTTCGGAAGGATTGGTCGCTAAAGTTCGGCATATTTCTATTATTGGCAATCATGTGTTTGATGAAAGCACGTTGATTAAAAACATGGATCTCTCGACCTCAGGTTTATTTAGCTTTATTACTCAATCAGATCGTTATTCTGAAGAAAAATTAGAATCGAGTATTGAAAAGCTGCGTAATTATTACCTCGATCATGGCTATCTTCGTTTTCAGATAAAATCTGCACAAGCTCAAGTCACACCCGATCGTAAGTCTGTCTATATCACCGTGGTTGTGTCTGAAGGACAACCTTATACGATAGAAAATTACGAACTCACAGGTAATTTCTTAGTGCCACGCGAAGAATTGGTCAAACGCATGGCGATCAAACGCGGGGAAACTTTCTCACGTCAAAAAGTATTCGATTCTGAAAAAGCGATCACGACTTTTTACGGTGAAAAGGGATACATGTTTGCTAATGTAACCTTACGTCCTGAAATCAATGATACAAATCACACGGTGGCGTTAATTTTTGATGTCAAGCCTGGTAAGCGAACTTATGTTAGACAGGTGACATTCTCTGAGAATAATCACACCAACGATGTCGTGTTGCGCCGTGAAATTCAACAAATGGAAGCAGCGCCTGTTTCCACCACCCGGCTGGAAGATTCTAAGCAGCGCTTGTTGTTATTGCCCTACATTAAAGAAGCGGACATGTCTTTACAGCCAGTGCCAGGCGTAGATGACCAAGTGGATGTCAATTATAAGGTCAAAGAAGAAAATTCGGCGCAAGCTTCCTTTAAACTGGGTTACTCCCAACTTTATCGTGTCATCCTGGGTGCAGGATTGAATCAAAAGAATTTCTTTGGAACAGGCAACACATTAGGGATTAATTTCTCTCACAGTAAATACGAGCAATTTTACGGTATTGACTACACCAATCCTTACTACACAGAAGATGGGATTAGCCGCTCCTTCCTCTTCTCCATATCGCGTGTCGATCCAGGTGGTGCAGGGGTAGATGCAGGTTATACCAAGAATGAACTTAATTTAGGTGTGATGTATGGTATCCCTATTTTCCAAGAACGAGGCGTGCTCAATCGTCTTCAAGTCGGGGTGAACTATCAAAATATCTTGGTACACCTTATCCCCGGTAAAGTATCGAATCAGGTTAACGACTATATTAATCGCCATAGCCGCCATTTCCAATTAGCTGATATTAGACTAGGTTATTCACGAGATAGTCGTGATAAAGCTATATTCCCGACTCAGGGCAACGTGCAATCATTGTTCATGGACACTTATGTCCCCCTCGATCATGGTTCCACGGGCTTTTATACACTGAATTTTGCGGGTAAATGGTATCAACCCCTCTATAATCAATTTATTGCCGTTGGAAAACTTAATTTTGGCTACGGCAGTGGTTTTCATGGCGCGCGAGATTTTCCATTCTTTAATAATTACTACGCTGGTGGTATTGATACGATTCGTGGTTATCAAGGCTATACATTAGGCCCAAGGGATTCCAATTTCCATCCATTTGGAGCAAATATACTGACAGATGGTTCGATAGGCTTGATTTTTCCGAATTATATCTCGGATAATCTACGTACCAGCGCATTCTTGGATGCGGGCAATGTTTACAGCTCTTTGAATAATAGGAGTTTTGGTGGTCAGAGTTCGAATTCAGGACCCATACGTTATTCAGCGGGCATAGATGCACTATGGCTTTCACCCTTTGGATTAATCGAAGTTAGCTTGGCTCAACCCATCAAGCGACGTCCACATGATGAAAGAGAAACATTCCAGTTTGCTCTAGGTGCGAATTTCTGATAAACATGGCATGATTGTCGTTCTATCAGAGGGTACGGTAGTTAGGTTGGTAGTGAAGTAGGTTTACAGGGAATATGAACATTTAATTTTTATTTTGGAGATAAACATGAAGATCGTGAAGAAATTTGGTATTTTGATGGGCGTCCTTTTATTTGCCGCCGGCGTAGAAGTATGTCAAGCAGCAGAGTCCTCTGTGGCAGCACAACCAATAAAAGTCGCTGTTGTTAACGTTCAGCAAGTGTTACAACAATCACCTCGTGTTGCTGAACTCAGCAAAAAGTTAGAAAACGAATTTAAGAATCGTCAGGCAAAAATTGGTGATCAACAAAAGTCTCTTCAAGATGAGATGGATAAGTTCAAAAAAGAATCACCCACTTTGAGCCAGAAAGAAAAAGATTCGTTGCAAAAGAAAATTGCTAACGAAAGAGCAGACTTGTTAAAACAAGTTGTTTCTTATCAGCAAGATTTGCAAAAAGAACAAAACAAAGTTATGCAAAACATTTTAGCTGATTTAAATGGCATTGTTTCAAGCATTGCAAAAACACAAAACTATGCGTTAGTGCTTGATTCACAAGCTGTGATTTATTCAATGAATGGAAACGATATTACGAAAGATGTTGCCATTCAGTTCAACGCGAAAAAATAATCTTGTTGAATGATTCGTTCTTACATTCTCCCCCTTTATTGGGGGAGAATTATTTTTGTAAGTCGTCACGCATAAGATCCTTCGAGTCCCGTCATATTTTTAGACGGGGAGCGTTTCTCAGGATGACAATAGAATAACTTACTAAAAGAGTATCGTTGTTCAATGATATCAATACGTAAATCACAATATAAATTAATCGATTTGATTGAAGGGTTGGATGTCACTATCAAAGGTGACCCAAACTGTTTGATCAGTGGTGTCAGTCCTATTCAACAAGCTGAACCAGGACATATCACTTTTTTGACGAATTCACTTTATCGAAAACATCTATCCACGACACAAGCATCCGCTGTCATTTTAACCGAAGCAGATTCGGTGCACTGTAGTACCAATACTGTGATTAGTCGTAATCCCTATTACACTTATGCAAAAATTGCTGCTTTTTTTACTGGACCTGTCAGTCATAATGCCGGTATTCATCCTACCGCGGTGATAGGTGCAGATTGCGAAATTCATCCCTCTGCTGTGATTGGCGCGAATTGTGTGCTTGGACAGAAAGTCAAAATTGCAGCAAATGTGAAAGTAGGGGCGGGCAGCATCATTGCTGATCAAGTTGAAATTGGTGAAGAAACCCAATTGGATGCACGTGTGACAATTTACCACAGCGTTAAGATTGGAAAACGTGTGTGCTTAGCCAGCGGCGTTGTGATTGGCAGTGATGGCTTTGGTTTTGCTAATCAAAAAGGGGTTTGGCATAAAGTTCCGCAATTGGGCAGCGTTCAGATTGGCGATGATGTGGATATTGGTGCTAATACCACAATTGATCGTGGTGCCATTGAAAATACAGTGATAGAAAATGGCGTCAAACTCGATAACCTAATCCAAGTTGGCCATAATGTCAGGATTGGTGCTAACACTATTATCGCTGGTTGTGTTGCTATCGCTGGAAGCACAGTGATAGGTAAGAATTGTATGGTGGGCGGAGCCACTTGCTTTGCTGGCCATGTTAATGTTGGTGATAATGTCATGATTACTGGTATGACAGCAGTCACAAAATCGATTCCCGAACCTGGTATTTATTCTTCTGGTATTGTCGGTGCTGTCACCAATCAAGAATTCCGTAAAAATAACGCCAGATTTCATCGATTGGACAATTTAATGCAGCGGGTTAAAAACTTAGAATCCGCTCTCAAAGATCTTACAAAGAGAAATGAGTCATGAAATATGTCATGGATATACATGAAATATTAAAATACTTACCTCATCGTTATCCTTTTTTATTGATCGATAGAGTCATTGAAATAAAGATGGGGCAGTCACTGGTTGCACTAAAGAATGTAACCATGAACGAAGCGTTTTTTATGGGACATTTCCCCGGCCGTCCTGTTATGCCCGGGGTATTGATACTGGAAGCCATGGCGCAAGCAGGTGCTGTGTTAGCGTATAAATCAACCGAAAGTACGCCCGCCGATGGAGCGCTTTATTATTTTGCAGGGATTGATAATGCGCGGTTTCGTCGCGTAGTAGAACCCGGCGATCAGTTACGGCTGGAAGTAAAAGTGCTTCGTGCTAAACGCGAAGTTTGGAAATTAGAAGGCACAGCTTATGTAGGCGATGAACTGGCTTGTTCAGCAGAGTTTATGAGTGCCCGTAAGAGTAGTGACGAGAGGTAGAGCTTGTGATTCATAAAACCGCAGTGATCGACCCTTCGGCTAAGATTGATAGTCATGTGACTATTGGTCCATATTCTGTGATAGGGCCTGATGTTGAGATTGGCGAAGGAACGTGGATAGGTCCGCATGTTGTCATTCAAGGACCAACCCGTATTGGCCGTGAGAATAGAATATTTCAATTCTCATCTATTGGCGAAATGCCACAAGATTTGAAATTTAAAGGTGAGAAGACTTATTTAGAAATGGGTGATCGCAACGTCATACGCGAGTTTTGTACGATTAATCGTGGGACAGCACAAGATAAATCGGTGACGAGAATTGGCAATGACAATCTTTTCATGGCGTATGTTCATGTTGCGCATGATTGTGAAATAGGAAATCACACTATTTTTTCCAATAATGCATCGTTAGCAGGACATGCAGTCATAGAAAATTATGTCACATTGGGCGCTTTTTCTGGTGTTTTTCAACGTTGTCGCGTAGGCGCTTATAGTTTTATTGCAACTAACTCCGTTGTTATCAAAGATGTTCCACCCTATGTCAAAGTGTCAGGTTACTATGCGAAACCATTTGGTTTGAACACGGTAGGATTGCAACGCCGTGGGTTTGTTGAAGAAACAATTAGCCACCTGCGTCGAGCTTATAAAATTATTTATCGAAATGGTTTGACCGTGGCAAAAGCGGTCGAAGAATTGCAAAAAATGGAAGGCCCTGAAATACAGCAATTAATTCAATTTATAGAAGCTTCGAGCGCTGGGATTGTTCGTTAAATTTAATTTATATGACGAGTCCACACATGAAAGAAACACATGTGAAAAGAATCGGTATTCTCGCTGGTGAAGCATCGGGTGATTTACTAGGTGCTAAATTAATTCAGTCCTTGCATAAGAAATGTCCGCATTTGCAAATTGAAGGGATAGGCGGACCCGCCATGATGACGGCAGGTTGTGAAAGCCTGTTCGATATGGAACGATTAGCCGTGATGGGTTTCATCGAACCCTTGTTGCGTTTACCTGATCTTATCAAGCTGCGTCACGATTTATATCAGTATTTTATTAAAAATCCCCCGGATGTATTTGTTGGTATCGATGCTCCAGATTTTAATCTTGGATTAGAGTTGAAGTTACGTCGTGCGGGTATTCCCGTGGTGCATTATGTGAGTCCTAGTGTTTGGGCATGGCGACAATACCGCGTGCGTAAGATTGCCAAAGCAGTGGATTTAATGTTGACGCTATTACCTTTCGAATCGAAATTTTATGAACAACATAATGTGCCTGTTCGTTATGTTGGTCATCCGCTAGCTGAACAAATTCCTTTATACCCAGATAAAATTGATGCGCGTCGGGCTTTGTGCATTGATGAGCATGCAACTTACATTGCTTTGTTACCGGGTAGCCGACGCCAAGAAATACGTTATATGGCAGAACCTCTTTTACGTGCTGCAAAACTCGCGTGGCAAGCACGTCCGCATTTGCGATTTTTAACAACACACGTGAATGAACAGCGTTATCAAGAGTTTTATGAATGTTATAAGCAATATACACCTGATTTACCATTAGAGTTTTTTACTAGACGTTCGCAAGATGTCATGGCAGCGGCAGATGTTGTCGTGGTGACATCAGGGACAGCCACCCTCGAAACCATGCTCTTTAAAAAGCCCATGATTATTGCTTATCGTATGTCCAAGCTTACCTATCAACTAGCGAAATGGTTAGTAAAAACCCCTTATGCTGGCTTACCTAATTTGCTAGCGAACGAGCAGTTGGTTCCCGAGCTCATTCAAGAAGCCGCCACACCTGATGCCATTGCACAACATATATTTGATTACCTTGACCATCCGGAAAAAGTTCAAGCGCTACAACATAAGTTTACTGAGCTGCATCAATCGCTACGGTCTGATTCAGCCAGTGACATTTCAGAAGCTGTGTTAGAAGTAGCCAGTCGGCAGTCAACATATGAATAGCACAAAGCTACTTATCATTGTTCCAGATGCGGATGGGGCAGCTTATAGTATCTATAAATATAAAAAACTGATGATTGAGATCATTAACCGGCACTATGATTTCTTTAAAGAATATGGCGAAAAACCAATGCTGGATGAAAGTGACATTAAAACAGTCAAAGAAAAAACGGAAGCCATGATTAATGAAATACCGTCCATTCCGCTAGAGGACAAAAAATTATTTTCGAATGAAATGCATCCTGATTTTCGCAAAGAATGGGAGTTAACATACGAACAAGTAATACAAGACTATCCGGATATGATACCTGAACAAGTTCTTTCCTTGATGTTAAGTATGTTTATTCAGATGATGAATCGATTCAATCCGCAATTGCTAAAGGAAATTTTTTTAACGGCAAATAAAGCTTTTATAGATTATTTAGCAGAACAAATTGAGGGAATGAATGAATTACCTAATGAACAACCTGTTGAACATGTGATCTTCACTCTAGGAACCAATCGGCAAACTTGTTCACATGATCTATATGGCATGGAACAAAATGGAACGGATTCATTTTATTTAAATATATCTGACCTATGTGATGCACTTTTCGCTAAGCTTCCTGCTAGTGCTAAGGTCCATTTAAAAACGTGCATGGTAAGTCCATTTACTTTGGCAGATATTTATGGAAATTATAAACGCGGGACCAGTTTTGCAAAAACAGTAGAAGAACGTAAGAATAAAACCGGCAAGCCTTTATACACGGATCATGCGAATTTTGTTTATGATTATTCTAAGCTCACTCTGATTTATGGTATTGCGCATGATACTGAAGTGAATATATTAAAAGAGCTTGGTCTGGCAAATGAAAATACAGACATATGTATGGTTTTTTTTGATAACGAAAAACCTATTCATCAGTCACTTTGCTCTGCATTAGATGCCTACCCACAGCTTTTACCAAAAAATATGACGGTGGGATTATTTCATTACGATGGGGATTTAGATCAAAAACCCATGGGTACATTTAAAGGGGAAGGGCTTGTTGATCATAAATTCCCGACCAGTATTAAATTATTGGCTTTCCACAGCGGGCATGATTTGAAAGATTACACTATGACAATTGATGCCTCTATTCCATTAGATAAAATTAAGCAATTCTTGGAAGATCGTGATGCACGCTTGAATCCCACACCGGCATTGAGTGGCAGTCCTCTTATTCTGATGCCAAAACCAGTAAAAGGACCGGTTCCCGCCGCCATCCTAGAAGAACTCCATTCAGTTAAGGGTTCGCTTCGCAATATTCAATAAATAATTATTGAATAACAATAATAAATTATATATATTTGTGAAGTTTTCTAATTCCGGAGAAGAACCAATGAATAAAATTAAAAAGGTGAGTTTATTTTTTAAAATCGTATTTCAAATCATTTTTATCGCATTACCCGTTTTATCAATCATCAGCTGGATATATGCCCCTGATGAATTGGTGTTATTAGCTGGGTTTGTTAAATTAAATGCCATTCCCTCTAATTACAGTGGAATGCATGTTTTTACAGCGCAAGGTATCCCCGAGAAAGCGATATTGCATACCCTGACAGCGGGAGAAAAAATATTAGGCTTTCTGGCAAGCACACTGCCTATGATGGTGCAGATGTTTATTCTTTATTTTCTCATTAAATTATTTGATTTGTATGAAAAAGGAGAAATTTTTTCGATTCAACATGTGAGATATATACGCAATATTGGTTATGCTTTGTTAGTAGGCCAATTGATAATTGAACCGATTTATCAGTTTGCGACGGGGGTTATTTTAACCATTCATAATCCGCCAAAACATTCTTTTGCATCGATTACACTCGATCAAACTAATATCGGGATTTTATTAATGGCGTTTCTACTGATTTTAATTTCTTGGATTGTAGTTGAAGGTTGTAAACTGCGTGAAGAACAGCAATTAACTATATAGGTGATACGATGCCGATTATCATAAATTTAGATGTCATGTTAGCAAAAAGAAAAATACGATCCAAAGAATTGGCGGAAGCAATCGGTATCACCGAACAAAATTTATCAATATTAAAAACCGGAAAAGCAAAAGCAATGCGTATGGTGACACTAGCTGCGATATGCAATTATCTGTCCTGTCAACCAGGTGATATTTTGGAATATCGAAATGATTTAGTGGAAGAGGTGTAGTGCGTTGTCCCGCGGGACAACGCTCAAGAGTTTATTCATCATTCTTTTCATTATCCGGCAATTCATTGGTATCAACCGATTCACCAGGCACACGATGTTTTTCATCAGCCCAACCACCTAGATCGATTAATTTGCAACGCTCCGAACAAAAGGGACGAAAGGTATTATCTTGTGTCCAGGTTCCTTTTTTGCCGCAAGTAGGGCAAGGAATATCTTTTTTTTTGACAGTCATGTGAGTTTATCTCTTACGAGGATTACAAATTACAATAAGCCACTATAAATACCAGATTTTCCGTATATTGAACGGGTCTTTTTTCTATTTCAGGAAAAAAGAATCGCACGCTAAAAAAGTGGCGGCCAATACTGATTTCGGGGTAAGTAGGAATATCAAGGGGCAGACCAATTCTTATCATGCGCAGATTAGATTGGGGATCAAGTAATTCTTGATGAAAGCCATGGACTGCATTTTTTTCTTCGATACGAGCATTATGACGAACTAAATCTAATACTAACGCACTGGCAGTTCTGATTTGGGAAAAATCATTTAGCCAAGCGGTAATGATTTCTTTACGTGGTTGCTGTAACCAATGGTGAAAAAGTGGGACATCAAAACTACATCCACCACCTGGGCTTGCGAAGTGTAGGCGTAAGGTATTGAGCAATTCCATATCGCGCAGGCGATACCCTATTTTTCCACTGCTTTCAATTAAGGCTCGTGAAAGCTCATCGAGCTGTTGGATGATCTGACTGAATTTATCCGAATCGATGTCGGGTGAAGATCCATACCGCAGGAGATTGGCATGGAGAATACTTAATTCTTTCGCTAATTTTGCTTTTAAATCGGGTCTATCTACAATTTGTAGTAAATCAATTATCTGATTCACGAGGATACGAGTACCCCATATCGACATATCATTTAATTGATGGTCGATTTGCTGGAACAATTGTTCTAACCGTAAACAAACACGGATAACTTCATTTAACGGTTGATCATAAATAATTTTATCTTTCAGCATTGCGCCTAGCCGCTTCCGGGTCGTATAACTAGGGATAATAACACAAATTGATTTGAAAATGGACAGGGTCTCTACACTTTTTTTATTAACAATGCAAGTGAAATGGAGGTACCCTCAAGCGGGTGTCAAAGAAAGACAAAATTGATCAAAGTTTTCACATTTTACCTATACTTAAGTATTTTTCATGCAATTCTTGTACTTGAGGGATAAGATCAGCTATTTTGCCGTCGTTGATGATGAGGTCGTGAGCCCGAACTTTTCTGTCTTTGCGGCTAGCTTGAGTCTTTAAGATAGCTTCAATATCTGTTTTGGAACCCTTATCGCGTGCAACCACGCGTTCTATTTGCTGATGCTCTGGTGCATCTATCACGAGTATTCGATTGATGAAAGAATAAAACTCAACTTCAAGCAACAAGGGGATGACGGCAATACAATAAGCGGAAGAGAGTTGATTAATCTGTTCCTTCATTGTCTCGCGAATGAGAGGATGCAATAAATGTTCTAACCAAAGACGTTGTTTCGGATCGGAAAAAATAATTTGTCGTAATTTTGCTCGGTCAAGTGTGCCATCATCTGAAACAATGGCTTGGCCAAAATGTTTTACGATGCTGACAAAAGCAGGCATATTAGGTTGTGTTATGTCATGTGAGACAACATCTGCATCAATAATGGGAACGCCCAGATCCGCGAATAATTTAGCAACTGTTGACTTGCCTGATCCAATTCCACCAGTTAAACCAACCACCAGCATTGAGATTCTCCATTCTTTTTTTAGATCACTTGAAGATAATATTGCATGATTTCCTTACCCCAGAGAAGTGCAACCCAGCCTGCAACAGCCAGATAAGGACCAAATGGTAGAGGTGTGCTTTTAAAATGACGTTTAATACTCATGTGTGTAACAGAGAAAATAACACCACTTAACGAAGCCAGTAAAATAATGAGGGGCAACAGTTGCCAGCCTAGATAAGCACCTAATGCCGCAAGAAATTTATAATCTCCTTGTCCCATCCCTGTTTTACCTGTGGCCCAACCGAATACCACTTGAGTAGCGGCAAAGATGAGATAACCAGCAATGGCACCAATAATGGCATCATGGCTATCACTAAACAGAGTAAATAAACTGAAGAGAAGCCCTAACCATAAAAGAAAAAGAGTGAGTTGATCAGGTAAAAGATGATAATCGAGATCGATAAAGGTAAGACAAATGCAAATCCAAGTAAATAATAAGGCGCCCAGTGTTTGCCAAGTCACACCAAACTTCCAAGCGACATAAACAGAAGCAATGCACGTCAGACCTTCTACTAAGGGATAACGTATAGAAATAGCAGCCTTACAATAAGCACATTTTCCTCGTAACCATAAAAAACTGAGGATAGGGATATTGTGCCAAGGGCGTATGACTTTTTTGCACCGAGGACAGTGAGAAAAGGGTAGATAGAGTGAAAGCTTTTCAGAGTCAGTGTGCGGTTTCAATCCTAAATAAATGCGACATTCTTCACTCCAATTCTGTTCCATCATGCGAGGAAGGCGGTAAATGACCACGTTAAGAAAACTGCCGATAAATAAGGAAAAAAAAGCGATAAGTATCAGGAAAATATCAGGATTAGCGGCTATGAATTGCAAAATGTCCATCATTAAAGTGCGCTTCCTAATTTGAAAATGGGTAGATACATGCCTATGACTAACCCACCGATTAAAACACCAAGCACTAGCATAATCAAGGGTTCAAGCAGCTGGTGAAGTTGGATAATGAGCTGTTCAATATCGGCTTCAAAAAAATCAGCGAGTTTATTTAACATGAGCACAAGCATACCGGATTCTTCACCGATTTTGATCATTTGAATGACTAAATCCGGGAAATAGTGTAGCGATTCCATGGCATGATACAGCGGGTGTCCTGCGTTAAGATGTTGTCTCATTTTTAATACCGTTTGATCGAATTCAGCATTGCCTGAGCCATGAGAGGCAAGTGTTAAGGCCTCATGAATAGGTATCCCTGCTGCAAAAGTGACTGCTAGATTGCGTGCGAATCGTGCCAAGAGGATTTTGTGTAATAAGTAACGGAGCGGGGGAGTTTGGTTCATCCATTGAGTCATCTTTTGTTTGAAACGAATTGACATTGGACTATATAAGCAAAGTAACCCAGTTAACACGAAGACGATGGCGAATAGTAAAATGTGTTGCTGCAATTGTTGTGAGAGATAAAAAATGACTATCGTCAAAAGTGGCAAGGTGATTTGAGTGTCATGAAACAACTCAGCAAAGCGAGGTATCACAAAAATGAGCATGCTTATCGTGATAATGAGTGCGGTCAGTGTCATCATGCAAGGATAGAACAAGGCTTGTTTTATCTTTTTTTTAAGAGCTAAATTTTTTTCTTGCTGATCTGCAATGATACCTAGCATGATTTCTAATTTTCCCGTATGTTCCGCGATGTTGACTAATTGGCAAGTTAATTCATCAAAATAGTGACGGTGACAACGTAAACTATAAAAAAATGCTTTACCATTCAGCATTTCGCGTTTGATGGAATAGATAAGTAATCGGACAGCTATTTTTACTTGGCTTTTTTCTAATAAATCACAACTTTGTATGAGTGGAACACCAGCGATGATCAGCGTTGCTAATTGCCGCAAAAAAAGAGTGATATCAAGAGTGGTGATGTGTTGTGTTTGTTTGTATTGATGATATCGGGAAATAAAAAAATTCAATAGGGATACCCGACGACCCGCATTAATTCTGTATAACTTGTTATT
Source organism: uncultured Gammaproteobacteria bacterium (assembly GCA_963711205.1). Taxonomy (GTDB): domain Bacteria; phylum Pseudomonadota; class Gammaproteobacteria; order DSM-16500; family DSM-16500; genus Aquicella. The sequence continues at coordinate 215,438 of CAVQDE010000002.1, forward strand.
CCATTCCTTAGTTTTTCCAAACCAGCGTCCCATAATAGCATTATCTCCTCTTGTTTGATGTGCTCCAATAATTGTGCTGCGCTTGCATTGGTGGTAATACCCTGCGCGATTTTTTCTGTGATAGGAATAAATTCGAAAATACCAATACGTCCTTTATAGCCATGACAACAATGTTCACAACTTTTAGCACGATACGTGATATGTGATTCATGCAAATGAAGAGGCAAAATTTCGGGTTGTCGGCAATGTGAACAGAGTTTGCGTACGAGACGTTGTGCAATGATTAAAGAAACGGAACTAATAAAGTGATGGGAAGAAGCACCTAGAGATTGTAAACGGAAAATGGTTTCAACAGCACTGTTAGTGTGTAGCGTTGATAAGACTAAATGGCCTGTTTGTGCTGCTTGCATCGCCATCTGAGTTGTTTCCGCATCACGAATTTCACCGACCATGATAATGTCAGGATCTTGTCGCAAGAGTGCGCGCATAACTGAAGCAAAATCCAATCCGATACGAGGATTAATGTTGATTTGATTAATGCCCATTAATTCGATTTCGACTGGATCTTCAACGGAGGAAATATTTTTTTCCGCTTGATTCAGATAATGTAAGGCAGCATAAAGTGTGATGGTTTTGCCACTGCCTGTTGGGCCGGTGACGAGAATTAAACCTTGCGGCCGGGTCAATAGAGAGATAAACAAAGCTTTTTGTGCAGGAGTTAAGCCAATCGTATTGAGATCATGGTTTGCTTTTTTTCCATCCAGTAAGCGTAATACGATTTTTTCTCCGAATATGAGAGGACAAGTGCTCACGCGGATATCAATGTGTGACAACTGGGGTAAAGAAATCCGTCCATCTTGCGGAAGACGACGCTCCGCGATATTAAGTTGAGACAAAATTTTTAATCGAGTGATCACACGTATTGCTAAGTGAGAAGGTATTTTCGCTGCTTCAGATAATAATCCATCACGTCGAAAGCGGATTCGGCAACCCTCCGCATGCGGTTCAATATGGATATCTGACACATTTTTTTCGATGGCATCTTGAATGAGATGATCGACAAATTCACTAATGGGCCCTTCATCTTGTTCAGTTAATTCTGAAGGTGGTAAAGGATCTTCTGGAGGTGAGATTCTTGCTAGTGCTGCTTCAAGTTGAGAACCTAGTGAAGAGACTTGCGTGTTTAGGTTGATGATATCATCCAGCTCCGATTCGGAAACCAACATAGGACGTACACGTAAGCCAGTGTGAAAACTGACCGCCGTGATCGCCGCGTGATTCGTGGGATCACTCATCCCTAATGCAACGCAATGCTCATCTTTATGAATGGGAATGACATGATAACGATCAATCAATTCGGAAGGAATGAGAGACTCATGGAGTGTAGCCATGTCATAATTTTTTAAATCGAAGAAAGGTAATTCAAAATATTTTTCACAACAATGTAAAATGATTTGACTGGATAATGTATTTGTTTTTACTAAATAGTGCGTAAAGGATACACCTTGTTGCTGAGCAGTTTGAGTTGCGTGCGCAGCCGTGTTTGCATCAAGCCATCCATCACGCACAAGGTACATGGCTAAGCCATTTAATTCTGTGTGCGTGAAATCAGGTGAGAGTGTTGTGCTATGCATTGCATAATCCACTTTTAAGACAACTTCCACTTATTGTCCAACTACTGCCATCGCTAGCGGGTTTTAAAATATAAGTAGCACTATTAACAATGTCAGTTCCTGTTGCGGTAATGACGCCATTTTCTACTTTAATAGTGGCGAGATTTTTTGTGCTTTTAGGTTCAGCAGGAATACCATTTGTTCCATTGGTTAATTCTGCTAAAGAAGCTCCTTGTTGTAATGCCAATGAAACAGCAGTTTTGAATATATCCGTTGCGCTAATCACTTCGGCAAAGCGCGCACGCTGGGTGTAATTTTGGTAAGAAGGAACAGCAATCATGGCAAGAATTCCTATAATAGAAACGACAATCATTAATTCAATTAATGAAAAACCTGAAGAGTGTGAAATAAGTCGCATGAATTTCTCCTTAGTAAAAAGGGATGTGAAAAGAGTGAAGTATGGATTGTAAAAAAATATGAAATATGAAAATGAGTGAGAGAGAAAAGGAAGTGTGTAAATAGATATACTGAGTTTTAAAATGTAATGCAATAAATTTTTTTGTTTATTCGTTTTTACTTTGCACAGTGCGGATTAATTTTAACCTTACTGAGATCATCCAGCTTTTTCACATATTTCATCATGTCATCAATATTTTGACTGACGTCACTATTGTAAAAACTCAAAGGTGAGGGAGCGACATAGGTTCCCATGCCTTGTTGAATGACAGAAGAAACAAATGGATTTGGACTTGTCTGTAGTGGTTGAGTGGTGCCAGCACTGGTATTCGTAGTGGAATTATTTGTTTGCTGCGTACCGTTTTGGAAATTTTCAAACGTCATATTAGAACCTTCTACATTAGCTAAACCACTATTAGAATCAAATGTGAAGGGACTAGCGTTAAAAGTGAGGGTATCATCTCCACTCATGCTCTTGAAGAAATTAAAACCAGTAAACTGCAACGGATCATCCACAAAACCTTGCAGAGGTCCTGTAATGACCAGTGTATTTTTCTTATCAGGAAGTGATAATAGGTTGTCATTCCCATTATCGGCGATGAGATTATTAATGTTTGTAAAGGAAGTGATATCCACATTATTACTAAAGGTGTCTCCATTGAAGATGCTGTGTTTTAAAATGACATTGATTGGTGTGGAATAAGCTGAATAATTCAGTGTATTTATCTCGGAGAGTGAACCACCATTAATGCTGCCACTTAACGTTGCTTGATCGTTAAAGAGAAAATCATTGCCTGCATTTCCACCGATCAGATTTTGCATATCAGTGAAATTGAAAATGCCTGTGAAGCCAGAAAGACCTGTTATATCACCACTGTCTGTTCCAGTAATCAGCCAGTTTTGAGGGTTGTCCGTATTCAAGGTAAATGTATTTTCATCGTTATTTCCACTGACAGTGATAGGATTATTACCACTCACCGTATTGTTAATGGCGATATTATTTCCATTTAAAGTGACTCCATTCGTACCCGCTGTAAGTGAGGTTCCCACGGTAAGAGGTCCATTCAAGGTTAAAGCGCTAGTGCCGAAGGTAGTGATATTGCCATCTAACAGATAAGGTGTGTTATCTATAAAGTTGATATTTGGAGTAATAAATAAATCAGTTCCACTCGCTGAATAGTCAATGCCGCTAGAAGATAAATTATCGATTGTGTGTGCGAGCAACGTGTTTGAAAGTGTTAATGAGGAGCTATTGAGTAATAATTCATTCGACAAAAGATTTTGCGTTGCAAAACTAGAAGCAGGGACAGAAAAAATAGTGTTGCCAGTGAATGAATCAGTCGGATTATAAGCGAGTATGACTTGATTCGCAGGGACTAAGCCAACAAAGGTATGATTAGTGCCTGATGTTGTTCCGCTTCCTATGATATTGCCTGCTAGCGCAAGATTAACTGCCACATTAGAAATAGGGGTTTGAATGGTCACAGCGCTAGTCAGCGCAGTTAAAAAGGGATACGTCATATTATCAATGATGCTCCAGGTTGATGTGGAAGGAGCTGTGCCAATATTCCAGTTAGCGTTGCTAAATGTGCTAAGTGATTTCATTTGGCTATCGCTTATTCCTGTTCCGCCACCAGCACTACTTGGTTGTCCTGATGTGCCGGTATCCCAGAAGCTGTTTGTGGTATTTGATGGTGTGCCATCTGCAATTAATCCACCTGCGTTGACATCGTTCGTAATGGGAGAAGTGACAAGCCCGGTGCTAAATGAATCAGCGACTGTGCCTGTGTTCTCACCAATTAAGCCGCCTACATTGGTGTCATTTGTCGATGAGCCAGAGAATGTGACAGCGCCCGAACTGGTTGCATTGCTAACACTGCTTTCGTTTAATCCGATTAACCCACCAATCTGATTGTAGGGAGAAGAGTTGCTGCTATTAGTGGTGTCAGTGACATTTGCACTGCTACTGACATTAGAAACTGGACCAAGATTAAAACCAATTAATCCGCCTAAATGGGTATTAGGTTCGTTAGATGCGATGTTGCCGCCAAGCACGTAGTCATTGTTGATGATGGCACCTGAACCGCCATTATTTGCACCCAGTAAAATGCCCGCGGAAGAATTTGTGGTAGAGGCGGTGGTTAAATTCGCATTCACAATACCTAAGTTTTCAATCTCACCAGGTGAGCCAGTATTAACGAATAAACCAAAATCTGTTGCAGCGGTATTGTTCATGGTGAGATTACTAATCGTATGAAATAGGCCATTGAAGACACCGACATAAGGAAGAATAGCAAATTGGGTCAGCGGCGTGATGGGTGCAAATCCAGCGCCATTGTTCCAACCGCTTGTTCCTGAGAGATCAAGGTCATTGTTGAGATTATAATTATTTGAGAGTGATAAAGTGCCTATTCCTTCCAACCCATAAGGATCGGTAATGACAAAAGGTGATGATCCTCCGTTGCCTCCCGCGACACGCTCGAAGCTAGCGTTATATGAATTATTAAATGTCGAACCTGTCGCAATATCAAAGTTATTGTTCACATTAAAGGAGGGGAGTGTGGAATTATTTTGTACCCATTCGCCTTGCAGCAGTTGAAAATTATTGACGTTAATAGCGCCAGCTGAATTCGTGGTGATGCTGCTAGGCAAATTCGCTGCGCTTAATTGCAGTGCGCCAGCAGTACCTGTGATGGGATCGTTAATGAAAATATCATTGGCTGCATCCAAAGAGAGTGTATTGCTAGTATTCCAAGTAATGGGCGCATCAACAGTTATGTCACCATTTTGATTGCCTGTTGATCCAGTGCTGATGGAAACATCGGTCGAAGCTAGATTATTTTGAATGTCTGTGTTGGATAAGATGGAGTTATCCGATGTGGGGGTGAAAAGATTTGGATCGAGACCATTGAATGATCCTCCACTTGTATTGGATGTGGTGATCAAAACATTACTTGGATCTAATAGCCATAAACCATCCGAACCATTTGGCGCCTCTGTATTAACACTCAATCCATTGACATCAAGATAATTGTGGCTCGATGTTTCAATGAGGCCACCGTTACCACCCAGTAATCCGCCTTGCGCACTCAAGTTACCATAGGCTTTAGTCAGATCATTTGACCACAACACTATATGACCGCCATTGCCACTGATGATGGCATTCGCCAATAGATTCACATTGGGTGCCATCACAGTCGCATTGGCGTTAGGCAAAGGTCCTGCGCCTTGTGCATTGCCACCGATGGTAATGTTGCCGCCACCCGCATCGCCACTGACATCAATAGTGGTAGGAGAAAGTAATACGATGTCATAACCCGTAATCGTGACATTGCCGCCGGTTTGATGACGATGTTTACCCGATACATTGATTTTTGATGCGACACGTACAATGCCACCGTTTGGATCGCCAGAGATGATGAGATCGCCATTTTGTTTGTACACAGACTTGGCTTGAACAACGCCTTGCATATTGATGACATTATCAAGCACGCCTTGAGCTGCTTTTGCTGTAACAAGAATTTGCCCGCCATTTGCAATGAGAGAACCTGTATTACTCACACCATTAGAGAGTTTTTTACCATGAGGATCTACACCAGGACTTGATGTCGGTGTGTTAATTTCAAAATTAATGAGATCATTGCCAGCAAAATCCATAGTGACAGCATCACCAGATGCTAAGACAATATGGCCGAGATTGGCGCGTATCAGCCCATTATTTTCAACGCCAGCGCCGACTAACGCTACTAATCCATGATCAGCAGCAATAATTTGTCCTTCATTGATCACAGAGCCTGCATAAGATCCTACTTTAACGAATTGATAATTGTGATTAAGAAAATTTTTATCGGTGATGTTCAACGTAGTAGCAATCAAACCGCCCACATTCACGTAGGCAGATGGTCCAAAGTAAATACCGGCAGGATTCACTAATATGATGCGACCCGTTGCAGTGAGGACACCAAATATTTGTGAAGCACCTTGTAAGGGACTGATGCGGTTTAATATGATGCCGCCGTTTGGTTGAATGAAGTGAGTGGCTTGTCCTTTGCCGATATTAAAGCTCTGCCAGTTGATAATGGCTTGTTGACCGGATTGATTGATTGTCGTGGTATTAGGTGTTTGTTGGATAGAGATGTTTCCTGCTGCAACATTACCAAGTACTGGATTCCCATAAGCCGTTAGTGTGAAGAGAAACGACCCCATTCCTATTATTATTCCTTTTACTCTCGCCCAACTATTCAGGCGAAATTGATGTCGTTGCATGACACTTCGCCTCAATCCTGATTCATACTATATAAAGTGTAGTCGATATTCCCAGTTTGATTGTATAAGAAAAGTACTATACGATGGTTATAATATTTTACTTGGACAAAAATAAGAAAATATTTTTTAGTGGTGGCTCATACTGGAAGAGTTAGTTTAGAATTCAGAGGATGAAGGGGGGCGAGAGAAAGAAAAGGGGCAGTTTTGGGGCTGCCCCTGAAAAATAAATCCTAAACGTTCCATATTAATTTTGCATCCATGCAAACACACAAAACGAGGAGTGGTTGCAGAATCCATTCAATAACCGCTAGTCAATCCTTGACTATGAGATGCATTCTATCCTGCAAATTCACAGAATCACAGTAGTAAATTCAAGGTCTAGCGAATATCCTACAAGGATTGTGGAGATTCACTGCAAAATCAGCCCATCTCCGCATCGGCGGAAGAATCTCAACTAGCAGTCATTCAGTTTTTTATTTATACTCTCGCCTTCTTTTTCTAGCTATGCCGGCGTAGCTCAGTTGGTAGAGCAACTGATTCGTAATCAGTAGGTCGTGCGTTCGAGTCGCGTCGCCGGCATGAGTAGAAACAATGGGTTAGAGAGTCCCGCCGAAAAATCAAAATTTACGTGTCGAATATGTGTCGAAGATTGAAAAGAAAATGGGATCTTTTCCAATTCAAGGGACATAAATTTTCTGATTCTTAATGTCTCTATAATTGTAAGAGTTAAAATCAAGAGAAGAGGACCTTAGTTAATCGACTAATCGCCAATAGAGAGGAGGATTAATTATGGTAGAACTAGGCAGTTTTTTAGGATTAGTTTATGCAATTGGTAAAGATGTTTTATCTATGAACGAATATAAAGAAGTTGAAGATAAACCAGTCGATATTGGAATCTACCTCAAGGATTCAGGGGTCGAAGATAGGATAAAGGAAAAAGGCTATACATATACATGGGCTAACAAAAAGAACGTTACAAACCTTGAATTGAAAGGATGGGAGATCCTTTACGTACTCGATAAAAAGAAAAAAGAAAAATATTCTTTAGTTGGGAATGACACGAGACTTATGTGTAAAAAAGAAGAATCGGACAAAGAGAAAGAATAATAAATCTAACAAGGAGGTTTATATGGTTGGGAGCAGTGGGTTCGGTCAAGGCATAAAAGAATTTAAAGAAAGATTTAATGTTAAATATCCAAGTATTGCGCTAGATATACGCAGAAGAGGAAATGAGGCTGTTATTGAAGCATCAGATGGAGATAAATATTATCAGGCATTAAAAATTGATGCATGGCAAAGGTTTGCTGATTTTCCTGGCCTTGGCGATGAAGATAAGAATAGGTTTGTCCAAGATATATTTAATAGATTAGAACCAGAATAATAATTAAAGGTACTGAATTGCTTTAGAGATGATAAATAAGTCTTTCTAATTGAAAAATTATCAACAGATTCTGTGCGTAATGCTGTGGAAATGATCTTAATAAATCTTATCGACTTGTCGGGGATAGAGCTATGGTTATTTTTACACGAACAAGGTTGCTAATTTTCCTGATTGTTCTGTTCTTTATTGCAATTGCAATATTCGCAACGATAGATATTTTTAAAATTAATCTCTATTCAAATTACATTGATAAGAACGTTTATAGAATATATGACTTTTATTTAATTTTTCTGACAATTCTTTCACTCGGATTGACATCTCTAATAGCATATATCGCATGGAATCAGTTAAGTGGAATTAATAAAGTGGCTAATGCCGATTTTCTTCTTCGTATCGATGACAGACTTAGTAGCAGTCTTGTTGTAAAAGCCAAAATTGTCATTCATGAAATTTATCGTGAAACAAAAATTGATTGCCCTCACACTAAGTGTACATGCAACCAGTGTAAGGATGAACATATTCAGAGAATAAGAGCTAAAATAAAATCACTAGGGCGCGATATTCGATCAGCAAAGGAATTTGCTTATCTTAAAAATTTTTTAGATTTCTTGGAGACAGTAGGATATTTTGCTCATTCTGGATATATTACTGTTGAACAAGTTAATAGTCTTATGGGAGATACAGTTGAATATCACTATGAGATATTTAAAGATTGGATTGAATATCGTAAAAGGAGAGATGATGATCGAGCTTATAGTGAATTAAGATGGTTGGTAGAAGAGATCAATCCAAGAAAATATAGGTCAGTGTCATCACATCAAGCTGAAACTACTTCAATCTAATTTTTTTGTAAAACATTTTCAGGAATGTATGTTGGCTATTTAAATCTTTTTCAAGTTCCCTTGCGATAGTCTGATAGTCAGCTAATTAATGATTATATCAATTCACATCCAAGAGAAAGCCTTATGTATGTCATGTTTGCTTTAGTGCTAGTTTGGCAAATCATACCCGCATTAATTAGTCTCATATTGTATGTAGTGCTCATTCGATTAGTACAAGTTAATCGGTGGATTGTCTTAGTTGCAGCGTTTCTTATTGCGATAGAAGCGATTTATTTATCTCAGTCTTATTTATCGATTAATGCTGTTACTGCTTATTTGAAACAGGGGTTCAAAGAAAATGGAATAGTTTGGCGGTGTTTATTAGCTAATCAACCTTTTGCTGCTCTTTCTTATGCAGTTCACACTTATGTTTATTTTCTAGGATCATCTTTATTCATGGTAGGGATTCTTAGCTTGATAGATTTAATCCCTAATAGTCCTCATGAATCTAGAATGAAAGCCCTGCAAAAAGGCATGTTTCACAGTGAACAAAAAGAGCTGAACGATAGGCAGATAAAAAGAGTACTCAAAAAGCTAAATGATGAACATAAAGAAGGGACGGTGCTAGGGGTGTCAAAATTCAGTGGTAAACCAGTTGTCATACCAGATCGATATATTAACCAGGTGGCATTAGTGTTGGGTACGACAGGAAGTGGTAAAACCATCACATTAAGACGCTTTTATCAACGGGCGATGATGCAGAGTTATCCATTGATTGTGATTGGTGGTAAGCCAGATGAAGCCAATATCAATTGGCTGATGGATCTAGCTAAACGATACAACCGCCGATTTATCGGATTTAATTGCGGCAACTTTCTTTCCTATGATGCATTAGCCCATGGCAATTTTACTGAATTAAAAGACAAAATCATTTGCTTAAAAGACGTATGGGAAAATGATTATTATCGGTCTATTGCCGAAGATTATTTGCAGACAACGTTTGAGGTGTTGCTGAAATTAGGCGGCATTCTAGATTTGAAAAGAGTAGTGGATTGCTTGAATTATTCAAAATTGAAATTGCTTGCTGCGGATACTAAAGATGAGGGTTTAATTGATCGTGTAAAAGAATTGAAGAATTATGAAAGAAAAGATATCACTGGATTGCAAGCGCATTTAAATATTCTTATTAATTCCGAACTAGGTCGATATTTTGATAAGACTGAGAATTCATTTTCTTTGACCGAGGTGATAGATCAACAGGCGATTGTGTATTTTGCGTTGCCAGCGCTACGGTTTCCTAGTTTTGCGAAAGTGTTAGGAAAACTAGTGATTAATGACATCAAGGCGGTGATTGATCGCAATCGTAGTTATGATGGACCAGTATTCACAGTCTTCGATGAATTTTCGGTATTTGCTGGTGAGCAAGTGTTGAATCTTGTGAATATGGGGCGAGGAAAGGGCGTGCACGCAATTTTTGGCACGCAGGGATTGGCTGATCTGGATAAGGTAGATGTCTCTTTCAAGAATCAGGTGTTGAATTGTGTGAATACGCTGATATGTCACCAGTTGAATGATCAGGATAGTGCAGAGACAGTTGCGAATTGGGTTGGCACGAAAGATGTTTTTACGGTTACTGCACAGCTTAATATGAAAGAAAGTGATAGTGGCATGGGATCGGTTAGGGTGAATAAAGAATATATTGTGCATCCAGATGCGATTAAACAGGGATTAAGAACGGGCGAGGTATTTTGTGTGACGAAGGTGGGTGGATTTAGGAGGGATAAGGTGAGGGTCAAACTAATTTGAGGTAATAAATAGAATTTGTTATTTCGGGATGTTTTTACATAGAGTTGCAATGCACTCTAATGCGCTGCTTCTTAATGATAAGACGGGCAGCCTAGGTTTGCCAACCTGAGGATCAATAGGGCCAAGTTCACTAAGTTCGCCCATATGAATTTCATCTCCAAGTGAAATCAGGGTTGCGGCTGATTTAGCTCGTCGTGGGACTGAGACCATAAATTTATTTTTTGAGTATGCTTTTGTGCATTTACTTATAAAGTATGCAGGTTCAATTCGTCCGCCAAGGCTGTTTGGGTTTTCAGCGGCTTATTTTGGGACTACTCGTGACCGGTCTTCCGTCTCAAGTGATTGATTGAGTAGTTCATCAGATTCGCCGAGATTGCCGCAAAAATCAGCGTCATCAGACCATATATTATTATTGCCTACAGACATGGAATTCGGTTGCCTGTTTGCCCAGAAGGCGGCAGATGGTATGTCCTGACTAGGTGAAAAATCCGACGGTATATTGTGTTGTTCATCACAATTTTCTGTATATTGTCGACCTGTTTGATTCAATCGTTGTGCAATTATTGCGTGAGATGATTGGCCTGAATTCTGGCTAGTACTCATAGATACCAAGTTAGCTGGAGCACCAAAATGTTTTTGTTGATATTTTACCAACCAATTTCCAAGGTCTTGATGACCAGACATATATGCCAAATCTATTACGGTATTACCATTGATATCTTTCTTATCCAAATCAATCCTATAAAACTTACATAACACCTGTACTGTTTCTTTGTGTCCCCTTTGTGCAGCTGCTAATAAGGGTGATAAATGATTTGAGTCCGACTGATTGAGATCAGCCTCACCATAGAGGGATAATGCGCTAATAATATCAGGACGGTTTTGTTGGGCCGCCAAGATCGCTAATGTTTCTCCTTTTGTATTGGCATCATTTACGACGCCAAGGCTCTTATAGTTTTCAATAGTTTTTATTAAACTTGCTTGATCCCCGCTCAAGTAAGTTAATTGATTAAATCTATCCTCTACTGTGTTTACTATTGTTGGTGGCCCACTAGAGTGGCCTTCTTCTGCGCTCTGATAGAGATTATTCATGATGCTAGGGGAACTAATAGGCACGTTTTGTATTTGGTTTGATGCGATTGGTTGATTTGCTATTGTTCCAAATAACATATACTCACTAGAATTAGAATACTCCCCTAGATTAATTACATGCTGGTTTGGATCAGAATTTATCTGGTAAGGCAACTCATGATGGGTTACTGGCCTATCATTGGTCAAATTCTTGTTTTTCTGCTCATGGAAGCGCCTATTGCTCAGCGTATAGGCAGTATAGACCTGTGTTTCAGTGCCATCTGGATTGCGCACGAAGTGCTGGCGTCCATTCTGGTAAGTATTGGCACCTTGGGGTACGTCTAGGCCATTTGCAAACTTTAAGCGACTCTGGCTCAGCGCATTTGCAGTATAGACCTGTGTTGCAGTGCCATCTGGATTGCGCACGAAGTGCTGGCTGCCTTTCTGGTAAGTATCGGCATCTTGGGGTACGTCTAGGCCATTTGCAAACTTCAAGCGCCTATGGCTCAGCTCATTTGCAGTATAGACCTGTGTTTCAGTGCCATCTGAATTGCGCACGAAGTGCTTGCGGCCTTTCTGGTAAGCATTGGCATCTTGGGGTACGTCTTGGCCATTTGCAAACTTGAAGCGACTATTACTCAGCGCAGCAGCAGTATAGACCTGTGTTTCAGTGCCATCTGGATTGCGCACGAAGTGCTGGCGTCCATTCTGGTAAGTATCGGCATCTTGGGGTACGTCTTGGCCATTTGCAAACTTCAAGCGACTATTACTCAGCGCAGCAGCAGTATAGACCTGTGTTTCAGTGCCATCTGGATTGCGCACGAAGTGCTGGCGTCCATTCTGGTAAGTATTGGCACCTTGGGGTATGTCAAGGCCATTTGCAAACTTTAAGCGACTCTGGCTCAGCGCATTTGCAGTATAGACCTGTGTTTCAGTGCCATCTGGATTGCGCACGAAGTGCTGGCTGCCTTTCTGGTAAGTATCGGCATCTTGGGGTACGTCTAGGCCATTTGCAAACTTCAAGCGCCTATGGCTCAGCTCATTTGCAGTATAGACCTGTGTTTCAGTGCCATCTGAATTGCGCACGAAGTGCTGGCGGCCTTTCTGGTAAGTATCGGCATCTGGAGGTAGGTCTAGGCCATTTGCAAACTTCAAGCGCCTCTTGCTCAGCGCATGGGCAGTATAGACCTGTGTTTCAGTGCCATCTGAATTGCGCACGAAGTGCTTGCCATAGCCTTTCTGGTAAGTATCGGCATCTGGATGTACTTCTAGGCCATTTGCAAACTTTAATTTTAAGCGTTTATTTTTGGGAGTGTTTATGGAGGATTCGTTATTAGTATCTCTTTTTCTTTTTTTTTGTTTCTGCTTATCAAGTGAAGTTTCGTTTCGTTGCATTGACTGTCTCTGCATTGCAGTATCCTCGTTTTGTTTCTAAATATTTTATAGATTGACCTATTCTAACTAAAATAATGTTCAAATTATTAACATTATATTAATAATGATTAAACATCAGCCGCGAATTGCCTCATAAATTGTAATTGTCACATGACGAGATTTATCTGCGAAGAATTTGGGTGCACTGTAAAAGATGGCGAAACCGCAGCTGGAGAATATTGCCGGAATCTAAGTTAAAAGATAAGTTTGGGCTAGTCAGTCTTATCAAATTAATACCTTCATTGAATCGGCAGTGATATGCAAACTTTGTGAAAGCTAGATGCGGGAAAACTGCACGTCTAGTTTGAGCGGCGGACAGAGGCAAGCCTTTCAGTAGCGCCTCTTCCGACCCGACAGGAATGATGTCAAAGTGCGAGTAGGTATAATCCGCGCACTTAGCCAGTGGGGCTGGTTGTTGCGGGCTGTAGGACTAAAATGGCAATTTAGCTCGTCCGAATTCTTGTTCTTCAAGAAAGACTGTTTGTTGAATTCTATCCCCAAATAGCAATTGATGAGATGTTAAAGGCTTCTGATAGAAGTCATTATTCCCGTTTCCGTTAGGAGAGTTGATTACAGTAACATTACTGTTAGATTCTTCTGTATTAAGATGAGAATTTTCAATTTGCTCTTGAGTTGGAAGTATTGATTGATTGCTGCTATGTCCAAACACAAAAGAACTCGGTTGTGATGAAAATTGATAGGGATTTGTTTGGCTTGACTGACCAAATAATGATGATGGATGGGTTGATACCCTTCCTGGGTTAGGCAAATCAATTAAATTATCTTGAGTAAAAGTTTTTGGAGTAAAGGAGGGTTGTTGGACTACTAAATTCTGCTGTGTTTGAATTTGCTTAGCAGTTTGCTGTCCCCCGCCTTCATGATTCAAATTATCTTGAGTCGATTCAAATTCAACACGATCTAAAGCTTTAAAAATAGAATCAACCATCATCAGCCGAATTTCTTCTGTCAATGGGATACCATGATTTAATTCGTTTTTACCAGCTGTAGACACGTCATTACTAGGATTTAGTCTTTGACGTTTTTGTATGGGTAAATCAATCAACTTATTCTTTCTTTTGCTAAGCGCATTGGCCGTATAGACCTGAGTCTCGCTCCCATCCGGGTGGATGACAAAATGCTTGCTGGTCTTTCCCTTTCCTTCTGAGCGGGTTTTTGCATTAGGGGGCACTAACTCCCCATCGGCATACTTTAAACGCTTATCGTTAAGCGCAGTGGCCGTATAGACCTGGGTCTCTCTCCCATCCTTGATGACAAAATGCTTTTTGGCTTTTCCATTTCCTTCTGAGCGGGTTTGTGCATTAGGCTGCACTAATTCCCCATTGGCATACTTTAAACGCTTATTGCTAAGCGCATTGGCCGTATAGACCTCAATCTCGCTCCCATCCGGGTGGATGACAAAATGCTTGCTGGCGCTTCCCTTTCCTTCTGAGCGGGTTTGTGCATTAGGTTGCACTAACTCCCCATTGTCATATTTTAAACGCTTATTGTTGAGCGCATTGGCCGTATAGACCTGAGTCTCGCTCCCATCCGGGTGGATGACAAAATCCTTTCTGGTGTGTCCCTTTCCTTCTGAGCGGGTTTGTGCGTTAGGGGGCACTAACTCCCCATCTGCATACTTTAAACGCTTGTGGTAAAGCACATTGGCCGTATAGACCTGAGTCTCGCTCCCATCCGGGTGGATGACAAAATGCTTGCTGGTCTTTCCCTTTCCTTCTGAGCGGGTTTGTGCATTAAGGGGCACTAACTCCCCATCGGCATACTTTAACCGGTTATGTCGGTTATTTGAATTATATTTTCTCTGCATTTTAAAAACCCCATTTTGCTTGATAAGGATAAGAATGAGAAAATATAATACATGTTTAATATTTTTATTTATTAATAGAACATTAAGAGGAAAGAGTCTTGAGAGGGGGGCGAATTGCGTCATAAATAATGATAATCATTAGGAGGCTCCAAACGGCACGGTAAATACCGTGGTAACCCCAAAAGAAATAGGTGTGGGTTTTCAGCGGGCTTATTTTGGGACTACTCGTGACCGGTCTTCCGTCTCAAGTGATTGATTGAGTAGTTCATCAGATTCGCCGAGATTGCCGCAAAAATCAGCGTCATCAGACCATATATTATTATTGCCTACAGACATGGAATTCGGTTGCCTGTTTGCCCAGAAGGCGGCAGATGGTATGTCCTGACTAGGTGAAAAATCCGACGGTATATTGTGTTGTTCATCACAATTTTCTGTATATTGTCGACCTGTTTGATTCAATCGTTGTGCAATTATTGCGTGAGATGATTGGCCTGAATTCTGGCTAGTACTCATAGATACCAAGTTAGCTGGAGCACCAAAATGTTTTTGTTGATATTTTACCAACCAATTTCCAAGGTCTTGATGACCAGACATATATGCCAAATCTATTACGGTATTACCATTGATATCTTTCTTATCCAAATCAATCCTATAAAACTTACATAACACCTGTACTGTTTCTTTGTGTCCCCTTTGTGCAGCTGCTAATAAGGGTGATAAATGATTTGAGTCCGACTGATTGAGATCAGCCTCACCATAGAGGGATAATGCGCTAATAATATCAGGACGGTTTTGTTGGGCCGCCAAGATCGCTAATGTTTCTCCTTTTGTATTGGCATCATTTACGACGCCAAGGCTCTTATAGTTTTCAATAGTTTTTATTAAACTTGCTTGATCCCCGCTCAAGTAAGTTAATTGATTAAATCTATCCTCTACTGTGTTTACTATTGTTGGTGGCCCACTAGAGTGGCCTTCTTCTGCGCTCTGATAGAGATTATTCATGATGCTAGGGGAACTAATAGGCACGTTTTGTATTTGGTTTGATGCGATTGGTTGATTTGCTATTGTTCCAAATAACATATACTCACTAGAATTAGAATACTCCCCTAGATTAATTACATGCTGGTTTGGATCAGAATTTATCTGGTAAGGCAACTCATGATGGGTTACTGGCCTATCATTGGTCAAATTCTTGTTTTTCTGCTCATGGAAGCGGCGCCTCATGCTCAGCGCATTTGCAGTATAGACCTGTATTTCAGTGCCATCTGGATTGCGCATGAAGTGATGGCCATAGCCTTTCTGGTAAGTATAGGCATCTTGGGGTATGTCTAGGCCATTTGCAAACTTCAAGCGACTCTTGCTCAGCACATTTGCAGTATAGACCTGTGTTTCAGTGCCATCTGAATTTCGCACGAAGTGCTTGCGGCCTTTCTGGTAAGCATTGGCATCTTGGGGTACGTCTTGGCCATTTGCAAACTTGAAGCGACTATTACTCAGCGCAGCAGCGGTATAGACCTGTGTTTCAGTGCCATCTGGATTGCGCACGAAGTGCTGGCGTCCATTCTGGTAAGTATCGGCATCTTGGGGTACGTCTAGGCCATTTGCAAACTTCAAGCGACTATTACTCAGCGCAGCAGCAGTATAGACCTGTGTTTCAGTGCCATCTGAATTGCGCACGAAGTGCTGGCGGCCTTTCTGGTAAGTATCGGCATCTGGATGTACTTCTAGGCCATTTGCAAACTTTAAGCGACTCTTGCTCAGCGCATTTGCAGTATAGACCTGTGTTGCAGTGCCATCTGGATTGCGCACGAAGTGCTGGCCATAGCCTTTCTGGTAAGTATTGGCACCTTGGGGTACGTCTTGACCATTTGTAAACTTTAAGCGATTCAGGTTCAGCGCATGGGCAGTATAGACCTGTGTTTCAGTGCCATCTGAATTGCGCACGAAGTGCTGGCGGCCTTTCTGGTAAGTATCGGCATCTGAAGGTACGTCTTGGCCATTTGGAAACTTTAATTTTAAGAGTTTATTTTTGGGAGTGTTTATGGAGGATTCGTTATTAGTATCTCTTTTTCTTTTTTTTGTTTCTGCTTATCAAGCGAAGTTTCGTTTCGTTGCATTGACTGTCTCTGCATTGCAGTATCCTCGTTTTGTTTCTAAATATTTTATAGATTGACCTATTCTAACTAAAATAATGTTCAAATTATTAACATTATATTAATAGTGATTAACATCAGGCCGCGAATTGCGTCATAAATTGTAATTGTCACATGACGAGATTTATCTGCGAAGAATTTAGGTGCAGCACTGTAAAAGATGGCAAAACTGCGGCTGGAGAATATTGCCGGAATCCTAGTTTGAGCGGCGGACAGAGGCAAGCCTTTCGGTAGGCGCCTCTTCCGACCCGACAGGAATGTCGTCAAAGTGCGAGTTAAGTATAATCCCGCACTTAGCCAGTGTGGCTGGTTGTTGCGTGCTGTATGTAGGACTAAAATCGCAATTTAGCTCGTCCTAATTCTTGTTCTTCAAGAGAGACTGTTTGAATTCTATCCCCAAATAGCAATTGATCAGATGTTAAAGGATTCTGATAGAAGTCATTATTCCCGTTTCCGTTAGGAGAATTGATTACAGTAACATTACTGTTAGATTCTTCTGTATTAAGATGAGAATTGTCAATTTGCTCTTGAGCTCGTCCTAATTCTTGTTCTTCAAGAGAGACTGTTTGTATTCTATCCCCAAATAGCAATTGATGAGATGTTAAAGGATTCTGATAGAAGTCATTATTCCCGTTTCCGTTAGGAGAATTGATTACAGTAACATTACTATTAGATTCTTCTGTATTAAGATGAGAATTGTCAATTTGCTCTTGAATTGGAAGTATTGATTGATTGCTGCTATGTCCAAACACAAAAGAACTCGGTTGTGATGAAAATTGATAGGGATTTGTTTGGCTTGACTGACCAAATAATGATGATGGATGGGTTGATACCCTTCCTGGGTTAGAGATACCATGATTTAATTCGTTGTTACCAGCCATAGACACGTCATTACTAGGATTTAGTCTTTGACGTTTTTGTATGGGTAAATCAATCAAATTATTCTTTCTTTTGCTAAGCGTATTGGCCGTATAGACCTGAGTCTCTCTCCCATCCTGGTGGATGACAAAATGCTTTCCGGTCTTTCCCTTTCCTTCCGAGCGGGTTTGTGCATTAGGGGGCACTAACTCCCCATTGTCATACTTTAAACGGTTATTGCTAAGCGTATCGGCCGTATAGACCTGAATCTCGCTCCCATCCTGGTGGATGACAAAATGCTTTCTGGTGTTTCCCTTTCCTTCTGAATAGGTTTGTGCATTAGGGGGCACTAACTCCCCATTGTCATACTTTAAACGGTTACGGCTAAGCGTAATGGCCGTATAGACCTGAGTCTCGCTCCCATCCTGGTGGATGACAAAATGCTTTCCGGCGCCTGAGCGGGTTTGTGCATTAGGGGGCACTAACTCCCCATTGTCATACTTTAAACGCTTATTGCTAAGCATACTGGCCGTATAGACCTGAATCTCGCTCCCATCCTGGTTGATGACAAAATGCTTTCTGGTCTTTCCCTTTCCTTCTGAGCGGGTTTGTGCATTAGGGGGCACTAACTCCCCATCGGCATACTTTAAACGGTTACTGCTAAGCGTAATGGCCGTATAGACCTGAGTCTCGCTCCCATCCTGGTTGATGACAAAATCCTTTCTGGTGTGTCCCTTTCCTTCTGAGCGGGTTTGTGCATTAGGGGGCACTAACTCCCCATCGGCATACTTTAACCGGTTATGTCGGTTATTTGAATTATATTTTCTCTGCATTTTAAAAACCCCATTTTGCTTGATAAGGATAAGAATGAGAAAATATAATACATGTTTAATATTTTTATTTATTAATAGAACATTAAGAGGAAAGAGTCATCAGGGGGGAACACCTCATGCCCGCCTCTTCCGACCCGACAGGAATGACGTCAAAGTGCGAGTTAAGTATAATCCCGCACTTAGCCAGTGTGGCTGGTTGTTGCAGGCTGTAGGACTAAAATGGCAATTTAGCTCGTCCGAATTCTTGTTCTTCAAGAAAGACTGTTTGTTGAATTCTATCCCCAAATAGCAATTGATGAGATGTTAAAGGCTTCTGATAGAAGTCATTATTCCCGTTTCCGTTAGGAGAATTGATTACAGTAACATTACTGTTAGATTCTTCTGTATTAAGATGAGAATTTTCAATTTGCTCTTGAGTTGGAAGTATTGATTGATTGCCGCTATGTCCAAACACAAAAGAACTCGGTTGTGATGAAAATTGATAGGGATTTGTTTGACTTGACTGACCAAATAATGATGATGGATGGGTTGATACCCTTCCTGGGTTAGGCAAATCAATTAAATTATCTTGAGTAAAAGTTTTTGGAGTAAAGGAGGGTTGTTGGACTACTAAATTCTGCTGTGTTTGAATTTGCTTAGCAGTTTGCTGTCCCCCGCCTTCATGATTCAAATTATCTTGAGTCGATTCAAATTCAACACGATCTAAAGCTTTAAAAATAGAATCAACCATCATCAGCCGAATTTCTTCTGTCAATGGGATACCATGATTTAATTCGTTTTTACCAGCTGTAGACACGTCATTACTAGGATTTAGTCTTTGACGTTTTTGTATGGGTAAATCAATCAACTTATTCTTTCTTTTGCTAAGCGCATTGGCCGTATAGACCTGAGTCTCGCTCCCATCCGGGTGGATGACAAAATGCTTGCTGGTCTTTCTCTTTCCTTCTGAGCGGGTTTTTGCATTAGGGGGCACTAAGTCCCCATTGGCATACTTTAAACGGTTTTGGCTAAGCGTAATGGCCGTATAGACCTGAGTCTCGCTCCCATCCTTGATGACAAAATGCTTTTTGGCGTTTCCCGTTCCTTCTGAGCGGGTTTGTGCATTAGGATGCACTAATTCCCCATCGGCATACTTTAAACGGCTATGGCCAAGCGTAATGGCCGTATAGACCTGAGTCTCGCTCCCATCCTGGTTGATGACAAAATGCTTTCTGGTCTTTCCCTTTCCTTCTGAGCGGGTTTGTACATTAGAGGGCACTAACTTCCCATTGGCATACTTTAAACGGCTTTTGCTAAGCACCGTGGCCGTATAGACCTGAGTCTCGCTCCCATCATCCTGGTTGATGACAAAATGCTTTCTGGCGCTTCCCGTTCCTTCTGAGCGGGTTTTTGCATTCGGGTCCACAAAGTCCCCATTGGCATACTTTAACCGGTTATTTGAATTATATTTTCTCTGCATTTTAAAAACCCCATTTTGCTTGATAAGGATAAGAATGAGAAAACATAATACATGTTTAATATTTTTATTTATTAATAGAACATTAATAGGAAAGAGTCTTGAGGAGGTGCTTTTTTTGAAAAAATTATTAGGTAAAGCTTAATTAACAAAAGCTTAAGAGAAGGACTAATTGTGTTAGCGATTACTAATTCAACCTTACAGCATGGTCTTATAAAATTGGCTCATAATTGATTTTTTAGTAGAATTTCGCCATAAAAATATTATTTACCTGTAGGCCAGATGCCTCATGCGTAAACTTGACAAAACACATAGCAGCAGACGTACAGGTGAATTAATTGATATTGTACAGCGACAAATTCGCTTGGTAATTAATCCGACAATTTCCCTCGGTAATCACACTATTTCAGTTAATTTACTGCTGTAGATGAAAATTTTTCAATTTTTGTGACAAGGTTGTGGATTTCAATAATCTAGTTAGATTATTCTTGAGTTATCCAATAAATCATAAACTTTAAATATTAATCAGACTTTGCACTGGTTTCCTCGTGTTGGTTTAGTCTCCTACCAAATCAATTTCATATAAAGTTATTAAATGTATTTTTGTCGATTCGGTTATGAGTAACGCTTTTAGGCGTCACGCCGTCAATCTCAATATATGAATCTGTCTGTCTAAAATTTTCTGGATAAACTACCAAACATTTTTTTTGAGTTTTAACTGATGGGTATAGGATGCCTTCTATGCCAGCGGTATATACTAATTGCCCTAAGATTTGTGGGTTTGCTGGGATGTCAAATTGCATTGGCATGATACGCCATTGTTCGCGTAATAATGTATCTCGCAGTTCTGTTTCGCTACGGACGGGCATCATGGATTTTATATTAAGTTTACGAGCTCTACTAATGAGCTCGATTGGCATATGAATTGTTTTGATCTGATTATAGAATTCAGTTAGAGACATTGGATCAGTAATGTCGAGTAAATTGGTGATGCTACCTTGTACTTTAACTACTGCTATATTGTTGATGAGATTTAACTCTCTGCCTGTTAGACCATCATTATCACCTTGTGGGTCTAAGCCACATTTCTCTCTAAGTGATGTTTCAGTATCCTCTGCTAGGTAAAGACCTGCGAATTTTGGAAATTTTATTTGGTCGATGTCTCCAATATTAAATCGACCACCTGGATCATTGAGGATGCTTCCTCTGGCTGACAAGGGTTCATGAGAAAATCTGTAATCTACTACTCTGCACCAACAGAAGAGAGCTCGTATGCTTTGCAGTTCTGTAATAAGGCGTGTTTTAACTTATCACTTATCAGCGAACGTTTGTGTGCAAAGTAGCTATAGTGATCCCAACAATATTCTGATATTGCTTCATATTGTTTTTTCCATCGTTTAATGTCGCGGTGCGAGAAGGTGTCTAGCACATATAGTAGATTTTGATTTTGTTGCGTCATTTCTAGGCTGCAATTCCTGCTAAAGCATTCCGAACGAATTTTTCTAATTTTTGGTAGCGACCAAAACGAATCATATCTCTTGGGGTAATGCCACCCAGCGCAGGATTTTTAATTTGAAACCACAAAGCTGTTTTTTTTACATCGCCATTAAAATAGCCAGCTACTAGTTCACAAATAACCGCGATTTCTTGTAATCTTCGAGCCAGTTCTTTTGGAATGTCTTCATCGTATCTGACGGATTTTTTAGCTATTCCCATTGCCTTAGAAACATCATTTTGTGTCAAATCCAAGAAGCGGACAACATTCTTGGGGGTATTTCCTTGGAAGAGCCCTAAATAGTCAGTTTTGGGTATATTATTTAAAATTTCTGCGTTTTGAGCTGCTATAGTCATAATTATCACCTCTCATTAGATTATACCGTATATTTCTCAAATTGCTACCAAATGCTAACCATATTTTAACCATTCTGGTTTATAGTTAAATATATGAAAATTAGACAATAAAATTAATATGAGCAAAGTTTATTGTTACAATATTGACTTTATTTCTCATATTTTCTTTTTGAGTCTAATTCATATTTTTAAAAGAGAAAATATAATATATTTCGGGAACGCGTTTTAATGAGTGAACTAAGTCCTGACCTTCTTTAAGCTGCTTGTTTATTAGGTGCATTCCCTTTTTTATGCTTTTTTGCTTGTTTAGTAGATGAGTCAATCTTCATTCCCATTTTCTTTTGCAAAAAGTCGGTAATTTTTTGCATAGGTATTCTCAAACGTTCCACATCAGTCACAATATAGCCTGCCGTCACGTCATTTTGCATTTTATGATTGAGTAATCGCTTAAGAGCATAAGCAGGAATATCAAGGCTTTCTGCAACCGTGATAAACGTGCGTCTAAGATCGTGAGTAGTAAATGTAATTTTAGAACTCTCAATCACTTTAGCAATTTGCTTTCTGGGTTCAATAATATAACCATCGGCACTTGATGCTGGAAACACAAATATGCTCGTCGCATTCTTTTTTCGACTTGATAAAAGTTCATGAATATAAGCAGAAAGAGGGAGCGTGTGAGTATTATGGTTCTTTGTTTCAGTAATAGTAAGTGTTTTTGCCTTGAAATCAATTTGGTCCCAGCGTAATTTAGCTGCTTCTTGGCGACGTAAACCTGTAAAGATGATTAATAAAAAATAATCACGAAACAGTTCATTATCTAATTGCTGAATACCTTTGTACCAATCTTTTAATTCATGTGATCTGATAAATGTTTGACGGCGATCGACCCGGTACCATGCGCGTGTTTGCGATAATCGTTTAACAGGATTTTCTGCGATGAGAGAACGGCCTTCAGCATCTTCATATTTTCCAGCAGCAAAATTGAAGAAAGCTCGCAATATTCGCATGGTTAGATTGGCATAAGCTTCGCCATTTTCTTTCCCTAATTTAGTATGATGCGCTTCGATTTTATCTTTAGTGATTTGAGTGATGGGTTTATCTCTCCAATCTGTCAATGCTGTTTGCATGATGCGTTCATAGTCATACAACGTTTTTGGTTTTAAGGATTTTCGTGCTTTTAAGTAATCTTTCATGACTTCATCAAGTGTCGTTTGATACATAGTCTCCACACGCTTTTCTGCAATTGGGTCTATCCCATCAGCAATCTGACCGAGTAGAACCTGCGCTTTTTTGCGTGCTTTCTCAACTGGCAATGCTTCACTGTATTTGCCTAATGTAATTCGCTTAACTTTATTGCCAATAATTTTTTCTATGACAAAACTTTTAACTCCTTTTGAAGTGATGCGTAAGGCAAATCCTTTCAATGCGTCATCACGATAAAACGTTTGATCTTTTTCGGGATGGGGCAGTGCTTTATCAACAAATGCCTTGGTTATCTTTACAGTATTTTTATTTTGATTCATGCTGAAATCCTTCTTTCCATGTAGAAGCCATGTAGAAGATATATTAAAAACCTTTTCGAATCTTTTCAAGCTAAATATTAATTAAGTTATTGAAATATATATTTATTTAAAAGATAATAAAAATGGATAAAACAAAATCAAACATAAAAATACTAATTCGTAATCAGTAGGTCGTGCGTTCGAGTCGCGTCGCCGGCATGAGTAGAAACATATAGTTAGCAGTGAAAAATCAAAAAGTAAAATCCTCAAATAAAAAACTGAAGTGCAAATGAAGTGAAAGTGAAAAGCACCAACAAGCACTTCAGAGCACAATGCAGTAAGGCAAACCGATGTCATACGATGAATATCTAGACCTCGTTGAGGACAATGATCATGTGATCGGGAAGAAAAAACGTTCCGAGATTTATGCTGCAAATCTTTCAAATTTTCGCGTAGTCAATGCATTCATTATCAATTCGAAAGGTGAACTTTGGTTGCCGAGGAGAACTGCTGGAAAAAAGATTTTTCCCTTATGCTTAGACATGAGTGTGGGTGGTTATGTAGAAAGTGGTGAAAGTTACGAAGAGGCGCTTAATCGTGAAGCAAGAGAAGAATTAAATCTCGACGTTAATAAATTATCTATCCGATGTTTGGGTCATTTAACACCACAAACTTACGATGTTTCATCTTACATGAAAGTCTATGAGATAAAATTGGATGAAATACCCGATTACAACAAAAATGATTTTGTTGAGTATTACTTTCTGGCTCCACAAACGCTTTTAAAGCGAATTGCTGATGGAGAAAAAGTAAAAAGTGATTTGCCAAAGATTGTCAAAATTTTCTATTCGCGATGAATATAAAGTAGCAAAGCTGTTTACATCTGGCTTATGGTGCCTTTCGTGAGGTTCTATTTTGAAATTAGCCAGTCATCAAGATCTTTTTTGCGGTAGCGAATGGAACGGCCAATTTTTATAAACTCTGGTCCACGAGTACGACCATCACGATAACCATCTGCACGGTCATGTCGCAAAAAGCTCCGACTCATTCTAATATATTCCGATGTTTCTATTTCGGTCAGTAGAATTTCATCTTGTTCAGTTTTAGAGGGATTATTGGTGGTAGCGATGTTGTTGTTCATGATTGTCCCAGAGTGATTTATGTGAAAGCAAGTTTTGATTATTCATTTATTTCAGTTCTAACAATGCCGACGTTTTTTAGTGCTGCTATACCGATACGTATACGTTTTCCATTTTTTAGAATCTTCATTTCGATGCGGTAATCAATCGTGATTGACTCACATTCTTGTCTTTTTAGAGTGAGCATAGATATCCCCATCATTTGAGACACATTTTGTGTCTCAAATGATACTAAATGGGTCCATGAAGTCAATAGTAGTCTCAGAGTAATTTATTAATATAGAAGTAATATGATATGTTTTAGTATTTTTTAGAAAAGTAATTTGTCAAAATTGACGTCCAATTGGTATGTGGATTCATGTTGACGTTGTTAGGAAAAAGTTCTATTAATGTATTTTGATAATATGCTTTTATTAGATTTTTAATAATTTCTCCATAGGGTTTATTATTTAACTCTTCAAAGAAAGAAGCTCTGGATTTCTGATCTATAATACAATGGCACTACCTTAATCCCCAGCATTTCTTGCAATTCTTTTGCTCAGTTTTTTCATCAGCATTTCTTTTTCAACAGACCGCTGTCGCTTCAACGTAGGGAATGGCTTATGTCTCTGCTTAATAACACGTGGCTCGATTCTTCCTGGTCTATTACCTATCTTGTTTTTAACGATTAACGCGAGCATTTTAGCATACAATATTTTATTTCTTCTTGTGCTTGAACCCAAAAAGTATGGCATGAATGCTGCTAGCAATTGCACTGTGCCTTTGAAACTAACTTTCCAAGGAACAGCATCATGACGTATGCAAGCTTCTGCTATCATTATTCGTATAAAATTGTACGCTAAAAAATGAATGCCTATCTCTTTTTTTACCATATCTGGCGTTTTGCAAGATAGCATATCCATATTCATGGTCGCTTTAATACTTTTCAAATTAATTTCAACATCCCATCTTCGCTCATAGATGCTGGCAAGTTCTTTTTTGTGATATTTTCTAGCATTCAGAAACGTGGTAACGTAAACATTTCCCGCCACTTTAAACTCTCTTACCTGAATTTTATCTGGGTAAGAATCGTATTCTTTTTGTGCCATCCACGTGGGCTTATACGGTTTTTCCCAAAAAACAATATGATCATTTTTACCCAGGCGAACGCCTGATCTAAAATCATAATGTCGTTGGCCTTGACCACGAAATATTCCGTCAGCACCAATTTTATTTAAATCAGCCATAAGGAAAAAATTTGGAAAGTAACGGTCTCCTAATGCAATATCGTCTTTCTCAATACACGTGAGAATATTTCTAAGCAATGATGATTCGCCAGTGCCTTTTCCTTTGTATGCACCAATTGCATAATCAATCACCGTGCCAACAGTGAGAGACATCACTACTACAAAGCGCACAATAGGAAATCCAGCACCTTTTTTCTGATTTTTATGCTGAGGAAAAGCCTTTTGATTTGCTTTTGTATCTGCCATTTTCCCCGTGCTGCCGTCAAAAACTTTTAAATTTCGGCCAAACGGTTTCCATTTCGATGGTGCATTGTTTAGCGGTGCAGTGCCAATTTCCTTCACTAATTCATGCACAGTTCCTTCTGGCAAGCGTTGCCGTGCTTTACAATAAGGGCCTGTATTTGAGCTAACCGGTTTTTCTCCGGCATTCAATTGCTCTACTATAATTCTAGCAACGGTCTTTTTGCAGGATTTATCTGGGTTTAATACTTGCTTGATAAATACAAATACCGTTTTTATTGGCGTATAAACTCGATCACGAAATTCACGGCATTCGCTAAGAATGCGTTGGCAACGTTCTGAGCTTAAAATATTTGTGAGTGAGACATCAGTCTTGCTTGATAATAGAGACCGTTTTTGTTTTTCAATTTGCACTAGCGTGCGTTTCTTATTAGAATCCATTTCGTCAGTTTCCTTTTTTATTCGATCGCTTTTTAGTCGAAACGAATCATAATAAATTTGGAAACTGATTTCACTTTAAATCATGAGGTTATGCTGCAAGCTGTTTCTTAAAGTAGCGCCATTGATCTATAATATAAATTTTTAATTGTGAAACTTCAGATATGGCTTTGTTAATATGCTCATCGTTAAATCCGTATCCAATTACTAACAATTTTGTATTTGTGACATTCAATTGTTGATTAAATAATTCGAAATACCAATTTAAAAGAGGTTCACATTTAATTTGTTCACTTTTTGCATGTCCTATAACCATCGCATGATTGCTGTCTTTTTTAAACCATTCTTGTGAACCGTGAAGTTTAATGTAGATAATCGAATTTCATTTCTTTCTAGCCTTCTTTCATAGAGCTCTTTCTCTCTTATGAAAGAAGTATGATCTGGAAGAAATATTTTATTTTGCTCCGAAATTTTATCACTCCATGGCTTATTAAATACGCTACTGCGCATGATTGGAAGTGTAATTGATGAAATACTATCATTTGGGTAAAACCAAAATCTACGTTCAATTAATAAATCCTGATTGAGTGTAAATATAAAACCTGATCCTCCATAGCTTTTAGCAAAAGGAAAGATTAATTTTTTGAAGAGATCATAAAATGTTTGGCTTAATGTGTTGTTTGATATAATTCTGTTATCAAGTGTATCGTATGCATTTTTTATGGCAGTATTAAAAATTCTTTTTAGTTCCAGATCGTATTGATCCGACTGCATTACTATCTGATAAATATTTTCATAATCGAAATTATCTCGTAGCAAATCTTTTAAAGCGGATTGATCTTCAATTAGTGAGTCATTGAAAATTAAATCCGAAAAGTC
The DNA here is from genome assembly GCA_963711205.1 of uncultured Gammaproteobacteria bacterium. Taxonomy (GTDB): domain Bacteria; phylum Pseudomonadota; class Gammaproteobacteria; order DSM-16500; family DSM-16500; genus Aquicella. The sequence goes on from CAVQDE010000002.1 coordinate 242,686, forward strand.
ATTTGCTAGGGGAGCGCCAAAATTTGCGCTAAATCCAGCAGCTGTCAGAAGAATGCGGTTTTCCATGGTGAAAAACCTCATGTTTTATTGGCTATCACATTATTATTTTTATTTTAACATAAATAGTAATTTCTTTTTCTGTGTATTGAGTAAATCATTTGCAATATAGAGAAAATGTAGATTTACACTGTCGTCACTATCACCGACCTTCCCTTCGTCAGCATCTTCGATATATGCCCTTCACCCTCTAAATCCGTCGCAAATAAAACATTCCCAGGCTTAAATCTTCGTGTCTCACCACCACTCGCCATCACTTCCACTTCACCTTCCAAGTAAATAATATACTGTGGTTGTGGTGCATTGTGTTTGTCAAAAACTAATCCTGGTTCAAAATCCCTAAACATAATCCCGCTAGCAGGGAATTTTTTTGAATACCAGCCTAGTGGCTGCTGCGTTTCATGACCACACTCAATGTCTTCGAAATAAGACTTACCATCTTCGCCTGTGTAGAGTTTTGTAATAATCATTTTGATTTGCCTTTATTTTGTGTTAAGCACTGTATCGTTAGATGATTTCGTGAAGTTGATTTTCAATGGATTAAATTCCAAATCGTAATCATAAACCTCTACCTTCTCAATCTTCTTAATGATGGCTGCGAGCAAAGAAGAGGGGATAACCAATATAGGATTGATGGCAATTTTCATAACGAATGATATGAGGATTAATTGTAGAAGCGTTTGCCATGGAATCACACCGATAAATTCCATACATAGTGAGATAATCACGAACACAGCTTCACCGATAATGGATGCTCCTAAACTGCGCAGCCAAAACAATCTTCCTTTTAATAACACTTTCCACTTTGAAACCGTATAGGCATTAACAAATGCACCGCAGACAATCGCAATGAAGCTAGCAGTTACAATACGGGGAAGATTACCGAGTACGTGATTGTAAGCGTCTTGATAGGCAAAGTTAGCCGGAGAAGGCAAGTGAATTAGCAAGCTGCAAATGAGTGCAAAGATAAATTGACAAATCAACGCAGCCCAAATGACTTGCTTAGAAATGTTGTAACCATATACTTCTGCAATGACATCTCCAGTTAAAAACCATAATGGTATGGTAATCGTCGCTGCCGTTGTACTGATGGATCCTATGGTTACGATTTTATATATGACTAAAACCGTGACCAATTTAATCGTCATGTAAAACATGACAAGAGGCGTTAAGCATTTGTATTGCATATTCATTTATATGCCCATTACTTATATTTAATTATTAGTGTCGTTTTGAGAATGTTCGTAACCAGCAATATATCCAATATTCAATGCATCTTGTTGATCTAGTTTTTTAATGATTTTTTTATCAGTTACAATTTCAGCCGCTGTTTTTGATGTTGTATTCCCTTCTTTATCTTTTAATGTGAACTGAATTTTGCCAGCTTGCAGATTAAATTCCTGCTGAATTAATTTGAGATCAGGAGAAGCGTTTTGGTTTTTTTTCAGATTCTCATCTTGAGCGTGCGCATAAGTAATAGTTTGAATGTCTTTTTTAGAAAATCTTTCGATAAACGCATCATTGGATAAAATCTCGGCGGATGTACACTCCATGAAAGTGGATTTACCTATCACTTGAAAAATAATTTTAGTGGCATTAGCTGTTTTTTTGATGCTAGCAACACGAAATGTATTTTTCATTTGTACTTGCTGAATCTCACCATATTTTTTCACTAGATAAGAAATGTATTCAATAATGCCGGATATTTTCATGTTCATTTATGTTGCTCCTCTTCAACCTGCGTAATTCCATCTGGCTTGAACAACGGTGGCTAGAATGTTATCTGAACTTTCAAGTTGTCGCATTTTATAGATGTCGGTATCTGGACTCAATGGTTTTAGATACTTGTCAGGACCATTGATGATTAACTGCCTAAAGATAGGTATTTCAGTGTTATTTATTAAGGTAATGACATAACTTCGGTCTTTAGGCTGAACAGCGGGGTCCATAATCAAAATGGAATTACAGGGGAAAATTGGTTCCATGGCACCATCGAGAATTCTAAGCGCATAAGCATGATCTCCGACGCTAATATCAACAATGACTTGCTCATCAGTTAACGTTGCGAGTTGCTTATTCCAATGTGTCGCTTCTGACCATGAGATCAATGGCAATTTGTGGATTTGATCAAACTTAGGGATGGGATCTATACCTTTAAGCTGATCGATGGAGATGGAAAAATAATCCGCGATGGGTTTTAAGCTAGATATATGCGGATTTTCACATACACCTGCGGCGATGCGTTGTATGGTTGGCTGAGGTAGTTGGACTCTGCGTGCAAGCTCAGAGACTTTTAATTTATGCTCTGAAAGCAATCGACTTAAAATTTTCCCTACTTTGGTATTACTCATAATCTTTTTTCTTCAAATTTATTAAATTCCATATTGACAAGTAGCGCACTATACGTAAAATGCGCGAGTTATACAAGTTGTGTATAAAAACAAGAATATTTAATAAACAAATAAGTATTCATCACATAAAACGAGGAATGGTTGTGTTTGCTGTTTGAGAAACCTCCAACATAAAAAGAAGGATTTTACATGAAACATGTCTTAATGGTCGGTGGTCGGGACCATACAATCAATAAATTTAAAAAACTCGGTATCCATTTTTCTGTTATCCAAAAACCCGATTTAGTCACCGATGAGCAGATCCAGTCCTCACAAAAATTAATTGTCATGGATTATAAAAAAGCAAGTGAAGTAGTAAAGATCGCGAAGGTGTTGCATGAGCTAGATCCTTTTGATGCGATTATTTCCTTTGCTGAATATGGAATGCTGCCAGCAGCCATGTGTTCCAAAGAATTGGGCTTGCCATCAAACAACATTTTTCCCATTGAGAGTACTAGGGATAAATTGAAAACGCGTATGTTGTTAGAGGAAGCAAAATTAGGAACAGTCAGATTCAAACATTGCAGCAATATAAATGATGTACGAGATTTTTTTATCGAAGTTAATTTTGATCCCATTATTATTAAACCATCAGCAAGTGCTGGAAGTAGAGGTGTTTCATTTATCAGTCAATCCGATGAAATAGAAAAAGCTTGGAAATGGACGGAAGACGCAGGCCTATTTCCAATCATTGCTGAAGAATACATAGAAGGTGATGAGTATAGTGTCGAAACACTTTCCTTGGATGGTCAGCATGAAATTGCCATGATCACGGAAAAAGTGACGACGAGTTATCCAAATTTTATTGAAACAGGGCATCAGGTGCCAGCTCGTCTTGATCCCATAACAAAATGTAAAATCACCCAACTAGTCACGGCATTTTTAGATTTAATCCAACAAAAAACAGGCCCGACACATACTGAAATCAAGTTATCCAAACAAGGTCCAAAAATTATTGAATCACAAACTCGTATGGGCGGCGATCAAATATGGGAAATGACCGAAATGGTCAGCGGTATAGATCAGATGTCTGAAACCATTTGTCATCTATTACAATTACCCATGCCACCTAGAGCCCCTCAAGCCAAAGCTGTATCCATACGGTTTTTCACTTACGAAAATATTAAAATCCAACAAATAAACAATCTTGAAACAGCAAAGAAGTTACCTGGAGTGGTGAGAATTCATTGCAAGGCTAAATCAGGTGATGATGTCGGATCTTTAAAATCATCAGACTCACGCCAAGGCTACGTATTAGCAGCAGGCGACACAGTCGAAGATGCAATCATCCATGCTGAAAGGGCGATACAAGCAGTACAGTTTATTTGATTTGGATATCACATGAAAAAAATAATTACTATCGTCGGTTGCGGAGCAGTCGGAGCAGCACAGCTTTATCATTTGGTTTATCAATTGATACAAGACAATATCACTGAGCATTTTGAAATCCTGGTATTTGAGAAATCGGAAAATCTTGGTCATGGGTTAGCCTACACGCAAGATGAGCATACCAACTTGCTAAATCGTAGTGCTGAAACCATGTCGTTAATTCATCGTAAAGAGGACGACTTTAAAAATTGGCTATTAAAAAACAAAAGTAAATGGAAGGAAGAATTCTCGGGACATAAAATTAAGAGAAAAGAAGTCTTCTTAGCCCGAGCATTATTTGGAAGTTATTGCGAGGATACAATTCAAAAAATCATAGTCCATGCGAGAGCTCATAAATTAAAAGTGAGTATCATCCACGATGAGGTCATCGTTATCGATAAATATAATCATGATTATAAAATCGAGACCAGAAACGGATGGAAATTTCATTCACATGTTGTCATATTGACACTGGGCAATTTACCTTCTTTAAAGTTTGGAAAGGCTGTAAATAATGACAAGTTTTATACTTCACCCTATCCAACGAAAAAATTAAGCAATATTCCTGCTCATTCTGCGGTAGGTATCATGGGGTCACTGTTGAGTGCCATTGATGCGGCTATTGCACTACATCATCAAGAACATCAAGGCAATATAGCTTTTATTTCGCGTGGCGGCTGGCTGCCCGTAGTGAGATCGCCTTATCGCTATCATGAATTGAAGATATTAAATGCGAAAGCGCTTAGAGAATATTTATCTCTAAACAAGCGCGAATTAAGTTTAAGGCAAATTATCAAATTACTGAGACATGAAGTTGAATTGTTATGTGATGAGAAGATCCAATTCGGTGAATGGTTAGCAACGCCAATCGATGCTAAGCTGCATTTTGAACATGAATTCAAAACTTATAAATCGAAAAATAAAATTGCTTGGCAAGCGGTAATGATAGCGCTTAATCAAGTCATTGAATCTATCTGGCACGAATTGAATGAGGCAGATAAAGCATTATTCAATCTAAGATATAAAAGTAAATTTATGGCTTATCGAGTAGGCATACCCATCCAAAACGCGAGAAAAATTTATAACCTATTTGTCACAAAACAGATCTCGCAGATTAGGCATTTTGAATCATTAGCTCAGAATCAGGATAAATTTATAGTAACAACGTCTAAATCGACCTTCGAATTCGACTATATTATCGATGCAACGGGATATTGCGATGATCTTACCTATATTCAATCTACTTTGTTATCCAATATGACGAACAATGGCTTAATCAAGCCGCATCGTTATGGTGGTTTAGAAGTAGATTTTGAGTCTTCGCGAATTGTGAGAAAAGATAATAGTATTGAAAAAAATCTATATGCCATTGGCAATTTAACGAGTGGTACCTATTTTTTCACCAGTGTTTTGGAATTAAATATAAAACATGCTTATAAAATTGCACAAAATATCGCGCTAGATTTTATTGGTTCACATCGAGCTCCTACAGCTATCTCAGGGATTAATTGTTCACCCACTGCATTCGTAGCTCAAACCATTGATTACATGTAAAAGGATTATTTATGATTATCTTACTTGCGCCAGAAAAACTAATTACCTCTACATCCAAGGAACAATGGGATACGTTGAAAGTCTGTGATGTTGCATTGTTCACTTCAAAATCTGATAGCTATATTGAATTTATTAATCATCATTTAGGCGGTATATTTAAGCGGGTTGAGTTTTTTGATGATTATCCAAACAACGATGTCATTGAAATAAAATTGCTTGATTATGCGAGTCAATATGACATAAAAAACATTATACCCATGACTGAGGCAGATGTTTTACGAGTGAGTAAGGTAAAAGAGAAATTGCAGTTAAATGGTTTAAGTTATGCGAATGCCATTATATTTCGCGATAAGATTGCGATGAAGGAATTGGCTAGACAATTTAATATTCATATTCCACGTTTTAAACGCATTAAGCATGCGACAGATTTAACCGATTTCATCGAAGAAGTGGGATATCCGATTATCGTCAAGCCTATTTTAGGAAGAGGTTCGTTAAATACTATGCGAATTGCTGATCAAGCATCATTAATTGCCTTATTAAATTCAGGCTTGGTGCGCCACGAAAGCGCCACTCTGCTAGCAGCTGTAAGTGCTGCCGAGAAAGTGCTGACCCAGCACATTTCGTATCCAGCCTTGGAGCTGATTGCAGTAATGCAACAGGTTAAGCGTAGGCAGGAGAAATTGCAGGCCGTAAGCGCAAGCTGAAGTGATTGAGCCCCGAAAAGTGCAATATCGGGAAAGGCCGATGGTCTCAAGTAACCAGAAGGCAACATTATCTAAACCGAGATGGGCAGGATTAGGTAACATCCCCGGGGTCGAAGAGCATGGCATGCAATGAAAGCAGAAGGGTGAACGTGGGAGATCCAGGCAGGCCTCACAAGGACAGAGTATTGGGGAACAAGACTAAAAATCAAGGACTCCGAAAAGCCTATTGAAATGCCTGGAAGTCAGATGCGTCGTAGTACCGATGAAGCGATGTAGACAATCGTGGAGGGAAGGACGCTGGGTAAATAAGCTCTTAGTAGAGGAGACGTCATGGAGTTCGCAGAAAACTCGATGTTGACGGAAATGAAATTGAAAAGAATAGCGGCGCTATCGGCGGCGAATCCAGAAATGGTGTTCACACATGTGATACATCATTTCAATATGGAGTCACTGCGGACATGCTTCCATGAGCTGGATGGAAGGAAGGCGATTGGAAGTGATGGGATAGACAAAGCAAGCTATGGGAATAATCTGGAAGATAATTTACAAAATCTAATGGATCGAATGAAACGTATGGCATACATCCCAGGACCAGTACGACAAGTGCTGATTCCGAAGGAAGGAAAACCAGGCGCTACTCGTCCACTTGGTATTAGCAATTTTGAAGATAAAATTATCCAGCGAATGATGCATAAAGTACTCGAGAAGCATTTATGAACCGCTATTTCACGAGAATTCATATGGATTCAGACCTGGAAGAAGTTGTCATGATGCGATTGAAGCACTGCATGCACATTTAAGTACCCATGAAGTAGAAACGGTAATTGATGTTGATCTATCCAATTATTTCGGAAGCATTTCGCACGACGAAGTAATAAAGGTAATTCGCAAAAAGATCAGTGATCCAAGGGTAATACGCTATCTGATCAGGATGTTTAAATCAGGTGTGCTATCAGATGGAGAGCTGAGGTTAAGCGATGAGGGTGTTACTCAGGGATCTGGTTGTAGTCCCGTCATTGCGAACATTTTTGCGCATGAAGTAATTGATGAGTGGATGGAGGAGATGGTGAAACCAAATTGTGCGGGTGAGATTAAAATGATTAGGTATGCAGATGATATAGTGATCTGCTGTCAGCGCAATCATGATGGGGAACGGATCAAAACCGCCCTGACTAACCGTCTTGCAAAATACGGATTGAAAATGAATGAAGAGAAAACTAAGCTCGTGAAATTTTCTAAACGTAAGCAAAAGCGGAATGAACCACAAGAGGCATTCGATTTTCTTGGATTCACATTTTACATTGGGAAATCCCGTAAAGGATTCCCCATAATAAAAGTGAAAACGAATGGCAAGCGATTTAGATCGAAGCTAAAGAAGGTCAACGAGTGGGCGCGCGCAATTAGGAATAAAACATCCCTGAAACAGATAATGAAGATAGCGGCTGCAAAGGCAAGAGGACACATTCAGTATTACGGTGTGTCCTTCAACTCTGTAAAAGTAAGCTCATTCATCTACAGGGTGACAACGATTTTATTCAAATGGGTGAATCGCCGCAGTCAACGAAAGTCATTTATCTGGGAGAAATTCCTACTGCTACTAGACAGAGTCAATTTTCCAAAAGCGAAAATCTGTCATAAGCTTTTCTAAACTATGAGTAGTTGTGAATATGTTTATCTTGAGCCCATTGCCTTAATAGGGCACGATGCGGTTCTAACGAGGGGGCAGTGAACAACTAACGAAGGACGCTGCTCTACTCACTATTAGTAATACTAGCCGTTATCCTGATTTATTAGCCGAAGAATATTTGGATGCACAAATTTATCACATTGACGGACTGCAATTAAATCATCAAATGAAAGTGATGAGTGTGTCAAAGTATATCAATAATTGTTTGTCTTTTGTGAGCGGATCTTATTTAGGCAGTTATACATTAGATAAGCAAAATCCGTTACGAAGTGAACTGGTTTCATTTTCGGCTCATTTACTAAAAGATGTTTTTCCTTTGGATAAGAATGCCTTATTTCATATTGAAGTGTTTGTTGATAATGATAAGAAAATTTCATTATGTGAAATTGCTTGTCGGATAGGCGGTAATGGGATTAATGATGAAGTCAGACTGCAACAAGGTATAGATATTAAAATGGAATATATCGAAGCGGAGTGTGGCTTGATTAATTCTATAAAAGAGGTACAGCCATTTCATCACCCTATAGCGGGTCGTTTATTAATTCCGCCAAGAGCAGGAAGGCTTCTTTCATTTCCTGAACGATGTGATATGCCAGGGGTGGTTAAGTATCAGTTCAGAGGAAAAAAGGGTAGCGACTATAAGAAAATGCAGATGAGTAATGATGAAATTGCTAACTTTTTAATCGTCAGTAGTAACGAAAATGAAATGTGTGAGAAAATTTCACAACTTTCTCGCTGGTTTGATGAAAGCGTTATTTGGGATAGATAAGGTATTAATTAATAATATGTTTTATTCTCCACTTAAACACACTGTTTACCGCGCTGTTTGGATTGCTACATTTTTTTCAAATATGGGTACGTGGGCGCACACTGTCACGAGTTCTCTCTTGATGACGCATCTTACAACGTCTTCCACGTTGATCGCACTCGTTCAAACATCTGCTATGTTGCCGATATTTTTATTTGCAATACCGGGTGGTGTGATTGCTGATTTATATCCACGAAGATCTGTTGTTCTTTATGCTCAAATTGGCATGTCTGTATTGGCATTAACGATGGCCTTTCTGACATATATGGGAGGTATGACAGATGTTTTATTACTTAGCATGACGTTTCTATTAAATATTGGTCTTGTATTTAATCAACCAGCTTGGCAAGCGTTATCATCAACCTTAATACCATCTCAAGAAATTAAACAAGCGGCGGCACTTAATAACCTAAGCTTCAATCTTTCCCGGTGCATTGGACCTGCTATTGCTGGATTTTATTTTTCCCGATTAGGTCCAGCTTATTTATTTCTGCTAAATGGTTTGTCGTTTCTCGGTGTTATTGTTGTTCTATATAGTAAGGTTGAAGTTGAGGCTCTGATACATGAGAAATTAGGATTCTCTGCTATCAGCAAAGGATTTAAAGAGTCATTTCAATTTTTTTATGAGTATCCAGTCTTAAAATTTATTGTGTTGAAGTCCTTTTTATATTTTGTGTTAGCTTCTTGTCTCTGGGCAACGCTTCCTTACATTATCATTGTTTATCATCATATGTCTGATAAAGATTTAGGCATATTAACCAGCGCTGCTGGTATTGGTGCAGTGTTAAATGCTTATTCCATTTATTATCTGAGAAAACATTTTAATGACGCACAGTTAACGACAATATCTTTATTGCTTGCAGGATTAGTGATGTTTTTCTTTGTGACCACAAACTCGTTTCCACTCTATTTTCTCATGATGGTGATATTTGGGATTTCTTGGTCACTCTCTGTTTCTGTATTCAATGGTATCTTTCAAGCCGAATTTCCTAAGCAAATACGTTCGCGTTTGATAGGAATGTACTGTGTGTTTTTTGCATTAGGTCAAGCATTAGGAAGCTATTTAAGTGGACAAGCAATTCAATGGTTAGGCTTAAACGCAACATTAATGAATATCGCACTGCTAACAATGCTCACAGGTGCATGTTATTTGTTGTTTAGTCAAGAAAGCAATTTATCCAAGATACTTTTTCAAATAAGGAATCGCTGATGTTAGTTGAACATTCCAATGATGAAACGATACATATTAGTAACGTATTTACTGAGCTTTTTCATGTGCTCAAAAAAATAAATACAGAGGATTTTAGTCTCGATTATTCATCTGACGAAATGAACTTGATGTTAATGTACACAGATAATGCAGTTACTAGTGTATTACATGGCTTACAAGCTATTGGAGATCTAGTTGCCTCTTCAACATTAGCTGAGAAAGGAGATATTGAGCATATCGGCTATTTTTTGACAGCGATGGGGAATTTAATGGAGGCGCTTAATATTTTGCGGAAGGAGTGTGAGGATCAGTTGATTGTGAAGAGTGAACAGATTGAGGATGATAAGAAGATGGTTGGTGATATTTTGTGAAGTGTGGGTATTTCACTCCAATCTGAACGCCGATTTCACTTTTATCTGAACACTCGTTTCACTTTCACCTGAACACCTACTTCACTACTACTTGAACACCGATTTCACTCAACTTGAACGCGGATTTCACTGTATTTGAACAATTAAATTCTGGCTCATAAATCTTGCTAAACTGCTCCTTTGTTGCACAACAGAGGAGCCTAAAAATGAGAAGAATATCTATGCGTAAAATCAGTGAAATGTTAAGACAGAGACATGAACTCAAGCGAAGCTATCGTGATATTAGTAAAAGCTTAAATATGAGTGTTGGCACGATATCGGATTATTTATCCCGTGCCAAATCAGCAGGCATAAGTTGGCCGTTGCCTGACTTATCGGAAGATGCCTTACATGAAAAATTATTTTTGCCTGCCCCCAAAATTCTTTCAAAGAAGAAAACGGCTCCTGATTGGGAATGGGTACATCGTGAGTTAAGAAAAAAAGGGGTGACGCTGCTTTTGTTATGGCGAGAATACCGTGAAATTCATCCCAATGGCTATGGTTACACCAATTTTTGTAATCAATATCGCGCCTATGCCAAGCAAATTTCACCCGTCATGCGGCAAACTCATAAAGCGGGTGAAAAAATTTTTGTCGATTATGCTGGCATGAAAATGCCATGGATTAATCCTTCTACTGGCGAAATCCATGAAGCAGAAATTTTTGTTGGAGCACTTGGCGCTTCACAACTGACTTTTGTTGAAGCAACAGCAACACAAACATTGCCTGATTGGATTCAATCTCATATTCACATGTTTGAAGCATTTGGTGGAACTAGCGAGATAGTGGTACCTGATAATTTAAAATCAGGTGTCACAAAAGCTCATCTTTATGATCCTGACATTAACGCCAATTACCAGCATTTCAGCGAACATTATGGGTTTGCGATTGTTCCCGCAAGAGCAGCGGAACCTAAAGATAAAGCCATTGCAGAAAGTGCAGTGGGTTGCATTACAAGACAAATTCTCGCCCCATTACGGCACGTGACATTCACCAGCATTGGTGAAATTAATGCTGCGATTAAACCCAGGCTGGTTGCTTTTAACAATCAATCTTTTCAAAAAATGAAAACTTCACGGCTAACATTATTTGAAGAACTTGATAAAACAGTATTAAAACCTTTGCCAAAAGATAGATATCAATATGCTGAATGGCGCAAAGCAAAAATTAATATTGATTATCATTTTGTTTTTGATGACCACTATTACAGCGTTCCTCATCGTTATATTCATCATGCTGTTGAAATTTGCGCATCTTCAAAAATAGTAGAGTGTTTTTATCAAGAAAAACGTATTGCAGCACATGCACGCAGTTACCTTCGCTATAAATTTACAACACTAACAGAACATATGCCGCCATCTCACCGCGCACAAGCGGAGTGGACTCCAGAGCGTATCAAAAGATGGGCGAACAAAATTGGGCCTAAGACAGCCCAATTTATTGAGCATATGATTGCCGCGCGTGCTTTCCCTCAACAAGCTTTTCGTTCTTGCCTAGGTTTATTACGCCTTGGAAAAAGGTATGGTGAAGATCGTCTTGAGAATGCTTGTACAAAAGCAATCATTGCTGGGTTAACACGCTACCAACAAGTTGAGTCTATTTTAAAAAATAAATTGGATTCAGTACCCGTTTCTCCTGTAAAGCCAGCACCTATTTTGTCTGCACATGACAATATCCGTGGTTCCATCTATTACAAATAATTTTAGGAAAATATAATATGCTTAATCATCCAACTTTAGAAAAACTTAGAAGCTTACGATTAACAGGCATGGCTGATGCTTTTCAGGAACAACTTGAAAAACCTTTGCCTGATTTGGATTTTGAATCACGACTAGGTTTATTAATTGAGAAAGAGTGGTACCTGCGAGAAAACAGAAAATTGAAAAGACGATTAACCCAAGCAAAATTACAGCAAATTGCCTGTGTTGAAGACATCGATTTTAAGCATCCTCGTGGGCTAAATAAATCAACTATATCAGAATTGGCACGAGGGCAATGGATTCAGCAGCATTTAAATTTGTTAATAACAGGGCCAACCGGATGTGGAAAAACATATCTTGCTTGCGCTCTTGCACATAAGGCTTGTTTGACTGGATTCACTTCCCGGTATTATCGCCTTCCCAGGCTTTGGCATGAATTAAAAACTGCTAAAGCAGATGGTACTTATACCCAATGGCTTTCCCAACTTGCTAAAATTGATATTTTGGTGCTGGATGATTGGGGTCTTGTATCACCCGATGATGAGCAGCGCCGTGATTTATTAGAAATGCTGGACGATCGCTATCAAAATCGATCAACTATCATTACTAGTCAATTGCCAACGACACATTGGCATGAACATTTAAATGACGCCACTCTTGCAGATGCCATCTTAGACAGACTTTTACACAATGCTATCAGGCTTGAATTAAAAGGAGATTCTTTGCGGAAAAATAAAAAAACTTTACAGGAAGAAATTTCTTAATAGATAATGCAACCGAGACCTGATTTAATTGTTCAGAAAATGTGAAATCGCTGTTCAAATAAAGTGAAATTAGTGTTCACTTTCAAAATGAAATCAGTGTTCAAGTTTAGTGAAATACCCAGTGAAGTGGAGGTAAATCACTTAATGAGCATCAAACACCTGTGCCTGAACACAACGTTCCGCACCCGTGGACATTGCGTAAAGGGATGTGAGCAAGTCAGATGTATGGTCGCCGATGGGATTTCTGCAAGATTAGAAATTATTTGCATCGCTTCTGCACGTGGTGGGTGAAAACGTTAACTGTATGGCAATATAACGACATCTTGTGTTGGTTTATTAAGACTTGCTGGGTTGCTGACCCTGCGGCTATGCAGCAGGGTTGCTCTCACGCCACCTTACAAAATCATACATGATGAACGTTTCGCAGGTTCTGATTGCTTAAATGCGGAATTTTGCCGTTTGATGCAATTTGATGTTTTTGCTCGACAAAAGTTTTGTAAGCGCGAAAGCAACGAGCAGGCCGCCCCGCGCCCAAGTCCCCGCATCCGCATAATAACTATAAATCCAATGAGAGGAACCAAGATTAGGAGAAAAAAACGGAGTATCATCATCAAGAGTCATACGACGGCTAAGCTGCATCTTTTCTTCTGTCACCCTTCCAAGACCATCACAATGAGCCATCGCCAAACAAGCCGTCATGCGTCCCTGAATACTACCTTTGATCTTATTTGTGGCTAACCTGTTCTTACGGCTATCATAACCACCAAATTTATTATGGTTTTCAAAACATAAATCCTGCACCTCAGAGAGTAATTTGTCATTATAATGATAACCCGTTTTGACTTCGTTTTGCGATTTCAAATAATTGATAAATTCTTCGATAGCGTCTTTACAATCTTCATCTGTTTCTGATTGATCAATGGCAGCAAAGACTTTTTTAAGTTCTTCAGAATCATTTGTCTCTCTTATTTTTTCTTGCTCTTCCCAACCTTCTGGGAATTGCTCAGCTTTTTGCAATTCTATTTCTTCTTCACCTTTAGGCAACGTTTTCATATGGCGTTCTATCATCTCTGCCATTTCTTCAAATGTTTTATCTGGGAATGGGTTCCAATCTTTTGCACCTAAAGCAATTCGGTAAACAGTACCATGAACAATGCGACCACATAATTCAACCGTTGTTCCACGTTTATATACTAAGCTAGGACGTTTTGTTAGCAGTGCATCAAGCTCATCTTTTTGTCCCCAAGCAGCATATTGGAGCGCTTCTGCAACGAATGGTTCTGCTTCTTTATCAAGATTAGGTTGGAAAAAGTTATTAATTGTTCTACTGGTCTTAACATAGTGGGCTGCATTTTTGATATCAAGCCATGATCCTAAGGCCCGGACAACATCTGATGGAAAATCTACTAAAGAGGGTTGACTCATATCATTCACTTTATCTTCTCTTTTTTCCGATACTATAAATGGTTTTCTACTGTCTGCCATGCTGCCCCTCTCTTGATATATTTCTAGTGTGTAATTATTAATACTGTACTTTGGACAAATAAAGCCACTTAATCTCTAAGGTAATGACCCCTGCCTTACATATTTATTCAATAGAAATTCCTATCGTGATATGAAGCTCAACCATGTGACCTTTAAAACATAACATCTCTGACAATCCATATTTTTTTCTTAATTGAAGTAGAGCATGAGATGCAACGGTAATCACATAATATTTTTTAAAATTAAGCGTCGCTACATATAAATCTTTAATATTGAAATAATGTTTTTTCTTTAAACACTCTTCACTAATAAATTTATTCTCCTCCGGATATATCACGCTAATATGTGCACCAATTAAATTTTCACCAAAGTAATCAGGTTTTCTTATAAGATCATTTTGAAGCAGAGGAAATAATTGATGTATATAGTCATCGTTAATATCAAGATAAACTAGATTCTCAGCAGTTACAGACAAATAACCAGTAGGCATTAATTTTGATGCCGTATTTATAAGCGCATGATTGTCTAATTTAGTAATTGGGAGTGTTTTTATCAAAACATGGCATCTCAATCCGGCGTAAATACTTTTTATATTTCAAGTATTAAAAAATATTGTCTAATAAAATCATGCTTCGTATCTCCGGGCAAAGCATGCAAATTACCATTCCGTTTCACTTCTTAAACGTTTAATCAAGAATAAATTTACTTGAAACCAACAAATCCTCTAGATATTGAATCTTGTAATTCTGTTAATGGATTGCCATCTGGCGAAGCATCTACCGGTGAAAAAATACCAAATTTTGATACATTTTGAGCAAAGAAAGTCTGTGGATTAATATTCACAAATCCTCTCAAAAGAGAATCTTGCAATTCTGTTAATGGATTTCCCTCAGGCGAAGCATCTACCGGTGAAAAATTCACACAATCATAGAGCCTTAAATTACGATTACTATCAAACTGTGCTTGGAATAAATTACATTTTTTAAAATATGTGCGATCTAGCTCAACTTCTCTTAAATCAGCTTCTTGGAGATGGCATTCATCAAAGTGTACCTTATATAAATTTGCTTTTTTAAAATCAGCTTTTCGGAAATTGCATCGATTAAATACTACCTCACAAAAATTCTCACTTTGTAACCCGGCTTTCTCTAAATTGCATTTAGTAAATCGACATTGATTGAAATTTGTATTATTAGTAACTTTAATTTCAGATAGATTACAGTTTTCAAAGTGTGAATATGGGAATTCAACGTTTGAAAAATCAGCTTTTTCGAAATTAACTGAAAGAAATATTAAGGCTGAAGAATGAAGATTTCCTAAAAGTGCTCCTTGCAAATTAAATCCGGCAAGCATGGGGCTATATTGATTATATGAGTCTGAATATTTGCTAAATTTCGATTTTTTATATTGCTCGCTGTACGCCGTATCTTGAATATGAAGAATACATTTAGCCATTGCCCATAATTCTATATATTTTTTTAAAATAACAACTTTTTCTGTCGGAGATAAATTATCGTTGTTATTATCTAAAAATTCTTTAGTATAGAGATATATTTTTTTGCTTAACTTTATACGTGAACTTAACTCTTCTTCTTTGATCTTTTCTGCACTTGATTTAAATTTTACAAATTGATCTAACAACCCAGAAAAGTTTTGTTCATTTACCGTGTTGGTTGAAAAGATTCTGCTAACTTTACCTAATCCAGGTTGATGGCGAAACATTTTAAAAAACTCCTTATTAATAACTGTACTTTGGACAAATTATTCTGTATCCATACTTAACACAGTGCCACCATTTCACTATTTATTTCATATATTAGCCATCATCAATTTAGCTATAGTATTAGTTTGGTAGGTTCCGCTATCAATTTTTGAAATTCTAAAAATTCTTTAAATTCAGTCAAACTATCAAAATGTTTATTTATCACATCGCCCTTTAATTTACCATTCATATCAATGCTGACTTGATGAAGATCGGCATACTTTAAACGAAATGCAACAACTCTTTCAATATGTTCGTACACGGCATTTATATTATCAGGTGAGCATGTCATACTACCATTACCACCAAAACCGTTATTAATAGCATATTGAACTGTTACTTCGTCACTATGAATAATATTTTTGACAGTATTAAAGAACGACCACATATCTCCCTCCGCTTATAGTAGTCCATTTGCCATTTTAGATATAGCAGCTTGAAAACACTCTTTCATTGCAATGTATTTAACTTTTAAAAAGCATGAGGTCATCCTAAAATTCTGATTTTTTCCGCTAAGAAAAATGAAGAAGGAATCACCCATGCTGGATGCAATTGTAAATCGTGTTAAACAATTTCGCGAGAAGATTTATCAGTTTTTTCCTAGTCGGCGGGATGCTGCCATGGAACTGGTTGATTCACTTGCCAGTAATACTCAGGACAAAAGTGTCGTTGAAATATCACTTAATCCCCTTCATCGTCGTAATTATTGCAGTATCACACGATCTATCGATGAATTTGATGCTGGGTTGAGCCAAGAAAACAAACAGCAACAGAACAAGCAATTAACACAAATATTATCCGAGTGTTGTTCGCCATTGCAAAAAAGGCCGTATCATTTATTTGCTTTAGATTGCACATCGAATCCACGGGTCTTTGCAAAAACCTTATCTGATCGAGGTGTTGCTCTCACGCCACCTTACAAAATCACACATGATGAACGTTTCGCAGGTTCTGATTGCTTAAATGCGGAATTTTGCCGTTTGATGCAATTTGACATTTTTGCTCGACAAAAGTTTTGTAATGCCCCACGCCCGCCACGCACACGACACCCCCCCGGCCGTCCACCCGCCGCCCGCAACCCGTGCCCCCCGCCCAGGCGCCAAAATAATAACTATAAATCCAATGAGAGGAACCAAGATTAGGAGAAAAAAATGGAGTACCGTCATCAAGAGTCAACCGACGGCTAAGCTGCTTTTTTTCCTCTGTCACACTGCCAAGACCATCACAATGGGCCATTGCCAAACAAGCCGTCATGCGTCCCTGAATGCTTCCTTTGATATTAATTGCGGCTAATCTGTTCTTGCGGCTATCATAACCACCAAATTTATCATAGTTTTCAAAACATAAATCCTGCACCTCAGAAAGTAATTTGTCATTATAGTGATAACCCGTTTTGACTTCGTTTTGCGATTCCAGATAATTGATAAATTCATCGATAGCATCTTTACAATCTTCATCTGTCTCTGATTTATCGATGGCAGCAAAAACTTCTTTGAGGGCAGCAGAATCATTTGCCTCTCTTATTTTTTCTTGCTCTTCCCAACCTTCTGGGAATTGCTCAGCTTTTTGCAATTCTATTTCTTCTTCACCTTTAGGCAACGTTTTCATATGGCGTTCTATCATCTCTGCCATTTCTTCAAATGTTTTGTCTGGGAATGGTTTCCAATCTTTTGCACCTAAAGCAATTCGGTAAACAGTACCATGAACAATGCGGCCACATTGTTCAACGGTTGTTCCACGTTTATAGACTAAGCCAGGACGTTTTTTTAGCAGTGCATCAAGCTCATATTTTTTTCCCCAAGCAGCAAAATGGAGCGCTACTGCAACGAATGGTTCTGCTTCTTTATCAAGATTAGGTTGGAAAAAGTTATTAATTGTTCTACTGGTCTTAACATAGTGGCCTGCATTTTTGATATCAAGCCATGATCCTAAGGCCCGGACAACATCTGATGGAAAATCCATTAAAGAGGGTTGACTCATATCATTCACTTTATCTTCTCTTTTTTCCGATACTATAAATAGTTTTCTACTATCTGCCATGCTGCACCTCTCTTGATATATTTCTAGTGTGTAATTATTAATATATAAAGCTTAAAATCAGCCATAACGCGGTATAGGGTTGCTCTCACGCCACCTTACAAAATCACACATGATGAACGTTTCGCAGGTTGATTGCTTAAATGCGGAATTTTGCCGTTTGATGCAATTTAACATTTTTACTCGACAAAAGTTTTGTAAGCGCGCAAGTAAGGTGCAGGCCGCCCCGCGCCGAGACCCCCGCATCCCCATAATAACTATAAATCCAATGAGAGGAACTAAGACCCGGAGAAAAAAATGGAGTACCATCATCAAGAGTCATACGACGGCTAAGCTGCATCTTCTCTTCTGTCACCCTTCCAAGACCATCACAATGGGCCATTGCCAAACAAGCCGTCATGCGTCCCTGAATGCTTCCTTTGATATTAATTGCGGCTAACATGTTCTTACGGCTATCATAACCACCAAATTTATTATAGTTTTCAAAACATAAATCCTGCACCTCAGAGAGTAATTTGTCATTATAATGATAACCAGTTTCGACTTCGTTTTGAGATTTCAGATAATTGATAAACTTTTCGATTGCATCTTTACAATCTTCATCTGTCTCTGATTTATCAATGGCAGCAAAAACTTCTTTGAGGGCAGCAGAATCATTTGCCTCTCTTATTTTTTCTTGCTCTTCCCAACCTTCTGGGAATTGCTCAGCTTTTTGCAATTCTATTTCTTCTTCACCTTTAGGCAACGTTTTCATATGGCGTTCTATCATCTCTGCCATTTCTTCAAATGTTTTATCTGGGAATGGGTTCCAATCTTTTGCACCTAAAGCAATTCGGTAAACGCTGCCGTGAACAATGCGTCCGCATGGGTCAACCATTGTTCCACGTTTATAGACTAAGCCAGGACGTTTTGTTAGCAGTGCATCAAGTTCTTTCATTTTACCAAAAGCAGCATATTGGAGCGCTTCTGCAACGAATGGTTCTGCTTCTTTATCAAGATTAGGTTGGAAAAAGTTATTAATTGTTCTACTGGTCTTAACATAGTGGCCTGCGTTTTTGATATCAAGCCATGATCCTAAGGCCCGGACAACATCTGATGGAAAATCTACTAAAGAGAGTTGACTCTTGTCATTCACTTTATCTTCTCTTTTTTCCGATACTGTAAATGGTTTTCTACTGTCTGCCATGCTGCACCTCTCTTGATATATTTCTAATGTGTAATTATTAATAGATAAAGCTTAAAATCAGTTCATACGTGGCGTTCAATAATGTAGATGTATAAACGCTCGCGCCGAAATATTTATGAACTGCAAAACAGCAACCTTCGTATTTATATCTGCATGCTTTATACCATTAGCGTATATACAATCACCACTTTTTGTTTTGACATTTTGCGCATTGATGCCAAGTTGGTTTGTTAGTAAAATGCGCATCTTGGTAAATTATTAGTAGGTAGACAAATTATGTTAAGATTTTTCCCAAATAACTCCTCCCAAGTTAGTCAAATCAAAAAATATTATGCGTACAATGGTGTATTAACTGTTTTAAATTATGACCCTAATGATTTTCATGCACATCTATTAATTGGTCTAACTCAAGATGGGAAGGTAAGAAACCTATCATTTAGTTCTTGTAAGCAGGAGGGTTCTTCCCTGGATGATTCCATGTTTTCGATGAATGTTAATGAGGAATCACAAATTCATCTAACTTTTAATTCAACCAATCTATATTATGTCGCGACTATACAAATAACTGAAAAGATATTAGGTAACATACACGAAAGTATATGTGATTTGTATTGTCGGCAACAAGATTCAGACTCAGTAGCAAAGCCCATGCCGAATCCAGAAGCATTACTTAGAGAAATTTCTACGTGTGCGAATATTCACGCGAATATAGTTAAAGCGCATTCAGGAACTAGAGACGCTATACATCAGAATATCCCAATGTTTATTGAATTGTTAACAAGCAAATTTAATGAAGAACTAAAAAGATTTGAGGTAACTACAAAGAAAATACCTACAATATAATATCCTGGCTCATTTTCTTTAGAGTGCATTACCCGGATAAACTGTGACAGCAATTTACGGTAATCATCTTCAGTCTTGCACTTACGAATACGATTTAACATTACCCATAGATGTTCAGGGTATTGCCAAGTTTCTGGTACATTTATCCCCATATTACTCAACGATGAAGATACCCTGATTAGGCGAGGAGACACCTCATCTATCACCATATGTTTAACTTAATGAAATGGACTCATCCACCCAATATGTACGGCGTCATCGAGATGCGCCAAAATGATAGAGATGTATCAATCATTTAAAAATAATTAGGGGAGAGTCCACGATGAATATTACGACAATAGGAATTGATTTAGCAAAAAATGTTTTCCAATTACATGGTGCGGATAGTAGGGGAAAAGCGGTATTAAAAAAGAAATTATCACGCAAGCGTTTGTGTGAATTTATTGCTAATTTACCCAAATGCACGATTGCGATGGAAGCCTGCGGCGGGGCTAACTATTGGGCAAGAAGCTTCATGCGATATGGTCATGAGATAAAATTAATTAGTCCGCAATTTGTAAAGCCTTTTGTTAAGGGTAATAAAAATGATCGGAATGATGCGGAGGCTATTGTAGAAGCGGCGAGTCGTCCAAACATGCGATATGTATCGGCTAAAACAGTCGAACAACAGGATATGCAAAGTTTATTGCGTTTACGGGAAGGTTGCTTGCAGATGAGAACCAAGATAAGCAATCAACTACGTGGGTTACTGGCAGAATATGGCATTGTTATCCCGCAAGGCTTAAGCCATTTGCATAAACAGTTTGCCGAGATAATAGGCTTATCGGAAAAAGACGATAAACTGACGGCTTGCTGCAAAGAAATATTGATGATGCAGTACGATTTATTGCGAAAAGTAGACGAGCAAATTACGGGTTATGACAAGAAGCTAGAATGGATTGCAAAAACCAATGAAGTCTTGCCAGCGCATACAGCGGGTGGAAGGAATTGGTGCAGTTACCTCAGTGGCGATCATATCGACCATGGGGAATCCCAATGATTTTAAAAATGGTCGTCATTTTGCTGCGTTTTTAGGATTAGTACCCAGACAAGATTCCAGTGGTGGTCGAAATCGGTTATTAGGGATAACAAAACAGGGAGATAGCTACGTAAGGCAATCACTCGTCCATGGCGCACGTTCTGTCGTGAACTATGCGGCTAAAAAATATGATAAGCGTAGTTTGTGGATAAATCATTTAAAACGGCGTGCTGGTTCGAATCGTACGTGTGTTGCACTGGCAAATAAAAATGCACGCATTGTTTGGGCGTTGTTAAAAAATAATGATAATTACCGTCGAGCAGCCTGATAGCAGTGCATAAATTTAGTAACCGAGTTTTAAAGAAGTAAAATAGAGTTCTCACGATTGCAAAGGGTGATTAAAGTTGATGACACAATAAGGTAAGACCATCCCTGCCAAAACCTGTAAGAAGCAAGGGCCTATAAAGGCCGATGGATTGATTAGGAGGTAGGGGGCGAATTTCATCAGGGCACGGAATCATACATAATTATTGATTCACAAGATGCCGGATATATGACTGCAGGCACTAAAATTGTGGCATCAATACAAAAATTCCCCTTACAAACGGATGAGTCCATATACGGATATATGACTGCAGTCTTTAACCACTTTTTGTCAAAAGCTAAAAATCCTTCACAAACGGGATGAGTCCATATATGCTCGCGTGCTTTCTGCTTTAATGGCACTGTTCTCATTGGTCTTTTTGCTATTGAAATGCTAAAAAGCCGGACCTTACCTATTTCACCGACTGCCTGGTACAATAAAAAATCCCAAGCAACCTTCTCTGAAACATATTGGCATTTATAAGACGCAGAATTTGGGCTGAAAACTATTTCAACGACTCAACGTTTGATGGTTAGTATATGAAAATTAAGCCGGATCGCTGGGAAAGCCTGCTAGATCAGCTTGCCGCACGGCATAAAGTGCCAAAGCAAGTCCAGTTATATGAACTACATCTCATCAAAGATTTATGCAATGTGATTTTACTTCTTCAATACGCACGTCTGCGGACTGGAATCGCTGCATAAGTTGTTCAAGGCTAGTTGCTTTTGCTCGACAAAATTCTTCCACGTCGGCGCGCCACCGCCACCGGGGCGAGGGCACGGCGGGCCCCCGGTCCGGCCTTCCGCAACGCCGCCTATAAAAAAATGTTCCCCCAAGCGAAATTGAGAACAAGGATTAAAAGGAGATACATCGGTTCCACGAAAACAAGTTTTAGTCACATACGCAAGAGCTTCCTTTTGGTCTATCACCTTATTTGCACCTTGCAGAAGTACCTGTAAGATATTTGGTGTAAATAAAGCTTGTAAACCTCCTAGCATAAACACGCAATAGGCATCACGCTGCGCCCATCCTTTAAATTTATTAGATTCCTTATCATCATAATAAATGTTTACACCTTCATTATAGAGTTGCATGTCATTGACAAGACCAATAGTGTACTCATTATCAGATGTGATGATAGTAAAAAATTCATTGATTACTTTTCTTGTATTGTCGCTCATCACCTCTAAAAAATGAAAATCCTCACCATTTTTATAAGAGATGCATGTATCCATCTGGATTAATTCTTTTGCATTATGGAATGCTCTTCGAGCTTTCTCAATATCGTATTTCGGATAAGCTTTGATGATGCCGTCAGGAAATTGTTCCTTGAATTGCTTATTCATTTCTTCTTCGCCATTTGGCAGTCTCAGAAAATGTTTTTGCATCATGGGATAGATATTATCAGCAGCGTAAGCCAATGTGATTTGATAAGCTGTGCGATCCACTAGTTTTATTTTAGGATTGCACTGCACGGTGATTCTATAAGTCAATAACTCAGGATACAGTTTCAGAAAATTCTCGAGTACGGGTACAAGGATTGAATTATCATTTTTATCAGGTAGTTTCAGCAGGGCAAATGCGACCAGGGTAAAAAACTGATTGACTATTTTACGCGCATCTATAATTTTAAGTTTGGCAAAATCGTTTTGATTAAAAAACGTATGATAACGACGAGCAGTTAGGTCAAGATTAATCATACTCACTGGGTCGACATAATTGGTGATAACGCCTACTGCATCATTTGGCAATGTGCTTAGAAAATCTGGTCTTGAGTTCACAAATATTTACCTCGTTTTTCAGTTTTGTCTAATTTTAGAACATTATAATAGCTGGATGCGCTCCTTACAAGGGAAATTTATGGGTAACTCGTTGGGCTCGTTGGCTGGGAGTAATAATTTTCAGTCGCTACTAGGATTTGCAGAAGTTGAAAAGAACGAAACGGATTTTGGGTCAGATTTTAGATCGATTGTTCCATAGCGGAACCCTAAAGTCTAACGCTAAGAAATTGGAAAAATGGCCAAAGCATCTGTGTTTTTCGTCAAGCAGAAATTGTTGTTTTTTCTAGCCAAGGCGTTTGCCTGCTTATAACACTATTCAAGACAAGTAATAATTTTCTCATGACAGCAACGATAGCAACTTTTCCTGCTTTCCCTCGCGTTCTTAAGTGTTGATAGAACACTCGTAAATCACTATAGCGACATCGTATGCTTGCTAACGCAGCCATATACAATATTTTTCTTACAATCGCTCGACCTCCTTGGATAAAGCGCTTGCCGCGTAGCGTGCCACTATCCCGATTAAATGGCGCAATGCCTACTAAGGCTGCAATTTGTTTGTGATTGATTTTGCCTAGCTCAGGTAGAAATGAAATTAGGTAAGAGGCAGTTAACTTGCCAATTCCAGGCACAGAAATTAGAAGCTCAATTTGATGCTTGAACTCTTCCTGTATTTGCTGATCTTCGATTTGTTTATCCAACTGCTGAATTTCTTTTTCTAGCCATTTGATATGGGACTTAATGGATTTAATCACAGCAGGCAAACGTTCTTTATCTAATCGGTTTTTTTCTCCTTGTTTATGTTCTAATAATTGCTCCCGTCGTTTGAGCAATTCACCCAGCATTTCTGCAGATTCTGAGATCAAATTGATATCTGGCATAGGTGATAGAACACGACCATATTCGCTTATTATGTGAGCATCAATTTTATCGGTCTTTGCTAACAAACCTTTAGCTTTTGCAAATGATCGTATTTTATTTGCGTGAGCAAGATGCACTGGATATCCTTGTGTACGTAACGTCCTAATAAGTAAACGCTCGTAACCTCCACTAGCTTCACATAAGACTAAACCAATTTCATTGCCTTCATCATTTTGTTCTTTTAATTTTTCTACTAAAGTTGACAACCCTTGTTGATTGTTTGGAATGATTAAATTTTTACCGTTTAAACTTACATCTAATTTACTTTTACTAACATCAACACCTACGTATAATTTCATTGCTTATCCCTCAACAGGTATAAAGTAGCTAGCATTTTCCTTACTTGAAATTCGAGGCGCTATCCTCATGTCATCTGTACGGTACTTGCTAACTTAAAAATAGGATGGAGAATCAGGGCTTTGGCACGGCACTAGATTTACCTAGTCGAGTTACGATTCCTCCATCCCTCCCTAGAATGATCAGTTTCTTTGGGATAAAGGAAAGATACAAGTCGAGGTGCGTCAGGCGAAGCCGCACTTGTCTTGCAGGTGAAAGTCCTGCTGTGAAAGGAGTAGCCAGCTCCATCACATAGCGAGTCTTGCGTTGCTGGCGGTAACAAAAGTGACGAAGCGTAGACAGCGAAGTACGCGAGCCGAAACAAATATTGTGAACGTGCTAGCCCCGAAAATGGCGAATAGCGGAAGCTGATGCTTTCTCGAGAGCAGCAAGCAACAGAAACACAGAGGCAACACTGGTGATTGTCCAACGTATTTCAACCACCGGGGTCACAGACGTCGGCGAGTGTATAAAGATAGATGACGGAACCTGAGAAGTCCTTATTTCTCTCGAAGGAATGAGTATAGATATTTCAAATTGTGACGCATGAGAATATCCAGAAGGGAATAAGGATGGCGGAGTCAATCGTAGTAGCGAGGAAGCGAGTAATGATCGTGGAGCGAAGGGTTGGCAGGTAGTAACGAGCGTAAGAGGGAAACCATGTCCATACACAGCAAAGATGGAAGCACAGGGTTAACAAAACTCGAGCGCATAGGCATGCGTGCAAAACGCGATATCAATAGCGTGTTCAATAATCTCGGACATGTATTAGATAAAACGTTATTGCGAGAACAATACGAAAAGCTTGATGGAAGAAAAGCAGTTGGTATCGATGGAGTCAGCAAAACTGATTATGGAAATAACCTAAATGCAAATCTGGAAAATTTAATCCGGAAAATTCGTAATGGTATTTATAAACCTAAGCCTAGCCGACTGGTGGAAATTCCAAAAGAAGATGGCAGTACAAGGCCGCTCGCTATTTCGACGGTGACTTCATAATGCATCTCCTTCAATTTCTTCTTGGGATTTAATTTCTCTGGCTGTACGTATTTTAGTAGAGCGGCTAACTTTTTTGCTGAGCTCCTCCTCCTTCTCGGGTGTAAGTAAAATCCAAAATTTATGATCGTGTGTTTTTCTAGCATCAATAGCGCCTGTTTCAATCCAGTAGCGTACCACATGATGACTGACATCAAATTTTTGTGCTACTTCATTAATAGACAATTCGCCAGGTTTTCGCAAATTATAGGAAGGAATTTTGTATTTATAGCGTATCCATTTAACACTGAATAATGTATAGGAGTTACCTTTGTTAGTTTGCAATCCCTTGTCATTGAGATATCCAACAATTTCTTTATCTTTCATATGTTGTGCTAATACACGCACCTGCTCAATTATTTCTGGAGAGCAGCGCCACTTATCTGCAGATTGGTGGCAACGCAACAATCATTTCTTCAGTAGCGCCACCTTGGCATCTAATATAGAGAACTGCACTTTTACGATTATCAGATATTTTAACAGTGATATCTTTAATAAGTAGACGCACGATTCGCTTGCGGTCCTTGGCGTTGGTTGATTCGGCATGCCAAAGACGGGGGAAGTCTGCAGCCAATTTTAGTAATTCATTTTTTCTAGAAGACAAGTTAATAAGATGATTACTAGTACTATGCACATCATACTGTTTTTGTAATTCATCGAGTACAGTAAGAGATTCATTCCATCGTTTTTCTAATGTAGCTGCAACCAATCGATTAGATGGATCCACTTCTTCGTATCTTCGTTGTGCTAAATCCGCGTCGTACTGCGCACGTTGAAGTTTCAATTTCCATTGCTTACTTATTCCTTGCTGCCTACTTTCTAATTCATTTAAAGTATTAACAGCGATTTGAATTTGTTTTGGTTCTATTACTGACAAAATGCGCTGTGTAACATCATGATCAATTGGTTCACAACGAATAGACAAACAATCTTTAGTACCGGTGCCTCCCTCTTTTCTTTTCCAGCTACACTGATAATAGGGTTGTATACCGCCATTGCCTTGGTATCTGACAGTAATTTTATGTCCGCAGTAAGAGCAGACCAACAAGCCATGTAGAAGTGCTAATCCTTCGCGAACTGGTCCAGGTAACAATGATTCCATTCCGTTAGTTTGGTTTTGTTCTAAACGCTTTTGATTTTCGAGATAATCATTCCACGTTATATATCCTTCATGATGCTCTTGTATGGTAACTTGCCAATCATCTTGAGGAAGTTTAAGCATTTTAACGCGCAAATCACCTTGAGGCGATAACGATTTGTCATAATGATAACGACCATAGACATATGTCCCAGCGTATGCAGGGTTTTTAAGAACGCCAAGCACTCGAGATAAAGTTAGTTGCCCCCAAATAAGCTTGCCTTTCCAAACGCCGCCGTAAGCACGTTTAGGAAATTTTAGATTGTTATTTGCAAAATGGTGAGTCACAGAATAAGCGCTCCCTTTTTCTTTGAATATTTTAAATAACAAGGCAACAACTTCTCGTACCTGTTCATCGGCATCTAATACAGTGCGACCATAATCATCGTGAGAATATCCAACGGGCAACGGAAAGCGGAGCTCACCTTTTTTAGCTTTATTTATCTTGCCTCCAAGTAATCGGGCACGAATAAAATGTAGCTCAGCTTGTGACATGGTTCCCTTAAGACCTAATAAGAGTTGGTCATTAAAATCTTTTGGATTGTAACAACCATCTTCATCAAGAATCAGCGTATTTGTTAATGCGCAAATTTCTAAAAGACGATGCCAGTCTGTGCATGAGCGAGATAAACGAGAAGCTTCTAAAGCAAAAACAGCACCGACCTTACCCATAGAAACATCAGCTACAAGGGTTTTAAAATCTTCTCGATTGTTAGCACTCGCACCAGATTGGCCTAAATCGTTATCAAGGACTTTGATTTGATACTGACGCCAACCCAGCGATTCGGCCCGGCCTTTCAGTGCATATTGGCGTTCTGTACTCTCCCGGTTCAGGCGTACTTGACCCATCGTTGATTGCCTCAGGTAAACATACGCTAATTTTTCTTTGTGATAGGGTTGAATTTTGTTGTTCATGTTTATTCATCTCATGTGGTTTATTGTGCTGCAAAAATGAATCAATCATATTGGCCATTAAAATGGTTAGCTCACTGATATCAGATGATGAAAGCTCAGGTGGGTAAGCAATCTCCATGTATATATTCGCTCCTTGTTTCCCACTAAAATTTTTTTAGGAGCTTGGGAATTTATCTAAATCGCTTAGCAACTCTGATAAAGCTAATAGATGTTCAACTGATAAAATGGGAGGCTGTTCTAACAAATCAACATATGGCGATGGGTCAGCTCTATCCGTCCAATCTCTCAAAACCGCAATTATTCCTATTCCTTCTGCATTTAAGCTAAAAATATCGTGCTTACCCTGTCTTTTAGTGGAAAGAATTTTAAACCGTTTACTTTGTAACGGATGAAATGGGTGGGTGATAGTAGCATATCCCGAATAACGATTGGATATATGTGTAGTACTCTTTAACGGTGTCTTGTTTCGAAGACAAGCTGGTACAGCATGCGATGACTGCGATTCTCACCAGGATTTACGAACCACTGTTTCTTCCGAGCTCTTACGGCTTTCGCGAAGGTATGAATCCTCACCAGGCGTTGCAGGCACTAACGAAATATTGCTACCAAAACACCAATGGAGCAGTTGTAGAAATTGATTTGCAAAAATATTTTAACTCAATACCGCATGCGGTGCTGCTTGATATTTTACGCAAGAAAATTTCTGACAAAAGATTTCTGAAACTGGTTGAAAAGCTTATCCGATCACCCATTATGGTGGAAGGAAAAGCAGTGTTAAATATTCTCGGCGTGCCACAAGGCTCTATCGCCTCGCCGATTTTATCAAATGTATTTCTGCACTATGTGATAGACGACTGGTTTGCAAAAATTAGTAAAACACACATGAAAGGCAGAGCGGACTTGGTAAGATTTGCGGACGACATGGTGTTCATATTCCAACACCAACATGACGCAACACGCTTTTATCAGGTACTACCAAAACGACTCGAGAAATTCGGACTGAAATTACATGAAAGCAAATCAAGTCATATTCCGTCCGGAAGCATGGCAGCAAAAGCAGCGCATGAAAAGGGAGGACGGTTACCGACGTATAAATTCCTTGGTTTCACATGTTACTGGGGTATGAGTCGACACAAAAAGTTTTGGCGACTGAAATTTAAAAGTCGATCAGATCGTTTTACTGCGAAACTAAATGGGCTGCGTAAATATCTAAAGGAAAATCTAAATCGAGAGATGCAACAAGTAGCCAACAAGGTAAAGACAGTGGTGCAGGGATGGATAAATTACCATGCTATCTCGGACAACAAGAAAAAAGTAAGCGCGTTTATCCTCGAAACAAGGCGAATTCTCTTCAAATGGAGAAATCGAAAAGGAGGTAAACGTAAGCTAAGCTGGGAACAGTTTGCCCATTTTCTACAGGCAATAAATTTTCCAGAAAACTTTAAGACAACATCGATGCTTGCAACTTGCCAAATACAGGCGAAAGCCTGATAGCACTATCGGGAGCCGTATGCGGGAGATCCGCACGTACGGTTCTGAGAGTAGGGTCAGGAACTGGCGCGTAAATGTTTTCATCTCGTCTCCAATTCCTGCCGCCTCGAACGCAGCTTGCGGATTTACCGCACTACGCTCTCTTGATAACTTCTTGTTAAAGTTTATGTAACTTATTCGTCTGGTTGACTTTCATCAGCTCGCATATCGAATCTGGTAATCGTGAAAGATTCCAGTATTGCGGTATAGCTCCTGCTTACTCCATCGTTTCCAGCCGAAACCAGTTCTTTGACGAGCCTTATAGAGATGCCTGCGGATTTTCTTCTGTATCCAATCTTCGACATTTTTAAAACATCTGCTGGAGTTGCCTATTCTAAAATAGTTTACCCATCCCCGAAGAATGGGATTTATTTCTGTCACTATTTCTTCAATGGGTCTTCCGCGTTTCGCTTTAAATATTTCCTTTAGTTTCGCTCGCAGGTTGGTTACTGCTTTTTTCTTTGGCGTGAGTCGGGCACCATCTTTTCCATTCGTGGTTTTCATCTGCCTGAATTCAAATCCTAGAAAAGTGAAACTATTGTCTTGATTCGTTAGATCGGTGATCTTGCTTTTATCTTCGTTTACGGTGAGATCCAGTTTTGCTAGTTCTTCTCGCAGCCTTATTTCAACTGTTTTCGCCAGTTTGGCATGCTTCCTAAAACCGTCAACAAGGATAACAAGATCATCTGCCCACCTTGCATATTCCAAATTGTATTGCCCGTTTGTTACGGTGACTTCTTTTGCACGCTCCAGCATACTATCCACCGTATTCAGATATAAATTACTGAGTACGGGTGAAAGCACATCGCCTTGACGCAATCCTCGTTTGCCGCCCGCTTTGAGTATCAGTTTGATGAGATGTAACACTTCATTATCCTGAATGCGAGTTGCAATTTTCTTCAATAAAATGTCGTGTCGTACAGTATCGAAGTAGGCACGTAAATCAAAATCTATCACTCTACTTTTCTTGCTGACTATTGCTTTTGACACTCTCTTTATTGCATCTTCTGCTTTGCGTTTTGGGCGGTACCCATAAGAACCGTCTTGAAAATCTGCTTCGAAGATAGGTTCAAGTATAAGTTTTATTGCGCCCTCTACAATCCTATCGCGTATCGTTGGGATTTTAAGTATTCGCATACTTTTTCCATCCGGTTTGGGAATTTTTACTTCCTTTGCGCGCATAGGTTTGTATTCACTATTCACTAATTCCATGCGAATATCTTGCAAGTATCTCTCAATACCAATAGCTTCAATATCATCAAATGTAACGCCATCAATTCCTGGCGCACCTTTGTTCTTTTTAGCTAGTTGATATGCTTCTTGCAATGTTTCAGGCTTGCAAATATGAACGTAAAGTCCCCAAAATTTCCATTCTGTTTCAGTCTTCGCTTTAACATATATTTTCCTTCTCAGCTCTTGCAGCTTGCTTGGCGCTTTTATCATGTCACCACTGCCTCACTTATTGTTGGAAACGTTATTATCAACAGGGTGCCTTCACTCCATGAGCGTTACCTCACTTCATCGCTAGTACACACCCATCCGTCACCTTGCTCGCCTTTCAGTTCATTTCCCGTGTCGCGGTTATAAAACCTACCATCTCCGAGGCTTTCTCTCGGGGCGGGCAAGGCTTCTCCAGTTGCTTAGGTATCCCTTGCTGTCATGCTGTCACTAAACACCCCGCCAAGATGTAACAGGCGTATCAATCAGTATTCGTCTGTACATGCTGTCTTCGCCAAACCCCAAACGGCTCGACTCTTGGAGTAATCACATTTCGAGGCCACCTCTATGTTCACTTCATTACGGCCTGATAGCTCACTCACCATACTGAATATGGCTTTGTTAATAGGCTTCAACGTCTTGGTCACCCGCCACGTTGCTATTCAAGTTACCGGATTCTGATTTTTGTCCGGGCAAGTTAATCTCTTGCTGAAATACCTAGCCTTAGCTGGACACACAGGGGCTCACTGGAGAAACCCAGTGGGTCTACTTTCCAAAACACCGCGGTTATCATTATGAACATGCGTTCTCATATGACTTTAATGCGATGCAAGGTTTTCATTTATTAACGCGATTGGCTCATGCAGTTAATGCGCTTTCTGAATTTACTAAGAAATTGAAAAAATGGATTAAAGAGCAAGGATGTTCAGCGACACTAAAACTAATCAAGGAAACGATCTTTAATCCGTGGTTACCCAGGGAGTGGTATGAGCAACAACATAACAAACCAGTACGGTTAACATTGCAACTTGAATAAAAAATACATTTTCGATTAAGCTAATCATAAGTAAAATATGGATCGAATTTATGAGTCGAGGTTTTTACTCGTCTGAGAAAAATATATTGTATTAATTTTGATTAAAGATATGTCGTGGTTACGTCAAAAAATAAATAGAAATAAAAAAATAGCAGAAAATAGATTGGGCAGATAGAAAATCAGATGTTTATAGGTGCTAATGCTTCAGCGGTGATTAATACCATGTAATTGAAAAATATTTTTTGCTACATCAATCGCTAATAAGTTAATATTTTCCATGTGGACTCTCCTTTTAAGTTTATCAAATGACCAAGGTCATTTTGGCGCATTATGACGCCGTTATACAGAAGGATGAGTCCATTTCATTGGCCTGTTATTGGAGAACTTTCTCCTGGCCCTGATGGAATGTGCGCTCTCTCTTCTGATTACGCTTGCGGCCTCGAAGGCCCGTAGACAGTTCAGAGTTTGAGAGAACCGGTCCCACCTAATTTGCCATCACTTTACGCTTTTCCGTCCAAGACTAGATACATAATGTACTTGGTCGGTACTTTTATAACCGCTCTTTCAACGGTTAGTTATACAGCGCTTCGTGGCGCACAATGGGACAGCCCTGGCGTAGTGCGGCAAATCCGCACGCTGCGTTCGAGGCGGCAGGAACTGGAAATGAGTAGATGGCAAGAACTAAACGGGCACGCAGTTGGAAACAACGGATACTGCCAAGTTCAAGCCTGCACTACATCGCGCCAGTTTCTGACCCTACATAAGCGCTCACTTAGCTTGGATAAAGAAATCAAAGAAATTTTCTATCGCAATATTTGTGAATAGTTTCTGAATCAGGTCGATCTCTATCCGGTTGAGTTTGGCCAGGATTAAACATAGTGGAGGGTGTATTTGTTATTTTTCCAATATTGATACGCCCCTTCTTAACGTATAACTCTGCTAAGTACTTACGAATCTCTATCAGCGTTCCACTTTCCAAGTTACATTCCTTAATACCTTCTTGTTTCCAGAAATATACTCCTAACGGATTATCTTGATTGAGGCATTTTTCTAGTAATTGGATTTGATCTATATCGGCAAGCTTTTTGATGGCACATAACAGGTCGTATTTTTTTATCTGAAAACTATTTTTTTGGGCGTTATTGTAGATCATCGCATCATTTGGATTGAGGGTAAGGACCTGGGTGTAATCAAAAATCGCTGCTTTAAGGTTCTTTTGTTTGGCGAAGGCGAGTCCACGTTTTAAGTAGGCAATCGCTTCATTTGGGCAAAGGGTAATGGCCTTGGTGTAACAATGAATCGCGATACCGATATCCCCATTGACGTGATGGCGATCCCCTACCTCTAACCAACGTTCGAAATCTTCGACGGTTCTAATGCTCTGCATTTTATCGATCCTAGTTTTTTTGTGTTATGGAGCGCCATATTATACTAGAAATAATCATTTAAAAATTAAGGGATTCTTAAATGCGCGCTCATACGAATTGGCGCGAATTGGATCAAAATGTTTCGTACCGAAGGCTTGTGGGCCCAAAGTTGCTATGCTGTAAATAAGAAGACCCCTCCTGCTAAAATAGTTTGTCGCAAACAAACTAAGAGCCGGAGGGATCCAATGAACAAGTACGATTATACAGGGAAAATAGTATACGTTGGTATTGACGTTCACAAAAAAACCTATCATTGCGTTAGCATATGTGAGGGTCAAGCAGTGAAAAGTGACAGTATGCCAGCCAAACCAGAAGCGTTGTTTAGCTACTTAAAGAATACATTTCGTGAAGCGGTCATTAAATCTGCATACGAAGCTGGATTTTCAGGATTCCATTTACATCGTTATTTAGTTTCTCAAAAGATTGACAATATTGTGATTCATCCTGGATCAATTGAGGTAGCCTCAAGAGATCGGGTAAAGACAGACAAGCGTGATGCATTTAAAATAGCAAAACAATTATCGGTTGGACGCTTACGTGGAATTTTCGTTCCGAGTCAAGAACGAGAAGAAAAACGTAGCATGACTCGATTGCGAACAAATATAGTAAAATTAAAACATCAAGTAGGTCATCAACTGAAATCACTATTATTTACTCAAGGTATGATAGATGGGGATGATGACACAAGGCTTTGTCCAAAATGGTTATCACAAAAATTAAATGAAGTGGAACATGGAAGTTATTCAAAAGATTTTCGTTATAGTGTCAATCAATATGCTGAACAATGGATACAACTAACCAATCGCATAAAAGAAATTGAATCAAAACTTGCAATCCAAGCAAGCGAGGATAAAGGGTTGCAATTAATATATGAAAGTGTCCCTGGAATTGGCCTGATTCATGCAAGACAATTAGCAAATGAATTAGGGGATATGACCCAGTTTAAAAATGAAAAACAACTATTTAGTTTTACGGGGTTAACGCCAAGTGAACATTCTTCTGGAGAACATGTTCGGCAACGGCATATTACTCGACAAGGAAACTCTTTATTACGCAACATTTTAGTAGAAGCAGCATGGATTGCGATCACTAAAGATCCAAGCTTAAAAGAAATATTTAATCGATTATCAAACGGCCGAGGAAAAAAAAGAGCTATTGTAGGTGTTGCGCGGCGATTAGCAGGCCGCATTCGATCTTGTGTGTTAACAGGCGCATTATATGAAATAAAACCAACTCAAGAAGCTTGTTCGCTTCATAAAAAGGTCGCGTGACCTCGTTTCCGTACCTGTGGATTTTTTATAAAAGCCACGTCCCAAAGATTGGGGCACGCATCTTATAAAGACCGAATGAACAACTTGTGGCGTTTTCACGGAAATGACCACGAATAGCAGGTTGGCCGATAAGGCCTGGATTTAATTAGCGTTGGAATAAGAGCTGGCTTCTGAGTTGGTTTTAAATTTTATTAAGCACTTTTACAGCAGTGGAGGTTGCTATTATGCGTAAACTTGACAATACACATAGCGGGTACGGAAGCTTCGACCAGCCGCCACTTTAAGGCCAAGGGTTAGCTTCACTAACTGTTGGCCGAATACGTTTACTATTCTTCTGTATTTTTTTATTTCAAAAATAGTCACGAAACAGCACCCGACAGAGATCATTAATCACGCCGCCATTGTGTACCGTTAGACCATACAATAAGACGTCCATCGTTGCTAAGTTTGCCTGTTACCGCCCAATTTGGTACTTCAATATTGTCATTGCTCAATAATCCATTAGCACAATCATTATTCTCATTACAGAATGTGTAAGTAGATCCTTTGACCGTTATTGAAACGGAAGAATTGTCATGCTTCCAGTTACCTTGAATATTTTTAACAGTGATATTTTTATTTTGGATATTAGATTGATTATTAGAATTGATTTTTGGTAAATCAGGCAATGGGGGGTTCGGAGGATTAGATGCTGTGACTGTCTCGTTATCGCTATCTAAAGTATAGGTGCAATCAGTGGATTTTCGACTAACTTCTTTAACAGGTTGATTTAATTGTTTTTGATCAAAGTGAGTTTTACCTTCCTGGATTACCTGCGCTTCATTAGTTGCTGATGTCAAATTTGTATACCAAACATTCCAGGTTTCCCCCTGATAAACAAAATTATTTGAGGTCATTGCCCATAAACCTTTATTACCACTACCAGCTACCCAAGGAATTTTTTTTGCATTTGTAAATTTTACACTTTTGATAATATTAATAGGAGGACAAATAATATCAGCAGCAAGTAAGCTTTGACTAATTGTGAGTGCTAAAACGCTTAAAAATACTTTTTTCATAATAATCCCGATTGTTAAATAGTCGAATTTATTTTTACATTAAGCCTAATATTATCCTAAAATCACAGTAACGAAAACGACCGTTTATATTACCTGAGGATCAAGTTCATTTCAGCACGAAAAGAAAGGCATATAATGGTAATTAAAACGGTTAAAAATTCAAGGTTATACAACTTGCTTATATGCGACGAGTTACGTTACCATCGCTTCTTCATTTAATCAATGGAAATGTAATTTATGCTCATAGGATATGCCAGAGTATCTACTGCCGACCAATATTTAAGCATGCAAGAAGATGCGCTAAAGAGTGCTGGTTGCGAAGATGTTTATACTGACGTTGTAAGCGGCGTTAAGACTGCTCGCCCAGGCCTGCATTCTGCGCTCTCCCATCTGCGCAAAGGAGATATGCTCGTAGTGTGGCGACTTGATCGCTTAGGTCGGTCTCTAGCGCATCTCATCCAAACCATAAAAGACCTAAGCGAAAAAGGAATCGGTTTTAAAAGCTTGCAAGAAAATATCGACACTACCACAAGCGGCGGCCAATTAATATTTCATATATTTGGGGCGCTTGCACAATTTGAAAGAGAATTAATACGTGAACGCACAAACGCTGGATTAAAAGCGGCTCGAGTTCGTGGTCGCATGGGCGGCAGACCTGTGCAACTAAATAAACAGGAAATTAGAAAACTTAAGAAACACTACGATAAAGACGATTTATCAGTAATGGAAATTTGCAAATTATTTAATATTACTAAGCCAACACTTTATCGATACTTAAAAAACGAATCACAAAAACAATCAATGCAAAAAAACGATAAGAAATTACATGAGAAAAGATGCGATTTATAATTTAAGCGACGATGAATTTATTCTCGCTAAGACAAAAAACACGGACAAGAATAGACTCGGGTTTGCAATACTACTGAAATATTTCCAGTTGGAAAGTCGCTTGATCTCGCCCCGAAAAAACGGACACTCAACTAAGCGACCATTTGTGCTTCAAAATAGGCAGGACTTAGGTAGCCAAGTCTAGAATGAAGACGTTTGCGATTGTAATACATATCGATGTAATCAAACACATGATTTTTTGCATCAACACGTGTTGCAAATTTCTCGCCATGAATTGCTTCGACTTTAAAGCTATGATTCCAGCTTTCCATAGCAGCATTATCAAAACAATCTCCGCGCTTACTCATACTGCAAATTAATCCATGTTTAGCAAGTAATGCTTGATAATCATGCGAACAAGGTTGTGTCGCAGACATAGTGAAAATTTGTTAGAATCGTCGCCAAAAAAATAATAACAGGAATCTACCAATGATTAGCTTTAAAGGCAAGCATTTTCCGAAGGACATTATTTTGTTAGTTGTACGTTGGTATATATATATCGTATGCCTTAAGCTATCGTGATATTGAGGAAATAATGCTGGAACACGGAACCAAAGTAGATCATTTAACGCTTAATCTCTGTATCAATCGTTCGCCGCATATTGCGAGTCGATTTTAAAGTGCGACTACATTCGGGGCAGATGTGTGTTTTTGCTTGCAGCTCTTCTTTTCCAACGCTATTAATCATTTGTTCAAATATCGCAGCAGTCACATTCTTACCTTCTTCTCTGAGAAGATTGCTCATATCTTCCACATCTCTATCCTCAACCTGATCTTTTAGTCTATCTACCAACTTATCAACGGCAGCATAACCTGCTTGTCGCCATCGTTCCAGATCAGATAGTGGAATTTTCTTTGTCGAAGACGTTAACGCACATACTGCAGAGTTATGATCGAATCTTGTGTACGGGAGTAAATTGACGAATTAATTAGGCGGTGTATCCTCTTAACTGACAAAAGTTAATGGATAAATCCATAGAGGAACACCACCATGTGCAAAGATAATGTGATTGAGTTAAAAAAGCCAGAAACAATTAATGATTTATTGACTGAAGTACTACGATTAGGGGCACGTAAATTGTTGGCTACAGCGGTCAATCTGGAAGTTGAAGAGTTTCTCGCTAAGCATAACCAACAGGATGAAACGGCACGTTTTGTGCGGAATGGCTATCTTCCAGAGCGTGAAATCCAAACGGGTATAGGTAGTGTTGCGGTACAAGTGCCACGTGTTCGTGATCGTGCAAAAGCGCATGATGGAATAAAATTTGGCTCATCAGTGATACCGAAATATTTGCGTCGCAGCGGAAGCATGAATGAACTTTTACCGTTATTATATTTAAAAGGCATATCTTCTAATGATTTTGTGGACGCGCTCACTCCTTTGGTTGGAGACGATGCGAAGAACTTATCGCCAGGCGTTATTAGCCGTTTAAAATCAGTTTGGGAAGATGAATATAAGGATTGGCATAGGCGTGATTTAAGCGGTAAACGCTACGTGTATTTCTGGGCAGATGGAATTTACCTGCAAGCGCGCATGGAAGACGCTGCAGAGTGTGTTCTGGTGATTATTGGTGTAACAGAGCAAGGTGAAAAAGAATTGCTTACGATCGAAGCTGGGCATCGTGAAAGTAAAGAATCTTGGCTGTCCGTTCTGCAAGATTTGAAGAATCGTGGATTAAAAAAAGCACCTAAATTAGCAGTGGGCGATGGCGCGTTAGGCTTCTGGGGAGCATTGACAGAGGCTTATGGTAAAACACGACATCAACGTTGTTGGTTTCATAAGATGGGCAATGTATTAGACAAGCTCCCAAAATCATTGCAAGCAAAAGCGAAATCAGAACTACAAGAAATTTGGATGTCTGCTACACGAGAATCTGCATACAAGGCATTCGATAATTTTGTAAAAATATATGAAGCTAAGCATTTCAAAGCAACAGAATGCTTATTGAAAGACAAAGAAGAATTGCTGGCGTTTTATGATTTCCCAGCTGAGCATTGGACGCATATACGAACGAGCAATCCGATTGAATCAACGTTCGCAACCGTGCGCCATCGTACGTATAAATCGAAAGGATGTTTTTCACGCACAACTATTTTAACGATGGTATTTAAACTGTGTGAGAGTGCGCAGAAACATTGGAATCGATTGAGAGGATTCAATTATTTGGCGGATGTTATTCGTGATGTGAAATTCACTAATGGCATACGGCAGATAGGGGAAAATGGTTCAGTGAATGAGAGAGTTGCCGCCTAATGAAAAATCTCTCGTACACAACAATTGACTGTAACTCATTCTTTGATTTTGCTAAATGATGTAACAGCGGTTTAAACGATTGACTGGTATAAAAAGATTTCTTCCAATGATAGAAAGTAATCTCCCCTACATTTCCCAATTGATGATGATATTGGTAGAAGCTAGCTACCGCTATAACAATCTGGTTAATGGTTCGTTCGGATCGTTTTGATTGTTCTAATTCGAGGTGAATAACGTTTCCCTCTATTAGACCATTCAGCGTTGCAATAAAACGAGCAATGGTGTCAATATTTACATCTTTCCAATTTAGGTCTTTAGCTGTTAAGTGTACCCAATAAATTTTCAGGTGATGCGCATAGGTTCGAATAGTATTGAGTGATTTTTTGATACTGTATAGGTAAAACAAATATTGGCTTATGGGTTCTATGGGTAAATAATCATCCCCTATCACAATCCAATGCGGTTGATTTGTATCTTGTAACTTAATCTTTTGTACTTTCATTTTAGATGCCATTAACTTAGATTACTAATATTACTATTACATGTAATAGTAAAGATAATAAGTATTCTAAGTTAAGGTTATGGGATAAATCAATCTGTTATTACTATGATTACAGCATTAATTTCGGTCCTAGATAGTAATGACTATTAGGACTATCGCGGATTGTGCGGAATCTCGTGTCAAGGCGGAATTGGTGTGGCACTGTCACAACAATTTGCCATTAATAATTAAATTATCAGTCCTATTTAATGTCAGTCGGACGTGGATACAAGGCGCAAGGGTAAATGCAACCCCGTTTTAGACTTCAATTGTATAACCTACTTCCACATCACATCCAGCTTGACCACCTCGAATCCCCCAATTTTCTTTGCTAGTTTCTCTTAAAAGGATTTTTACATGATCTTTAGGAATACCTAGAATTTCTAAATTTTCGACTATAGAGCGATATAAGTCGCGTTTAGTAGCAACGGTACGCCCGACATAACAGTCGATGCTAATATGTGTATATAGCTCTGGATGCGAATATATACCCATTTCACTTCAAGATGCGCACAATGGTGAATGCAGGGTTTGAAAGTTATCAGTAATTCTTTCTCGTAAAATGTTTTTCTTTCTACCAATACTCTTGAAAAATCCTAACGTTGCTTCCGTGAATTCAGAAAATTTTCCATAATATTTATTGTACCTGACATCTTCGTGCATCAGTTTCCACATTCGCTCTACCGGATTAAGATTTGGTGAATAAGGCGGCAGATAATGCAATTTAATACCAAGTATTTTTGCAAAAGCATAAACTTCATCATCTTTATGAGGTTTTGCGTTATCCCAAATCACATGAACATAAAATTTTCCAGGATTAGCTTTTCGTAATTTCCAAAGAAAATCACAAATGCTTTCTGCATTAATTTTATCAGCTTGATGATAAATAAATCGATGACCATCTAAACAAATTCCACCAATAAAATTTAATCTCTTTTGTTGAGCTGTTGTTGCAACTTCTTTACGTTCACCTTTTGGTATCCAACCATATGTCAATTGTGTTTGGTGTTTGGTGTTTGGTGTTGTGGATGTACGCTATCCGTAAAGTAAATTGGCTCTTTTTCTCCTGCTTTTTTCTTCAGCCGAGTATAATATTTAATGAACTGTTCTTGTTTCTCTCTGTCTGCTTTTGCTGGTACGCCGTGCGCTTTCTTATAACCAAAATTATGTGCATGCAACCACTTCGTCATACCGCTAATCGTGTATTTTTTTCTATAAATTTGTAAAACATACTGACAAATATCTTTTACATGAAGATAAGTGATTTCTCTAAGATGTTCTATGAGCTCGCGCGTTTCTTTATCTGTAAGATTGCTGTCACTTCCACCATTAGCAGCCTTTAGTTTTTGTTCTCGTTGATAATCATCAATGTAACGACGAATTGTTTCATCATCAAGTAATAATATTCGTGAAATTTCTGAATAATTGTAGCCATCATCGTATGCAAGCACTGCTTTAATGCGATCACGAATGCGGCCGTCACGTTCTTTACGATGACGTCCTATTAACCTTTCTCGTTCCTTTGGGGTAAGCATCCGATTCATAGAAGCTTTTTACTATATTTTTTAGTTTAATGCAGCAAATTTCGCATCTTCAATGGCGATTGGTATATATGGTATGTTAGTATCATTAATTCATCCACACCGATTATTAAAAATTGCAATTGTTATCAAACCAAAGACGTTAATGAAATGAAAAAGCGTAATCCACGATTTGGATATTTGCGTATTGCTGTACAGATTAAGCATGCATTTGGTATAGAGATAGATGAGAATATAGCCAAGCGAGTTTTGGATAAACATTATAAGCCAGAAGGGAAGGGTGATGGACCATCATGACTAACATTGTTGGGTCAGGCAAAAGATAGAGTGCCAAATAAATGAATCGCAATCCATTGCAATGAATAGACCAAGAAGACGAGAAGAAATGACGCGTTTTAATTCATGTTAAAAATAAGGATAGAGCATGCTTAGCCGAACACTGGAACTTTCACTTACCCTAATCGATCAAGTCAATAATTCGGTTAACGATACGCTAAAAGATTATCCTCCTACCACGTTAATTGCTGGCACAGTCGCAGCCGTACTCTTTATCCAAAAAGCCTATTCATCATATCGACATTGGGATACTCGCTCGATTAAAAACCGAGTATTTGATGGCGCTGTAAAATCATTGATGTTTGTGCCTGTCATTGGGAACAAAATAAAAACAGAATTAGATGCTGTAGGCAAAGCTATTGATGACATTAAAACTGACATTGATCAGGCACGATTACATTGGACACCTATTCAATCCTTACCTGAGTATGGATTATCACACGAAGACATTTTATCTCGTTTCGATAAACTTCAAGATAAG
This sequence comes from uncultured Gammaproteobacteria bacterium, assembly GCA_963711205.1. Lineage (GTDB taxonomy): Bacteria > Pseudomonadota > Gammaproteobacteria > DSM-16500 > DSM-16500 > Aquicella. The sequence goes on from CAVQDE010000002.1 coordinate 283,740, forward strand.
CATCATGAAGGCCGTCTTTCAGGTGCTGTTTATGCTCATTACGATCCAGCATTATTATCAATGCTTGAAAAAGTTTGGGGAAAAACCGCACTGACAAATCCCATGCATGAAGAATGGCCATTGATTAATTTAATGGAAGCAGAAGTGATTTCAATGTGTCAAGCTCTCATGCATGGTAGTCAAGGCGCACCTGGCATCCTGACACATGGTGGCTCAACGAGTATTCTTGAAGCTTGTAAAGCTTATGTGATAGAAGCGCGAAAAAATGGTATCAGTGAACCGGAAATCATCGTACCGGAAACAGCGCATGTTGCTTTTGATAAAGCAGCAAAAATACTTAATGTGAAACTTGTTAAAATCCCCATTAATAAAAAGACCGGTGCTGCTGATGTAAAGTCTATGGAAAAGGCTATTAATAGCAATACCTGTTTATTAGTAGGGTCTGCTCCTTCTTTCCCTTTTGGTATTATGGATCCAATCACTGAAATGGGCGCATTAGCACAACGCAAAAAACTTCCATTGCATGTGGATTGTTGTCTGGGTGGTTTTGTGAATGCTTTTGCAGATGAAGCAGGCTTTTCTCTTCCCAAATTCGATTTTTCTGCCCCTGGTGTGACGAGCATTTCAATGGATACACATAAATATGGTCAGTCGCCTAAAGGCACATCAGTCCTGTTATTTCATCCCAGTTGCGAAGCCTCTCCCACACATGTACATCTTGATTGGGTCGGGGGTATGTATGTGACGGAAGGCATTGATGGTTCGCGTAGCGGAGCGGACATTGCTACCACCTGGGCAGTTATGTGTGCCAAAGGTAAAGATACCTATATCAATGAAACGCGCGCCATTCTTACCTTACAACGTGAATTAGTTGCCGCCATCAATAAAATAGATGGTGTCCATGTCGCTTTTCATCCCCTGTCTAGTGTAGTAGGAGTTCAGTCTGATCCTGGTGTTAATATTCTTGTCATTGCGAGTCAACTGAAAGAAAAAGGCTGGTCAGTCAATATTATGCAAACTCCTGACCAAAAAGCAGAGGGCTTTCATTTCCGCCTCACTGCTGTTCATGCACATCAAGAAAATTTTCTCGATGATTTTGTCAGGGATTTAACTGAAGCTGCTGCTTATGCAAAAGCAAATCCTAAAGCAACACCTAAAGGAACGGCAAAAGTATATGGAAAATTAGAAAAAGGCATTCCTTTCTTTGTTCAAGAAAAAATTGGTCGTGGCTATATTGAGGCGCATAATACTATTCGCACCGGACCGCAACATACGAATGAGGAATCAGATACTTCTGAATTCTCACATAAGAAGGCAAGAATTTAATTATAAATGGGTAAAGTAATTCCTAAACAAGAACAATTTAGAATGGATATGCTTTTTTCTGAAAAGAGGTGGTTGCAGTTATTGGTTGAACTCCCCCCTGATAAGACTTTTATTTTGTTTGATAACTAACTCAAGCACTCAATGGATATCGGTGGAAAAAATATTGTAATGGGTTATATGAGCTTCCAGTAGCTGCATGATGAATTCGCTATACACAGGGCAAATAAAAGATTTATTATCCTTACTTATATTTTAAAATACACACTTGTACATTTATCCTATACTCTAGATGCGCCAAAAACGACAATTTACGTTGGCTAGATTTTAACGATGCGGTTTGCGTTTATTATCAATAGTAGGATCATTAGCAGGTTCAACTCTATTTTTCTGGGTCAATCCGGATTTGTGTGGGTAAATTCACACGTTTTTTGGTAAGAACGCAGTTAATATTTTCAATTTCAAGTATTCCTCATCTCGAAAACCGTAAGCACTACGTTGGATAACTCTCACTTTATTATTCACCCCTTCGACAAAACCTAATTTTACTTTGTTTTCATTCTGACAATAAGAGGCAATTCCTTTCCAGTGATTTTCAATCATCTCAGCAAATTTTTCGAATGGTTTAAGACGTTGCCATTTTAGTTGCTCTTTCCAGTTTTCAAAAAAGTTACGTGCCCAACCTTCACTTTTATAATCCCACATTTGATAAAATTCTTCTTTGAGCAAATATGCTGTTTGTATACGTTTGTTAGCTGCAAGCAATTTTTTAAGCCCCTGCCGTCCTTCAAGAGTGAGATTTTCGCGATGTGCTAACAGGGTATATCGCTGACCTTTAATGTAGATGCGTTCATCTCCAGAAACGCGCTTATATTCATCTCGTCTTACTTGATCCATCGCTTTTGATAAGTGATTCAGAATATGAAATTTATCAAATAGGATATTTGCTTTAGGGGCATAATGTGTTACTGAATTATAAAATGCTTTCCACATATCCATGACAACCAAACGAATTTTCTTTGTTTTTTTCGACCCTAAAAAAGCAAAAAACAAGGCCATATCTTCTTCTTTCCTCCCTTCACCGCCAATCCATATTGGTCGTCCACGTTCTATGTCACTCACAATAATTCTATAGGTATGCCCTTTGCGTATCGATAGCTCGTCAATGCCAATTACAGAAGGCGCTGCAATTGGTGTCTTAGCCAACATCTGTTTCATATACAACTTATCAAGGTCTTTCACCGTGTCAGGATGCAGGTTAAGCGTTTCTGCTACATCTTTATTCGTCATGTCGCGACAAAGCTTTCCAACGTAATTCGCAAATTGCTTTGTGTACCGCGTATTATCTGCTAACCAATCTAAGGTTTCCATGCAGACCCTGTTGCATTTTTTACAATGCACCCTTCGCCTTTCATAGCGATAATATATTTGATAACCTTTCGCATCACAGTCACGCACCATGCAAGTTTTTCTATCATAAAAGGTACGAAAGGCAGTGTGGCATTCGGAACAGCTTGCCGTTTTTTTTGCGTTCCAGTTGAACAATTCGCAGCTTAGGTTCGCCAAATTTTCCTTCCAGTTGACGTTTCGCTTTGAATCCATTGAATGAAAATAATTCTTGTAGCGTCCTTGCTTTCTTCATTTTTTTCTCAAAAAGTAGTAGTAAAAAGAAGTAGTAGTTTCTTATGATTTTTTTATGGCGGTAAAAATGCAGGAAAGTGCTTAATTTACAGAATAGAAATGAATTTTACTACTACTTTTTACCCACACAAACCCGGATTGAGCCATTTTTCTTATCTTTTGAAGTAACTATTTTTTTAAAAAAACTGGGAATAAAATTTTTAAATTTATCGAATCTCTTTTTCTCTTGTTGTCTTGAATCTAATTCTAAAGGGAAGAATTTTTTTTCATGTTTTTTTGCAAGCGCAATACCCTTTTTGTCTCTTTTTTTATTCGGGTTATTTTTTGTTAGCTTGTAGATAGTTTTAGCCTTTTTAGGTTCCCCATTTTTGACTGCTAACCCAAATAAAGACCCTCCATGCATGTCTTTTCTGTTTATCGTTTCTTTTGAAACAGCATGTATTTCCTTCCAGTTTGGGTTATTGTTTAACTTGGTAATGAATGGTTTGATTAAATCAATATTGTTCTCTTTTTCCTTGTTGTAGGCAGCTATGTACATTCTACTTGCGATTCCAATCAGATTATTCGCAGGATTTTTAGATGAGAGTCCTTTTAGGATAGTTGCAGACATTTTTTCATTGTCAGAGATGTATTGAAAAGATTTATTAGCATCAATATAAATCCACTGTTCTGTTTTTTTATCAAAACCTATTGTGATAGCGTGTCCCTCGCCTGATAATTGAATAGAAATAGGATGAGGAAAATTTTCTTCCATAAACAAATTACGCAAGGTGCTCAAATATATCGTCAATTCCTCCTCGGTATAAATGCCAGAGCAGCGAAAAACTCCTTTTTTACCTCCCTGTTCTTCAAGACTAATAGGCTCGACCAGCGAAGATGATTGGTATACATTCCCAGCTGGTGTATTGGAGCCAAGCACTTCAGCATGCATATACATACTCTGATACGTCTCAATGGTGTCACATAATGCGTAAGTATCAATCTTTTTTTTCTGATCTTCTTCGACTTTTTTAACAATATTTTCTCTAACCTTTCGATAGAACAATACTTCTTCTGGTGTAGGATGACCGTTCTTTGATGTGATTTCTTGAAGCATTTTATCCGTTACTTCTTGCGCTTTCGGTGTTGCTGGAAATGTTATCCCTTCCAATGTCGTCGCATCTAAAGAAGTAATCTTCCATTCTTGTCCTCCTGGAGATTCGCCATATATGCTGATTTGATCTCCATGCTTAACCAAAACAGGTTGATTCCCGTTCTCTTTTGAAACTTGTTGTAGACGCGCTAAGTCAATTTTCTCTACCGACATTAAAACAATATCATAGCTCTTTGGTAGCGTGTTCATTTTTTTATTTTCATTTATTTTTTTTATCGCATCACGTTCGGCTTCCATTACAATCTTATACATCAATGGCACTACCTTAATCCCCAGCATTTCTTGCAATTCTTTTGCTCAGTTTTTTTATCAGCATTTCTTTTTCAACAGACCGCTGTCGCTTCAACGTAGGGAATGGCTTATGTCTCTGCTTAATAACACGTGGCTCGATTCTTCCTGGTCTATTACCTATCTTGTTTTTAACGATTAACGCGAGCATTTTAGCATACAATATTTTATTTCTTCTTGTGCTTGAACCCAAAAAGTATGGCATGAATGCTGCTAGCAATTGCACTGTGCCTTTGAAACTAACTTTCCAAGGAACAGCATCATGACGTATGCAAGCTTCTGCTATCATTATTCGTATAAAATTGTACGCTAAAAAATGAATGCCTATCTCTTTTTTTACCATATCTGGCGTTTTGCAAGATAGCATATCCATATTCATGGTCGCTTTAATACTTTTCAAATTAATTTCAACATCCCATCTTCGCTCATAGATGCTGGCAAGTTCTTTTTTGTGATATTTTCTAGCATTCAGAAACGTGGTAACGTAAACATTTCCCGCCACTTTAAACTCTCTTACCTGAATTTTATCTGGGTAAGAATCGTATTCTTTTTGTGCCATCCACGTGGGCTTATACGGTTTTTCCCAAAAAACAATATGATCATTTTTACCCAGGCGAACGCCTGATCTAAAATCATAATGTCGTTGGCCTTGACCACGAAATATTCCGTCAGCACCAATTTTATTTAAATCAGCCATAAGGAAAAAATTTGGAAAGTAACGGTCTCCTAATGCAATATCGTCTTTCTCAATACACGTGAGAATATTTCTAAGCAATGATGATTCGCCAGTGCCTTTTCCTTTGTATGCACCAATTGCATAATCAATCACCGTGCCAACAGTGAGAGACATCACTACTACAAAGCGCACAATAGGAAATCCAGCACCTTTTTTCTGATTTTTATGCTGAGGAAAAGCCTTTTGATTTGCTTTTGTATCTGCCATTTTCCCCGTGCTGCCGTCAAAAACTTTTAAATTTCGGCCAAACGGTTTCCATTTCGATGGTGCATTGTTTAGCGGTGCAGTGCCAATTTCCTTCACTAATTCATGCACAGTTCCTTCTGGCAAGCGTTGCCGTGCTTTACAATAAGGGCCTGTATTTGAGCTAACCGGTTTTTCTCCGGCATTCAATTGCTCTACTATAATTCTAGCAACGGCCTTTTTGCAGGATTTATCTGGGTTTAATACTTGCTTGATAAATACAAATACCGTTTTTATTGGCGTATAAACTCGATCACGAAATTCACGGCATTCGCTAAGAATGCGTTGGCAACGTTCTGAGCTTAAAATATTTGTGAGTGAGACATCAGTCTTGCTTGATAATAGAGACCGTTTTTGTTTTTCAATTTGCACTAGCGTGCGTTTCTTATTAGAATCCATTTCGTCAGTTTCCTTTTTTATTCGATCGCTTTTTAGTCGAAACGAATCATAATAAATTTGGAAACTGATTTCACTTTAAATCATGAGGTTATGCTGCAAGCTGTTTCTTAAAGTAGCGCCATTGATCTTATACATGTCTTTAAGCTTTTGATTTAGATTGGCAAATCCATTCTCTGTTAAGAGAGCATCTGCGCTCATATTCGCTATGCCAAAGCACTGCCCTCCACCGCTCCCACCAGGATAATTGAGTGCTAACATAAAAAGCGTAAGCCATTGTTGACCTTGCATCGGACAAAGAAAATCTTTGTCATCCAATGCTTTCTCTAATCTCAATGCATTCTCCATTTCAATCCGTTTTTCTTCATTTTTTATACTACTGAGATAGTCAAAAACTGTTTGTCCTAGCACATTCACTTGATAAGGATTTACACCAGGTTTTTCAAGCAAGGCTTCGACTACCTTTGGATGCCCATGAGCAACAGCGGTGTGAAGGGGAGAAATTGCATTTTTAGTCGTCGCCAGGTTGGGATCGGCTCCCATACTAAGTAAATATTTAACAACCTCCACATGTCCATTTCTAGCAGCAGCATAAAGAGCTGTTGCACCTTTCGGACCGTCAGGATCATCTTGTTTTGAATTTAGAACCTCTGTAGTCAGTAGATTTAAATCGTACATTTCTTTTATAACGGATTCACCAAGCCCTGACTTTGCCAAGCTGTAAAGCAGCTTACATAACAGTGGTTTTTCTAATTTCTGTAAAAAGCTTTTCGTTATTACGCCTGAATTTGTGAGCTTCTCTATATACTCATATTCAAGACGGTTATCTTCAAGGCCATTTAAAATTAACGAATCATAAGTATTCTGCTCTGAATCAGTAAACTTAGCACCAGAAAGCATAACTCCTCCGATGTGTTTATATTTATTATAGTGTTATCTTTATAATTATAGCATGTAATTGAGACCATAAATTTTCTACGATCTACATTCTATAATTCAGAATTGGGAAGAATCCGCTGCTATGCTGACATTCAATGGCCAGATGGCGGAAAAGAACGTATTTGGGGCAGGGGATGCTGGAGTGCATTCTCGGATTGCTGGTCTGGTCATGAGGGAGCGGTGGAAGGAGTTTGCGAGGAACAGTAACTCACGTTGAACCAGAGAGCATATTATTGTGAATTTTTACAAACTCAAATATTCAGAATTTATCACGCTTCATCCGTGGCTGAATTAAGTGGATTAGGAAAATATTTCTGGGCTTCCGGTAGCGTTGTGTATATTACACGGCTTTACCAAAAACGCACAAAAGATCCAACTATTAAAACAAATACAAATCCAAATAAAGATAATCCAGTTAATCCAAAAGAAAATCGATAAATCAATCAAGCTCGAAGAGAGTGGCTCGAAAAAGAAGATGTAATTAACACTAGAAAGTTATCAGGATTAATTAAATTATTTAAAAGATGATCAAATAATGATCTGTTTGAGAAGAGTATATTTGATATAATAATTAATATGACATAAAAAAATGCGAAAGGAGCGAGTATTATGCATAAAGTAGCCAGACACAATGGACATATTCATCATCGCAAACATCCCCATACAAAAAAACATTCCTTAAAAAAGATTAAGTATGTTATGCCATTATTACTGGCACAATATAAGAAAGTTAAAAGTAAACCTTTTATCTCAATGGGGATTACATTAGGAATAGGTTTAGGAATACTTTCAACAGTTTTAATTTGGCTAAATGTGAAAAAATAATTTTGAAGATTATAGTTGGAAGGGAATGTATGCATATCAAAGTAAGTGTACTAGCATTTGAAATGTATATGTGTTTCTCTTTTAGGCAAACATCTTATGCTAGTTGTTAAAAATAAAACCGCAACTTCGGCTATTGTTGGAACCTACAGGTTACTTCTGACTGTTTTCATTATTGGTATACTATATATAGGGCAAACTATTCTTGTTCCCTTAGCCTTGGGTGTGCTACTCACTTTTTTACTTTCACCTTTTGTTTCTAGAATTGAGCGATGGATAGGTAGACTTCCTGCTGTTCTAATTACTGTAATAATTATATTTCTAGGAATAAGCAGCGCCGGTTATATTTTGACGCATGAGTTCATCGATCTCACTACAAAATTACCGAATTATAAAAATAATATTGAGACTAAACTTCGTTCTCTCCGTTTGTCGTATATAGAAGAATCAGTGGGATTGTCAGAAACGATTCAAAAGTTTGAAAAGAATTTACCAGATTATTCTTACATTACTCCATCTCCTTCTCTCCCTGTAGCAGAAGCATCTAGAACGACACCAGTTTTACCAAAGACCCCAGTGCCTGTACAAATGATTGAATCCAAATCTTATTTGACGGTGGCTGTACAATCATTTGTTGGCCCGGTCATAAGCGTCTTATTAACAATAGGCTTAGTCATGCTATTCGTTATTTTTATGTTGCTTTATCGTGAAGATTTGCGCGGTCGCATTCTACGAATAGTGGGGCAAAGACGCATTGGCGTGTCGACGCAAGCGATGGATGATGCGAGTACACGTATTTCTCATTATCTATTCAGGCAATTAATTATTAACCTTGTCTATGGCGTCATTGTTACTATCGGTCTCTATTTCATCGGTATTCCCAATGCGCCACTCTGGGGCGGTTTAGCTGTTGTGCTGCGGTTTATACCCTACATAGGTTCATGGATAGCTGCTGTAATACCCATCGGACTTTCATTTGTTATTTCGGCGAATTGGTGGGCACCATTTCTGACGCTAAGTCTTTATATAATGCTTGATTTGATTACAAGCAATTTGATCGAACCATGGTTTTATGGTTCTGGTACGGGCATATCTCCCTTAGCATTAATCGTTGCAGCGATATTTTGGACATTACTTTGGGGACCTATTGGGCTTTTGTTATCAACTCCTCTTACCGTTTGTTTAGTTGTCATTGGCCGTTATGTACATATGCTTGAATTTCTGAGTATCTTGTTCAGTGATGAGCAGCCTCTTGAAATACATGAAGAGTGTTATCATCGCCTTCTCACAGGAGGCGAAAGTAATGTGATGGAAATTATTGATAATTATCTAAAAGATCACTCACTTATTTCACTGTACGACTCTGTTCTAATTCCTGTTATTCTCAACATAGAATTGGATTTGCGTTGGGAAATAATAGATAAGGAAAAAGCAAAAGATTTGTATGAAAGTATCCGCGATATCATTGAAGATTTAAGTACATTACCAACTGTACCTTCTATCGATAAAAAGAGTAATTCCGAAACAGCTGTGATCACAGAATCGGTATATCGCGTGATTTGCATCCCAGCACGCGGAGAGCGAAATGAAATCGTCGTCAACATGCTTGCGCAAGTGCTATCACAGAAATCATTTATTGTGGAAACTATTTCGGAGAATCATAATACAGAGGAAATTGTGGATTATGTCGAAAAACATCATCCTAATGTAGTTTGTATATCAGTCGTCGCGCCCTCAACGAACATATATGCTAGATTTCTCTGCAAGAAACTCCGTATGCGTATACCTCAGTTAAATATAATGGTCGGCTTGTGGGGTTCATTAAAAACTGCCTCAGAGATCGACAAACAAATTCATGCCATTGGTGCAGACGAAGCAGTAATATCATTGTCGGAAGCTGTGGAGCAAGTTGGAAAAACATGTTCATCGATGGCTAACTAATTATATCATTTTTAGCTTCATCACTTTATTTATTTAAAGTAAAGAGCAATGACATTTAGAGATGTTGCCTATAAGGGAGCGTTACCAGTTTTTATCACTTACATGAGAGTACATTTTTCCTTTTTTTTAACTTTATTTTCTTCTTCATCAGGAGTGGATTTTTCAATGAAAAATTCTGTTTTTTCTAATAATAACCTTCCCAATTCAAAAAATAGACCATCACAATTTGCTTTATCATGGATTGAGATCGCTAGGCAGGCATTAATAAAATCGTACTGTTTCGCAACATTTTTCAATAGATAGATACGTGATGAATCGTAAACTAAATCTGCTTTTGTTCCTACTAAAAAAATAGGTGCATTAGAATAAATATGAGGAAATAGTGTCTTGGAATGAGTCTTAATTAGGATATTCAAATATTTTTCATCATAACTTTCACTACTAATATCAATCAAAACAATGCCAGCATCGGATGCATGGAGTCTACTGAGTTTAAAATCTTCCCCTTCTTCTTCAAATGAATCATATTGTTTTGGGAAAGGGGTTTTTATTTGCCAATTAATTTTATGGTAATTGGGTTGAATTCTCCGGCGATTTAAATCATGTATAAACCTAACAAGAGAAGACTTTTCAGATTCATCCTCCCCTACAATAACCACATTTTTTAAAATGCTTGGTGCGCTAGCCGGAACGCGCCATTGGCTAGCAAAGAGGGCAGAATAGCTGTTACCTATTCTATTTCTCTCATGGTGAAAGGGGTTTATTTGTTTTGAATGTACAAATTCGTTGTTTTTATCAAAGAATCGTATTTTAGATAATGATGTATTTTCCGATAGCTGACCATAATATTTATTTACACAAGTGATCGCTGCAAGTGATAAGCAATTTAATTTTAATAAAATTTGTAAATCTAACTCTGCAATGCTATTCATAATACTTGCTTTTGCAATAATTTCTCGATTTTCTTCTATAGGTAATGCCTCATCATTTTCATGATTATTCTTTTTTCTTTTTTGTTTTTTTCTAAACATAATAACATCTTCTATTCCGTGAAATGATGATGGAATTATCTAGAAAATACTTGTAATAATCAATGGAATAGTGTTTTTAACCAACGTTAATAGAAAAAAATAAGGAAGATCAAATGAGTGCTTATTTACGATAGGTGAAGTAATACCCCTGTCTGTCTCTAATTTGCAGTTTAAGAGGTAGCTGAAAAATTCTATAAGAGTAAGATTGCCAATGGTAGATGAAATCTATTCAGATTCATCGCTATCAATTTAATGTCATGCTTAACTGTACCCATTATCTAGCGCGGTTAACCATCATGTGCTGTTATCTCATTTAGGCTAGTACAATACATTAGAATGCAACAGGTCCTACCGATCCAATCCAGCTGCGGACTTTAGAATTTTCTTCGTCATATAGAAGAAATGTGTCATCACAGGCCTCACGGTTGGTTTGCTGCTATCATCGGGTTTCATGGTGACAATAACGTGAAAAACTTTAAGTAATCCGCCATCCCAATATTCGATTATATCGTGATGTGCGGTGAAGCCTGTATCAATAAATGCTCGAAGGTTTTCACGGATCTTTTCACGACCGTTCCATTCAGCAACGCCGATTGCGTGGCGATGCGTAGTTAGAATTCGCCTATTACACGCATTGTTCCTCATCCAAGAACACTGCGTAAAGCACGCGAGCAAATTAAATATAGGGTGATTGGTGGGACATCTTCCCGCCAAACTAGAAATTATCTTCATCGCTGGGTTATGTGGTGGGCAATGACTTCTGAAACTTGGCAATACCAAGAACTTTTGCAATGGTTTATTGATGTTTGTTAGCACAAGAAAGTGGCTGCCTATGCCAGCGGCTTGCACCCACTTCACGTCAAAAAAACATCGAAGGAACGTTCCACATCCGTTCGTACCCGTCGGTTGGGATTGTGGGTGTGGCTGCATAAGTTCTGCAGGTTTGAAGTTTTTGCTCGACATAAGTTTTGTACATCGCGCCCGCCGCAATGAGTTGCGGCCACCCCTGCGAGCCCCGCGCCATGAAACCAACCCCTGAATGAGAAGCAACAAGAGAGGCGTCATAGCAAGGAAACTCACCATCGCCATATTTATATTTCCATGATCTCATTATTCCTCTGATCTCAATTTCCCGCTCAGATTGACCTCGCGCGAATACATATCTCTCATACGCCGGCAATTCTACCAACTCGATAAAACCTATTATTTGCTGAGTTACCAACAAAATTCTGTCATAATTATTCCCTTCTTTTAAATTATCCCATTCACGTTCACGAAGATCAAAGGCATGGGCGAGGTTTTGATAATTACAATGTATTTGTGGTGTAGCGATGACACGATGTTTAGGATCGAGCTTTTCTGCTCTAAACTTATTTAATGCATCACGAAGCGGGCTTTGATAGGTCTTATCATAATCAGCTCCGGTAGCAAGTTCGGCAGCCACATCAGCAAGAGAACTTTTTTTAACAATCTCAATTAGCCAAGTTAGATCATCAGGTTTTTGATTCTGCATCTCTTCAATACATGGCCTATAGCGCTCAATCTGGCTCTCCATTGCTTCCTCACCGCCTGGGAGTTTGCGAATGAGGATTTGATCATCTCTATCATCTCTTTATCTTCCCCGGCACCTATCGCACGCAAGATGGGATGTTAAAATTCGCATTTCGAAGTGTAATGGGTATATATTCTGGGTATATTATATAATGACGCTCGTTGTCATTGTTCATTGGAAGGTAAAAAACCAAATGAGATGGGAAAAATAATTAATTTACTTGGCTCAAGCACTCAATGGATATCGTTGGAAAAAATATTGTAATGGGTTATATGAGCTTCCAGTAGCTGCATGATGAATTCTACACACACGCACGTGACCCAAAGTTCAGGCAGTCAGAAGGCTGCAAGATTCAAATTAATTTACTTACGGAGAATTAAAATGAAAAATCGTAGGATTTCTCCAACTGCAAATCTTACATTGATCTCTATACCAAAGATTATTTTTTACCTCTATGATGATGTTTACGCTGTGCAGGTTTGTGCGTCGCAACACTTCCTAAATTTCTAGCCGGTGCTGGTGCAGTGTAATTAAAATCTTCTAATTTACATTGTTCGATTTTTCTTCCTAACACGCGTTCAATCGCACGCACTTCAGCATGATCTTCATTAGTAATAAACGTAAAGGCCTCACCTTCTTTTGCAGCGCGCCCTGTTCTACCGATACGATGCGTGTAAGCTTCTACCGTACTAGGAATATCATAATTAATTACATGCGAAATACTTGACACATCAATGCCGCGCGCTGCGATATCCGTTGCTACTAAAATTTGTAAAGAACCATCACGAAAACCACTCATCGCTTGTTGTCTTCTGTTTTGCGATAAATTTCCTTGTAAGGATGTTGCACTAAAACCAGCATCGACTAATTTTATTGCTACTTTCTTTGCTGTATGTTTAGTGCGTGTAAAAACAAGCACAGATTCCTTGGCGGTTTTATGCAATATATGCATTAATAAAGCTGTTTTAAGATGCGAAGGAACAGGAAATAATACTTGTTTAACTGATGTTGCGGGTGCGTTATGACCGATTTTAACTTTGACTGGATGACGCAAAACTTCTTGTGCAAGATCATGAATAGCATCTGGCATTGTTGCTGAGAAAAGTAAGGTTTGACGTTTTTTTGGCAAAAAACGCAGAATTTTACGAATGGTAGGTAAGAATCCCATATCAAACATTTGATCTGCTTCATCTAAAACCAAGGTTTCAACATGCGATAAGTCGATCGTGCGTTGTTGCAAATGATCTAATAAACGTCCAGGGCAAGCGACTACAATTTCGATGCCGTGTTTTAAACTTTTAATTTGCGGATTGATATTGACGCCACCGTAAAGTGTCACGCTATATAATTTTGTTCCCTTAGCTAATTCCGTAATGGCATCATGAATTTGTTGCGCTAATTCGCGTGTCGGTGCAATGATTAACGCACGTACACGTAAACGCGGTCCTTGCATTAATCGTTGTAAGATAGGTAATGCAAATGCAGCTGTCTTACCCGTGCCAGTTTGCGCTAAACCCATGACATCTTTTCCAGCCAAAATAGGCGGAATACTTTGTTCTTGAATCGGTGTTGGAGCAATATAACCTAAAGCTTGTATATTAGATAAAATAATTGGGTTTAAATTTAACGTATCAAAATTCACTGAAATTCCTCATTTTTTGTAAAAGATCATGTCCCTAGCAGTGGGGTCAATAAGCACATTATTACATTTAATCAAAATAACGTATCTATGTAAATCCGCCTATGTTCCAAATATTTTCAATCTCAATTCCACGGATTTATAATTTCTAGACCGGGGCAACCAGAGAAATCATCAGTATTACGTGTTACTAAAGTCATATCGTAATGCAAGGCTGTTGCAGCTATTAGACTATCAATTGCAGGAAGCGTCCTGATTACCTGGCATTGTAATCTACCCCGGCGATCAGCTACATGAATAGATACCGCTAGTATTCGTTCATCAAACATTTTTATGAGGTCGTGTTCAAGCCAAATTAATAATTTTCTTTTTCGCTTATTATCTTTTACTTTTTCCACTCCTTTTCGAATTTCTCCAAGGGTTAGTACGCTTAAAAAAGCGGCATCACTTGGTATTTGCTCAAACCATGTAATAACATTTAAATGTGGTTTGATGCTAACCAATTCCGTAATAACATTGGTATCGATCAAATAATTCATAAATCAATATCTCGATTGGGTGATTTATCTCGAGATAAATCAAGGTTAAGCCCTACTAAAGGTGATTTGCGAAAAAATTCAACGAGTGAAATTGTTGGGGTAGTAAGAGCCTTATATTCTTCTTGCGAAATTACCACCACGGCCGGGTTTCCATGTACAGAAATAAATTGAGGGCCATTCTTTTGTGCCTTTTTAACCAACGCACTTAAGTGAGCTTTTGCATCTTGAAGTGGCCAATAGTATGTCATGATTCAAATCCTCATATAACTAGTCAGACTAGTTATATATTAGCACAGGCTTAAGCTTCATTGGATAATGCATCTTTCAATGCATTAAATCCATTTATAGAAACAGGGAATCCGCAATAGGGTATTAAATGAATCAAAAGATTTCTCACATCATCACTTTTGCCATTTGAATAGATAAGATAATTTTTAATACTCAATTTAGTATTTTCATTTATTCCAATGGCAGCAGATGATGCTATTTTTGCAAGATGTGTGTCCCTGCATTCAATGGCTTTAGTTTGATTGAAATCTTCTGCCGAAATGTAATATTGGATTTCACTTTGCTCATTGAATACTTCATCTGCAATACTGATCGCTTTTCTAATCATGTTCTTATCAATGAATTCGTTTAAAAAGCATAGCACATTTATTAATTCTTCTTTCGTTCCGCCAGTATTTAAAAATCCTACTATATGCGGTCTGATCTGCTTTTCTTTTCCAAGAGAGATAAGCGATGAAAGTGTTATCAAGCTCTTGTCTCTTACTACTAACCCAGAACGAGCCCAATAATGCTCGTAAGCTATTTCTTGTACTTCTTTATTTAGCTCTGGATCAAGATTTTCAAGCATTTTATAAACCTGATTGGATTGTTCTATACCGTATAATTCATCCATTAGTGGAGATTTTTTTGTTTTCATTGCGGTTTTTCTCTTAATGATTGGTGTTAATCTTACACTAATTTATCTAGCAGTATTAACGATGCTCCATACATATTGATTATCCCCAGCTATTTTTTCAGCAGGGTGTAAATAATTGTCCCATCTGCTAGCTGGTACTTCCCAATACTCACATGAATTGAAATAAGGAATCATATTCCCATTATCGAGATGGTTTATCGTCGTTTCAGAAGCGCCATCCTCTTTTGCTATCCGCGCTAATTCTTTTAATTGCATTTTATTTCTGATAAGAACATGTTTGGATTCTTTACAAGGGCCTTCTAGAATGAAATTTCCATTAATATGCCGTAAATAAAATGATGATACCTTATTATCGTTAAGATAGTTTTTGAAAACCCTAGCAAATTTAACATTTTTAAGATAACTAAATTCAGGGATATCAGAAATAAAGATGCATAAATCTGTAAAATACTTCCATACTAATTCTTTTGTTAGTGTTTGAAATTTACTTACAAAATCTGGATCATCTTTTCTTAAGTAGGCATCGATCAGTCCTGAATTGAAAGCATCAATCGCAATTTGATCATCGCTTATACCGGTAATTAAAACTCTTTTAACTGGAAGATGACTGATTTTATCTAATAAATTGATTCCATTTATATCTGGCATATTGTAATCAATGAAAATAACACTAATATCATCTTGATTAGTATGATTTAGTTTACTGATGTCAAAATTAATTACATGCTGTGTACTAGAAGCATGAAGTTGCAGATTATCCTTTAACAGATCTAACTTGGTTAATGAGGGTTGATATTCTTTTAGAAGATACTTTAATGCCAGCTGAGGCGATGAATAATTTATGAAATTTTCTCCATAAGTTCTTAGCATGCTACTTTGTAAGAATGATTCATTGTCATCTATTAATAATTTTCTTGTTGGATAAAAACAGATTGGAATTAAACAGGTCATTAGATCAATCCTGAACAGTTTTGGATTTGGTTATTGTTAGTAGATCTTGCAGTTGATTGATTGTCTTCAGCAAATTGCTGCAATTTAAGTGAAGCAGCGGCAAAATATCAGTAGGAGTTTCCTCGTTCATTAACTGAGCTGAGACGGCTTTTTTATATCCTTCGAAGAGAGAAGGTAATATCTCAACCAGGATGCCTGCTATCGTTTTGATGGTGATCAGTTTATTGTTGATCTCGTGTACTGAAACACCCTTAGGAATTTTATATTCGCCCAGTGGTTTTGTTCCCAACAAGTGATCTAGTGTTACACCAAAATAATCAGCAATTGGCTTTAACGTTAATATTTGAGGATTTTCAGTTGTACCAGTCATTAATCGATAAATAACAGGCTGCCCAATACCAGTTTTCCTCGCGAGCTCTGCTGAGGTGATATTATTTTCGGACATTAAAATTGTGAGAATTGAAGCTAAGTTATCCATAAAAAATATTCTGACTTTATGCGATTTTTAATAATAATATATGTATTAATGCATTGTCTACTTCTTTATAAATTTAAATTAAATGAATATTTTTACTTAAATCTGTTGACATTAATGAATTTGAGAAATATTCTTCGAATATACTATAATGCATATTACAAATCTAAAATGCATACAAAGGTTTTCAAATATGACAAGGAGTGAAAAGGATAGCTATGGCAGCATTAGAACTGTTATGTCATTTCATTGGGGTTGATCCCAGACAATTTTCGAAAGAAGAAAATCTTATCTTAGAAGCTGAATTATATACGCGTATATCTAACGAACTTTGGAAGTCGTTTCGATCTCAATACCAAGATTATTTTCAATTGTTCAAATTTAACGTCGAAATGGAGACTATAATGATGGAAATAAATTTTATCCGCTGTTTGATCAATGATATTTTGAAAAGTGAAGCTTACACATTATCTGGAATTGCCTACTACACACAAACACCTGAAGAAGTGATTCAAGATTTAATTATCGGACATAAAGTGAGTCACGTTATTACATTCACGCGTAAATTAATCGAGTTACATAAATCAATTAGGCCCGAGATTTATCAGAATATCATAAAAAAAATTACGCCTGATGAAGCAGCCTGATTGACAAAACAAGGGGTGGTTTATTTTTCAAAATAATAAAAAAGGAAAAAACATGTTGAGAAATAATTTTTGGCATTCGTATTTCATGATCACGCAAAAAAGCAATAAATCTTTCATTCGTTGGCTCATTTGTAATTTAAAAAAAAGAATGATTCAGTTACGTCAGTATCTGAATTTCAAAATTTTAACAATTATCAAATTCTGTCAACTGAGGTCATGACTTCATATTTAAACTATAACTCATTTGCTTTTCTTTTAGCTAACAATGTGCAAACCAAGCCGATCATTTTTCTTTATCTTTTGGCAAGCTTTCAGCAATTAAAAGTGTAATGGCAGTGAGTGCTGGTGTGATTCGTGTAAGGTCTAATACTTTCACATAACGCAAAAACCAAACAAAAGCATAAGCACCGCTACGTTTGTTTCCATCCACAAACGGATGGTTTTTAACAATGAAATATAGAAGATGAGCCGCTTTTTCTTCAATACTGGGATAAAGTTCTTCGCCACTGAAGGATTGCATAACGTTGCCAATAATTCCAGCGATGCTATCCTGTGTTCTTTCAGCACCAAAAATATCCGTAATTTCATTTTTCGAAATGAGATTTTGTTTCAGTGCTGTTAATGCCTTACTTTAATTTTTCTGCAGTTAATTTAACTTTCTTTTTCGTTGCACCTTGTGTGATTAATTTGAGCTGCTTAGTTTGGAAAATCGCTATACGCAGCATATTGCCGTGGACTTTTCCAATTACCACGCGGCATGTAGTATTTCGAGACAAACAGATAGTCATGGATCAATTCTAAAATTAAGGGAAAATTTGATTATTTGTATTTACAGGTTTTGTTAAAAACTCAAGATTTATTAGTTTATTTGAAAGCTTTCCATATATATTTACACTCTTATCACCTGGCCATACATATAGTAAAAATATAGGAAGTACAAAAATACCACTTAAAAAATAAATAGGAAGTATCCACCAACCAGACCTATTACAATCATGTAACCGGGCAATATGCATAATCATAGAAATGATCATCCAAAAAATTGCAACTAGAATACCTAGATTGTATATTAACTTGCCCGTTACACCTTTATTTAATGTTATACCTAAAAAATGACATAACAAAGCAGCAGAAAAACATACTATAGCTACTGTAAAAAAAACTATTAGCTGCAAGATGAAATGCTGCGAGCGATTTAATCTTGCGATCTTAAATTTAACAAAATAATTCATTACCTACCTCATTATTGAATTTCTATTTAAGGTTATTATTTTCTGATTGGATCACGCTTGATCCTACTAATTAGCCTGCGCAAGAATCATTCATCATTTTGCTAATCGGGTCATCAATAGAGACAGTAACATTGTTGATGTTATTTTTTTCTGCCGCATCAGAGAGTGGTTTTAAGTTATCATATAAAATTAAACTATTCAATGAATAGTGCTTGATTGTGGTGTAATTGTACCTGTCTGTAGCTAATTACTAATTTTAATTAAAAAACAATCCATTACAGGTGTACTTCCTCAACGTACAGGAAAAATATTGTGGAGGATTGTTTCAGTTGCCAGTAGCTGCTTAATTTTATAATTCGAGCACTAAACGAAGAAAATCACAAAAATGAGAAACAACACACATCTCAACAAGGAAATAAATCATCTTCTATTCATCCTAAATCGATATTAGATGGTCTAATACTCAAGGGTTAGAATAATTTGGTATACATCATGATAAGTGTGTAGCCGTCACAAAATTCATAAAGATGATCTTATGCGACGACCCTTACATTTTATTTCTAGACGATGCAAAGCTGAGCGAATTCGGTGACGGTTTCAGTGCACTTTCAAATTTTTTCTTGACTGCATTAGCAAGAACACCCACTTTATTCTGAATCGCTTCACGGTGGTTGTAAGCATAATATAAAGCAACAGAGCCGCAGATAATTGCACCAGCTGCGAATAGCGCTGGCGCTGCAGGCCCTGTAAAAGGTGCGATGGCGAGTAAGGTACAGCCAATAAAACTTAAGCTTTTAACACCTAATATATCCAATTTTTTGTTGTAATTTTCGGTAAGATTATCTCGTATTTCTTTTTCACGTGGTAGAGACAGATTTTTATATTCAGTAAATTTATCATCATTATTAAGAGACTCACGATTTATGAAATAATTTTTAAAATCTTTAGATTGTTCCCGACTTTCGTCTTTCAGTGTATAGTTAGCAATTTTTTTCATTTTACTTAATTGAGTTTTTATATAGACGTCATTTGTGGCATCTCGATTAGCCCAGCATCGCGCTTGAATATCATTAAAGCATTTGTCTTGTTTATCTTCTAAGCCAGCTTGTTTTTTTACTAAATGATCTAGCTTATTTGTTAATCGTTCCAATTCTTGTTCTTGCTTTTCTGGTCTAGCGAGTAAATGTTCTTCGATCTTTATTTTAATCTCATTTATCTTAGTTTGTCCTTTATCAATCTCTTCTTGAATATGGTTCCATTCTTTTGTCTGTTCTTCTAGCCAGCCATCAAATTTAATTTTTTTTGCAGCATAGTAAAAATCAATTGAAGCAACACTTAAATCAATTAAAGTGGCTAATGCAAATGCAGGAGCAGCAAGAGCAGTTGCAGAAGTGAGGCCTGCTACACCAAGTGGAGCAAGCCAAGGTGCATATGACAATGCAAAGAGTTGAGCGGAAGAGAATATCATAAGTGCAGCTTTCATTTTGTTTTGTACTTGCTGATAATTCGATTTATCTAATAATAACTGAGTAGCTGTGATAAGATTTGCAACTGCATCTAAAAAGTTCCAACCGACGGCCAATGATATAATTCGAATCGGGCAATTTGCTGCCGGTATCATAGATAAATTCTTTACATTTTTTACCAATAACGTTGAGTTCAAATTCACCTTCATTATGAGTTTGTGGGTGATGAAAAAAGCTACCATGATTTCCGCGTTTCATAAATCCTCGTTATATTTGTATGTTTTTTTATTTAATAGGATTATTTTTAGTATAGTCAAAATTATAGAAATATTTGTTAATATGACGTGTCATTTAAAGAATAAGAACACATGGTTGCTGGTAAAAATCTATGATTATTATGAAAAATGTTTCATTCTTTTTTTAGCATTGGGGAAATGCTGCAAAGATGAAATGCTCTTAAAGTATTTATTTTTAAGCATTACCCAATAAAATTTTCTTATTTTTTGAAGAAACATATATATTCGGGATGACATGGTCAGGGTACCTGCGTGTCTGCTATGTGTTTTGTTAAGTTTACGCATGAGCTCCGCCACTGTGTTTGTTTGCAATATAAAAACCACTCAGAAGCCAGCTCTTATGCTAACGCTTATGTGTATCGGAACAAATGGTAAAGATTTAATTTCTTTAGCATTGAGAATACGAAGATTAGCTTTCTATTGATGGTATTGATAGAGCGGGTCATTGTCGGATGATTGGAATTGGCCCATTACAACCCTTAAATATTTAATACACAGTTACCGTGTTCATTTTTCTGTTGTTGTAATAAATTATAAGAAGAAGAACGTCCGGCGTTTTTGCTAAAAAATAGAGTTCCATTTTCAGCTAGTATTTTATTATTAGTTATAAGCTTACCATTTTTTTCCTTTCGATAAATAGCTTTCTTCCCCCAATCATCAATGATTTGACAAACTGTTGCTTCTATTATGAGATCAGCGAATTCTTCATGCTCGTGAATCCATTTCACTACCGTATCTTTTGTCGGCCAATGAGTATGCATCTCGCATAGCTCAGCTAGTTTGGTAGATTAAATCGATCGACTATTAACAGGCACTAATAAAACTGATGAAATGGAGCTGGTTTTTTCAAAATGATAATCCGGGTTTAATTTTTTTAATAATTGTAAATCTGTTCCTGTTGATTTTGCATAATGGGATAAACTTTCCGATTTATTCACGTCGACTTTCGTAAAAAAAGGTGCATCTTTGATTTGCGGTAATACGATACCATATTCTTTCGCATGCTTAATAATCTCAGCGATAGCAAGCAATCTCGGTACATATAATTTTGTTTCAAGCGGCAAGCTAAGATCGAAGTAATCATTGCTTTTGGCTTTTTTAATCGCTGAAGACGTGCAACCATCCCCGCAATTGTAAGCGGCAAAAGCCAAGTTCCAATGACCATTAAATTCTTTTTGTAAATCGTTGAAATAGGTCAGCGCTCCTTTTGTAGAATCAATGATATTACGGCGATCATCAACACTTACACCAAGACCACGCGCTGTATCTGGCATCAATTGCCATAATCCAGAAGCACCAACACTATTGTGGTCATTCGGATTATATTCGCTCTCAATAATCGGAATGAGCGCAAGTTCTGCTGGAAGATGTCGTTGTTGTGTTTGCATATAAATGTAATAAATATAGGGAGCGGATCGATTCAAAATTACTTCGAATGAATTTTTATCGGCAAGAATTTTACGCATTTCAGTTTGCACTCGTGGATTTGGTGCTGAATGGTCGAGATTTAATTGTCCACCAATCTTGAACCAGATTGAATTTGATTCATTTATTGAGGGGTATGGCATATGAAACCAAATAGGATTGATTTGCTCTGCGGTCGTTATTATTTGTTGATAGGCGAGCGTCTGCTCACTAATTAGTTGAGAACTAGAGTCGAGGAAATTAATCGCTGATCTATCCTGCAAAGCTAAAAAAAATAAAGCAAAGCAAGTAATAGAAAGCGCGATCACTACTAATTTTGAAATTCTAATAAGCGTAAACATCGTGCAATGATAAACCAAGTAGGTGGGTATTAGATTTAGGTTTGCTTAAATAATAGACAAAATATTATAAGTAATTAATATATATAAAAAAAAAGAATAGAAGTATTTTTTATAAATATTAAGTTACCCTTGTGTAGCTACTTCCCTTTCCAAAAAATCAGTAACTTACTTTACTAGGGCGTGTTGACACTGGCAGCAACTCCTTGTTTTTTTTAAGTAAAGCGCAGGAGGGCGGAGCCCGACGAGCCATTAATAAAAACAAGGAGTTGCTGCCAGTGTCAACACGCCCTAGATTCTTGGAACAAAAATCTGTGGCTTCCCATTAAGCAAATTTGTAAAAAGCTTCTAGTGCATACGATTGTTGATTTTTGTTAGTGCCGATACCATTAGAGTCAACAAATGAGCTAGCATTCGAAAAATCGTGTCGTGTCTCTGCGCGTAATTCGAGATTTTTGATGGGCGTATAACCCAAAGTTAATGTTAGCTCTTTCCAGCTTTGTACTACACCAGTACGATAACCATTTCTATCACTGAAAATTTCACCACGCACTGAAGTTTGCCATTTATCATTGAATTTGTAATTAACATATCCTGCTAAGCCTTGCCAAACTGCTTCTGCGACGTTACTACTTGGTAATGTTGCTAGTGTTTGATTTCCATAATCGTAATTAGCAATTAAGGTAAGTTTGTCAGTCGCATTCATTGTAGCAACAATATCCAGAAGATCGCGGATACTCTCTGATCCAGTTGCTGTTCTGTCGGTAGCCCGCTGACCACCTGAATATAGGGTCGCTGCTAAAGAAAATAAAGGACAAGGTGTGTATGTTGTACTGAGTTCGATTGTTTTACGTCGACTAGTATCACGAATACTATCCCAACCATTATTAACACCCGCAATGACAGTGAGTTTATCATTGACAACATAGGTTGCTCGTAATCCCATGTGAGTAAATGGCTCTGCATAACCATCAAGAATTGAGCGTGAAAAATTAGTATTAAGCGTAGGATCAATCACTTCTTCGCCGGCAAGAGAAACAAACAAACCGCCAATAATAGTGAATGGACCTGTCGCATATTGTAGATACACTTGGGTTGGATCGATAGCGAGAGTCTGAGAACCGAAGTAAGGATTCCATCCATAAGGCGCGATTTGATTAGCATCGCGTCCACCGATAATATTAATTAAACTTCCAAAGCCTTTTGGTGGTTGATAGGCTGCAGTCACTGCAGCTTGTTGCAGCGTGAAACCATTAGGTTCTAAATCAAAGACGCGATTAAATGCACCACTTTTAAATTTATTACTTCTCACGAGATAGTTGTAGGAACCATCAAGATAACCAGAAAATTTAAAGTTATTTTGCGGCGCAGGAATAGGTGTTGTTGATTGAGAAGCACCTTGTGTTGTGTCTGCCAAAGTAAATACTGGAAACGTTAAACCAAAACTTATAAATAATAAATAAATCTTACGCATTTCATCTCCTTATCAATGCAATGGCAGCGTGAAGCGATGTATTCCTTTGGCATTTCTATTTGTGTACTAGGAGAGCCCGGTCATTATTGCGGTAATCCATATCGCTTACGAAGTTCGAGATTAACCTCTAGTACGTTCACGATCTTCTCACCTGCAAGTCCTTCAAATGGTGCTGAGGCTTTTCCGATGAGTATTTGCTCGATCTCATTTCTAACATCATTGGGATTACGCTTTAAATCGCTTGCCCATTTAGCAGCAACGCGATCAAGCTGATAGTGTGCATTTTGCAGTGTGATATGAGGATCAAGACCTGAGCCTGAAGTGGTCACCATATCCGCTGGAACAGCTTGGAGTTCTATATTAGGATTTTCTTGTCGCCACATAGCAAAGAAAATAGATTGTATATCTGAGCCTGTATTAACTGGTTCTATGACTGTTTCAGTTTTGTTATTGGCAGTATGGGTAATACTAGAAGGAAATTTCCCAGGAAATTCTTGCGAAAAATTTTGGAAAAATACGACAGCAAGGTCAGCTGCTTTTGGGTTTGGTGTGCCAGGATTATCTTTAATAAACTGACTCACCTGAGAGGGATGTGTCTTTGCCCAACTATCTACATAGGCACCATGCGATGGATCAGCATTCACCCAAGCTTGGGCTAAAGAGTTATGTAGCGTTGCCCACTGTGCAACACTCTGTGGTTTGCCTTCAAATGTATCTTGTTGAAACCAACTTTCAATATCGGGTGCTGCCAATTGACCCGCCTTAACCCCACTTTGGTATTTGACAATCGAGCCAAGCGAATTTGCAACTCGATTACGTAACGCATAATTAGAAGCTGCTAATGCAGAAGATGATGATGCAGATGCATCGTACGATGCGGCAGAAGGACGCGGCTGAAAATATTCATCTTTTGTAAATGGTTGCGCAATAAGCAAAGAACCTATTAGTTTGCCATCGGAATCAGATAACATACTTCCATTAGCCTGAAAAGGAAAAAGAGTTTGTCCAACTATCCATAAGGCTAATGGGTAAACTCCACAACATATCACGACCGCAAAGAACAATAATAAAATACTTTTTTGAAGAGATTGCAACACGATTGGTCCCTCGCAATGATTAACTAGTCAGTTAACTAAATTCAAACTCACCATAAACATGTCAATTAATTTGATACCGATAAACGGTATAATCACGCCGCCAAGCCCCCAGATCAGCAAATTTCTACGCAATAAAGCTTCAGCACCTAGCGCTCGATAGCGAATTCCTGATAGTGCAGATAGGAATAAGAGCAGGAATGATAAGCGCGTTGAAAATGACAGCTGACAAAATAGCGGAAGTCGGTGAATGCAGATGCATAATATTCATTGCATTCAACCAAGGTAACGTACCGGCAAAAAGTGCGGGAATAATCGCAAAATATTTGGCTACGTCATTGGCAATTGAGAAAGTGGTTAATGCGCCCCGTGTTATCAATAGTTGTTTGCCGATTTCTACTACTTCAATGAGCTTGGTAGGATCACTATCTAAATCAACCATATTAGCCGCTTCTTTAGCAGCTTCAGTCCCTGCATTCATGGCGAGCGCTACATCAGCTTGAGCGAGTGCAGGGGCATCGTTTGTACCATCACCCATCATGGCAACTAACTTGCCTTCACTTTGTTCTTTGCGAATATAAGCCAGTTTAATCTCAGGGGTTGCTTCAGCAAGATAATCATCGATGCCTGCCGTTGCCGCAATGGCCGCAGCAGTTCTTGGGTTATCGCCGGTAATCATAACCGTTTTAAGACCCATGTTTCTTAAGCGAGCAAAGCGTTCATGGATGAGAGGTTTTAAAATATCTTCCAGAGCAATCACACCTACGATGCGCGCAGCGTCCTCCGCGGATGCGGGGGATCCAGTAATAACTTCGGCAACAACGATTGGGGTTGCACCTTTAGTCGCAATACTATCAATTAAACTACCCAGTTCATTGGGTATGCTGCCATGATTTTCTTCTACATATTTGATGATGGCATCCGGTGCGCCTTTTCTTATTCGTCGTCCATCAGGAAGATCAACACCGCTCATGCGTTTTTGTGCTGTGAATGGCATAAACGTTGTTTCTGGCGGTACGCTGATAGTTTTTTTGCTTTGCTTTTCATATAGCCTGAGAATACTTTTTCCTTCTGGTGTAGAATCAGCGACTGAAGCAAGCGCAGCTAACAGTCCGAGTTCGGCTTCCGAATATTTTCCAACGGGTACAAACTTTGTTGCATTTCGATTTCCTAAAGTAATGGTTCCCGTTTTATCTAATAGTACAATATCGACATCGCCCGCCTAGCTCTACAGCCTTACCACTCGTGGCAATGATGTTAGCTTGGAGAGCGCGATCCATACCTGCAATCCCAATAGCGGCAAGCAAAGCACCGATTGTGGTTGGAATAAGACAAACTAAAAGTGCAATTAACGTGGGAACATCTGTGCCAAGACTTTTTAAAGGTGCTGAGATGCCTAAATAATTCATCATGTATAATTCAGCGTTATAAGCCATTGCCCAGAGTGGAACCACAACAATCAAAAAGATAAGTGTAAAAGCGGATAAAACAAGTGTCAGTGCAATTTCATTCGGTGTTTTCTGACGTATCGCTCCTTCCACCAGTGCAATCATGCGATCAAGAAAAGACTCGCCTTTAGCGCCGGTAATTTCAACAACAATGCGATCGGAAATAACACGTGTACCACCGGTGACGCCAGAGCGATCGCCGCCTGCTTCTCGCACAACGGGTGCGGATTCACCTGTAATAGCTGACTCATCAACATAGGCTATACCTTCGATGATCTCCCCGTCACCCGGGATGGTTTGCCCTGTTTCAACGGCGACCTTATCACCTCGTTTTAAAACAGCAGATGAAACTTCTTCGATCTTTCCTGATGGAGCCAAGCGATAAGCTACTGTATCGCGACGAATACGTCTTAATGAATCTGCCTGAGCTTTACCGCGGGCTTCTGCGAGAGCGGTAGCAAAGTTTGCAAATAAGATGGTTAAGAAAAGCCAGACATCGAGCGCAATAAAATAAGTTGTTGGCACTTGGCTTTCATTTACGCCAAAGATGGCTTTTATGATATAGAAGAGAGTCAGTAACGCACCGATTTCAACGACAAACATCACTGGGTTTTTCCACTGGATATCAGGCCGCAACATCACAAATGCTTGCTTCAATGCAACTAATGCTGTTTCTTTTTCCAGTAGACTTCTACGTTTGACACGGCGAGATCCTATTGGATCTTTTGAAGGTGATTGACTAGGCTGCACATTTTTTATTGTGACAGTGGGTGTTTCCATACCATTATTTTCCTTTAAAAAATTAGCTTGCTTTATAAAAGCTTAACCGTAAAAGACGCGCTATCCTTTTATCCTCCAAACGGCATAGGACCCAAATGTTCCGCAATGGGTCCCAATGTTGCAACCGGCAAGAAAAGTAAAGCACCGATAATGAGAATGGTCCCAAGCAAAAGAAACCAGAAGGTGACCGTGTCATCACGTAAGGTACCAAGACCGTATGGGCTAGATTTTTTTGCGCCTAAAAATGCTGCCATTGCAATCGGTGCAATAATGGGAAGAAAGCGGCTAAAGATAATTACGAGACCTGTCGCTATATTCCATGCGATTGCTTCTGGTGCAGGATTTGGATTATTCCAGAACCCATAAGTAACACCTAATCCGTCAAAGGCCGAGCCATTGTTGGCTGATGCTGAAGAAAATTGATATACCATTTGTGATAATCCATGTGCGCCCGGATTACTAACAGCATTCAATCCCCAATTGGTTGCAGCAAAAAGACCACTAGGCATAAGAATCATGAGTGGATGGACGAGTAAGGCGATAATCGCGAGTTTTACTTCACGAGCGCCAATTTTCTTGCCTAAATATTCTGGTGTTCTGCCCACCATCATACCAGCAAGAAAAATCCCGATAATGATAAACAACAACATGTTGATCATTCCCACACCTTTACCACCAAAGATGCAGTTCAACCACATGCCAACCATGGGTGATAACGCAGAAATCGGGTTAAGGCTATCAGCTTCCGCATTGACCGCGCCACAAGTTACGTCTGTTGTTAACGCAGCAAACGTCGCACCTGCCGATGTACCAAAACGCATTTCTTTACCTTCAAGATTTCCTAAGTGTTGATCAACCGGTAAAGCAGCGACAGCTGGTATAGCCACACTCTGTTTTCCATTCGGTGATGCTTTGTTGGGTATTTCAAACGTGCGTGCTGCATGAGCAGTTAATCCTGGATTGGGTTTTAGTGTATCGAAATAAACAGACCAAACTATAGTGCTCGCCATCAACAGAAACATGACTGAAAAAATCACCAGGCTATGCCGCCATCGGTTTAACATTCGACCATACATTAATACCAATGCAAATGGAAAAATCATCATGGCTAATGTATTAAAAAAATTAGAGAGAGCAGTGGGATTTTCAAATGGATGGGCCGAATTCATGCCATAAAAACCACCACCGTTTGTACCCAGCATTTTCATAGATTCAAACGCAGCAACCGGGCCAACAACAATAGTTTGCTGCTTTGCCACACCACTGTCGGTCATTCCCATGACGACAGGTTCAAGCGTTGAGACTTGATAAGAACTCTTAAATGTCATGGGACTGCCTTGTGAAATGAAAATGACACCAAAGAGAAAAGCAGCTGGTACAAACATGTATACGATGACACGCCACATATCCAGAAAGAAATTACCGAGAGATAAATCGCTACGCAAGGCACGAATAATCGCTGTCAGCGCACTTAAACCAATTGCGGCAGATACAAAAAGATTAGTGATACAAAAAAATAGTTGACTAAAATTCGACAAGTGCTGATCTCCAGAATAATGTTGGAGATCGGTATTCGTCATGAACGAAGCAACACTATTAAAAATAACACTCGGGGCCAACATAGTTTTGCCATCTGGATTGAGTGGCATCCATGGCTGCAATGTCAAAACAAGAAATCCAAAAACATACAGCACCGTATTGAAAATAAGCAAGGAGGCTGCATATTGCTTCCAATTTTGTGGACCGCTGTTCAAACGTTTTTCGAACCATCTGAAAATAAATAATGGCCGGTATTTTCCATCCATGATCCATGCCAAATAGCGGCTTAAAGGAAATGCAATGAGGGTTGCTGCCGCAAGCAGAGCAAAGGGGAGAAGCCAAGTTTGAATAAACACTGTTTTAAACTCCTTTTATATGATGCAGTATTTAGGGCTTGTAATCTCGCTTAGAACCATTCTGGTCGCGCTAGAGTCACAATTAAGTAAATAAATACAAAGGCTACTATAACTGCGGTTAGATAAATCATTTATATCACCACCCTTTTATATTTTGTTGCAAGCTTGCGAGAATAAATAACAGAGTCCCATTGATAACAGGCCTAAAAAAAACATCGCAGGTAACCAGACGACAAGATTCATTGAAAAGTTCCTTCTAATATAAATACTTGTTTCTTGATTTATTTAAACACAATGGAGATTTGACAATTATACACATTGGGAAGGCTTTGCGTTATGTGAAAAGAATAATACAAAAAATTACTAGGGCGTGTGGACACTGGCAGCAACTCCTTGTTGTTATTAATGGCTCGTTGAGTTGCTGCCAGTGTCCACGCCCTCAATGAATAATTCATCATCACAATAACCAATAAAAAAATGATTGTTGCATTCTTTGATTGATTTTGATGGGCATGTAATTTTAAAAATGTACTGAGCTCTTCAAGCTCACGTATTGCCGTGCCGACGATTTTCATTGCGGGTTATTTTGGCTTACGAACTAAACCTTCATTGGGATTGGATACATTATCACTCGAATTGGTTTTAGCTCTTTCTTTTGCTTTCTCATCTTGAGCTTGTTTTGTTTTGGAATGATGTAAAAGATATCGATCATTGCTATAAGAATACTCTTTTTTACTTCTCTCTTTTTTATCGGGGTTGCGTTTAGCTACCTTTTTATCTAACAAAAGTTGTTCTGCTTTTTCAGATAAAATTGCCGCGATCTCTTGCTTTCCTAATTTCTGTGCCAATTGAAAGGGCGTTAATTCATCTTTATTTTTTACAGTCAAGCTAGCATTCTTCTTGAGTAATAGGTTTACTAAAGCAGAATTTCCTGCTGCAACTGCATAATGAAGTGGAGTCATGCCCTCGTTAGAAGGTTTATTAATGATACGAGATATAGTCTTTCAGATAATTATTTTGGTTGAAAAACACCAAAATAATTATCTGAAATTAAATCATGAAGCAATCAACTCATCATACAATCCAAATAAAGAAAGAACTTCATGCTTTGCATGATGAAACAGGTTCAACATCTCATTGACTTTATTTTTCAAATCATCGAACGTAGGAAAATAACATAAATGAATACCCTGTTGTTTTACTTTTTTCCAAAGTTTTTCAATCGGATTATAATCAGGTGAGTAAACAGGTAACTGATAAACGGTAATTCTATCTTTATAATCATAAAAAAATATTTGCATCTCTTCACTGGTATGATATGGCACATTATCTTGAATCAGAATAATATGCTTGCGTGTCTTTCTCATCACTTCCTTCAAAAATTCTTGATACGATTCCGCATTCAGTTTTCCCTCATAACCCTTAGCAAGAAATTTGCCTGTGAAATATTCAATTAAGCCAAATACTTTGTATCCTTTGCGACTACCGCTTGTTTTTATAACAGGCTGCTGGCCAACAGGAGCCCATGTGTAGCTTAGACTTCCCCATTGAGGGAAGGATGATTCATCTCCAAAAAAAATATGTGCGTCCTTTTTTCTTGCAACCTCCAATATTTCTGGCCACTGTTTTTCCAGCCATTTTTTTCGCGCTTTCTCATCTTGCTTATCACCGACGAAAGTTGCTTTTTGAAACGACAAGCCCATGTTTCTCATAAGCTCACTTAAATACCGTGCAGAATAAAACACGCCAAATTTTTCTAAAACAAGATGCTGGATCATCGATGTCCTCCAGCAAGAACCTGGAAATCCCAGGCTCTCAGGTCCCCTAACAATGTAATCATATAATTTTTTTCGCTGAGTTTTTGTTAGTTTAGAGGGTCTTCCGGGACGAGATTTTGATATCAATCTCTCAATACCACCTGATAAAAATTTATGAATCGTTTGCCTTATTGTTTCAAGGCTAATTTTGAGAATTTCAGCAATGTCATCTGCAAATTGTCCTGCGACCAGTGATAACAAAGATAATATGCGCTTGACCTCTTGCAAGTCCCCCTTTGCTTCAGCGAACGCCAATTGATTTTCAAGTTCTGTTTGTTGCGACCTTGACAATTTCAAATTAAATGCCAACATACAATCCTTTTCCTTGTTTATGAAATTTTGTAATCCAGCGAAGAAAGGCACTATAGAGAAATAATGGAAAAAAGTGAATATATTATGGGTGGTTCATCTAATAAGCCAGGACGAAACTCTTCCTGCCCCTGTGGAAGTGGAAAAAAATATAAAAAATGTTGTCTGGCCCTTAATAAGACTAATCAGTCGCTCATCGATGCTTCTATAGATAGATTAAAGAAAAGAGGATCTGATGATACTGTTTTTGTTTCTCCAGAAGAATTTGGTGCAAGAAAAATGTCTGAAATTATTTTAGAATACGCAGACGATTTTCTCAAGCTTACTGATACAAGAAGAGAGAAAGAAGATGTCATTGAATTAGCTATTGCAGCATGGAATATAGCACTTGCTAATGAAGATAAACGATTTCATCTAATGGATAATTTTGTTAGTGATGTTTGCAGGGTAGAAAAAAATTCGAGCCATTGGAAAAAAATGGTTTCTGTGCTTCTTATTCTTATTAGTATAAAATTAGAAAAATATCCTTCAATTGATAGACCAATTCTTGATTATGAATTTATTAAGCTTAATGAAGATGAATATCATTTGAATGTCATATCAGGCATCGCGATTGATTGATGTTGCTCAAAAAAACCAATTTATTTTTCTGAAGATCT
The DNA here is from genome assembly GCA_963711205.1 of uncultured Gammaproteobacteria bacterium. Taxonomy (GTDB): domain Bacteria; phylum Pseudomonadota; class Gammaproteobacteria; order DSM-16500; family DSM-16500; genus Aquicella. The sequence goes on from CAVQDE010000002.1 coordinate 315,214, forward strand.
ATATGCCATGTTGATTTAACAATAACATTGCAATATCAGTGAAATTCTCCATGATTGCAAGATGAAGTGGGAGATAACCGTGTTCTTTGGTAGGGATAGAAAATGACTCTGCAATATGATCGCACTGAAGTAACAGATTAACTGTTTTACTGTCATTATTATTAACAGCTAAAATCAGTGGCGTATACTGATCGTTAATGTCAAATTTGTTTAATGACGCACCTATGTTTGGATGCTTTAATAGTTGTTCTACAATTGAATGATCGCTATTACCAACAGCCATATATAATGGAGTGATACCAAAAGGAGTAGCTTTGTTTGGATCAGCACCTTTATTAAGCAGTAATTTTACAATGCTGGATCTTTTCTCTACGGTAGCAGCCAGCAAAGGTGTAAATCCCATATTATTTTCCTCATTAATAAGAGAAAGGCCATCCTTTTGAGAAAGTATCAGATCACATGTTTTTACATACCCTTTTTTGGCTGCAATCCAAAGAGGAGTGCGATGATACTGATCGCATTGGCTATAGTTAGCCTTTGCACGAATTAATTTTTTCAAAATATGAATTAAACCATTTTCTGCTGCGATATATACAGGAGTCTTACCATCTTTCGTTTGTATATTGACAATATGTTTTGAATTTTTTTGCGATAAAATAATTTCTACCATATCCATTGATTTTTTTTCGATTGCTAAATGCAATGGAGAAAAACCCGGATCAGTGCGACCTAATAATTTGTATGCACCTTCTTTCTGTAATAGCTCGTGCAAGATAGCTGGATCTCCCATCTGAGCAGCTGCATGCAAAACATTAAGACCCTTATCTGTACGTAAGAATATATTAATATCAGGACGGTTTAATAAAAATTCGACGGTGTTTTTTTGATGATATTGAATTGATTTAAATAAATGGAGAGTATCCGTGTAAGTCAACATTATTTATATCGTAGATATTAGATAGTTGCTTGACAATATCATTATCCCCTACAATTGATGCAACTAAGAGCCATGAAGCGTGGTTAATATCGGTTTGATGAGCTCTTTCTTCTGTTACTTGATGAATTTGATTCCATGCTGGATTATTTTTTAAATTAGTAACACACTGTAAAGCTTGACTTGCATCTTTGGATAAAACATAAAAAGTACTTGAAAAAATAAATCGCGTTTCACTTGTGATGGGCGTTTGAATGTTTTGGCTATTTTTAGGGTTATTCTCATCTTCATCTAATTGATTAAACGGCGTAGCTACTTTTTTTTCTAACTCTCCTCTTTGCACTACTCGCAAAGAGAGAATGTCGAAAGAATCGAGGAATAGCCAAGTTTTTATTTCAGGAAAATATGCTACAAATATAGAATGTACGGAATTGCTTAAAACAAGAATAATAGGAAAATTTGCATTACTCATTTCTAACTCTAATGAAGAAAAATAATCAGGCAATTCTTTTAAGCTATAATTTCCGGAAAATACAGCTATATTTGTTATGCCTGCCTCTTTGATAGCTGCTGGAACAACTATTGATAAAACTTTGGATACATTGCCTTGGGAATAATATCCAGGCTCATTTTCTTCCCATTGATACTTAGTTATCGCATGTATCGTTTCTAAATCTTTTATTTTAAGTCTTTTTATGATATGTGTTCCTGATTTTACAGGCTCTAATGCGCTAAATTCTTTTTTAAGTTGAGTTAATGCATCGTTTGAAATATCTATGTTCTGAATATCATAAGGTTCATTACGTTTAATATGGTACAGCTTGTTGCTTTTCGTAATGAGATAAATAAACCGTGAATTGCCAGGTAAAAGATCAATAGTATGAAGCGTAGGTTCGAATTCAGAATATACAAGGTAGTACCTGTTTTTTGGAAATAGTATGTCGTATTCATTTGTACTGGCTTGGAAAAGGCTCACCATTTCTAATAAAATTCGTTCATCTTCATTAGGAGGGGAAACTTCACTTTTCTGTTCAGTCCTTGCATGTATGGATTCAAATAAAGAACCCGTTTTTTCAAATAAATCAGTTATCGTTTTGCGTGCTCTTTTAGGATCTTCTTTATTTAGCTCATATAAGGTAAAAGCAAGAACCATCATGTAATTGGTAATGCCATGACAAATACCAGCTCGGTTATTTGAATCCAATCCATAAGCTATCATAGCAGCGGTGAACCAGTCCTGACCTTCAGGAATGCGAGGTGTTGACATAAACAGATTCCTCTTTATGTACACTATTTTAGTGAGTATAATCAAATAATAAAATGATAAATTCCTGCAATTTTTTATGACTAAAATAAGTAATTCCTCTTACTGAAAGTATACTACGTTGAATTTACGTTTGCAGACGTATGTCATCTAAGTTTGTTCAGGAAGAAAATTGTTGATGAAACCTCGCGGAGAAAAATCATTTCTTACTTGGTTTTTACTTCGTCAGTTTTTTCAGTTTTCTTATCATTAAACATGCTGCAAAAGATAATTGTTTTAAATTAACAATTACAAATGGCAATCACACTGCAGGGTTTTTTTATAAAACTGGATTATTTTATTAGCGTTACACAAGTTGGCGATGTCATCACCCACAGGGAAGAATTCATCTATAGTACCTACTAATGAAAATAGGTATACTTTACAGCGTAAATAAATGGATCGTCATTTTTATGGAGAATCTAAATGAAGTTTAAGTTAATTTTTACTTTTTGTGCTCTTGTTATATCGAATTTAGCATTCGCTGGATCAGTTACTTTTGATCTTACCATTGTAAATAATACCCTCCGCACTTGGAATGCGATGGCTAATTTTGATTTTGGTAATCTAGGTCCAATGGTTGAAAGAAATGGGGGAAGTGCGTCGTGGATGTTAAGTGTTGATGACAGAGTATTAGCAGGTTTTGATCTTTATTATTCTGTGAGTAGCATGGCTGTTTCCTGCTTGTCTAGCGATGGCTCAGGTGCATTTGCCTTAAATCCAGCCATTTATCAAGGTGATAAAATCACTATTACCGTTGACCCGGGCACTGACCATTGGCTAGTTTGTAGCTGTAGCGGAAGCGCTTGTGATGTTGGTTTTTCACCTATAAAAAGCAAAAGACAAAAATAATGTTGCTCATGCGTTGGGATTGATCCGTATTTATTTTTGCGCCTTATAAAAGAAATTTTTGAGACTAGTGCATCAGAGCTAGTTTTCGCTTAGCTCTTCGTTTTAAACGCCCGGATTACGTGATCGCCGGAGAATTGTTCGGCGGTCTTGCCTGTTACCGGATCCACGGTGTAGAGAAGATCGGCGATCTCGTCGGCGTGGTCTTCCTCGTCTTTGAGTATTTCTTCCATCATGCGCCGGCTTACCGGATCCGCTTGACCAAAAAAGTTGATGATGTCGCCGTACATCTTGATCACGACACGCTCGGCGAGCAGATCCTCGCGAAGCAGGTCCGCCAGCGTATGCCCGCTTTCGAATTTGGAGAAGGCTCGCTTGCTGATGCCGTTGGGGTCCAAGTTCGGGACGCCGCCTAACTGTTTGATCCGATCGGCGATCCGTTCGAGATGCCCTTCCTCATCCATCCAGTGCTCTTTGAAGAGATCTTGCAGTTGGTCCTGATGGATCGAGGTAGTCATATAGTAGTGCTGCTTATAGCGCAGCACGCAAATGATTTCCGAAGCGAGAGCTGCATTGAGAATTTCGTAGACTTTGTCGAGCGGTAACGTGTAATAGGGCGTCACCGGTCCGTTTTCCATCGCCTCGCGGACCTTCGCTTCGATTTCTTTGACGTCGGAAAACATCGACATGTACTCCTCATCCCTGATCTGGTAAGAGAAAGGGTAGCACGAGCTCTTCCGCAAGCGCAACGTCACTCATCCTGTGTAGGGACACTAATTATATTTAAAAAAAATCCTTACAGGTGGTTCTCTTTAACAAGCTAAATATTTTGGTGATAAATTTTTATCTGATATTAATTTGACAGGCTGTTTATTATTATGAAATAAGCAAAACTTCATTTCGGATAGCAACATTCTTGCAGATTGCTTAGAGATGACATCTTGTATATTCATGGTTAGTGAATGTAATAAAATGTTTGCTGTGATAGCGTTAGCTTGTTTAGATGACATATTCCACAATAATAATAAAAAATTTACGATTGGTTTCATCACAGCTACGGAATATTGCATATTTAAACTGCCAGATACATCATATGAGGTAACTAATTTTTGTTCTTGTTCTGGTGTTAATGAAGATTTGATAGAAAACAATGATAGATCATAGCTACGATGATTTTCTGCTGAATATTCCCAATCTACAAATGATATTTGATCTTTATCAAGATATATACTGGATGGTAGCAAATCATTATGAGATGGCACCTGGTTTTTTTTCGTCTGAATTAAGTGTGCTGAGCATGCTCAAAATGGTCACATAATAGGGGTATAATTTTTTTTGTTCTGTTTCTGGTAAGCGTTTGAGAGAATTGTTAATTGTACTTGCAATAGGATAATTATTTTTAAAATTAATTATTCGATGAAATTTTTTAATTCCTATGGCAATTTTTTTCAGTAAATTTTCTTTCTTGTCATCTTTTGGCATTTCATTGAATCTATTTTTATCGTCATTTAGGCGGCAAATCTGAAATCCTAGTTCCGTGTTATTCACAATCACGGTTGTATTGATGTGACTGTCTTTCAGTTGTTTTAAATTATAATCTTCACCTTCTCTTGTAAAAGGTGGCCATAATTTGCCATTGATTCTTATTAGATATTGATCACCATTAATATCTTCGACTTTCATAAATTGGTTTGTTACGCTCTCTTTCATGGCGTATTTTTTCGAGTCATCTAGTTCTTCTTTTAAAATAATCCCATTCGTTTTAAATGCCTTTTTGATCTCTTTCAACCTTGTATTCATCTTTAGCTACTCCCCAGGTATGTTTTGCTATGTCACCTTGAATAAGCAAACAATAACGAAGAGAGATTGATAACTACAGTATATTGTAGTTATAATAACGATAATATTTATTTATCGTTATATTGAAATATTGAAACGAGGGGGAGAGATGAATCTACGTGATCTCAGTTATCTTGTGGCATTAGCTGATCATCGACACTTTGGAAAGGCCGCAGAAACTTGCTTTGTTAGCCAACCGGCTTTGAGTATGCAGATTAAAAAGCTTGAAAGATATCTTGGTGTTAAACTGCTTGAACGTACGAATAAATCTGTCCTATTGACTGACATTGGTATGTCGCTTGTTGAAAGGTCCAGACAAATCCTTAGCCAAGTAGAAGAGTTAAGAGATATCGCAAATTTAGCAAAAGACCCCTACAGCGGTGAGTTAAAGATAGGTATTATTCCAACACTTGCCCCTTATTTGTTACCTTATATTATGCAAACACTATCATCTACTTTTCCTAAATTGACAATATATTTAGTAGAAGAACAAACATCTTCTATTGTTGAGAAACTCAAAGCAGGAAAGTTAGATGCTACCATTTTAGCTCTACCTATACATGGGGAAGGTTTTATAACATCATCACTGTTCGAAGAAGAATTTATGCTGGCTGTGCCTAACAATCATGTTTTTACGAAACGAAAAACGATACGTCAGACTGAATTAGTAAATAAGCATTTACTTTTACTGGAAGATGGTCATTGCTTGCGCGAACAAGCATTAGCGGTGTGCCAAAATGTAAAAGCACATGAATCTAAAAGCTTTCGTGCAACCAGTTTAGAAACGTTACGTCATATGGTTGCGAGCGGCGCGGGAATGACGTTGATACCAAAATTAGCTTGCAAGGCAAATGATGGTATTGCTTATTTAGCATTTAATCAACCGAGACCATTACGTGTAATTGGGATGTTGTGGAGAGCAACCTCTGCAAAAGGAAAGCTTTTAAACGATATAGCTGGTGTTATAAAAAAAACAATGGGAAAACAAAAAATTCTAAAAACCAGTTAGTAAAATTTTTCCAATTTTCATGGTAAAGAATTCCTTATTCGATCCATCAAGTTCGCCTGCCCTTGTTAAGCGGGCAACGAGTTCGCCGCGACATTGGAATTATAATTTTTTTAATTTAATTCCTAACTTTTCAGCATTCCCACAACAGATTTTTTGGAAAATTTTATCGGACAATTTACAGCTGCGAATAAAATTCATACTTTGATTTAAGTCTTCATAAGGATGATCAGTTGCTAACATCACATGATCTTCTCCCATAACTTTAAGAACGAATTCAAGTGTCGTTTTGGAAAATCGGCCGCTTGTTGTGACATATATATTTTCAAGAATAACTTCAGAAGGTGTTTTTTTAATTTGCGGCCGTTCATTAATAAATCCTGGGAGCTTTGAAATATGTGGATTAATATAGGCCCAATCTATTCTATCTGGGACTAAGAATGGCAGCGTTTCGCCCAAATGACCAAGAATAATAGTCAGTTTTGGAAATTGATCAAATACACCTGCATAAATCATGCGTAACAGACAAAGAGAAGCGTCAAATTGAAATCCAAGTGGAGGTCCCCCTAATGCAAACCCAAATTTACCAAATTCTTTCATCAAAGGTGTGGTGGGATGAAGATAAATTGGGATATTAAGTCCTTCAGCAGCTTCGAGTAATGGCCAATATACTTTGTCATCGAGATATTTTTCTTCGCCAAAATTAGAATGCGCTAACCAACCCACAAAACCAAGCTTGTTAATAGCCCTTTCAAGTTCTTTCACGGATTGCGCTACATCATAAGGCGATATCGCAGCAAACCCCATAAAACGAGTTGGATGGCGTTTGATTGCATCAAATAACAAATCATTTATTTCTACTGCCATAGATTGAGCGGTTTTATGATCTGGATCAAGTTCATCGACACCTGGGGAGGAAAAACTGAGAACTTGAATGTCTAAACCAGCTTGATCCATGAGTTGAATGCGTTTGCTTCCAAGATCGCATAATGTATCGATAAACATTTGATTTTGAAATAAAGCGATATGATCCGTAAAACGCAGGTTGAATGCACCTGCTTCTTTTTCTCTAACCAGGAGAGGATATTTTTTTCTCTTCTCTAAATAATCAAAAGCCGCTTTTGTATAAAAATGCGTTTCAAGATCAATGGTTGTCATGTCAATATTTCTCTAATTATTTTTTATCGTCATTGGGCACGCGGTATTTGACCACGCATTTTGAGGAAGCTTTAATTTTCCAATCAAACTATTGCGAAGTGATGCGCCAGCAGTGGTAGTCGCCCCTGACCAAAATCCAGTTGTGCAAGTACTCGTGTCGCAATCACCACCAAACGTAAAAAATGCTTGGGTATGATTTATTTTGCAACTACAAATTGCTTTACTTGGATCCATTGGATTGATAGTACAAGGAGCATCCACACAATCAGTCCAGGCAGTACCTTTCATGCAAGTCATACTTTTTTTCGTTTTAAATTGAGCAAAAGAAAAAGTGGAAATGATTTGTGTTGTTTTAAAGGAACCTGGTTTAGGAATTCGCTTTTCACAGGTTTTATAACCAACACTATCTCCCTTTTCAACCACACAAGAACAAATAGCGTAATCAGGATGTCTTGGATCGGGTATACAGGGAGCCGATGTACAGAGGGCATATTTTTGCGTACAGACAATGGGTTTAGCTTGGGACGCAGCCAATGAAAATGTAGATATGAAGGCACTTAAAGAAAGGACAATAATATTGAAGAGTCTATATTTCATGCTCATAAAGCAGATCCTTATGCTAGGAAATTTTAGATTATCAGTTTAATTTTAATGCTATTTCAGTAGGTACGACCTGCACCTAATCCTAAAACATGGGAAACGTTGCTTCTGGAAATGTCATTTTCTTTAAAATCCGCTGAGTGTCAGTAAAATTTGTCGAAGGCGCACTTTGACAGGCTGTACTATTTGCTAGAGATTCTATTTCTGCATTTGAACTACCGCTGAAAAACATATCAGCTAACTTGAATGCGCAAGCTGAACTTTCTACAATCAAACCATGTCCGGCGTAAGGATGTTCCCACATTAATGAATGCGGAATTAGCTCATGCATTTCACGCATAGCTTGAATAGGAGTAACTGGATCAAATCTTCCGCCCCAAATAAAGGTACGGACATTTAATTTTTTCAGTTCATCATCAAAAGCCATAGGTGTACGATTTGTTTTAAATACACCGCAATTGTTATTAAAAATGGTCCAGTAATAACTATTTGCATCTTGATTATCTGAAAAATCCCAAATTTCTTCACAGACAATATGACGTGTCATCCCCGTCATAGGAAGATTAACATCCATATAACCAGCTAACATCTTCTCAACATCTTCTCGTGATGGAGCAGTAGCCAGTTCTTCGAGAAAAATGTGAATTGTTTTGGTGCGTCCATCATAGCTATAAGTATAACCCCAAATAGCGCGAAGAATGGCTGACCTCAAGTCACTGTATTTTAGAACGAGCTGGTCAAATAGATTGCTTGTGATTTTATCAGCACGAATAAAAAGAGAAATATATTGCTGTCTGGCTATATCAATGGCTTTAGTATTATGAAACGCTGAATCTAAAATCATACCGTTAATATACTGGGGATATTTAATCGCGTATTGCTGGCCCAGGAATGTCCCATATGAAACTCCATAGACAAACCATTTGCCATGATTTCCCAGAAGATCTTTACGAATTGCCTCAATATCATCAGACGCTCGGCTCATTGAATAAATATTTTGCTCATAGAAGGAACTCCACGGTGAAAGAGAGTTAGTACAACCCAAACCACGATGATCAAAACCAACAATATTCATCTTTTTTTCAAGCTCACTTCCGCGAAAAACATCAATGAAGCTGTGATCTCCGCCTGGGCCGCCATTTATAACAAGAAGGGTTGGCTTTTGCGGATCAAAAGAATTTAAGAGTTTATAATAAACCCGAATCGCTCCCGCGGCATCACCCTGCATTTCAGCACGCAACTTAGTTACCACATAACGATCTGTATCACTAACTGTAGGACATGTTGCTGCATTTGCTATCGGTATTAATGACAATGGGAAAAAGAGTAGAGATAAAAAAATAAAATATTTCATTGATTCCTCTTCAATTGTACATAAGATAAAAGTGTCTACTATCTTGCATGAGTCATTACTTTATTTAAAGTGAATAATGTTCGTAACTAAAAAAGTCACTGTAACCAGTAATATCCATGCAATGTATTATAATTTTTAAAGATAAGAGGCAATCTTTGGGTAAAATGAGATCCGACAATACTGGGCAGTGGATATAATGCAAAGGAAATCAAGGAGTTTCCTGGATAAACCACAAACTTACCTTGGCGACCCATGGCCCGCTTTTTTTAGTGAAGGGAATTTATCTGGAATAAGTGCTTTTTGTTCTTCATTGCGGAACAATTCCCAATAGTGATCTGGTATAGCAAGTTGTAAGCTCTTATCTTGCTGCTGAGACAAAAAGCTATCGTGACCAAACCAATCAGTTAAACTATCTTTAAGTAATGACACTAAAAAATTATCAGTATTATTTTGGCTGCGAATAAAAAGATTATATACCCGCATGATTTCAGATAGCATCATTTCTATCGTATCCAATAAAGAGTTGTTACTCGTAGATTTCATACCAGTCAAATTGTTTGCTAAAAGAGTGAGATTTGGAGAAGCAGCAAAAAATAGGAATGGAGTGAAATTTGATCGCTTGAGATTGTGGCTAATTTTACACAAGATTATATCTGGTAAAGTATGGCAATTTTTATACATATATCGCACTAACACTTGGATTACAGCAGTATGATTATTTTGGTATGCCCAATCGAGAGGTGTTTTACCATCATCTTGGTGACCTGTACGTTGTGTTGAACAATAAATTAATTTCGGTGATTTTTGCAGTAAAAATTCCACTATATCTGCATGTCCGCGTATTGCTGCCCAAAGTAAGGGTGATTGTTTCGAGTCGTCCCGTTCAAACGCTAATTGGTTATCATAATGATATAGCACTTGAACAACATCTAAGTAACCATTTGTGGCCGCCCAAATCATACGATGTTCAATCTGATGCTGAAAATCGGATATTTCTTTATAGGCATTCAGTAAAATCAGAATGACTTCACGACGTCGATTTAATAGTGCACAGTCTAATGGCGTGAACTTGTCAGTCCTTCTTTTTACCCGCAAATTGGCTTTCCTAGCTAATAAAAATGTGACGATGTCTGCGTAACCACTCGAGGCCGCCCATGTTAAAGCAGTTTCGTCGTTATCATCTTTTTGCTTAATTAAAACAGGGTTTTTTTCTAAAAGCCTCTGCATAATGTCTTGCTGCTTTAAGCGAGTTGCCATAATGAATGGCAGCTCATTTTGATATCGTAAAGAAGGTGTTTCTAAAGTCAGCAAACTAGATGCAAAATGGCGCAAACCTTCCATCCGATTTGTGTTAATCAAGAATGAATAAAGAAGTGAGCATGAATAAGAATACGTTTTTTCTGCAGTTGGGTAATATAGCTTAAGCACATTAAATGTGATGTTGGTTGAATAAGACAGATTATTTGTGAGACAGGCATGGATTGCAAGCGCAATATTGGGATGCTGATGTTGAAAATGCTGATTATAAGTTTTTATAAAATAATTACGATAATTATCTGGTTTGATGTGATAAAGATCTTCGCCAAAATATTGCTGATGTTTACAGGCGATAAAAAAATCACTATTAACCAATTGATGATGCTTCTTGCTCAGCCACTTTACCGTATAAAAAACATCTCGAGGTGCAAGAAATTGACATACCAGGTTTAATGAGTCATCTGGTAAATGATTCATTAACGGAAACCGGGTATGCTGAATCTCATTTGCGAAAGGACTGTATTTCTCCGGTAGAATGGCTAGCGCTTGCCGGTATGCTTTCTCATATTCATTAATTATTGTTTTCTTAAAAAAATTTTTAAAATAGGTATTCGTGGTGGCAAGTTCTAAATTATATCTTTCATCTAATAATTTAAACCATGTTTGCAATTCTTTTTTATCACTGGCATTTGCAATAATATGTGGAAAGAACATTAATAATAATGGCCAAACGATATGATAACGTTCAGCACAGAGTAAGTGTCGAAACTCGCTATCTTGAAAGTATAAAGGCCAAGTATGAGGATAACTTTCAACATAACGCAGCAGTGAATGTTGAATGTTGCTATCTCGCAATGTCTGGTTTTGTTCCACCCAAATATCAAATTTATTCTTTTCCAGTAAGAGATCAAAAGGCACCGTATTCATAGTCGATATCGAAAAGTCATTCGACAATAAATATTTCAGTATGTTTAACTGATTATTGATCAGAGCACCAAAAATAAGTGTGCAAGTAATGTCTTCGCCGTTAAATTTTGGCCGAATTCCTTTTTCTTCCAGCAACCATTGTACCATTTCTATTGAACCGTATTTACAGGCTAGTAGTAATGGGTTGTCGTGTAAAGAATAGCTATAAATGATGAGGAAATCTTCCTCTCCCACTAGCCATTGTAAAATAGGCAAGTGTTTGTAATGAATGGCTTCCGAAATAAGATTTATTTCTTTATTTGCTTGTGGTAAAGAGAATCCTTTATTTTTAATCAACCATTTTGCAATCGACAAATGTCCTTTTCTCAATACCCATATCAAATAATTCGTGCAAGCATCCTTGTCCTTATCCTTATATGGAGAAGTAAAAGCAATTTTTTTTTCATCTCGCAGCCATTTTACAATAGGTAAATGATTAGCAACTACTGCAATATTCATCAAAGCCGTACTAGGGAAAACATGGTGTGTACGAATAAAATATTGAAGTATTTCCAAATATCCAAGATGGGCCAATTCACGTGCAATGTCACTTTTAATATGACTAATAGGGTGTTTCTTTTCTGTAATGATATATTTAATCACATCAAGCTGGCCATAATAGATGGCTAATTTTAAGATAGCTGACGCATTTGTTTGCTGTAAATATTTAAATGTAGGTAATTTCACATCATTTAATGCTAGCGCTTCTTTATCAAAAGTACGTAGTTGGTCTACTGAACCAGAAATAATTGCGTTGACAATAGGGTTTTCCAGTAATGGTCGAGTATGTGCCATGGTGATGAGTACCTTTTGAATGAAGTGAAACTTTGCTTCGTGGGTGTACCTAATTTTAGTCTATGTATATACTTCACATTTCAGGTTGTAAATATTTTTGGTTATATTTGAAAGCGAATCACTCAGCAAATCCACAGGCTGTTAGTACTTCAAGGATTTCCCAAACTTCTCATGGCTTTTTCCAAAATAACTTGACTAAGCCACAGAGGGAAAACAGCACAATACTTAGGACAAGGCATAACGGAAAAAAAAGAAAGTAAATTCGCCTGTTAACACCTTAGCGTTGAGATACTCTTGATTTATGTGTTATGTTATTTAACTATATATCAATAATATAAATTTGCATGGTTATGGTATTAAGTATGAAAAAGGAGTTGAATAGTGAAAAAATTATGGATGATAAGCGCATGCTTAATGATTCCCGGACTAGCACTCGCTCAAGATAATGATAATGACTTTACAACTAAAGATTTATCTGAATTAACCACGGGTCCGGTTATCGGTCAGCATTTTCCTCGATTACAAAATGCTTTGTGCCGTTGTGATATCACCTTTTGTAACGGTTTTGATTTTTATGGCTATGTAGATACATCCTATAATTATCTGCATAGTAATCATTTCACAAGTGGCGTTCCCGCTCGTGTATTTGATCTTGCGACGAATGGTTTTACTCTTCAGGAAGTAGCATTAACCGTAGATAAGCTACCTGATACGGGATTTGGTGGATCAGTGACAGTCATTATTGGACGAGATGCAAATGAAACGGCTGCTTATGGATGGGATCCGTATTATGGTTCGCAAACGCTCGCCATAGATCCACTAGAAGCTTATTTACAGTACGCTTGGACAAATCTAACTATTATGGGTGGAAAGTTCGAGTCTATTGCAGATGTTGAAGATCTCGATAACACCTTAAATACGAATTTTTCCCATTCTATTTTGTTTGGTTATACGGAACCAGGCACGGTATTAGGTCTGCGAGGTATTTATGATGTTAACAATCGATGGGAGCTCATTTTTGGCTTGAATAATGGTTGGGACACCATTCGTGATTTTAAACGTTATCCAACGATAGAGCTGGGTGTGAGTTACCAGCCTAATTCTAGATTTAACCTGTCGGGGAATGTTTACACTGGCCAAATGCGTCTTGACGATTTTATTAGCACAGGACCTAAGTCTTGGAGAACTGAAATAAATGTCTACGGGACTTATAACTTAACCGACCGGCTTGCACTTGTTGGCAACACTGTTTACGGTTGGCAAAATCGGGCAGACTTACCAGATAGCGTAGGCGAAGCAACTTGGGGCGGTATTGCAGGATATGTCATCTACTCCTTTACCGATCAATGGAAAGGGACGGTGCGAGCCGAATACTTTGCTGATAATGAGGGATTTCGTACGGGTGTCGCCCAGAAATGGAAAGAAATAACGTTAACTCTCGGTTATTCACCCATCAAATGCTTTGAATTACGAGCTGAAACACGCCATGACTTTTCAAACGAAAGTTCATTTGTTGATGCTCATGGTAACGGGACGAGTAACTATAACCAATCCTATGCGCTCGAGGCTATTTACAAGTTTGGATATCCCTCTGCTTAATTTTTCTTAGACGTAGTAATAGGTTCGGCTAGTTCCACAGCAAATGCTATGCCTAGTCGAACGAAATCTGTCATATACGGAAACGATAATTTGTCCATCGTGTCTTGTGAGGTATGGATATAAGGAGAATCACCGCTTTCGTATGGGAACGTGGTAGGAATACCAGCGTAGTCCCAGATAACATGGTCACTGCATTCCTCTTCATCACATGGTGCATGAGAGACAGACCGACCCACGTAAGTCTTAATTAATGTCTTAAGGTAATTATTTAAATCACTGTTTGTATGAGTGCTAATAAGCACCATCGACGTATCTTTTTTATCTATATAGCCTGTCATATCCAGTTGCAATACGGCAGACACAGGGATCTTTTTATCCTGAAAATACTTAACGACAGATTTCGAGCCTGACAAATCCATTTCTTCTGCAGCATACCAAATAATATAAATAGGCTTTTTGAAAGACGTACCACTAGCGAGCAGTGTCCGCGCAATCTCCATGACAGTGACAGTACCTGATCCGTCATCATCCGCACCCGGTTTTGGTTCTTTTGAACTCGAAAAGGTATCCATATGAGCACCAATGACGATTGCTGGCGCATCAGAACGGCCAATCTTAACGACAACCGAAGATTGTTTATATTTGCTAGTCGGTACGTAATAACTGGTGACATCTGTGTGTCCCGTTTCTCTCGCTAGGGTGTCGATTTGATTTTTTAACCAGTCAGCCGTTTGTACCCCATTAGTGGAGTTAGCATAACGATCAGGAAACTGGGTTAATACAGTTAAATTTGACTCCAGGTTTTGTGGATTAATGGTCTTTAGTAAGGTGTTAACCTGCTCTCGATAATTGATGCTATAGGCTAGCGCTGTTCCTACGCTCCATGGGAGTATAAAAATAATAAAAAAATAGTGACTAATGCGCTTAAGCATAAAGATTTTTTCCTAAGAAAAGAATGTACGAATTGGTGATTATTTTACCATATTAATCGATTTTGTAAAAACTTTAATAGCAAAATCAATGTCAGATTCTTTTATAACATAGGGGGGTAACATGCGAACAATATTTGTTGCAGTGATGTTGATTAATAAGCCATTTTTAAAACATTGCAATAAAAATGGCTTTGGATCTCCTTTTAATTCGATGCCACGCATCATAACAATTCCACGGATTTCTTTAATTTTATCCGGAAACTTATCCTGAAATTGTTGCAAACGGCTGGATAAATACAGGCCTAGCTCTTTGATCTTGGTTAGGTAATCTTGATTTATCAATGTATTAAGATTAGCTAATGCGGCACCACAAGAGACTGGGTTGCCGCCGAATGTGGTCCCATGATCGCCAGGCCCAAAAGCTTGAGCAACCTTAAGACGAGCACAGATCGCACCAAGGGGTAAGCCATTAGCAATACCCTTTGCCAAAGTAATAATATCCGGTTTAACACCAAAATATTGATAAGCAAATAGTTCACCGGTTCTACCTATACCGCATTGCACTTCATCGAAAATAAGTAATGCACCGACTTTATCACAAGCATGACGTACCGCTTCCAAGAATCCAGACTGAACAACATGAATTCCGCCCTCACCTTGAATCGGTTCCAAAATAACAGCGGCTACCTCATCATTGATGGCGTTACAAAACGTCTCCGTATCTTGCCAGGATTCATAACGAAAGCCCGCTGGCAGTGGCCCGAAACCTTCTTGCTTTTTAACACAATCTAGCATGGCAAGTTCACTCAATGTTCGCCCATGAAAACAACGAGCAGCACTCAGGATTACGTTTTTATTCTTCATACCATTCTGCCATTGGTATTTACGAGCAAGCTTAATCGCACCTTCGTTTGCTTCAGCACCAGAATTGCAAAAAAAGATTTTATCTAAGCCGCCATGAGTCACTAACCACTTTGCTAATTCAATACTAGGTGGTGAATAATATAAATTCGAAGTATGAAGGATCGTTTTTGTCTGTTCTACAATAGCTTTTTCAATCGCTGGATGACAATGACCGAGCGATGTACAACCAATACCACTCATGAAATCCAAGTACTTTTTTCCATGAGTATCCCAGACATAAGCACCTTGACCTTTAACAAGTGTAATCGGATAACGTGCATAATTATTAAAAAGATATTGATCGGCTTCAATTTGATATGGATCATTTTTCATATATTATTTTCCTTTAAACTTTTTAAACCGTATAACTTTTTAATTAATCATTCACATTAATAAGTAATGACTGTCCCCATTTCTTGATCTCTGCTTAATACAGATAAAAGACTATTTGGCTTGGTTCCATCTACAATGTGAGCACACGAAACACCCTGATCAAGTGCGCGTAAACAGGCTTGTAACTTTGGAATCATACCGTCAGAAATACGTTTTTGTTGCAGCCAATTTCTAATGGTGTCTTTTTTTATAGAACTTAAACGTGTATAAGGATTTTTTGCATCCAAATAAAAACCATTTACATCGCTCAGTAAAATTAACTTTTCAGCATTGAGTTCAGCAGCAATTTCTCCCGCAGCGATATCAGCATTAATATTGTAAGACCTGCCTTCTTTATCAACACCCATAGGTGCGATGACTGGGATAAAATTTTCATTTAATAAGACATGTATTAGTTTCGCGTCTACTTTATTTACATCGCCTACAAATCCTAAATCAGCATTATCTGGGGTTTCGAGTTTTTTTACCTGTAAACAAGTTGCATCGTGTCCTGATATGCCAACTGCTTTTACGCCGCATAGGTTTAATGTGGTGACAAGCGCACTATTGGTTTTACCTAACAAAACCATTTTTACAATTTCCAAAGTGTCTGCATTTGTCACACGTTGTCCATTTAAAAATTGCGTTGGAATTTGCAAGCGTTTACACATGGCAGATATCTCAGGACCACCACCGTGTACAACCACCACTCGTATTCCTTGAGCATGCAGAAAAGCGATACTTTGCATGATAGATAACCTCGGGTTCATCTCTATCATTGCGGCACCACCATATTTCACTACAAAAATTTTTTCCCTGAAAATACGCGCGATTTTTTTTATTGGTTGTCTTCTCATGTTAGTTAGCTCCGATAAGATGCATTAATTTTGATGTAGTCATACGTTAAATCGCATCCCCATGCAGTTGCCTGGGCGGTGCCTTGTTTTAAATTTATTTTCATGAGCACGGTAGATTGCATAAGCAATTCCCGTGCAGAAGCTTCTTCAAATGGCAGAGGTATACCATCTTTTAATAATGAAAGATGACCAAGTTCAATGGTTAATAGATTGGGATCAAATTCTGCACCGGATGCACCCAGTGCACTCACAATACGACCCCAGTTCGCATCTTCTCCAAACATGGCGGTTTTCACCAAAGGTGAACGACACACCGCACGGGCAGCTAACTGTGCTTGTTCTTCTGTGATAGCGCCATGGACTTGTACTTCGAGGAGCTTAGTTGCACCTTCCCCATCTTTTGCAATTTGCTTGGCAAGATGAGTGCATACAAAAGAAAGTCCTTCATAGAAAATTTTCCAATTTGGCTCATCAATCGAGTTGATTCGGCGATTTTGTGCCATGCCATTTGCAAGTAAAAGTACCATATCATTAGTCGAGCAATCTCCATCAACGGTAATCATGTTGAACGATGTTTTCGTCACTTGCGCAAGAGCGTGTTGTAGTGTTTTTTGATTAATGGCTGCATCAGTGGTGATAAAACCAAGCATGGTTGCCATATTCGGATGAATCATCCCTGACCCTTTTGCAATCCCACCAATGCGTACAATGGTTTCATCGATTTCAAGTTCGATAGCGATACTTTTGGCAAAAGTATCTGTTGTCATGATAGCTTGAGCGGCGATTGCACCCTCACGACAAAGTTTTGGGATAGCTTTGCCAATTCCCCTTATAATTTTTTCTATGGGCAACGTTACCCCAATTAACCCAGTGCTTGCGACCCCAATGTTAGTCATATCAATTTTAAGACCCGCGGCTATTTTTTTTGCCATTTGTTTTGCATGCTGCATGCCTACTTTTCCGGTGCAAGAATTGGCATTGCCACTATTCACCACAATCGCTTGTAATCGACCATTTTTTATATGTCGTTCCGTGAGTACTACGGGTGCGGCTTTCGCTTGATTAATAGTAAAAACACCTGCGGCGACAGCAGGTCGTTCGCTATAGATAATAGCTAAATCAGGTTTTTCTGGATTATGTCGAATGCCTGAATGAATCCCTGTTGCCAGAAACCCTTGAGGTGCACAGATATTTCCATCGATTATTTTCATCATTGTGTTTTTACCTTTCAAGGATACATTGTTACGTGATCATTAAGACCGCTGTTTTCTGGTAGTTGGAACATAAGATTCATATTCTGTATTGCTTGACCTGATGCACCTTTAATTAAGTTATCAATTGTGCTGATAACAATGAGGCGGTTGGTGTGTGCATCCACATAAATTCCAATATCACAATAATTTGTGCCTCTGACTTGTTTTGCTTGGGGCACTTTAGTACAAATTCGAATGAAAAATTCATGTTGGTAGGTTTCTTGATATATTTTATTAACGTTTTCCTGAGATAGAGGCGATAGTAATTTTAAATAAGAGGTGACTAATAACCCCCTAATCATGGGCACTAAGTGCGGCGTAAATTGCACCTTCATCGATTGTTGTGAAATGAGACTTAATTCTTGTTCAATTTCAGGTGTGTGACGATGTGCGCCACCGATTTGGTAGGGCGCTAAATTTTCAGTTACCTCACAATAATGACTCTGTAACGAGAGTGACCGGCCAGCGCCAGAAATTCCTGATTTCGCATCAAATATACAATCATTGATATCAACAATGCCTGCTTTCAACGCTGGTAATGCAGCTAATATGATAGCGGTGGGGTAGCAACCAGGATTAGCTACAAGCGATGCATTTTTAATACTTTCTCTATCCCCTTTTTCAGGCAGACCATAAACAGCTTGTTGAAGTAATTCTCGTGATGCAACTTTACTTTGGTACCATTGTTGGTAATGAACAGAATTTTTAAGACGAAAGTCAGGGCCTAAATCAATAATTTTTTTACCTGCAGCGAGGAGTGGCTGGACAATATCAATAGCATGACCATGGGGCAAAGAAATAAATACTACGTCACATTCGTTGATGATACTTGGAAGTGCGTATTGCTCACCTTTAAGTGAAGTGTTGCCTTGAAGATGAGGATAGACATCTGAAATATCTTGCCCAACATAGGAATCGGTAAACGCATGGGTTACTTTAACATGAGGATGATTTTGTAAAAGGCGTAAAAGTTCAATACCTGTATAGCCTGTTACTCCAATAATGCCGGCTTTAATCATCGAGACCTCACTCAAACTCAAAATAGCTTGATTTAAGTATAGTAGGCCTTTCCGAAAGTATTCGATCAAAAAATTATCTATATCATTATATATGTCAATTTATAATACAAAATAGTCTGATTTATTGGAATTTCCACTCTTTATTGCGCCTATCACGCGTTCAAAAAAACGACCCCGCTTGATTTGGTCTATTTTATATCTATATATCAGTTTCTGATTAAATATCATACAAATCCATAAATTAAGCCCAGCCTAATTTTGTTTACTATGTGAGCAAAAATTATAATATCGTCTATATTTAATTCTATAAAGGACAAAATAGGATAAATTTTGATCATTAATTAAAAACAACATAAGGGGAGTACAACGCCAATGCTCGGTCAAAATGAAAAAGAACAAACCGCCTCAGTTTTCTCTTTTTGTAACCAATCATCATTCAATCCCAAGTTAATACGCAATGAATTATTACATGAAATTTTCGAAGCCACTGTAAAATTGAAACCCAACAATATTGCTCTGATTTGCGGAGATCAGAACCTAAGTTATGCAGAGTTAGATGCCCGGGCCAACCAACTTGCCCATTATTTGCATATTCATGGTGTACGAAAAGGTACGTTTGTTGGAATTTATTTACCTCGCGGCATTGATATTTATATTTCTCTCTTAGCCATTTTAAAAGCAGGCGGCGCTTATCTGCCATTCAGTCCAGATTTTCCCATTGATCGCGTTACCTATGGTTTGAAAGATGCAGGTTCTATAGGATTGATTACGCACACCGATCTTATCGATGATGAATCACAATTGCCTGCAAAAGTATTTTGTATTAATAAACTGAACACCATGCTTGATCAACAACCCAATATTCATTTAAGTCGTGGTATGACGCAACTCAATCCTACTGATAGTGCTTATGCTATTTGTACATCAGGTACCACCGGTCGTCCAAAATGCGTAGAAGTATCCCATCGTTCGGTATGTCATCTGGTACGCGCAGAAAATTCCTTACTCAAGGTAGTGGAAGAAGATATCTATTATCAAGGATTTTCGTTGGCTTTTGATGCCAGCATTGAAGAGATTTGGATTGCTTTCATGGTGGGTGCGA
The DNA here is from genome assembly GCA_963711205.1 of uncultured Gammaproteobacteria bacterium. Taxonomy (GTDB): domain Bacteria; phylum Pseudomonadota; class Gammaproteobacteria; order DSM-16500; family DSM-16500; genus Aquicella. The sequence goes on from CAVQDE010000002.1 coordinate 335,312, forward strand.
CACTCTTTGTTGGGACGAATGATGTTGTCTATGCGGGAACTGAATTTGCATCCATTTTAAGTTGCGCTAAAGTCACAGTCATATCTTGTGTACCCACTTTACTCTCGATGGTAGAGGATGACATACCAACAATTCGTCTCATCAATTTTGTTGGAGAATCGTGTCCACCTGAATTAGTAAAACGCTGGTATCATCCAGGTCGACAAATTTTTAATACGTATGGTCCAACTGAAGCAACGGTGACTGCGACTGCAGCTAAACTTCATCCTGATCATCCCATTACCATTGGTCGTCCTTTACCCAACTACACCACTTATATTTTAGATGAAAAAATGCAGCCTGTTGCACCAGGTGAGAGCGGTGAACTTTATATTGGTGGCGTCGGTGTGGCGAAGGGTTATATTGGGAAACCAGAACTCACTCTGCAAAAATTTGTACCTAATCCTTTTTTTAAAAGGGAGATGCAAAATCCCGTACTGTATAAAACAGGCGATCTTACACGCTTTACGCCAGATGGAGAAATTGAATTTTTAGGACGCATTGACACGCAGATCAAACTTCGTGGATTTCGTATTGAATTAGCCGAGATCGAAGCAACACTCATCGAACACGCAGATATCAAAACGGCTGTAGTGATACTCCACAAAGACAAAAAAGGCATTGATCAACTTGTTGCTTATGTTGTCATGCGCGAAGGTAAAGAATTTCAATTTGAAAAATTAAGGACTCATGTCGCGCAACGGTTACCTACCTATATGCGACCCAATATCATACAACCACTGAAAAATTTGCCCGTGCTTGCTAGCGGCAAAGTAGATCGAAAAAAGCTCCCAGAGCCTGAAATGCTTCAGTTAACAGAGAATATTGTTCCGCCAAAAAATCAAACTGAAGAACTCTTAGTTAAATTGTGGCAATCAGTGATACCCAACCTAACCATCTCGACGGATCATGATTTCTTTATGGATCTTGGCGGGCATTCACTGTTAGCCGCAAATGTCATTACGTTATTACGCAAAATCCCTGAATATCGTCATGTTTCTATGTTAGATATTTATAATCATCCAACGATCCAATCGTTTGCTGCTTCTATCAATGAGTCGCGGCCCGAAATAACAGAAACAAAAATAACGCCAAAAGAGTGCTATGAAGCTCCTCGATGGAAATATTTCACTTGTGCATTAGCACAAGGTGTTACGTCCTTCTTTATTTTCAGTACTTATGCTCTGCTGGGGTTATTCGGGCCCTATATTATTTACCACGTGATGGTTGGCTTGTTTTATACGCGATTAACTTCTGCGCTGGTTGCACTGGCTTCCTTTCTTCTGATTATACCTATCTCTTTTGTCTTAGCTTTACTATCCAAGTGGTTAGTGATTGGCCGTTATAAACCAGGTATATATCCATTGTGGGGAGGGTATTATTTTCGCTGGTGGTTTGTGGCGCGGATGACTGCATTAACTCCAACAAGTTATATGACGGGTAGTCCGAGTTTAAATTTTTATTTTCGCCTATTAGGTGCCAACATTGGCCGCCAGGTTTATTTGGGTGAGTGTAACTTGGATGATTATGATCTTATCCATATCGATGATGGTGCTAGTATCAGTAAAGGCACTCTGTTTGAGACAGCTAAAGTAGAGGGAGGTTTTCTAAAGCTTGGTACCATTAACATAGGAAAGAATTGTTACGTTGGCACAAGCTGCATACTCGGGCGGGAAACTGTTATGGAAGATGGCTCAGAGTTGGAAAATTTAACGTTATTACCACCAGGAACCACCGTCCCACAAGGCGAAATATGGGCTGGCTCACCGGCACAAAAGTCTGCCGGGAAACAAATACAGGATGATCAATCATCACCTGTTTCATTTCTTCGACGTACTTGTTTTGGATTCTTACAGTCATGCATGATAGTTTTATTTCCTATATTTACCATGATTCCGCTTTTCCCAACGATGGGTTTGATGTATTTCCTGAATCCAACGTTTGAATCTTCACTCTATATTGTCTATTCGCCCGTGTTTGCCTGCTTTTATATCGCGATCTTTTGTGTTGAAATAACCGCGCTTAAGTGGCTTTTACTTGGACGAGTGCAGCCAGGAACTTATTCGATTTATAGTTGGTTTTACCTTCGAAAATGGACATTTGATCAACTCATGGAATCGGGTCTCGGGTTGTTACACTCATTTTATTCCACATTGTTTATGATTCCCTGGTATCGTTCCCTCGGCGTTAAGATGGGTAAGCTAGCAGAAATCTCCGCAGCAACGACCATATGCCCTGATATGATTGAGTTAGGCGACCAATGCTTTATTGCCGATGGTGTCTATCTCGGTGTTCAGCGAGTGCATCATGGCAAAGTGGTCATCGCACGAACGCAACTCGGCAACCACACATTTATTGGTAATAGTGCTGTTCTTTCTTCCGGTACGAAAATGGGCGACCGTATATTAATTGGTTGTCTTTCTGTACCGCCTGAAAATAAAGACGCTATGCGTGATGACACATCTTGGTTTGGCTCACCTTGTATGCATATACCACGTCGACAACAATTTGCTAATTTTAAAGATGACGTGACTTATGATCCGCCAAAAAAACTTATCTTACAGCGTTTGTTCTTTGAATTTTTCCGCGTCATTTTCCCCATGACATGTTATACGAGTTTACTCGTTATCATTATCGCAATAATTCTCACGATGGATTTCGAATATCATTATTCACTTTGGACGATTAGTTTGTTTTTCCCGCTGTTCAGTTTGGGGTTTGGAGTATCGATGGTATTAATTGCGTTGGCTGCTAAATGGTTATTAATTGGAAGATATAAAGCAGATCAACAACCTCTATGGAGTCATTTCGTTTGGCGAACAGAGTTTGTGACTGCTGTTTATGAAAGCTTAGCAGTGCCATTTTTTCTTGAACCCTTATCAGGTACGCCTTATATCAACTGGGTATTAAGTTTATTTGGATGCAAGATGGGCAAACAAGTATTTACCAATACGACTGACATTACCGAGTTTGATCTCGTTAAAGTGGGGGATTATGCGGAGCTTAATCTCTATTGTGATTTACAAACCCATTTATTTGAAGATAGGGTAATGAAAATGTCTAGCATTTATATTGGTAAACATTGCACAGTCGGGAGTCTCTCTGTTGTACTTTATGATACCGTCATGGAAGAGGGCAGCGAATTAGAATCACTTTCTGTTTTGATGAAAGGTGAAACATTACCTGCAAATACCCAATGGATAGGATCACCCGCAAGAACAACTGGGCTGTGCCGCAGATAATAATTCTGGAAAAATAGCGCAAACCAAAGCAGTTTATTTTTTCCGATTCCTTCACTCTAATCCGGCCTGTTTCCGTGTTACATTACTCACCGCACTCCAGTCTTTGTTTTCCATGCCATTTGCTAAGGCAATGATAAATTTATTCGCAATCAAACTAGCAAGATCGGGTGCAACGCCAACTTCTGTAAATGCTTTTTGAAACAATTGTAGATCTTTAAATCCACCTTTTAAATCAAAATTCACGTTATCAAAATCACGGTTTTTAATTTTATCAGCATATTGTTGATAAGCCGGATGAGCGAAAACAGCATGAAGCAATTTATTGATATACTCTGCATCCAAAGCATTTTTTTCCGCAAATGTATACAGCTCACTCATACATTCAATTGTGGTCGCAAGCAAATAATTGGCGCAAATTTTCATAACATTGGCTTTGTATGGTTCCTGCCCTATATTTATGATTGTGTTTGAATAGGCATTGAAGATGGGCATACAAGAGGCAATCGTCGTTTGATCTTCCGCAATAATGGAGGTCAATGCCTTTTTCTCGGCTACTTTGGGTATGCCAAGCACATTCCCAACAATATAAATAGTATTATTCTGATTATGTAATTCAGTTAATTTTTTTGATGTCGACGGTAGGATGGTTGATGTGCCTATATGAATTGCACCTGGTTTTAATACCGCAAGTATTCCATCCTCACCACAAACAACCTCCATAACAGATTCATCATCAAACAGTGATGTCAAAATGACGTCGGCGGACAGGGCTGCTTCTTTAGCAGAATTTGCCCCTTTTGCTCCCATAGTTAATAATGGCTGCATTTTCGATGCTGTACGATTATAAACAGTAAGATCAAATTGAGCCTCAAGCAATTTTTTTGCTAGCACTGACCCCATTTTACCTAATCCGATCAATGTAATTTTTTTCATTTTTATACCCTCATCTGTCCATAATGTTATGAGTAGGAAAATGTATGCGAGCTACCCTACAGTGATCATATATTCTTGCAGTAAAATTTGGAATACCATCGTGCTCCTTCTTTTTTTAAAACCTCAGCACATGCTTTGGAGAAACTATTAATGGCACCGCTATTAAGTTTTTCTTAATTCTCAATGCAATAATTAGTATATAATTTCCGCAATACTGATATGAAAAAAATTAAACGATGAGTTAAATCAGAAAACGAGGATACATAAATGAATACTATAGGCAAGCCTGAATTGATAGAACGAAATGAAACATATCATTTGATCAATAAGGTTAGAAATACAGATACTATGTTCAATGTTAACGATGATAAAAATAAAATGCTAATCAACGGTAATGTTAATACTCGACTGCGCCATTTTTTTGGAAAAATGGTAAAAAATATATTTAATCGAGTGACATTGAACGAAGTCAAAGAAACGCAGGGTCATCATTCAGTATTGAAATTGAATGTGTTACAGCGTTCTCACCCAAGCGTATGTTTCTCCTATTTCTCAGCGGCTTCTGGTATTCGTCAATATCTTCCCTATATTATTTATGTTGCCGCTATTGTTATTGGCGCAGGTATTGGTGTTGCACTTGATTATTATATTTTTAAGCACAATCATCTCAATATGATGACTGCCTTTGATAGTGTAATGGGGGGCATTTTGGGTACCGCTTTTGGTGCTTGCTTCCACTGGTGCATGATTTACTGTTAATGAGTGTTAAGAATAAGATAATTTTTTATTAACAAATAGACTGAAATCCAAGCTAGAATTGTCCACATCCAAAAAGAATAATCTAGCAATAAAATTTGAGATGATAATGAATGACTGTTATTTATTAAATTATCTGCCGATTTTGAAGACCCGATTGCTTTGACAAAAATTCGATATATTGAAAGACATGCAGTTATTATGCTGAAAATGAATATGAGAGCGGGCTTTGCTTGCATATTTTCCTCCCTGAAGAATTAATTCCTATTTATTACTGTATATTGTTTCCCTGGCTGCGTCATCCTCGGGACTAGCGCTAGTCCCGAGATCATGATCCTCCACGAATTTTATTTTATAAAAATTAAAACCGTTCGCCCTGAGGGCTGTACTGAGCGCTTTTTGCGAAGTACAGCGTCTCGAAGGGCAACTCGCACCAGTCCAATTAGTTTAGTATTCTACCATATTCCAGTTTAGCTCCTTTTACTCACAGTAAGACGCACACCAGTATACCCAGAGACATCTGATGTGGTGTTAGCAAACTTATCCACTGTATCAAAGTGTTTTTCACCAATATATTCGGGATCACAGAACTCAACTGCTCCATTGGGTTGCTTTTTTGCATAAGTAACGTGGAAACCAAAAGATGTAAAAAATAGCAATGTTGTTTTTTGTGTAAAGTTACTATCTTTGACAGGCCTTTCATGGATATTCTTTTTATCAAAAGCGCTCTCTAACATTAGAACTTAGCTTTTTATCTGTGCAGCTTGTGCTGGTACATGCTTTTCCATCATTTTAATCATATTATTAGATAACACTTTATCCTCGTCGAGATCGATGTTGTAACCATTCTTCTTAAGAAAATTTGCAATCTTTATTGGATTAGATATATCTCCCGCTTTTTCCCATATTTCTTTGTAAATAGATAGTTCCGTGTAAATGTTGTCATTATTTTTGTCCTTATTATATAGGATATTCAAAATTGAATAAGCTGCACAAGATTCTTTAAAAGTCTGACAAAAAGGAGCATAGGATTTTAATACCTGTGAGATTTCCTCATTGTTTAATACCTTATTCACTCTTTCCTCATTCTTCACTAAGAAATTTAGGTTAACACGGTGATGTGAATTGATGGGATTTAAAATTCTGTCTAAAACATTAACTTCAAATAAAGTAGAAAAATCAGCTTCACTTTCAAACCATGAGTGTCCCGATAATTTGAGATTCTTAATATCACTTTTTTTCACTGCTTCAAAGAATAATTTAAGATCATCGCCCTTGAAAAAATCATCTACGGAAACCATTAATTGATGAGGATTTTCTTTTTTAATATACTCAACTATTTCTGCAATTGAATAATCCTTTCCAGGAGTAGTATCGGAAATAACCATTTGTTTTTTAGGTATCTCTCCTCTTTCAGCATAATTTGTGACTAGAATATTTCAACTTCATGATTTTACACATCAATTTTTGTATTATTATGGGAAGTATAGCAGGCACTCTGTTTTAGTTGCAGCAACGCCTTTCCCATATATTAACTCGTTCTTTATTAAGGTAGGACAATCTATGATCGCAGTGTTGCTATCAGTTTGCGTGGCTCATTCAGTAAGTCGAATACTTTGTAGATATTGGGTACCACCATAGTTGCTGCTTCTATCGCTTCTTTAGCAGCCCCTTCATCCCCAATCACGGCTATGCTAAGGCGAGCGTTTTTTAGCATAGCAATATCATTGCGACCATTACCCACTGTCACAGTCATGGCTGGATTAATTTCATTAAGATATTTTTCTTTCGCTTTACCTTGGTTTTCAGCTGACAATATCGTCAGTTTGCAATGAATGTTTGCTAATTCTTTTTTTGCGTTGCCGAAGCTATCTCCAGTGACAATATGTATTTGCAATGTTTTTGATAGAGCATTAAGTGAGTCAGCGAGATCATTAAGTAATAAACCTGAAATGGCTAATGTTCCATTATAATCAAAAATAGCATGTTCAAGTTTCAAATCACCAAAGCCTGGGATGGATAGAGATAGCATTGCGTTCTCCTCAGATAGTCATTACTGATTCATCATTCCATTATAAATTTAACACACTAACTTAGGCATTATCACTACAAGTGTGCGTCATGGTGCTAATCAGAACTTGTAAATCAGTTTTAAATGTATTTACAATGAAAAATTTTGACATAACTTGATGGATTAAAATAATGTTCTCAACATCTTCATCTCAATCTAGTGAAGCGAAAGCTTTATCTCCTGTCGTCAAAATAGATTCTATCGATATTGCTGGTTTTAAACTTGTTGGGTCAGGGCTCACTAGTAAAGTTTACTGTGGTCAATGGAATGATATGGAAGTGGCAGTTAAGATGCTGAGTAATCATGAAGGCTGGGCCATGAAGGCTTTTCAAGATGAAAAAGAAATAATGGAAAAGCTCGCTCTTCGGTCCGACGATAATCCTTATATTGTAAAACTTTTTGGTGTTGTCGAAAATACCATAACCCAGGCTCTTGTCATAGAGTATCTGTCGGAGGGTGATATCATCGACTATATAAATAAGCATGAGCGACCTAATCAATTAGAGTTACATCATCTTGCCCAAGATGGTGCTTATGCATTGGCTTATTTGCATGCCAATGGGATCATCCATTGCGATATTAAACCAGACAATTTCATGGTTTATGAAAAGGACAGGAAGCGAACAAAATTAATCGATTTTGGCTTTTCTATATTTAAAAATGACAGCAATAATAAATTTCGTGAACTTCGTGGCACTGCATCATACGTAGCACCAGAGTTAGCAAAGGAAGCACCCCCACCGTATTCAGAAAAATCGGATGTGTATGCCTATGCGATAGTATTATATAGCCTTTATACTAGAAAAGAGCCTTATCCTGAGCATCCTGCTAAGATAAATACCACTCTCCTATTACAGAAGGTTGCGTATGGTAATAAAAGACCATCAGCAAAAATTGACCCTGAAAGTGTATCCAAATTAATTCACTTGGGGTGGCTGTCTAAGCCTGAGTTACGACGCAGTGCGGAAGAAATCGGAACAGAGTTTGATGAAATAATTAAGAGGGCAAGAAAATAAATGAAGAACTTGCAGCCTCTCTGTGCAGGCCCTTAACTAATCGTACGCAGCTGTATGACACCTTCGATAGTATTAATTTGCTGTAAAACCGCAGCATTAATTTCTTGATTCACATCAATAATAGTATATGCAATGTTATCTAACGACTTATTCAACAGACTCAAGATATTCAATCCGGCTGCCGCTAATTTAGAAGAAATTTGCGCCACCATATTGGGTACGTTGGCATTCACAATAGCTAATCTGACACCCGCATTCACATGTGGAATTTCAATCGCAGGAAAATTGACTGAATTTGCAATGGATCCATTTTCAAGAAAATATCGAATTTGTTTTGCTAACATCACCGCGCAATTTTCTTCAGCTTCTTTGGTTGATGCGCCTAAATGTGGCAAACTAATAATACGTGGATGATGTTTCAATTCAGCACAAGGAAAATCAGTAACATAAGTAAAGATTTTTTTCTCATTAAGGGCTTCTATTAAATCCTGGTTATCAATAATGCCATCCCGTGCAAAATTCAGTAATACCACGCCATTTTTCATTAGCTGCAAACTGCGAGCGATTAATCATGTGTTTGGTTGATTCATTTAATGGCACATGAAAGCTAACGAAGTCTGATTCTATGAGTAAATCATCAATACTATGAGCTTGTTTAACAGTGGAGGATAACTCCCAAGCACGGCTAACGGAAATAGTCGGATCATATCCTACGACATGCATGCCCAAGCTAATCGCAGCATTAGCTACCTTTACGCCTACACTACCTAAGCCAATAATACCCAAGGTTTTTCCCATTAATTCAAATCCCACAAATTGTTTCTTAGTCTGTTCAATTTCCTTATGCAAGTCCGCAGAACTGTCATGTAAGCGATGGACATAATTCACCGCATCACAAATATTACGGCTCGCCAGCAGCATGCCTGCAATCACTAACTCCCTCACAGCATTGGCATTTGCGCCTGGCGTATTAAATACGGGAATTCCCCGCTTGGTGAGTTCTGATACTGGAATGTTGTTAAGTCCCGCTCCAGCACGCCCAACAGCTTTAACAGACATTGGAATCTGGCCTATCTGCAAAGTTTGCGAGCGCACTAAAATGGCATCAGGATTAGAAATATCTGAAGCAATTTCGTATAATTCGCGGGGAAATTGATTTAAACCGACTGTCGCGATGGCGTTGAGTGTTTGGATCTTAAACATTTTTGCTCCTGCTGAATATATTAACGAACTAAGAAGGATATAACATGACCACTACGCATTGGCAAATCCAAACACCTATTTCAGCCATTGTTTTTGATTGCGATGGCACATTAAGCGCTATTGAAGGCATTAATCAGTTAGCGCGTTATAATGGCGTCTGTGCTGAAGTAGAAGCATTAACTGAAACAGCCATGGGTAAAACGGGAATCAATCCAGCATTATATGAAAAGCGGCTGGCGTTAGTTAATCCTCGCCAAGATCAATTACAAACATTGGGTCAGGATTATTTTGACCACTGTGTGCCTGATGTGCGAGATATCATTACTATTTTTAAGCGGTTAAATAAATCAGTTTATATTGTTTCCGCAGGCTTAACTCCAGCCGTTTCTATTTTTGGTGATTTATTGCAAATATCGCGTGAAAATATTTATGCCGTCGATATTCAATTCGATGGACAAGGTCGTTATCTAGATTATGATCGCTCTTCACCACTGATCAGCAATAATGGAAAAAGAGTGATTGTTAATCAATTGAAATTGCAGCATCAAGGCATTATTCATATTGGTGATGGATTAAATGATTTTGTCACGCATGATGTTGTTACGCGTTTCATCGGTTATGGTGGAATTTTTTATCGCGAAAATATGGCATCCCTTTGCGATTATTATATTAATACAGCTTCACTTTCTGCGCTTCTTCCGCTGGCAATTACCCAGCATGAGTATGAAAATCTTTCTGTAAGCGAACAAGATTTATATCTTAAAGGCTTAGCAGCCATTGATAATCAAAAAGTTAAATTCTGAGGAGAGCGATTTTGATTAATACTTGAAATGTGAAATATTCTCATATTCAGCCATATTTTCATCGCTCAGGTTCATTCTCTTCAAAACCTATCCAAGCTTGATGTCTATTTATTATATACCCATTACACTTCGAAATGCGAAGTTTTAACGCCCAGATTGCGAGAAATTTAAACGTTTTGATTGAGAAAAACCGCAGCAATACTCGTTGTATTGTGAGGTTTTTCGATTGAAAAACGTTTAAACTTCGACGCAAGATGGGATGTTAAAATTCGCATTTCGAAGTGTAATGGGTATATCAGTGATTTTTTCGCTCTGCCTATCTTGCACATGGAATAGATGATTCAATGTCGTGAGTGTATCAAGATCATTATTCTTTTTTGCAAAAGTATATATCTCGCAATAGTTAAATGTTGTAGAGATCTTTCAATCTGTAAAAGAGGAATTTTTTCTACTACTTCTTTTGATTCGCCACTGACTTTTTGAAAAAGCTTGCGATATATTTCTTCCCTGAAATTATATCTATCTCTTTCCACAAAGAAACGTCAGAATTCATGCTCTGGAAAGTTCTGTAAAAACCGGATTAGATTATTTTCTTCTGATGAGGTTTCTTTGTTATCAGCAGTAAAGAACATTAATTGCATGAAAGTATAGCAGAAATAATCTGCCAAATTGGGCAATCCTAAAGAGATATTCGCGTTTATGTAAGACTGTTAGTGGATTGATTACTCAGTAGTGAAATTCTATTGTTGTCTACAATAAGTTTTCATAAAGTAATGCAGCAAAAAACAGCAGCGTTTGCAGGGAACGCCGCTGTTTCATTTCAAAAAAATATCTGGTAATATTGGGCGATACCTATAATAACAAAATACGAGAACTACATACGAGGAGACAGATATGCGAACATCATCAGAGCCGAAGGTACAATGTTTATTACCAGAACACGATGAAGCTACAAGCCTAGAAAAGAACATTGATGTCGAAGATCACTACATAGAAACACAACAAGAAAAGCAAGAAAAACTAGAAAAACAAGCACAGGATGCCAAACTATTTATTTTGCTATCTCTCAATGGGATACGAGATTTTATTTGGGAATATTTTACTCTGTCTAAATACAATCCTAAGCTGGAAGTCACCGAGGATGTGACCGAGCAATGGTTGGCTCAACAAGCCGCAGCTTCGGCATTAGTCATTACTGCCATACCAGCAATTGCATTAGCAGCAAATAAAATCTATGGCATACCTTATACGCTCGCTCTTCGATATTCTGTGATATATGCAGCGGCAACCTTAGCTGCCATTATTCCTTGGAATACGTTCCAACAATTTGGTCAAGAAATTGGTGTCCAGCTGACTGATAATCCGGACATAGTCAATTTGATTTCAGGAATTCTCCCAGGTCCTGGTCTTGCCGAAAGCCCAACACAAACAATAGTCATTAATTTATTAGGAAAGATGTTGGATCCATTTTATAAATTTAATTTGGCTGAATTTGTTGTCGGTAGTATCTATGTTGTACCAGGAAATGTATGGCAATTAATCAATACGGCAGGGATGTATGTTGGAGCGACTAGTTCAACTGTCATCAAATCTATCACCAGTGCTGCTGTCGCAGTGGGTGTAGGTGTGGCAAATTATAGTGCTTGCAAATTTTCCGACAAAGCAGGAGAACGTTACAATACCTGGAGAGCAAAAAAAGAATTGGAGAAAGAGCAGCGCTCTACTGGTTATAATGAAAAAAACAATAATGGTTTATTTACTTCTATAAATAGTATTGATGAAGAGAATGTGCCATTTCTTCAACAAGAAGCGATCGTAACTCTGAAATAATAATTAAGAATCGCTACATTCTTGTCATCCACGGGCGGATTAGTGGATAAAAGCCAGTGGTTATTTAAATTTCAAAATGTATCCATTATAATCATGTCGAATAAAATATGGGGTAAAAATGCATATCAAATGTTGGTAAGAGCTTTTATTCCTATTCACCACTGTGCTAAGAAATGATATCAATATCATGGAATCTATCGTTAGGGAAAAGGGCACAAAAGCAACATGAAAAAAATAGTCATTCTTATTGCTATATTACTTGCTGCATCACTCAGTGTTGCGGGTCAAAAAGTTCACAGCTCATTATCCGAAAAGATCGATAAAGAATTGGAAAAATTTGATGCGACAACCAGTATTGGCATTCTAGTCCAGGATAAAAAGACGGGAAAAATTCTTTATAAAAAAAATGCTGATCACTTTTTTATGCCAGCCAGTAATGAAAAATTATTTACTGCGTTTGCAGCATTATCCTATTTAGGCGCAAATTTCACTTATAAAACTAATTTGTTTGTTGATACCAACAAAATTAAAAATGGAACATTAAACGATAATATTTATTTTCAATTTTCCGGTGATCCTGCCTTAACATGGGTGCAACTGGAGCGCATGATTCACTCGCTTACCCAAGCTGGTATACAACGTATTAATGGAAACATCATCATAGATGACAGTCTATTTGATCAAATGGGCATGAGTCCGGGATCAACCTGGGATGATAAAGATTTTTGTTGGGGATCTCCTGTTAATGCAATTACCGTTGAAAGTAATTGTGTGTGGGCTATATTGACCCCAGGCGTCCACCCGGGACAACCAGCAAATATGGCATTACCAGATTATCCGCAGTCATTGCAATTCATTAATCAGGTGATGACAGGTTCAGGAACAGAATCAGACTGTATAACGCATACCCAGCGTACTAGTCCAACCACTTACACGATCAGTGGGTGTATTAGCCCATTTAAACAGCATAAAAATATCGCCATGGCGATTAATAACCCACGCGCTAATATTCAATTTTTATTGGACTATTTACTCAAGAAAAACCAAATTACTCAAACGGGTCAATTTGCATTTCACAAAATAGATGCGCCGCCAACCTTATTAGCGGTTGAAAATTCACCGCCCTTATCAAGCTTGGTCACCACTATGCTAAAGAATTCAGATAATATGATTGCCAATGCGCTCTTCAAAACCATAGGGTCGGTTTATACCAAAGAGTCGGGCAGCTTTCAAAATGGCAGTGACGCAGTGCGCGGTATACTAGCTAAGTCAATGAAACTGGATATTCCCAAAACCACGCTTATCGATGGTGCTGGTGGATCTCGCTATGATTTTTTAACACCACGACAACTAGTGAGTTTATTACAAAAAATAAATGCTTATCCCCAAGCAAACCTATTTATGTCAGCATTACCCATTAGCGGAATCGATGGCACACTGAAAGCTCGCATGAAGAATTCCAGTGCTTTTGGAAAAGTGTATGCAAAAACCGGAACGGCAACGGCAGTGAGTACTTTATCTGGTTATCTAAAAACTCAAAGAAAACATACGCTCATTTTTTCTATTATGGTGAATGGATTTGTTGATTTACCAGATAACTATGAAGATCTTCAAGATAAAATCTGCGCAACATTGGTAGAAAATGCCTGAGATCTTACAGCTTTACTTGCAATGCCTATATGATCTTCCTTCTGGGTGTGTAGTGAAGATTTGATTAGGCAAATAACCTAAAATATCAGTATATAAGCCGGCTATACCCCGGTTCGCTTGATTACCTGATTTCTCATATTCTTTGGATTTACGAGTAAGATACTCATGCATTTCTTTGGTATTGGTTAATTTTCTTATCTCTGCAAGATCCTTAGATAAGCTATCTTTTTCCTGTGAAGGGGAATTAAATAATTTTATGGCACGATTTTTGATATCCCGTAGATAGGATTTAAATTGTTTTTCAATGTAATTGACATTCTCTTCGACTAATAGCTTTTCTATAAATGCTCGAAAAGGCGCAACAAATTCAGCGATTTGTTCTCTTTGTTCTTTGGTTAGAGATTGTTCTTTCAAATCAAAACCAAAATGATTGCCGTTTGCGATTTCAACCAGTACAAAAAAATTGGCTATGTTTAGTTTGATAGTTTCTACAATTTCGGGCGGGGAGTGGGCATATAATACAAAAGGATTAAAGTGAATTGGCACATCAATGCCAAGTTGTAAATGGAATCGTGGAGCTATTTCATTGGCATAAGTTCTATTATTTGCATCTATGAAGGGATGAACTAACAGCATTAATTGAATATGCTCATAAATAAATGTGAGTTTTTCATCTAAGCTTTTATCCATCATTTTCTTGACATTTTCATCACTACATTCTTCTTTCAATTCAGCCATTAGCCTGTATACATGATCAAGCTTGGGGAATGTAAAATATAATTCGTCATTGGTTTGATGCAATCTATTAAATATAGCTTGCGCTAATTCTCGTTTAGTATTGACGTTATATTTTTGCATAGACGCCCACAGTAAATCTTTGAATATCAGGTAACACTGACAGTTAGCTGCCTCATCGAACATTTGAAGCCATTCCGTTTTGAGCTCTTGCATCAGTATTTCAATTTCTTTTACTCCACTTGGGGTTGAAGAAGCTTGTTTTATTGTTTTGATAATAGATTGGGCTGTCTGAGCAGCGCTGAGATCCGTTATCACATCAGCTAATAACTTATTGGCATCGCTTTTATCATGGGCTAATAAATCCTGAAATCGTTCGATTAATCTTTCTTTTAAGTAAACTTCGTTAAAATACAGCGTCATTAAGTCTTCTTCAGTGAGTTCTCTTAATAAATAATTAGGATATTTCTCATGGAAAAGTGAATTAATAGATAGTAGAACAGAGTCTTGATCAGTATCATCGATTTGACTGAGTTTTTTAAGGATAAATTCTGCCTTCTCTGTGCTATCAGCTTCATTTATCAAATCATGCATTTGTTCATAATCTTTAGCGCAGCCAATACTCATACTGCTTAATCTGCCACTATTGCGTTGATGTTCTCCATCAATTAAGTCAATAAGATGTTCAATGCCATCCACAGAGACTTCGCTAGCTAAGATCGTAAGAGTTTCATCATTATTAGGCCTATACTTGCCAGAAGAATTCTCGTCTATGTACTCCATAGTTACTTTAGTTACATCGGAGTTAACTCTATGCAAATCAGTATCTAACGTGTGATGTCTCAAATCAAACGTTGGAGAATCAATATCGCTTAATGCGATACTATAAGCATTAAAAAATGCGGTGAGACAACCCGGCTCTCTTTTTTCAAAGGGGAAACAACTTCCTTCTTTTGTCATTTTATCAATTTCGACCATTAAATAAACCAGCATATAATCGGGCAATTGACCAATTTTTTTTATTCTGTCTAATGGGGAGATTGGCGTAGGATCATTTGCATGTTTTTCAAAAATGGCGGCGAGTAAATTTAAAACTGATTCTCTGTTTTTACTCGCATGATCAAAGGTATTATAAATGTCGATATTTTTACGCAATGAAGGGGAGGGATTTAATTTTTCTCTATGTTGCACAGAAACTCCTCATTAAGTTGTTATTGTAATTTAGCATAGCGTATTCACTTAAATAATGACTACTTTTGGACAACGAATTCTATAGAAAAGTTTTTCTGAGTAAAAGTGAGCAAGAGTTCGCATGTTGAATTTACTTGCCTAGTCATAAGATAAAAATGTTAAACTTTGCTATTAAATCTTTGACGAAGGGATAAGCAATGCGTAAAACTCATCTTTATTCTATTCTTGCTGTTCTATTGTTATTCATGAGTATCTGTTCTTATGCCGAAGGTACATCGACGGATGGAATGAATATCGTTAGAACAACAAAAACTCAGGTGGATAAACCAGCCTATTCCACTATTAAAATTGCTTATCCCATTATAAAAAATGGCACAAACAAAAAAGCATTAAATGCTGAAATAAACCAAACCCTAGAGGGAATCGTAAATACTTACAAAAAGAATCTTGCTGAAAATCAGCCGCTAACACCTATTTCCGGTTTGCCGCTCTCCGCTGATAGCAATATGTTAGATGTTGACTATAAGGTGTTTCATGCCACCCCAAGCCTGATTAGCATACGCTTTTCCATTTATACAAACTTTTATGGATCTGCTCATCCTTTCACAACATTTCAGAGTTTTAATTATGATATCAGCCAGGGAAAAGTCTTATCGTTAGGTGATATTTTTAATTCGAATCATTATTTACAATTCTTAGCGACTTACATTAAAGAGCCATTAACCAAGCAATTATCTACAGCCGCTTCTAGCCCTACTGAACCTTTCCCTGAAGGATTGAAACCTACTTCTGAGAATTTTGCCATTTGGAATCTTACCTCAGATGGACTGTTATTGACTTTTCCTCCTTATCAAGTCGCAGCTTATGTTTTCGGCCCACAAGAAGTAACCATTCCTTATATAAAAATAAAGAGTATGTTGCGATTAGAATGGCTTTGATGGTTAAAAGAGTTATTGAGTGGTCATCAACAATTCTACTTTGTCATCCCGGAATTTAGCACTGCTCGGCGAGCTTGCGAGCCCCGTTTAAAAACATAACGGGGCAAGCTTCGCAGTGCTTAATGTCCGGGACCTATCCCAACTTTTGCACAAAGGCATGGATGGGTCCCGGACAAGTGCTCAGTAAAAAACACTTCACACTTTCCGGGATGACAGCGTGGGTGCTCAGTAAAAAACACTTCGCACAATCAATCAGCCAATCGTAAACACAGAGGAATAGCCTGTGTAAGGCGTTATATATCCTCCGAGTGCGGCTTTTGAATCTCCATAATGCACAATACGATATTGACCCGGCTGAACGTCTTCTGATGTTCTCCATATAATAGTCACTAACGAATATGCCAAGAAATTTTTCTGCCAGTGATATTCTGTGTCCCAATCAAGATCTTTTCTAATCGTTTTCCATTGACCATGTTCAAGCTGTTGTACAGCCAGATAACTATCTTGAATACGAAAATTATTTTTTGGATGTGCACCCCAAAAGGTGACTTCAATTGTGTCGCCAGGTTTGTATGTCTGTTTTACATCTTGGTAGATATCGCCAAATTGTCTCCAGACAGGTTTGTCATCGAATAAAACGTCTGGTTGCAAATCCAATTGAAAATCTAAGTAATCGGGTGGTAACGGTCCTTCTTCAACCACTTGATCATTCACCAAAGCAATGGTCAACTTAGCAAACTCTTGCTGCAAGGCTGCTTGTTGCCATGGACCAAAATGGGTAGAAGCTCCTTCATAACGCTGCAACTGATATTCCTCGTTGGTTGCCACATAACCGGCATAGGCATTAGATAAGGCTGATAAAACAACACGATTATCTTTTGGTAATTGCTTTGCCATCGTTTCTCTGATGCGTCGTCCCGTCATGGTTGTTAATTCAAATGGAGCGGCAGCAATCACTAAATTACCTATTTTGAAAACTTGTAGTGGTAGTATGCGCGGCGTCCATGGACGAGGTAACATGCGACCGGTTTGAATGGCGATAGGTTTTACTCCTTGACAGGAGGTGGTTACCATCTTGCAAATAAATGACGGAAGAATTTTACTCACTGTGGAACAATTGACGCCTTGTTTGCCTATTCCTTCGCCATCTGCCGTCCCAGCTAGCATAGAAACTCCAATCGCAGCAGGGCATGTCATTTGCGTTTTACCATCGGTATATTGAGGATCAATAATGACCTTATCCATCTCAACAAATTTATGTCGATAATCAATACCACCTGTTACGATCTCGTTAGCAGAATTGAATAATTTTTTAGCCTCTTCATATTGGGGTTTACCCGCTTTTTCGACGGCGATTAATCCTTCTAATCCAGATCCGCCTTCTACGCCATAATGATTAGGCGAGACGTCGCCCGCATTCGCTTGCGCAAACGCCGCAACAAAAGCCTTAGGACCATAGTCAGAATTAAAATCTTTTTCAAACAAATATTCTGCATATCCTTTGTTATCGCCGCTAATGAGATAATTTTTATTATTCAAAGAAACACCATGAATAGGAAACCAATTAATCGTTCCTATCGGTTTGCCGTCCAAAGTATCAAATCGAATTAATGTCATCTCGGTGTCAGTGTCACCTTGATAGCGATCACGTTCGGCTTGTGGATTTAATAAATAAGAAGTAGGGGAGCGATTAAAGTTGATTCCAGTTAAATCACCTCGTGCAATTTTTATTTGTCCCGGCGTCATATTATTTTGTGCGAGTTCAATCGCAGCAACAATGCCGTCAACAATCTTATCAAAATATTTTCTGTTAAATCCTAACGTGGTGAGATTGTAGAGGGTATAGGTCGAATAGCCGCCAGGCACACTGTGTGTATGAATCGCGGTTATTAAAACATTTTGATCACTATAAAGATTGCCGAACTTAGCGTGAAGTTTATTCACGACTTGTTGTTTAACTGCTTGGAATACCATAGTTAAGTCTGTATTAACAAAAACAATTCTCTTGCCATTACAAGGCGACTCAATGATAAATGCTCTTGCCCACAATCGTTGCGAAAGACCGGCTGTTCTTTGAAATAACATGGCATAACCCATCATGCCTTGCTCTGCTGCTGGTCCCGTAATGTCATAAATGCCTGCACCAATATTAAACGTTGTATTTGTCTGACATTGATCAGTGTGCAACGTGTCTGCAAATGAGATGTTGCTCATGAAAGAAAGTAAAAAAATAAAGAAATGGAAGAGGATAGTAATGCGATGTTTTTTAGGAAAAAAGTTGAATACGAGCATGCTGC
Organism: uncultured Gammaproteobacteria bacterium; assembly: GCA_963711205.1. GTDB lineage: Bacteria > Pseudomonadota > Gammaproteobacteria > DSM-16500 > DSM-16500 > Aquicella. The sequence continues at coordinate 354,016 of CAVQDE010000002.1, forward strand.
CTAACTCCTTTGGCTTTGTGAATAATCATTAACCGCAATGGGCAAAGAATATGGCATCTATAATTTCAGCGCAAGCGTCGTGTATTAAGCACCTTCATGGGATAAAAAGGCCCCATAGATAAATTAGGCCTTTAATTTCTTATAAACATAACATAACGCTGAATCCCATGAGCATTCGATGCGAATGACTTTAGTAAAAGACAATCGTGTTAACGTGCTAATCGGTCGTAAGGTTAATATCGTGTGAATACTAGTTGTGCTATCGATAATTTTTCCTAGTTTAGCCAGCAATGCTTGACTGAAACAAGGTGAACCAATAAGCACTACCGAAGCTGTCGTCAACGGAATATCTAAAAAACTTCCTAACAGGAAAGTTAATGTTCGTCCGCCCGTATAAAAATGGGGAAGCTCTTGTTGAATTTTTTTCTCTATGGCTAGCGATGTTTGATGTAACTCAGGAATAATTTCTATCCCGCATACTTCTTTCGCCGCTGATTTTAAAAAAACTTGCACCACTGCTTTTCCTAATCCTGAGCCAAGATCAAAAAAAATATCTTGATCTGAAAATTCTACTTCAGCTAAAAGCTTATTAATGCTTTCATACAATATCTCACCATACGTTTCAGCTATGTTTTTATTTTGCCTGTCATTCATCCCATGCCCGCGTATATTATGGTATAAAATAGTTAAATATTGCTGGCATAGCGCATGAGTATTAAGGTTGTGCATGACAACGCATTCCATTCTAGAGACATTATTAACCATCAAGTATACTCATTTTTATGAATACAGAGCAGTTATCAACCCAAAATAGCATAGATAAATGGCAATACATGCTAGAAATCGTGAATCAACACCCTGCATTTTCTCAGCCCGATTTATCCTGGCAATTTAAAAAAATGGTTGTCAGTCGATTGCTAACAGAAAATGTATTGACGTTTTTATTGCAGTATATCGGTCTCATGCTAGTGGGTGCGCTCACTCCACAATCGATAGCGCCACTGTGGTTTTCTAGCGGTACCGCTTGCGCATTTATTTTTATGCGTGGTTATAGCGTATTACCGGGTATTTTCTTAGGTTGTTTTTGTGCTTTTTATTTATCACTAGGAAGTGTTTTTCAATCGGCAATCAGTGCGGGAATCAATGCCATACAAGCATTTTTATTATTATGGCTAAGCTATCGCTATATTAGCCCTACCTTAATGTTTGCTAAGAGAGCAGACTTTGTTAAGTTTATTTTTTGTTGCGGCATTCTGACCGCCATTACCAGTTTTATGATGGGATGGTTTTATTTTTTGCTTCCTGATTTCACACGGATGATTCAATTCTGGCTGAGATTGTGGTTAGGAAATTTGGGTGGCATTCTCATTTTTTCAATGGCCATTTTGACTTGGGATTTATATTTTTTGCAATGGGAAGAATTAAAGGAAATAAATAAACGAATACTTACTTTTTATTATGCTTTATTATTGGCGGACATTATTTTTCTCTTATTTAGCCATACTCCTTTTTTTATCGTATTATTTTCTCTTGGCACGTTGCCAATCATATTAATGATAAGCCTGCGTTTAGGCTGGGCGGGTGTGGTAGCAGCCATGTTGTTATTTGGATTGCTTCTCAACTTTGCGGTTGATTTGAAAGCTCCTCTGTTTTCCACTCATTTTTCGTTCATGACATTAATTTATATTCAATCTATCTTAGTGATGGAAATAATAGTTGGGTTATTTCTAGTCATCAGAAAATAATTTAATCAGATTGGAAAAGTAGTTCCTGCACACAAGGAACAAGAACTACTTTTATTCGATTTTATTGACTACTGCTTGAAGGTGATTCTGTTTGAGTTGCTGGTGTTGTCGTCATCATTTTTTCTTTCATCATATGATGATGCATACCATGTTTCATTTTCCATACAGCTGCATGTTCTTTGCATGCTTTAACATCCGAAGCATTAACGGTGACCCCAGATATCGTTTTGCCTTTTAGGATTGGAGTGACACAGTCTTTCCAAATATTTTTACCCGGCATATGTTTACTTAGACGATATCCAGCTTCCTCACAAGCACTAGCAATTTTCATGCAAGAATGATGTCTGTGGTGTTTAGGCATCATCATCATTTTGTTGTTGGACATGTTGTTGTTGGTCATATTGGCAGTAGGAGCAGCAGCTGAAGGGGCTTCTGTTTGAGATTGAGCATTTACAGTAGTCATTCCTAGACCTAATATTAAGCAACTTGTAAATAAAAGAGCTTTTTTCATACGATTCTCCATGTTAATTAACATGGAGATGATACTGCTTAATTATCTTTGCCACAATATTCCTTGCGATATCTTAATTTTCTTCCAATATACCGGTTGCGTTACCGCCATTATCATTATCAAGGTCTAAGATATATCGTCCACCACCATCCAGTGTTGCGATTCCGCTATACACTATTCCACTATCATCATGCACGGTAATATCTAATGTCCCATCTCCTTCATCTTCTGCATAGCCATAATAAACACGACCTTGGTTATCACGTAGTGTCACAGAGTTGTCTCTTTGCAATGAGCCATGTAGTTCATAAGCAAAAACAGTATTAGAAATGAGTAACAGTCCCGTCAATAGTATGAGTGATTTAAAATTTGTTGATTTCATTTCTCCATCGCCTTCTTCTACTCCATTAATAATGATTGTATCTCAATTTGACATTGCAATTCTCCGCTAACATGACAAAGTGATAGAATAGATCATTAATATCAAACAGGGAGGTTTGACGTGAAAAAAGCATTAACCCTAATTGTTATTGGTATAACAACTTCGCTATCTTTTCTCACTACGCATGCTTGTACTGATTTTCAACTCAAAGCAAATGATGGGACTTACTTAATTGCTCGCAGTATGGAATTTGAGATAGATCTAGCGTCTAATTTGCGTACGTCCACACGAAGCAGGCAAGAATCCAGTCCGGGACCTGGAGGCAGTCAAGGCCTCACCTGGACTGATAAATATGGCTATGTTTATTTAGATGGTTTTAAACAAGATGTAGTGCTGGATGGCATGAACGAGCAAGGCTTATCGTTCGAATATTTATATCTCCCTGGTGAAACTCAATATCCAGTTGTTCCTGCAGGAAAAAATAACCAAGCGCTCTCTTATGTCAATTTTGGTGCCTGGATTTTAGGCAATTTCAAATCCATTGACGAAGTTAAACAAGCATTAAATACAGTTTATGTTTTCCAAGGTTCAATGCCAGGCATGGGTAATATCGTGCTTCCTGCGCATGCCGCGATTCATGATAGTCAAGGCAATGGTTTAGTGGTGGAGTTTGTGAAAGGGAAGCTGATGACACATGATTACATCGGTGTCATGACTAATTCACCTACTTACGATTGGCAGGTGACAAATTTGCGTAATTATCTCAATTTAACGCCTTATACTCCGCATCCTATTATTAGTAATGGTTTGACTTTTTCTGCAACGGGACAAGGTGCTGGTATGGTTGGCCTACCGGGTGACGTTAGTCCACCATCACGTTTTGTGAAAGTTGCTTTTATGCTGAAAAACGTATATCCGACGAATAATGCGACCGATGTACTGAATCTGGCGGAACACATAATAAATAACGTTGATATTCCTAGTGGATTAGCGCGAACCAAAGTCAATGGCCAAGTCTCAACCGATATTACTGAGTGGGTGGTTTTCAAAGATACCACACACAAAAAGATTTATTACCGCACTTACAATGATATGACGTTGCGTTCTATTTCATTTGATCGATTAGATTTTTCACCAAATGGTCCACGATTGAAAATGTCTTTAGTTGCCGCACCTTACGTCATGGATATGAACGATCAATTTCTCAATTCTAAGAGCTAAGATTACCTGTCGTCATCCTCGGGCCGAGGATGACGCAGTAACATTTATTAAAGAGAAGTGGCGATAAAACCTATATACAGTAGTATCACGCCAAACATTAAACCGAATAAACTAAACAAGAAGGGGATCTGGTCTATATATTTTGATATCAGCATTTTCCATTGCTTCACAAAAATGACTCGGAAAATTCCAATAAACAATACACATGCACCTACTAGCGTAATGAGTAAGGCCCAGCTAAGTTCGAAGCTATTCGCGAACAAGATGGATAAGCTGCCAAAAATAACGGGTAACACGCCTCCCATGATATAGCCAGATTCTTCCTTGACCATGTGTTTTGCCATTTCGCGTGCATCTTCAAGATTAAATAAGATGCCAAGGGACAAGAACAAAGAGACTAGGCCAAACCAACGAGCAAACACAATGAAATTCATCATTACAAATCATCCCTTTGTTAAAAATATTCATTTCATATAAGGAAAAATCATAACATTAGCTTATAATGTTTGAAAGTATATAGACTTAGGGTCTTACTATGATCGCAAGGATGCGGGGTGCTTTTATCCAAACAGAGACTTTTTTAAATGCGTATCAAAGCTTAACGAAGTGGCTGCTGCTTCTGTTGGCTTGTTTTGTGATGCTTGGTCTTGCCGGTTGTATGGAGTGTCGGCATACTGAATCCCAAAGGAATCATAGCTCACGAAGAGCGTAGGTTATTCTTTGACACGCTTGGCATTGATGCTCATTGTCGTTTTGCCTGTGATTGTAATGAGTTTTACCTTCGTTTATCACTATCAAGTGTCGCATCGAGTTAGGGAATATAGACCAAATTGGAGTCATAGTTTTTTTCTAGAATCACTTTGGTGGGGCATACCCTGCGTCATTATCTTTGTTCTTGCTGTGTTAACGTGGAAAAAAACTCATGAACTCGATCCCTTTCAACAAATTACAGGGCGGACCGATCAACCTCCTCTGCAAATTCAAGTGATAGCATTGCCATGGAAATGGCTATTCATTTATCCACAACAAAATATAGCCACTATTAATTATCTATGATCCTCCGATTGGGCAACAGGTGGAATTTTCGGATGACGACCGATAATGTCCCCATGAGTGCTTTTTTTATCCCGCAATTAGGCAGCCAGATTTATACCATGGCAGGAATGCGCTCCCGTTTGCATTTATTGGCGAATCAAACAGGAGATTATGAAGGTATGAATACTCAATATAATGGTGCAGGATTTTCAGACATGCATTTTCCGGTGCATGTTGTTGAGCGTGAACAAATGCAGCAATGGATTGATCAAATAAAAAAATCGTCTAATCGCCATTAACAGATCGCTGGCTATATCATGAATTACTGAATCCTGCAATGGGTGATAAACCGCAATTTTTTTCTGGCGTGAGCACAGATTTATTTAAAAATGTGATTGCAATCTCTACATGAATTCTGTTGGAACTGTTCATCCTCGTAATGAACAAGGAGAATTTTATTGCATCAAATGGAAAAGGAATAGAATGCTTGAACATCTATTATTCGGTAATCTGACACTAGCAGATATTCCATTGATGTACCTATCATCATGGGTGCAGGTGTATTTATGGTGCTGGTTGTTTTACGCGTTTTGTTTGTTGATTACGATCTATGGCAAGTGGTCTTATATTTGGCATGAATGGATTACATCAGTCGATCACAAAAAAATTGGCATCATGTATTTGATACTATCAGGCGTCATGTTATTACGTGGTTTTTCAGATGCTGATCTTAATGCGTTCTCAACAAGCCATCGCTGCTGGCAATAATCTTGGGTTATTTACCGCCTGAACATTACGATCAAATTTTTTCTGCTCATGGCGTGATTATGATTTTTTTCGTGGCCATGCCGATGATGTTTGCTTTGCTTAATATCGCGGTGCCATTACAAATTGGTGCGCGTGATGTGGCATTATCCCTATTTAAATTCACTTAGTTTTTGGCTGACTTTTGTCGGTGCGATGTTATGTAATGCCTCGCTTGTGATAGGCGATTTTGCTAGAACAGGCTGGTTAGCTTATCCGCCTTTATCAGAATTGTACTATAGTCCAGATGTAGGCGTGGATTATTTTATTTGGTCATTGCAAATAGCCGGGGTTGGGAACATTACTCGCGGGAATTAATTTTATTGCCACGATTATAAAAATGCGTTGTAAAGGCATGACATTAATGCGCATGCCTATCTTTGTTTGGTCGGCATTGTGCGCCATGATTTTAGTGGCATTGCTTTTCCTGTGTTAACCGTCACGCTGGCATTATTATTTTTAGATCGCATGTTTGGTATGCATTTTTTTACCGATTTTGCGGGTGGAAATATCATGATGTATATCAATCTTGATTTGGGTATGGGGTCATCCAGAAGTATATATTTTGATTCTCCCTGCTTTTGGTGTGTTTTCTGAAGTAGTTGCTACTTTTAGTCAAAAAGCATTGTTTGGCTATAGCCACGATGGTATGGGCAATCGCTATCATCACTTTCTTATCGTTTGTCGTATGGCTGCATCACTTTTTTACCATGGGCGCGGGTGCTGATGTGAATGCATTCTTTGGCGTCGCTACCATGATCATTGCGATTCCCACTGGTGTGAAAGTATTTAACTGGTTGTTCACGATGTATCAAGGCCGGATTATTCTTGCGACACCCATGCTATGGGTAACCGCGTTTTTTACTACATTTGCAATTGGTGGCATGACAGGTGTCATGATGGCAGTGCCGCCGGTGGATTTTCAAGTGCACAATAGTTTATTTCTGGTCGCACATTTTCATAATGTGATTATTGGCGGTGTGTTATTTGGTTATTTTGCTGGAATCATTTATTGGTTTCCCAAGGTCTTTTGGCTTTCGGCTAGACGAAACATGGGGAAAATGGTCATTTGCTATTTTGGGTAATGGGATTTTATGTTGCCTTCATGCCATTGTACGTGTTGGGTCTAAATGGTTTTATGCGTACGAGTGAATCACTATGCTGATAAGATGTATCAACCTTATTTTATCAGTCGCAGCCATTGGTGCGGCATTTGATTTTGATTGGAGTATTTTTGCAAATAGGGCAGTTAATCGTCAGCATTAAGCATCGTCACGCTTTACGTGATCGTACCGGAGATCCTTGGCATGGCCGTACCTTGGAATGGTCTGTGTCTTCGCCCGCGCCATTTATAATTTTGCTGAGTTGCCCACTGTGCATGCGCGTGATCAATTTTGGGTATACAAAGAAGAGCATCTGGCGGAAGGTCGCGTGCATCCAAAGGATTTGCATTATTAGCCCATTCATTTGCCAAAAAATACACCGGCAGGATTTATTATCGCCATGTTTGCAGGTGTCTTGGTTTTGCCTTAGTATGGCATATGTGGATTCCAGGCGTAGTTGGATTTTTTGGCATGATTATCACATGGATTGCGAGAACATTTTCAACCGATACGGATTATTATCTCGATGCAGAGACAGTGAGAAGCAACGGAATTGGCACATCTTAAGGAGATGATTTAATGCATAATGAAGCAATAGCACCAGATGATCATCACTCTGAAGCGGATTCAACAGATGTATTTGGATTTTGGTTATATATTATGACCGATTGCATTTTATTTTCCTGTTTATTTGCAACATTTCTCGTATTAAATTTTCCTGGCGCGCCGGGTCCGGATTTAAAAAATTATTTGGATTTAAATGATGTATTGATTGAAACATTTTTTTTATTAGCGTCTAATTTTACGTTTTGTTTAGCTATGTTGAGTTTATATCAAAGTAAATTCGCTAAGGTTCAAATGTGGCTGGCAATTTCTTTTATACTAGGCGCAAGCTTCGTATTCATGGAACTCACTGAATTTACACATCTCGCTAATGAAGGTTTTCGATGGGATGTGAGTGGTAAGGCGTCTTCCTTTTTTACGCTGGTTGGGACACATGGATTTCACGTGAGTTGCGGATTGATTTGGATTTTAATGATGATTATTCAATTGCCATTAATAAAAGAAAAACACCAATCGCAATGCGTCGCATGACTTACTTGGGATTATTCTGGAATTTTTTAGATATCGTCTGGATTTTTGTGTTTACGATCGTTTACCTAATGGGAGCAATGTGAGATGCCTAGATCATGAGAGTCAAATCAACCTGATTATGGCACAGGTAAGAAGAAATTAGGCATTTATACGTTTGGTTTAATCAGCTGTATCATTCTCACCTTGATTGCGTTTGGCGTGGTCATGGCAAATCAATTTTCTAAGACCGGTATATTTACATCATTTATTCCGCAGCCTGTATTCAATTTTTAGTTCAAGTGCTTTGCTTTCTACGCTTGAATACGCAAACTGAAGCAAGGAAAGATGAATGTCATGACAATCCTCTTTACCGGTGTTATTTTGGTGACCATTATCGCGGGTTCGTTATGGATCATGTGGAATGTGAATTATAATATGATGATGTAGTCTGACAGAAAACACTCCCGTCCTGCTGATTTTTCACGATTTTCTCCTTTTTCATTCGATCCATTTAAGTTAAGTAGATGGAAAAATAAAAATAATATAAAAAATGAGCCCTAATTTTTAAGTCATTGATTAAATTTAAGAATCGACAGAATGCGGGAGAATAAAAATCATCTATAATAATAGATATATCATATAAAATAAATATAAAAAAACGAGAAAGTACGAGGAGTAGTCATGGGTATTTTACCAGATATAGATACAGGTGAATTAAAAGCATTTGGGATTGGAGCGGGGGTAGGTGCAGCAGTGGGCGCTGTCATCACTGGGGTAGTAGCACATAAAATCGCAGCTTGGCGAATTAGAGTAAAAGAAGAAGAAACACTGAAAAAAACTTTTTCCATAAAAAAAGAAAAATTAAATCTAGTATACAAAGACAAAGAAAAAAGTATCGTTGATCGATTTAATTCAGAGTTGAAAATATTATTACCGTCGCTAAGTGCGTTTTCTCCATCGATTCGCGAGATGTTTGAAAAAGATATGGCAGATAGATGCTTGCCCCATGTAAATCCAGGAGACGAAGATAAATATGATGTTTATCCCATGGTCTTGAGTTCGGCGATAGGTCCCGATCAAAAATCAGCACCACTACAGGCATTGAATGAAATTCTCGAACTCTATAGGATAACTAAGGATTATGAATTTGATCAATATACTGCAATTGTGGTGAGTATTTCTAATATCACTTTTACCTTATTGAGATATCTTAGTGAACTAAGAAAAATTCCAGGAGAGGAAAATAAGAAAAAATTAGAAACGTTGGAAGAGAATGTAAATAGGTTTTTTGACAACCTGAAGAAGAGTGGCCTTATAGAAGGCCGGGACTCCAAATTCCTGGCGTGGGCACGAAAAAATGCCAAATCTGCTTTCGATTGGGATATTCTTGGTACGGCACGAGGCGGTTTTGTTGATGTTATTCAAGTGGAGATGTCAAAAGTATTTAATGAAGCCTATGCCGATCAAGAAAAAATTACTGCCACACTGATGAGCGAAGGTGCTACAAATGCACTTGAGAATGAAATAAACGCAGCTAGTGAATTTATATTACGCTGTACCGTGTCACAAGCAGCGCGCTTGCCAGAAGGTTACATCACACGATCAAAGTTGGTTGGTAATATTGCTCAATTTCAATTGAAAGGACCACATGTAGCATACGATCTAGAGCAAGGGTATGTTCATATCGTTGAGACGCATGCCAGAAATGGTGCTTTATTACACGCGCCCGTACATGAAGACACGAGAGAAGAACATGAAGTCGATCCTAGTGCTCATTTTAGTCGTTTAATGAATTTAGGCGGAAATCAACGGCTTGATCTTAGATCACGCATGAAAACTGATTCTCCTTTGTATGGAGATGATGATAACGAATATCAAGTTGATGTATTAATGACATCAAAACCTGTTCATTTGTATCTAAAGTATTTAAATATAGCTGCAGCAATGCAAGCAGATTTAACTAGGAGATTGGATAGATTTGGATGGGAAGGTTTGAAGAAGTCAGGTGAATATGATTTTAGAATTGATTTAATAAAAGCATTTCATGAGCGCGCAAATGAGATATTAAAAAATGACATCTTAAAAGATCCTTATTTTCAAAAGGTATTAGATACAACATTAAAATTGGATGTAGACCAAGCAAGAGACATGTTCGGTAAGACCATCTCAGAAGAGGATACTAAAGAACTAGATGTGGGAAATAATATATTTGGTGAGATACCACGAAATGATTTGCCGCATTTTAAAGCCTTGTCGTCCGTAGAAGGCCAACAAAAAATATTTGACGAAAATGTCAAAGGCTTAGATACAGTTACTGGTAAAGTTGAAAAAAAGAAGGAATTCCAGGTTGGGACATCAGATCCTTCATTGCTAATGAATATTTCTCTATTATGTCAAGAGGATAGATTTTTACAAAATAAATTAGATCAACAAAATAAATTAGATCAATATGCAATTCCAACTTACTCACCTCTCATCGATTCTCTGCGCAGTAAAATAGTAGATTTTAAAGCAAACATAGATTTGCCTCTGGTAGGTTATGATGAACTGAGAGAAGGTAATAAAACGGTTAGAACAGGAGATTTGTTTGTTATAAACAACGGTTATCAAGTCAGTTTTGCGAATTTTGTCAAAGAAATTAGAAGTGATAATCGATTTGCAAAATATTTTACTTATGATGCCCAGAATAGCATGTTGCGCTTTAATGGGGACCCTCATTTTCCTGATAGATTTTATTTTTCTAATGTAAGAGAAATGAATGATTTTTATCAATCAATCACATCCTTTATTAAAGTCATTCAAAGCGTTCAAGATAAAAGCGGAAAGAAAAGCAATGCATTTGACGCATTTGACCAAACTGAGTTTTTAAATACATTATTACAAATACAAGGTGACGTTAAAGCGCTTGTTGAGAAATCTTCGTTGAAGAATCTTCAATTATTAGAGTCAGAACATCAAAACCAACAGGTATTATATTTGCAAGGTCTGGTCATTCAAATGAGCGAAGATTTTGCGAAAATCATTGATGCGCAATTTCAAGATATTCAGCAGCTTGTTACTGATAATTCAAAATATTTAACGGATGAATTATCAAGTCAATATCAAGGAAAGATTGATAAAAAGCGTGAGGAGATGAAGGCGCTTCAAGAAAATTATCTCAAACAAGTAAAGGATGCATTAGCTGATAAAGGGAAGAGCCATGATCAGCAAGTCGCTTTCTTAAGTAGCTTATCAAGCAATATTAAAGAGGGATTTGATCAGCAATCTAAGTTAGCTTCGGGAATGTTTTCTAATATTTCAAGTAAACTCGGTGCAATCATTGATGAAAATGTGAAAAAGATTAAGGACTTGCAGTCTAAGTTCGATACAGTTGGTGAAGAAAAGAATGAAGCAGTTAAGTTGCAAAAGGAAACTTGGGAATCATTAGATAAATTGAGTAAAGTAAATAAAAAGTTATTGGATACGAACCAACAATTAGAAATAGCAGTCTCTAAAGAAAAGGTTTTTCAAAATGAATTAATGACGATTGTTAAGGAATTAATTGGATCTGATGAAATAACAGATCTCTCAAAAAATCTTACACAAATTGAGAGTAATCTTTCATCAGATAGCAAAAATTACGTTCATATACAACATAACATTGACGCGCTTAAACGGACAGCAGATTATTTGACACGGATGCTAGGTAGAGCTGAGAAGCTTCTTGAAAGTCATAAAGATTCAGATCATGATTTTACTGTCATAGCTGAAGCTATAGCTACACAAAAATCATTACTTAGCGAAAGTAATACGCTAATTTCTAGCTTGACTAAACAAGTTGCGGTATTACAAGAAAACTATAATAAGAGTTTAGAAGATCAAGTGGGCCTGCTTAAAAGTGAGATTGGACGTATCGAAGAAATGAATAGAGAGTTAACCAAAACCAGAGCAGAGTTAACGCATGCACAAAATAAATTGAATGAAGCTAATCAAAAACAAGTTGAAGCTTTACAGCAGCAAATTGAAACACAAAAAGAGAATTTAAAAAAAGAACTGAACAAAGCCTACCAGGATAATTACAATCAACAATATGAATCCTTACAAACTCGATTGGCTGATTTCACTAAGAAACAAAGTGACTACCTGCGTGTAAGAAATGAGTTCTTAGGATCACCAAACGCTCCTAGTCTCAGTGCCTATGTTGAACCCGAAGTCAAATTGCCTCATAAAAGAGATGATGTTGGGAAAGATAATTTTCAGGATTCTATTAAACCATTAGAAAGGCTGAATGATGAGATGGGTAGAACGATGGAAGCCTTGGAAAAAGCTAATGAAGAATTGATTAAAGCAAAAGTATCCTATGAAGCAAAACAAAACTTAGATCTTAAATTAGAAGAGGTTAAGATCCTCCATGAAGCAGATGTTAAAGATATGGCCGATAAGCATGAAGGAGCATTAAAAGTTCAGGAGCAGCAGATTGTACAGAGAGAAATCAAGAAGAAAGATGATCAAAAAATTGCGTTCAACAAACAATTTGGTGATTTTCTAATATTCATTGATTTATTTAATAGTTCGTACCTAAGCAAAACGGCTGCAAAGAAAGGTGGTTCTAAACACATTGCACTGAGTCAACTCATAGGCGCAATTAGAGAATGCAAAAAAACAGCTGATATTAAAGAAATGCGTGATCTCTTGATTCAATTCTGTGCCTTATGTATGCAAAAACAAGGAAATTTTTCGATGTTTTTGCAAGGTCAAACTGGCAAGGCGTTTTTTGATATGATCGCTGGAGATGAAAAAAATATAAAGGCGATAAATAAAGCATTAGGTATTGATGGCCAAAATATAGTCACTAAACATGCCGTAGAAAAAAGATATCGTTACCGGGATTTTGCAGCAACAATTGGCAGCATGTTATCTGAAGGTGATCTTCGTTTGCAAAAGGAAATACTTTTTTCTAAAGAGGACATCACTGTAGAAAAATATAGGGAAAAAGTTCAGCGGCGTCCGCGCTAGAAGAGAGGAGCCACTTACTCTTTCTTGGCTATTACCCCAGCACCTTAGTCAAATCAACTCTCCACGTCAGCCACGCCATAAAATATAACGCTATCGCTAACAAATACAAAAATGCAAACCCAAAATACATGGCATTATATTCCAGTAATACACCAATCAAGGCGCCTAACAGATTATAAGCCATTAAATGGGTGATATCAGCGCCTGCTTTTTGCAGAAATCTTGAAAAGACTAATCCAGAAAAAAAGAGTGGGCAGGTTAGTAAAATCACAATCAAAAAATACCAAGAAGGTGATAGGCCAGAGAATTTCCCATGCGTGGCGGTGTAATAGCCCAATGACAAGCTGAGCAGGAGTAAGGCGAAGATAATATTAATTCGTTTGAATTGATATCGGCTAGTCAGTAAATTGGCAAAATAAGCCATGATTAATATACTCACAATGACAATCGCAAGCACAATCCAGGTATTGCCAAACCAAAGACCAAACTCAGTGATCGCCTTGGTTTCTACTAGCATAAATCCCGCGCCCATAAAAAAGGCTGGCAGATAAGCAGCGTTAAATTTAGCAAAATTAACATCTGTCATGTGTTTGACAAAAAAATAGGAGAGCACCAACATGAGTCCCAACGCAATGAGCGATGTCGTCGGATAAACACGTTTGGGCATATAAAAAAACGGCCAATCATCCGTAGGGATGTCGACATTTTCTTTCAGCTGAGCAAAATGCGACGTAAGATTTTCAAACTCAGTTTGGTTGAGAAAAGCTGAGTTCAAGGGAATATCGCCGCCTTTTTTCACGATGAAGGTAGTGGTGCTATCTTTGTCGTAGCCGGTTCGAAGAGCAATAGGTTTACCGGCATTAGGCAGATTTTCCATCATGCGGTAAATTTTATAACCTAATATGTCGTGAGGTAAGCAGAAAGAAAGGGCCATCATGCCGCCTTCGCGCAATAAGGCAAATGCGTCGCGTAATCCTTCTTGGGTATACACAAACGAATCAATCCGCACGTTAGAAGCATGACTTAACAAGGTATGTGAATCGAGCACACCATAAACGATGAGATCATAACCTGAATTGGCTTTATGAAAAAAAGTGCGTGCATCATCAATGAACGTACGCACACGTTGATTCGCGTAGGGATGTTCTGGATGATAGTATTCGCCAAGATATTGAATCACAGGATCAATCTCAATCGCATCAATTTGTTTAACACCCATGCGTATAGCAGCAGCGACATCATTACCACTACCCGCTCCCACAATAGCAACTCGGTCAAGAGTAGGAAAAAACGTATAGGGCAGTTCATAATATTGCGCGATTTTTAACAGCTCAGGATCTAAGTCTTTGCTTTTTTGACTCGCAGAAAAATCATAAACTTTTTGATAATATTTGCCTGCAGCTAATATTTGCATTAATCCTTCTTTCGTCGCCGTACGCTCTATGAGTTGATAAGGAGAATAAATTTGATGAACATAGGGCTCAGCGGGCCATGAAATAGCGGTGACGATCACTAATGTTGAAATAGCGCCAACGAATAAACCTTCTTTTGATTCTCTTAAAAAATAAAATAAACCCAGCATCACCACGACCATCCACAAGGCCGGTGACATCCACATATAACTCATAAAGACCAATATGAGCGTGCCTAAGATACTGCCGAGTAAATTGAGACCATAGGCTTTAGTGTTAGGCAAGCCTGCCATTAAACGTCCACACACTTGGCCAATAGGAAAAAAAATCAGTGCAGTGAAAAAAAATGAACTGATGAGTAAGCCATGAAGAAACATTAAGGATAAAAAATACGTACTGAAATTTAATGCATCACCAAAGTTAAAAAAAACACTGGTTTCTTCACGTATGGGCAGCATAAAGAAAATGTTGGTCAATGGACCTGAGCCATAGCGGAGCATCATAAATAAACTAAACATAATGGCAGTTAACGGAGCGACTAATAACAAGGGTATCTGTGGAAGGCGGGCCATCGCATATCCCGCGCCTAATCCGGCAAAGCAAGCCAGTAAGGTGAAGTTTTTATACATGGCAAAAACTGGAAATAGAGTTCCTTGCCAGCGAATCATTACTAATTCAAAAAATAAACTGAGTGCTGCTGCAATGATAATAGCCCGATAGCGGACTTGGTTATTACATTCATCTAATAATTTCGCTTGCTTGTTTGATTCGTTGAGAAAAAAAGCATGCAGTTGATGAGAAAGAGAAGAATAATATTTTTTATATCCTACCCATGCAATTACAGCGAGTGAAAGAAAAAGAAGCCAATAGAGGGGGTAACCGTTTCCGTCCGGGATTAAAAGCGCTGTCAGGTTAACAACGAGCATTAACAACAACACAAAAAACGCGGTGATTTGCGTGGTTACTGTTGCAAATTTAAGATAGGAATCGAACATTTGCCCTCCTTGGCACTCAAAATTAACGATAGCGGAAAGAATAATAAAGATGCAAGCACTCAAAACCATTTTCAAAAGCCAACCTCTGTATATACATTTAGTGTGAGGTTATTACAATTGTCTAATAACAATGAAAATTTATCTTCTGGTTACTCTATCGAAAATAGAAGCAATTATTTGAACAATGTCATGATGAGGTATCACACATCGGGTCACCACCATCTGCTCCATAGAAAATGAGGCTAAGGATGAAAATAGACATTTTGTGGTACGACGAGTGTCAAACTAAATTTTAATGAGGAAGCCCCGCTGCCAGCACGGGCCGGCAGCGGGTTTTTGGTTCATGATAGCCGCTTAGTCTTGGGCTACTCCTATTGCTCTCTCAGCCTTCTTATGTTCCTCTTCCGACAACTGCATCGGCCCGAGCTTGAAGGTCAACTTGTTGATGGTACCGTTGAACGCGAACGGCACCTGGTAGTCCTGCTCGTTCACCGACGTGCGCGTATCGATGCCAACGTCGAAGGTCTCGTCAACCGGCAATAGGAATGGGATCGTGCGCGGTATCTTTTTTGTATCGACGACTTGCCCATCCACTTTCAATACACCGGTGCCACCTTTCGCGACGCCGGGGCCCTCATAAGCAAAGTCGAACACGATCGTATGTTTGCCCGCAGAGAGTGGCTGCCCAACCCAGCGGAACTGCTCGAGACCAAGGCCGTTGTAGTTATAAACTGGCTTGCCCTTGAGCACATACAATCCGAACCCGCCGAAACGACCTCCCGCAGTGACGATCATACCGTTGCCGCCCCCCGGTGGGACAGTGACATCTGCTGAAATCGTGTACGACTTGTTCAGGATGCTCGGTGCGTTTCCCTGGTCAATGCCTGATACGACGCCCGAGTAAGTAAACTCGGTTCTGCCAGCTGTTAGGCTCGGTCGTGGGGTTATCGCACGTTGGAACTGTTGATTGTCGAGTGGAAGCACTTGGTATTTGGCTGCCTCCTGCACGAACAGCGCCTGCATTTCCTTCAACTTGTCAGGCATTTTCGCCGATAAATCGTTGAACTGGGAGTAATCCTCGTTCAGGTTGTATAGCTCCCACTTGTACTGGTCAATAGGTGGCATAGGCGCATTCAGCACCCACGGTGGAACCGGTGGATGCGTATTGGCATACCAGCCGTCTTTATAGATGCCACGGTTGGCAATCATCTCGAAATACTGGATATGGTGAGTCGAGGGTGCGTTCGCGTTGTTAAAGGTGTAGACCATGCTCACACCTTCGATAGGCTTTTGCTTAATGCCATCGACATACTCGGGCGCTTGAATACCCGTTGCTTCAAGTATCGTGGGCGCTATATCAATAATATGGTGGAACTGGTTGCGAATCCCGCCTGGGTCTTTAATGTGACCTGGCCATGAAATCGCAAGACCTTGTCGCGTGCCACCAAAGTGTGATGCCACCTGCTTAGTCCACTTAAATGGTGTATCGAAGGCCCACGACCAGCCGACTGCCATGTGAGGATGAGTCTGAGGACCACCCCAGCTGTCGTAGTACTTGAGTTGATCGGCAATTGGGATATCCAGAATGCCGTTGTATGCGGTCCAGTCGTTGGGAGTGCCGACGGTCGTCCCTTCCGGGCTGGTGCCGTTGTCACCGACAATGTAGATGATGAGTGTGTTGTCGAGCTTGCCCTCATTCTGGATTTCTTGAATAACTCGACCAATCTCGTGGTCGGTATACGCTACGTAAGCTGCGAATACTTCCGCCTGTCGGGCGAAGAGTTTCTTTTCGTCAGGTGTGAGCGCGTTCCAGTTTTTCAGGATATCGTCGGGCCAAGGAGTCAGCTTCGCATTCGCGGGAACCACGCCCAACCGTTTCTGGTTGGCGAAGATTTGCTTGCGGAGTTCGTTCCACCCCATGTCAAACTTGCCCTTAAACTTATCAATCCATTCTTTCGTCGCCTGGTGTGGTGCGTGGGTTCCCCCCGGAACATAGTAGAGGAAGAATGGCTGGCCGGGCGCCGCGGCATTGAGTTGCTTCATGTACTTGATCGCTTCGTCCGCCATGTCGGTGGTGAGGTTGTAGCCAGGTTTACCAATCCATGGGAGGACCTGGGTGTGATCACGCCACAGGTACGGTGTCCACTGATCAGTTTCGCCGCCCAAGAATCCGTAGAAGTACTGGAAGCCCATCCCAGACGGCCATTGGTCGAAGGGGCCCGACACACCGACCTGGAAGGCCGGCGTATTATGATCTTTGCCGAACCAGGAGGTAGCGTAGCCGTTCTGTTGAAGGATTTTGCCGACGGTCGTGCTGTCCTGACCAATGATCGAGTCATAGCCCGGAAAACCTGTTGACACCTCTGTGATCACACCAAAGCCTACTGAGTGATGATTACGACCGGTGATTAGCGCTGCACGCGTGGGCGAGCAAAGTGCGGTGGAGTTGAATTCAGTGTAACGCAACCCGGCCTTCGCAATGCGGTCCAACGCTGGTGTCGGTATCACACCTCCAAAGGAACTAGATACGCCGTAGCCCTGGTCGTCGGTCATGATGAGCAAGATGTTGGGCGCGCCCTTAGGAGGCACCACACGCGGTGGCCACCAAGGTGTTGAGTCCTTGTAGCTCTCTTTAATTACGCCTCCGAATTTTGGGGGCGGAGGAGGAAGTTGTTTTCCATTAATAGTAGTCGTGGCGTCGGGCGAACCTAACGTGCCCGTGACCACTTGCGCGATAGCATTGCCACCCGTGAAAAAGCACGAGATGGCTAGTGTTCCCATGACTAGTCTTCGAACGCCCACTGCAAAATCCATTTTGCGTCTCCTTACAAGTAATTCTGGGTTAGATCCTCAGGAAGAATTTTGATGGTGGACCACAACTACTGAGCGAGCGAAGAAATAGCTATCCCAATGGATTAAAAATTCTGTCCTGATAAATTTTAGCCCAATACCATCATTGAATCTATCTCATACACCTAATATTGGGGCTGAAAACTATTTTAACGCATTATGAAAATTACACTTGAACAGTACGGAAGGCCTGCTAGATCAACTTACACAAGCGGTAATTAGCCATCTGCAGTTATATGGACTTTAGTTTTCGTAACGAAGTAAGATTAAGACCGCACTTTTTAAATATCAGTGAACTCCGGAAACCACGAGAGTGTTTAATGAACGATGTCAGGTGTATCGGTACCTCGTCCCGCGGCTTGTCCGCGGGATCCACGAAGCGACTTCTGGCTCCCGCGGACAAGCCGCAGGACGATGCATTAAAAGATTTAAAAAAGGATTTAAAAAATGGATATGACTTTATTTAGATTAATCAGGATAGGCACCGCCATGGGTTTATTGTTGCAAATGACAATGACGATAGCTGATGAATCGCAATCACAAATAAAACCGACGAATAAAAAACAAAAACACTGTTGTCTAAATATTCCACCGCGATTTGGTACAGTCAGTGCGGATAAAACTAAACATCAAGGCATGGTTCAAATTCCAGCGGGTTCTTTTATGATGGGCGGTGATAATAATCAAGCAAGACCTGATGAGTTGCCTAAACATCCCGTGACCCTACAATCATTTTGGATGGATGCGACGCAAGTCACCAATGATCAATTTCAGAATTTTGTTAACGCAACTAGCTATGTGACAACCGCAGAAAAAAAACCGGATTGGGAAGAATTAAAGAAACAATTACCGCCTGATACACCAAAGCCGGATGCCAGCAAATTGGTAGCGGCATCACTAGTTTTTACACCACCCGATCATCCTGTCGCTTTAGATGATTATAGTCAGTGGTGGTCATGGATGCCCGGTGCTAATTGGCGTCATCCACGCGGTCCCAAGAGTGATATTAAACAATTAAATAATCATCCTGTCGTTCATGTGTCTTGGCTAGATGCTAACGCTTATTGCAAATGGGCTGGAAAACGCTTACCCACTGAAGCGCAATGGGAGCGGGCTGCACGCGGGGGATTAACCAATAAAATTTATCCCTGGGGTAATGAACCCATTGATACGAGCATGGTCAAAGCGAATACATGGCAAGGCGAATTTCCGAATAAAAATACTTTACGTGATAAATATTACTATACATCGCCAGTGAAATCGTTCCCACCCAATGGCTATGGTTTGTATGATATGGCGGGGAATGTGTGGGAGTGGGCGGCTGATTGGTATCGCTCGGATTATTATCAATCACTAGGTAATCAAATGATTCATAATCCCAAAGGCCCTACAACGAGTAATGATCCGGATGAACCTTACGCACAAAAAAGAGTGTTACGCGGGGGATCTTTCTTGTGCAATGAATCTTATTGCTCTGGTTATCGCGTCGCTGCGCGTATGAAATCAACGCCTGATACTAGCATGGAGCATATGGGATTTCGTTGTGCGAGTAGTGCGTGAGAAGAACGAGCTCTTCTTGAATCACGTCATTCCGCGGAACGACGTGATGCAGATCTGCGTACCTTTTCCTAGGTTCCGCCGCCACCATTATTCCGTATGGCTTTCAATACTTGCTCTTTTACATTTTCCATATTAAAGCTAGCGCCTTTTTGCATAGGCGGGTAGTCAATAAATGTTTGAGCATATTTAGCAATAATATCTTGTACAAACACGAATCGCCAAAATTCATGTACATAGAAATTATAGTAATTAAGAGAACCATTGGTCTTGTTAGGTAATCCGGCGCGCTCGAAGGGATCTAAGCGTAAATTGACAATGATTGGCCAATCCAAATTTACGGTACCACCTAACCATCCATCGGGTTGATCAATAAAGCGGTACTTGTAATCGTCAATACGCACGGCCCCTAGCGTTTTTTCGGCAAAATATAATATCTCATGGCGAGTTGATGGTCCGGTTCCAGTTAACATTTTTGTTTGATCATAACCATCCAAATGAACTTTAAAATTCTGATCGCCTAATTGCTTACCTTTTTTCAGCTCATCAACGATGTTGGGATCACCTGCCGCGGCGACCAAGGTCGGGAACCAGTCAAGCCCCGACATAATGCCATTTTCCACTTTGCCAGCAGGTATTTTGCCTGGCCAACGTACAATCATAGGAACACGCATTCCGCCTTCTAATATCATGCCTTTTTCACCAGCAAAAGGTGTCATACCACCATCAGGCCATGACATCACTTCCGCACCATTATCAGTCGTGAACACTAAAATGGTGTTATTTTCTATTCCCATTTTTTGTATTTTATCCATTACAGAACCAACCATATCATCTAGCTGAGCCATGCCAGCTTCTTCTTCGTACCAGCCATTCTCAGGCGTCATTTCTTTTGCATATTTGTCAGAAAGATGCGTAATCACATGCATGCGTGAGGGATTGAGCCAAATAAAAAATGGCTTACCATCGGCTTTAGCTTTATCCATGAAAGCAAATGTCTTATTGAGAATTTCATCATCGACTGTTTTCATGCGCTCTGGTGGTAAGGGACCCGCATCTTCCAGTTTTTGTTTACCTATCTCTCCCCAACGTGGCTGCACGGTAGTGTCAACTGTATTGGTAGCCCAGCAATGGATCATATTGCGTGGACCGAATTTATCTTTAAGCGCAGGCGGGTAGGAATGCCAGAACGGATCTTCCATGGCATCCAGGTGATACAGATAACCAAAAAATTCATTAAAACCATGCACACAAGGTAAGAATTTATTGAGATCGCCTAAGTGATTCTTACCAAATTGCCCTGTTTCATATCCCATGGTTTGAAGAGCAGTTGCAATAGTCGGGGCTGCATCTGGCATACCAATATCGGCTCCCGCCTGCCCCACAGTGGTTAAACCGGTTCGAATGGGTAGTTGGCCCGTAATAAAATTGGCGCGGCCAGCGGTGCAGCTTGGTTCAGCGTAATAATCTGTCATGCGCATACCCTGCGATGCCAGCTTATCTAAATTAGGGGTTCTAACAGCCATGATGCCTTGGTTATAAACACCGATATTAAACCAACCCACATCATCACTCATAATAACGATGACGTTTGGTTTAGTGGAGGAAGTATTGCTTGTGCTCGCTGTTGAGTTAGTCGAATTCGGGGTATTTTGTTGTCCAACCGAGGGTGTGATAGCGACTATCACAGCAGCACTTACGATGATGGCAGCAACAAATATATAAAGGGGTTTAATAGCGAAACGGGATGGAATTTTCATTGAAGAACTCCTTCCATTGGAATGCTTGCTTTTTTCATTGGCATCTTTATCAGTCTAGCAAAATTCCCGTGGAGCCACCAGGATGAACTGTCCCGATGTGATAATAATTATTCATTTTTCAATAACTTATACTTGGGATGTTTGATCTCGAAGCACAGACATGACAGCAAGCTTTAGGCTTCCACATTTAAACTGACTTGAATGGTATTGGCATAATTTCTTGAATACGAACCCCGCAATACACCATTGGATGAGGTATTGTTTATATTCGCAGGGCCGAAGTTGATATATTCATACGAAGCACCCAGTGTCACTTGTTTGATGATGTTATACATGATACCAGCACCAATTCTAACTTGTCTGTCCATGGGCAAATCGGGCAAACGGCGCGAACTGGATGTGGGTGAAGAATCATAAGAAGCACCCATCTGGAACAGGAAGCATGGATTGAATTTATACTGTCCGGCTAAACCGACACGATACGTGTTATGCCAATCTAAAGGAGTGAAAGAAGAAAAGTTAGCTACCGTAAGAATTGAATCTCGCATGGAGGACCACTTAGCCCAGCCTAATTCACCTAATAAGGTCAAATGGTTTGTTACATCTTGCGAAAGACTGAGTATGACATTCGGTGGCATCACCATTTTGGTTGATGTGTTGGGATTGGCGTTAATGCGCAGGAAAGTGGTATTTCCATGTAGCTTATGAACGATTTGCGAACGGAAGGCGATACCGATCTTAGTCGACTCATAGGGTGTAAACATGGCGCCAAGATTGAAACCGGGAGCGAAATTGGCAACGCTAATTTTTGCTTGGCCATCAATGAATCTTGTAATCGGAAGAGCGACAGTTTGTTGGAGATTTATATATTCAAGCGTAGCGCCAGCACCAATCGATAAACAGCGATTGATACGATAAGCAATGCTGGGATTGAGATCGACAGCATAAAATGTGACGTCTTGAACCACGAAACGACCTACCCAACCATCAGTGTAATTCAGTGACCCGCCATAAGGTGCAGCGACGCTGACACCCAATTTTAATTTTGGCGAATAACTATAGACATAATACAAATCCATTCCAGGAGTAAGTAATCCAGCGTTGCCACCATTGTCGCCACGAATAGTAGTAGCGGCTTTATCTTGGGAAAAATTTACATAAGGCACTAGCATCTGTCCGCTCAGCATGAATTGACTGGTTTTAAGCAACCCCATACCGGCAGGATTGAAATAGGCTGTTGAAGCATCTTCTGCGACTGCAGCTTGACCAACGCCTGCCGTACCAATGATAGGCGTTCCTAATTCATATAATTGAAACGCAGCGGCGAAAGAAGTATGACTAAAAAAAGAAGTAGTACAGATGAGGCCGCATAATAATGAGAGTCGAAACCGTTTCATATTCATATTCCTTTGTGTTCATTCTTTTATCCAGGGTCTATTTTTCTCTGAAATTTTCATGAGAAGCAAGTTTTTTATGAGGGCAATGTTCCCGGGATTTTATCGCTATCACGTCACTTATGGAGTTGGAGTTTTGACAGGATTAGTGATGACAACTGGCTCACCGTAATTATTTGCGCCTGGTGTGCCTTGGATAACGTAAAAGTAAATCAAAATTAAAGGTCCTACTAATGGAATTAAATTTAAGAGAACCCACCAACCGGACATGTTTGAATCATGTAATCGACGTACGGCAACACCGATAGAAGGGAGAAGAAGAGCGAGTACAAGAATATAATAAATTACTTTACTAATGAGTAATGCTATGACAAGAACAATGACAATAAAAAGATAAAACCACCAAAATTCGGACCGGGATGCTCTGCCTTTGAATTCGAAATATTTTTGCCCTAAGCACGTTTGAATTGATTCGGTAAAGTTCATGGTATCTCCTTAGAATGATTAGCAATCATATGCAAACAAGCATGACTGACTACAAGATTGTATGTAGTCAATCATGATTATTCAATGAATTTTCAAACAGTCATAAAAAACATGAAACTAATGAGTGGTTTTTGATGCTCACATCGTGATTTCTTTTTTCATTTTTTCCTTAAAGTACCATCGGAAGGGCCATGTGATGAGATATATAATGAGTGACACACTAAAAAAAATAAATGTATAAAATCTTAAGTGTAAAATTAACCACATAAATGAAACGATGGTTAATACACCAAATATATTTGATATTGTTTCAAAGAACTTAATCTTGTCTGCAAATGTCATCCTGATAGATCCTCCATTAGGTGATCAAACTAGCGCAATGACTTATAGATTATCGGATTGCAATCTTTTAAAAAAGGTTTATATGCATGGCTTATTCATCACTAAATCGTATAATAGATGATTATTTTATGGGGGTTCTCTATGACAATTACAACAGGTTTATCCGGTAATGAAATATTTTGCTTAGCACAAAAAGGATATGCGCCAGGGGATATTGTTGTGGGTAATAGCGTTCACTCGTTGGGATTATTAGGGACCATTGGATCAGGTTTTAAAGCAATGCTTGGGGGTGAATTAGAACAAATTACCAAGCTCATTGAAGAAGGAAGAGAAACAGCCTATCAGCGTATGCTGCAAGAAGCGACTTCACATCATGCCGCTGGAATCACTGGCGTCACAAGCCAACTCATATTTCATGGAAGTAATGTAGAATTTTTATCTATAGGCTCGACTATCACCACCACGAGCCGAGAAGGTAAAGCTCAATTCTCTACCTCAGCGGATGGACAAGAATTGTATGCTCAATTAGACGCAGGCTACCGACCTATTTGTTTTGCATTCGGAAATGTGGCGTATTCAATGGGCATTGGCCGAGGGCTTTTAGGTAATTTAAAAACCTTGGCGCGAGGTGAAATTAAAGAATTTTCAGATATCTTTAATCATACTCGCCATTTGGCGCTTGAGCGTATTATTGCTCATGCAAAGCAGAATAATGCCAATTCGGTATTGGGTATCCAAACCACCATTTTGCCATTTGGCGGCGTGAATGAAATGCTAATGATAGGAACTGCTTCCCAACATCCTTCTCTTCCCGCGACAGACAAAATTATCACTAGTGATATGACCAATATTGAAATGTGGAATATGGCCAAAATGGGCTATATGCCTATGCGGCTATTACTGGGGACATCCGTTTATTCACTAGGATTAGTGCGAGGCATTACCTCTGCGTTAAAATCATTTGTTCGTGGTGAAATTAATGAATTAACCCGCCTCATTTATGATGCGCGTGAAAATGCATTAGCCATTATTAATAATGAAGCTAAAGCGATTGGTGCAGATGATGTGATTGGGGTTAAAACTTATGTGTATCAATTGGGAAATGGATTGATAGAATTTATCGCGATCGGTACGGCAGTAAAAAAACTACCCGATATTATAAAAACAGAATCAGATCAGCTGCCACCGCAGGCTATTGTGGTTGATAGAAATACTTTTTACGATTCATCCGATGTAAATAACTTGAATGTGAATATTAATGCGGGTGCTAAACCAGTCAACAAGGGATCTTCTTTTGGAACCATTATTTTCGTTATCATCATCATAATCTATGTGTTGATAACTATATTCTTTAAAAATGGTTAGGTACTTCTGCTATTAGGCGATAGCACGCCGTAATTAATGTCAGGCTTGTATATTTGTATTATTATAAAAAAATGTTTTTTTATATGAGCTCTATCAGGAGGAATTCAAAAATATGAAATGGATGCACAGCTTAATTTCAGTTGTATTTCTTTGTATCGGCATTTGTTCATCGGTTCATGCCCAATTTAAAGCAGAAGTTAAAACAATTAATGTTGGTGACATTAAGATGGCATATTATATTCGAGGACAGGGCAAACCTTTAATCATGATCAACGGTTTTATTTCTACCATGAGTCTGTGGGATCCTGCATTATTAGACAAACTTGCAAAACACCATCAACTTATTTTGTTTGATAATCGAGGCATTGGATTATCAACGGATACAAAGAAAAACCATACAACCATTCCACAAATGGCTGATGATGTCGCTGGACTCATTAAAAAGCTACGTTACGAAAAAGTAAATATATTAGCGTGGTCAATGGGTGCACGTATCGGGCAGCAATTACTGATTAGACATCCTAATTTGGTGGAAAAAGCGGTACTTTGTAGTGCGAGCCCAGGTGGTAAGTATGAAGATAAAACAGCTGAAAGTGTTGAAAACAAATTAAATAACCCAAATATTCCTGATATGGAAAAGATTGGTTTAGTTTTTACAAATAATGAGAAAGGAAAACTAGCAGCCAAGAATTGTCTAGCTAGATTAAAAGCAGCTGTTGCTGCAGGAACTATCCCCAATGATTTCACTGTAAGTAAAGAAACATTAATGCGCCAAAATCGTGCGCGCACGATTCTTTGGAGTAATGATAATGAAAATTTTAATGCTCTTAAAGATATTAAGAATTCTGTTTTGTTAGCAGATGGTCGGTACGACATAATTGATTTACCTAAAAATTCAGCAATTATCGCAAATCAAATTCCATATGCCTGGTTAGCTTTCTTTCCTGGAGGGCATGCTTTTTTGTTTCAAGAATATAAGCAATTTGCAGATTTAGTAGATGTATTCCTGCAGTAGTGGGTACACTTAGAAAAGGTAATCAGTTAATGCGGACAGCAAAGATATGACTCTAAAAACCATTCTTTGTTATGGGGATTCCAATACGTGGGGATATGTCCCAAACGCTAATCACGCACAGCTAAAATCAAGATATTTACGCAGCGAACGCTGGACAGGGTTGTTGCAAACGTTATTGGGTGACGGTTTTTATGTCATTGAAGAAGGCTTGAATAGCAGAACGACTAATCTTGATTATGCAGTGCCACCCGATAGAAATGGAAAAACTTATCTTGCGCCTTGTCTTTATTCACATGCACCCATTGATTTGGTGATCTTAGGGTTGGGCGGGAACGATATGAAAACCTATTTCAATCGTTCGGCTGAACAGATTAAACAAGGATTAGCTGAACTTGTCGATATGATTCAGGCATCAGAATACGGTCCTGAAATGCGCACAGCGCCGCAAGTGTTAATTACTACCTCTGCGATTCCCTATCCGTTTGTTGAAAACGTCAGAGATGAAAATGGTGTTTTATTTTTGCAGGGAATAGCGGAAAAGGCAAAGACACTTGTACCTCTTTATGCACAATTAGCAGACGAAAAGCATTGTCACTTTCTTGATTTCTCGGAGGAGATATTTCCTTCTGATGTAGATGGTGTGCATTTTGATTTAGCTGCACATCGAAAAGTAGCGGATAAATTGTATGCAAAAATTAAAACTATTTTTTAAAGCATATTAAAGACACCCTGATCATGAAATTAAAAATGAAGAGTAGATAAGTAGTAAAAAGCTGAGCCCGCTCTGGATGTCAGTTAAAAGCAGCGTACTTGACCTGACTACAGGTTTATACTTTATGCTGCTTTTTTCGTCATGAGGAGAATCTTATGAAAAATTTTAGCGTAAGTGAATGGGTTCAACTATTTACACAAATTGGTTTAACAGAAAAACAAATGAGTGACTGGCATCGATTATTTGAGCAACAGTTTCCAGAGGCTCACCAATCGTTTTTAGAATGGTTGCAGCTAGATAGTGCTAAAATAAATGCGATGAGAAAAAAATATCAGAGGTAAGGT
This sequence comes from uncultured Gammaproteobacteria bacterium, assembly GCA_963711205.1. Classification (GTDB taxonomy): domain Bacteria; phylum Pseudomonadota; class Gammaproteobacteria; order DSM-16500; family DSM-16500; genus Aquicella. Next base: position 381,118 of record CAVQDE010000002.1, read on the forward strand.
TTTTTATGTATACCATTTCACAAGTTGCCAAACGATCTCACTTATCACGCAGCACATTAATTTATTACGATAAAATTAAATTATTACAACCATCAGTGCGTGGAGATAATCATTATCGACTTTATCATGATCAAGATATCAAAAAACTAGAGCGTATTTGTTGCTTGCGAGAAGTGGGAATTTCGTTAAAACAAATCCAGGTGATTTTGCATACGGAAGAGACAACACTCATTCAGATATTGAATCAACGATTAATGGATTTGAATCAAGAAATTCAAACGCTGCGAAATCACCAACGATTAATTGTCAAACTGTTAGGAAGCAAAAATCTTCTCAAATGCACGCGCAGCATGAATAAAGAAACATGGGTTAAACTATTGCGATCAGCCGGGTTAGATGATGAAGGCATGAAAAAATGGCATCAAGAATTTGAAAAAAATGCTCCTGATGCGCATCAGGATTTTCTTGAATCATTAGGAATAGAACCCAGCGAGATAAAGAAAATAAGAGGTTATTAGATTCAGCGCTGATCGTGAATAGCAACGCGGACAATCTGTTCTCTAAACTCGTTGAGATTATTATAACGCCCATCCTCATTCACACCTAAATTTTGCACGTTGGTTAAAAGAATCAGGCTAAATTTCTTAGCCGGAATAGCAAAAATAAATGTCCCGGTAAAACCAGTATGACCAATTGCATCGTGAACGAAAGGATGGGCGCCTAATGTGCCTATCGGTAAATGTCCAATGGCATTGTCGGAAGACATGGCCCAACCTAGGCCATGTTGATAATTATTTTTAACAATGAAGGATTGAATCGTATCCGGTTGAATTATGACTTCTTGATGATAACGTCCTTGATTGAGTATTAATTGGATAATCACGTTGATATCAGCAGCCGTTGAAAACAGTCCTGCATGACCACTAATGCCGGAAAAAACATGGTAAGCATTTCCGTCATTGACTTCACCAGTTAATGTGTAATGCCGCCATTGATTAAAGTCCTCAATTTTTTCTTCACAAGGATATCCAAAATGAGGATCGGCAATCATTTTATATTCAAATGGATTACCATGTGAGGTAGATACGATTTGATACTTTTTACCTAAGGGATTAAATAAAGTATCGGGTAAATTGAGTTTTTGATATAAATGGTCGTGCAAGAATTCGTCTAAACGCTGATTAGCCACCTGCTCAATCAACTGTCCTAAGATCATAAAGTCAAGGTCACTGTATTTGCGTTGGCTGCCTACCGGATAAGCGAGGGGTAAATCACCGATAAATTTAATCGCATCTTGGTTATTACTGACGTGATAATAAAAAGGTTTCCAAGGCAAAAAACCGGCTGTATGAGATAATAAATGACGGATAGAGATCGTTGATTTCTCTCGTGTATTAAATTCTGGAAAATAATCTTTAACCAAACTATCGAGTTGTAATTTTTGTTTATCAAGCAGAAGCATGATGGCAAAATTCGTTGCTAACACTTTTGTTAACGATGCCAGATCAAAAAGATGCTTTGTTGTGAGAGGTATGGGAATGGCTAGCTGGCGCTTGCCATTCTGCATGACTTTTAAATAATTATTTTCAGTGTGGTCATCGAGTTCGAATTGAAATTGTTGCGCATCTCCATAGGCTTTTTCAAATAGAATGTGATTCTCTTTTGAAATAACTAAAACCACGCCGGGAATAAAATTTTCTTTAATTTTATTGGAAATATAGGCATCAATTTTTTCGAATGAATACATAAAGAAAAAGTTTTTTATTTTACGTTGTTAGTCCGAATGGATTTTTTTTGCTTGTTCACGCATCACTTGATTGACATGAGAATAAGCTAAAGCAAAACCTTTAAATTCAGCTACGCTAAGGCGTAAAGTCACTACATCGGAAGTCGCAACCACAGTGGCTGTTCGCTTGCCGGATAATGAATAAAAACCGAATTCATTTAATCCGATGGCATCACCCTCTTTTAAAGTGGCAAGGTACTCAGTATGAGGTTGTTGATTTTCGTACCTGACGTGCCTGACTTCCGTTGTGCCTTTTACAATCAAATAAATGCTATCTACAGGATCACCTTCGTGCACAATAACATCACCGGCTTTAAAGTGCGTTTCAACGAGCAAAGAGGACAGAACTTCAACTTCGCCTGGTGTCAACTCAGTAAAACACGCTTGCTTGGCAATTAATGCTTTCTTTAGTTCTATATCAGGGGAATTAGACATAATTTGATCCTTAAAAAATGACTCTATCTATAATCTAATTATCGCTTATTTAGGAGGAAAATACAGTTATCAACAATGCTGGCATCAAATCGCGACTTATTTTCGCAAACAATGTGGCGCGAGGTTCTTGTTTACATAAAGGGGCAGACGGCCTTTGGGTTGCTTATTCTCGCTGGCCTGATAAAGCCACACGTGACGCTGCCTGGCCTGGTGATAATGCGCCGAATGAGGTATTGCCACTTGAGATTCAAGCTAGCATCAAAAAGATACAAGCATTCAAAAAAGAGAACCAAGATTTAGAAATATATGACGAGATTTGTTTGGAAGTGGTCGATGATCTGTTAGTGGTTCTCATTTAGTAGTATATTTTATATACTTATTCTTGATTTTTACTATATTATAAGCAAAAATCGCACTGGTCTTAACTATGAGGCCACGGTAAGCGCATTTTATTGACAAAAACGAGGAATAGAAAAATGCTAAAACGAGTGATGAAGTTAGTGGTAGTGGCAATGGGTTTAGGCGTGTTAACTGGGTGTGCTTCTATCGTTAATGGGACGAATCAAAGCGTATCCGTCCAAACGGGGTCAGTGGGTGGTGCAGCCTGTGCCCTAGAAAATGATAAGGGTAAATGGTATGTCCCTAGTACACCTGGTTCAGTCGTTGTTAACCGCAGTTATAATGATCTAAAAATTAATTGTACGAAAAAAGGATACCATCCTTCCTACCAGCGAGTCGCATCAAAAACCAAAGGCATGGCATTTGGGAATGTAGTGTTTGGTGGCGTCGTAGGCGCGGGTGTTGATGTGGTCGATGGCGCAGCGTATGACTATCCCAATGACATTTTTGTACCTATGCAAAAATCGTTTGCTTAGTAAAAAAGCTATATCATGCATTGCATTGCCGGTGAGATATTTACTGGCAATGCACAAAAATAGGTAGCAAAGGATTCTGAATCGCAACAGCAACTAATAAGTATTTATTAAGCATTTTTTAGTGTTTCATAAATTGGATTTATTTTCTAATTCATCCATGAAAAATTACTTTTTCATATAATCAAATACTACTTTTCCATAAGGTAATGTTAAATCAGTGATAACATGTGTTCCGGAAATTATCTTGCGTACAGGAAGATCGGCTACAGGTGCTAATGCATGTGGTGTTAAAGAAATTTCAGCCGGACCACTCCAGGCACCTTTTACAGTCACATCTTCTAAGTAATATTCGACTAATTCGCAAATCCTAGGTGTTCCATCCACATGAGGAATAATTTTTAGTAAGTAATTGGGAATCATCAATGATTTCAGTATTTCCTCTTTATCTAAGGTCTTATATTTATATCCCATGGTGGCTATGGCTACCTGACAAGTTTCGTAATCTAGTTTCCCAATCAGAGTGTCACTGATGACGCGTAAACTGGGATTTGCTAATTTCTTTGGGAATCCCCAGATTTCTCTTCCTCCCGCAATAGGCGCCTCATCATCAAGATACATGGCAAGGGAATATCCCCCTTTCTTACCTTGATAAGTAACAGGAATCACTTGGCCTGATTCTGTATAATCACCGAATCCTGTTGAATCAGGCATGCGGATGAATTCAAATTTCACGATGGGCTCAGTCACTTCTAAGGGTTCAGGCACAACTTCTTTTAACGCATCCATATCCGTTGCATAAGTGATGACAAAAAATTCACGGTTAATGAAACGATAAGGACCTGGTGGATAAACAGGATTAGTTAATGGCATCGCAAATGCTTTATTTTTCACGTCTGATATTTTCATGAGGGTCATCCTTGTTTGCCGTGTGAGTGTTTGTTCCCGGGTTCCGTTCGCTACACTCAGGCTGCATTATTAATATCATAACACTTTATCGTCTTATCCCGGTGCTATCACTCTGTTCTATGAAAAATAAAACGTCATTAGATGGATTATTGTGAAATATAAAATCGATTGAAGGCGCTGACTTTTTAAGAAATGTCTAAGAGGCATATTTTTTGATAAATTGAATGGAGTAAATATGAAAGAATAAAATATTCATAAAACATGGAATAGATTGGATGAATCAAAATATAGTCAAAGTAATAAAGTCGATTCCTATTTTTTCTTCTTTAAGCGAAGAAGTGATTAACCAACACATCGATAAATTTCAACAAATTGAATTAAAGCAAGACAAGATACTTTTTTACCAAGGCGAATCTTCTGACAGTGTGTTTGTGTTGGTAAGTGGTAAATTATCAGCTGAATTGACGGAGTTTTCCGGAAAATCCCGTATTATAGGCTACATTGAGCAAGGTGAGACAGTGGGTGAATTGGGTGCTCTTTCCGATGAGCCGCGATCATTTACGGTGAGGGCGTTAAAAGATTCGGTGCTACTACACTTAACAGCAAAAGATTATATCGAGCTTTGCCACCATTATCCTGCTGTGATGTTTTCCTCGTTGCAACCCATCGTTACACGATCAAGAAAGATCATTCAAATGATTTCACGAGAAAAATCTGGGCGGCATATTGTGATTGTGCCCGCAAATAAAAATATATCGATGAAACATTTTTTTGCAAGCATGACTGAATTTTCTCGAGATTATCACACTATTTCGATTATCTCGGATTATCAACCAGAATTCAGTGATACTAATATGACTTTAGACAGTGTGAAGGAAAAAATTCGACAGATTGTGAAGAGTCATAAATCAACGCATAAAGAATTATATATTTTGAGTTCCTATGACACACCACTGGCAAAGGTTTGTCTTAATAAAGCAAATAAAGTTTATATCGCTGCTTACGATCATGAATCGAAACCACACGTAGATAAGCAGTTACTCGATAAAATTTACAGTAAGCGCTATCCTCTTGAATGTCCTCCCATCCTCATTTTATTGCATACGGGCAATTCGCAAATTTATGAAAATACGTCCCTTTGGCTCAAGCAAACTGAATTCTCATTTTATCATCATGTACGCATAGACAAGGCGCAAGATTTTCAACGCTTATTACGTTTTATGCGTGGTAAAGCTGTAGGAGTAGTTTTAAGTGGCGGTGGGACAAGAGGATGGGCCCATCTTGGCGCGATTAAAGCGTTACGTGAAGCAAAAATACCGATAGACATCATTGGCGGTACCAGTGCAGGAGCCATCGCGGCGGCTTGTTACGTGTATAGTCGAACTTATTCTAAAGCTTACGAAAAACTTTATGACATTGTGGAAGATTCTAGGCACTCGGTTTCCTGGCGTAGTCTCACCTGGCCTATCATTTCATTATTTAATGGCAAGAATTTTACGAATGCTCAAATAGACGCATTTGGAGAAACCTTGATTGAAGATTTGTGTCTCCCATTTTTTTGTATTTCGTGCAATCTCTCTAACAATGCGGAATCGATTCATCGGACGGGCGTATTATGGGAGAAATTAAGGGCCAGTTCATCGATACCAGGGATTATTCCTCCCATGTTGTTGAATGGAAGCATCCATTTTGATGGGGGATTATTGAATAATTTACCTGTTGATGTGATGCGGCAATATGTGGGCCACACGGGAAAAATTATTGCGGTTGATTTAAATAATGTGCGGCCTTTTCCTTCCAAATATCAATTTCCACCTATTTTAACTTTCCGTGATGGTTTTTTTAATCGATTTGGTACAGGGAAACATAAATTTAAAACCCCCAATTTTTTGGATGCTTTTTTTAGTGGGTTATTTATCGGATCACTCGCCAAGGCAAAACAAAATGCATTAGCAGCAAATATATATATCAATCTTGATCTCAACCAATTTAAATTATTGCACTCAAGCCATGAAGAAGCTGACCAAATGATTGAGATTGGTTACAAAGAAACGCTGAAACAAATCCATCAAGAAAAAAGAGAATCAGAAGAGCGTGATTGATGAGCACCCGTTATCCTCTCGCGTCATCCTCGGGTGATTTCACTCTGTCATCCCGGAAAGTGCGAAGTGTTTTTTACTGAGCACTTGTCCGGGACCCATCCATGCACTTGTGCAAAAGCTGGGATGACAGAGTGAAATCACCCGAAGATGACGCGAGTAAATGACACGATTATCCGCTATATTATTACCTTTTTGATTTTACTTAAGGAGTAACAAAATGAAATCCATCGTCATTACTCGATTTGGAGATATCGATGTTTTTGAAGAAACAACATTGCCAACCCCTAACGTAATCCCTGGGCACGTATTAATTAAAGTGGCTGCGACGAGTGTCAATCCCTTGGATTATAAACTGCGAAAAGGAGTGTTTCCTGATTTAATTAAATCTTTTCCGATGATTTTGCATGGTGATGTGGCTGGTGTTATCGAACAAGTGGGAGAGGGTGTAAAGCATTTCACGATTGGCGATGAAGTCTTCGGTTGTGTGGGAGGCTTACTCGATATGAGTGGTGCATTGGCTGACTATATTCTCGCTGATGCAAATCTCATTGCTCATAAACCCAAAACATTGTCATTAGTTGATTCTGCTGCACTTCCATTGGTTTCTCTAACTGCCTGGGAAGGATTAGTGACTTATGCCAATGTGCAAAAAGATCAAACCGTGCTAGTTCATGGTGGAACAGGTGGTGTTGGTCATATTGCCATACAATTAGCAAAATGGTTAGGAGCGAATGTGTTTGCAACTGGTTCATCACCTAAAAAATTAGATATCTCAAAACAATTGGGTGCAGATGTTGCGATTAATTATAAGAATTCCCATGTGCCTGCTTATGTCAATGAGTATACAAAAGGCGTTGGATTTGATGTGGTGTTTGATACAGTGGGTGGTGAAAATTTGTCTGATTGTTTTCAAGCCGCTGCTCTTTTTGGGAAAGTGATATCCATTCTCGCTGCTGGCAACTATGATTTAACACCGGCGTTTTTAAAAGGATTATCTCTCCATATGGTGTTACAACCTTTACCGCTGATCACAGGTATCAAACGTTCTCATTATGGTGAAATCCTAACAATGATAGCGAAGTTGGTTGATAAAGGTATCATCCGCCCATTAATTGATGAGAATAAATTTACCATCACGGAAGTGGGAGCAGCCCATGCTCATCTTGAAAATGGTCATGCGATAGGAAAAGTAGTGCTTGCGAATAATTAATTAAGCCATCAAGAATCTTCTTGGGGATAATCATGCAGATGACCGCGATAATCTTCAACACAATAGTGAAGTTCATTATCGCGGTTGTTATTTTCAGCACGAATATAGTCTAGACCAATGGGTACTTTTCCATATCCCCCTGGAATATCTAATACATAGGTGGGCTGACAGAGACCGGAAAATCGTCCCCGCAGCTGCTTCATCAGTTGTTGTCCATGCGCAATGGTGGTACGAAAGTGTTGTGTGCCTCTCGCTAAATCGCAATGATGAAGATAATACGGCTTAATACGATTTTTTATAAAACAGCGCATTAATGTGCTGAGTGTTTCAATAGTATCATTGAGATTTTTTAACAAAATAGTTTGACTCAACATAGGGATGCCGGCATCGATTAATGCTGCACAGGCGCGTATGGCATCGGGCGTTATTTCTTGCGGATGATTAGCGTGTAAGACCACATAAACAGCTTTATTACATTGTAGGGCAGCAATCATTTCTGAGTTAATTCGACGTGATTCCACCACAGGAATGCGCGTATGTATACGTATCACTTCAACATGATCAATGGACGCTAATCTAGCAATAAATTTTTTTAATATCGTTGGTTTGAGAATCAGTGGATCGCCACCGGTGATAATGACTTCCCATATTTCTTTATGCTCATGAATATAGGTAAATGCTTTTTCCAATTCTTTGGCTGTTAGGGTTTCAGAGGCTTCTCCCACTTTTTCTCGCCGAAAACAAAATCGGCAATAGACGGGACAAACATGGACTGGCGTAAAAAGACAACGATCAGGATAACGGTGAGTGATGCCTTTTACTGTTGTATAAGTGTCATCACCGATCGGATCTGCTCGTTCTATAGGAGAAATAGCCAGCTCTTCGATGCGAGGAATAAATTGTTTAGCGATAGGATCATGGGGATTTGTTTTATCGATTAGCGCATGCATTTGATCAGTGATAGCGAGAGAAAATGTGTCAACCACTTCTTGTAAAGCTGGTAAATCCTCTTTTTCCACTAAATGATGTTGAACCAACTCATCCAAAGTTCGTATCGATTTCTTATAATTCATATAATTAAAAACTCATAGTCAGGGTCAAAAGGCCCTATTATACAGAAGCAAGAGAGGATGCCATAGGATAGAAAAAATCAGGAGTAGTTAATAAATCTCCCATTGATTACCATTCCTACAAAATCTTTCTGTGGCTTGACCGTTGACAAGATTAGCGGTAGTGACGAAAGTCAGGTCACGGCAAGTGGTACCATTGTGGCGCGTGGTATTTGAAGGGACGATATAACCATAACTGCCAGATTGTGGGTTTTTCCATTGAATTCTGACGCCATCTCTACTGCCCAAAGCCATTCTCTGAGCTTTGTTAAATAGTTGCCAATCTTGTTGGGTAAAATAAGTCATCGCTGTATTGTTGAGAAATCCATAATTACTAGCCAATGCGGACGTAGATAACATAATCAGACATGCACTACTCATGACGAACTTAATTAGGTTGTTCATGGCTGCTATCCTTGTTTAGTATTGGGCGGGGATAATGTGAAATGAATCAAACTGAAGGCAAAATGCCTTCAGTTTGATGTGCAAGGGTTACCATTTTTTTTCTTTATCTTTATCTTTATCTTTATCTTTAGGCATTCCTTGGTCTGGACGTTGTTGATCTTGACGTCCTTTGTTTTTGTCGTCGCGTTGCTTTTCATCACCTTGTTTTTTATTTGGGTCGTAACTCATCTTTAATCTCCTTATGTTAATGTTGTCCTAAAGTTAAGTTTATGGGGCTCTGCCTCTGACAAGATGCATAATAAGAGAAACAATAAATAAAATGAGGAATATAAAAAATATGACTTTCGCAATTTCAGCTGACGCTACTGCGATACCTGAAAATCCCAAAACGCCAGCAATAATTGCAACAATGAGAAATATGAGAACCCAACGTAACATGGCTAATCTCCCGTGCTGGTGCTGCTGATGAATTAGACAACTTAATTATACACCCCAATTTTAATGATTATGTTAGTGATCTCTAGGAAAAACTAAGGAGTAAGGAGGGGGTGGTGATGTTAAGTAATGAAAAATCAGTTATTTAAAACTCAGGCAACTATTTACGAGATCACAAAATAAATTTCATATTGATTGTTCACCAAGCATTCACCTATCCTAAATAAGTGAGTGAATAATAGGTGAACAAACTATGCTTAGTTTCCGAGAAAAATTGTACCAATTTCTTTCAAGCTATATCAGTCAAGAGGGCTGCTCACCGTCTTTTCTTGAAATAACGCACGCAATGGGCATTAGCCCGCGTTCTAAAAGCTTGATTACGCGAAGCCTGAGAACCTTGGAAAAAGAGGGTAAGGTGTTACTCATGAAGGATGGGCGGCGTCTTTTAATATCACTTCCCACTAAACAATTTCCCTTACTAGGAAGGATTTCAGCGGGCGCTCCCATTGAGGCAATTTCTGAGCATCAATTGATTGACATCAATGAATGGTTCAAAGGCTCTCATCGTTTTGCTCTACAAGTCAAAGGAACCTCCATGATTGAAGAGGGTATCTTGGATGGTGATGTCATCATTTGTCGCAAAGCAGAGATGGCACAAGAAGGTGATATCGTGGTGGCCTTAATTGATCAGCATAATACAACATTAAAACGTATCTCTTACAAAATGAAAGGAATGATAACGCTGATTCCTGCTAATGCAGAATTAAAACCACGTGCTTATGCGCCTGAGCGAATTCAAATTCAAGGTATTTATGTGGGATTAATACGAGTGAATATAAGGTAAGAGTTCCCATGCTGAATCAAAAAAATAATCAGGATAAACCACTTTGGCCGCGAGCTATTATTCTGATTGATATGAATGCTTTTTTCGCCTCAGTGGAACAGCTAGATCATCCGGAATGGAGAGGTAGAGCACTCGCAGTTACCAATGGAAAACAAGGTACGTGTATTATCACTTGTTCTTATGAAGCGCGTTCGTATGGAATTAAAACCGGTATGCGTCTTAAAGAAGCCAAACGTTTATGCCGTCACTTAATCCAAGTACCCGCAAGACCCGAAAGATATGCTGAGATGTCATGCGTGATTATGGATGCACTCACAACATTAACCCCTGATGTCGAAGTATTTTCAGTTGATGAGGCATTTTTAGATGTGACACATTGCCAATTGTTACACGGTTCACCGGAAAAAATGGGATTGATGGCAAAAGAACGGGTGTTCAACGCATCCGGATTGCTGTGCTCAGTAGGGGTGAGTGGTGATAAAACCACAGCCAAGTTCGCAGCAAAATTGGAAAAACCGAATGGTCTTGTTGTGATTCCTCCATGGGAAGCAAAGGATAGACTTCGTCATGTGAATGTCATGGAATTAAGTGGGATTAAATCAGGCATTGGAGGATTTCTTAAAAAACATGGTGCTACTCTGTGTGGTGAAGTAGAAAAAATCCCTATTAGTCTTTTAGCAAAACGATTTGGAAATTTAGGAAGACGTATTTGGTATATGTGTCAGGGTGCTGATCCTGATCCAGTTCATACCTTAGTCGCGAATCCCAAATCAATGGGACATGGTAAAGTCATGCCACCTCATACAACGAATGAAGCTGTGATTGAAACTTTTCTCATGCACATGTGTGAAAAATTAGGAGCAAGATTACGTCGGCATCACTTACGTGCGCAATATTTTTTTGCGGGCTTATTAAATGACGAATTTGGTTGGATGGGTTCAAAAGGAAAAACATTGCAATTTACCAACGATAGTAAAGACATTTTTCAACTTGCCTCTTTTATCATCGATCAACATTGGCAAGGAGAACCGGTCAATCAAATACAAGTGACAGCACTTGATCCGAATAATGAAGGGTATCAATTAGATTTTTTTCAAACAGTCGATGTCAAAAGAGCATGGCTTTATCAGACATTGGATGAAATTAATGATCGATATGGGGAATTTACAATCGCTCCTGTGCCTCTCTTGAATCGTTCATCCATGCCAAATGTGATTGCACCAGCGTGGAAGCCTTATGGTCATCGTCAAACAATATGACGTAGGAGGTGGTTATGCCGGAAGCGGTTATTTTTCATTATCACAATAAAATTTATACGGTTTTTTTCACGCAAATGAAGGCTATGTTGCCGGTTAAACTCAAAAATGGAGAGACGAAGTTGGTGACGTGGGGTCGCAGAGAAAGTGAAAATAGCGAAATGCCTTTGGGGGGATGGGCAAGGTTAACGGGTGTAAAGAATGGAAGAGATAATCGATGGAATTTATATTTGCCCAAACCGGTTCAACTTCCTATCGATAAATTTATGGAAAAAAATTACGAAGGAAAAGCATGTTGGTATGAAGTGACTAAAGGCAAGTGTATTCAAGGTTTGCTTGCACAACTGGAAAATGAATATCGTCTTTATATTGTCACCATTGATCCGGAGGATTTAATGAATTGCCATTATCGATGGCCGCATATTATTACTCATATGATTAAGGCATGTTGACACTAGCATCACTCTTGTCATCCCGGAATTGAGCACTGCTTGGCGAGCTTGCGAGCCTTAGCAGTGCTTAATGTCCGGGACCCATCCCAGCTTTTGCACAAGTGCATGGATGGGTCCCGGACAAGTGCTCAGTAAAAAACACTTCGCACTTTCCGGGATGACAGAGTGATCCAATGCTAGTGTCAACAAGTCGGTTTAGGTGTATTCACTAGCTCCTTAACTTTTTCCTCTTAACAAAGTACACTTTATACGTATTCTGACATTTATAAAGCATGGAGGCGTTATGAAACGGTTGTTGATGACAGGGATCACCTTGGGCGCATTTGTTATACCCTCATTGTGCGCTGCTTTTATCGATTTTAAAAATTTAAAAGGGGAAGTAGCGCCTATCCCGGCTTATAGTTGGACAGGTATTTATCTTGGCGGCAATGTAGGCGGAAAATGGGGAAAATATAGCGAATCTGTTACCACGGATTCTACTTTTATCGCACCCTTCCTCCCCTCTCTCCCTGGTCAATCCGTATCATTTACCACCCACCCAGGATCATTCACTGGCGGCATTCAGCTTGGCTACAATAAACAATATCGGTCAATGCTTTTTGGTGTGGAAGGGGATCTTAATGCAATGAGTTTGACCGAGAAAGAAGTACTCGGGACTACCTCTGGTGATATCTATGTCCCCGGAGATTCATTCCGTACGCGTAGTTATTGGCAATCTTCTTTACGACTTCGCTTAGGGTTAATAGAGCAAAACTGGCTATTCTATGTGACGGGCGGTGCGGGCTTGGCTGATATGAAGATTAAAGCCGATTTTGTGCAAGTATCTACTGATAGTGTGACTCTCCCAGCGACGACAGGATCGAGTAGTAGATTCATGCTGGGCGGAACCATAGGTGCGGGTGTAGAATATGCCTTAGGAAATCATTGGACTCTAGGCGGAGAATATCGTTACACCGCTTATCAAACCAAGAGTGTCCACTTAACATCACTGCCTACCGATGCGACCTTACCAGGTCCTAGCTTACTTTTTGCCCCTGTTTACGCAAGAGTCCGCCTGTATACCAACGAAGTGTTATTTAAAGCTAATTATAATTTCGCTTAATACGTTGCTGCGAATACCCTGAGGGTCTATCGGGGTATTCTGCTTACCAATCCTGGATTCCGAATCCAGGATTGTTCCAGTAAACAAAACCCGCTAAAGCGCTTTCGCTTAAATTCAAAACTCAAAACTGTTATTTAAAGCGCACATTATAGCGTTATAGCGAGTTATGCATTTTGACAACAGATGGGTGGTATGTAAGATCAATACAGATAAAGGTACTAACTTTTTTTACTAATTCCAAACGTCTCCTAGCTATTTCATCACTCAATTTTCTATTTCCTTCATATACATTACTGTATGAACATGCTTTTTCTTCTACATCAAAAAGCTTAAATAAAGCTTGCTCAATATTGTCCATTAAACGGCTTGTTTGCGTACTCGCCCCATTGACAAGAATAAGACTTTCTTTTTTATAAAATTCAAAAATCTTTTTTATCACACCTTCCGGCGAATCCTTGCTTGATGATCCAAGAACCATTAAAAAATCCGTCTTTCTCTCAATCCCATCCTGTCCCGGATTGCCGCCACCCCAAAAACTATGACAAGATACGTTGTAATTTGTAACAGCGCTTTGAAATGTATCAATAATCTCTTTTGTTGATTTTCTCAACATTATGGTTACCCCTCTGTATATGCGTTAAAATTTTTAGTATACCAGGCTTGTCAAGCCCCTACCTGGCAGATGAATTGCCATTTGATGCACAGCGAATTAAAGCATGGGCTTTTTGCATGACTGTTCTTTCAGCTGCATGGATATTAGAAGATCAGAAAGAAGCGAAAGAATCCGATCTTGATATGGATATTGCTATGGCGATTAATAAAGCAAAGATTTAAATTGTCCATTGATCTATACTTTGCCAACAGCATGACGCAATGCTGCATTCATTTTTTATAAGGACAAGTTATGAATGATCAACCTAAGACAGGTGAGTTTTGTTGGAATGAATTAGCAACTAATAATGTTCAAGCAGCAAAAGATTTTTATCAAAAAGTGTTTGATTGGGAATTCACTGAACATGATATGGGAGATATGACCTACACTGTCATCAAGCGCAATAATCATGAATTTGGTGGCATATGGTCTATTCCCAAAGACCAAGAGAAACAAATTCCACCGCATTGGATGGCTTATATTTTGGTCGACAATGTAGATGAATCACTAGCAAAAGCCGAAAAACAAGGCGCATCTATCATGAAACCAGCGACAAAAGCCGGCGATTTCGGCCGTTTTGCCATCATCACCGATCCCACGGGTGCCCATATCGCATTATGGCAAGTACTCAAAAGTAAATAAGGCAAAAAAAATCCCCGTCACTTGATGGGGATTTTGTTGCACTTAGACTAAAGCTTATCTTACGCGGATAGTTTGTCTTGGGGCTTCTTCTTGTTGATGATCAACATGATGATGCTGGCCATGTATCTGTTGATTCATCGCATTAACAAGCATAGCAAAAATGTACTGTTGTATCTGCTGCTGCATTTCAAGCTGAATTTGTCGCTGAATTTCAAGCTGAATTTGAAGCTGGATCAAGAAGATGAAGGATTCAGCGTATTCCCGAGATATAGAAACTTTGCGAGGTTCAGGTTGGCTAAACATACTATTGGTGCGCACAGTGTAAGTACGGCTTTGATAGGGCTGAGCAGCAGGTTCACTATCTTTTCGTCTATGCTGACTACTTTCAGGCGGTGTTGGGCGAGTGGGGTTAGGCACATGTCTGTGCTGACCTTGCTGCCAACTGCTGGAAGGAGTAGGTGCAGGCTTAGGAGCACGTTCGTTTCTTAACCATGTATCAAAGGCCTTACGTTGGCTTTCATCAGACAACACGCTGTTTGCTTCGGTAACTTTTTGGAATTTTGCAGTGGCTTCTGGCGTGTTGCCATTCTTATCAGGATGAGTTTCAAGTGCTTTTTTTCTGTAAGCCTTTTTGATGTCTTCTGCAGTGGCTTGTTCAGGTACATCTAAAACTTCATAGTGATTTTGTTTGGGTCGATTTTGCATATTGTTCTCATAAGTAATTATTTATGGGCCTATTCTATCGGACTTTTCTTAAGTAAATCTTAAAGATAGGGTCCAAATAAAAGCAAACTGGCGCTCAGTTTAGTCATAAGGAGGGGGCAGAATCAAGCTTATATGTATCCCCATGAAGAGGTGGGTTAATTTATAATAAAGAACAGGATCACACTAGCAGAGGATGATTATGTACCTTGAACGCAAAGATTTGGAAGCAGCTGTCAAAGCAGGGTTAATGACCTCGGAGCAAGCAGAAAGAATCTGGGCATTTTGGCAAAAAAAACAGGAAGATACGCCACAATTTCACTTTAGCCATGTGCTCTATTACTTCGGTGGATTGCTTGCCATTTCAGCGGTTACCTTATTTGTAACGAGGGCCTGGAATACTCTTCTTGGATTACCACTCTTTATTCTGTCTTCATTATTATTCTTATTAGGTATTTTTTTAAGCCACTATTTCCTCAACAAAAAATTATCTATTCCTGCCGGTATACTTGCCACCTTTAGCCTCGTCTTAGTGCCTCTTGCTACTTACAACTTGCAAGTTTGGTTGGGATATCCGCCAACGCAAAATTTCACCTATACAGATTTTCATTATTATGTAAATTGGTATTGGGTACCGATGGAGCTTGCGACCTTATTAGTTGGCGTCATTATGCTTTATTTTTATCGCTTTCCATTTTTACTTTTTCCCATTGCCATTGCACTTTGGTATATGAGCATGGATATATGGCCTTTATTATTTCAAATGGATAATTTTTCTTGGTCGGATAAAGCCACTTTATCTATGTATTATGGATTGATTGTGATCGCTGCTGCACTCTATCTCGATTTTAAATACAGTGATGATCAAGATTATGCGTTTTGGTTATATATCATAGGCGTCATTATATTTTGGGGAGGGCTTTCTTGCCAAAATTCAACTAGCGAACTCTCCAAATTTTTCTATTGCTTGATTAATATCGTGATGATTTTAGTGAGTGTGTTTCTTGATCGTCGCGTATTTGCCATTTTTGGTGCATTAGGTGTATTGGTTTATTTGGGACATTTATCTATTACCATTTTTGCAAATAGCCTGGGTTTTCCGATTGCGTTAATTTTTCTTGGATTAATTATCATCATGTTTGCCACCACTTGGTCTCGCCTGCAACAAAAATTATTGGAATGTTTGCGCCCTTATATTCCAGTAAAAATTTTAAAAAGAATGCGGCCTTAATCTCTTGGCAGATTTTTTACTAGTTTAATTATTTTTTCATTTCTTGCATCGGGATGGTTTTTTCAGCGACTGATCTTTCTGCCACTCGGATGTAATCAGCCAGTGATAATCCCCCAATTCCTGACCCGGATAAATTGACATTCAGTCTGATTGTATCAGCAGGTTCATGAGTGATTTTTGCAAGAATATTAATAATCAGTGTTTCCAGTTGGCCATCAGCAGAAATAGATTTTTTTAATTTTCCATTGGAAAGACTATCTAATTGACGAATGGTTTCTGAGAGGAATTTTGTTACATCTGATGCATCTAAATTAGATAATTTATAGAGATTCTCTCCTAATGCTAAAAGTGCTTTCGCTTCTGTTTGATTCGTGTGTGAACCAAATATTGACCGCACAGGATTAGGATAAGCTTTTAAATAAGCTTGACACCCTGCTATTAGCAGAGAAGCGATTTTTTTTTGCCTCTTTATCAATGCTCTCTTGAGCAGCATCCACATGTGACATAGCCATGATTCACCCTCCTCTTATAGTTATTTCTTCTCCTATAAGATCAGTATACGCTTTTAAAATGGGTAGTATTTGCTCGATATCGATCATAAGAAGCGGCCTGCCATTTTGCATAGCTAATGCTTCCGTCTACGGTTTGATGTTGTGTGTAGCGTTGATCGGCAATTAATAGGGATTTAGATTGAATGACAACATTATCATCCGGAGAATAAAATAAAGCGAATGTATAGCGTTCAATTCCACCGTTTGCTTTTTTTACTTTATGTTTAGTTGCTCGGATTCTATCATTTGAAATGAGTTGACCAAATTCTCCTACTTGAAATAATAAAATAGATTTGTCTGACGCATGAATTTTTTCGAAGTCATTACTTTGGTGAGAATCAATGTAGAGGCCAGCTTCTTCTGGTTCATCGACAAGTTTTCCATCACAAAAATAATAAGCCGGCAGCAAGCCTGTGAATAAGCCATGATCGAAGTGCGCACCGCACCAGTTAGGATTGCCATTGGTAGCATCATTTTCTTTATGGTAATGCAGCATTCTACCGTAGCCCATTAAACGCTCATGAGATAGACCTACTTGCTCATTTAATCCCATGACGTTAAGCAGTAGTTTCCCAGTATTAAAAATTAATTCCCCTAATGTTAAATAAGAAGTTCTAAAATCGATATCACTAGGCCATTTATTGCGAGAGAGGTCTGGCACAAATGCATAAAATGAAGCCTTCTTATCATCAATTTGCCATTCTCCATTTTGATTTTTGAACCATTCAGCACCTAATTCATAACCTTCTGTATCGCCATTGTCTCGATCAGGTGCATATTGTTGTTTGATTTCTTCAGGAAGAGCAGAAAATTTTCTAGCGGCTTCGATATAAGCAAGGGAAGTATTTTCAAATTCAGGCACATTTCGAACTCCTACAATGCCTTTATTCAACAAAGCTGTTTCTAACTGTTTTGGCGCGAGGGTATTGGTTGGGTCGAGTAAATCGCAATATGAAATAACATCAAGTTCCATGGGACTGCTCATTCAACAGACTTAATGACTGCCTAGAGTAACATAATTTATCCGCTTTAAAGTGGTAAACTAAAGAAATAAGAGCAAGAACAACAGAGGAGATGTTGCTGATGAAAATCAATCTACGAGGAAGTAAGCTTTTCATTGCATTAAAAATTTTTCTCTCGATCTGCTTAATCTCCGTTACCTGTAGCGCCTATGCTGAGTACTATTTCGTTGTCCAAGGCGGCTGTGGAGGAGGATGTTGTGGCTGTTATACCCCTCCTCCTCCACCTTGCTTTGGTGGCTGTTTTAGGACCTGTAATATGCGTTTCGTCTCTCCACCCCGACATAATCCAAGTGGGTCAAGTCAGGTGGCGGAGTACGAATGGGTGGGAGATCCATAAAAGCTCGGTCGAGGATGACGTGAAGTTATTCCTGGGTTACCCTAGCGTAACCCAACAGGAATAGAATACATGCAACAGCATTACCGGCAATTAAAGAAGCGATTTGCCCGCTTATCGCAATTACAATACATCCAACGTATTTTAATGTGGGATGAAGCAGTCATAATGCCAGCTGGCGCTGAAACATCCCGAATAGATGCCATGGGGACACTAGAACGAACCATACAAAAAATTCTAAGCAATAAAAAAATGCAGCTTTTAATTGAAAAGGCAAAGCAAGAAAAAGATTTATCTTCCTGGGATAAAATGAATCTCATTTGGATGGAAAAGAAATATATTCGTGCAAACTGTATTCCACTCACTCTAGCAGAAAAATCAACCAAAGCTGCGCTTATCTGTGAACAAGCATGGCGCAAGTTGCGACCGCAGAATAATTGGAAAGCATGGCTCCCTTATCTTGAAGCTTCATTTCAATGCGTGAAAGAAATCGCAGAGCGACAATCCGATGTTCTACAGTTAAGTCCTTACGATACCTTGCTGGATATGTATGCCGCTGGCTTTAATCAATCTAGCATAGACTCTACGTTTACAACGTTAAAAAAAGCATTGCCTGAATTGATGACAAATATCATTGATAAACAACGTCAGGATCTTAACAAGGAATTTAAGGGGCCTTTTTCTATCGAAAAGCAGAAGATGCTTGGATTAAATATTATGGGAGCACTTCAATTCGATTTTCAACGAGGTCGTTTGGACGTGAGTCACCATCCATTTTGTTCAGGCGGTCCTTCTGATGTGCGTATCACAACACGATATCGAGAGGATGAATTCATTACCTCTCTTCTCGGAATCTGTCATGAAACCGGACATGCTTTGTATGAGCAGGGATTGCCACAGAAATGGCTAGATCAACCCGTTGGCAAAATTGATAACATGGCGATGCATGAAAGCCAATCACTTTTAGTTGAGATGGATGTGTGTCGTTCTCATGCTTTTGTGCAATATCTTACGCCGCTCATTCAGAAAACATTTGATCATCAAGAAGCATTCACAGCAGATAATTTATATAAACAAATGACTCGGGTAAAAACGGGTTTGATTCGTGTGGATGCGGATGAAGTCACTTATCCTTTACACATTATTTTACGTTATGAAATGGAAAAAGATTTATTCAGTGGTCATCTCGCTATTCAAGATCTACCTGTTATGTGGAATGAATTGATGACGCAATATCTCGGTGTGTCTACAAAGGGGAATGATAAAAATGGTGTGATGCAAGATGTGCATTGGGCGTCAGGCACGTATGGTTATTTTCCTGCATACACACTGGGTCGCTTAATGGCCGCGCAATATTTTGCAACATTTATTAAGGCTAACCCACATTTTTATCATGAAGTAAAAGAAGGACAATTTCACTCATTACGAAATTGGTTAGAAAAAAATATTTATTGCTATGCGTCCTCCTTATCTGTGGATGATTTATTGCGGACCGTGACGGGCGAATCACTGAATCCAGTTCATTTTCTTGAACACATTAAAACACGATATTTGGTGTAAAAGCTTGCTTGACCCTTTTCTATCGATTTCGTTAGAATTTGCGGCCTATAAAAAATTTGAGGATATCACATGCGTCGTTTAACCCCATTACTTTCTCTCATTGTGTTAGCCAGCTTGCTATTTGGTTGCGGCCCTATTTACCAGCGAGAATTTGCTTATGTGGCTCCTCCGACTAGCATGGGTAAGATGTGTACTGCCCAATGTATTCAAGGTAAAAATGCTTGTCAGCAAATGTGTCAAATGAGAAATGACAATTGTCGAGCGCAAGCCCGTCAAGATGCTTATTTTCAATACGAAGAATATAAACGTGAACGACACAGGGAAGGTAAAGAAGTGGAAAAGAGTGTAAGTAATTTTGATTATGGCTCTTTTAATTGTAATCAATCTTGTAACTGCACTCCGACTTATAATGCTTGCTATTCAGCTTGTGGTGGTCAAGTGTTAGAACGTGAAGTATGCGTGGCATTCTGCGGTAAATGACTTAAATGATTGCTAAAAGACAAGGAGAAAAACGATGAAAGCTTTTTTTATTTTTTCTATCACTATGATAAGCGCTCTCTTCATGTTGAATGCTCAAGCTAAACATTCGATCGAGATGGAGGTGCGCATGGAAGGACAAGAAGCAAAAAATATTTACGCTGCAATGAGCGCTGTTCAAGGGGATGGGGCTGCAGGTCATATCTATAAGCAGGGTAAAAATATTTTGTGCCGCTATACCAACGCGGATATGGATGATAGCCAAGGAAAACCTATACCCAGTGGTGATTCAAGACGCTATGCCTGTGCTATGCGTGTTGATAAGTATGGCCTTATTTCGTCTCCTCAATCTTTTTGAGATGGGTGATATCCAGCACATTTTTCAATGTATCTACGCTCATATTAGCTCCACTTAATACGACGACGACATTTTGATTACGAAATGTGCTGGTGTGTTTGAGTAGTGAAGCTAACGCAACACCGGCAGCCCCTTCTACTAAAAGGTGCTGGGTATTAAGTAGCATTATTAGAGCTTTTTTTATTTCATCTTCTGACACTAAGATGTAGTCGTCGATTAATTGTTGGCAAATCTCAAAAGTAATTGTATCAGGAGCGATACCTCCGGCTGTCGCGTCAGAAAGCGAAGGTTTTATTTCTCTATCAATAATTTGGCCTGCTTTGACGGATTCGGCCATGATGGGGGAATTCATAGGTAAACAGCCAATCATTTTTACGTGAGGAGACACAGCTTTCAAATAACCTGCAATGCCTGAAATTAATCCGCCTCCTCCAATGGGAACAAACACGGCATCCACATGATCGAGTTGCTGCGAAATTTCTAAGCCTATGGTTCCTTGTCCACCAATGACCTGCGGATCATTGTAAGGTGGAATGTAAATGCTGTGATGGTTTTTTGCATAATCGCGAGCATGTAATACGGTTTGCCGTATATCTGTGCCATAAAATTCTAAAGGCACTGCATAATTACGGATATTATCTATCTTTGTAGGAGCAGCATTGTTAGGTACGAAAATAATACCGTTGATATTGAGTTTTCTTAAGCCAAAAGCAACGGCAGCACCATGATTGCCTGATGAAGCAGCGACAATGCCTTGTTCACATTGAGAGGGAGATAAACTGAGTAATTTATTGATCGCTCCTCGTGCTTTAAATGAACCCGTATATTGCAAATTTTCGCATTTCAAATAAACCTGGCAACCAGTAAGGCGGCTGAGCGCAATGGAATAATCAAGAGGAGTTTCACGCACAAAAGAATAAATTCTGGTTTTCGCCGCTAGTGTTTCACTTTTAATATCTAGCATAGTTTGTCCAATGCTTTTTTTTCATCATAACATGGTTGTGATCTCCCTATAGTTTAATGCCTAGAAGATGTTTATTTTATGAGCATGAAAGAGTTAATCGAATAAAAATTTAATGCCTAGGCCCACAACATTAGAACCTGCATTTTTAGCATGATAGAGACCATACACGCCTGAACGATGGTGAATACGAACCATCAATTGAAGTCGAGGAAAACAGGGATGAGCAAAAGTGGCTTCAAGCATGAGATAATTTAAAAATCGTTTCGTATATTCACCATCTTTTTTTTCAAGAGAAATATAGGAAGTGGCGTAAGAGACACCTTCGCCAATGGCAAGCGACGTGTTGACATATTTATTCCAAGGAAAATTAACCCACCGGAATGCCAAATAAGGATCAAACTCATAAATGGTGTGATGGATATTATTATCTCGTCGCACGGTGAAATTACCTGTTAATTGCACCACTCTGACTAAGGGACTCACCAGACGACGGAGAAAATTCTCTTCGCTCAATGTGCGAGCCAGTTCAAGTGATTGTATATGCTCTGGCCAAGAATGGAATCCAAGTTGTGTGAATCGTAATATTCTGTCAGTACAGCTAATACCATAGTAATAAGCAGCGGCCCAGCGATATCGATCGTAAAGCGTGGGAGCCGGTGCAGGATTCATCGCAATGGCTGGTTTCATCATAAGAGGAGCGATAAAGATCAAAACAATGAACAAACGAATAGTAATTTTCAGACGCAGTATCATCATGTTCCCTAGGTAGTTATATCAATAAAAAATGAATTCTAACGCTCAGTCAGTAATGAGATCAACCAAGGACTGAACCACTTGCGAGGAAACGGTATTCCGAATAATCTGTCTACGTTACTAAACACGATCTTGGAATTTTTTTTGAAAGGAAGAAACGATGAAACGATCAGCTATAGCAATTTTCTGTGTTGGATTCGTATTTGCAAGTGGTTATGCTGCGGCAGAGACTCAAACCATGCCAACCAATCCAGCTCAGCAACAATCATTGGAGTCCAAAAATCAAATGGCAGGACAAACTTTTTTAGAGACTAATAAAAACAAACCCGGAGTTGTCACTTTACCTGACGGTTTGCAATATAAAATCATAAAGCAAGGCGATGGGTCACAGCCAACAGATAATGATACTGTCACAGTAAATTATTCAGGCGCGTTAATTGACGGTACAGAATTTGATAGCTCGTATAAACGCGGTGAACCTGCGACTTTCCCATTAAATGGAGTCATTCCGGGGTGGACTGAAGCGCTCAAACTGATGAAAACAGGCTCAGTATGGGAGCTTTATATTCCTTCGTCGTTGGCTTATGGTGAGCAGGGTGCACCCCCAGCCATTGGGCCCAATGAAACACTCATATTTAAAGTGGATCTGATTAAGATAAATAAGTAATGGTATTCGCGTGGGGAAGGCTTGTTCCTGGGGAACAAGCTTCCCCTAACACAGCTTATGTTTTTGCAGTTGTTTTATCTTCAACCGTGGTTTCTGTCCATTCACAGACTTCAAGTCCATCAACCAAACGTTCTGTAGGTAGAAAATTTTCGCGAGATGTAACCGGTTCAATGATTTGTTTTGCAATCAAAATGGAATTAGCTGGAGCATGTTTTTGCATATGCCCCGCAATATCAATTGTGCGGTCGCTAAATTGTTCGAGTGGTATCGTATCATCGTAATACACAAATCCACCATTGACACCACAGCGGATTTGAAAATCTCTTTTTAAGACTTTTACATTTTTATTGAAATACTCTAGACCAGTTAAGATGGATTGCGCAGTTTTTACTGCTTCTTCTATCGTATTAAAACAAGCCATCACACCATCTGGTGTCCACGAAGCTTTAATATAACCATGTTCTTTGAATTTAGCTTCTACGAAATTGTGATATTCATTGAAATCATGTTCAATTATGGCGGAATCTTCGTCTTGTTTCATGCCTGTAGAATCCACGACATCAATGGCAAGAAAGGCTAGATCCCGACCAATTTTTTCTAATTCTTTTTTGATATTCACAAATTCTTTTAATAATTCTTGCCGATTTTTACCGGATGCAGCATTAGCTTGTTCCAGTTTGCTTTGTAGTAAAGCAACTTTTTCTTTCGCTTCCGGTGATCGGTAGGATTTTTGAATTTTTCTAAAATCTAGCATCATTTTTCGTTTTTGATTAACGAAGCGTAGTTTATCACCAATAGCGCGAAGGACATTCATGATAATGATCAGAGCAATTAATGTGACGACTCGTGATATATCAAATCCAGCTATTTTTGTGGGTATGTAGTATTTAATGGTTTGATTAATATGTGATTCATAGGCAAGTAGCAATGTAATATGAGGATACTCTCTAATATTATTAATATAAGGTGTTACCATGGCTAAGATGGTAAGTAAGACAAACAAAAGCAAAACGAAACGAACAAGACCTAGAATCAAGATTATGAATTTAGTCAATAAATTAAACATAAGTCTCTTCTTTTCAAATTAGGACTACTTAAATTATAGCCTTTAAAATAAAATCTTGCTCGTTGCGTTAGAATCTATACCCATGACATATTATCCGTAGGACATTGGTAAGGTCCCGGGCAAGGATTAGAAGATTGGATAATTTGATAGTTATCTGTGCAGCTGTATCCGCCACACTGAGAACGCCAATCAAAAGTATAACCTCCACAACAAGAACTGCCACAACCCCAACAACCGCCTGTACTGCTACAACCTGATAAACATCCTATACAACCAACTGCAATGAGGCTGATGAGTAATTTTTTCATATGCAACCCTCCTTGTTAGTTATATTAATATTAAAAAACTGATACCGATTTTCTTTTTATTCAGACATTAATTATTTATTTTCACATCACCCCTATCACCTTTAATAATCTATGTCCATGTTAGGATCTGCAACTTGATCATCATCGCCGGTGGCTAAATCTGGATCATAGTAATAATAATCGTAATAAGAATCCGGATCGTAAGAATCATAATCGTCATTGTAATAATAATAACTGTTTGCAACGGGTGCTTGATAAACACCGCCGCCACAACAAGAACTGCATGGACAAGCAGGCACAGCGACATGTATGTAACGTATATATCTATGTGCTACCCAGTGAACATGACGATGATGACAGCGATGGTAATAATGATGTACATAACACGCTCCCGTACAACCCAATGGGACAGCAGGTGCTGGATAGACAAAGTAATATTCAGCGAATGCACTGCATGCGAGCGTTGTTAAGGCGATTAAGAGAAATGCTTTTATCCATAAATGAACACGACTGATTGTTATTTTTATTTTCATAAGCCTTCTCCTCATTTCGGCTTAATACTATTTTAACACTAATAAACTAATGAAGATGAAACATCTTTTATTTTGCAAATATAAACAGAGAGTTATTTGATGATCGCTGTCGCGCGAAATGAAATTTCATCCAGGGAATACTGTTTTTTTATTTTCTTTCTATTTTTGCTTTTCGTTCTGCTTATATTAATTAATAGATTAATCAATTCATATTCGCTACACTGAAATGAAATTCTTTGCAAGGAAGCAAACATGAAAAAAATCATCTTTTTTTTATTTCTACTCAGTAACTTAGCTAGTTTTTCATTTGCAGGAAGCTTTAATCAAATCATCTTTTTTGGCGATAGTTTATCGGATAATGGCAATTTATATCAGTTGCTGTTGCATATTCTTCCTAAATCACCCCCTTATTTTAATGGTCGATTTTCTAATGGACCCACGTGGGCTGAAGATGTGGGTAAATACTACTACGATAAATCACATTATACTATTGGGTATCAGATATATGCCTGGGGTGGTGCTACAGCGATATTTCATTTGCCGACAACAGAATTTATTTCTCCTACCAACCTCGAATTAGAAGTCAATAAATATTTGATTGATTCTCTTTTAAGAGATAGAAGTAAAACACTTTTTGTCATTTGGATAGGTGGTAATGATTACCTTTTCTATCCTGACGGCGATGCAAATAAAGCGACTCAAAAAGTCGTGGATAAAATTTCTTGGGCCATCATGACTTTAAATAATTATGGTGCTAAACGCTTTTTGATCTTAAATTTACCCGATTTATCTAGAGTGCCTTATGCTCAAGGTAGGTCTTCAGCGAATAATTATCACATTTTAACAGTCATGCATAATTTGAAATTGGATAATGCTATCAAACAACTCCAAAGTTCCCATCCTGATATCAAACTCTCATTTTTAAATACGTATGATTTGCTAAATGATGTCATTGATCATCCTGAAAAATATAATCAGAAATACAATGTTAATTTGACTAACACGACACAAGCCTGTTGGTCAGGTTCATATTGGCAAAAAATGGACGTCACGGAAAAATCATTAAGCGAAGAAATACAAGCGGCATTTATTGCTAAAAAACAAGCAATACCTGATGATGTGAATAAGGAAACTATTAGTAAGTTCATTATGCAAACGCCATCACTTTCTTATATTTATAAGATGGGTAGAGCCTATGTTCTTGGCGATGTACCTTGTGCAAATGCAAATGAGTATTTATTTTGGGATTCTATCCATCCAACCGAAGTGACACATAAAATCTTGTCACAGATGGTGGTAGAATCATTAGGTGATCAATTAGATTCGTAGGAAAAGAATGAAAGGAAAAATATTTACTTATCCTGTGCTGATTAAGGAAGTGTATCTAGATACATTTGGACATGTGAATAATGCCATGTATTTGACACTGTTCGAAGAAGCGCGTTGGGACCTGATCACTAAAAATGGTTATGGAGTTGCAAAAATAAAAGAATCAGGATTAGGTCCCACGATCATGGAAGTCAATATGAAATATTTAAAAGAATTACGACTACGTGAACAGATTGTGATTGAGTCGGAATTAATTTCCTATGAAAGAAAAGTTGGCAAAATACAGCAAAGAATGGTTCGTGCTGGCGAAATCTGTTGTGCTGCTGATTTTGTTTTTGGCTTATTTGATGTAAGAGAACGTAAGCTAGTGTTGCCTACACCTGAATGGTTAAAGGCAGTTGGATATGAGGAGAAATCAACATGACTAAACAACTGATTAACGCAACCATTTTAAATGCTGTCTTAATGAGTGTGAGCGCGTTAATGCTGGTAGGTTGTTCTAATAATCAAATGACGACACAGGAAAGAAGCGGTCCAATGATGGATTTGACCAGTCCCACTCCCCCGGTCGTACTGGCAGCGAGTCAATCTATCGCCGCCAATCAATATGAACCTGCCGATCACCGAGTGGTGATGTCTGATTTGAATATGAATAGTCAAGGAAGTCAAATTACCATCAAACCGAGTGAGATGATTCATGCCACAGCTCATTATGTTTATGATTGCAAAAGTTGTACACCGGGATTAAATCATCAAATTATTGTCGGTCTTGCGGGAAGAAGTGCGCAAGCCTGTATTTATAATGGCGGCATGCAAGGCCAGGGAGCGACTGAATTCGCACTGAAAGTGCCAGCGAAACCCGGTAAATACCAAGTGCGTTTTCGTTCTATCCAAGCCTTAGATTGCAATGCAGCTCTACAACAAGGTTGGGATGAAGACACTACACCTACTAAAGAATCGACCATTGGTATGATTATTGTGTCAAGAAAAGCAATGGATGATATTCCACCTGCATCCGCTTCGGGTTAACCCTACAATTATGCGGAGAATCACCGGATAGACAGGAATAAAAGAATCCGCAAATAATAATTATAAAACTCTCATCATTTCCTCCCAGGAATAGTTTGCGAATTCACGGAGTTCTTATGTCAAAAGCAATGATTATTGCGGTGGTCGGTGCTCTCTTAATTTTGTGTGTTGGCGCTCAAATGGTCTCTTTGAATGAAAGTGAAACGGATAATAATGTCACGCAAAATTATTATTATATGCGCTAGCAGATAGTGTTTTTATCACCGCAGGGGTACCCTGATGAAAAAAATAATCACTATAATTCTTTTTCTATTCACGATAGTGAGTGTGAGTGTGTCGGCTGCTTCACCATCCACAGATGCTGATTCAGCAGCGGTTGTTAACGGTTTTAATGATTTTACGTTTGATTTATATCATCAAGTGATGCAATTAGATCAAAACATGATTATCTCGCCTTATAGCATTTCATCTTTATTGGGTATTTTAGCGGCGGCTAGTGCTGGGAATACGCGAAGTCAATTTGCGCAAATTTTTCATCTGAATCCCAATCAAAACTTCAATAATGTTTTAGCTGCATTAGATAATATTAATGTCTCGTTAAAGCTATCTGATAACTGTACTAATTGGGTTCATTGTAAATTTAAGCAATGGATGAGATCACTACAGGGAAATGAGGATACTCAAGATTTTGATGTGGCGAATGCATTATGGGCGGATAAAAAATTTTCTTATAAGCAATCGTTCTTAGATAATCTGGAGAAAAATACATCTATTCATTTTTATAGAGTCGATTTTACTCATGATTCAGAAAAAATGGTAAATGTCATTAATACATGGGTAGAAGATCACACAAATAATTACATCCAAAATCTTCTTCCGCCACGCAGTATCGATCCTTCCACTAATCTGATATTAACGAATGCAATTTATTTTAAAGGATTGTGGCAAAAACCATTTAAATCAGAATTAACCAATCCAGGTAAATTTACTTTGCAAAATGGTGACAAAATAGACGTGCCGATGATGTATCAAGCGGATGAGTTTCTCTATGCTGAGAATGATATGTTGCAGATGCTGCAATTGCCTTATAAAACTACTCTGGTGATGGCTGTGTTATTACCTAAACCCAATCATACTATCCAAGAGATTCAGCAGGCTCTCAGTACAAAAGTATTTACGCAATTATTACAAAGTGCTGAGCGACGTAGTGTTCAAGTGTCTCTGCCTAAATTTAAATTTGAGTCCACCTTTAATTCATTAAAAGATAACATTCAAGCGTTGGGATTGATGGATGCATTTGGTCCTAAAGCGAATTTTTCTAATATCACGAATGATCCACTATTTATTTCCACGATTATTCAAAAAGCCATGATCCAAGTAGATGAAAAAGGGACGGTCGCAGCAGCTGCGACCGGCATCATGATGGTGGGTGCGGCGATGATGAATAATGCTGTATTTAATGCAAATCATCCGTTTTTATTTATTATCTTTGATGGGCAATCTAATCTGATCTTATTTATGGGACAAGTGACGCATCCTCAAACATAGCAGCTTGATAATCATTCGAAGTTTGTTCATTATCAAGGAGTTAAGGATTTAATTTTTCATTAAAATGAATGAACTATACTTAAAAGTAATTAAGTAACTGGGCATATGTGTAATTTGTGATGTTACGAAATAACAGTAAAAAAATAGTAGTAATAGGTGCGGGGCCTGTAGGTTTGTCCTTTATCATTTGTTTGTTATCAAAAGCAAATAAGAACAAAGACCTATTCTACGAAATAAATGTTGTAGAAAAACGCGACTTAAATTTTACCAGGGGACAAAAATTAATTATCTCCGATGACCCAATGCCTGTAAAAGGAATAACATGGATTACATTTTGTGCAAATAATTTTTTCCCTAATCAAAAGATTGATTTTGATAAAAATCATAATTTATTAATAGACGGAGAAAAGCTTTTAACATCTCATCGCTATAAGCTGACTCAAAAGATATATCGTCAATTAAGATTAGATTTTCAGCCTATTAATTTTTCCATCAAACAATTACAAAATGCCTTACTTGAACAAATTATTGTAACTCAACTACCCAATGTTAAAATCAATTGGCATTTAAATACACAAATTGAATCTATTGACTTACAATTAAATGAAGTAAAACTAAGTAACCATAATAATATTAAGTTTCAATATTTAATAAATTGTGAAGGTGAAAGAGGCGAAACCATTCCAAAAATTAATTTAGCACTTGAAGATATCGGTGAAGCTGATAAAAAATTTGAATATGGCGCATTGACCGATAAAGAAACGTATCACATGGCCATAAAAGTTCGAGCAAAACCAATAAAATCTAATGATAGTCATGCCTTAATGCGAAAAGAATATGCAAGATACAAAAATGATTTAACTATTCAAAAAAATGTAACCGAAATGGTTAATCAATATGTCTACATTGAAGATCAGAAAGTTAAAATAAATACTTTATCATTTCTTTATGATCCAAATATATATAAAATAAAATTGCCAATTTCAAATTGGATACCTAAATTTTTTGTTGCTGGTCGAATTCCAAAAATGATTCATACGCTTAATAACGATGATAAAGAAAAAGTATTATTACATTGGGCGTCTCATCTGATTTCTTATAAATTTGGTCTTACTTCACCCGATATTTTTGAAATCGACCCAGGCAAAAAGAATGATCCTTCTCATCATAGAGCACTTACTTTTAAGTATTTTCCTAAATTCGTTAACAATCCTGTGATTGTTTTGCCTTCTAACATAGTCATTGCACTAGGCGGGGATGTGGCGCTGTCCGCTAATTATTGGGAAGGTATTTCTTCAACGCTAGGATTAAATGAAATGATAATCTTAGCTGAATGTATTGATAAAGAAATTCATGAAAAATCCTATCAAGAATTTAAAAATATTTATTTCTGTTTTGTTAACTTTATCTCTCAAACAGTAAAAAATTTAATACCTCCCAAGGCAACAGCGTTTTTTCAATTTTCTAATGATACGATTAGCATCGAGTTAAGTGATGGGGAAAAAAATAAAATTAAGATAAAAGATTGCAAAAAAACAGCTTATTTTTTGAATAGAAAAGAAACCAGTATTACATCGATACTGGATACAAGTGTACTTTATTCATTAAGTGATATAAAAGATGAAACTGGTGAAATAGATAATTTTCTTAAAACAATTGAAACGTTCAATACTCCACAAGAATTGCGAATTTATATTAAAAATTGTATTAAAAATCTTAATGAAAAAAAATCAACTAGATATCTTTTATTTTCATTTCTTGATCCTCAAGAGGCGCAAGTAAACCTTATGAGGCAATTATTGACTAATATGGATCATATTGAATTACGAGAAATTAGGGCGCATGCAAATTATCTTGATGGTTTATCAAATAAATCTAATGATGCGAATCAATATGCTAATCGAATTCATGAAGTCCTTGATGAATTTCTTAATGAATTAGACATTTCAGTAATAATTAATAAATTACAAAATCTTTTAAATGATCCTATCCTAACAAAACATAATACAAATGACTTTCTTCACACAAAGACCAAGCAATTAATTTACCATGCCATACAAAAATTAAATATCTTATATAAGATATCCGATGCAATGCCTAATAACTTGTTACGATGATTATGGGTTGATTGTAAAAATTTCTATCCTATTTCTTTCCAGTTGATTTCTGAAAATGATTCACCGTCGCGGCGCAAACTAAATCACCCCACACATTCGTCATCGTGCGAAAGCGATCGAGAATGCGATCAAACGGAAGCAGTAACCCGATAGCGGACGTTGGTACATTCACATTGCGCAATACCATGACCATGGTTACTAAGCCGCCTTCAGGAATACCTGTTGCTCCCATCCCAGCAAGAATAGCGGTAATAAACACACCTATTTGCGCCAGAATAGAGAGATGTAGTCCCAAGATTTGACAAAAGAAGAGGGCAGAGACGGCTTCATACATCGCGGTACCAGCCAGATTAATGGTCGTAGCGAGCGGTAAGACAAAGCGTGCTACATCATCATCAATGTTTTGTTCTTTAGCTACAAGCAATGTGACAGGCAAGGTTGCCATCGAGCTTGAGGTGGCAAATGCTGTTAATAAGGCATGAGAGGCGGAAGAAAGAAATGATTTGGGGTTTTTTCGGGTAACAAGGGCTAGCATGATCACTTGCCAGAGAAATTGTAGAAAGAGACCAAATAAGAAAAGACAAATGAATAGCAACATGCCGCTGATACTGTCTAATAAAATATGTTGCCTTGATGCTTCAGCAACCGCTGTTCCCAACAGTGAAAATAAGCCAATGGGAGTGAGATACATTAACCAGATGATCATCTTGATTAAGACATCACGCAGTCCAACAAAAAAATCAATAACAGGATTAGCTGTTTTGCCGACGGAAATACATGCGATAGCAAAGACGATACTAAAAAATACGATGGGCATGATTTCATATTTTGCTGCGGCTTCAACAATATTGGGTGGGAACAAGGTGAGTAAATAATCAGTAAATGGGACAGGTTTTAAATCGAGGGGTGTCGCATTGGCTAAAATTAAACTCGGTGCAATGCCAACACCCGGTTTGAATACATTTAATAAGGTGAGGCCGATGATAACAGCGATGGAGACGCTCAACATGACATAACATAAGGTATAAATACCTATCTTCCCTAATCGTTCCACCCCACCTAAATGCGTGATAGCGCTGACCAAGGCGCAAAAAATAAGGGGAAGCACAATCAATTTTAATAAGTTAATGAACAGTTGTCCTATCCAACTAACGGCAATCATTTGCTTTGAAAAAAAGATTCCACAGAGAATACCGAGAACAATACTTAAAATAATCAGCAAGAACATATAATTTTTCATGCTATCGTTTGCTCCTTGCATTTCTTTTCTCTGACAATATCTACCTTATGATACTCAGGTCATTTTAGCATCGGAAATGTACTTCTAGAAATCATTATCGTCCAAGTCTTCAAACGTGATGCCTGTAACCGCAGCGCTAGATAATTTCTCCTGCAGCGTCATATCCTTTGTTCGCTATAGAAAAATATTATATGATGACAAATGGCTACGGAAGATTATTTTGCTCAAAGAGGCAAAATTTTTAAATGGACAATACATCAAATTCAAAGTCAGGGAATGAAAAATCATTTTTCAAAACGTTCAAAACGATTGAAGAATTACAAGTCATTTTTTTAGGGGGCATTTTTTTACTTATTTTAGTTAATGCGCTTTATTGGGCTCGTGAAATCGTTATCCCTTTTATTATTGCTTTATTATGTAACTTTCTTTTAACCCCTTCTGTCAGAGCGTTACAACGACTTTATATTCCTGCTCAAATTGGGGCTGCATTGGTCATTATGTTAGTATTGTTTTTGATAGGGTCTTGCATTTATGGTCTCACCCAACCTGCCACCGCTTGGTTAAATAAGGGACCCACTGCAATTAGTGATGTGAATCATAAATTAATCACAT
This sequence comes from uncultured Gammaproteobacteria bacterium, assembly GCA_963711205.1. Classification (GTDB taxonomy): domain Bacteria; phylum Pseudomonadota; class Gammaproteobacteria; order DSM-16500; family DSM-16500; genus Aquicella. The sequence continues at coordinate 413,730 of CAVQDE010000002.1, forward strand.
TAGGAAACTCAATTTCTGCTCCATTTGAAAATCTATCTAAATTCGGTGAAATGCTTTCCTCCTTCATTCCAAAACCTACCCAAATAACGACTCAAACTATCACGCCTGATAAAGAATCTTTTTTTGTCGGGACAATCGCTGTCACCGGACAATTTCTAGTTGGTTTTGCTACCACTATTATTTTGCTCTATTTTTTTCTGTGTTATGAAAATTATTTCTTAAAGAAAATCCTTCCTTGGATGGCAAGTTTAGAAAGAAAAAAAGAAGTGGTCGAGATATCACACGAAATTCAAACGCAAATTTTTAGATATTTATTTGCAAGAACTTTAATCAATATTGGCCTGGCAATTGCAGTGAGTATTACCATGTTTATTCTTGGCATGCCAGATCCCATCTTATGGGGTGTCATGGCTGGATTGCTTGAATTTATTCCTTATATAGGTGCGCTCGTCAGTTTCATTGTGATTGTTGTCGTAGCATTATTCAGTTTTGTCAGTGTGGGTTATGCTTTTCTTGTCGCCCTTTTGTTTTTTATCCTGGTATTCCTTGAAGCAAATATTGTTTCGCCCATTGTTTTTGGCCGCACTCTCACCTTAAATCCCATTCTTATTTTTATCAGCTTGATGTTTTTTACTTGGATATGGGGCATTGCAGGTACATTTGTTGCAGTCCCTATGATGGTGAGTATAAAAATTATTGTTGAAATGTTAGAATCCCCGTTGTAATCATTTTGACATAATTCGATCTCATACTTATCCGCCCCAGCAAAAGCTGGTCTAACAGAAGTTGCTGTCATACCGTCATCACAATGATGACTGGCATTACCAAACCCGATAAACTGTAATCTTTCTTTCATTGTTCACTAGAGGTTTGAGACGTTGTATGGATGAATCTAAACCTTCTCTTCCCAATGATACTAAGCTGTCTCCAACGAAAAAGCGTGGGACGCCACTGCACCGCCGCTTAAGTTTTTGGATTATTGTTTTTCTCATTGTGGTGTCGGTAGGCATTTATCGCCATATGAGTTCAGCACCTTCAACAAAAGGCAACGGAGGACAGCGGGCACCCGTGGTGGTTGCGATTGTTAAGTCGCAGGATGTTCCCATTTATATTGATGCATTAGGAACGGTTACACCGACTTATTCAGTGACTGTTCGAACCCAAATCAATGGCACATTGATGCGTGTTTTGTATCGTGAAGGTCAGCTTGTAAAAGCCGGAGATTTGCTGGCTGAAATTGATAATAGACCTTATTTAGCACAACTGATGCAGTTTGAAGGGCAACTTGCACGAGATCAAGCGCAACTAGCCAACGCTAAAATTGATCTCATACGCTATCAAACTTTATGGAAGCAAGATTCCGTCGCCCAACAAACGCTTGCGACTCAAGCAGCTTTAGTCAAGCAGCTTGAAGGGACGGTTAAATTAGACCAAGGGCAGATTGAAGCGACTAAAGTCAACCTCATTTATTGCAAGATCATCTCACCCATTAATGGTCGTATCGGGCTCAGATTAGTGGATCCCGGTAACTATGTGCAAACCTCGGACACGAATGGCATCGCAGTCGTTAATATGTTGAATCCCATCACGGTCATATTTTCTATTCCGGAAGACAATATTCCTGAAGTCATGCAAAAGGCATACGCAGGACAAAGTCTGTCAGTGTACGCGTACGACCGGCAGCAAAATAAACTTTTAGCAACGGGTAAGTTACTGACGGTGGATAATCAGATTGATCCTACGACCGGGACGGTGAGACTGAGAGCTCAATTTCAAAATGAGAAAAACACCTTATTTCCTAGCCAATTTGTCAACATTCGCTTGCTGGTTAAGACATTACAGCATCAAATGACTGTGCCTACTGCGGCTATACAAAATAGCACCAATGGCAGCAGGTTTATCTATGTGCTAAATAAGCAAACGATGACCGTTAAAGTAACGCCTGTGGTGACGGGTGTCACGATGGATGACACGACTATCATTAATTCAGGCGTGACACCGGGCGAATCAGTGATTACAGCTGGCACAGACAGATTGACAGATGGTGCAACGGTCACGCTGCCAAACGCAAAACCCACCACACCTGCTCAACCCAGCAAAAAAAGGCGTGGGACTGCATGAGTATTTCAGGTCCATTTATTGTACGAGCTATTGCTACCTCATTGCTGATGTTTGCTATTTTATTGGGCGGTATTCTCGCGTATCAAATCTTACCCGTTGCCTCACTCCCGGAAGTGGAATATCCCACTATGCAAGTGTTGACGTTTTATCCCGGCGCAAGCCCTGATGTCATGGCCTCATCGGTAACGGCACCTCTTGAGCGTCAATTTGGACAAATGACGGGTTTAAGTCAAATGACATCGACTAGTTCGATTGGCGCATCAGTGATCACGTTGCAATTTAGCTTGGATGAAAGTTTAGACGTGGCGGAACAAGAGGTGCAAGCTGCCATCAATGCTGCTTCTAGTTATCTTCCCAGCGGCTTACCCAATCCGCCTGTTTATAGCAAAGTGAATCCCGCCGATACGCCTATCATGACGATTGCCCTCACTTCAAAAACATTGCCTTTGCCGCAAGTAGAAGATTTTGCAGAAACGCGTTTAGCACAGAGAATTTCACAAATATTAGGAGTAGGGTTAGTCAGTATCAGCGGAGGACAACGTCCTGCTGTACGTATTCAAGCAAATCCCACGGCCTTATCTGCTTATGGATTAAGTCTGGAAACCATACGCTCAGCTGTTGCAACGGCGAATGTCAATGCAGCGAAAGGAAGTTTTGACGGGCCGCGCTTAGCTTACACGATTAATTCCAACGATCAGTTGTTATCAGCCGACGAGTATCGTCCTTTAATTATTGCTTATAGTAATGGCGCCCCAGTCAGGTTATCAGAAGTGGCGGAGGTAATAGATGGAGCTGAAAATAACATGCTGGCAGCCTGGATGAATACCGAACCTGCTATCATCATGAATATTCAACGTCAACCAGGTGCGAATGTGATTGATGTCGTCAATCGTATTCAACAATTATTACCTACACTGAAAGCATCACTACCCGGCGATATTCAATTGACTATATTAACGGATCGCACTGTTACCATTCGCGCATCTGTGCGTGATGTTCAATATGAATTGTTATTATCCGTGGCTTTAGTCGTGCTGGTGATTTTTCTTTTCTTGCGCAATGTCTCAGCCACTATCATTCCCAGTATTTCTGTGCCGCTCTCTCTCATTGGGACTTTTGGTTTAATGTATTTGCTCGGATTTAGTCTCAATAACTTAACTTTAATGGCGCTCACTATTGCGGCAGGATTTGTTGTCGATGATGCGATCGTGATGATTGAAAATATTTCTCGCTATATTGAACAAGGCGAAAAGCCTTTTGATGCCGCTATGAAAGGTGCTGAGCAAATTGGCTTCACTATTCTTTCGTTAACCGTATCGCTGATTGCTGTATTGATCCCGCTTCTTTTCATGGGTGATGTGGTAGGGCGTTTATTCCGCGAATTTGCTCTGACTTTATCCATTACCATTCTCATTTCTGCTTTTGTTTCACTGACATTAACACCGATGTTATGTTCACGCATCTTACGGCATCATGACGCAAGCGAGACGAGCCGGTTCGAACGTAAATCCGCTGACGTACTGAATGCGATCATTAAACGCTACAGCCAATCTTTACAGTGGGTGCTTGATCATCAACCTATTACGTTGCTTATTTTTATCGCAACATTTGTGATTACAGCCTTGTTATTTTATTTCATTCCCAAAGGATTTTTTCCTATTCAAGATACCGGTGTGATTCAAGGAATTTCTGAAGCATCGCAGTCTATTTCATTTACTGCGATGGCAGAACGGCAACAAGCGCTAGCACGGGCGGTGTTGTCTGACCCAGCAGTGGCAAATCTTTCCTCATTTATTGGTATTGATGGCACCAACACAACACTCAACAGCGGCCGCATGTTAATTACGCTAAAACCACTCGCTGATCGTGATGCGAGTGCAAGTGATGTAATACGCCGCTTGCAATCTAAGTTGGATAAAGTGGTCGGTGCAACACTTTATATGCAGCCGGTTCAAGATTTAACGATAGATACAACCGTCAGTCGTACGCAATATCAATACAGCATAGGCTCACCGAATGCAGATGACGTGTCTAAATGGTCATCCATTTTGTTAAATAAAATGCGTCACACACCGCAATTAGTGGATGTGGCCAGTGATCAACAAAACCAAGGCCTACAAATTCTAGTGACGATTGACCGTGATACGACTTCAAGATTAGGTATCACAGCTCAATTGATCGATGACACCCTCTATGATGCGTTTGGTCAACGTCAAATATCCACTATGTTTACACAGCGTAATCAATACCATGTGATTTTGGAAGCCGCTCCTCATCTGCAGCAAGGACCGCTTGCACTCAACAATATTTATTTGAACTCTACCGTGAATAATGCAACGAGTGGTACTAATCCCCTGAGTCCCGCTAGTAGTCAAACAGGTAACAGTGCCGCTCCCATTAGTACAAGTACGACGGTGAGTTCTATACAAACACAAACCGGCGTGGCTCCGCTGCGTACGTTTACTCGATTTTCACAGCAAGTGGGACCCTTAGTCATCAATCGCCTCGGTCAATTTCCTGTGGCAACGTTGTCATTTAACCTGGCGCCAAATGTTGCGTTAGGTGAGGCGACTGATGCGATTAATCACCTGGAGCAGAACTTAACATATCCCGCAGAGTGTACAAGCCGGTTTTCAAGGCTCAGCAAAAATTTTCCAAAATTCGCTGGCGAATGAAGGATGGTTAATCTTAGCGGCTATTGTGGTGGTTTATATCGTGTTGGGGGTGTTATATGAAAGCTATATTCATCCTATGACTATTTTATCCACTTTGCCATCGGCAGGAATGGGTGCATTATTCGCGTTGATATTAACGCGTAATGATCTCAGCGTGATTGCTTTGATAGGGATTATTTTGTTGATTGGCATTGTGATGAAAAATGCTATTCTGATGATTGATTTCGCGCTTGAGCAAGAACGTAAATATAAAAAAACTCCTCACGATGCCATTTATGAAGCCGCTTTATTACGTTTTCGTCCTATCTTGATGACCACCATGGCATCATTGTTAGGGGCGGTTCCACTCGCTTTAGGATCGGGGATGGGTGCTGAATTACGCCAACCATTGGGCATCGCTATTATTGGCGGTCTCATGGTAAGCCAGTTATTGACACTTTATACCACCCCGGTGATTTATCTCACTTTTGATAGAGCATACCGCCGAGTTTTATCCATAGGAGCACGTAAAATCCAAGCCACTAAATCAGAGAAGGCGCCGTGATGAATCTCTCATCGCCTTTTATCAAACGGCCCATTGCCACATCACTGATAGCGTTCGGCATTGCGATGGCTGGGATCGTGGCCTTTAATTTATTACCTGTTTCACCGTTGCCGCAAGTCGATTTTCCTACCATTAGTGTGACGGCTTCATTCCCGGGTGCGAGCGCGCAAGTCATGGCCACATCGGTTGCCACGCCCTTAGAAACACAATTCGGCAGGATTGCGGGTATCACACAAATGACTTCAACGAGTAGTTTAGGGTCAACGCGCGTGGTGCTGCAGTTTGATTTATCCCGAGATATTGATGGTGCAGCCCGTGATGTGCAAGCGGCCATTAATGCGGCCGCTAGTAATTTGCCAGCCAATTTGCCGAGCAATCCTACTTATCGTAAAGTGAATCCCGCCGATGCGCCCATCATGATTATTGCCTTAACTTCGGATAAATATTCGACAGGGCAAATGTATGATGCGGCTTCTACGATCTTGCAGCAGAAATTATCCCAGGTATCGGGTGTAGGCCAGGTCTTTGTGGGCGGCAGTTCGCTGCCGGCTGTGCGAGTTGAATTAAATCCTAACGCGCTCAACCAGTACAACATCGGTCTTCCTGAAGTGGCAAATGTGTTATCGGCTGCAAATTCGAATCTGGCTAAAGGCCAAATCGCTAATGGGAAGTACTTGTCTTCTGTCATGACGACGGATCAGCTGTTTAAAGCGTATCAATATAAACCTTTAATTATTGCTTATCGCAATGGCAATCCGGTCAGAATCGCCGATGTGGCTGAAGTGGATGATTCTGTGCAAGACCTTCGTAATGCAGGACTCGCCAATGGAAAACCAGCCGTCTTGATGGTGTTATTTAAAGAACCGGGCGCGAATGTCATTCAAACCATCGATAATGTGCGTTCACTTTTACCACAAATGAAAGCATCCATTCCCGCAGCGATTGATGTGATTGTCATGATGGATCGTACTTCCACGATTCGCACCTCATTGCATGATGTGGAACTCACTCTTTTGATTGCAATGATCTTAGTCATTATCGTGACTTATTTATTTCTTGGAAATATACGCGCCATGATGATTCCTGGTGTGGCTGTTCCTTTGTCCTTACTGGGGACATTTGCTGTGATGTATTTGTTTAGATATAGCCTCGATAATTTATCATTGATGGCATTAACGATCTCAACCGGTTTTGTCGTCGATGATGCGGTAGTGGTGTTGGAAAATATCTCTCGTCATCTTGAGTTAGGAGAAAAGCCATTCGAAGCGGCATTAAAAGGAACAAAAGAAGTGGGCTTCACCGTGATGTCCATGAGACTGTCTTTAATTGCTGTCTTTATTCCTATTCTCTTGATGGGTGGAATTGTAGGCAGATTATTCCGTGAATTTTCGGTGACCTTATCTCTTGCCATTTTAGTCTCTATGTTTGTGTCTTTAACAGTTACGCCTATGATGTGTTCGCGGTTTCTACGTGGACAGGAAGAAGAAAATCGTTTTACCCGTTTTGTCCACTCTGTACGCAATCGATATGCAAAAAGTTTGGATTGGGCTTTGCGTCACTCAGGTTTCATGTTGTTTATCACGCTGTTGACCATTTTGGTGAATATCTATTTGTTTATTATTATTCCCAAAGGATTTTTTCCCCAGCAAGACACGGGGCGGATGACGGGATCCATACAAGCCGAGCAAAACATTTCCTTTCAAGCGATGAGAAAAATTTTGACGGATTACATTACCATCATTAAAGATGATCCTGCCGTTGAAAATGTAGTGGGATTTGTGGGAGGAACTACGGTGAATTCAGGTTCCATTTTTATTACGCTTAAAGATTTAAGTGATCGTAAAATTTCCGCTGACGCAGTGGTCAATCGGCTGAGGCCTAAAGTAGCCAATGTGCCTGCCGCCGTACTTTATTTGCAGGCTGCGCAAGACATTACCATTGGCGGCCGCCAAGGGAACGCGCAATTTCAATACACCTTATCTGCAGATACTCTGCAGACACTTAATGCGTGGGCGCCAAAAGTGTTGCAGGAATTGATTACTTTACCCGGTATAGCAGATGTAAACAGTGATCAGCGTGATCATGGATTACAAGTCATGGTGAATGTGGATCACGATACCGCATCACGCTTTGGCCTGACACCCAATCAAATCGATTTAACCTTATACAGCGCGTTTGGGCAGCGGTTAGTTTCCACTATGTATACAGCGATGAATCAATATTACGTTGTCATGGAAGTCGCGCCAAAGTATTGGCAATTTCCCGATACACTGAAGCAGATTTATGTCAAAGCACCAGCAGGGAACAGCGTACCTTTATCTGCATTTTCAAATTTTGATCCCGGAGCCACTTTATTGTTAGTGAATCACCAAGGCCAAGCACCCGCAGCCACCTTGTCATTTAATTTGTTACCAGGGACAGCGTTAGGCGACGCAGTCAATCGAGTGGGTCAAGCAGTGAATGATATGCATTTGCCTGCGAGTATCAGCGGCTCATTTCAAGGAACAGCACAAGCTTTTCAACAATCGCTGGCCAATGAATCCTATCTCATCACCGCTGCTTTATTCGCGGTTTATATTGTCCTTGGCATGTTGTATGAAAGTTTAATTCATCCGATCACAATTCTTTCTACGTTGCCTTCAGCGGGGGTGGGTGCATTGCTGGCATTGATGTTAAGCGGTACCGATCTCAGTATTATTGCGCTCATTGGCATCATTTTGCTGATTGGTATTGTCAAAAAAAATGCCATCATGATGATTGATTTTGCTTTGCATGCAGAAAGAACAGAAAATAAGACATCTCAGGAAGCGATTTATGAAGCGGCTGTGTTACGTTTCCGACCGATTATGATGACCACCATGGCTGCATTATTCGGGGCGGTACCGCTTATTATTGGATTTGGATTAGGTTCAGAATTGCGTAGGCCCTTGGGTATTGCCATTGTCGGCGGATTGATTGTCAGTCAAATGCTGACACTTTATACCACGCCAGTCATTTATCTTGCCATGGAACGTGTGGGAATAAAGTGGAAAAAACAATGGGCGCGCGTATTTTCGCGGCAGAGGATCACAAATGAGTCTATATAAAAAAAATAACTTTCTCAGCATGACAAAGTCGACATTACCCCTCATTTGCTTGTTATCCCTCGCGTCTTGTGCAGTCGGACCCGATTATGTTCGACCCCGTGTGAATGTCCCTAGTCAATTTAAAGAAGCAAAGGGCAAACATGTGATGGGTGCGGAAAGAACAAAAAATTGGAAAATGGCCCAGCCGCGAGATGATTTTTATCGCGGTGAGTGGTGGAGAATATTTCATGATGAAAAATTAAACGCCTTAGAGTTTCAATTGAATACATCAAATCAAAGCATTATTAATGCGTATCAAAATTACCGGCAAGCGCGCGCCATTGTGGATGAAGCAAGAGCAAGTTATTTGCCCACACTGACTGGCTCAGTGGATTTTACGCGGCAAAATCAAAACACGAGCTCGTCTGGCGGCGGCAGCAGCTTCACTGCGTCTAATGGAAGCGTTATCTCGACGGGAAGTTCTGGCGCTTCAACCACTTCTAGAATTAACGATAGTTACGACTGGATAGCCAGTGCAAGCTGGGAGCCTGATATTTGGGGCGCGGTGCGTCGAACTGTCGAAGCAGATTCGGCTGCTGCGCAAGCTAGCGCTGCATTGCTTGCCGTCACCCGATTATCTTCGCAAGCTTCGTTGGCACAATTTTATTTTGAGTTACGCGGCGTGGATGTAGATCAAAAGCTGCTTAGTGATACCGTCATCGCTTATAAACGATCGCTTAAAATAACTGAATATAAATATGCATCCGGCGTTGCTGCGCGTGGCGATGTGGTGCAAGCACAAAGTCAATTAGAAACCGCTCAGGCCGCGGCTATCAATAATGGTGTATTACGCGCTCAATATGAACATGCCATTGCTGTGTTAATTGGATTACCTCCAGCTGAATTTTCACTGCCGCCTTCACCACGTAAAATCTCGCCGCCGCCCATTCCCTTGGAAGTTCCGTCAGTTCTTCTTGAACGCAGACCTGATATCGCACAAGCAGAACGTTTAGTGGCACAGGCAAATGCGCAAATTGGTGTCGCTGTTTCTGCTTATTATCCTTCACTCACGTTATCTGGTACGGCGAGTACGATCAGCAAAAAGTTATTTAACGTACCGTTTTTAAATTGGGCATTGAGCGCTCAGCTAGCGGATACGTTATTTGATGCAGGATTGCGTAGTGCAACTGTGAAAGCAGCAGAGGCCGCCTATTGTGCAAATGTAGCGTCTTATCGGCAAACCGTATTAGCTGCGTTCCAAGATGTTGAAGATAATTTGGCGTCATTACGCATATATGCAAAACAAGCGGTTGCACAAAATAAAGCTGCAGCGAGTGCGAGAAAAGCAGTTGAGATAGTGCTTAATGAATATAAATCCGGTACAGTTGATTACACAAGTGTGATCACAGCCCAGAATAGTGCTTACGCAGCTGAGAAAAGTGCAGCGGATTTAACTTACCTCAGAATGACTGCCGCGGTCGCTTTAATCAAAGCACTAGGCGGAGGATGGGATGCTTCAGCCATATGCTATGCAGCTATTGAAAGAGTGTAAAAAATAAACTTTGCATAGCAATAATATAAAAATCGGATATAGTATAGATCATTTTTTAAACAAATTATCTATTTTAGAGGAGATGTTGCATGAAAAAAATAATACTCACTAGTACATTCATATCCGTTTTAGCTGCGGCTTCTGTGAGCGTTGCTGACACCGATTTTCAAGCATTAACAAGTGGTCAAGCAACACAAGCGATTCAAATTACCAATTTATTAGCCAATAGAGATGCTAAAGATCCCGGTGTCACTGAAACACGAGTTAAACTGAGTTTCGATGCTTGTTGGGATCAGCTACTCAATTATCAAGATATGTTTGATTTTCGTGCCGGTCCTGGTATGGGTTGCAAAAATAAAGTGACGAAAGTTGTCATCACGCCTATAGCTACGGTAGGAAAGACGGCGGCTTATGCACCCTACACGGTTACTATTGATACCGCGTCTAAGATATTTATCACCCAACTCATCATTAACCAAGATCAAGCACCCGTATTTGATCCAGAGAGTGGTGCGGTCAAAACACCTGGCACTATCAAGGTGAAATCACAAGAACAATTTTTCTAAAAATTTTTTTACAAAACTTTCTAAATACGCCGCTGCAGAATGTCTAACACTGCAGCGGAATTTTTTGCAACACGATACATTCACAAACTTCTCTTTTCGGTATTAATTTTTAGTTGATAAAAAAATTATTCTATTACGCGAATAATGAATTAAAATTAATCACATCTGTAAAAATTTTTTTGCAGTAAATCATTTTTTGCTAGCATAATAAATCAAATTTATGCAACAATCTCGCACATGTAGAAATGATTTCATTTATGTTAAATAAAAGAAATCATTTCAAGATGAAAAATACTTGTTCTTGCAGATACGTTCTATTAAAGTATTGCGCGGAAGAGTTTTGGAGTTGTCTTGCTAAGACAGATAAGTGTAAAACAAATATCCTACCCATAAGGAGATGTATATGAAGAAACACCCACGTTTATCAACTATCTTCGTTGCTGTTACAGCAGCATCGTTAGCTTTAGTGTCGTCTGCCAGTTTTGCAATGCATGGCAAAAGACACGTAGTTGAAAATTATAAAGGCGAAGCTAATTACAAAGCTGAAGTTCCGCCTCCATGCCCACCGATCAAACTATTACTTGATGGTTTCTATGTCGGTGCTGGCGTTAGCTATGATTCTTACCGATTCAACCGCAGCTTCAATAGATCAGATGATGATGGTGACAGCGTAAGCTTTAGCAATCACATCAGCTCAAGAGGTTGGGATGGTGAAATCAATCTCGGTTATGGCCGCTATTGGGATATGTTCTATCTGGGTGGTGAAATTCATGGTGTTATCAGCGGTGCTGATGGCAGCAGTAATGCTACATTTACCGATAGTGATGGAGACAATGTTAGTATCAATGTCAATGCTAAGGCTCGTGGTAGCTACGCTCTCAGCTTGCTCCCAGGTATTAAAGTCAATGATTCAACTTTGGTCTATGTTCGCCTTGGCTGGATCAGGACTGATTTCAAAGTCAATGGTAGCATTAATACAAATGATCCTGATTTTGGTAACCGCTCTGCTTCTCGCAGCAAATGGAAGAACGGCTTTCTCGGTGGCGTAGGTACAGAAACCTACATTGCTGATAACGTCAGCTTAAGAGGCGAATATCAATATTCAGCCTATAGCAGCACCAGTTCAAACAACGGTGGTGGCAGTGTCAAACCATCTAACAGCTCCTTCACGTTAGGTATACAGTACCACTTTGCATAAACCCTACAGAGCGGACGATTTTTTTATCGTCGTCCGCTCGTAGTTTTTCTAAGTTTACCCTTCCTATATTTTCCCTTTCCTAAGTTAAATAAAACCAATGTCATTCCCTCGCATTTTTTTTACTCATTAACGTACCTGCAACATTCTATTTATGTGCTAAATTAAATATATAGCTACTGTTCTAATAAGAGCAAAAAAGAGGCAGAAGGTAGAAATATGAATGAAAATCAATTCAAACCTGCTTGGTGGCTACCATCTTCACATTTACAAACGATATGGCCGGCTCTTACTCGCGCCAATATTAAAAACTTACCACTAGAGCGCGAGCGTCTTGAATTACCTGATGGAGATTTTATTGATTTAGATTGGTTAGATAGATTAAAAACTGGTCCAATAGTATTAGTTTTACATGGTTTTGAAGGGTCGATTGAATCTCATTATGCGAAAGGTATGTTACAAGCGATTCATCAACATGGATGGCGCAGCGTGTTTATGCATTTTCGCGGCTGCAGTGGTGAGCCTAATCGATTACAACGTGGCTATCATTCTGGAGATACCAATGATGTAAATTATGTCATAAAGAAATTGTTGGCGCGTGAACCGCATACTCATTTTTCTGCTATTGGTTATTCATTAGGTGGGAATGTGCTTCTTAAATGGCTAGGTGAAACAGCACAACATAATCCTCTTAAAGCTGCTATTGCCATCTCTGTTCCCTTTGAATTACATAAAGCGGCTGAACATATTCAGCAAGGATTCTCACGATTTTATCAATGGTATTTAGTGAGATGTGCACGGGATAGATTGGTACAAAAATTTAAAAAAATCCCATCACCTATCGATTTAGCACGATTATCCGAAGTACAAGATATACGTGAATTTGATGATCAATATACCGTGCCATTACACGGATTTTCTAGCGTGGATGAATATTACTCGACTTGTAGCAGCCGGCAGTATCTTCGTTATATTCAAGTACCAACGCTTTTGTTGAACGCAAAAGACGATCCCTTTATGACAGAAGATGTCATACCTGGTATGAATGAATTGTCGAAATTTGTAAAACTTGAAGTGACAGAAACAGGTGGTCATGTTGGTTTTGTAGCAGGGAAGTATCCATGGGCTCCTGAATATTGGCTAGAAAAAAGAGTGCCTGAATTTTTGGAAAAGTATTTATAACAATGTCAAAAAAAACGTCATTATTAAATTTCGTAATATATCCCATCATTCGTTGATAGTCCTCTGACAAAAAAACTCATATCTCCAATCTAACCATCTTCAACTTAAAAAATGGAAATCTTATGCAAAAAAAATATAAAACTAATCCGCGCACAGCTATGTTGAAAAATAAACTCTTATCATCGCAAAATCGAATCATACGAAAACCTTTGATGACGTGGATTGCGAAATTACGTGAAGCGATACAATTTTTGTGTCCTTCAACAATTAATTTCAGACACGCAAAACAAGTCGCCGCCATTTTCAATGAAGCCGCTATTATTTTTATATCAGCTAATCAAATGAAATATGCACGTGAAATTTGTTATTCACATATGCACTTGTTTTTTGAATGGAGTAATAAAACCAACCATCCACAATTGTTAACTTTTGTATTTCAACCGTGGGTAAATTTGATTCGTATTGATAGATTATTAGGACATTGGGATTCTGCATTGAATAAACTTAATGCGTTGACTGATACGCATGATGCATCAGTTATGGTCAATGAAAATAAGATGAGTACTTATTTGTTTCATGTTCTCAATGTGAAGGATGACAATCGTGGTGTAATGAATCAGATTTTATGGGAGCGAATTAAATTGTACCTACACGCCCAGCAATATACTGAACTGATCCAATTCATCGAAAATTCGCATCAAGATATCGTGAATTCAAGGACAGGATGGGTACAAGAAGCATTAACTATCGGACTTGTGAATGTGGGCAAGCATGATGAAGCATTGCAGTTGCTCACGCGAGCGAAATCACATCCCGATGTGTCAGACGCACATATTTTTAATCTACGTGAATGTGAATTACGCATGTTGTTAAAACAATATCATTATCAAGTAGGCGATTTAACCGGACTTTCTCATACTTCATTACGTCTGTTACGTGATGACCCAATGAATGTAAATGCTGTTTTGATTGGATTGCATACAGCGGATTTATTAAAAACATGCGATATGATGGAAGAGGCGATCAAGTTAATCTATTTCTGCTTGGAAACAACCGAGTCAATCAAAGATGAATTATTAAAAGCGGAATGCTTAGTTCTACTCTACCAGTATATCCCTGATCTGGAAGGAAAAAGGATCATCGAAAATTTGATGATAGAACATTATTATCAAACACAATATAGTGCGGCTCGTAGAAAAATGCAGGCTTGTTTTCATGATTTAAAATATGTTGAAAATAAATATCAGCATGATGATATGACACCACTCTTTGAGGACCTCTTGATTTTAAGTCGGTCGATAAAAATTTAATTTGTTGATATACTATTTTTTGCGCGCACTACTGAAATCAAATCCCATACATTTAGAAGCTATCTCATGATTTTGTTACTTTTATTTGCTACAGGCCTCCTAGCTGGAACGATAGATGCGATTGCTGGTGGGGGAGGGTTAATTAGCATGCCCATCTTGCTTAGTATAGGCATGCCGCCTCATCTTGCTTTTGGAACAAATAAATTACAAAGCACTATTGGCACGTTCATGGCGACCCTAAAATTTTATCGCCATGGGTTGATCAAACTGCGGTTGGTTTATAAGGGCTTGCTATTTGGAATAATTGGTGCGATAGCGGGTTCAGTTACCACGCAAGTATTGAGTAGTGATATTTTACGGTCCATTATTCCGATTCTCTTGTGTGTCATTCTTATCTATACCATTTGCTCGCCTAAGCTTGGCCTGGGCGATGATAAACCCAAAATGAAAGAAAGGTTATTTTATCTTATCTTTGGGTTTGGCCTGGCATTTTATGATGGATTTTTTGGACCAGGAACCGGTTCTTTTTGGGTATTTGCACTGACATTCTTCTTAGGATACAACCTCATTAAAGCTACAGCTTATACCAAGCTTTTTAATCTCAATAGTAATATCGTTGCGACAATTTGTTTTGCGATAGGCGGGAACATCGATTATCGATTGGGTCTTTGTATGGCGCTAGGACAAATATTGGGAGGGAGATTAGGCGCTCACTTAGCGATCACCAAAGGTGTGCGACTTATCCGACCTCTATTCTTGTGTATTGTTGCTTTAACTGTGTTGACTCTGGTTTTCAGAAGTTATGCTCAATCCGCTATGTTTGCCCGTATCAATGAGCAGTTTGGTATTCTTCCACACATTTTCATCCTGGCACTACTATTGACAGGCATAATGTTGCTTTATTTACGCATGAATAAATCCCGTAAGCCTGAAATGTCTGATGTGTCATAGGCTTTCAAAGCCGTCGGGATGATAGGGTCACTGAAGGTAGCGAATTATCCATTATGGCTCGGGATTGTAATACGGTTATTCCAAAACCAATTCCCAGAAGTCAATGAAATGGATATATGACCGCAACTCAATACCCTTGAGCATTAACGAAAAAATCATCTTGCATCAATGGGCGAGTCCATATATGACAGTAGGATTGAATCTCCTAAAGATGACATCGAGATAATCATCAACTTTACAATTTACTCTAAACCCAATATATTCTTTCAGCCTTAACGAGGCGTCTCTTATGAGCTACATCATTAATCTCTCAATATTTCGCCGTAATCGTAACTTTACCCTGTTATATATCGGCCAATTCGTTTCTTTCATTGGTACTATGATTACGGGTGTGGCATTACCCTATCAAATTTATACCCAGACGCATTCAACACTCATGGTGGGATTACTGAGTTTGGTCCAATTGTTGCCATTATTATTTACAGCTTTAATTGGAGGCGTCTTTGCCGATCGATATCACAGACGCTTGTTATTGCTCATGGCTGAAACTGTGCTCGCTATAGGGAGTTTAATATTGGCATTTAATGCTCATTTCGCCTCTCCGCATATTTGGATCATGTTTGTGGTGTCATCACTGATGTCGGCATTTAATGGTTTGCATCGCCCCGCGCTTGAAAGCATGGTTCAACAAATTGTGAAGAAGGAAGATTATGCCACAGTTAGCTCGCTCTCTACTTTTAAAGGCAGTGTGAGTATGGTAGGCGGTCCAGCGATAGGTGGTTTAATCATTGCTAATTTTGGCTTAGTGGCGACATATTTTGTGGATGTGGCGAGTTTTGTTATTTCATTGACGGCATTATTGTTGATGACACATATCCCGAAGCCACAATCGGTTAGAGATGACTCAACCTGGACATCACTCAAGCAAGGTTTCCGCTATGCTTTTTCGCGGCAAGAATTAGTGGGGACTTATGTGATCGATTTTACTGCCATGATATTTGGTATGCCAACTGCGTTATTCCCAGCCATTGCCCAGTCATTTGGGGGAGCAAAAGTGTTAGGCATTTTATATTCCGCTCCCGCCGTAGGCGCATTAATTGTGTCGTTATTTAGTGGTTGGACCCAGCTCGTTACCCGCCATGGGTTAGCGATTGCCGTGGCAGCTGGTATGTGGGGTGTGTCTATTATTTTCTTTGGCCTAGCTTCTCACTTTTGGGTGGCGCTGATTTTTCTTGCTTTAGCAGGAGCATTTGATGGTATCAGTGGCATTTTCCGCATGACGATGTGGAATCAAACCATACCCAATGACTTGCGCGGACGTTTGGCAGGGATTGAGATGATCAGCTATTTGAGTGGACCGCGGTTAGGCGATACAGAAGCTGGTTTGGTTGCAGCAGCATTTGGTGTCACGGCTTCTATTGTTTCAGGGGGTGTTTTATGTGTGGTAGGGGTAGCGATATGCTGTTATTTTCTACCCAAGTTTTGGCGATATGAGGCGCGGATTTCGTGATATAAGTGAGAGAAGAAGAATAGGGCGCAAGATAGTCATTATCGCGCCACAATTTTATTAGGGCGTGTTGACAATTTGACAGCAACTTCTTATTTTTATTAATGGCTCGTCGGGCTCTGCCCTCCTGCGCTTTACTTAATAAAAGCAAGAAGTTGTTGTCAAATTGTCAACACGCCCTATTTATAAACCCACAGAACGACGCAAAAAATCGCGTGCCATTTTTGTGTATGCAAGAGGATTAGCTTTAAGAGGATCTTGTTCCGAGTGCATAATCGATTAAAAATGCAATCGCTTGACCCCTTTAGATTAAAATGCTATGGGTTTCTTTATGAATCATCCAGGATTAGGTTTCAGTTATTTTCTCGATGGATTTAGTTTAATCACTAAACCCGGTGTGCGCCGTTTTGTTATCATCCCATTAATCATTAATATCCTGTTATTCATAGGATTATTTTTTCTTTTACGCTATTTTGTTGGCGAATTTAACGTGTGGTTCGCGCAACATTTACCAAAATGGCTGCATTGGTTGAGTACAATACTTTGGTTATTATTCTTCATTAGTTTTTTTATCATCATCATTTATACGTTTGTGACGATCGCGAATTTAGTCTCTGCTCCGTTTAACAGTTTTCTTTCAGAAAAAGTGGAACTCTATCTGATGGGACATGTTTTCGAAGAGCGCACTTTAATGGATAACATCAAAGATATTCCGCGTATTGTCGGCCGGCAGTTGGCAATTATTGGTTATTATGTGCCACGTGCTATCCTCATACTGATTTTATTTTTTATTCCACTTATTCAAACGATAGCACCGATTTTGTCATTTTTATTTCACGCTTGGTTTATGACACTGACTTACATTGATTATCCTACCGATAACCATCGTATTGCGATGAAAGACGTGAGAGTGTGGATGAAACAGCGTCAATGGCTTTCCTTAGGATTTGGAATAGGCGTATTGGTCGCGAGTATGATACCCATAGTCAATTGTTTGACAATTCCCGCAGCGGTAGCGGGTGCAACCAAATTTTGGATAGAAAAGGAGAGACAGACGTCATGAAAATGAATGTCATGGTAGGAGTGATAGCCATTTTATGGGTAGGCATGATATTGGCGATAGGCATGGAAAGCATAGTGAAGTTTAATACACCTACGCTGACGAAAGCAGTGGGTTTTGATGTGGGGCGCACCGTATTTTTTGCTTTCAATAAAATGCAAGGGATATTGCTTGTGTTGCTTATCATAGGCGCGATCATCGGTTCATTGACATGGGTGGATAGAGGATTAATTCTTGTGATCGCGATTTTACTCGCTTTACAAGTATTTTGGCTCTTCCCCGAATTAGCTCATCGTGTTGATCTCATTTTATCAGGCGTCAAACCTCCATCAACTTATAAGCACGCGTTATATGGAATATTTGAAATAGTGAAAGTGGTGTTGCTGATGGTGTTGGGAATTAAATTGATAGTTTAGCGTGCCGGCCTGTTTTACCAAGAGGTAGTTATTTTTTTTGATCGGGGAAAAGAGACAGATATTGCCCATAACCCCGTTTTTGTAAATCGCTAACGGGAATAAATTGTAATGCAGCAGAATTAATGCAATAACGTTTAAACGTAGGAGCGGGTCCATCATCGAACACATGGCCAAGATGGGAGTGTCCATATTTTGAAATTACCTCGGTGCGTGGAATAAACAAGAGATAGTCTGATTTTAAGATGACATTGTTTGGATCAATTGGTTTAGTAAAGCTAGGCCAACCAGTGTGAGAATCAAATTTGTCTGTCGAACTAAACAGCGGTGCTCCAGTCACAATATCAACATAAATTCCTGGGTTTTCATTATTCCAATACGCATTATTAAAAGCAGGCTCGGTTCCTTGTTGTTGTGTCACATAATATTGCATAGAAGTTAACTTTTGTTTGAGTACAGCATCACTAGGCTTTTGGTAGGTGACGGCTGCTATCGCAAAAGTAGAAATGAAAATGATCAATAAATTTAACCATTTTATGGAATTTAATCTCACATCAGGCCCCAGTTAGTGATTCCTTAATACAATTATAGATGAGATTCAGATTGTCATATGACACACCTAGCATTGATTATCTTTGAATCTCAACACTTTCAATCACTTGTTAGTTAGCTTAAGAAATTTTTTAAGGCAATATGCTATAGTTAATTAGGCTACTTTAACTTAAGTAAAACGTGTTAAGTTCTTCATTTAACGTTTTTCTAAAAGAGAATAAGAAAACGAGGAGGTAGTTATGTTGGCTCGTGATTTAATGTCAAAAAAACCTGAATTCCTTCCTCCCACTGCCACCTTAAAACAAGCGGCTGATCAAATGAAGACACATGATTATGGATTTATTCCCATAGGGGAAAATGATCGATTAATTGGTGTCGTCACTGACAGAGATATTGCTATTAAGGCTGTAGCAGAAGGATGGGATCCGAATAAGAAAACGCTCAAAGATATCATGCACAAAGGGATTTTCTTTTGTTTGGAAAATGATAAATTGGAAAAAGTTATCCAACAAATGGAAAAACTACAAGTTCGGAGATTAGTTGTGCTAAATAAGGATAAGCGTATGACGGGAATTATTTCGTTGGGTGATATTGCAACGAAATCTAAAAACGCTAAGCTGTGTTTTGAATTAGCAGAAGCTGTTTCTCATCATTAGTCTCGCTTGCGCCGAGCATGATGCTTGGCGCAAAAAGGAAGCGATTCATCATGATATTAATGATTGGCTAAAAGGAGGAGTATTGTTATGGCTCAAATCAGCAAACGTCCGCCTATTGTGTCGAGTTTGGTTGAGTTACAACAAGTCATTAATCGATTATTTGATCCCACCTTAATGGAGCAAGAAGATGGGTTATCTAATTTGCTAAATTCAGATTGGATTCCCAGTATTGATGTGAAAGATAATGGTTCGCATTTTTTCATTACTGCAGATGTTCCAGGAGTGGATCCCAAAAATATAGAAGTGAGTATGGATAATAATATTCTTACCATTAAAGGATCCAAAGAAGCCAAAGTCAAAGAAGAGCACAAAAATTATGTGCGTTATGAACGCTCTAGAGGCGCATTTTGCCGTAGTCTCAGCTTGCCAGAAGTCGTGGACGAGAAAAAAATATCAGCGAAAACAAGAAATGGTGTATTAGAAATCACTGCGCCCAAAAATAAATCAGGGACCAGACGGAGCATCAAAGTAAAAAAATAATGAAAACCTGAGGCACATTGTTATCTTTTTTTAGAGGTCTGTTGTGCCTCTTATATTCCTTCCTTTATTCTATCGTGTAGAATAATGTCACTTATCACTTATTTAATGAGGCGAATTTTTGCCGGTCATCAATTTTAAGGATGAACAAGATGAAGGTTTTTCGATTGCCCATAGCATTTTTGTTGTTTATGAATCTGGCTCACGCCGTGAAAGGCTTTCGCGATGCACAATGTTTCCTGTGAAGTAAAAGAGAATTCGCTATGCTAAGGAAAGTTTTTATCTTGATAGTGTTGCTGTTGATAAACAGGGTTGCGCCCGTGTTTGCAGCAGAGTATACGCAAAAGAAAGAAACAATGAATTTCCTTTCACTGGCGGATATTCATTTTGATCCGTTTGTCAGTTGTACGACGATCAAGCCATGTCCTTTAATCGTTAAATTGCAACATGCACCGGCGACTGATTGGCCAGCACTGTTTGCAAAATATGATACCCATCCTCCTCAGTATCGATTAGATACGAATTATCCTTTGTTGATTTCTGCGTTAGCCGCTTCGAGTCAGGCGAGCCAGATAAAACAAGCTAAATTTGTACTAGTCTTAGGTGATTTTTTAGGACATCACTTCAAGCATTACTATAAAGTTTATTCTGATGATAAAACTTTATCTGGCTATACTTCATTTATCCATAAAACACTTACGTTTTTAACTAATGAATTATCCAAAGCCTTTCCTTCACTCAATGTGTATTCCGTGGTGGGGAATAATGACTATTATCAAGATGATTATGTGACTATCCCTAATGGGGCATTTTTTAGGGATACAGGATTACTCTGGTCTAGTTTAATTAAACAGCAAGCAAATCGTCTTGAGATGCAAAAGCAATTTCGCAAAGCGGGTTATTATGCCATGACACTACCCAATCAACCTGATCTTTGTCTTATCGTGTTAAATACCAATGTATTTTCTTATAAAGCGAAAGGAGAAAATATTAATCAGACAGCTATGCAGCAATTAGATTGGCTGCATGCACAACTTCAAGCAGCGCAAAATAAAAAACAAACTGTGTTAATTGCTATGCATATTCCGATTGGCGTTGATATCTACGCATCTCTTAGATTCAAATTGTTTACATTAATTGAGTTTTGGAAGCCGACTTATCTACAACGTTTTCAAAATGAATTACAACAATTTGCTCCGTCTATTGCAGGTATTTTTGCGGGTCATTTACATTCTGATTGGTTTCAAATTTTGACTTTTTCTTCCGGGGAGATTCCTGTCACAGGAACGCCTTCTATTAGTCCAATTTTTGGTAATAATCCTGGATTCAAACTCTACTCCTATTCGCCAGCGTCGCGGCAGCTCGAAGATTACATCACTTATTATTATCCTCTCAGTACCACTCAAACTTGGGATTTAGAATATGATTTCAATCTTATTTATCAAACGCAGTGTCATCATTGTCCTGTCATCGATGGAATGAGTGCAATCCGCCCGAGAGGAATGTTAGCAAATTTTTATAAATGGTTTTATGCCGTGAGTACTACCAGTCAGCCCATCACAAGAAAATGGAATCCTTATTATTGGTGTGCGATATGGGACGTGAATGCGCAAGATTATAGGCAATGCATAGAGTAGAGACGAGTCTAGTGTCATTCTGAGCTGAGTTATCCCCACAAATTTTTAAAAATAAAAAAACCGTTCGGCCTGAGGGCTGTACTGAGCGCTTTTTGCGAAGCAACTCGAAGAGCTTCCTTCTCAAGAGGCTTAGCTCAAAGAATTATCTCCGACTCGATTTGAAGGCGACTTACTTGGATCAGTTGTCTTTTCAGTGCTTGGACTACGAGTATCATTAAAAGGGACTTCCATGCTTGATGAGTCATCCCCTGCTGTATGGCGTGAATGCGATTTTGCAGCGGGTGGCGGAGACGGGTTTGAGTATGAGTAGGAAGAATAAGGAGTGGCAATCGTCGATTCATTCGTATTCGTGGTAGTCGAAGAGCAAGCTGATAATCCCAATAAGAAAAATGAGATACAAGTAAAAATAAGTCGTTTCATCAGGCATTCCTTTATCCATAATGATTGAATCATTGCACGATAACATAGCTATTCTATGGAAATCTACCGAGCAAAAACATTAATCCATCATGGTCTATCAAGACAAACGGGTGGAGCGGGTGGAGTACCATTGGTGGGTTTTTTTGACGTTTTGAATAAGGTGGAACACTTAGTTAGATAAGTTTCGCACGCTTTTGTTTCATAGGATTTAATAATTGCATTTCTTTTTGCAAGAAACTCAGAAAAATTTTCATTCTGTTGTTTTAAGACTAATCTTGTCGCTAACTCATCAGCCAGTTTTTCACATGTGATTAATCGGTGATCCAGTTTTTTTTCTTTGTTGTTTGATGCCAAATAGATTTTTACTTGCATGACTACAAAGAGCAATCGATGGATATTTTTTTTATCCAATAGCTTCTTATTGTTGAATGTCACTTGAAGTTCTTCAGCGAGAGCATTTCTTACCGCATTTTCATTGTCTGGGTTGTCGGCAATAGCTTCGTGAATAGCGGGAGAGACAGTTGCTAGCAATGCTTCAATGGCTGCAATATTTTCTTCAGGCGTATTAGTTTCTTTCAGTTTGGCCAACCACATACTGATGACAATTCCTCATTACTTTATCTTTTTTTAATTTTCTGATTTTTTCTCATTAAGAGAATAAAAATCGGGCTTGCCATTATAGTGAGACAAGCTTAAGGAAAAATTAAAAAGCGGGGGGTAAATTTTTCGTAATCTAATCAAAGGCTTGGTGTGGAATGTTGTTTCTCTTTTTCTAAATGATTATTTAAGCCACGCAATGATATCCCAACGAAACGCCCATGCCCAGCGGATTTGATAAGCATTGAGTTGAGCTTGATTTAGCAGATGCACCAATTCTTGTTTTTGAAAAGCACGCAACACAGATAAGGGTGCGTCATGCTTCGCTAAAGGCGAAATGGGAAACAACTGAGTGATTCCTTTAATGGCAAAATAACTCAACCAATGTCGTTGTAAGTCATTAATGATAATGGCGAGATGAGTTTGTTTAGCGAGTTGTTTAAATAAATGAACCAGCTCTTTATCGCTGAAATGATGGCAAACACTATTGAGGCAGACAATATCAAACGGAATTTGTGTAAAGTCAGATGAGAAAATATCGACCGTTTTATAATGGATGTTGGAAGACGATTGTTGAGCGCTATACTGAATCATAAAAGGATTCGCATCGACACCGATTAATTCAACGGCTAATGATTTTGCGCTAGCCCATTCAGCCATGGCGCGTAGTAAATCTCCACCGCCGCATCCTAAATCACCGATGACAATGTTATGTTCATTCCAGTAAGCGGCATATTTTTGATGAATGCGTTCCAGTGAGGAAAGCAAGACGCGCTTGCCGCCTAACCACTGATTGTATGTTGCTAGCTCATCTAAATTTTTTTTCAGCGCTTGAGACTGCAACGACAAATCATCCATCAATTCTTTTTTCTGAGAACGGTGTTTAAACATAGCTTAAGACTTCTTATACGTGACACGGTAAATCACACCAGCAAAATCATCAGAAATCAATAGTGAGCCATCGGGTAACATTAATGTATCTACCGGTCGGCCCCATGCTTCTTGTCCTTGTAACCAGCCGGTAATAAAGGGCACGATCTCTGTCACTTGACCGTGATTGATTTTGATACGCATGACTTGATATCCCACTTTCGTGCTGCGATTCCACGAACCATGTTCAGCCATAAAAATTTGATTTCGAAATTCGGGAGGAAATAGAGTGCCCGTATAAAATGTCATGCCTAAGGGTGCGACATGAGCTGGGAGTTCATAAGTGGGTGGTGTGAATTGATAATGAGGCGGCGTAAGTTTGCCATAAACAGGATCAGGAATATTTTTTCCATCATAATAGGGAAAACCAAAATCTAATCCTGGTTGCGGTGCGTAATTTAATTTATCTGGTGGTAAGTTATCACCCATCCAATCACGACCATTATCTGTTAACCACAATTCATGAGTGATGGGATCCCAATCAAATCCAACGCTATTGCGTAGGCCTTTGACAAAAATCTCAAAGTGAGATCCATCCGCATGCATGCGGCTAATCGTGCCAAATCGAGGGTCTTTTTGCAGACACACATTACATGGCATGCCAATGCCCAAATATAATTTTCCATCTGGACCAAAGGCAATGAATCGCCAGCCATGTGTGGTATTAGGGGGTAGCGAATTTGTGATTACGACCGGATGAGTCAGTCGTTGATTGACAAAATCAAATCGCGTGATGCGGCTGATTTCTGCGACATAGAGTGAGCCTTGATGGAAAGCGACACCATTTGGCATGTTCAAGCCACTCGCAATGGTTAACACCCGTGTGCCATGCGGGCTTTGCGTATCGGGAATAACCGCATACACATTGCCTGCTGTCATTGAACCTACAAAGACGATACCGTTAGGTCCCAGTGTCATCTCACGCGCATTAGGAATAGGTGCGGCATAAATCTCAATATGAAATCCAGGGGGTAATCGTAATGAGGTTAAGGGTAATGTTTGCGCGAATAAATCCATGCTCATCAAACTGGCTAGAAGAATCAAAAAGTGTCGCATCCGTGTTTTCCTTGATTTCTTATATCGTTGCTGTCGCGAATCCGTTATTTTAATCTATACCATTACACTACATTGCAAATGTTTCTATCAATATCCTTTTTTACGATCAACTTGGTTTAATAATGGTTTGCCCGCTAAAGCACGTTGATAATTTTCTAGGATTTGGGGTGCGGCAGTATCTGGATTGGTGACAGAGGCAATATGAGGTGTGACGATTATATTGGGATGCGACCAAAAAGGGTGATCTTTTGGTAACGGTTCACGATGAAATACATCTAGGCAAGCGCCGCTCAATTGTCCTTTATCTAATGCTTGCAACAGATCTTCTTCGACAAGATGCTCGCCTCGTCCAATGTTAATGAGATAAGCTCCTCTTCTGAGTGCCGCAAAGGTATGTTGGTTTAAGATATTTTTTGTTTTATCTGTAAGCGGGAGCATGCAGATTAAGAAATCTGTTTGAGATAGAAAATCTGGGAATTGTGCTTGACCCACAAATTGTTTGATGCCAGTCAGTGATTTATGCGAGGAACTCCATCCTAAAACACGCAATCCAAGCAGCTGTAAAAGATGCGCCGCTTTTCCCCCTAAATGCCCTAATCCCATGATGCCTATGTTTTTATCTGCGAGGCTAAAAGGAGGTTCTTTGAACCATAACTTTTGTTGTTGTTTTTGTGCCCAATGCGGAATTAGTTTGATGTAGCGCAGCACATAAGCGATGACATATTGCACAATATCATTCGCCATATAGAGATCAACAACGCGAACAATAGGAGTGTGATTATCGATATTAGGATCAGTAAATAAATGGTCTACGCCTGCTGCTAAAGAAGCAATAAGTTTAACCTTGGGAAATTGTTGCAGTGTACCCAGTGGATGCTTCCATACGAGTAGACAATCGATATCCTGATAATCACCCACATCTGGCCAAATGCGTATATCCAACTGCGGATCGAGAGCAAGAAGGGATCGCTTCCAATCGTGAATAAACCAAGTCATGGCTTGATTTTCAGCTTCATCTCGACCGACTAAAATGGCAATAGCCATAGGGTGCTCCTCTCAGTGTCAGAGATATAGATACTACACCAGCATCATCTTGTTAATCTTGCCATTCATTTAGATTTGCTATAATTTGTAGCCTTCCAGTGTTATTGAACGAATTTAGTTTATGAAGCCGAGTGAACGTCTCTTAGCGCTTGAAAATCAAACCGTTTTCATTTCTTGTGTCGTGCCTGTTTACAATGAAGAAGACGTGGTGGGTTTATTTATTCCCAAATTACATCAAACACTGAGCGAATTGACGCAACGTTTTGAAATCATTGTTGTAGATGATGGTAGCCGAGATCATACCATTGATAAAATCCGTCAAGTATCTCAAGATCATCGAGTAAAGTTATTAGGATTATCCCGTAATTTTGGTAAGGAAATTGCCCTCACTGCTGGTTTAGAGCACACGATGGGGGATGTGGTGGTATTAATGGATGCAGACTTCCAGCATCCTATTGAGACATTGCCTGCTTTCTTGCTGAATTGGGCAAAAGGTTACGATATGGTGTATGGCATTCGTACCGACCGACAGTCAGAGTCTTATTTCAAGCGTCATTTTGCAAGCTTATTTTATTGGCTCATGCAAAACATTACTAAAATTAAAATCCCAAATAACGCAGGGGATTTTCGACTCATAGACCGTAAAATCGTCAATGCCTTAAAGATATTTCCAGAGCGTACGCGTTTCATGAAAGGGTTGTATGCTTGGGTGGGTTTCAAATCAATCGGTATTCCTTTTGAGGTAAAAGACCGTGCTGCGGGAAGAAGTTCATGGCGTTTTTCTAAGCTGACGGAATTAGCAATCACCGGTATCACTTCTTTTTCTGATGTGCCACTGCGAGTTTGGGGTTTGATTGGATTTATTATTTCTTTAATTTCTCTTATTTATGCGATTTACATTGCCACGGTGACATTGATTTATGGAGCAGATTTACCCGGGTTTCCTACCTTGGTGGTTGCAATCATGTTCCTGGGGGGTATTCAACTTTTGTCTATCGGTATTTTAGGCGAATATATTGCTAGAATTTTTACTGAAGTTAAGCAGCGTCCTAAATATATCTTGCAGACGAAAGAAGGTTTTGATGAATCTGACCACGCTATCCTCGGGACTAGCGCCAGCGAAGAACCGGGGACCTCTTGAATCATCGACGCTAGTTTGTTTTCACTGTCACGACTGAAATACTATTTTTTTCCCATAATGTCGTTAGATAAGTAGGCTGATTGCTAAGCAAAATAATGTCGTTATACCGGCCAAGAAAATAGTACTTTTTCGCGTATAACTTAAATTGATCAAAGAAATTTTCATTCACAAAGGCATACATGCGCTTTTTATTATGCCAGCGTTCAAAAAAAGTTTTTTCACTGATTAGCCAATCATCAGTTTTTTGAAAGGGAATGCCATACCATAATTCACGCACCCAATTATCTCTCTTTGCAATATTAAGCGCATCCCAGTTGGCAACTAAGGTAATTCGCTTGCCAAGATAAAGCGGAACATCTTGGTAAAATTTAAAATAGTTAGCTACTTCTTCTTGAGGCTGCATGACTAACTTTAATTCTTCGATTAGCGGTTTAGCGGTATCATGATTGAGATAAATTGTGCTCATTGCCAGTATAAATAGAGATAGACTGCTGATTGAGGCGCATGTCGTAAACAATAATCGCAAGGTGGTTTGACGCAAGGAGAAAAAAGCAAGTGAGAGACTTATCAGGAACAAAATGGCAATCGTAGTGAGGTAAGGCGTTAAATTGGTGGAAATTTCAAGCCACTGATAATGGGGTAAAGCCAAAAAGAGGATGGCTAGTAGCAGCCCAATCAGGCTCAAAATCACTACACCCCAATAAATTGTCTTCGTTTTAGGGGTTTCCCAGAAAGTCGATAAGACATGTCCCACTAACAAAGCCGCGGCAGGAAATACTGGCAAAATATATGTAATGGTTTTGGATTGCGGGATAGAAAAGAAAACAAAAACAAAAGAAAACCACAATAGTAAAAACAGTTCTATTTGATGTTGATAACGATCTTTAATGACATTGCGAATGCTTATACCCAATGCTTGGATGAAAAAGCTAGTCCAGGGGAAAAATCCGATAAGAACAATAGGCACGTAAAACCAAAACGGCGTCGGATTATTAAATACGCCTTCCGAGAGAAAGCGAGTGACTTGTTGAGTGACAAAAAAGTAATGCAAAAAAGCAGGATTGGCTTTTTGTACCAGCCAATACCATGGCAACACAACAATGGAAAAAAGGATGACACCGCAAACAAGATGTAATTTTTTCATGAGCGCTAAGCGGTTAAGCAGAATCATCCAGCTGCCTAGGATTACCATGGGAAAAACAATACCGATTAAGCCTTTTGTTAAAAAAGCCAGCGCGGCAGAAAGATAGGCGGCAAAGAAAAAATAAGGACGTGATTTATCTTCGCTTTGAATTCCCGTCATGAAAAAAAGTAATGTGCAACTAATAAATACTGCTACTTCTAAATCTAAGTTGGCGTAGTGTGATCCGCCAAAGTAAAGCGGGGTCGTGGCAAGAATAATAGCTGAAAGGAAGCCAACACGACGGCTAAACAGACGTCTACCGCATATATAGGTGACGATACAACCTAGCACACCAAGCATTGCCGGGAAAAGCCGCAAAGCCCATTCTTTTACGCCAAATAATCGGACAGCAATGGCTTGTAGCCAATAATAGAGTATGGGTTTATCCAAAAATGCAACGCCGTTCAAGCGTGGCGTAATATAATCGCCCGTTGCGACCATTTCACGAGCGACTTCTGAATAGCGTCCTTCATCAGGGATGAAAAAGGGATAACTACCTATCCAAAAGAGATAAAAAATTAAAAATAAGAGCGTTAAGCCCAAGATATCTCTTATCCAATGACTTGATGTTTTGGGAATGTTCGATAACACTTGTTGGTTCTCGTTGAATATTTTATTCTGTTGCGTTATGAAGAAGCGCATTGTACTGTGTGCAGATGACTATGGGCAAGCTCTTGCAATCTCCCAAGGCATCCTCCACCTCATTCAGATCGGTCGACTTTCCGCAACCAGTTGTATGGTTAACCTGCCGCATTGGCCGCAACATGCGGAATGGTTGCTATCCTATCAACATAAGATTGATATTGGCCTCCATTTTAATTTGACGAGTGGGCAGCCACTTTCACGTGAATATGCTCAAATTCATGGGGATCGTTTTTTTCATTTACCCCTACTATTACGAAAAGCGTTTTTGCATAGATTGGAAAAGAAAGCGATAGAAGCGGAATGTGATGCCCAAATTAGTTATTTTTGCCAAGCAATGGGTTTTTTACCTCATTACATTGATGGTCATCAACATGTGCATCATTTTCCCGTGATACGGGATGCGATTGTCTCGGTGTATGAGCAGCGTTTACGTCAGCAAAAATCGTATATCCGCTGGGTTAATGAGAGAATAAAAGCCCCAGATATGGCCTGTATGATTAAGAAAATTATCATACACGCAGCCGGCACAAGAGCCCTGAAAAGGCAATTAACTCGGCATCAAATACCTCATAATCAATTTTTTGCTGGTATTTACTCTTTTGGCATGGCTAATCGTTATACGCAATTATTTCCAGGGTTTTTGCAAGAAATGGGAGACAAGGGTTTGCTGATGTGCCATCCAGGATTAGCCTCGTCTGATACGTCAGATTCTATTGCCGGGGCAAGATATAGTGAATACCAGTACTTAAGCAGCCCTAAATTCCTAGCCGACTGTGAGGCACACGAGGTGGTCATAGGGCGATTCCACAAGGATTAGAGTATTAAGGTCTTTTATTGTCTGAATAATCTGTTATACTTTAATATCATCAGTGTGTCCTGCCTTAAAGGTTTATCCCCCGGTAAGATCTCAGATGTAGGTATTTTGTTTAATTAGTAAAGGTAAAAAGTATGTCAGCAGCACGTGAAAACGGAACCGTAAAATGGTTTAACAACAGCAAAGGTTATGGCTTTATTCAACGCGATCAAGGTGGAGATGTGTTTGTTCACTACAGAGCAATTCGTGGTGAAGGCTATCGCACCTTAGAAGAAGGAATGCGTGTATCATTCCTCGTTACACAAGGCCAAAAAGGTCTTCAAGCAGAAGATGTTTCTGTTGAAAAGTAACATCCAATAAATTCTACTCAAGATCATTGCCGTTTGAGGTTCTTACTCTCGGACGGCAATTTTTTCTTTCAAGGTTGAAAAGTTCAAGGATTTTTTAACCATTGTCTCTTTTTGTATCTATGTTATAACCTGCTCAAAAAAATCGTAAATCTGCATAATACGTGTATAATCCTGTACATTTTGAGAGGAAAGAGGAGAGCAGGGTGAGTAAAGTAGCAGAGCTGGAAAAAAAGCTATTACACTATACCGGAAAAGCTATCGCCGATTTTAGCATGATTCAACATAATGACCGGATTATGGTGTGTTTATCCGGTGGTAAAGATTCTTTTACGATGTTACATATTTTGCGTCTTTTACAGCGCCGCGCTAAAGTCGATTTCGAAATATTTGCATTTACACTCGACCAAGCTCAGCCTGGCTGGAATGATGTCGCATTACGAGCTTGGCTAACTGAGCGTAAGATTTCTTATGAAGTGTTAACACGCGATACGTATTCTATCGTTAAAACCAAAATACCTGAAGGTCAAACTTATTGTTCGCTGTGTTCGCGTTTGCGTCGTGGCATTATTTATCGTTATGCAGAAGAAAATGGGTTTAACAAAATTGCCCTAGGTCATCATCGTGATGATCTGATTAGAACATTACTCATGTCTATTTTGTATAATGGTGAAATCCGTTCTATGCCACCCAAGTTGCTGAGTGATAATAAGAAGAACGTGATTATTCGACCTTTGGTTTATTGCCAAGAAAACGATATCAGTCAATTTGCCAGCGCCATGGAATTTCCCATCATTCCCTGCAATCTTTGTGGCTCTCAAGAAAACCTCATGCGTAAACGTGTTAAAGTCTTGATAGATCAGTTAGCGCAAGAAAATCCAAAAGTGCCGAGTAACATTTTGCATGCATTAACCAGTATTAAACCTAGTCAACTGATGGATAAAAAATTCTGGGATTTTAAACAGCTAGAACAGCAGCAAGGAACAGAAACAACAGGGTTGCCGCTTGATGAAATGGAAGCCATGTTTGGATAATTACTTAAATGGAGAGAGCAACGCATGCGTGTTTTATTTTTATTTCCCCGCACTTTAGATGTAAATCGATCCGTAGGTGGAGTAGCTGAATTTTTATGTGCATTGACACCTGAATTGAAATCAATGGAGGTCGATCCTATCATTTATGCCGGCGATAAAATGCTGACAACCTTAACTCAACCTACTCAAGTAATCAGCGAAGCTACCATTTATAGTGGACCCTTCATTAAACCTGGATTTTTTGTATCAAGACGTAAATTAGCACCTGTGTTGGAATTATGCCGCGATGCTAAAATAGATGTGATTCATGCACAAGGAACCTATACAGCAGGTTTTATGGCATTACAAATATTTAAGCGTATGCGAATACCTTATGTAGTGACTAGTCATAGCGATATTTTGGGCACTAATTCTCGACGTATGAACAGAAGGCGAGTGCGTCATCGTTGCCAGCGTGTATTGGAGCAGGCTGCATTCGTTACTCATCTAACCCCCATGATGGCGGATGTCTCTCACGAGCTTTGGGATACACGACAAAAAAGTACAACCATAGGTAATGGCATTGATTGCCGCGCATGGCAACACACACTTTCTTTACCAGAAAAAAATTATATGTTAGGCATTGGTCGTTTAGTACGTGGTAAAGGATTTGATGTATTAATTGATATGTACGCTAAATTAGTTGAACGAGGTTGCAGCACTTCCTTAGTGATTGCTGGAAAAGGTAAAGAAGAAGAAAATTTACACGCTCAAGTGCAACGATTAGGTCTTACCCTGGTCACGGATTGTGATGATTTATCTTCGATTCCTGAAAAAAGTGTGGTTTTTGCAGGCTATGTGCGTGATGAGGCAAAAAAGCGTTTAGTCGCACAAAGCAAATTTGTTTTATTTGCGACCCAACCGCATTTATGGGAGGAAGCATTTGGTATTGTGCAATTAGAAGCGATGGCAGCTGGAAAACCCATTCTGGCTAGTAACACGAATGTGACTCGTTTTCTACAAAACCATGGCTTACAAGCTTCGATTGTGACACCTGATGATGTGAATGCTTGGGCAGAACAAGCGGCATTATTACTTAGTGATGCAGAGTTGAGGAAAAAATTAGGGACGGCAAATTTAAATGCTGTGGCGCAGTTCGATTGGCGACCGATAGCAAAACAATATTGTGATGTTTATGCAAGTTGCGTGCGGTGATAAAGGTTTGATGACGCATCATGCCAGCTTTGCTGGCATGAATGAAAATGAATCAACACACTGACTGAAAAAGATAATTTATATTCCTCGACTGTCGCTTGCCATTTCTTCCTTCATCTTGGAACCGGTTTCTTCCATCACTTCCTTCATGTTAATCGTCTTTTTCTCTTGCGTGAGACGTGTAATGATTGGGATGCAGACAAACAAGAGAACACCAGCAATAATAGCGCTCCAGCCCAACATACCAAACGTATGACTGTAACTAGCGTTCGTAATGAGCGGATCTGTGGATGCAGAGGTGCCTAAAGCAATTTTCGAGAATTGATCAGATAAAATGGCAGCGATACCTGTCACCATCATCCACATGCCCATCATTAAGCCGCGTAAGCGAAGCGGCGCTAATTGGCCAACCATGGCATAACCAATGGGTGAGATAAACAATTCACCAACACTTTGTAGAATGTAACTGGCAAATACCCAATTGAAGTTAATATAACCTTGTGCATCAGCTAAGCTAATCCCTAGGGGTAAAATAGCGAAGGCAATACCAATCAGAAACAGCGCTAATGAGAATTGAAATGGGATGCTGATGTTGATACCCCGTTCTCGCATATGCGTAAACAGAACACTGAGTAAAGGCCCGCCAATAATGATGACGATGGTATTAATGTTTTGTACCCATTGAGGAGCAATAATAATTCCGAGGAAATGTCGATCAACATTTCGTTCGATAAAGAGATTTAATCCCATAGGCGCAAGTTGATATAAAGCCCAAAAGATTAAAGAAGACAAGGCTAAGATAATGTATGCCCGCATTTTATTTTGCTCAACACGACCAGGTTGCTTAAAGGTAAGGACAATGATGAGCGCAAGCATGGCGGCGCCAATAATAAGAATGAGTTGATTGCAAAAGTTGGTATGTTGCAACAATCCTCTTAATGCGAGCACTAAGACAATCACAATACCGATACCAATAAAGCGGTATCGTCTTTTTGCACTTTCTGTAGAATCAACAAAGGGGGTGTCACGATCTTTTAAAATTTTCCAGTTATAAAGCGTAAGAGCTAGCGCAATGAGGTTACCAAAAGCACTTAAGAGAAAAAGTTCGCGGAAGGCTTGATGTAAGAAGAAATAACCGCCAATTGAGAAGCCAATAAAGAAGCCGATATTCATACCGCTATAATTCCATAAGAAAGCGGCTTCCCGGCGTTTATCATCGGGTTCAAATAACTGGGTGACCATACAGTTGATACAAGTGACATTTAGTCCGCTTCCACCCAAAAATGCAGCTAGACCCCAGAGTAAAAATGACGTATCAGGGACGGAGATAAGGATACATCCTAAGACTTGAGCCAACATGCCTAAACCAAACAGACTGCGATAACTTAAATAGCGGCCGCCAACATAGCCTCCTAAAAGATGCAAAAAATAATTTAAAGCGACAAAGGATCCCGTGATGCTAGTCGCTAGTGTATCGTTCATATGTAAGCCCTTGGTGGCATACAAGATGAGTGTAGAGTAGAGAACGCTAAAACTGAGAGTCGAAAAGATTTGGATTAAACAAAGCGCGCCGGCACCGGTTGGCATGACGTCTTTGTATTTTTGCATAAAAGATTTTCTTACCAGAGTTTGGCTCATGAATTTTTTTCTCCGCATGCGGACAGTAAATGTTAAAAAAAGCCGTTTACATTATGTTGAGCAAAAGAGCCGTTGCAGCTCTCAAATAGTTGGGCAGGAGTACTGCTCAAGTAATAAGTTAATCTCAGTATAAAATTGATCAAGAAGAATCAGTAAATTATCCATTATATTGCTTTTGAGTTCTGTTTCAAGGCGTGCTGTCACAGTTTTTAACCGTGGAAGACCGCAATAGCAGAGGGCCCCATGTAACTTATGCACTTGACGTAATAATTCAGGGTAATTTTGCTCTTGGTGAAGTTGATGAATCCTGGCCATATCCGCAGGCAAGTTCTTTACGAGGTGAGTGAGAAGTTCGTTAGCCAATTCTTTCTTATTACCCGCCACTTTGGTTGCTTGTTGCCAATCAATGACAGGGAGATTGTTTAATTCCATATTCTTATTTCCTCTTCAATTTTTCAAATACTGCGATGGCTTCGATATGTGCCGTATGCGGGAACATGTTCATGATTCCAGCTTGTTTCAATTGATAACCATATCGGTGTACGAGTTCACCTGCATCACGAGCCAGTGTTGCAGGATTGCAAGAAACATAGATGAGTTTCTCTGCGGCAAAGTGTTCAATGAAAGGAAGTATTTCCTTAGCCCCTGCCCGCGGTGGGTCTAAGAGAATTTTGTCATAACGACCTTTCATCCAAGGGGCGTGGGTAGTGGGATCCATCAGATTAGCAACATGGAACTCAACATTTGAAATATGATTATGCCTTGCATTATCACTGGCTCTTTCCACCATATCAAGGCTACCTTCTATACCCGTGACGTGTTTAACAGAATGAGCAATAGGCAGGGTGAAATTACCAATTCCACAAAAAAGATCAAGAACATGATCGTCGGCATTTAATTCTAATAGACCAACCGCTTGTTCCACCATGAGACGGTTCATTTCTAAATTTATCTGCATGAAGTCTAAGGGATGAAATAAAAATTCGAGCTGGTAATCAGGCAAGGTGTAGGTCAATCGTTGTTTATTATCCTCAGGCCATAATTTAGAAAGAGGCTCGGGTGGGTTGGGTTGCAAATAAACGTGAAAATCACAATCACGGGCAAAGGCGATCAGTTTTTCTTTATCTGCCTGAGAAAGAGGGGCTAAATGTCGAAAGATAAGTGCTGCGTCTTGATCGCCAACGGCTATCTCGATTTGAGGAATTTCGCGATAACGTTCAAGAGAGGCAATGACTTGGCTGAGGGTTTGCAGTGATTCACCAATATGGGGGTGAAGAATCACGCAGCGTTCAAGATCGGCAAGATAACGGCTAGATTTTTCGCGAAAACCCACTAAAAGTTTATTCTTTTTGATGACATATTTGACGCCCAAGCGTGCTTTGCGTCTATAGCCTGTTGAAGCCGCACTCAAGGGGGGAATGACAGATGTCGGTGTCACTTGGCCAAAATGTTTAAGTTGGTCTAGTAGAGTTTGCTGTTTGAGTTGCAGTTGAGTTTCCATGCTCATGTGTTGCAGACTGCAGCCACCACAAATACCAAAGTGATGGCATGGGGGTCTCACTCGTTCAGGGGAAGCTTCCACAATTTCAACCATATCGGCATCATGAAAATGACTGCGTTTTTGAGTGATCTTATAAGTAACAATTTCATTGGGTAAAGCGCCACTCACAAATGTGGTTTTATTATTAATGGTGGCAATACCTCGTCCATCATGACTTAAGGAGTGGACATTGGCAACGATGGTTTCTTTTTCTTTGTCAAGTTTTACATTTTGATTCATATGGATGAAAATAAATATATAAGTAAAGCTTTAACTTAAGGTTGAATAATTGTAAGACTATATAATGATTGGTAAAAAAAAACAAACTTGTTCAAAATTTGAAAATTAGGAAAAATTATCTATAATGAATAAAGAAGAGTGATAAATGAGTGTTTTTGGAGAAATTGATCCAAAACCTTTCAGTGAAAAATTAGGGGGACGCGATTGTAGCGTGGTGTGCATTCCTCGGATGAATGAGGAAAGCCTAAAGCGCTCTGAGGTTCCCAAGTTATGGTAAATAGGTTTTTTGAGACATTCTTCGAAGACACTCATTCATTACTCTTTCTATTTCTATCATCACTCTCCTTGTATCTTCTTGCGAATTTCCGTACCTTAACCAGTTATCATTAGCGCTTAAAAATAGGTTGATAATAATTATGGTAAATCAAAATATTGAATGGGAATTGATATACGGGGCGCGTAATTATGAGCCCTTACCGGTGGTTTTAGTCCGTGGTGAGGGGGCTTATGTTTGGGATGATACTGGTAAGCGTTACATCGATATGATGAGCGCTTATTCAGCTGTCAGTCATGGCCATTGCCATCCTCGATTGGTCAGCGCACTGCAAGATCAAGCCAGCCAACTTAACATCGTTTCCCGCGCTTTTTATACCAATAAGTTAGGTGCTTTCCTTGAGCGAGTTTGTGAATTGACGGGTTTTGCCAAAGCCCTGCCTATGAATACCGGTGCAGAAGCGGTGGAGACAGCACTTAAAGCCGCCCGCAAATGGGCTTATACAGTAAAAGGCGTTCCCCACGATAAAGCAGAAATCATTGCTTGTGCGGGAAATTTTCATGGACGTACGATTACCATTGTGGGCATGTCCACCGAGCCACAATATAAAGCAGGTTTTGGGCCTTTTCCGGCTGGATTAAATGTAGTTCCTTATGCTGATGCGGCAGCATTAGAAAAAGCTATCACTCCTAATACGGCCGCTTTTTTTGTGGAGCCTATTAAAGGAGAAGGAGGGATTGTAGTTCCTCCAGCAGGTTATTTAAAAGCATGTGCAGACATCTGCAAAAAAAATAATGTCTTGATGATTTGTGATGAAATTCAAACGGGTCTCGGTCGGACGGGTAAATTACTCGCCTTCCAACATGAAGGAATACAGCCTGATGGTATTGTCTTAGGCAAAGCGCTAGGGGGTGGATTACTCCCTGTTTCAGTATTTTTAAGCCGCAAAGACGTGATGGATGTATTTACACCCGGCGATCACGGCAGCACATTTGGCGGAAATCCGCTTGCTGCAACGGTAGGTAAAGCGGCATTGGATGTCTTAATTGAAGAACAATTGATTGAGCGTGCTGCAAAAATGGGGACTTATTTTATAAAGCAGTTAAAGAACATAGAGTCCCCTCTCATCAAAGAAGTGCGTGGTAAAGGATTGTTAATTGGTTTGGAAATCAATGCATCTTATTCTGCACATGATATTTGTTTAAAATTATTAGGCCATGGCATTTTGACAAAAGAAACCCACCATACGGTGATTCGTCTTGCACCGCCGCTCATTGTGACAGTAGAACACATTGATACAGCGGTGACAGTAATTAAACACGTGTTGGCTGAAGTAGAATCCTAAGGCATGCGGAGATTATTACGTGTTAAGTTTTTATAAACTGTGCCATACAAAATGGAAACAAAAGGCAGGGACCAAATAAGGCCTATGCCGACTGGAATTATACTCACTAAAATAATAAGTGTTTGTATGATCACTATGCCGACTAATCGCCAAAAATTCCCTGCTGTTGCAGCAAAAGACTGAGTGATGGCGGCCCAGGGATTGGTTCCTTTATCTAATACAAAGCCCATGGATAACATGATGCGCACGGTGATAAAAACAGTGGCAACGAAACCAATGATACCCACTACACCAGCGATAATGAGCATGGTGCTTTTTACTCCTTCCATGTCAAAAACGATGATGCCAAACATCATTAATGCAATAGGAATGAGTAAGATGAGGATTTGTAATATATATAATAAAATCACTCTGAGGGTGATTCTGCCTTCAAAAGTACGAAACATATTACGGTAGGTAATTGGCAGATCTTGAGCACGTCGTATGCCAAGGTATAAGACTCCCATTTGCAAGAGAAAGGCTAGCACTTGAACAATGATGGCTACTGCCGGTTCAACCTTAGGTGCGACCACTGTCATGATGCCATCAAAAAATCCTAAT
This sequence comes from uncultured Gammaproteobacteria bacterium, assembly GCA_963711205.1. Lineage (GTDB taxonomy): Bacteria > Pseudomonadota > Gammaproteobacteria > DSM-16500 > DSM-16500 > Aquicella. The sequence continues at coordinate 451,295 of CAVQDE010000002.1, forward strand.
CCGAAGATGATAACCAAAGTAATTAGTAATGCTGCCCATATACTGCCTTTAGATCCTTTCACTTTATCCCACGCTGCCTTGATAGTGTCGCCTATCGGTAGTAGATAAGTAGCTTCAGTCATTGTTTTTTCCTTAAGTTAATAAATCTTGAATATCAACTCTCACCAGAAAGCCACGCAGTTCCGACTTCAAATTCACTTGCTATTTTTTCCAGGGTGTCTTGATCAGGAATTTGATGTCCCTCGAGCAAGCCCCAAGCTTGTTGTTTTGGCACATCGAGCATTTTACTTAAAATTGCAGCACGTTCGCGTAGAGAAGGGGGTGCGCCATTATCATCTAGACAATGATTCAATCTTTCAGAAAAGAGTTTGACGCTCTGCGACACGATTTTCCTCCTTGGATCGGGCTCAGATAGAAGCGACTTAAACATCTCCTTGGATTGAGTATACTGAGGGAGTAGAAGACGAGCAATAATGAAAAACCCTTTATGGTCTTATGAAATGTTCTAAAAATCCCTTGAGAGAATCAGTGATAGAAACCTGCAGCGACTAGTGTATTGCGTAACAAGACGGCAACCGTCATGGGGCCTACACCACCGGGGACAGGTGTGATCCATGCAGCTCTTTCTTTGGCTATCTCAAATTGAACATCACCCGCGAGTTTGCCATCAGCGAGTCGCGAAATGCCAACATCAACGACGGTAGAACCTTCTTTTACCCAGTCACCATGAATCAGTCCTGGTTTACCGACAGCGGAAATTAAAATGTCGGCTTGTTTTACATAATAGGGAAGATCATGAGTAAAACGATGACAGACAGTAACGGTTGCACCTGCAATCAGTAGTTCAAGCGCCATAGGTCTACCGACAATATTGGAAGCACCGACAATAACAGCATGACACCCTTTGTATTTTTGATGAATGTGTTCAAGCAACAGCATGATTCCATAAGGCGTGCAAGGTCGTAATAAAGGGCGCCGTTGTGCGAGCCGGCCGAAGTTGTAGGGATGAAATCCATCTACATCTTTGTGGGGGGCAATGTGCTCTAAAATTTTATTGGCATGGATATGTTTAGGTAAGGGAAGTTGCAAGAGAATGCCATCTACATGGGTATCGTGATTTAACGTATCAATGAGTTCAATCAAATTTTTTTCTTCTATGTCTTCTGAGAGATGATGATAGAAGGATTGGATGCCTACTTGTTCACAAGCTTCCCGTTTATTACGTACGTAAATGCTGGAAGCAGGATCTTCGCCTACTAAGATGACAGCCAGACCAGGGGGTCTATGACCCAACGCTATTTTTTCTTGGATTTTTTCACTGAGCTCTGTTTTAAGTTGCGCAGCAACAGCTTTTCCATCAATTAATTTTGCGGTCATGAAGTTCTATTTACTCACTTTTATATAAGATGGGTAAAAAAGTAGACATAACATACCATAAAAAATCCGCTTTTCCATATCAACCTGTATACTGTCATTTTATTTGCTCAAATGGATATAACAAGGATGAAGAAAGTCGCACTTCACAGGGGCTTCGAAGGGGATAGGTAGAGGGCTGGCAGAAGTATTTGCGAAAAATGGCTATTCATTATTACTCATTGCTCGAAATGCAGCAGAGCTCGAACAATTGCAAAGTGAGGTGAAGAATAAGTATCAATGTGAATCAAAAATTCTTTCCGTTGATCTTGCCCAACCTGATAGTGTCGACGTTATTATGAATGCGTTTAAAGATATGTTAGCGAATAAAAATGGAAAGATTATAAATGTGGCTTCAACGGCGGCGTTTGGTCCGGGCCCCTATATGGCAGTGTATTATGCCACTAAAGCCTATGTTTTATCTTTTTCACAAGCAATTCGTGAAGAATATAAGGATGATGATATCACGGTGTCCACCTTATTCCCTGGGCCGACCAAAACGGCGTTTGAACAACGGGCCGGATTAACGGATACCTATTTGTTTAGCGGATTTTTCCCTGTGATGACTGCCGAGAAGGTGGCTGAAATTGCATATCGTGGGTTGATAAACAAAAGGCGGGTGATCGTGCCGGGGGTGATGAATAAGAGTTTGGTATGTTTAATGCCACATGTCCACTTGGTTGGTGACTAAAATAACCGCGATGTTAGAGAGCCGAAACGATAAAAATTGATGTTATTTCATTGACGATCAAGGTGGCACTCGTTATCATCCGAACTCTAATTTTTTGCGTGATTGGTAGGAAACGGGGTATAGCGCAGTCTGGTAGCGCGCCTGCTTTGGGAGCAGGATGTCGGGGGTTCAAATCCCTCTACCCCGAAAAATTAGGCAAGTTACTGGCCTGTCAGTGCGAACTTGTTCCAGTATGAGTAGGTAAGCGCCCGTAGCTCATTCGGATAGAGCATCGGCCTTCTAAGCCGAGGGTAGCAGGTTCGAATCCTGCCGGGCGCGGTAGAATTTAAAGTATAGATTTCTGCATGGTGGCCGTAGCTCAGTTGGTAGAGCCCCGGATTGTGATTCCGGTTGTCGTGGGTTCGAGTCCCATCGTTCACCCCATCAAAACCGCTCTTTGCATAGAGAGAACCGGGCCGTTAGCTCAGTTGGTAGAGCAGCTGACTCTTAATCAGTTGGTCGTTGGTTCGATCCCAACACGGCCCATGAATAAAATCATATAGTTACCGCTAGTTTTTCAATCTAGATATTTTCATTCTTCTCTCGGGGTTTCCCTGGGGGTTTCTGTATGCCCTTTGCTAGGCGAGTTTTTGGTTATTTAGCGAGCAAAATTTGGTGATTCCCTCTTGTCTTAATATCTGGGTTAATATTGAAGATGCAATCAAACAAGGAGTAGCTTGCATGCCGCTAGGAGTCACATTTAAACGCTGCTTTTGTAGAGGCTTCAGAGATTTTCTTGTAATTGCATTGGCTGGTGCATTTCTGACATTTATTTTCCAAACTCTAAGTTCAGAAAAGGAAGAAGCACAAAAAGTTATGGATAATACTTCAACTTTGATTATGAAAAGAATGTTTGAATTGGAACGCGTTAAATGGGCATTAGAATCTGGGAACCTGAATAATGCAAAAATCTTGTTTAATAAATATCAAGATGACTCAGTAAGTGAATGGAATATTAAATATCTTATCTATGCTAATGGAATACAAAGATATTTCGGTAAGAACATCGCCAACAAATTAAAATCTCCAGATGACGGTCTCTTTTATTATTTTTCAAAAGCTCATGAATCTATAAAGAGATGGATGTTTTGTGTTGAAAATGCTCGATTGAAAAAGGATTACTCTTTCCAAAATGAAGAGGTGGTTAACTGTGGTAAAGAGAACTGTGATATCTGTGTATTAATGGGAGAGGAAGCTGGAAGTGATTTTAAAGGTCTTGTTTGCTTTGGAACAGCATATATAAAAAATCTAGATGGTGAATATCAAAAATGGTATCAATCTTTTTGGAGACAATTTATTCGTCTGTTTTAAAAAGCATTTTTTAATTCAGACTAAATCATGGCAAATTTATCTATGTGCTCAGCGAACTCTATTTATTTAATATTGAATATATTTTTCTATTCTATCGCTTTTAATTTACTGAGTGACAGGCAATCGATGTTATCGGAAGTGATAATATTTGGAATAACGATATAGCAAGGCGCTTTATTGCGATGTTGGACATGGAAAGTATTGCTGATAGGCTTCAATCACAATCCCGATTGCGGGTTTGTTAAGTTCTTCAGGATGATCATTTAAATATTTTATTACTACTTTCATTTTTTGTGTTGGGGTAGCATCATCGGGGATGCAAAATAAGTAGGTCACTTTTTTATTTGGGCAATTAGTAGCGGATAAAATAACTGTATAATACGCACTCATATCAATAATTCCGGCTAAATAACCTAGACATACGCCTATTTCTGCAACGGATTTAGCGAATGCAATGTCACCTTGAGTAGTGTTTGTCCCTTCTTCGGTGCAAACACGAAGCAAATCTTCGCCTGTCATTCCAGTTATATAAAAGGCGTGTCCCGATGAAGAAACTAAGAATAGTATCAATGAGATTAAAGGAACGGCGTATTTTTTCATTTTAATAATCGCCTGAGCCAGATACCTTCATCATATCAATTTTTGAATAAGCAGCTGTATTAGGCTTTGTACTTATGGTGTAAATGGTAAGTTCGAGGCTAGGTCATGATCCATCATTAGTGATATCTAATACGTCAATCCCATCACGTATCTCTATTGCATCTAATATGAGGGCGGCAAAATCTTCGTGCTCATGAATCCATTTCACTACCGTATCTTTTTCCGGCCAATGAGTATGTATCTCGCATAGTTCAGCTAGTCTGGTAGCTGAGGTTGCGATTGTACGGGCTATCTGGCTAGCCAGCTCAGAGTTGTATTGGGTTGGGCGCATTGTCAAAGTCCTTTTCATAGTCAAAGCTGGTCGATAATCTTGGTCATCAGGGCCTTAGCTTCGTCATCTACCGTTTTCTCGGCTTTATCGCCATAAAGACGCGGGCATAGCTTGGCAGCTAGCCATTTGCGAGTATCAATTCTTAGGCGCGAACGGTTGATATGTTCATGGTCATAAATAACCTTCCCATCTTCATTAACAACAGAGTCATGAGAAGTATCATCAGCAATATCTAAAATCTCATCGACAATAGCTTCAACCTGAAAGACCTTCGCGCGTGCGTACTGGGCGCCAAAATCAGGGTGTTTATTAATCCATCGCATAATAGTTTTTGGCTCAATAGGGATTCCAGGGTCTTGCCAAAAAACGATAATTCATTGAGAATGCACGGCTAATTTGCAATTCAAGAAAGTGACAAGCATATGGAAATCAGCATTCAAAATTTAATTGATGATGCACGTTGTTATGAAGCTGTCCGTGATTTGAGATGGCCAGAAAAAACATCCTGCCCGCATTGCCTATCTGATAATGTAATCAGACGAGGAAAAGACGACACGGAGCCACATAAACAACGTTACGAATGTAAGCAATGTTGCAAACGATTTGATGATTTAACAAATACAGTGTTTTCTGGTCATCATCAACCCTTAAAAACTTGGATTATTTTCCTATATTTTATGGGTCTTAATTTATCAACAAACCAAATTGCAAAAGAATTAAATTTGGATAAGGATGATTCGCATTATATGGCAAGTGTTTTACGCAGCGGAGTTGTCGAAAATAAACCGGATGTTAAGTTATCAGGAGAAGTTGAATGCGATGAAGTGTATGTTGTAGCAGGACATAAAGGCAATCCTGCTGCAGTAAAAAAAAGGGACGTTTAGGCAGGCGAAATCGTTTGCGTGGAGCAAGAGGACGCGGCACTTTAGAAAAAGAAAAACCTCCAGTTTTTGGCATGATACAGCGATCTGGCGAAGTGTTTATTCGAATGCTTTCGAATGTTAAACAGGTAACGATCAAACCATTTATCGAAACTGTTATTGCATCTGGAACAAAAGTTTTTACCGACGAGTACGACATATATTGTCGATTATCTGCATGGGGATATGAGCACAAAACAGTAAATCATGGTGCCGGTGAATTTGCGAGAGATGAAGATGGTGACGGATTTCATGAAGTACATGTTAATACGATTGAAGGATTTTGGTCATTGTTGCGTTCGTGGTTAAGACCGCATCGAGGAATATCTCAAGAAAAATTACCGATTTATTTAGGATTTTTTGAGTTTGTGCATAACGTAAGAAAACGAGGAAAGGCATTACTTGGTTCATTGGTTCAGCTACTTGTTGCATAAGACCCTGGAATCCCTATTGAGCCTTGTTTTTTTTGCAACGATGCCCGGTTAGGTGGTCTAATAGGATGCGGTTTGATAACTGTTAATAAATTATTACTTGATTAAAATACTGCAATTAAAGAAGAAGCAGAACATCACGTATCAGGATGAAATATTTATCCATAAGTAAGATAAGGAATCTAATGATGATTAGAAGATTTTTATTATGTACCATTTTTTTATTTAATTTCTTTACTTCATATGCATTTGCTGATCCCCATAATTTTTGTATTAATAACATGTCGAAATTAATTCAAGAAGGTAACCTTAGTCAATGCGGTTTAACTGATGATGATATCCCTAAGGTTATTTATTTTTTGCAGCTACATCCAGAAGTTGATTATCTTAATCTACATATGAATCATATCGGTCCTAAAGGGGCAGCACTACTTGCTGCAAACAAAACTTTAGCTGACCTTAATCTTTCAAGTAATCAAATAGGTGATACGGGTGCCAGTGCATTTTCAAAAAATAATACGTTAAGAGGGTTAACTCTCACAGCCAATGCAATCGGACCAGAAGGTGCAAAAGGATTATCTCAAAATAAACATTTACAAGAGCTTGGTTTAGCCAATAACCATATTGGCTCTGCAGGTACTGTGGCTTTAGCTAATATGGCGACGCTCCAATCAATATCATTAATAAATAACGATATTGATGACGATGGTATTGTTCCATACATTAGCCATCCAATATTAAATCAAATTTATTTGAGTGAAAATCATATTACAGATAAAGGGGCAAATTTTTTAGCAAAAAATAATTCTTTAAAAAAGATCGGATTAGATGCTAATGAAATTGGAGATGAAGGTGCCGTTTCATTAGCTCATAATAAAAATATCGAGATGCTCGATGTGAGCAATAATCATATCAGTGAAGTTGGAATACATGCTTTACTTGTAAATAAAAGCATTACAGATCTAAGAACAACTGGTAACTTAAATAAGAAACCAAGTCCCTGCTTGAATGATTTAAATAAACGAGTTCATATTTCTGAAAGTAGTCAATGGTTAGATTTAGGTAGTTGTCAATTAAGAGATAGTGATATTCCATCTGTTACAACCTTCCTTAATCAACATCCTAATATAAATTATCTATACATTTCACATAATCAAATTGGATTTAATGGAGCAGTTTTGCTAAGCCAAAATAAAACATTAAATAAGCTTGATATCAGTCATAATCTTTTTGATCGTCGTTCTGCAGAAGCTTTTAGTACAAATAACACATTGCTTCAATTAAATATTAATGATAACCACCTTGGAGAAGATGGCGCTAAATTTTTAGCGACCAATAAAACTCTAGATATGTTAGACATTAGTATGAATTATATTGGGAATGCTGGATTTATTGAACTGACAAAAATGAAGAATCTTAAAGAACTAAATGCTGATTACGATCAGATTAGTGATGAAGGTGTATTATCTACAATTTCATTTTATTCACTTTCTTTAACAAACAATAATATTAGTGCAAAATGTGCGGAGGCATTATCAAGTAACACTTCCATCAAAATATTAGATTTAAATAATAATTATCTTGGAGATGATGGGGCTTCCATTCTAGCAAAAAATAAGTCTATTATTACACTTAATGTAAATTACAATGAAATAGGCCCTATTGGTGCTATTGCAATAGCGAAGAATACGACACTTAGAAATCTTAATATTGCCCATAATCATGTTAGTTTAATTGGATTAACGGCTTTAAATAATAATAAAATGCTAGAAAAACTGTACGCTGAAGATAATGATTAAACATTTTTTTTGTGTTTCCTTATGTAGAAGCACCTATGAAAGGCATTTGGTGTTCCTTGCTTAGGTTACTGACAAGTAGATAGCTGGATAAATAATGGTCTGGATAATACTTTTTAGGGGGTTACGACACATATATGGCCCTGCCAAATTGCAAGAAAAAATTATTAGAACAGTAGATAGGTCGGATTGCTAAAATATATCCGGCCATTTATTCAATGTTAATTTAGCGACAGCGACATTGAGCAGATTTAGCGAATCTGTATATGATGAGTTGGATATTTTTGATAGTGAAGTATTATCAAAAATTAAAGTTGCGCCAGTAAAACATTTAGATGAAACAGGATTTCGAATTACAGGTAAAACGCAATGGTTGCATGTTGCATCAACAACCATGTTGAAGTATTACCATGTTTCACCGAAACGCAAATCACTTCTGAGTGGACTTATAGGCACAGTAGTACATGATCATTGGCAGCCGTATTATCAATTGCCTAATGTGTTTCATGGCTTGTGTAATCAACACCATTTACGAGAATTGAAAGCATTGGTCGATCACGACAAAGAATCTTGGGGCTAAGAAAATGCAGCGTTTTTTACGATTCGGATTGCATTGTCGGCATGTATATGGGAACAGATCAATTCCCGATGACACGTTAAAACGATTAATCAATTTGTACGATAAAAAATTATAGAAGAAGGTGTTACTTTTCACGAGGGGCTTGCCCGCATTTTCAGAAAAAAAAGGACGCGGCCGGAAGGCGCGTCGTACCGGTCACAATTTGGTTTTGAGACTAAAAAATCATTGCGGTGATGCGCTACGATTTTTATTTGATTTCCTGGTTCCATTTACAAAGGATTTGGCTTGTACGTGTAGGTCTCTAAATACTAATTATGCTGCAATTGGTAGTTGAAAAAGTCCACGACAAAGTGATTTCCACGAATAATTTTTAATACTGATGATGTTTGCTTTATTGTTATCTGCTATCTGTAAAGGTGTTTTGCCACTTATACCCATGTGTGTACGATGTTTGTTGAAATAGTCCTGAAATAGATCAAGTTTGCGTTGCAAATCTGTTTCATTCCAAAAGAAAATACGATCGATCACTTCATTTCGGCAGACTCTAATGAGCCGTTCAACAAATGGATGCGACATCGGTATGTAAGGTAAAGATTTTATCTCTTCGATATCAAGAATGCTTAAATTTGCTTTCCATCGGTGGAGTTCAAAGATTGAGTCGTTATCTGAACTCAAGTATCTCGGCAAATTCCGGCCAGAAATAATTTTTAAAAAAATTGCATGCAGAGATATGCCATCCAATGTACCGGGATGCACTGCAAATCCAATGATGCGTCGAGTATACTGATCCATTAAAACCATCATCCAGTGTGATTTTAATAAGATCGATTCACAACGAAAAAAGTCTATAGACCAAAGTGAATCTTTCATGTTGCCAATAAAGGTGAGCCATGATGGTCCATCATCATTTGGCAAAGATTTGTAATGTTTTGATAAAATTCACCAGACCACATCTTTATCGATATCCAAACCAAACATAGCTTATTTGCATTGCAATTCGCCTACACCCAAAACGTGGATTACGTTTTCTCATTTCAAGGATAGCTCGTATTAGTTCTTTAGATGGTCCGGGTTGGACCAGGTTTGCGCTTTGATTTACTTGAAAATAGTGCCGAATATTTTCTTTTGATTAGAACTTTATGAAATTTAATTAACAAAGATGGTTTGATAGCAATCGCACTTACATAGTCGCTTTGGATTAATGATTGTGGTGAGAAATGCAAATAATAATCGCTGCCATTGATTCAAATTAGGAGCTCTTTTTCGGTGGCGGCTTGGTGTAATGAGTTGTTTGCGAAGCAGGATGTTTTCAGCTATTAGGGACTTTGTACCACCGGGTGTGGTTAGCATCGCTAAGGATCGTAGAAAATAAAATGTCAAAATGAAAATGTGCTTCATGAGCAACATATAGTGCTGAATTTCGACATTTCAAGTACTTTTTTTTGAACAATTTCGGTGATTTAAGTTGTGTTTATCATTTCGCTACACACACGTACAGGTTCCAAGTAGTTGGTAGGAACTGCTGCAATACTATCATTTTTATGAACATTTTTTTTACTGCATTAGTCTATACTTAATGAATATATATCACACAAAGTGAGGTTTTTTATGCCTGCAAAAAATAAAGAGCCAGAACAACCTGAACCAGCTGATACAAGAGAGCGTTCAGGCGCTCGTAAGGTGGATCGTGACTCCGGCTATGCCTCTAGCCTTCAACCCGATGCTGGAAGAGAGCGTTCAGGCGCTCGTAAGGTGGATCGTGACTCCGGCTATGCCTCCAGCCTTCAACCCGATGCTGGAAGAGAGCGTTCAGGCGCTCGTAAGGTGGATCGTGACTCCGGCTATGCCTCCAGCCTTCAACCCGATGCTAAAAGTGAGCGTTCCAAGGTCATTATGGCGCCTAAAGATAATTATAGCGCTCAGTGATCATCAACAGCACGGAAGTTAAATCAGCAAAAAGCAGCCGAAGTTAAAGATGCAGCAGAATTTACACAGAAAACTAGACCTCGGCGCTAATAAATAAAAATAGAACAATTTTTACTGGTCGAAACTAATCCACAAGCTGCGCATTAACTTCAGTTAAAACTTTTAATTTCTCGACAAGTAAAACAAAAACACTGCTTAGAGTAAAAGCAAGGGCTTTGTTTATTAACCTCGGGTGTAATTACATATTTGGTATAAATTCTCCAAAAACTCCTTTTTTTAATATCGTTTCTTAAATGCTAGAAATTCTCATAATTATAAATTTAGAGGTCTAACTACATACGCTACATGCGCAGTTGCAGCCTGTCTGTAGCGAATTGCTAATTTTAACTAAAAAACAATCTTTTACTGAATTAGCGTTTAACCCCATTATTTACAGCGTGGATCCCAACGCCGATCTTCTTCACCTGTCTGTAGCTAATTACTAATTTTAATTAAAAAACAATCCATTACAAAATTCGCCTAGAATGCCAGTTTTTAGTAAAATGCATGCCATGAAAAGCATTCTTCTATTTATTTTGCACATGTTGTTGATCATCTTGCGGGCGCTTCAGCCGGTTGGGATTCGTAAAATTGCTGCAGAAAATGTAATGCTTCGCCAACAATTGCTGGTCGTTCGTAGGCGGCAAAAGAGGGCGCCAAAATTATCTTTTTTAGATCGATTGATATTTGGATTTCTGGCATCAATTATTCATCCGCGACGATTATCAAGAATCGCAATGATTGTTCGGCCTGCGACACTGCTTAAATTTCATCAGGCATTGATAAAACATCAATACCGTTTATTGTTTTCAGAAAAGCGCCAGTTGAAAACCCGGACCCAAAGGTCCAAGAAGTGATTGATCTTGTTATTGAAATGAAACGACATAATCCTCGATTTGGATATCGTCGCATTGCTATGCAGCTCACATGTGCTCAACATTGAAATAGATAAGGATGTTGTACGTCGTATCCATTATTTAATTTTCATAGATGGCGTGCGAATTTACGTATATTAGATATAGAAGAAATTAAGTCAGTACCATACGTACCAATGTCACATCCATTTATTGAAAGATTATTTGGAACTATCAGAAGAGAATTGCTGGATCAAACCTTTTTTGGAATCAATCTGATTTGGAAGCTAAGTTAACTCGATTCATGAGTTACTATAATGACGCTCGTTGTCATTGTTCATTGGTAGGTAAAACGCCAAATGAGAAGGGAATTATTGATTCATCTGCCTCATGCAATTTCGATGGATATCGTTGGAAAAAATATTGTAATGGATTATTTGAGCTTCCGGTAGCTGCATGATTAGGAATTAGCAACACACAACTTCAACTTCATATACCCGTAGCGTTTCATTTTTAGGTGTGGCAGAATTTGCTACCCACTGAAGAATGTTAAGTAAAAGATGAAGGGATTCAATTTAAACGAAGCCGAATTATTAGAATTAAAACGCGCTCATAAGTCTGAGTATTACAGGCGTTCTGCAGACAAAATAAAAAGTGTAATTTTACTTGGTACTGGTTGGACACTAGGAGAAGTAAAAGAAGTGCTTTTACTTGACGATGAAACACTTAGAAGTTATGTAAAGAAATATCAAGAAGGTGGTCTGCCTGCATTACTTAAAGTTGACTTCAAAGGAAGTGAACCGCAATTATCTGTTTCTGATGTTGAGCAGTTATGCCACGCATTAAACACTCAGATTTTTTTAACAACACAATCGGTAATAAATTTTGTTGAAAAGGAATTTGGAATTAAATATAGCCAAAGCGGCATGCGAGATCTATTACATCGATTGGATTATGAATATAAAAAGCCGAAGCTTGTTCCTGGCCATCCTGACCATCAAGAGCAAGAAATATTTGCAGAGCAATATGAAGAATTCATGCTAAATAAGGCTGAAAATGTTGAGGTTTTATTTGTGGATGCTGTACATCCACAGCATAATACGATGGCAGCTTATGGTTGGATTAAACGTGGAGAAAATCGCGAGATACCAACAACGAGTGGACGCGAACGTTTGAATTTACATGGTGCGATGAATGCTGAGACGTTAGAGGTAACCATTATTGAATCAGAAACGATCGATGATGATTCCACAATACAACTATTAGAAATTTTAGAGAAGAAATATCCATTAGCAGCAGAAATTTTAGTTATTCTTGATAATGCTAAATATCACTATTCGAGAAAGGTGAGAAGATTTATAGAAACTTCAAAAATACAATTAGTATTTTTGCCGAGTTATTCGCCTAACTTAAATTTAATAGAACGATTATGGAAATTTTTCAAAAAGAAAGTGCTGTACAACACATACTACGAAAAAATAGAAGATTTTAGACAAGCGTGCATCAAATTTTTTAGAAATATCAATTCTTACTGGGATGAGTTAGCTTCTATTATGAGTGGTGGATTTGAGCTTGCTGATTAATACCTAAAACTGAAACGCTACGGGTATAGATAAACTGATCTAGTTCATTTTTTTGAGATATTCACCATGTTTTGTTGAACACATGCAACAAGTTGATGAATTTCTTCATCATTCAAAAGGGAAAAGTAATCACTCCGTTTTTTTTTGGATAGAATTCCATGATTCTGAGTTACAAATTTAATAAGCAAATCGATATCTTTGTCTGGTAAGTCAACAATATCCTGAATGGCCTTTTTAGTTTGATCATAATGAAGTAAAAATAGAATTTCTTGTTCCATATGTTCATGAATAGCTTCCTGAATACATTTAAACAAATATTCCACTATTTCTGTGAAGTCTATGTATTGATAGTAAAGTTTGCTATCTTGATTGACAGTCATGACACCATCATCAGATAAATTATAATCCGTTAATATACTTAATAGTGGCTTTGAAAATGTTTCTAGCATTGTATCATATTCATGAATTTTTTGAAGCATGATCGCTGAAACAGGAATGATAATATCCTTCGGAGAAAAACCTGTTTTTGATAATATTTGATGAATTAAAAATCGATGTATTCGGCCATTTCCGTCTTCAAACGGATGGATAAATACAAATCCAAAGGCAATGCTAGCGGCGATAATGACGGGATTTAATTGTGATTCTTCCATTCTTGCCAGTGAATCTATTAAACCCTGCATCAGGGCTGGTACATCATTTGGTTTTGGTGAAATGTAGTGAATTCGAGGAAAATCAATCTTGATATTCTCCCCTACATAATTTTGTGAGTGTCGATAGTCGGTGTCACTGAAGCGAGGATCAACGATGCTATTTTGTAATTCGATTAGCTTATTTTTAGATAAATAATCGATTCTAGCTGATTGCTGTAACAGATTAATAAAGCGAACTATTCTACCTTTATTCGGTTTTTCTCTTTCTATTTCAAAAGAAGACATTGTTTCTTTTGTGTAAAGGTAATTGCATGCTCGTGATATCAACGCTTCGTCATATTTATCTAAAATATTTTTTGCTTCTATATCTAGGCGATCATTGATGAATTTTTCCAGCGTTACAGTGCGCCGTACAAATGGGCAATATTCATAGTTGCCAAGTAAGTTATCATTAATGCTATGGCGAGGACTTTTCACCCCTTTACAGATGAAATACAATTTCGAGTCGAGTAAATCTACATATTTAACTTTTTTGCAGTCTGGTAAATTCAGTTTAGTCTTCATGAGAAATTCATAGAGATACCAAATTTTTCGCGAATAAATCCCTGTTGGCTGTTGTATAATTTTTTCGGTAATTTGTTTTATATCAACTCTTTGGAAAAGTTGTTTGATAATTAGTAGATTGATTCCTTCATGCTTTAATGCAAACTCTAAATTTGCCAAAAGATCCTGGGGATTTTTTAATGCATAGGTCTTGGGATAGATGTGAATTTCATGATTATTTTCTATGATTGTTTTTCCTCGTCCCTGCATGGCAATGTACGATTCGCAAAAATGGGGTAGTGTCGCAATGTTAAGTTGTGTACATATAGCTTGATAGCCAACAGGTACATTATTCATTTATTTGATGCCTATTTATTCCATGGATTACGCAGTCTGATTCAGGTTCTAAAACACACGCGATTGTTATAAAACAACAGCATTTTATGTTATCTGTAATAAAATAATAGCATAATAGTGCTTCGAAAGTAGCCGATTATTTTTATGCATCTGCTTAAGTTGTTATAAAAGAACCGCAATGGTAATTAAATAATAGCATTTACGCGTATATGTTATAAAATAAACGCAAAAGCAAATTATTTAAGGTTTTTGACATTTCGGAAACAGTTTTATTTTCTCAATTATCTTAAAATCCTTGCGCGACCTTTGCGCGACTCAGTTATGCACTGTTGTGCACAGTTATGCATTTGTAACGGACGCCATGCATAATAAAGTTATTAAAAATCAAATACTTAAAACTTGTGTTGCTGTCTCTTAATCAGTTGGTCGTTGGTTCGATCCCAACACGGCCCATGAATAAAATCATATAGTTACCGCTAGTTTTTCTAACATTTTCCTCTTTTTCTCGGGGTTTCCCTAGGGGTTTCTGCGTATCCTTTGCTAGACGAGTTTTTGGTTATTTATTAATCAAGCACAAAAGCCCTTTCTCACTTTAATATATAAAGCATGGCCAAGCGTTAGAATTTATATAAAGAAGAGTCGAGGATGCATTCATGCCGAATAAGTACTCTAAAAATGATAAAAACCGACCAGGTGATACGGTTCCTTTTACAGCTAAATACGAGATACTTAGCCCCCAAGGTAGTCATACCGGAGCTACAGTCAAATGTTGTGTACGGGACCAATTCATTAGGCGGCAATTCCTTCATTCACTGAATCATTTTTATTTACTTCACGTGTGCCATTCACAAATTTAACGCCTTGAATTACATCCGCTAAATAAGTAAAACCTTTTACTCGATACCAGTGTTGCTGCGCATTCTCACATAATTTAAAGACCATCGTTAATATCGTCGTTCTTGAAAATGCACCTTTCGATTTATAAGTTCTGTGTCTAACCATAGAAAAGGTTGATTCAATTGGATTAGTCGTGCGTATATGCACCCAATGCTCAGCAGGAAAATCATAAAATGCTAACAGCTCTACTTTATCTTTTTGCAGGCACTCTGTCGCTTTGGGATACTTAGCCTCATATGATTGTATAAAATATTCAAATGCTTCGTAAGCTTGCTTCCGCGTTGGTGCCATCCAAATCTCTTGTAATTGCTTCTTTGCTTTAGACAGCAACGATTTTGGCAGCTTATCTAACACATTACCCATCTTATGAAACCAACATCGCTGCTGTTTTGTTTCGCCAAATAGTTCAGTCAATGCGCCCCAAAATCCCAATGCGCCATCACCCACAGCAAGTTTCGGCGCTTCTTTTAATCCGCGGTGTTTGATATCACGCAATAAACACAACCAGGATTCTTTGCTTTCTCTATGGCCCGCTTCAAGCGCAAGTAATTCTTTATTACCTTGTTCCGTAACTCCGATAATCACTAAAACACACTCTGCTGAATCTTCCATTCTCGCTTGCAAATGAATGCCATCTGCCCAGAAATAAACGTAACGCTTGCCTTTCAACGAACGTTTCTGCCAAACCTTATATTCATCTTCCCATGTGGCTTTTAATCGACTAATCACACCAGGTGATAGGTTCTTGGCTTTGCTGCCAACAAGGGGTGTTAGAGCCTCAACAAAATCATTGGTCGATATACCTTTTAAATATAATAGCGGCAATAAATCGTTCATGCTGCCGCTTCTGCGTAGGTATTTAGGAATGATTGATGAACTAAACTGTATATCGTCACTAGCTAAGTCTCGATCACGTACTCGTGGCACCGCCACTGCAATCCCACCTATGCCAGTTTGAATTTCTCTCTCTGGTAGGTAACCATTTTTGACGAAGCGTGCCGCGCCTTCGCCCTTATTATGCTTGTTTAAAAACTCTTCAACTTCCGCTTTAACTGCTGCTGCCAGTAACTGTTGCGCTCCGTTGCGCAGCACTTCTGTTAATAAATCTGTAACAGTCTCTGGCTTTTTTAACTCAATAACATTATCTTTCTGCATGGTGGTGTTCCCCTCTATGGATTTATCCATTAACCTTGATCAGTTAATGAGGATACACCGCCTTTTTAATTCGTCAATTTACTGTCATACACAACTTTCGATCATAGCTCGTCATACCGCAGATATCGTAATTGTAAAAAAAGCAATCCCTTTCCACCGACTCCTGTACCAAAAGAAAGTTATATTCTTAGTAACAGAAATAATAAAAAACCTCGAAAATGAAATTCTCGGGATTGTGATTTTTAGGAGGTATAAGAAATCATGGGTGGAATAGAAATAATTTTAACCATTATTGGAATAGTAATTGCTATTGCAGTGCCAATTTATATATATATATATATAAAATCTCAAGGATCAATTTAACCTACAAGAAGATTCTAATAGAGCTGACCGCATTGCATTAGTAATTAATGAGTATATTAGATTGATTAGAGATAATATCAGCACAGATATACCAGCATTAATACGAGCTAATATTGCAAATCTACAAGATGAAGCGGAAGCGAAACAGGCGGTTGTTGAAATATCTAAGCAGCAAGGACGAAACCCATTGAGTAGTAAGAAAGAAGATATAGAAGAGGTTGGTATCTTGAATTTTTTTCAGAATATAACTCTCAGGCAATATAAAGCCCAACAAATTGACGAGATATTAAATAGTCTTCGAAAGCTTAGACTCAGATAATTTTTTATTAAACATGGTATACAAAGGGAGATCAAAAATGAAAAATATACTCACAATAATTTTTATTATAACTATATTAACTGTGTTATGTAACTCAATTTTTGCTGCTGCAAGTGCTTCTTGCTCTGCACTGAATAAACGAACAAGCCAGATTTTTTCGGCAACTGGTGAAGGATCGACGCAAGCTGCAGCAACTCAAGATGCGCAAAATAATGTTATGCAAAATTGCAAACAGAGTAGTTCAAGTGATTCGGATGCGTGTGAACTTGGGGACTGCTCATCATCCCAGTATTAGAATTTGTTATAATATATGTATGAACATTAAATATGTAATATTATATTTTTGTTTCTTGATAATAATTCTCACATCATTTGAAAATGCGAGTAGTTTTAATTCAAGTCATAAAGTAATATTGCTATCACAATCTACCTCTGATTGTGCTCTCGTTCAAAGTCAATGCGCTAATGAATGCGATCCCTCAATTTACAACTATGATTCGGGTTCATATCTCAATTCAAGCGATACTGATTTTCAATCGAATTGCGTTCAGTCATGTAATGATGGAGCCACTCAATGTTTGGAGTCGGGATGTTCCAATTTCACAATGGCATGTATCAATTCGTGTCCTTCTACAGTTTACTCATACAAAGATTCACAATATTTATACAATACAGATGCAAACTCAAAATGTGAAGATGCTTGTAATGTCGCGCTACCGTTTTGCCAATAACATTAAGATATTTCCTAAATTGCTCACTAATTTGATATGTGCTTCATATATTCGGTTGCTCATTGATTCAGTAAATTGAATACAGCAAATGAAGAATATAAATTAACAACTTGAAATGGGGTGAATTCCTAATTCAGACTGCTATAGGTAGTTGAAATAGATCCTTACAGTATGATGCCATTTGTAATTTTTGATCGGAATAACATTGGCATTAGATTGTTGAGCTTTATGGTAAGGTATAATTGCAGATAAGGATTGATGAGATCGGTTTGAATTAAAATAATGCTGATATCGATCAAGCTTTCTCTGTAAATCATCTGCGTACCAAATAGCGTTTGGTCAAGTAGTTCATGGCGAATACTACGAATCAGTCTTTATTGCTTACCAACCGATGAATGTAAACCCTTTTGCAAGGCCAATACCAAATGATATAAAGCTTAACCATTCAAAACAATTGACGATCCATACATAAGGAAAATTATCGGCATAAACTTTTTGGATATATTCACCCAGTGTAATTTGGTTTGTTTTTAATGAATCAAATACGTCATCGAGCCCTTTGCCTTTTCTTTCAAAACGCCATTTTTCAAGTTGTGTAGCGACATAAATTAAACAATAGGATGTTACAAGTATTTCAACTTAGCTTTCATATGTTCAAAATGCTAGTGATGCGCGGCATGAAAGATATTCTACTTATTACTTTATATATGTTTATGACCATCGTCCGTGCTATGCAACCGGGAGGTGTGCGTAAACTAGTTGCAGAAAATATTGTCTTGAGACAACAGTTGATAACGATGCGTCGCAGACAGAAGATATCCCTCGAGATTAGGTTTAATGGATCGATTGATTTTTGGTTATTTAGCTTCGATGATAAATCCCAACCGATTAACAAAAGTGAGCATCACTATCAAGCCAGCCACGATACTAAAGTTTCATAAGGCACTGATTAAACGAAAATACAGATTGCTATATTCGTCTAAACCAACATTGAAACCAGGTCCAAAAGGACCAAG